>NZ_WSQA01000005.1 GCF_009768885.1 Sphingobacterium humi
GAGTCGCAAAATCTGAGAGAATACGTTTATATTTACCATGGCGATGGATCAATTTTGGCGAATTAAATATAGCATTCCCTGCTGTATAAATCCACCGCCATTTTTTCCCTCGTTTAGGACGCTACTGATAATCAGCTACAAAATACTATTTTTATTAATCTTGTCTATATATATTTTCATGTTTTTTATACTTTTGTAATGCCCTCCCCAAGGGCATGTTTTTCATAGGTAGATGTAGGGTCGAATATTTCTTATTCGACCCTTTTTTATTTTTAGCAATTTATTGAAAAACAATATAAGGGTGTCATTAATAGCGTTTTATTGTGATGATTTCTGATAATTTAGTATCGATTTTAGGGAAAAGATGTTTGGGAAATTGCCCTAGTTACCAAAAGTTAATTAGCTGTTGTAAAGCTTTTAGCGAGTGTTTTTAACTGTCAAAAACTCGTTACCAAAATTAACTAATAAGAATGTAACATGAGTTTAAACATCGTTTTTTGGGTGTTTTATCCAGAAAAGGCTGAGAATTTTCGTGAGACTTTGCTTTGGGGATGCTAGAGATGTAAATCGATAGGGATTACATCCTTTTTATTTATATTTGGTTTTAAATCTGTCTAAACTTATATGGCTGAGGAGCAAGGGAAAAAACATTTTGGAATAAAAGATATTGCCAAACTGGCCGGCGTATCGATCGCAACGGTAGATCGGGTGTTGAACAATCGGAAGGATGTATCCGATAGTACACGGGAGAAGGTATTGGCCATTATTAAGGAAAATAATTACCAGCCCAACCTTTTTGCGCGCTCCTTATCGGTAAAAAACAACCTGAATGTAGCTGTGCTCATTCCGAAAACCTCCTTCCAGACCGGCTATTGGCAATTGTGCCTGGATGGTATAAATAAAGGGAAGGAAGAATTGGAGCCCTTCGGTATCCATACCCATATTTTTCTGTACGATCAGGAAAAACGAGCGACTTTCAAAAAAGCCGCTGCCGAAGTGCTGAAGCAAAATTTCTCTGCCGTGGTTATTGCGCCCATCTTTGAGAAAGAAACGCAGGAGTTTGTCAGCGATTGCCATAAGCGTAAAATGCAAACGGTGTATATCAACTCCGATATCCCGAGCAAATCTACACTTGGCTATATTGGCCCCGATTTATACAGCACGGGCCGCCTGGCGGGTAACCTAACTTCCTACCTGGTGCAGCCTCATGCGAAGATTCTGGTGCTGAATGTGGCCAAGGGTTTGGAGAACTACCGCTACCTGGAAACCAAGATTGAAGGATTCCAAGAGTATTTAGGGCAGGTGGATCCGACCATTAAAATCGATATCGTCGATATTCCCTATAACGAATACGAACAGATTGAGCTGGAGCTAAAAGCGAGCATTAAGCGCTATAACCCCGATTTAATTTTCTTTACCAACTCTAGGGTGGCCGTTTTAGGACGTTTTTATACCGAGCATCCGCGCATGAAGAAACCAAAGATTATCGGTTTCGACTTCCTGGGTTCCAATGTCGATTACCTGGCTTCCGGCGTGGTGGACTTTCTGATCTGTCAACGTCCCGATAAGCAAGGCTACTTCGCCCTCAACTACCTGTATCGTTATTTCCTGAAACGGGAAAGCTTCGAAGGCTATAAGCCTATGCCCATCGATATCCTCACCAAAGAGAATTACCTGTTTTATGAGAACTAAGGACATTTTTCCTAGCTTTGTGTTATGCTAAGAAAGAAAAAAATCGTCGTGGCCATTACGGGTGCATCGGGTTCAGTCTATGCCAAAGTATTATTGGATAAATTGCAATTGCTTCAAGATCAGATTGAGGAAGTGGGCATTGTGATGTCGGATAATGCCAAAGATGTGTGGCAATTCGAACTCAATAACCAATCTTTTGCCGATTACGATTTTAAGTTCTATCAGAAGAATGACTTCATGGCGCCCTTTGCCTCCGGTTCGGCCAAGTTTGATACCATGATTGTGGTGCCTTGTTCCATGGGTACCCTGGCGCGCATTGCACAAGGGGTCTCTTCCGACCTAACCACGCGGGCAGCCGACGTCATCCTGAAAGAGCGGCGCAAGCTGATTTTAGTGACCCGCGAAACCCCCTTAAGTTTAATTCATATTCAGAATATGCAGCTGGCAACTCAAGCAGGGGCTATTGTATGCCCAGCATCACCTTCGTTTTACAGCTTGCCGCAGAGCTTTGAAGAATTGGCCGCCACGGTTATCGATCGGGTATTGGATATGGCAGGCTTCGAGCAACAAACCTTCCGCTGGGGCGAATAGGATATTTCCTTTTTTTATAACATCTATTAGAATGATTTTGTACTTTTGTTTTTTAATGAAACAGCTGTACCCGTCTTCGCTAAACACAGTTTTCTGTATGCAGAAGGTTTTTGAAAATGCTCATTCGAAAAGATCTGTCTGTAGGGTCGCTGATTTCATTCCCCAACATCAGGGATTAGCATCGCAACTTTTAGATTATCAACATATTTCATGGCTACAATATTAATTACTTCTGCAACCCTAGTTTCAGCAGCTCATCCATTGCACATGAGCACCGTTGATGTGCTCCTCAAAAACGGAAAGATTGAGAAACTGGCCAAGCAGATTAAATCCGACGATAAGAACCTACGGCAAATCGATGCAAAAGGCAGTTTCTTAGCCTTGGGCTTTTTTGATTTGAATGTGAACTTCGGCGAACCAGGGTATGAAACAAAAGAAGATATTGCTACCGGGTCGGCCGCTGCAGCAGCAGGTGGTTTTACCGCTGTAGCCGTACAGCCGAATACCAATCCACCCATTCATTCCCGCTCGGAAGTAGCCCTGATTGTGAATACAGCAAAAGGTAACCTGGTGGATGTATATCCCATCGGTACCATTTCCCGAAAAAGAGAAGGGAAGGAGCTGGCGGAGTTGTTTGATATGAAGCAAACCGGTGCCGTGGCTTTCTCTGATGGTAACCACGCCGTGCAACAGGCAGGCCTTATGGGGCGCGCACTCTTGTATGCCAAAGGTTTTCAAGGATTGATTATGTCGCATCCGGAGGATGACTCCATCGCCGGGGGAAATAAAATGAACGAAGGGGAGGTGAGTACCTACCTCGGCATGAAAGGGAATCCAAATCTCGCCGAATCTATTATGGTATCGCGCGATTTATTTCTGGCCGAATACAATGAAGCGGCCATCCACTTCAGCACCATTTCTACCGAAGAGTCGGTAGACCTGATTAAAAAAGCAAAGGCCAAAGGCCTGAAGGTTAGCTGTGATGTAGCTGCTCATAACCTGGTCTTTACCGATGAGGAGGTGAAGGGTTTTGATAGCAATTACAAAGTAAACCCACCTTTGCGTACTAAAAAAGATATTAAAGCCCTGTTAAAGGGATTGAAAGACGGCACCATTGATGCCATCGTTTCCCAGCATACACCACATGAAATTGAATTTAAGAATGTGGAATTTCAGATTGCCTACGACGGGATTATTGCTTCGCAAACCGTTTTACCACTGCTGATAAAAGCTGGATTAAGCCCCGAAGCTATTGTAGAAAAGCTTTCAGTAGGCCCTAGAAAAGTACTTTCTTTACCTGTGCCGAGCCTAGAAGAAGGGGCAGATGCCAATTTAGTCTTGTTCAGCACCGATAAAAAGTGGATATTTGATGCGAAGACCAATAAATCTAAAGCCGCTAACAGTCCTTTGTTTGGTCAGGAACTGACCGGTAAAGTGCTTGCGGTGTTCAATAACAATCAAACTGTAATCAACGATTAATATGGATAAGAAAGTAAAAAAGGCGCTTTTAGCCAGTGTAAACAGCTATGCCGCCAGTGAAAATATAGAAGCAGATGCCCTTTCGAATGCCCTGATCAGCTGCTTTGAAGCCGAGAAGCCTTTTATGGATAAGGTGGCCGATATGGATGCTGTTTTCGACGATCATCAGCAATTTGAAGAACTACGTGAGTATACCTTCGACTTATTGATGATTAATTTCTTTGCCGCCGATGTAGAGAAATTGGAAGAAGATTACCTAGATTCTGAAGAATGGGAAGCCATTGAAGAGGAAACCTTAGACCGCGGATCGGAGCTGTTGAACATGTTGCTATACCTGCGTGAATGTGCTGATGACGATATTGAACCTAGCATGGAAGATTTCTTGAAGGAATTCTTACTGGTAGAAGAAGATGAGTTTCAGGACGAATACCGCATTTATGAAAAACTGATTGCCAACCAGATTCTGATTGAAAGCGACTACGCTGAGATTGCAAAGGTGGCCAAATCAGTAGGTGAGGACGAAGAACTGTACGAGCTATTTTATCCGTTGGTAAGCTTTTTCAACGAGCCTAACCCGACTGCCGAGCAGCTTCAGGATTTCCAAAAGAATGCCGCGAATGCCTCTTTAGACGGCGCATTGCTACAACTAATCATTAACTTTAACAACTAACCTATGGATCAATTGACAGACAACGCTGCACAAGTTAAAAAGAAAGCCATTATGTATGGGGTAATCCTTGGGGTTATCTCCTTCGTGCTTTCCATCGTTTCCCTCTATATTTCTAAATCGGCAACTTCCTTGATTACCTCATCGATTGCATCGGTGTTCATCAACTACGTTGTCTTCTTAATTATCGCTGTGTTTATGGTGATCAACTTAAGAAAAATCAATGGAGGTTATTGGGATTTCCCTTCGGCCTTGAAAACGATCTTTATTATGTTGGCTATTACAGCGGCTATCGGTACAATCGGTATTGCTTTATTCAATGTTGCCAATCCGACTTTACAGGAGGAAGCCATTGATAATACCATCAACTTAACCATCGAGACCTTGGAGTCTACAGGTGCTCCTGATGATCAGATCGATACCACAGTAGAAATGTTGGAACAACAGAAAAGTGCCTTAGGATCGCTGTCAATCGGTCAAATCTTGAAAGGTTTGATGGTGTCTTTATTGTTATACTTTGTGCTGTCCTTGATTTTAGCAGCAATCTTCAAAAAAGAGAAGCCTATTTTCAACAATCCGGCGCCATCGGATGATGCTCATCCTTGGCAAAATGAAAATTCTTAAATAAACCCAACCGTTTATATGCTAAAGGTATCATTGGAAAATGATACCTTTGCTTTTTATATTTATGGATATATCAGTCGTTATACCTCTTTACAACGAGGAAGAATCTCTTCCTGAATTGGTCGCTTGGATTAAGCGTGTTATGGATGCGCATAATTTTTCTTACGAAGTTATCCTGGTGGATGATGGAAGTAAGGATAATTCATGGCAGGTGGTGAAAACCTTGAAAGCTACCCATGAACAGGTAACAGGCATCCGTTTCCGTAGAAACTATGGAAAATCGGCGGCTCTGAATGTCGGATTTGCTGCTGCCGAAGGCGACGTGGTGATTACCATGGATGCCGATTTGCAGGATAGCCCCGATGAGATTCCAGAGCTTTACGACCGCATTAAGAATCAGGGTGCTGACCTGGTATCGGGTTGGAAGAAGAAACGCTATGATCCATTAACCAAAACTATCCCAACGAAGTTATTTAATTCGGTAACCCGTAGCATGTCAGGGATTGATAACCTGCACGACTTCAACTGTGGCCTCAAAGCTTATCGCAAAGATGTGGTGAAAAGTATTGAAGTATACGGCGAAATGCACCGTTATATTCCGGTATTGGCCAAATGGGCCGGTTTCGGGAAAATTCAAGAGCAAGTAGTGCAGCATTACCCACGTAAATATGGAACGACCAAGTTCGGTCCCGGACGCTTTGTGAAAGGCTTTTTGGATTTGATGTCCATTTTCTTTGTGGGGAAATTTGCCAAACGGCCTATGCACTTCTTCGGACCCCTTGGCGTATTAAGCTTCCTCTTAGGATTCTTTATTACCGCTTGGCTGATTATCGAAAAGCTAATCAGCATTGCGCAGGGTTCTGCCTATAGAAATGTAACCGATCAACCCTTGTTCTACCTCTCGTTAGTGGCCATTATTTTAGGAACACAATTGTTCCTGACCGGCTTTATTGCCGAGTTGGTGGCACGAAACGGATCGGATAGAAATAAATACCACATCGACCAAGTCATTTAGCATGTTCTTTTCGATTATTATTCCTCTTTACAATCGTCCGGTGGAAATTAAGGAGCTTTTAGTTTCCTTAACCCAACAGCGCTATAGCAATTTTGAAGTTATCATTGTTGAAGATGGTTCTTCAAAACCGGCAGAGGATATTGTCGCACGGTTTAAAGGGCAGTTGGATGTTCATTATTACTACAAAGAGAACGAGGGGCAGGGCTTTGCCCGGAACTACGGATTCGAACGTGCCAAGGGCGATTACTTTATCGTTTTTGACTCGGATATCCTCGTGCCTGCAGATTACCTAGATCATGTGCTAAAAGGATTGCAGCGTGATGGCTGGGACGCCTTTGGTGGGCCAGATGCGGCACATGCCTCCTTTACAGCCGTACAAAAGGCCATTTCATACTCCATGACCAGTCCTTTTACCACGGGGGGTATCCGCGGTAATAAGAAACACGTGGGGCAGTTTCACCCACGGAGCTTTAACCTGGGAATCTCTCGTCAGGTTTGGGAAAAAACTCGAGGCTTTAAATTATCCCGTCGATCGGAGGATATTGAATTCAGTATCCGGATGATTAATGCAGGCTTTAAGGTCGGGTTAATTCCCGAAGCTTTTGTATACCATAAACGTCGGGCTAACTTTAGCCAATTTTACCAGCAGACTTATCAGTTCGGAAAAGGACGGATCGATATCTACAAGATGTATCCTTCCGAGTTAAAACCGGTGCATGCTTTGCCGGCCGTGTTTGTAATCGGTTTAGTCGCCCTGTTAATGATTAATGTTATTAATCTCTTAACCATGAATGAAATCCAACTGTTTAATGCCTTAGGCTGGTTGGGGAATGCATTTTTGGGGCTTTATACCTTTTTACTGTTCTTGCATGCTTTATTTGTTTGCAAGAACTTAGGCGTAGCTATCCTGGCGGTTATTGCCGCTTATACCCAATTGATAGCCTACGGATCTGGTTTCCTTAGCCAGTATGCTACCCTCATCTTATCGAATAAAAACAATAAAAAATTGACAGTTTAACCTGCCTTTGGTATATTGTCTGGATTTACATATGATAGCACTTACACAAAGTAGTTTAGATAAATTAGAACTTTTATTCAGCGATTTAGGATTCAAATTACGCTATGAAAAAGGTTCATTCCGTACAGGAGCCTGCATTTTGCAGACTTCCAAAGTAGTGGTAGTGAATAAATTCTCCAGTGTAGACATGAAAGTGCAATCGCTGTTGCAAATCTTGCAAACCTTGGAAGTGGATGAATCGCTGATTAACGAAAAGCTACAGCCCTTCTACGCAAATATTAAAAAGACGAAAGAAACGATTTGAGAGTAACATTTTTAGGTACCGGTACATCTCAGGGGGTTCCTGTTATTGCATGCCATTGTCAGGTTTGTCAGTCGACAGATCCCAAGGACAATAGGCTGCGGTCTTCCATTCTATTGGAATATAACGGCTATACCGTGGTGGTGGATACTGGTCCTGACTTTCGCTATCAAATGCTGCGTCAAAAAGTAGACCGTCTGGATGCTGTGTTAATGACGCACTCCCATAAGGATCATATTGCAGGACTGGATGATGTGCGCGCCTATAACTACCAACAGCAACAGTCGATTCCTATTTATTCCAATAAGGCAACTCACGACGCCTTGCGGAAGGAATTCTATTATGCCTTCAGCGATTATAAGTATCCGGGGGTTCCGCAATTGGAGTTGGAGGAAATTCATGCAGGCGAGGCTTTTGAGCTTTATGGCGAGTCTATTCTTCCCATTGAGGTGATGCACTTCAAGATGCCCGTGCTGGGCTTTCGCATTGGCGACTTTGCTTATATCACAGATGCGAAAACCATTGCCGAGGAATCTTATGCACAATTAGGTGGTGTAAAAGTATTGGTGCTGAATGCCCTGCAGAAAGAACCTCATATTTCGCACCTGACCCTGGAAGAAGCCTTGGAAGTTGCCCAACGCATCGGGCCCGATCAAACCTTTTTAACCCATATCAGCCATCGTTTTGGCCAACATGCCGATATTCAACAAGAGCTTCCTGCTGGGGTTTTTGTGGCCTATGATGGCCTTCAATTGAGCGTGTAGCACCCTTTTCTTGTGGTACTTATTACAGCCACTTCCTGAATGGCAATAAAAAAAGTAATTTTTCTGCAACAAAAAATCAAACCATTTCCCTATTGTGTTGTTAATCTCTGTGAAAACATGTTTAATAATTATAATGTAAACATCAAAACTTTACTACTATGGGAAATATTTTGTATTTAATCGCTGTAATTCTAGTCATCATTTGGGCCATAAGCTTCTTCGGAGGTTATGCCACTGGTGGTATTATTCACATCTTATTGGTGATTGCCATCATTGTGATCCTATTAAGAATTATACGAGGAAACGCTTAACGGTTCTGAATAGAACTCGTTAGGTAATATTGAGCAATAGCAATGTCTTCGTTAAAGGTGATCTTGATATTCTTAGGGTCGCCGGGATGGATAAAAATGCTATTGCTCATTTTTTCAACCACTGATGCGTCGTCGGTAAACAAGGGATCTTCCGCTTGCTTGTAAGCCTGGCTTAGCAATCCCGCTAGGAAGATCTGCGGCGTCTGTACCAACCATACCTGATTCCGATCTATCGCTTCGTTATTGGAAGCATCTCCTAATCGTACTGAACTACTGCTTTGCATCGCGGGAATAACCGCTGGATGTTGGCTATTACAGGTTTCAAATAAGCTATTAATTAAGCTATCGCTAATGATGGGCCGAGCCGCATCATGAATAGCAATCTTCGCGTCGTCCTGAATCGTGTAGTTTTCCTGCAAATAGCTAATACCCGCTTTCACACTCTGAAAGCGTGTGTCGCCTCCACTACAAACCGCATGGGGATAGGAGAATCCCTGTTCTTGCACTAAATTTTGCCAATAATCAAGCATGCTCTCCGAAAGCACAACCAGAATTTCAGGATGAATGCTGGCCTCCGCAAATTGGCGAATGGTATGCATCAACACGGGCATACCCACTAATTCCATAAACTGCTTGGGTAAAGTGCTGTTCATTCTGGAACCTGTTCCAGCAGCTACGATAATGACAAAATTTTGGTTCATAAGGGCAAAGATAAAGACTAAAAAACAAGAAGGGAGACTTTTTAGCCTCCCTTCTTGTTTTTTAGATGATTAACATCGCATCGCCATAGCTGTAGAAGCGGTATTTCTCTTTTACGGCTACTTCATACGCGTTCATCACGTTTTCATATCCTGCAAAGGCAGCAATCATCACCAATAGGGTAGACTGCGGCGTGTGGAAGTTCGTAATCATGGAGTTCGCGATACTGAAATCGTATGGCGGGTAAATAAATTTGCTGGTCCAGTCGTTCGCAGCTTTCAAGTGGTGGTCTGCCGATACTGAGGACTCGATCGCACGCATGGAAGTGGTACCCACCGCACAGATACGACGTTTGGTGTCGATTCCTTTATTTACGGTATTGGCAGCTTCTTGTGAGATGATAAACTGCTCAGAGTCCATTTTATGCTTGGTTAAGTCTTCCACCTCTACGGTACGGAAAGTTCCGAGGCCAACGTGCAAGGTTACTTCAGCAAACTCAACACCTTTTAGCTCTAGGCGTTTCATCAATTCGCGAGAAAAGTGCAAACCAGCGGTAGGCGCCGCAACAGCACCTTCGTTTTTCGCGTAGATGGTTTGATAACGGAATTTATCTTCCGGAGTTGCTTTACGTTTAATGTATTTGGGAAGTGGAGTTTCCCCTAAGATTTCGATATTCTTACGGAATTCCTCGTCCGTGCCGTCAAATAAGAAACGGATGGTACGTCCTCTTGAAGTCGTATTATCGACAACCTCAGCTACCAATAAGTCATCATCGCCAAAGTAAAGCTTGTTTCCTACACGAATTTTACGTGCTGGATCAACCAATACATCCCATAAGCGCAATTCTTTGTTCAGCTCGCGCAGAAGGAATACTTCAATTGTAGCTCCGGTTTTTTCTTTATTGCCATACATACGAGCAGGGAAAACCTTTGTGTTGTTTAAGATCATGACGTCTTTATCGTCGAAATAATCTAACACATCCTTGAAGATTTTATGCTCAATTTTTCCGCTGTCACGGTGTAAAACCATTAAACGCGATTCATCCCGTTGTTCGGATGGTTCTGATGCAAGTAAAGATTCCGGTAAATTAAAATTGAATTGTGATAATTTCATTTTTTATAATGACAGTATTAATGCCCTCTAGCCTTACTGGGGCTAGATTTTAATAAGGCTTACAAAGTTACGAAATATTATGTATTTAATATGTCAAATGTTTACCATTAGCAAGCAGGTAATCGGGGCTTTAACAGCATGTAGATGATGTGGTACTTTTTTATTTCTTTATGAAAACTTTTCATGAGTTAGCATAGGATTTTCTAAAATATATTGTAATTTAAAAGAGCAAAAACTGTTAAGATTTCCTAATACAATACTAAAAAATGGCTGATACCACAAAGAAAGAAGATTTTGCCAATGAAATCATCCCAATACCAGAGACTATAGAAGAAGGCGTGCAACATGTGAATAACCCCGTGTTGGATTTACCAAGAATAGAAAAACAATACCTAACTACTGTTAAAGGCTACACACAAGATCGAAATGTCTTTTATTTTACCGATGGACGTGCCAAGGTAGAGATCAAAGTATTCTCCGAAGAGATAATCCGCGTGCGCCTCGCGCCGGAAGGTGTCTTCCTCGCCGACTTCTCCTACGCCATCAATTACAAGGCCGATCAGTATATCAATTATCAACTGGCAGAGACCGAAACGCATTATTTAGTGAAAACCAATGCGGTAACCTGTTATATCCAAAAGGACAACTTCTATGTGTCTTTTGGAGATACCGACAATAAGATATTGAATGCTGACTTTGCGCCCATGCACTGGGAGGAGAATGTGGACTATGGCGGGTATTATGTTTACTGTACCAAGCAAGCCCAAGCCGATGAGACCTTCTTTGGCTTAGGCGATAAGGCCAGTAACTTGAACCTGCGCGGTCGGCGCGTTCGCAACTGGAACTCAGATACCTATTCCTACGCTTTCAACCAAGATCCACTCTACAAAACCATTCCTTTCTATATTGGCGTAACGGATGGCGATGCCTACGGGATCTTCTTTGATAATACGTTTAAGACCTTTTTTGACTTTGCTGCCGAGCATCATGACCAAACAAGCTTTTGGTCGGAGGGTGGCGAACTGCAATATTACTATATCCATGGACCGCAGATGCTCGATGTAGTGAAGCGCTATCACAGCATCACCGGTACACATTACATGCCGCCACTATGGGGAATAGGCTATCATCAATGCCGATGGAGCTATTATCCCGAAGCGAAAGTTCGGGATACAGCCAATGAATTCCGGAAGCGTGAGATCCCTTGCGACGCCATCTACCTTGATATCGATTATATGGATGGCTACCGTTGCTTCACCTGGAATAAACGCTATTTTCCGGATCCCAAGAAGATGATTGCCGATTTAGCAGCCGACGGCTTCAAAACCGTAGTGATGATAGACCCGGGCATCAAGGTCGATGATCAGTATTGGGTATTCAAGCAAGGGCAGGAGAATAACTACTTCTGTCGTCGTGGCGATGATTATTTTATGGAAGGCTTTGTATGGCCGGGCCGCTGTCAGTTCCCCGACTTTACCAATCCGGAAGTACGCACATGGTGGGGAACCCTGTATAAAGGCTTGGTAGAAGATGGCGTAGCTGGTTTCTGGAACGATATGAACGAGCCTGCCGTATTCGGTCGGGGCACTTTCCCCGATGATGTTCGACATCAGTTCGAAGGGCATCGTGGCTCGCATCGCAAGGCGCATAACATCTACGGCATGCAGATGGTTCGGGCCACCTACGAGGGATTAAAGAAATTATACCGCAATAAGCGACCTTTTACCATTACCCGGGCTGCTTATTCCGGCACCCAACGCTACTCTTCGGTCTGGACCGGCGATAATATCGCTACTTGGGAGCACCTAAGAATCGGCACGCTGCAACTGCAGCGCTTATCGGTATCGGGGATGTCTTTCTGTGGCACCGATATTGGAGGATTTACCGGAGAACCGGATGGGGAGTTATACACCCGCTGGATGCAGTTTGGTGTGTTCTCCCCATTTATGCGAGTGCACTCGGCCGGCGATACCCGCGACCGGGAGCCTTGGAGCTTTGGCACAGAGTGGGAAGTCATCTGTAAGAAGTTCATCGAATTACGCTATAAACTATTACCGTATATCTATACCGCCTTCTGGCAGCAGCATCGCTATGGCGATCCTATATTAAGACCTATAGCCATGCTGGAGCAGCATTTGGCGAAGAACCTACAGCGGGAGGAGGAATTCTGTTTTGGCGACCATTTATTGGTGTCGCCGGTGTTACATCCGGGGCAGCTGAACAAAATTGTGTACTTGCCTGCGGGCGCTTGGTATTATTATTTCAGCAACCAGTATTTTGTGGGCGGCCAGGAGCATCAAATTGATACCCCATTGGATGAAATGCCATTTTTCGTGCGCGCGGGTGCTATAATTCCGGAATTCCCGGTGATGCAATATACCGGCGAGTTCAAAATTGAATCCCTGCGCATCAATTACTATTATGCAGAATCCAGTGTAGAATCTTACATTTATTCCGACCATGGCGACACCTTTGCCTATGAGCAAGATGTTTACATGGACAAGCATTTTATTGCCGAAGGCAGTAAGCAAAGTGTAAGCATTCGCCAGGCAGAATACGGACTTTACACACCTAACTACAGCAGTTTTCAGTTATACTTTATCGGATTGCCCTTTACCCCGAAACAAATTACCGTAGATGGCATCAAAGTAAACCTGCAACAAGATGAAGAAGGAGCTAGCTACGTACAGATAGATCGTGATTTCAAAAAGATAACCTTGCAATAAACATAAAAAAACAAATAACCAACATGAGCGAAGCGGTGCAGGTTCATAGCCTACTCTCGGATTTTGATGTGCAATTATTTCGAGCTGGACGGCATTATAAACTCTACGAAAAGTTTGGATCCCAGGAGATACGCGTACATGGCGTGCAAGGTGTATACTTTGCGGTCTGGGCGCCTAATGCCCAACAGGTTTCAGTTATCGGGAACTTCAATGGCTGGAATCCTCATGCCCATCAGCTGCATGTACGCTGGGATAGCAGTGGCATTTGGGAAGGCTTTATTCCCAAACTCAAAAACGGGGAGGTCTATAAATACCATATCCACACCAATCAGGGAGAACGCCTTGAAAAGGCCGATCCTTTTGCCTTACATGCCGAGATTCCACCGAGTACAGCTTCGGTGGTGGCAACCACCTATTACGAGTGGACCGACTCGGAATGGCAGTTCAACCGTCGCGAGCATAATGCCCTAGACCGGCCATATTCGGTCTATGAAATGCATTTAGGCTCGTGGATGCGCGATCCCAAACAACCTGATCGCCTCCTAAGCTATACGGAAATTGCCGAACGCTTGATTCCCTATATTCAGGAAACCGGCTTTACACACGTGGAGTTTATGCCGGTGATGGAGCATCCCTATTACCCGTCTTGGGGCTATCAGATTACCGGCTATTTTGCCGCCAGCTCGCGCTATGGCAGTCCACAGGAACTGATGGGACTCATTGATGCCTTGCATCAGAGCAATATTGGGGTTATCCTAGACTGGGTGCCTTCGCATTTCCCCGGAGATGCGCATGGCTTACATCGCTTCGACGGTACGCATCTCTACGAGCATGAGGATCCGCGGAAAGGTTTTCACCCCGATTGGCAGTCCTATATTTTCAATTATGGCCGCAACGAGGTCAAGTCCTTCCTCATCAGCAATGCCTTCTTCTGGCTAGAGCGCTATCATATCGATGGCTTACGGGTGGATGCGGTTGCTTCGATGTTGTACCTTGATTATTCGCGCAAAGCAGGGGAGTGGATTCCCAATGAGTTTGGTGGAAACGAGAACCTGGAGGCTGTCAGCTTCCTGAAAGAGATGAATGAGGCTATTTACAAGTACTTCCCACATCGGCAAACCATCGCCGAGGAGTCAACCTCCTGGTCGGGTGTCAGCCGTGCTACCTTCGATAATGGCTTGGGCTTCGGTATGAAATGGATGATGGGCTGGATGCACGACACCTTAGCCTATTTTCAGGAAGATCCCATCAACCGATCCTATCATCACGATAAGATGACCTTTGCCGGGGTATATGCCTTTACAGAAAACTTCATGCTGCCCTTGTCGCACGATGAGGTGGTCTATGGCAAGCAATCGTTGATTTATAAAATGCCGGGCGATGAGTGGCAGAAATTTGCCAACCTGCGCGCCCTGTATCTCTATATGTTTACTTTTAGTGGTGCTAAGTTATTGTTTATGGGCGGTGAATTCGGACAAACCTCCGAATGGAATGTCAACCAGTCCTTAGATTGGCACCTCTTGAAATTTAAACCCCATGCCGGCCTCAAAAAGTTTATTTCCGATCTAAATGCGGTCTATAAAGGCTATCCGGCCTTGTACGAAAAGGCCTTTAGCCCGGAAGGATTGAACTGGATTGAAATGGGCGACCGGGCCAATAGCGTCTTTGTTTATTCCCGCAAGGGCCATGATGAAGATAACGACCTGCTTATCATCTTGAATTTAACCCCTGTGGTCCGTCGTAATTTTAGAATTGGCGCGCCACACGCCGGATCTTGGGAATTATTGCTAAATTCGGATGAGCAGAAATACCAGGGAAGTGGGATTGCCGTGAAGAAGAAAGTTCAAGCCGAATCTACCTATTGGATGAACCAAAAACAGTCCATTCTTTTAGATATCCCTCCGTTAGGGGGATTGATTTTAAAACGTACCAGATAAGCTATGCAAGTAATTCATCTTAGTGTCGAGTGTTTCCCTATTGCCAAGGTCGGCGGGCTTGCCGATGTTGTCGGCGCCTTACCCAAGTATCAGCGAGAGCTGGGGGTAGATGCCGCCGTCATCATGCCCTATTTCAATAGGAAGTTTGTGCAGGAAAATTCCTTTGAACGTGTGGCTCAGGGGCAGTTCTATCAGGGGTCTGCCTTGTTGTCCTATGAACTCTTAAAGGAAAAAGACGATAAACTGGGTTTCCCCTTATACCTCTTGAAGATTCCAGGTCTTTTAGATCGGGAAGAAGTGTACTGCTATCCTGATGAAGCCGATCAGTGGATCGCTTTTCAGCATGCCGTACTGCATTATTTAAACAGTTTAGAACAACTACCGGATATCCTGCACTGCCATGACCATCATGTCGGGCTGATTCCGTTTTTAACAAAATATAGCAATGATTATAAGCGCTTGGCGGAGATTCGCACCGTTTTTACCGTGCATAATGGCCAATACCAAGGCTGGATGAATTGGAACAAGGGCATCTTGTTGCCTGCCTTTGATACCTGGAGATGGGGGCTGATGGATTGGGATGGATTAATTAATCCATTAGCGACGGCCATTAAATGTTGCGAAGCCTATACCACGGTATCCGAGGGTTATCTATCCGAACTCTATGCGGAGGCAAACGGCTTGCAGGCTTTGTTTTCCGACGAGCGGGCCAAAGCCCATGGGATTGTCAATGGCATTGATAGCGCCTATTGGGATCCGGAGAAGGATAGCCTGATTATCGAAAATTACGGCCTTGCAAACGTAGATACAGGGAAACTGGCCAACAAAAAGATGTTATGCGCTCAGTATGAGCTGGATCCAAGTTTGCCCTTATTGAGTTTTATTGGTCGTTTTGCTACCGAGAAAGGTGCCGACATCCTCGATCAGCTGATTGAAAAGCTGCTGCAAGGCGAGCAAGCGGTGCAGGTATTTATACTTGGCTCCGGCGATGCAGGCATTCAGCAACAAATTGCAGCCCTGCTGCCACGTTTCAAAGGCCGACTCGCCGCTTATTTCGGGTATAATGAAGGCCTGGCGCATCAGGTATATGCCGCTTCGGACTTACTGATTATGCCATCGCGGGTAGAGCCTTGCGGCCTGAACCAGCTGTATGCCCTAAAGTATGGCACTATTCCCGTCGTTCGGGGCATCGGCGGCTTAAAAGATACCGTTATTGATGTTACTGCCGACGGCTATGGCTTTGTCTTTGCCGATGTGGATGCCCAGGAGGCCGCCGCAACGGTGCAACGCGCCTTAGCCTATATCGATAACCCACAACAATTAGATCACATTCGCGATAAAGCAATGGAGCTTGATTTTTCATGGCATAAATCAGCCCAGAAATACATCGATTTATATAACCAATTAGTTAGATGATATGGCGCATAAAGTAGTTTCTATTGTACTAGGGGGAGGCCGTGGCACCCGCTTGTACCCCTTAACCGATCAACGGTCGAAACCTGCCGTTCCGATTGCCGGGAAATACAGATTGGTGGATATTCCCATTTCCAACTGTTTGAATTCCGGCTACAACAAGATTTTTGTCCTGACCCAATTTAACTCTGCGTCATTAAACAAGCACATTAAAAACTCCTATAACTTTTCTGTGTTCAGCAAAGGATTTGTTGATATTTTGGCCGCAGAGCAAACCAGTGAAGGCGATCGATGGTTTGAAGGAACCGCCGATGCGGTGCGTAGAACCCAGAAAAACCTCGTCAATGTAGATTATGATTATGTGCTGATTTTATCTGGCGATCAGCTCTATCAAATGGACTACTCGGATCTGGTGGACTTCCATGTGAAAGGCGGCGGCGATATTACCATTGCCACCATACCAGTAACGGCCAAGGAAGCAACAGGATTCGGTATCCTAAAATCCAACGAAAAAGGGGAGGTTGTTTCCTTCATCGAGAAGCCTAAAAAGGATTTACTGCCCGAGTGGACTTCCGAGGTGCCCGAAGAGCTGGAAAAGCAAGGCCGAAATTACTTGGCCTCCATGGGGATTTATGTGTTTTCCAAAGGGATCATGAAGAAATTGCTGGCCGAAAATGAAGGCATGGACTTTGGCAAGGAGATTATTCCCGATGCCATCGGCAATGTGAATGTATTAAGCTATCAATTTGATGATTATTGGACCGATATCGGTACGATTGCCTCTTTCTTTGAAGCGAATATCGGTTTAACCGATGATATACCTGCCTTTAACCTTTTTGGAGAAACGGTGTATACCCGGGCGCGCATGCTGCCGCCATCGAAAGTATCCGGTACCACCTTGAATCATGCTATTTTAGCCGATGGATGTATTATCCTGGCTGATAAAGTACACCGCTCGGTGATTGGTATACGCTCCAGAATTGGCGCCGGTACGGTTATCAAAATGACCTATATGATGGGTTCTGATTATTATGAAGAGTTAACCGATGTGTTGGAGATGACCAGCAGCCAACAGCCGCCACCAATAGGTGTGGGCGAACGCTGTTATATTGAAAATGCCATCCTCGATAAAAACTGCCGCATAGGCAATGATGTCCGCATTAAGGGCGGCAAACATATGCCGGATGGCGATTTCGAACAATATTCCGTTGTCGACGGGATTATCGTCGTCAAGAAAAACGCCGTCATTCATCACGGCACCAGTATTGGTTTATAAAACAAAAGGCGGTCTACAGACTGCCTTTTGTTTTATCTTCATTATCTTTTTTGGGTTTCTTCTTTCCAAATTCAGCTACCTCAATAATCCGTGGGATACTTGATTTGGGAGCCATATGGCGCAGCTTTCTGATTTTACGCCTACGCTTGTAGTTGCGCAGCAGGCTGCTGTCTTGATACAGGTTCCAGTTCATAAGTAATACCGAAAACAAAACCACCGCTAAGCCTATAATCTGCATCTTAGTCACTTCATGGTTGGTGAAAAAGTGCACCAGTATTAAAGCCACAATAGGATTGACGTAGGCATAGGTGCTGACTTCCGTTGCTGGACGTACCTGCAATAAGAAAATATAGCAACTGAAGGCTAGAATTGAGCCCATAAGCGCCAGGTAAACCATGGCTGCCCAGTATTCCACTTCTACCGCTGCCGGATCGAAACGGCTGTATTCCCCATTCAGGAGCGCAACAGTGGTGAAGGCCGTACCGGCTACCACCATTTGCCAGGCCGTTTTTACCATTACGTTTAAGTCTTCTTCCTTTTCTACGGCAGGTCCATTAGGATCTTGCAGGGCTTTTTTCGATTTTTCCTTGCTGTATTTCGACCAAAGGGAACCTACAGTCCAGCCAATAGTGCCTAGGGTGAGGACGATCATGGCGGTCAGTTTATTCTCATCGGCTTCCGACTGTGCCTGTTTTCCGAAAATCTGCTCGGCAAACAACATCACCACACCCATAAAGCCAAGGATTAAGCCCAGGATGGTAGTAACACTGGAGAAATTCTCCTTCCATTTAGGTTTGTCTAATATAATAAACCAGATGGCCGTAGCGGCGGAAAGGATGGAAACAATGGCGCTGGAAATATACTGCTCAGACCAAATGATGGCCGCCATATCCACAAACAGCAATAAGAAGCCGACAAAAGCAGCGTCTTTCACCGCTTTTTTAATAAAGAGGGTATAGCCTTTCAAATAGCAATAGCCCATCAGCAAGGTTCCTGCGATTATGAAACGGATGGATCCTAAAACAAAGGGCGGAAAGGCATGTAAGGCTTTTTCTATAAAAAAGAAAGTGGAACCCCAGACCACATAGACCACGGCATACGCAAAAACGATTGTTCCTGCACTTGGAGTTGATGAATCTTTAACCATGTGATTATGCTTCCTTGGACGGAATGACTAATTTATTATCTTCTTTTACGGTCTCTAGTACAATGGTGGTACGGGTAGAGATAATGCCTTCAATTTTACTTAAAGAATTGCGCATTAAATCAACCAATCCCGCTGAATCGTTGGTTCTCACTTTAATTAAGTAACCATCTTCACCGGCAATATCGTGCACCTCCAAAACATCGGGTACCTCGGCCAACAGTAAGCCTACTTTCTGCACCCCAATAATATCCTGGGTTTTAATAAAGATAAAAGAAAGCATCTTCTGGTCTAATGCCGCCGGATTGATGCGGGCATTGTATTGCAGAATAACATTCTTTTGCTCTAATTTCTTCACCCGTTCTAAAATCGCCGAAGGAGCCATCCCCAATTCGCGTGCAATATCCGCGTTATTGGTGCGCGCATTATCTTGCATAATGCGCAATATTTGAAGATCTATCTGATCTAAGGAATATTCTAATTTCGCCATAATGCGCAAATATCGGTTTTTCCGAATAAAATTCAAATTATTATGCTGTTAAATGAATATTATTCAGTTTTATGTAACGGCGTGAAAGAAAGGAACCTACAAGATAGCAATATTTTTGAGATTAATAAGGGAAGGGAAGGAAATAGTTCTTCTTTAGGTTTGCTGCTTTGTAGGGTTGTTATTATGCTTTTTCACTTCCCTTGTTGAAGCATTTGCAAAGGGGGTTGATACGGGTGAGAAAGGGGAGTGAAAGGGGAGAGCAAGGGGTGAGAGCGGAAGGTGGGGGGGCGCGTTGTCATGGTGCTGTCATCGTGAGCGGAGTCGAACGACTGGTACGTCAGTGCAATCAACAATGCATAACGTATTAGCATAACGTATTACTTAACAGTGTTTTGTGTAAACATTTAGTAGTTAGTTATCAATGATAACTGTTATCGTGCTCGTGCTGATGTTTTTTTTTATTTTTTTTGTAATACATTGCTAGTAAGCTACTTATGTATGATTGATTGCACTGACGTACCAGTCGTTCGACTCCGCTCACGATGACAGCACCATGACAGCACGATGACAAGCTAATGACAAGATGATGACAGAATGATGATAAAACTTATACCTTTCCACCCTTCTTCTTGCACTTCTCTGCATGTTTTCCTCATCAAAACGTTAAAAAGCGCAAGCTTCTCAAAAGGATAAAACCCCCAGTAGTTCAGCCATTTAATTGGAAACCTGTCCGTATACTGCCATCCAAGAAATCTCCCCTCAGCTTATTTTATTCGCTATTTTTCTTAAACATTGCGTAATTTAGCCTATTCAATCTTATCTATCGTGTTGGAACATTCGATTTTATTAGCGTTATCTGATTCGTTATCAGGTGAATTATTCTTTGATGAGAAGCAAGTTTCCCATCAGACTATGCGATTGGCTTATGCTACCGATGCATCGGTCTATCAGGAGACACCTTTGGCCGTTTGTATTCCGCATACGGAAGCCGACCTGAAGAAATTGATTCTTTTTGCGAAAAAACACCGTATCACGTTAATACCTCGTACTGCCGGGACTTCCCTAGCCGGACAGGTTGTGGGTAATGGTATTGTGGTGGATGTATCCAGGTACTTTAATCAGATTTTAGAAGTAAACGTAGAGGAGCAATGGGCTATCGTTCAACCGGGGGTTATCCGGGATGATTTGAATGCCTATTTAAAACCTTTAGGCTTGATGTTCGGTCCGGAGACCTCCACCGCGAGTCGTGCCATGGTAGGAGGTATGATTGGTAATAACTCCTCTGGCTTACACTCCATTGTGTGGGGCGATACCCGTCAGAATTTACTTGCGGCAAAGGTATTGCTGGATGATGCTAATTTGGTGGAATTCCGGGAATTATCGGAAGTTGAGTATTTCCAGAAACTTTCGCAGCAGAGCCGCGAAGGGGAAATCTATCGGCAGATGAATGAGCTGTTGACGGATAAAGACAACCAAGATGCGATAAAAGCAGGCTATCCGAAAAGTGAAATCACCCGTCGGAATACAGGCTATGCGCTAGATATGCTGAGTGATACTTCACAGGCGTTCAACTTCTGCCGTTTATTGGCCGGATCGGAGGGAACTATCGGTATTATCACCGAAGCGAAGATAAAGTTGATGCCCTTGCCGCCCAAGGAAATCGGCCTGTTGTGTGTGCACTTCCATGATATGGTAGAGTGTATGCGTGGGAATGCCTTGGCCTTAAAACACCATCCGGAAGCTTCCGAATTGGTGGATAAGTATATTTTAGACTTTACGGTTGGACACCCAACCTATCAATACAATCGTTTCTTTATTGAGGGCGATCCTACGGCTTTGCTGATTGTGGAATTTCGTGCCGATACAGCAGAAGCGATCCGCGTGAAAGCGGCGCAACTGACGGAGGCTTTAAAAGCAGCCAACCTGGGTTATGCCTATCCGCTGATTGAAGGCGTTGCGCAAACCAATTTGGTGTGGGATGTGCGCAAGGCTGGTTTAGGCTTGATCCGCAACTTGCCGGGCGATAGTCAGCCGGTAAACCTGATTGAAGACTGTGCTGTTTCTCCGGAAGACCTGCCCGATTATGTGGTCGATGTGCAGCAATTGCTAGCCGAAGAGCAGGTGCATGCCTCGTATTATGCGCATGCGGGTGCTGGCGAATTGCATATTGAGCCTTTTATCAACCTGAAGACCGCGGAAGGAAGACGACAGTTTCGTTCGATTTTAGAGAAGACTACGGACCTGGTTTTAAAATACAATGGTTCCTTAAGTGGGGAGCATGGGGACGGTCGCTTACGTGGTGAGTTTATCGGTAAGGTATTGGGCGAAAAGGTGTACCAATTGTTACTTCAAGTAAAACATATCTTCGACCCGAACAGCATTTTCAATGCGCGTAAGATTGTAGATACCCCAGCCATGGATACGCATCTGCGGTATGATGTAGTGCGCGATGGGAAGGATATTCAAACCTATTTCGACTTCAGCAAAAATGAAAGCATCCTGCGTTTAGCCGAGAAGTGTTCCGGATCGGGGGATTGCCGCAAAACGGAAATAACAGGCGGCACGATGTGCCCATCGTTTATGGCCACCCGCGATGAAAAGGACACGACCCGCGCCCGTGCGAATATGTTGCGTCAGTTTTTGACCAACTCGAACAAGCAAAACCGCTTTGACCATGAAGAGTTGAAAGAGGTGATGGATTTATGTTTAAGCTGTAAGGGTTGTAAAACAGAATGTCCGTCGAGTGTGGATATTGCCAAAATGAAAGCAGAGTTTCTGCAGCATTATTACGATACGAATGGCAGTAGCTTCCGTTCGAAATTAATTGCCAACTTCACGCAATCGCAGAAGTTAGGTTCCTATGTGGCGCCAATTTATAATTTCTTTGCCACGAATCAAATTACTTCCGGCCTGATAAAAGCGGTTGTAGGTTTTGCGCCCAATCGTTCTTTACCGAAGGTGCATGGAACAACCTTAAGTGCTTGGGTAAGAAAACAACAGCCTAGCAAACAGAAACGAAAAGTTTACCTGTTTAGCGATGAGTTCACCGAATACAACGATACGGAAATCGGTATCACCGCATATAAATTATTAACGGCCTTGGGCTATGAGGTTATTATTCCGAAGCATTTGGAAAGTGGCCGTACCTACCTTTCAAAAGGCTTCGTGAAAAAAGCGAAGGTGCTGGCGAATAAGAATGTGGCGCTATTGGGCGATGTGATTTCTGCGGAGACGCCTCTTTTGGGCATTGAGCCGTCGGCCATTATCACCTTCCGCGATGAATATGTAGACTTGGTGGAGCCGACCCTGAAAGAAAAGGCGCAAAACCTAGCGAAAAACGCGCTTATGATTGATGAGTTCTTGGTGCAGGAGATGGCGGCAGGGCGCATTCATGCCGAGCAATTCAGCAATAAGGCCCAGAAGATTAAGCTACATGGCCACTGTTATCAAAAGGCTTTTAAGTTGGTGGATTATACCCAGCAATTGCTTTCCCTACCGGCCAACTATGAAGTGGAAGTGATCCCTTCGGGTTGTTGTGGCATGGCAGGATCGTTTGGATACGAGAAGGAGCATTTTGAGGTTTCTCAAAAAGTAGGGGAACTGGTCTTGTTCCCAACCTTGCGTAAAACCGGTGGAGAATACCTGATAGCAGCGGCGGGAACCTCCTGTAGGCATCAAATTAAAGACGGCGTGCAGCGTAAATCCTACCATCCGGTGGAGATAATGTACGAGGCCTTGCTGGAAAAATAGGAAACAATTTGTATTTTGGACTGTTAAATCATAAAAGATTCTGTTATGAAAAAAGTAGCCACGTACGTCGTATTAGCTTCATCCTTGTTAGGATTTGGCGCTTGTAATCAGTCGAATTCTTCGGGAACTTCCGGTGCCGATTCAACAGGTACTGCAGCAGCATCCGATGTTCAATTAAATCAGTTGACCAATGATCCGAATGCAGCGGCCATCCGATTATATTTTACTACCAAAGAGCTTTCTCAAACCGATTCATCCATCATTTACGAAGCACGTTCGCTTTATAAGGATGATACGGTAGGACTGAAAGTAGAGGTTATGAAAGTGATTGACGCTGGCATAGCTACAGATGGTACGCCCGATGAAGACCTGGGCTTTAAGCAAGGTTCTTTTAAGTTTTCGTCCATGGGGCCAGCAACCTTTAAATTGCTGAATGCCTTAAACGAGCTGTATAAACTGAATGTGGGTGGACCGGTGAGCGATAAAGAAATTGTGCCATTAACGTTTTCTTCGAACAAGGAAAAGGTTGAACTCAGCAAATCTACTTCTTATAATTTTAAATTCTTCTTTAATCAAGCTGCCGGCGATGCCGCGGAATATTTTGGGGTATTGGATACCTATAAGAAATCGTTCGAGTTAACAGAAAAAGATTCCACCAACCGGGCAGGCTTCTTACATGCCTTAACGGGAAAATAAAAAATAGAAATAAATAGTTGAAGACCGACGGATATGTCGGTCTTTTTTGTTTTATTGTGTTCATATGTTGACTAAAAAATTGCTGATAGGGCTATTGCTCTTACTTAGCAGCTTGAATCCGCTAGCGCTATGGGGGCAGGAATTGCTTCCTGCGGTACGCAAGAGCATAGGTAAGGCCAGCCATCCGGCGCTGAATGAGCTATCGGGTATCATTCCTTCCGGCAGGTATCCAGGAAAATATTGGGTGCATAATGATTCAGGAGATGAGGCCCGTGTTTTTTTGATCGATAGCCTGGCGAAGTTAAACCATGAGTTTAGGTTAGCAGGTGTGCAGGCAAGGGATGTGGAAGATATTGCCTGGGTGAAAAAAGACGGGAAAAATTATATCGTATTGGCCGATATTGGCGATAACCAAGCCAAGCGGAAAGACATTAGCTTGTATGTATTTGAAGAGCCTGTGCTTCGGCGAAAGCTGGATACCATTCCTGCGGCCGCCATCCGCAGCATTCGCTTACAGTATCCGGATAAAGCCCGGGATGCGGAAGCTATTTTTGTTGACCCGGTGGATCAGCAATTCTACCTGATCAGTAAGCGCGATTTCCGCTCTACCCTCTATACTGCGGCTATTTTTCAGGCAGCTAAAGCCAGCTTTCGCTTACAAAAGGTATTGGAATTGCCTTTTACCTTTATCACGGCAGCCGATATCGCCGCTGATGGCTCGGGGATATTGATGAAAAACCTGACCCAAGTGTATTATTGGCCGCGTTTAGCACAGGAACCCCTGCGTTCGGTCTTAAATAAACCTTATTTTAAAATTGCCTATTCCGTTGAACCCCAAGGGGAAGCGATAGCCTTTGACCGCACGGATAGCAGTTTTGTGACGATAAGTGAACGTCCTTTTGGATTGGATGCTTATCTTTATCAGTATAAATTCACTAAACCATGAAAATACAGTTTACCATTTTATCCTTTTTAATTAGCCTGAGCTGTGCCTATGCGGCCAAAGTCGATACCGTCGCGGTGGCCAGCAAAGCCATGGGCAAGTCGATTAAAACCGTGGTCATCCGTCCTGATCAACCTAAGCAGCAAAAGATGCCGGTGTTGTACTTATTGCACGGCTACTCGGGCGATTATGCCAACTGGGTGAACAAAGTGCCTGCGGTAAAGGAATTGGTCGATCGTACCGGTATTATGATCGTGTGCCCTGATGGGGGCTACGGATCTTGGTATTGGGATATTAAAGGGGATAAGAACTACCAATATGAAACCTTCGTTGCGAAGGAATTGGTGGCTTATGTGGATGGACATTATGCCACGAATAGCGATCGCAGCCAACGTGGAATTACTGGTTTAAGCATGGGCGGTCATGGAGCTATGTATTTGGCTATTCGCCATCAGGATGTGTTTTCTGCCGTAGGAAGCACCGCCGGCGGGGTTGATATTCGTCCTTTTCCGAATAATTGGGAAATGGCGAAACGCTTGGGTAGCTATGCCGAGAACCCGGAGAAGTGGAATCAGCATACGGTGATGGAATTGACGCACTTGATTCAGCCTAAATCCTTGGAAATTTTTGTGGATTGTGGCACAGAAGACTTTTTCTTTGCTGTAAATGAAAAGTTACACGAAAAATTAAGCTACCTGAATGTGCCGCATCGCTATTTAACGATGCCCGGCGGACACACTTGGGATTATTGGAGTAAATCGATCCATTATCAACTGGCTTTTTTCTCGGAGGTATTTTCAAAAGCCGCGCAACCCATTGGGAAACAATAAATAATTTACCGGATTTGATAATTTTGTTCACTTCAAATCGGTAAAACTTGATAAACCTGCAAGAGCCATTTTGTAATTCAAGATGGCTTTTCTATTTTAGGACTGTATATATCGCTGCTACTATCTCATGCTGATCAAATTTTTAAAGTTGCCTCTACTATGGCTTCTGTTAATGCCCGTTTCAAGCTTATTGGGACAAGAGAAGGTCACCTTAAGTGGCTATGTGAAAGATGCCAACTCGGGGGAGACCCTGATTGCGGCGGTGATTCGGGTAAATAATGAAACCATCAGTACATCTACCAATAACTACGGGTTTTATTCCTTAACGCTGCCTCCCGGTTCTTACCAGTTGGAGGTGAGTTATATTGGCTATCAGGCGAAAGTATTCCCGGTTGATTTAAAGGGGAATAGACAGCTTAACTTCGAGCTGAATGATAACGCTACGAGTATTGAGGAGGTGTTGGTTTCGGCCAAACGCCCCAATGAAAGTGTGAGCAGCCCGCAAATGGGTTCTTTAAAATTCAGCATGGAGGAAGTGAGGAATGTTCCTGTTATTTTTGGGGAACGGGATGTGCTGAAGACGATTCAGTTGATGCCCGGGATAGCTTCCGGCGGTGAGGGGAGTTCGAACTTTTACGTGCGTGGCGGAGCCGGCGATCAGAACCTTATCCTCTTGGATGAGGCAACGGTATACAACGCCTCGCATTTACTGGGCTTTTTCTCCACCTTTAATTCGGATGCCATCAAAGATGTGAACCTCTATAAGGGTGGGATACCCGCACAATATGGTGGTAGGATATCCTCTGTGATGGATATCAGCATGTTGGATGGGAATGATAAGAAGTTTTCCGGCGAAGGAGGTATCGGGCTTATTGCATCGCGCTTGAAGCTGGAGGGGCCCATAGTAAAGGACAAGAGTTCGTTTATGCTGAGTGGCCGACGTACCTATGCCGATATGTTTTTAAAACTTTCATCAGATGAGACCGTGAAAAAAAGCGTGCTGTACTTCTACGACCTCAATGCCAAGATGAACTATAAGTTTGACGATAAAAATACGCTGTACCTATCGGGTTATTTCGGAAAAGACGAGTTGGGCTATGGCGACTTATTCGGCTTCGACTGGGGCAATGCCACCGGAACCTTACGTTGGAACCATATTTTTAACAGCCAGTTGTTCAGTAATACGACTTTGATTTATAGCGATTTCTCCTATAACGTGCGGGTGGATAACGATGATTCGGACTTTAAGATCAATTCGAAGATTCGCAATTGGAACTTTAAGCAAGATTTCTCCTATTACTCCAGCAATAACAATACCTTGAAATTTGGCTTGAACCTGCTGCGCCAGGAAATCGTTCCGGCGAGCTTAAATGCAGCATCAGGCTCGGCCGTGAACTCTATTAATATCGAGAAGCGCCAAGGCTTGGAAGCGGCGGCCTATATTTCGCATGAATGGAAGCCTACGAGCAACTTTTCGATGATCTATGGCCTTCGGGTCCATGATTTTATGGTGATGGGGCCTGGCACCTTCTATACCTTTGATGCAGATGGTGAGCCTTCAGGTGAAACCAGCTATGGCAATTCGATCATTAAGCATCATTTTAATTTGGAGCCGCGCCTTTCTATGGCTTATATCATGAATCCAAAGCATAGCATCAAGGCCAGTTATAACCGGATTGCACAAAACCTGCACCAGTTAACCAATACGACTTCCAGTTTACCAACGGACCAATATGTGCTGAGCAGCATGAATATTAAGCCGCAAATTGCCGATCAGGTTGCCCTGGGATATTTCCGGAATTTAGCCAATAATGCTTATGAGCTTTCGGTAGAGACCTATTATAAGTTTATGGATAATCAGATCGACTTTAGAAATGGCGCCGATTTGCAAGCCAATAAATACCTGGAAGGGGAGTTGTTGTTTGGTATTGGTCGTTCCTACGGGGTAGAGTTGATGATGCGTAAAAATAAAGGGAAGCTGAATGGCTGGGTTTCTTATACCTTGGGACGCAGTGAGCGGCAGTTTGATGAAATTAATGAAGGAAGCTGGTTTGCTGCGCGGCAGGATAGAACACACGACATTTCCCTTGTCGGCATGTATCAGTTGTCGAAGAATTGGAACCTGGGGGCTACCTTCGTGTTCAATACAGGAAATGCGATTACCTTTCCGAGTGGCAAGTATCAGATTGATGGTACCACGATGTTCTACTACACCGAGCGCAATGGCTACCGGATGCCGAATTACCATCGCTTAGATCTATCGGCAACCTATGAGCCTAAGCGGGAGAACAAGAAATTCAATTCTTCCTGGTCTTTCGGCGTTTACAATGCCTATAACCGAAAGAATGCCTATATCATTGATTTTAGAGAGAATGAACAACAACCTGAAGTGACTGAAGCGTATAAAATTGCCTTATTTGGTATGATTCCTTCGGTGACCTGGAATTTTAAATTTTAAGCCCATGCAGACGATATTTAAGGTGTTATTAGCGGTTTTGATTAGTTTTTCCCTTCATTCTTGTGAAGATAAGATTGACGTGAATTTGAATGATGCAGATCCGCGGGTGGTTATTGAAGCAGACTTAACGAATTTAAGCCGTAATCAGGAGATTAAAATTTCCCGTACAGTTGCTTTTGATGAGAATAGGGCATTCGAACCTGTAGATCAGGCGGAGGTTATCGTAAGAAGCAGTACCGGAAGGGTGTATACCTTTGAATCTATTGGCAATGGCAAGTATAGGCATGCCAATATGATGGTTAATGCGATGCAGGAATATACCTTGCTTGTTCGTTTGGACGGAAAAGAATATACGGCCACATCGCGGGCGCCGCGTTTTGTAGAGATTGATTCCATGGGTATTACCAAAGAGACCATTCTAAATGATGATTACTATTTTATTAATCTGAGCTTTGACGATCCGGGAGGGGAGGATAATTACTATAAATACAGTATTTCTACGAATGGGGAGCCTTTTAAGTTCAATACGGTATTCTCGGATAAGTTTAACGACGGCCTGCATGTGAAGCATCAGTTGGGTGGGCGTAACATCGAGTTTGAGAATGGAGATTCAATCAACCTGCGTCGTTATTCCCTGGCGAAGGATGTGTATACCTATTGGTCGGAATATCAGTCTACGAATCCGGGAAGCGCCTCACCGGCCAATCCGAAGTCGAATATAAGCAATGGCGCCTTAGGTTATTTTGGGGTGTCTACCGTAAAGGAATATAAGATTACGATTCAAGACGAGGACGGGCTATCACAGTAGTTGAAATTGAAAGCCTTTAGCACGAAGCTGATCGATGGTTCGTGGTAGGGCATATTGCAGGTTGGCGATGGCTTTGATATTATCGTGAAAAACAATAATACTGCCTGCACGGCTATAGTTTACCGCGTTGTGGAGGCATTGCTCCGGGCTGATTCGTTTATCGTAATCGCCCGTTAATACATCCCACATGATCACTTTATAGTCCTTGCTGACCTTGCTAAGCTGGCTTTTTTTAAGACGTCCGTAAGGCGGTCTGAAAAGCTGACTGTCTACCAGAGTTCTGCATTGCGCAATGTTATCTAGGTAGTTGCTGTCTTCCTGATCCCAACCTTTTAAATGATTAAAAGTATGATTGCCTACCTGATGGCCTTCATCCAATATCCGTTGATAAAGCTCGGGGTATTTCCGCACATTATCGCCCACACAAAAAAAGCAGGCTTTCACGTCTTTTTCTTTTAAGCAGTCTAAAATCCAAGGGGTGATTTCCGGGATTGGGCCGTCATCAAATGTTAAGTAGATATTATTTTTGTTCTTTTCTTTCCGCCACGTAGCGCTAGGAAAGAGATAGGGCAAGAAGAAAAAGGGACGAACGAAATGCATATTGTTGGATTGGGATATTTATGCCAAATTTATTAAGATTTAATTAGTCCTCCAATTATTCGGCAAGGAAGATGAAACGGTTGTACCGATATTTCGAAATGCGTCGCTGGGAACGGATTGGCTTCAACTGCATGCTGGTCTTGATGGGGCTGCTATTCCTGTTTAGCTTTCTGTCTCCGTATCTGTTTAAGCCCGGACCTTATTCGGCAGAGCTTCGGGTATTGGCCAAAGCCTTGGATGATTCCTTAGCAGGGCAAGCCCAAGAACCGCGTATTGATTCTTTTAAGCCTAGGAAGTCTTCTGCAAGACCTAGCGTGCAGTATTTTGAATTTGATCCGAACGGGCTCGCTTTGGCCGATTGGCAAAGGCTGGGGCTGAGTGAGAAACAGGCCCGGGTGATTCATAATTATGAAGCGAAGGGAGGACGGTTTCGGACAGCAGCAGACTTAGGGAAAATTTATTCCCTGTCGGAGGAAACAGTGGCTAAGTTAATGCCTTATGTCCGGATTGCTGCGGAACAGGCTACCGTGGATTCTTCTCCCGACAAACCAAGGACAGCAAAGGTTAGGAAGGAACCGCCTTTGTTGAATATGGATTTGAATACGGTAGACAGTACCACCTTGATGGCTTTAAAAGGAATTGGCCCTGTGTTTTCTGTACGAATTGTAAAATATCGTGAGTTACTGGGGGGATATTATGAGACGGCGCAATTGCAGGAAGTTTATGGTTTGCCGGCCGAAACTATAGCGGGTATAACACCTCATTTAGTACTCGATAAAAGCAAGATTAAACGGTTAAAAATAAATCATTTAAGCAGTCAAGAATTAGCTAAACATCCCTATATTTCCAATAAGCAAGCAAGAACCATAGTGCAGTACCGCAAGCAGCATGGTATGTTTAAGTCTATGGCTGATTTACAAAATATTCTTTCGTTGAATCCTGATTTTTTCCGTAAAATTGAATTTTATTTGGATTTTAACGTTGATTAATGGTAGAAGAACAGCTTAAGGAAGTGATTCGGGATATTCCGGATTTCCCTGAACCGGGTATTGTTTTTAAAGACATTACACCCTTATTACAACATCCGGAATTGGTGCAACAGGCCATCGAAGAGTTTGCCCAGCAGTTGGAAGGAATCAGCTTTGATGTGATTGCAGGTATTGAAAGCCGCGGTTTCTTATTTGGCTTCTTGCTGGCGCAGCACTTGAAAAAGCCTTTTATTCCTATCCGTAAGCAAGGGAAGTTGCCTTATACCACCGTTTCTGAATCCTATAAATTAGAATATGGACAGGCAACCATCGAGATGCATGAAGATGCTTTTCCGGCGGGCACCAAGGTGTTAATTCACGATGACCTCTTAGCTACCGGCGGAACAGTAGTGGCTGCCAGTAAGCTGATTGAAAAGGTTGGTGGGCATGTGGCGGCTTATTCTTTCGTGATCAGCCTCGACTTTCTACAAAGCGCCGGTCGCCTGACCCGCTTTAGCGAGCATATTATTTCCTTAGTACATTATCCTTAACACTATAAATTTCACGCACACTAAATCACACCTATGGATTGGCTATTAGACCCCAACATTTGGATTTCCTTCCTCACCCTAACTGTCCTGGAGATTGTTCTAGGCATCGACAACATTGTTTTTATTTCCATTCAGAGTGCAAAACTCCCTGTTGAGCAACAGAAGAAAGCACGGCAGATCGGCTTAATTCTAGCCTTGGTTATGCGCGTAGGCTTATTATTCTCGATAAAATGGATTATGGGACTGACCCAACCGTTCTTGAATATCGGCGATATGCTGGGCATTGAAAATGCAAACTGGCATCGCTACTTAACGTTATCGGGACGAGATTTAATCTTGTTTATCGGTGGTTTGTTCTTAATCTATAAGGCTACAACGGAGATTCACCATAAGGTGGAGGGCCATATTGAAGCGAGTGGCGGCAAAAGTAAGCCAGTGACCTTTAGTAGCGTGATTATTCAGATTATTATTTTAGACTTGGTCTTCTCCCTCGACTCTGTAATTACAGCGGTGGGTATGGTTGATCAGATCGGGGTGATGATTGCCGCGGTAATCGTGGCGGTGGGTATTATGTTGATATCCGCTGAAAGCATCTCGCGCTTTGTGAATGATTATCCTTCGGTGAAGATGTTGGCCTTAGCCTTCTTGTTATTAATCGGGGTATCCTTAACCGCCGAAGCTTTCGATCAGCATATTCCGAAAGGATATATCTACTTTGCGATGGCCTTCTCGGTACTGGTTGAATTCCTGAATATACGTTCTGAAAATAAAGCCCTAGCGAAACTAGAGGCTGAAAAGAAGAAGATTGAACAATAAAAGGAAAGGGGGCTTAGCCCCCTTTTTATTTTAGGTTTCCTTGAACCTTATAATAATTTTCACCCATGGCTTTAACCTGCTGGGTCTTTTCTACGATATAGAAGTTGCCCTTCTCGTATACTAAAAACTCATTGGTTTGGTAGAGGGTGTTTTTAACCTGTTTCTCAACGCTGAGCATCTTCACCTGCCCTTGCGGGTCAAAGGAGATCCGGACGCAGGAGAGGTCTAATTCTGGATTGGTAAACGCATATTGCAATACCTGATCGACGGTATCTACCTCAATAAATCCGTGATAGGCCGGCTTATTTAAATCGATGGCCTTAAAGCTGGAAAGCTCGTTGTCCCAGTTTTTGATAGCTAAGGATTTTGTTTCCGACTCTTTATCCTTGGTGACGGTCTTTTCAACCGTAGGATTCTTCGCTTTTAAGCTGTCTATCTCGGTTTGGATAAAGGCAGGGATGTCAAAATAAGCGGGCTGTTCCTGCTTGGCTTGTTGTTCCTGTTGTGGAGAGGAACAAGCGAACATCGCCGTAGTAAGAATACTTGCTACGGCGATGAGGCTGTATTTTTTATTAGTATACCAATACATCGCCACTCATTTCTACAGGGATATTCAGGTTCATCATCTTCAGCACGGTAGGTGCTACATCGCCTAATTTACCATCTTTGATATGTTTGTACTCGCTATCGATCATGATACAAGGTACGAGGTTGGTGGTATGGGCGGTGTTTACCGAGCCGTCTTCGTTCAGCATATATTCGGAGTTACCATGGTCGGCAAGGATAATAAAGGAATATCCTTGTTTTAAGCCTTCTTCTACCACTTGCTTGGTGCAGGCGTCTACTTTTTCTACGGCTTTCACTACCGCTTCAAATACACCCGTATGGCCTACCATATCAGGATTAGCAAAGTTTAAGCAGATGAAGTCTGGTTTATCGATTTGCATCGCGGTACAGATGGAGTCGGCAATACTTTGCGCACTCATTTCCGGCTGTAAATCGTAAGTTGCTACTTTCGGAGAAGGAATCAGAATGCGGGACTCGCCTTCGAATTGCTCCTCGCGACCGCCAGAGAAGAAGAACGTAACGTGTGGATATTTCTCTGTTTCGGCAATACGAACTTGTGTTTTCTGTTGTTCGGATAGGGTTTCACCTAAGGTTTTCGTGAGGTTGTCTTTTTGGAATACCACTTTAACGTCGCGGAAAGTTTCGTCGTAGGAAGTCATCGTAACGTAGTATAGCGGCAATGGCTGCATTTGATATTCCGGGAAATCCTGTTGCGTTAATGCAATAGTAATCTCACGGCCACGGTCTGTTCTGAAGTTATAGCAAATCACTACATCACCTTCTTGAATGGTTGCCGTAGGTCCTCCTTCAGCATTTACCACAACTACAGGCTTTAAGAATTCGTCAGTAACCTCTGCTTGGTAAGAAGCTTCTATGGCTTCCAAGATATTGGTCGTCGGAGTTCCTATACCATGGGTTAGTAAATCGTAAGCTTGTTTTACGCGCTCCCAGCGGTTATCACGATCCATAGCGTAGTAGCGTCCGATGGCTGAAGCTACGGTTCCTACAGAATGCGTAAGGTGTTGCAATAAGTCTTGCATATAGTGAAGACCACCGTTAGGGTCAGTATCCCGACCATCTAAGAAGGCGTGGATAAATACTTGCTCATTTGTAAGGTTGGCAACCTGAGCTGCATCACATAATGCTTTTAAGTGGCTAATATGGGAGTGCACACCGCCATCGGATAACAATCCGATAAAGTGTACTTTTTTATGGTTTGCTTTGGCGTAGTTGAAGGCCGCTTGTAGGGTAGGGTCGCTGTTGAAGACACCTTCGGCAGCCGCTTTATTAATGCGTCCTAATTCTTGGTAAACTGTTCTTCCCGCACCTAGATTCATGTGTCCCACTTCAGAGTTACCCATTTGGCCTGCAGGTAAGCCAACGGCTTCACCAGATGCTTCAAGTTTGGAGTTAGGATAAGTTGATAATAAGTAATCTAAGTATGGTGTGTTTGCAGCTAAGACAGCGTTTGAATTGTCGTTTTTTCCGTAGCCTAATCCATCCAGGATTAGCAGGGCTACTCTTTTTTGCTCATAACTCATTACACAAATATAAGCAAAATGCCTAAAAACTATAAAAATCATCGTGCACATCCTGTTTTATTGCTAAAAATTAAGGATTGGCATAATTTTGGTTAGTAATTTTTCAATTTTGCACGAGATATTTGGAAAATTTTTTTAAAGTTACGAGATTGGAGCAGTAAGAAGCATGATACAGAGTATTAATTTAAGTTACAGATCGATTTTCAAAATATGCTGTGCTTTCGTTTTATTCCCATTATTTGCATTCGTAGTAAAGAATGCAGACATCGGTAATGAAATTATGGAGGCCTTCAAGTCTAATAATGCAAAAAATATTGCGAATTATTTTGGATCCAATGTCTCGTTGTCGATAAAAAGTGATGCCGGCCATTATTCTAAATTCCAAGGGGAGATGTTACTCAACGACTTCTTTCAGAATAATCGGACTTCCGAGATCAAGCAAGTTCAGCGAACTTCCCATACCAACAGTAGCTTTTATATTGTTTATCAATTAAAAAGTTCAACAGGCACTTACCGCGTTTTCATTAAGCTTAGTCAAGCTGCGGGAGAGGTTCAAATAACCGAATTGCGAATCGAATAACACATATTTTATTGGATTTATCTTTTAAATAAAGTTATTTTTATTCATCTTCGCTAAATTTTACATTGATAAATGGAGAGAGAATTTAAAGAAAAGCTATTGCAGTTTGTGGATGAAGCCATTAAGGAAGATGTAGGCCCCGGTGATTTTACCACCCTTTCGACCATTGCTCCCGAGAAACAAGGCGAGGCGCAGTTATTGGTTAAAGAATCCGGAATTATCGCAGGAATTGAAGTAGCCAAGGAGATATTTTTAGCCATTGATCCAACAGTTCAGTTAGAGATTTTATTAAAGGACGGCGACCAGGTGCAATATGGAGATATTGCATTTCGTATGAAAGGAGCCATCCATACCATATTAAAAGGCGAGCGTTTAGTTTTAAATGTAATGCAACGTATGTCGGGTATTGCCACGCAAACCGCTAAGTATGTTGCTGCCATCGCGGGCACTAAAACCCGTGTACTTGACACGCGCAAGACGACCCCCTTATTACGTTTTTTAGAGAAAAGAGCCGTTGAGCTTGGTGGCGGAGTAAATCACCGCTTTGCCTTGTATGACATGATCTTAATCAAAGATAACCATGTTGACTATGCCGGTGGCATTCGCCAAGCTGTTCAGGCCGCTTTACAGTATAAGCAAGACCATCAGCTTCACATTCCTATTGAGGTGGAGGTTCGTAATTTTGATGAACTTAAAGAGGTTATTGCCATTGGCAAGGTAGACCGTGTGATGTTTGATAATTTTACGCCTGCACAGGTGGAAGAAGCTGTTGCCTTAGTGAATGGTCAACTGGTTACGGAAGCTTCCGGAGGAATTACCTTGGATACCATCGCTGATTACGCGCATGCCGGGGTCGATTTTATTTCTGTAGGCGCCTTAACCCACTCGGTTAAAAGTCTGGATTTGAGTCTAAAAGCGAAACTAATTTAGTAAATTGCTGTAAATGATATCTATCTATCTCGTAGCAATAGTCGTTCTAGCTTATCTCTTCGGATCAATACCCACTGCGGTATGGTTTGGCCAGGCCTTTTATGGGGTGGATGTCCGGGAGTATGGCAGTGGTAATGCAGGTGCTACGAATACCTTTCGTGTTTTAGGCAAAAAAGCAGGTTCTGTAGTGATGTTTGTCGATATCTTAAAGGGATGGACGGCGACGAATCTACCTTATCTCTTAGACAGCTCGGTCGTCGGTAATCACGATGCGCCGCAGTTTGTAAATATCCAATTAGCATTAGGCGTTATTGCCGTTTTAGGCCATTTATTTCCCATCTTCGCTGGCTTTCGCGGAGGAAAGGGCGTGGCTACCTTATTTGGAATGGTGTTGGCCATCCACTGGCCGGCAGCTTTATGTTGTGTAAGTGTCTTCCTACTAGTCCTGTTTATATTTCATTACGTATCTTTAGGCTCTATATTGGCGGGTTTCACCTTTCCATTTAGTATTGCCTTTATTTTCAAAACCACAGTACCTTCGGTTTTATTGTATGGAATAGCAATCTGTGCCTTAATTCTGGTTACTCACCAAAAGAATATCGAGCGCTTATTAAAGGGTAAGGAATCCAAAATATATTTATTTAAGAAAAAAACTCGAAATTAAACTTTTGGGTACCAATTTTGTTTAACCTTAGTAAAACATTATTTGTATTGAATAAACTTAATTGAACGTTTATGAAAAGGATTTTTAAATATACGGCCATGTTACTGTTGGGGGCTACAATTGCTGGATGTGCAACATCGGCAATTACAGGCCGTAAATACCTGAAATTGGTAGATTCTCAACAAATTAATGATCAAGCAGCATTAGCCTATAAAGACTTTTTAAGCAAGAACAACTCCAAGGTTGTGACCGGAACATCGGCCGCCACCCAGGTAAAGCGCGTAGGGAATAATATTGCTATTGCCGCTAATCAGTACTTGAAGCAGTTGGGTATTTCCGACAAATTCAACTTTAACTGGGAATTCAACCTGATTGAAAGCCCGGATGTGAATGCTTGGTGTATGCCAGGCGGTAAGGTTGCGGTGTATACCGGAATTCTTCCCGTGGCGAGAAACGATGCCGGATTAGCTACTGTTATGGGCCATGAGATTGCCCACGCGATTGAGGAGCACTCTGTTTCCCAATATTCCAATGCGATGGCAGCGCAGTATGGTGCGCAGATCTTAGGTGCAGCAGGAGCCATGTCAAACAGTAAATACATAGGCTTGTTCAATCAGCTTTATGGTATTGGATACCAAGTAGGCTCCTTGAAATTCTCCAGAAACGATGAGTTAGCAGCAGATAAGGCAGGCTTAATCTTGATGGCCATGGCGGGTTATGACCCACGCGAGGCTGTTGGATTCTGGGAAAGAATGGCACAAGGCAAATCAGGAACGCCGCCAGAGTGGTTAAGCACTCACCCTAGTGATGCACGTCGGATTGCACAGATCAATGCGATGATTCCAGAAGTAATGAAATATTACAAGAAAAAATAAGCAGTATTGCTCATAAAACAGAAAAGCCATCTCAACAGATGGCTTTTCTGTTTTTTAGCGTTTATTAGGAAGGGGAAGCTAGCTATTTGCAATTCCAGGAAAAGGAATCTATTTTTATTGTAACAAAATTTCTTTTAAAGCGACTAACTCTATAATTAAATTACAACACATGAACCTTACTATTCAAAATTTAAACAAAACCTATAAGAATGGGGTTAAAGCCCTGGACGATATTAACTTAAACATAGGCCCCGGCATGTTTGGCCTTTTAGGCCCGAATGGTGCGGGCAAATCATCTTTGATGCGCACCATTGCGACCTTGCAAAGCCCAGACTCCGGATCCATTACCTTTGGCGATCTGGATGTATTAAACAATAAAAACGGTCTCCGCAATGTGTTAGGCTATCTTCCGCAAGAGTTTGGCGTCTATCCGAACCTATCGGCGGAAGAGCTTTTACTTTACTTTGCCGATTTAAAAGGTATCCATAAAAAAGAAGACCGCAAGAAGATTGTTGCAGAGGTTTTGCAGATTACCAATTTATATGATGTTCGCAAGAAAAGCGTGAGTGGCTACTCCGGCGGGATGAAGCAGCGCTTCGGTATTGCGCAGATGTTGTTGAACCACCCGAAACTTATTATTGTCGATGAGCCTACTGCAGGACTCGATCCGGCCGAGCGCCATCGCTTCTTAAATGTATTGCGTGAGATTGGTGCCCAGCATACCGTTATTTTCTCTACGCATATTGTAGATGATGTTCGCGAGCTGTGTCACGAGCTAGCCATTATGAATGGGGGTAAGGTATTGTTCCGCGGTTCTTCCGCAGAAGGAGAAGCCCAATTGGCAGGCAAGATATGGACGAAGCGTATAGAACGCGCAGACTTCGATCAAGCAAATAGCCAATACCAAATCATCTCCTCCAACTACAACCAAGATAACACCTTAAACATCCGCGTGCTGAGTGATGAATCGCCTGATCCATCGTTCCAAGCCGGACAACCGATGTTAGAGGATGTTTATTTTGTAGCCCTTAAAAAGGATGTTGCCCATGTTTAGTCGTATCTTTTCCTTTGAAATCATCCGCTGGTTTAAGCATCCGGTGTTTTATGTCTATTGTGCTATTTATTTTGCCTTGGCCTATTTTACTACTATTTCTAATTTAGGGGCCTTCGATTCCATTACAGCTACGGCGAGTCAACCGGTTTATTTTAATGCACCGATCAAAATTGCCGGCTTTTTTAATAGCTATTCCACTTTAATCTATTTTCTACTGCCAACGATTATAGGGGCTGCCGTTTACCGCGATTACCTCTATCAGGTGCATAATCTGTTGTTTTCCTATCCCTTGGATAAGCTGAGTTACCTATCGGCTAAATTCCTCAGCGCCTTAACGGTGGTATGCATCATTGCTATCATCACCGTGATGGCCTATTACCTGGGGCAGTTTCATCCCGGTGTCAATCAGGAATTGATAGGTCCCAATCGCTTAGAAGCCTATGTGGGCGGATTTCTCATCGTTATTCTGCCTAACTTTCTCCTGTTTGGCAGTATCATCTTTGCCTTAGTTACTTTCACGCGTAATGTGTATGTAGGCTTTGTATTTGTGCTGATCCTTCTGCTTTTGCAAACGGTATTGGATATTGCCACCCAGAATATGGACAACAAATACCTGGTTGCTTTATGGGATCCTTTTGGCTATCAACCCATCGTATACTATAGCCGCTATTGGTCGGTAGAAGAGCAAAACACCCTCTTACTGCCTTTATCCGGAGTCATGCTCCATAACCGTTTGATATGGTCAGGCTTGGCCATCTTGATCTTGGGCTTTACGTATTATAAATTCTCTTTTTCACAATTGGGCATCAGCTTCGGTCGTGCTAAAACAGCGGAACGTGTCACCAAGAACAACTTTGGAAGCATTATCCAGATAAAATTGCCGCTGGTTCATATCTCCCATAGTTTCTGGAATAACCTGAAACTGAGCTGGCGCTTATCGCATCAGGACTTTAAATATGTAGTAAAAAACTGGACCTTCATTATCTTGTTAATGATTGCTGCCTTGTTTGTGCTTGCCATCATGTCGGTGGGCGGCATGCTCTTTGGCACCGTCACATACCCGGTCACCTGGCAGGTCTTAAGTACCATGGGAAGTGTCTATAGCTTCTTCCTGATTATTATGATCTTGCTGTTCTCCGGCATGTTGATCCAACGCGATCAGCAGCAGAATATGAAGCTTTTGATCGATGCAACGGCTGTTCCAAACTGGGTGCTCTTAACTTCCAAGGTAATTGCCCTCTTTAAAATGGCACAGGTGGTCTTGCTCATCAGTTTGCTTACCGGTGTGATCTACCAGGCCTATAATGGCTATTATAAATTCGAACTGGGGCACTATCTATTTGAGCTCTTTGTGTTGGATAACCTTAAGTATTTGGTGCTGATCGGCTTTGCCTTTTTCATCCATAGCTTCTTCAAAAACTACTTTGTAGGCTTCATCATCTGTCTACTTATTGTGTTGGGCATGCCGCTATTATCGCGTATAGGCATTGAACAAAATATCTTTAAATTCAATAACGATCCGCGGTTCAGCTATTCGGATATGAATGGCTACGGCGATATCCGTCATTACCTCTATTACCGCTTATATTGGTTGTTATTTGCAGGCTTTCTGTTTGCCTTGACCTTGCTTTTCTGGCGCCGCGGTATTATTTCCAGTGTGAAAGACCGCATGCAACAAGCGGAAAAACGTAATAAGGGTGTGTTGGCCATTACCGCTGTGCTGTTATTGTTAGGTTTTTTCGGCTTAGGCTACAGCATATACTATGTCAACAATGTGGTTTCCACCCGCTATTCCAATAAGGAACGCGAAGTGCAGCAGGTTACTTATGAGAAGAAGTATGGGCATTTTAAAAAGCTGCCGAGCCCACGATTGGTTGATGTATTTACCAAAATAGATATCAACCCAGAGGATCGTACATTTACAGCCGAAGGACGCTTTATCTACATCAATAAAACGAAACAGCCTATAGACACGCTCTTCATGAACCTGAATGGGGAGGTGAAGAGTACGGTGAATATTCATTGGGCACTAAAAGACTCGACCAAAGACGATGAGCTGGATGTCCGCTTGTATACCTTAGCTAAACCGATCTTACCGGGGGATACCCTAAAAGTAGATTACCGCTTAGCAAACCTAGGCAATACCTTTTTGCGCGATCGTTCCATTATCCTAGCTAACGGTACTTTCATCAACAACAGTATTTTCCCTTCTTTAACTTATACGGAAGCGGTGGAGCTGGTTGATAATTCAGTGCGTGCTAAGTATAAATTGCCAGACCGTGACCGCATGGCCGATCCAAGCGACAGCACGAAATTAGGGAATACCTATATTTCTAATGAAGCCGATTGGATTAACTTTGAAGCCGTATTAAGTACCAGTCTTGATCAAATCGCTATTGCACCCGGCTATTTGCAGAAGGAATGGCAAGAAAATGGAAAACGCTATTTCCATTACAAAATGGATAGCCCCATCCTGAATTTCTATTCCTTTATTTCCGCGAAATACGAAGTGAAGAAAGAAATGGTAGGAGATAAGCATATGGAAATCTATTACCATAAAGGGCATGAGTATAATCTAGACCGCATGATGGCTTCCATTAAGAAATCATTGGCCTATTACGAGTCGCATTACAGCCCTTATCAGTTCCAGCAATTGCGTATTATCGAGTTTCCACAAACCTATGGCACCTTTGCGCAGGCCTTTGCCAATACGGTTCCTTTTTCAGAAGGGATTGGCTTTATTGCCAAGGTGGATGAAACCGATCCAGATGCCATGGACTATCCTTATGCGGTGATATCGCATGAGTTCGCCCATCAGTGGTGGGCACATCAGGTTATCGGTGCCAATGTAAAAGGAGCCACCATGATGTCAGAATCCCTATCCGAATACAGCTCCTTGAAAGTGTTGGAGCATACCTATGGCAAGCAGCAGATGCATCGTTTCTTAAAAGAAGCATTAAACAGTTACTTGGAAGGACGTGCCGGCGAGCGGATCAAGGAAAATCCATTGATGTACAATGAAAACCAAGGCTATATCCATTATAACAAAGGCTCTTTAGTGATGTATGCCATGAGCTCGTACCTAGGTGAAGATGCCTTTAGCAAGATGTTGCAGGCTTATAATCAGAAAACAGCCTTTCAGTATCCACCTTATACCACCTCCCTGGAGTTTGTGGCGATGCTGAAAGAACATACCCCGGATTCCCTGCAATACCTGATTAAGGATATGTTTGAAACGGTGACCTTGTATGATAACCGCGTAGAGAAGACAACTTCTAAAAAGCTGAGCAATGGGCAGTATGAGGTAACCATCGACTTTATCGTGAGCAAGTACCGTACAGACGAGAAAGGAAAGCGCAGTTATGAGGATAGTAAGGGGACTAAGCTAACGGCAAAAGGAGAGAAGAAGGAAATTAATTCCCTGCCGCTGGCTGATTACATCGACCTGGCGGTCTTCGGGGAGCCGAAGAAATCTGGCGAACATAGCATCGATCGGCAGATCCTAAGCAAAAGACTGAAAGTCGATCAGATTAAAAATCAAGTTCGATTCGTTGTCAAAGAAAAACCTACCGAGGTGGGAGTGGATCCTATCCATATGTTGATCGATACGGATACCGACGATAACAGAAAGAAGTTATAGGCTTCTAAAATATAGCCTCGCAAGGATATGCCAAAACTTGCGAGGTTTTCTATTCCCGGGGTACCCATAGTCCAAAGACCAAAGGTTTTTCGTATTTTTGTGGGATAGTAACATAGGATTTCCCCATTCAATATGAATATTCAAGACCTTATTATTAAGGATAAAGAACCGGTTAATTTAGACGATGTTTTTCTAAGTGAGGAGAACAGGAGCCAACTCCAGCAACTCATCAAAGAGCAACTTTTTGTGAAAGATCTGCAGGCTTTTGGTCTGCCAGTCAATAATAAGGTATTGCTGTATGGTAGCTCAGGCTGTGGGAAAACAACCACTGCCAAAGCTATTGCCCATGCCATTCAACGGCCTTTAATTGTGTTGAACTTGAGCAACATTATCAATGCCCGAATTGGCGAAACCTCCCAAAACATAAAGCAGGTATTCGATCGAGCAATCCGCGACAAGGCGGTTTTGTTTCTCGATGAGTTTGACCAGATTGGCAAAGCCCGCGGAGAGGATGAAAATGATGTAGGCGAGATGCGACGCTTGGTGAATACCATGATCCAATTGATAGACTACCTGCCCGAGGAAGTGATGCTGATCTGTGCCACCAACCATTTGGATATCATCGACTTTGCCCTGATCCGACGCTTTCAATTGAAGATAAGCTTTGAAATGCCGGCCAAGGACGTGCTGGATAAGTATTACGATAAATTATTAGCGCGTTTTCCGGAGGAGTTCCGAAACATCGAACGACGCTATCAAATCTCTTTTGCTGAGGCGAAGGACTATTGTTTCACCTTGGTGAAGGCCAAGCTGATCAAAGCCCTGGAAAGCCGGCACCAACAGATTATGTAAGCATAAAAAAAAGCATTTTAGATTTCTAAAATGCTTTTTTTTATGCTTTATAGTGCTATTGCTTATTTATACATTTGCTCGCGTTGGGCTTTCACCACATCCGAGTTAATGTACTCATCGTAAGTCATCAACTTATCGATAATGCCATTTGGCGTCAATTCAATAATACGGTTGGCTACGGTTTGAGTCAACTCGTGGTCACGAGAAGTGAACAACATCGAACCGCGGAAATCACTCATACCGTTGTTTAAGGCGGTAATAGATTCCAAGTCCAAGTGGTTGGTCGGCTCGTCGAAAATTAAGAAGTTGGCGCCTTGCAACATCATTCTAGAGAACATACAACGCATTTTCTCTCCTCCAGATAGTACCGAACATTTCTTCAATACCTCTTCACCAGAGAATAACATTTTACCCAAGAAACCACGGATAAATTGCTCATCAGCATCCGGTTTGGTGGTGTAATCACGAAGCCAGTCGATCAGGTTGTCTGTTTTACCATCGAAGAAGGACGCATTATCAATTGGCATATCTGCAGGGGTAATGGTTACTCCCCATTTAAACTCGCCTTTATAATCGTTGTCACGACCTGCTAGGATATCGTAAAATGCCGAAGTAATTAAGTTGTTCTCGGCTAATACCGCAATCTTATCGCCTTTATTAATCATAAAGGTAATATCCTTGAAGTAAACTTCGCCGTTCACGGTTTTACCCAATCCTTCTACGTTCAAAATCTGATCGCCCGGTTCTCTGTCCATCATGTTGAACATAATGGCCGGATACTTACGGTTAGAAGGCTTAATTTCTTCAATATTGATTTTATCTAAAGCTTTCTTACGTGAAGTTGCTTGTTTTGATTTGGAAGCGTTGGCCGAGAAACGACGGATAAATTCCTGTAATTCCTTCACCTTATCTTCCATTTTCTTGTTCTGGTCTGAACGTTGTTTCAAGGCTAATTGCGATGATTCGTACCAGAAAGAGTAGTTACCCGAGTAGATGGACATTTTGCTGAAGTCGATATCTACGATATGCGTACATACGGCATCCAAGAAGTGACGGTCGTGGGATACAACCAATACAATCGCTTCATAGGTCGCTAAGAAATCTTCCAACCAAGCAATGGTGTTAATGTCCAAGTCGTTGGTAGGCTCATCCAGAATTAAGATATCCGGGTTTCCGAAAAGCGCTTGTGCCAATAACACGCGTACCTTTTCGTTACCATCCAACTCTTTCACTAATTTATAGTGTTGCTCTTCTTTAATACCCAAGTTACTCAATAGGGTAGCGGCATTACTTTCGGCGTTCCAGCCGTCCATTTCAGCAAATAAACTTTCTAATTCGCCAGCACGCTCACCATCGGCATCGGTAAAAGGATCTTTCATATAGATTTCATCCTTTTCCTTCATAACCTTATAAAGGTCTTGGTTACCCATCATGACAGTCTGGATTACCGGGAATTCATCGAACGCATAGTGGTTCTGATTCAATACCGACATCCGTTCGCCCGGAGTAAAAGCTACCGACCCAGTCGAAGGATCAACCTCACCTGATATAATTTTTAGAAATGTTGATTTACCGGCACCATTTGCACCAATAATACCATAACAGTTTCCAGGAGTGAATTTTAAGTTAACATCTTCGAATAGAATACGTTTTCCATAGCGAAGGGATAAATTCGATACATTAATCATGCTGCAAAGATACGCTTTTCCTTTGGATTAGGGAACGGTCAGTATACTTGAATTTTTTAGGGTAGAGCCTATCCTTAGAAGCGATCCAGTTCAAGGGATAAGGCCTTCAAATCTTGTTTCATCAGGTTGATGTTCGACTCCAACTGATCGTACATATCAGCGCGGTTATTTAGTTGTTCGCTGCTGTATTTGCCACCTTCCCCAAAATAAAGTTGCTCTAATTCTGATTTTGAATCCTTTTCAATTTGTCCTAGATGGGTCCATTTATCAATAATCTGCTCGCGCAGGGAATGCTGCACCCCATCCTCCGGATTGGCATAGTTCAAGTAGTACCACACCGCCGGTGGGAAGATCTCCGGATTGGAAGCCCCAAACCAAATATCTTTTAAGGCATTGCGCTTATGATGAAACTCGATAGATTCCTTATTAAAGAACATCAGAAAACCGAAGCTGGCTTCGGCAATACCCGTGGAGATGCCGGTGGCATTGGCTGCGGTTTCATTTTTGATGACCCCACCGGTCAAGATGGCGCCGGCAGCACCCACTACGATGGCGGCAATGGTTAATTTAGACTCCCGATTATCCGCCCGACCACTGAGGTAATTCGCAATCTGACTTGTCCGTTCTTCCTCACAGTCCATTTCTGAAGATATCGCTGAAATTTCCAAGGATGACATATTGATTTTATGGTCCATATCCTGTTTCAGCTCCAGTATAGATAGGCGGTATTCAGCGTCCTGTTTAGGCTGTGCTTTCAACTGTATGTATTTTTCCAGCGTGGGAATCAGGCCGATGGCATTCGCCATGTTTAAACTGTTGTAGCTTAGTTTATGTTGCAGAGCCTCACTGAGTTGCTGTAAATGCAGGGGTGTGGGCAGATCCGCTTCCGTATAATTGTACACATTGCGTTGGTTACAATTGCTATGGGACAGGAGGTTTCTGATTTCCGCATTTTTTACCGTAGCGCAAGAGCTAGTTGCCAGCACTAAGGTGCAGATAACCAAGGTGTTTAACAGGGCCTTCATACGTAGATAATTTAGAGCAGCTAAGTGTGAATAATCGCTTTTTATTTCCGGGCAATTTATAAAAATTTTTCAGATAACAATCATTTTTAAAACGATTGCGTTGCGCCTTCTTTACAAAAAAAGATGTGCAGGTTCGCAAAAAAAATAGTTTCTTTACAGATATTTTATGGTCAATATACAAGTAAACCAAATTAATGGATAATATTATTTCTACCATTTCCTCCTTCGTATGGAGCGATATTTTTATTTACCTATGCCTGTGTACAGGGCTTTATTTCTCCATCCGAACAGGCTTTTTACAGATTACTTATTTAAAAGATATGCTGCGCTTACTCTTCGCCAAGAAAAAAGGCGAGGAGGGGATTTCTTCCTTTCAGGCCTTCGCATTGGCCATTTCCGGAAGGGTAGGAACAGGTAATATTATCGGGGTGGCCACCGCCATTTTCTATGGTGGCCCCGGCGCCATATTTTGGATGTGGATCATCGCTTTTCTAGGCTCCGCTTCCGCCTTTGTGGAAGCCATGCTCGGGCAGCTATACAAGCAAAAAGACGGTGCCGAGTTTAGAGGGGGACCCGCTTATTATATTGAAAAAGGATTAGGCGTTAAATGGTATGCTATTCTGTTCGCCGTTTTAACGGTCATCAGTGCAGGCTTGTTATTGCCGGGCGTGCAAAGTAATGCCATTGCGTCCTCGGTATATAATGCTTTCGAACTGCCAACTAATTATACAGGGATGATTGTGGTGGCCTTATTAGTGTTGATTATTTTTGGCGGCGTGAAGCGCTTAGGAACCGTAGCTGAATATGTTGTTCCTTTTATGGCCGGTGGTTATATTATTATGACATTGGTTATTATCGCCATGAACTACCATCAAATTCCAGAGGTGTTTTCCCTCATTTTTAAAAGCGCATTTAGCATGGATGCTACTTTTGGTGGTATCATCGGTATGGCGATTGCATGGGGCGTAAAACGCGGTATTTATTCCAATGAAGCAGGGCAAGGTACGGCGCCACATGCCGCTGCTGCTGCCGATGTTAATCACCCTGCTCAGCAAGGGCTCGTACAGGCCTTCTCTGTATATGTGGATACTTTATTTGTATGTACAGCAACTGCTTTAATGATTTTATTCACCGGAAAATACAATGTAACCCATACGGATTCTGCCGGAAAGGCAACAACCTTACTGCAGGAAAACCTTCCGGGAGTAGATTATAACGGCTTTACGCAAGCGGCCGTTTCCCATCATTTTCCAGGATTCGGAAATAGCTTCGTGGCTATCGCCTTATTTTTCTTTGCCTTTACCACCATTATGGCGTATTTCTATTACGCCGATACCAATATTGTATACCTCGTGAAAAACGAGAAAACCCGAAAGATTATCAGCTGGATTTTTAAAATTGCCTTCTTAGCGACTGTTTATTTCGGCACCATCCGTACCGCCGATACCGCTTGGGCAATCGGAGATATCGGCGTGGGATTAATGGCCTGGGTGAATATTATAGCCATCCTCCTGATGAGCAAAATAGCCATGAAAGTCTGGAAAGACTATAAGCAAAAACGAAAACAGGGACAGGAAGATCCAAGCTTTAACCCGAAAGAACTGGGAATTAAAAACGCGGAATTCTGGGAGGAAAAGGAAAAGGAAAGAGGGTAGGTTTTTTCTTAAGTTTTTGTTATCATACTGTCATCGTGAGCGGAGTCGAACGACTGGTACGTCAATGCAGTAAACAACATCTCAAACATGACAATCAGCTGCACAAGAAGGGTGTAAAGCATTAATAATAAAGCTTTATGTTTTCTTGATTGCACTGACGTACCAGTCGTTCGTGGTTCGTGGTTCGACTCCGCTCACCATGACAAATTGATGACAAAAAGATGGCAGCACGACAACAAATCGGTAAAAAAACAATGTACCACCTTCCGTCTTCTCCCTTTTCTCCTCCCTTTCACATCCCTTTCACACCCCTTTGCAGTAGGCGAAGATAGGGTTGAAAAAAGCTGCAACAAAAGCCCACCAAATACCCATTCCAAAACCATTACTGCAGTCCATAAAAAAAAAGGGATGTTAACTATCCCTTTTCATTCTTTTCCTGAGTGTTTTAGTGAATGCCAAAACATGTTGTTGCAAATAATAAGACGAGCGCGACCAGTAGTAAAAGGAACAAGTTCGTCAATGGCGTCCTTTTCATGTTTGTTTAATAAGTGTTTATATTGGTATTTAACATTAAAGTTACACAAATTTTTTATGTGTGAAAATTTTAATGATAAGATACAAGAGTTATTCCTTGATATGAAGTGCAAAAATGAAACCAAAAATTAAAGGTTAAACACGACTAGTTTTGTAGATTTTTTTCGCAAGTCCGCTAATATTCCATTGAATTCCTTACTTTTGTGCGTTTTACATTAATCCCAGTATATGAAGAAAGGCAATTTTTGGGCCTTACTGCCATTATTATTCTTTGTTTTTATTTACTTTTCAGGGTCTTATTTGCTAGGCGATTTCTACGCTTTGCCTGTTCTGGTAATTTTTATGTTGGCCCTTTTTGTGGCTTTCTTTCAATTTCCGAAAGTGCCTTTTCAAGAAAAGTTGAAGCATTTTTCTAAAGGATCGGGCGATGAGAATATCCTGATCATGATTTTGATCTTCCTGTTGGCGGGAGCTTTTGGTGAGCTTTCCAAAAACATCGGGGCCATTTCATCGACCATTAATTTTGCATTAACGTATGTTTCGCCGCAATATATCATCTCCGGATTGTTTTTGGTGGCCTGTTTTATTTCCACCTCGCTAGGTACTTCGGTGGGGACTATTGTGGCTCTTGCACCCATTGCGGTAGGCTTGGAAGCTAATATTGCTGGTGTTATGCCGCTGGCCTTGGCTTCGGTTATTGGCGGAGCGATGTTTGGCGATAACCTTTCTTTTATTTCCGATACCACCATTGCGGCAACACGTACGCAACAGGTGAGCATGAGCGATAAGTTTAAGGTCAACTTTAAAATGGTGCTGCCCGTAGCGATATTGGTGCTGATTATTTATGCGGTACAGGGAAATGCCATGATGCAGCAATTGCCGGCAATTCCGGTCGGGGAGTATGAGCTCATTAAAATTGTACCTTATATTACGGTGTTTGTTCTTGCGCTTGCCGGGTTAAATGTAATTTTTACCTTAGGCATAGGTATTTTAATTGCCGCTATTATTGGCTTAAGCAGTGGATCCATCGACTTTCTACAGGTTTTAAAATCCATGAACGACGGTTTCTTTGGTATGTTTGAGCTGAGCATACTCTGTTTAATTATCGGGGGTGTCGTAGGAATTATCCGACTGAATGGTGGGATCGACTTTTTGTTGCAGTTTGTAACCAAACGCATCGATTCAAAGAAAAAGGCCGAACTGGGCATTGCCTTTTTAACCGGCTTGGTGAATATGGCCATTGCAAATAACACCATTACCATTGTAATTGTAGGGCCTATAGCAAAAGAAATTTCGGATAAAAATGGATTGGAAGGAAAGCGTGTAGCGAGTATTTTAGATACGATTTCTTGTTTTATGCAAGGAATTGTTCCTTATGGTGCCCAACTGTTGGCCGCCCTAGCAGCAGCGAATATGGTATTGGCCGAGCAACAAAAAGCACTGCTGTCTCCTATAGATATTATGCAATACCTGTATTATCCTTTACTGATCGGAGTGGTTACCATTCTTTTTATTCTATTTAGAAAAAGAGGGCCTAAGGCTGTTACAGCATAAGGGCTACTTAAAGCATATTAAAATAAGAAGGGAACCTGTAACAAGGTTCCCTTCATTTGCATTAAATATGTTCAATAACATCCAAAATCAGTGGATAGGTATCGGCTTTAATTTTGTCCAGGTTGGCGGGTTTAACCCAAATCGCCTTGTCAATATCTTCTTCTTTCTGCGGGGTTAGTTTTGGCACTTCGTTTACCGCCATTTCATACCATTTAGTTTGCTTCAACACAAATTTATTACGCATGGTATAGGTATGGTAGGTGGTCATTATTTTTCGGCCTAAATAGTCTATTTTAAGGCCACATTCTTCCTCTACCTCGCGTAGAGCCGCTTCTTTCATCTTTTCATCTTCTTCCACTTTGCCTTTTGGCAGGTCCCATTTGCCGAGACGATGGATAAATAGGTAATGGCCTTCGCCGTTCTTAACAAGGCCGCCGGCAGCTTTTATGATTCGTAGGTCAGCAATCAGGCTTTTGAAAACTTTTTCGATGTTCGGCTGTACATATAGGTAGACATTTTTTTCAGTCTTGTTGAGCGATTGGTTGAAAAGTTTTTCCAGATCAATGTCTTGTAAACCAATCGTTTGGGTAATGCCCTCGATTTTAGGTGCAAAATCTGCCAAAATTAACAGAGATTGGTTCATATAAATTTTATAAATTTGTGCCATGAATTATTTAAATGAGGTTGAACAAAAAGTTGCTGAATCCTTATTGCAAATTAAAGCAATAAAATTACAACCTAAAAGTCCTTTTACATGGGCGTCGGGGTGGAAGTCACCAATTTATTGTGATAACCGTGTAGCATTGTCACATCCGGCGATTCGTACCTACATCAGACAGAAGCTTTCTCAACGTATTCAGGAGGAGTTTGGCTCGGTGGATATGATTTCTGGGGTGGCTACGGCGGGAATTCCCCAAGGCGTTTTAGTGGCGCAGGACTTAGGTCTTCCTTTTTCCTATGTACGTAGCAGCGCTAAGGACCATGGTCGCCAGAATATGATTGAAGGCGAGGTCATCAGCGGTCAGCGTGTGGTGGTTATCGAAGACTTGGTTTCTACCGGCAAGAGTAGCTTAGTGGCTGTGAAAGCGCTACGCGAAGCAGGCTGTAATGTGGTTGGCTTGGTATCCATCTTTACCTATGGATTCGATGAAGCCCGCAAGAATTTCGAAGATGCCAAATGTACCTTCCATAGTTTATGTAATTATGAAGCCTTAATCCATGTTGCTGCCGCCAACAGCTACATCATGGAGTCTGACATCGAACTATTAGAAAAATGGAGACAAGATCCAGCAAACTGGAATCCAGCAGAATAACCTATGACTGTTATACAAAATTCTACACAAATCAATAAGCCTCTAGCGGAGGTTTATCAATTCTTAGCCGATTTAAATAATCATGAGCAATTGATGCCTGATAATATTTACAATTGGACATCGACAGCCGATGAGGCTCGTTTTACCATTAAGAACATGGCAAAGCTTGCGCTACGCATCAGCCAACGGATTGAAAACAAAGAATTGGTATGTGTACCTTCAGAGGAAGCACCTTTCGCCATTACCTTACGTTGGAAATTGGATGAAGCAAGTGCCGAAAGTACCACAGCAAGTTTCGTTATTGAAGCAGAATTAAATATGATGATGAAAATGATGGCATCTGGGCCATTGCAAAAACTAGTCGATCATCAAGTAAGTCGCTTGAAGGAAGTACTCGGATAAGCAAAACAATCGCTATTAAAAAACAATCGCTTCATTCAGAAAAGCATTGTTAAGAAAATATATAAAAAAGCAGCTCTAGAGCTGCTTTTATTGTGAATTAAATTTTCAATAAAAGTATATTAGAAATTAGAAACAGGGAAAACGAATGTAATTACAGGCTTTACTACCGCGTTTTATTGGTTCTAAAGGACTACAGGCTTTAAACAGCGTGAGCTAAAACAGCATGTGATTGCTTTGAATTGGATTTACTAAGATTTGCCGATTACCAATATGCAAATAGCATCTTGTTTTCAACTTGTTAAGCGAATACAAGAATTCCAAAAAGGACAACAACATTGTTCAATGAAATTGCTATTTGCTATTCCGAAAATGATTATCGAAATATAGGAAGAATAGTCAACAGGAGAAAAGGTTTTTCCAGTTGTTTAGACACTGCTTTCATTGCTAGTTTGAAATTAATATCACAAATTTTTGACAACTTTGAGAACTGAAATTAACTTTATATTAGGCAAAATAGGTTTGCTACTTCTTTTTTAATTGAGGATGTTCCAGTGGAAAACTTGAGCAAAATGCTTGTGTATAATTATATTGCAACAACATAGATTTAAGCCAAGATATTGAATGAAAAAGTAGTAAAGAATATGTAAAAGATATCACACAAATTAAAAGATTTGGAACAGTCTTTAGTTTCACAATTTTGAGACTAATAAAACCATTAAAAATTGATAACATCTGTTAATTTTTTGGGTCGGACGCAAACCGTTTTAAAATTCAAATGGCTATCGAAATGGAGTTAATACGCATTAATACTCTAGCTTAATAATTATGAAATTTTTTACACTTAATGCTAAATAACGGCTTTGCCTTTCACTACAATATTGTGATATTTTACACTATTGGACAGTGTAATTTGAGTATCTTTAAACAGTTAAAAATTAATTAGGCTTCAATGAACCGAATTAAAGACGTTTTGAAAGAAAAAGGAATCTCACAAGCTTGGCTTGCAAAAAAGTTGAACAAAAGTTACAACACCGTTAACGAGTATGCTCGAAACTTGAGACAACCAAGCATTGAGGATTTGTATCGAATTGCTAAAGTTTTAGGCGTTAATGCAAAAGATTTATTGATAGAAGAATGAGTAAAGAAAACCAAATAGAAGAACAACTAATTGAGCAACTAAAAGGGCTGAAATTTATTCATCGTCCAGATATTTTTGACAGAAAAACACTGGAGCAAAACTTCAAGACTAAATTTGAAGAATTAAACCGTGTTCGGCTTTCTGACAGTGAATTTTTAAGACTTCGGGAACAAATCATTAATCCTGATGTATTTGCTGCTTCTAAAGTTTTGCGTGAAAGACAGTATTTTCAACGTGAAGACGGAACACCTTTACATTATACATTGGTCAATATCAAAGACTGGTGCAAAAATGAGTATGAAGTCGTTAGCCAATTACGTATTAATACGGAAAACAGCCACCAACGATTCGATGTGATTTTGCTTATCAACGGTTTGCCGATGGTGCAAATTGAATTGAAAAAATTGGACATTTCACCACGAAAAGCAATGCAGCAAATCGTGGATTATAAGAACGAACCGGGAAATGGTTTCGGAAATTCACTGCTTTGCTTTATGCAGTTGTTTATTGTAAGTAACAGAACAAACACCTTTTATTTTGCGAACAATATAAAACAACATTTCCAATTTAATGCCGATGAGCAATTTTTACCTGCTTATCATTTGGCAGATGAAAAAAATAGGAAAATTAAACATCTTGAAGACTTTACGGATAAATTCCTTAAGAAATGTACATTGGGCGAGATGATTAGCAAATATATGGTATTGGTGCAAAGTGAGCAGAAAATGCTCGTGATGCGACCTTATCAAATTTATGCTGTAAAAGCTATTGAAGAATGTGTCAATCAAAATCGTGGAAATGGCTATATCTGGCACACTACGGGAAGCGGTAAAACACTGACTTCTTTTAAAGCATCTACACTTTTAAAGGATAATCCCGAAATTGAAAAATGCTTGTTTGTAGTAGATCGGAAAGATTTGGACAGACAAACTCGTGAGGAGTTTAATAAATTTCAGGAAGGCAGTGTGGAGGAAAACACCAATACTGAAACGTTGGTAAGGCGTTTACTCTCTACTGACTATGCTGATAAAGTAATTGTTACCACCATTCAAAAATTAGGTTTGGCTTTAGATGCTACCCAAAAGAAAAACTACAAAGAACGTTTAGAGCCGTTAAGCACACAACGTATTGTTTTTATTTTTGACGAGTGTCACCGTTCGCAGTTCGGTGAAAATCATAAAGCTATCAAAGAATTTTTTCCTAATGCACAATTATTTGGTTTTACGGGAACACCTATTTTTCCTGACAATGCTACTTATAAAATACGTGAAGGAGAATATGAGTCTTATAAAACCACACAAGATATTTTTGAAAAAGAATTACACGCTTACACTATAACACACGCCATAGACGATAGAAATGTATTGAAGTTCCATATTGATTATTTCAAAGGCGAAGGCTCGAAGAGTGCCAAGCCTGGCGAAGCGATTGCCCAACAAGCCGTAGTGGAGGCTGTTCTGGAAAAACACGATGCAGCAACTAACGAACGTAAGTTCAATGCATTATTGGCAACAGCCTCTATCAATAACGCTATTGAATATTATCAAATTTTCAAGGAATTACAAAAGATAATGCAAAATGATAATCCAAACTTTGTTCCGCTAAATATCGCTTGCGTATTTTCTCCACCTGCTCAATTAATGACAAAAGATGGAGATCAAAGAAGTCAAAAGAATGCAGCTGACATCAAGCAACTTCAAGAAGATTTAACACAAGAAAGAGAGGATAATCAGCAAAATCCCGAAGAAAAGAAAAAGGCATTAATGCAAATTATTGCCGATTACAATACACAATATAAAACCAATCATAATGTCAACGAATTTGATTTGTATTATCAAGATGTACAAAGACGTATCAAAGACCAAAAATATAGTAACAAAGACGTACCTCACAAAGAAAAAATAGATATAACTATTGTGGTAGATATGTTACTCACGGGATTTGATAGTAAATTCTTGAACACTTTGTATGTGGATAAAAACCTGAAATATCACGGATTGATTCAGGCATTTTCCAGAACCAACCGTGTGTTGAATGACACTAAACCGTATGGAAATATTCTCGATTTTCGTTCACAACAAGAAGCCGTAAACCAAGCTATTGCTTTATTCTCGGGAGAAGATAATAAAGAAAAATCAAGAGAAATTTGGTTGGTTGAACCTGCACCTGTGATGATTGACAAGTATAAAGAAGCTGTTGAAAAATTAGGTGTATTTATGCAAGAAAACAATTTACTCAGAGAACCAGAAGAAGTTTACAACCTAAAAGGTGATGCAGCTCGGATTGCCTTTGTTAAAAATTTTAAAGAAGTACAGCGACTTAAAACACAGCTTGACCAATATACAGATTTAGACGACAGACAAAAGGAAAAAATTGAAGCCATATTATCTAAAGAAACTTTACAGGAGTTCCGCAGTTCATATATAGAAACGGCAAAACAATTGAGGGAAATACAGCAAAAAGAAGGTAATAATGCTTCCGATGATATTCAGCAATTGGATTTTGAATTTGTGTTATTTGCTTCTGCTGTAATTGATTATGACTACATAATTAGATTAACTGCGGAAACCCTTGGAATGAAACCAGGTAAGCAGAAGATGACCAAGGAACAAGTAAAAAGTTTATTAAAATCCAATTCCAATTTAATGGACGAGGAAGAAGACTTATCGGAGTATATTGATAGTTTAGATTGGAATCAAGGATTAAGTGAAGAGGAACTCCGCAAAGGTTACGATACATTTAAAGACGAAAAATATAATAAGGAAATTGCAACGCTTGCCAATAAGTACGGCTTACAAACCACCGTGGTAAAAACCTTTGTAGATACGATTTTGAGCCGTATGATTTTTGATGGAGAAAAATTAACGGATTTGTTGGAGCCTTTAGATTTAAGCTGGAAAGAACGCAGAGCAAAAGAATTATCCTTAATGGAAGACCTTGTGCCTCAATTAAAAAAACTAGCTCAAGGTAGAGAAATAAGCGGTTTAGCTGCTTATGATAATAAATAAAAAGAAATGAGTAATCAACCTCAAATAAATATAAATGTTTCGGAGTATCGGGAAATTTTACATCAAGCGATAAGCCAAATTAACACCGCCCGAACGCTAATTGCAAAGCAGGTAAACAGTACTGCAAATTCCGTATATTGGAATTTGGGGAAACTACTCTTTGAAAAACAGTTAGAAGAAGGCTACGGCAGTGGTGTTGTAAAACAATTGTCTATTGACCTCAAAAACGAATTCCCCGATATGGGTTTATCTCCACGCAACTTGTGGAATATGAAACGCTTTTATGAGCGTTATTATCAAGTAGATGCAAAACTGCTACAGGGCGTAGCAGTTTTACCTTGGGGACATAATTTGTTGTTATTAGACAAAGTCCAATCTCTTTCTGCAGTTGCGTTTTATGCCAATGAAGTCGCTACAAAAGGCTGGTCAAGAGATTTATTGCTCAACGCCATCAAAATGGACAGCTATAGCAGTGCCGACAACCAACTAAAAACCAATAATTTTAGGAATACATTACCCGAAATAAGTGCCGAATATGCCAACGAAGTATTTAAAAGCTCTTACAATCTCGGGTTTTTGGGTATTACAGAACCTGTAAAAGAATTGGAACTAGAAAACAGGTTGATAACCAAAATCAGGGATTTTGTATTGGAATTAGGCAAAGGTTTTTCATTTATAGGTAACCAATACCGATTGGAATATAACAACAAAGAATACTTTGTAGATATGCTTTTCTTCCACAGAGGATTAAAATCGTTGGTGGCTATTGAACTAAAGATTGGCAGTTTTAAAGCCGAATACGTAGGCAAAATGAACTTGTATCTTTCCCTATTGGATAAATTGGAGAAAGGCGAAAACGAGAATCCATCTATTGGCATTATTCTTTGTGCCGATAAAGATCACTTGGATGTAGAAATTGCTTTGCAGGACATTAATAAGCCTATTGGTGTAGCCGAATATCAGTTGCTATTACCTAAAGACGACCTGCAAGCGCTAGTATTGAACGAAATAAACGCAACACAAGGAGAAAATGAGCAAGAATAAAAAATTGATACCTGAATTGCGTTTTCCTGAATTTGTGAATGAAGGTGAATGGGAAGAGAAAACATTGGGGGAAGTTGCAGAGCGTATAGAAGAAAAAGTAAACGATAAGAAGCTTACTACTGCAAGTATTAGTGCAGGAACTGGTTTTGTATCTCAAGCAGAAAAATTTAGTCGAGACATTTCTGGTGCCCAATACAAAAATTACATTGTACTAAATGAAGGAGAATTTTCATATAATAAAGGTAATTCAAAAAGATTTCCGCAAGGTTGTATCTACAAATTAAAGGAGTTCAAACAAGTTGCCGTTCCTAATGCTTTTATAAGTTTTAGATTTAAGTCAAATTTCGTTGGTGATTTTTTCCAAGGCTATTTTGATAATAATTATCACGGTGTCCAATTAATGCAATTCATTACAAGTGGTGCAAGAATGGATGGTCTTTTGAACATTAAAGCAGATGATTTCTTTAGTATAGTTTTACCGACACCTTTAAAACTCGAACAACAAAAAATCGCTTCCTGTCTTACTTCTCTAGACGAAATGATAGAAGCACACAACCAAAAGTTGGAGCTACTCAAAGACCACAAAAAAGGCTTGATGCAAAATCTTTTTCCTAAAGAGGGGGAGAAAGTACCTAGATATAGGTTTAAGGAGTTTGAGAATGATGGGGAGTGGAAGAAAAAACCTGTAAAGCAAGTGTTTTCAATATTTCAAGGATATGCATTTGCAAGTAATGATAATGTCAGTAGCGGGACAAGATGGATTAAAATAGCTGATGTGGGTATCCAAGAAATGAAAAATGATACGCAGTCTTTTTTACCTATGGAGTTTAAAGAAAAATATAAGAACTTCTTGGTAAAGAAAGGTGATTATGTATTAGCTTTAACTCGTCCCATTTTAAATATGAAGCTGAAAATCGCTCGAATTGATGAAGCTTTTAATGACTCATTATTAAATCAACGTGTCGGAAAAATAGTAACGTCCAATGACAGTAGTTTTGTTTATTATCTTCTTCAAACAACAAAAATGATTGAGAATATTAATAAAAATATTGCAGGGAATGAACCTCCGAATTTGTCTTTCCAACAAATTGGAGATATAGAAGTTTTTTTGCCTTCGAAAATGATAGAACAACAAAAAATCGCATCTTGTCTTTCTGCATTAGATGAACTCATCACATCACAAACCGAGCAAATAGAACAATTGAAACAGCATAAAAAAGGCTTGATGCAGGGTCTGTTTCCTAAAATGAATGATTAATAATGAGTACAGTAAATGAAATAGCACAAAAGTTAAAAGATTTAAAAGAAAATATCATTCTTATCTACGCATTCAATGCAACGGGTAAAACCCGATTGTCTGTTGAATACAAAAATATTACCAAAAAACCTGATGATGGTAAACATATAGGGGTTTATTATAATGCTTTTAGTGAAGATTTGTTTGTATGGGATAATGACAATGATAACGGTGAGCAAAATATCAAGCTCGACATTAAGTTTAGTAGTTTAAATCGTCTTCACAGTTTAATGACCGAAGAAGATGTCGAAAAAAAGCTAATTCCTTACAAAAGGAAATACAATTTCTTTTTTGATCCAAATCGTGACTTTGAAAAAGATGGATTCGCTTCAGTTACTTTTTACAAATTAGAAGATACAGAGAGTAAAACCTCAATAAAAATTTCAAGAGGTGAAGAACGGATTTTTGTGTGGTGTTTCTTTTTAGCACTATTGGAGATTGACGGCTGGGCAAATACACAAAATGCTCATTTCTTTATTGATGACCCGGTTTCAAGTCTAGATGACCATAATATTTTTGTTACAGCTTATACTGTATTTGATTTAATAGAAAAAGAGTTTGAAAAAAGAAAAATCTTAATTACATCGCATCACTTTGGTTTTCTGACTATTTTGTCGGATATGCTTGGAAAAGGAGAGAAATCCAGCAAGTTCAGAAATAGAGACAATTCAAAGAAGTACAAAGAATTTATACTTGAAGGAAATAGTGAAGATTTGTCACTGATAAAGACTAAAGATGGTGTATTTCTTTATCATTTGAGATTACTTCAAATTTTAAATCAAGCTGCCGATTCTAAAGAAGTTTATATTTATCATTTTGCTTTGTTAAGGCAAGTATTAGAGAATATTGCCTCATTTCTTGGTGTTGGACAATTTAGTTACGTTTTGGAACAGATTGGAATAACCGATCAAGACCGCGTGGCTTTTATAGTAAATGCACTTTCACACTTAAATGTTTATTATCAACAAATAGACAAGCCTGTACCTGATAACTTAGAAATATTTAACGAAGTATTATCAAGAATTATGGACAAATACAGGTTTATCATTCCTAAAGACTAAATAAAATGACACAAAAAGAACAACATAAAAGGTTAGGCGATACCCTTTGGAACATTGCGAATGATTTACGGGGAGCAATGAATGCGGATGATTTCCGTGATTACATGCTTTCGTTTCTTTTTCTTCGGTATTTATCGTTCAACTACGAGGAAGCTGCTAAAAAGGAATTGGGAAAGGATTATCCTGAAATTAAATCAAAAGATTTAAGACCCGATTTTGTAATTCCGCCACCGTTAGAAGAATGGTACAAAAATAATGAGGAAGATGTAGAAGAATTTGAAGAACAGATGCGTAGAAAAGTGCATTATGTAATCAAACCAAAATACCTATGGAGCAACATTACCGAATTGGCTCGTACTCAAAATGATGATTTATTAGAAACACTTGAAAATGGATTTCGCTATATCGAAAACGAATCGTTTGGTACTACATTTAAAGGACTTTTTTCTGAAATTAATCTCAATTCGGAGAAGTTAGGAAAAACACCAAAAGAAAGGAATGATAAACTTTGTAAGGTTATTGGAAAGATAGCTGAAGGGATTGCTGATTTTTCAACGGATACCGATACACTTGGAAATGCTTATGAATATCTGATTGGTAAATTTGCCGCAGGTTCAGGAAAAAAAGCAGGAGAATTTTACACGCCGCAAGAAGTTTCAACCATTCTTTCCGAAATCGTTACTTTAGACAGCCAAGACCCTACAACAGGACTGAAACCGAAGTTGGATAAAGTGCTGGATATGGCTTGCGGTTCGGGGTCTTTACTTTTAAATGTTCGTAATCAATTAAAGAACGCTAAGGGAAGTATTGGCAAAATTTACGGTCAGGAAAAGAATATTACCACCTACAACCTTGCCCGAATGAATATGTTATTGCACGGGATGAAAGATACCGAGTTTGAGATATTCCACGGCGATACATTGCTCAATCAATGGGAATTACTCAACGAAATGAACCCAAGCAAAAAAACAGAGTTTGACGCCATAGTTGCCAATCCACCATTTAGTTTGCGTTGGGAACCCAACGAAGCAATGGGTGAAGATTTTCGTTTCAAAAGCTATGGCTTAGCGCCCAAATCGGCAGCCGACTTCGCGTTTTTATTGCACGGCTTTCACTTTCTTGGTAAAGAAGGTACGATGGCGATTATTTTGCCACACGGAGTACTGTTTCGTGGTGGTGCAGAAGAGCGCATAAGAACGAAACTGTTGAAAGACAACCATATTGATACGGTTATTGGTCTGCCTCCCAATTTGTTCTATTCTACGGGTATTCCTGTTTGTATTTTAGTATTAAAAAAATGTAAAAAACAAGAGGATGTATTATTTATTAATGCAGCTGAACATTATGAAAAAGAAAAACGACAAAATTCACTTAGTGAGAACCATATTAAAAATATTGTAGAAACTTACAAATTTCGAAGTGAAAGAGAGCGATATTCATGTATAGTTTCGATGGATGAAATAGAGAAGAATGGTTATAATTTGAATATTTCCCGTTATGTAAGTACAGCAGAAGATGAAGTGATTATCGATTTAAAAGAGGTGCATAGGGAATTGGAAATAATTGAACGAAAAATCAATAGCAGTACCAACCAACACAATGAATATTTGAAAGAATTGGGATTGAAAACAATATAAAAGACCATGGATAATTGATCTTAAATGCAAAAAAGATCTAGAATTTGCGAAAAGAATTTTGTAACCTAGAAATTCGATTAATACTTAATATAAGTTTCACAAAAACAACATAGCCCATTGCTTTAAGCAGTGGGCTGTTTTTTTTAAATGATTTAAACAGGAAAAGTTTCACATAATCGGCTAATGCTGAGAATTACCTTCCAACACCTTGCTAATATCACTTCTACGGATAAGGATTTTCCGTTCGAGTTTGATAAGAGGTATCAGTCCGTCATCCCTTTAATTTTGCAAGTTTTGTTTGCTGATGGGAAGCATCTCGAAAACCTGTTTGTCTGAAATATAGAGTTCCCCTTTTTTGAGTTAGTGGAAATATTCTCTAATTAACAGTAATTCATTTTTGATTCCTAACAAAACTTCCATTTGGGCAAACATATTGACGTTTGAATTTTCAACCTGTTTCATTTCTTTTGCTTTATTTACTGGTGGCTTTTCCTCCCCCCCATGAGTAATCTCCCTTCGGGTCTTACTATCCCGAAATACAATAAAACAGTTTAATTATATTAAACAAACATGATTTTGTCTATTTGCTTTGAGCTAACGGAAATACGTTGAAAAGCATAGTAATAAGCACCGTTACTAAATCTATACCTAACTTTTTTGATTATCATTTTTAAAGCCTAGTAAATCAACCGATAGAGCTTTTTCCTGAAAACTTTAATATATAGGTTGGAATCAACAGATCCAGCAAGAAGAATTATCAAGAGTCGGTTTACCCATAAACCATATTTTTATATCAATTTCTACTTATAAACTGAAATTCTTCTACGCTGTTCCTGTTGAGGCTAACTTATTTTTTTGTGAATTAAAAGGCAAAGGAAACATGGGTCAACACGCGGTTGCCGGCATCGATTCTACCTTTTCCTAAATCTTGGTTCAGTGGCGTTTGAAAAGAGGCACCTACAGACACCCGTTTGAAGTTGGCTTCTAGGCCCACACTGGCATTTAACAAGTGTCCGCCTGTTTCTTCCACTTTATAACCCATGGCATGGTCTTTTTGCTGACGCTCGTAGGACAAACCTAGGTTTGGCGCCAAGCGTTTATCCATGCCTAAACTAATTTTATAATAGGCGGCTGCATTGGCGGCAAACTTATTTCCGTAACGGTAATCGTCTTTATTTTCGGTGTTGATCTTATAACTGGCATTGGCATTAATGCCAAAATCTTGCAGACGGATATCATACATCAAGCTTGGGATAAAGTCTAAACTTCCGGTTCCCAGCTGAAAGATATTCGGGTTTGTAGCGACCGCATTTTGCTGTTCTTGTACGTCATAAGCACCTGAAGGAAGTTTTACACCCATACCTAGCCATAAGGATTGAACGAGTAATTTGCTGTTGGCGGTGGTTTGTGATCCATCAAATAGTTTGAAATAACCGTTGATCACCACGTCGCCAAGTCCGTTTTTCTTCCGGGTAAGGTCATTACCTTCGGTATATTTCTCATTGAAGTTATATGGAAGGATAGCCAATACGCGCCAGCGCTGACCAATATTCCAGGCGCCCCAAAGTTCCATGCTTTGGTATTTTTCGTCGGTTGTTAAGGCGGTGCGGTTGCCATGGATATCCAATTGGGTGGTCAATCGGTTAAATTGATAGCGAACCCCCATAAAGCGTTTGCTGAAATCGGGCAGAAGACCGATATAATAGCCACCCACACCACAACCACAGATGTCGCAGGCTTTGGCAACAGGCATGCTGGCTAGCAGGAGGAGGGCAAGTGCAATTTTTTTCATATTATTCTTGGAATAAAGGGTTTTTGATAAAAGTTTCATCATTTAAGGTATTGAGGAAGGCCAGCAATTGCTGTACTTCCAGATCGGAAAGGGAAATCCCCATATTTTCGCGAAGAATAGGATCGAGGTTTTCCGTCGCCTGCACCTCACGGCGGTAATGTGTAATGACAGCTTCCAAGGTTCGAAATCGGCCATCGTGCATAAATGGTGCGGTATATCCCAGGTTGCGTAAAGTCGGCACCCGGAATTTAAGCTTGTCATTTGGCAGTTGGGAAATCTCAAAGCGCCCCAGGTCGCCCGCCGGGTTAATGCCAATGCCATTATCGCGGAAGGAATGATCGGTAAATAAGGGTTCCTGATGGCAGCTGCTGCATTTGCTTTTAAAAAGGCTATAACCTGCCGCTTCTTCTGTTGTAAACGTCGCCTCCTTGCGAACCACCTTATCGTATTTGGACTGGTCGGAAACCATCAGTAGCATAAATTGCGACATGGCTTTTAACATATTGATGCTGGTGATTTCTTTGCTACCAAACGCTTTTTGAAAGAGGTTCTGGTATTCCGGAGAATTGTTGAGTTTTTTCAGCACATTCGGAAACTTCTCATCCATCTCTACTTCGTTTTCAATAGGGGCAACAGGAAAGAGGTCTAAATGGATAACACCACCATCCCAAAAGAAGGTTTCATTCCAGGCCAGGTTCATGAGTGGCATGCTGTTTCGGATGCCCAATCGATCGTCGATGCCATGACTTACATCATGCCCATGATGGGTAAAGGCATGGCCGGAGATGTGGCAGCTTCCACAGGAGATGGTATTATCGCGGGAAAGAAGCGGGTCGTAAAACAGCTTTTTGCCGAGTTCAAATTTTTCTTTCGTAATGGGGTTGCTGGCTAATTTATACAGCGGCTCAGGGAAGTGAGCCGGTTGCACAAAAGCAAGCAATTGTTCCTCAATAAGGTCATCCGCCTTTCTACAGGCGATGACCGTTAGCAGAATAACCCCCAATACGAGGAGGGCTTTTCTATTCATTGCTTAATTTTTGGAAATTATGGGTATGGTCATGTCTAAACATGCCGGCATAGTTATCTGCGATTAAATCATTCGGGCCGCCAACCATAACGGTGCTATTTGTGGCGATACTGATTTTATTAGGGCCATCAAATACTTTTCCTAAGTCGACCATTAAATGGATATCCGAACTTAGGTTTTCTTTTACTTCGGCAGCACCAGCAGCCGTCAGGTCGACTTGAATAACTTTTACGTTATCTTTAGTTGGGGTTTTGTCGCCCCCGAATAGGCCAATATGGTATCTGAATTTTTTATCCTTAGCGGTAGATACCGGGGAATTACCTTCCATTTTAAAGAAAATATAACCGGTATTCCAGCCCCAATACATATCATTGGCGCTGATATCTAAAATCCCGGTGCGCTCTTCTAGCGGTAGGATGTTGGTTTCCTTATCCAATCCTAGTGTAAATTCCAGTTTTTGGTATTTACCTTCAGGCACTTTTACTGTGGGGAATAAACTGGCTTGTTTGCTGGCATCTACCAAGAAATAAGCATCTTTTTTCGGTACGGTATAGATTTCACCTTTAGTATTGGTCAACTTAATATTGCTGATAAAGTATTTTAGGGTTTCGATATTAAATTGTTCGTTGCTGCCGTTGCTGTAATTATAAGAAGAAAGCACTAATGTTTTGCCACCCACAATATTATCGAATTTCAGTTTTACCTGACCTTGTTTATCGGCATTGAAGTTTGTTTCATTATCTTTTGAGCAAGAGAAAAGGGTTGCTAGCAACATAAGGCCAGCCAATGTATGTTTTAAATTCATGGTTTTACGTTTAACGAGTATTAAATAAAATAAATAGGGTGGCTTGCCGTGGTTTACGGAAGCATCAAATAGTTTAGAATAATGAGTTAAACGAGGGGTGGGTGGAAGAGCGAGCCAATATGATCCTTAGGATTTAAGGAACTTTGGTATAGGGGATAATCTTGCGGTAACAAGATAACTGTTTGTGGGTTTTCAAAACAAAACTCCACAGCATCTACCGTTGATGCTTCATGAAAATGAACTTTGAAATTCTGTTGTTCCTTCTCCTGCTGGTCTTTTAGTTTTTGCATTAAATAACATTGACCATGACAGCTGTTGTTTTCCATATTCCGCTGAATACAGAGATACTTTTCAATATAATTTTGATTGTAATAGAAGGAGGCGGAAATCAATAAGGTCATGTTGCTTTGTAAAAGCATGATAGGAATCATGATATAGAGCAAAAACCTGTTCATTATGCCCTGCAAATCTATAAATAAAGTTCGTAAGTAAAAATTTTACATTGAATTAATTTACTATAATGAAACGAACGTAATTGTGATAAATAGTTTTTGTACTTTTGTAAAGTTTGCAAAATACGTAAAGCGAAAAGACATGGAATTGAACTTACAGCGCCCGTTGGCCTTTTTTGATTTAGAAACAACGGGAGTAAATGTTTCTTTGGATAAGATTGTAGAGATTGCTATCCTGAAGGTGTTACCAGGAGGTAAGGAGGAGAGTTTAACGTTTCGGATCAATCCGGAAATGCCAATTCCTGCGGAGTCATCTTTTTTTCATGGCATCTATGATGCCGATGTGAAGGATCTCCCGCCATTTCGGGAACGAGCAGAGGAAATTGCTGCTTTTATTGCCGATGCAGATTTAGCAGGGTATAACTCGAATAAGTTCGATGTGCCGATGCTGATGGAGGAGTTTTTACGTGCAGGCGTTGATTTTACCTTAGAAGGTAGAGCCTTTGTGGATGTGCAGAATATATTCCACCAGATGGAACAGCGTACTTTAAAAGCGGCTTACCGTTTCTATTGCAATCAGAATTTAGATAATGCCCATAATGCGGAAGCCGATGTGCGTGCCACTTATGAAGTGTTAAAAGCGCAGTTGGCGAAGTATGAAGGTGCGCAGTTTGAAGATAAATTAGGGGTGGTTAGTACCCCTGTTGTTAACGACGTGCAGGCCTTACATGCATTTACGAATTTGAGTAAACCGGTTGATTTTGCGGGGCGCATTGTTTACGATGAGGATGGCGACCCGGCGATTAATTTCGGAAAGCATAAAGGCAAGAAGGTGACCGATGTTTTTGATGTGGAGCCTAGCTATTATGCTTGGATGCAAAACGGAGATTTCCCTTTGTATACCAAGAAGGTGTTGGAATTGCTTTGGAATACGCATAGAAATGCGAAAAAACAAGCGAAACCAGCTGCTACGGTGGAGCATAAGCCGCAGCCAAAGCCTGCAAAAGCGGCAGAACCGGCCAAGCCGATTACTTCAGACATGTTGATGCAATTGCAAGGAAAGTTTAAAAAATAGAGGATATAAATATAGATTATGAATAACACAGTACAAGAAACAGAACACGTATCATGCTTGATTATCGGTTCAGGACCTGCAGGGTATACCGCGGCGATTTATGCGGCTCGTGCAGACTTGAAACCCGTGGTTTACACGGGATTGGTTCCAGGAGGTCAGTTGACCCAAACCACCGAAGTAGATAACTTCCCAGGCTATCCAAAAGGAATTACAGGGCCAATTATGATGGAAGATCTGCGCGCGCAAGCGGAACGCTTTGGTACAGATGTTCGATTTGGTTATGCCACTAAAGTAGATTTTTCTAGAGATGGGGGTGTGCATACCGTAGAGATTGATGGCACTAAGACCTTAACGGCAGATTCGGTAATTATTGCGACCGGTGCTACGGCAAAATGGTTAGGCTTGGAGTCGGAGCAAAAATACAATGGCTTTGGTGTTTCTGCCTGTGCCGTTTGTGATGGCTTTTTCTTCAAAGGACAAGATGTAGCTATCGTTGGTGCTGGCGATACAGCAGCGGAAGAGGCTACTTACCTGGCTAAATTATGTAGAAAAGTATATATGTTAGTGCGTAGAGACGAGTTCCGTGCGTCAAAAGCCATGGTTCACCGTGTTATGAATACGCCAAACATCGAGGTATTGTTTAACTCGGAAGCGGAGGAGATTGTAGGTGACGGACAGGTGGTAACCGGCATCCGTGTGATCAATAACCAAACGCAAGAGACAACGCATTTAGATATTACCGGTTTCTTCGTCGCTATCGGTCATAAACCAAATACGGAATTGTTCCAAGGTGTATTGGATATGGATGAAACAGGCTATTTAATTACAAAAGCAGATAGTACAGCGACCAATATCCCTGGTGTTTTTGCTTGTGGTGATGTACAAGACCATGTGTACCGCCAAGCGATTACAGCTGCCGGAACAGGTTGTATGGCTGCTTTAGAAGCAGAACGTTACTTAGTAGCTAGAGAAGATATCGTAGTATAAGCGACAAGAAAATAACTAATAAAAAACCTTCTGCATTTGTTGTAGGAGGTTTTTTTTTGTGCTTTGCTGCAAGCTTCTAAAAGAATAAAGGGACCAACTCACATCAGCCCCTTTATTTTCAGTAAAAGTAATCCAAACGATAGACAAGGCTATGCTGGAATAGCAAATTTACTTTTTAGTCGGTTACTTTTTTATACCTATAAATAGGTATTTTTTTTAAGGCTAAATGATATTGAAATGTTTTAAGGCATTCCATATTCCGTCGTTGTCTACATCATCGGTGGTATGGTTGGCAATGGCTTTCACTTCAGGATTCGCATTGCCCATGGCGATGCCTAGCTGCACGTGTGCTAGCATACTGATGTCGTTGCCACCATCGCCAAAGGCCATGGTATGGCTGATATCGATGTTGAAATGCTTACAGAAGATATCGACCCCTACCTTTTTGCTTAATCCTTTGGGGTTAACATCGGCAAAGAGGGGCGTCCAGCGGGAAGCAAGGGAATTCGGCATGACGGTATTCATAAATTCTTCTTCTTCCTCGGGGCCTAAGAAGATATTGGTTTGCAAAATACTGCTGGTATCTACGGCCTCAATATCCACTAAAGGTGGAACTGGTAGGTTTAAATGCGCATACATACCGGCAATTTCTGGCGTCACATCATGGATGGTGATTTCCTGCTCCGACATAAAGGAAAAGCTCAGGGGTTTCTCTCGAGCATAATCTAACACCGATTGAATATCTTGGCTATCGATTGGCTGACGAAATAAGACCTCATGCGATTGGGTAAGGCAATAGCCTCCATTGAAGGTGATATAGCCATCGAAGTCTAAAAACTTAATATGATCGATGCTGTTGATGGAGCGTCCGGTGGAAAGAATGGTTTTGATGCCCTTGCTTTGTAAACAGCGGATGGCTTCAACAGTAGATTCAGGAACACGGTGGGTTTTAAAGCTTAATAGTGTACCGTCGATATCAAAGAAAACGGCTTTAACAAGTGGATTCTGCATAGACAAAGGTACGTTTATTGCCGCGGAATAGACAGCGTATCCTTATCTTTGTTAAAAAATAGGAATCATGGGTTTATACCAACAATTTATCGAACAGTTAAAAGGAAGCCTCAAGGATAAAACCCTTGTAAAGCTATCGCTGGGGAATTATAAAGGCCAGGAAGAAGGCTTAAAAAACTTGTATGTGAAATTGGTGGAAATAAAAAGGGAGATTAAGTTGTCCTTTGTATACCGGTATCAAACGCGTGATATCACGAAGAATTATAGTTTAAGAGATGGTTTTGATGTGCTGGTAGAGTCTGTTCATTACAAGGGGTTTAGATCGGTTACTCTGCGTACGCTGCATGAAAGTTTGGAAATGCAGATGAACAAAAAAGGCGAGTGGATGGGGAAGGTAGTGAAGGCGGAGCAAGCGACGGAAATTCAACTTTCACATGATAAAAAGAAGGAACGTAAAATTGCAGATACCCAACAATCTTATTTACAAGATCTGCGCTTAACGGATGAAAAAGGGCAAGTGTTTAAGAATGCGCAAGATAAGTGGAAACAGATCAATCATTATATTGAGATTTTGAGTACTCCCTTATCGGCATTGCCTGCTGATAAGCCTTTGCAAATTGTTGATATGGGCGCCGGCAAAGGGTATTTAACCTTTGCGCTCTACGATTATTTAACCCATAAGCTGCAACGGGATGTGCAGGTGCATGGGGTTGAGTTCCGAAAAGATTTGGTGGACCTGTGTAATCAAATTGCCGAGCGTGCTCATTTTGACAAGCTTCGTTTTGAAGAGGGCACCATTGAGGATTATGTGCCTCAGGAAAAAATAGATGTCCTAATTGCTTTGCATGCCTGTGATACAGCAACAGATGATGCAATTTATCAAGGGATTCAACAGGAGGCCGAATTAATTGTGGTAGCGCCGTGTTGCCATAAGCAAGTGCGCCGCGAATTGGAACAGCATAAAGCACCTAATCAGCTTCAGTTTATGACCCAGTATGGAATCTTCCTGGAGCGGCATGCGGAAATGTTGACCGATAGCATACGTGCCTTAATTCTGAACTACTATGGCTATGAAACCAAAGTAATGCAGTTTATTTCCGATCAGCATACCCCTAAGAATGTGATGATAGTAGCCAGTAAGAAAGTTGTAAATCAGGGGCAGCAGGAGCTTATTTTGAGCCAATTGCAGGAGCTGAAGCGCTACTTTGGCCTAGGCTATCAGCACTTGGAGCGTTTATGTGGTCTGGAGAATGCCTAATGGCTGGATTTTGTCGGTAATCATACCTTCATTTCGGCGCAAAGTTCTATCTTTGTGTTTTGAAAAAACGATACCATGAGAATTTCATATAATTGGTTAAAAAACTTTATTACCCTAGATAAAACCCCGGAAGAGCTTTCATTGATTTTAACGGATATCGGCCTGGAGGTGGAGTCCTTAGAAGTGGAGCAAAGCATTCCCGGCGGTTTGGAAGGCTTGGTGGTAGGGGAAGTATTAACCTGTGAGCAACATCCGAACGCTGATAAATTAAAAGTTACAACCGTAAATATTGGCTCGGGAGAGCCTTTACATATTGTTTGTGGAGCACCCAACGTGCGCCAAGGATTGAAAGTTATTGTTGCCCCCGTGGGCACTACTTGCCATCCGACAAACGGTGAGCCCTTTAAAATTACCAAATCTAAGATTCGTGGCGAGGTTTCTGAAGGCATGTTATGTGGCGAGGATGAAATTGGCTTAGGCAGCTCGCACGCTGGTATTGTAGAGCTTGATGGACAGGCAGCAATCGGATCTTTAGTAAAGTCGTACTTCAATATGGAAGACGATTACTGCTATGAAATCGGATTAACGCCAAACCGTGCTGATGCGGCTTCCCATTTAGGGGTAGCACGTGATTTAGCGGCTTATTTCCAAATTCCGGTGCATGCTGTAGATGTTGCTGATGTGGAGGCCGGAACGGTAGCAGGTACTGCTGTACAGGTGGCTGTTCCTGATGATGCGCCTCGTTATGCAGGGATTAATATTTCAGGCATTCAGGTGGGCGAATCGCCGGAGTGGCTAAGAACAAAATTAGCGGCTATTGGGGTTCGTTCGATCAATAATATCGTCGATGTAACAAATTATATTCTACACGATTTAGGTCAACCTTTACATGCTTTTGATACAGATAAGATTACTGGAAACCAGGTGATTGTCCGTCGTGCAAACGAAGGTGAGTTATTTGTAACTTTAGATGGCGTAGAACGTAAGTTATATGCGGATGATTTGGTTATTGCAGATGCAGAAAAACCGATGTGTATTGCCGGGGTATTTGGTGGCGCGCATTCGGGCGTAACAGAAACGACAACTTCCATTTTCTTGGAATCGGCGTATTTCAACCCGGTTACTGTTCGTAAAACATCGAAAAGACACGGTTTGAAAACCGATTCTTCCTTCCGCTTCGAGCGTGGGGTGAATCCGGATATCACCGTTATTGCCTTGAAAAAAGCAGCCAAGTTAATCGCTGAGGTTGCAGGAGGTCAGGTTTCATCTACTTTGGTAGACCTTTATCCAGCACCTATTCAACCTTTTGAATTCGCGGTTTCTTATAAAAATATTCAACGTATTATCGGAAAGGCCATTCCTGCCGAAACTATTCGCGCTATTATTGTGAACCTTGGGATTGGTATCAAGAATGAAACTGCCGAGGGTTTTGATGTAGTAGTGCCTCCGTATAAAGTGGATGTTACCCGTGAAGTGGATGTGGTGGAAGAGGTATTGCGTATTTATGGCTATAACAATATTGAACTGAATACGCAGATTAAAGCTTCTTTAAATACTTCTGAAAAACCAGATCGGGAAGTAGTCTTGAATCAGGTAGCCGATTTACTGATCAGCAATGGCTATCGGGAGATTCTTTCCAACTCCTTGACCAAAGCGGATTACCTGGAAGATGAAGCAACAGCGGTACGCTTGTTAAATCCATTGAGTAGTGATTTGGACTGCATGCGTCAAAACCTATTGTTCTCTTCTTTAACGGCAGTAGCCTATAACCAGAAGCGTAAAAATGGCGACTTAAAGCTGTTTGAATTAGGTAAATCATACCATACGGCTGAAGATTGGTATGCCGAAAAGAATTTGCTATCCTTGGCTATTGCAGGGCATAATCAGCCGGAGCAATGGAACTCAGCCCATAAGGAGGTTGATTTCTATGCCATCAAAGCTGCCGTAGATGCGATTATTCGTCGCTTAAAGGTTGAGGGTATCCGTACGGAAGAATACACCGGTGCTTACTTTGATTACGGTTTAACTTATCGCAAAGGGGAGAAGGCCTTGGTATCTTTTGGTGCCGTAGCGAAAGCGAATTTAAAGAAAGCGGATGTAGATGGTCCGGTTTTCTTTGCGCAATTCGATTGGGATTTGCTTTTGAAAGTGATTAAAAAGAATAAAATCACCTACAAAGAGGTGTCTAAATTCCCGGCGGTGCGTCGTGATTTGGCCCTGTTGTTAGATGAGCAAGTGAGCTTTGAGACCCTGCGTCTAATTGCTTCACGTACAGAGAAAAAACTGTTGAAGGAAGTAGGGATTTTTGATGTGTATAAGGGCGATAAACTGCCTGCAGGCAAGAAATCGTATGCCTTAAGTTTTGTGATTCAGGACGAGGAGAAAACTTTGACCGACAAACAAATTGATGGCATAATTCAAAAATTAATTACTAACTTTGAGAAAGAGGTTAACGCTTCAGTGCGCTAAACCACATACATTAAATTGCGAAAACATATGGCGTCATTATCTTCCCAAATGAATATTATCGTTGAGAAAACGAAAAATCTCATTCAATTGTGTGAAGCCTTGCAAGAAGAAAACGACTTATTAAAGTTAGAAGCACAATCTTTGCAAGTGGCGTTTGAGACCAGCTCGGAAAAGGTTAAACAATTGGAAGAGAAAGTGAAAGCTCTAGCCGTTGCTAAAACCTTGGACGATTCCTCAGTCGATAAGGAAGCCATAAATGAAAAAATACTTGACACAAAACAAAAAATTAACGATTTTGTGCGAGAAATAGACAAATGTATCAGTCTTTTGAAGTAGGATAAGAGGGGTAGAGAAAGACTTGCTACGTTTTTAAGCTCAAGAAAAATGGGAGAAATTTCCATAAAAATAAATATCGCTGATCGAGTATACCCACTTCGTGTTGACACCGAAGAAGAGGAGGTGATTCGCTATGCAGCGAAATTAATAAACGAAAAAATAAAAGAATTGCAGGATAATTATGCAGTTCGTGATAAGCAGGATCTCTTGTCGATGTGTGTATTGCAATATGCCACCGGGATGATCAAAGCCGAGAAGAACGCCCAAAACCAGGATTCCGGTGTAGAAACTGCCGTACATGAATTGGATAATCTACTGACAAACTTCTTTTCAAAATAAAACGTTTGCGTTCTTATACTTAGAGCTTATAACGACGAATTTGCCGCAATTAAATTCGGGTTGTCACTATTTTAAACTTAACGCTTCAATATCACGAGCAAAATTAAGATGTAGGCCATTTTGCGAAAGCCATCTAGGTCATGATCACAAGCTCAAATCATGTGTAATCGAAGTTTAATAATACATGGTACCTGATAATTTAATTGCGGTTTTTTTTTGGATTTAAATCGCTATTACATTAACATATAAATTACAAACAATGGAGTTATCAACAACTATATCAATAATAATATCGCTGGTTGTGGGGGTGTTTATTGGACGATATCTATTACAGATGTTGTTCAAGAAGCAAGAGCAATCGGCACATGAAAAGGCTGCGCAGATCGTAAAAGACGCAGAACAACAGGCCGAGCACGTAAAGAAGCAACGCCAATTAGAGGCCAAAGAGAAATTCTTACAATTGAAGGCCGAGCATGAAAAAGAAGTAAACCAACGTAATAATTCCCTGTCACAGAAGGAGAATTCAATGCGCCAGAAGGAGCAATCCTTAAATCAAAAACTGGAAAACCTAAATCGGGAAAAACAAGACCTTGATAATAAAGCCAAGAAATTAGACCAATTAGTTGATCTTAACGAAAAGAAAAAAGAAGAAGTTGAGCAACTAAAAGGACAACATATTAAACAATTGGAAAGCATTGCTGGTCTTTCTGCCGACGAAGCTAAAGAGCAATTGGTGACTTCCCTTCAGGAAGAAGCCCGCTCGCAAGCGATTATCCAGATTAAGGATATCGTGGATGAAGCTAAATTAACAGCTTCTAAAGAGGCAAAGAAAGTGGTTATCCAAACGATTCAACGGACCGCTACAGAGGCTGCAATCGAAAACACGGTATCGATTTTTAATATCGAGAACGATGAGATTAAAGGTCGTATTATCGGACGTGAAGGCCGTAACATCCGTGCGCTAGAAGCTGCAACAGGCGTGGAGATTATCGTTGATGATACCCCGGAAGCGATTATCCTTTCTGGATTTGATCCGGTACGTCGTGAGATTGCTCGTCTTTCCTTACACCGCTTGGTAACGGATGGTCGTATCCACCCGGCACGTATTGAGGAAGTTGTGGCGAAAACACGTACGCAAATTGAGGATGAGATTGTAGAGATTGGTGAGCGTACAGTGATCGACCTAGGGATTCATGGTTTACACCCTGAATTGATCCGTATGGTTGGTAGAATGCGCTATCGTTCTTCTTACGGTCAGAACTTATTACAGCACTCGCGTGAGGTGGCAAACTTTGCGGCTACTATGGCTGCGGAGCTTGGACTGAACGTGAAGCATGCGAAGCGTGCAGGCTTATTGCACGATATTGGTAAAGTGCCCGATGATAACCCGGAACTTCCGCACGCGATCTTGGGTATGCAGCTTGCTGAAAAATACAAAGAGCATCCGGATGTGTGTAATGCCATCGGTGCCCACCACGATGAAATTGAAATGACTTCCATGATATCGCCGGTTGTTCAGGCTTGTGATGCCATCTCTGGCGCACGCCCTGGTGCACGTCGTGAGGTTGTGGAAAGCTATATCAAACGCTTGAAGGAATTGGAAGACCTTGCGCTTTCTTACCCCGGCGTAGAGAAAACATTCGCTATTCAGGCGGGTCGTGAGCTACGTGTTGTTGTAGAAAGTGAGAAGGTATCGGATGCGCAGGCAGAAATTCTGGCGGCTGATATCTCTAACCGTATTCAAACGGAGATGACTTACCCAGGTCAGATCAAGGTAACGGTTATTCGGGAAACCCGTTCGGTTTCCTACGCGAAATAGATTTTATTTGAATTTTGAAGGGGCTGCCGATATCATCAGGCAGCCCCTTTTTTTATGACCTTTGCGTGGGGGAATTTAGCTTAGGCAATGGGGAATCCTCGGTTTAAATCGTTAATTTTGCGTCATGAAGAAAACTGCGAAAAACGGGCAGGCGAATGCCAAGCCTACCTTCAAACGTCCGGTAGAACGTTATTTCCATGCCTTAGACCGTAATTTCGGCGCAGCCAACAAGACAGCCTTGGCTGTGGGCCTTACGATAGCCTTCTTTGGCATTATGGGGCTGATTTGGATGGTGCCATTTCCGCAGTTTGATTTTTTAGTGAAAATGAATGCCCATACCTTCTTGAATTGGGGTTCTTTCTTTATTGCCATTGTGGTTTATTGTTACCTCAAATTGGCGCCTACCTTATCTTACGCCATGCTCTTTAGCATCGGTACTATGAGTTATTTTATTGTTCAATTGGAGTATGTAGAGCGAGATGGTGGGCCAGCTGTTGTGTTGGTATGCGCAGTAATAGCTATCGTTGGACTGTTGTTGACCTATTTTACGGCAAGAAAATCAACGCAAGTAGATGCTGCGAAGTTTTTACAGTTATTGGGCATCGGGCCGATTTGGTTATGGTCGAAATTATTCGATCGCTTAAAATGGAAATATTAATGATGACAGCCTATAAATACCCTTTACATTTTAAATTTAGAGTAACCACGTTCGCAAACGACTTTATCGCATCGGATGCTGATGGAGCAACCCTCTTCTATGTTCGCGAGAAGATATTCAAATGGCGGGATCATATTTCTGTGTATAGGGATGAGTCCAAGTCGGAACTGCTGTATGAGTTTATCTCCAATAAGTTGATCGACTTTCAACAGACCTTGACCATCTACGATCATCAGAATAAGGTGATAGGGAAAGTGCGCAGAAAGAGCATTAAATCGCTATGGCGATCTACCTTCTATTTAATGGATCAGGATGATCGACACGATCATAGTATTACGGAAAAGAATGTGTGGACAAAGTTCTGGGATAGCCTATTTGGTGAATTGCCGTTAATTGGCATGCTTTCAGGCTACGTGTTCAATCCTTCCTACTTATTGAAAGATCAGCAAGGGAATGTTCTTTTTGAAATTGTGAAGGAACCTTCTTTCTTTGGTCGGAAATTCACCTTGTATAAAGAAACGGATCAGCCGGTTGATGATGAGCGCATGGTATTAAGCCTGATGCTCATGATCCTCGCCGAGCGAACCAACGGATAATATATCGAATAAAACAGGCCAGCAATATTGCTGGCCTGTTTTTTATCATTGATAATCTTCTTTTTTAATTTGGTAAAGGACTTGAATACCTTTGCCATCTTCCGCAGTATATTCTTCTACTTCCTGGGCTCCAATCTTGGCTAAGGCGGCTTGCGAGCGTACATTGCCTTTTCGAACGTGGAATAACACCCGGTCTACTTTTTCAAAGGCGAAATCCATCATCAGCTTCTTAACCGATTGGTTGTACGTTCCGCCCCAATAGGCTGTCTTGAGGAAGGAATAGCCAATGGCTACAGTCTTCGCTGCCGCATCGAACTGGTAAAAGCAGGTAGCACCTATAACCTGTTCTGTTTTTTCGTGCAGAATCAAGTAGGGGAGATCTGCAGCCAATAGTTTTTGAAAATACTTGGTAAAACCGATTGGGCTATAGCGACGCTGATCAGGGTGTTGCTCCCAGATTTGCGGATCGGAAGCCGCGGCATAAACCCATTCGTAATCCTCCTTTAATAAGGGAATCAGTTTCACAAGCCCATTGCTTAAAGTTTTTCTTTCTAACATGGCTTATTTGATAATACGTTTGATCTTATTCGATTTCTTGATCCACTTATGCACAGCATCGTAGTCTTCTTGTTCTATCTTATCGTAAATATGCTGCAACTGCTTGATATGCTCTTCAAGCACCTCTAAAACATTAGCGCGATTCTGTTTGAAAATAGGCGTCCACATATCTGGTGATGACTTGGCCAAACGTACCGTGGATTGAAAACCCGACCCGGCCAATTCAAAAATACGGCCTTGGGACTTCTCCTTTTCCAAAACCGTTAATGCCAAGGCAAAAGAGGTTAAGTGGGAGATGTGTGAAACATAGGCCGTGTGCATATCGTGCTCCTCGGCATTCATAAAGGAAGATTTCATTTCCAGTTGATCGGTAATAGCGTCCGCAATTTCAAAGGCGTCTTCGTCGGTTTTAAAGGCCTCTACATAGACCATCATTTTATCTTTAAAGAGGTTGGGGATGGCTGCTTCAGGGCCAGAGTATTCTGTTCCTGCCATCGGGTGTGCCGCAATATAACGGCCACGGTTCGGATGATCCTGAATTAGGTTTAGGATGTTGGATTTGGTGGAACCCATATCGATAATCACCTGGTCGGTAACTTTGTCTAAAAGACCCGGAAGGATCTTCATAATCGCATCCACAGGGATAGTCAATACCAACACCTTGCAGGAAGCCAACGCTTCGTCTAGGGTCTGTATTTCATCGACAAGGTTAAGCTGTAGGGCTTTCTTTTGGTTGGATTCGTTTTTTTCAACACCAACGACCTTGCTGCAGAATTTCGTTTCTTTAAGTCGGATGCCAATCGATCCTCCGATCAATCCTACACCGACAATAGCTATATTCATTTTACTACTAATCTAATGTTCAAAAATTATGCGTGGCTGCTGGCAGCTTTTGCATTTTCCATACGGGCAATGGCCTGATCGAAGACTTCTATTTTAGCACATAAGCTAATCCGGATGTACCGATCGCCGGCACTGCCAAATATCCCTCCAGGGGTGATAAAAACATGCGCCTGATACAAGAGCTCATCGCTGAGGGCATAGCAATCGGTATAAGATTCCGGGATTTTAGCCCAGATAAATAAGCCGACTTGGTTTTTATCGTAACTGCAACCCAGGAAATCCATAATGCTATACACCTTCTCACGTCTTTCCGCATAGGTCGTATTCAATTGGCTGTACCAGGATTTATCCAATTGCAGGGCTTTTGCCGCCGCCAATTGAACAGGTAGAAACATGCCAGAGTCCATGTTGCTCTTGAAGCGTAAGATTTCGTCTATACGTTGTTGGGCAGCAACCAGCATGCCTATACGCCAACCGGCCATATTGGAGGATTTGCTCAATGAGTTTAACTCGATAGCAACCTCTTTAGCGCCCGGTACGGATAGTAAACTGCGCGGATGCTCGTTCAGGATAAAGCTGTACGGATTATCATGGCAGATCAGGATCTGATGTTTCTTTCCAAAGGCAACCAGCTTTTCAAAGATTTCCTCCGTAGCTAGGGTACCGGTAGGCATGTGCGGATAGTTAATCCACATCAGTTTTACCTTAGAAAGGTCCGTTTTGGCAAGTGCCTCTAAATCTGGAAGCCACTGTTTTTCTTCTTTCAGCTCGTAAGGAACCGCCTTGGCGCCCGAAAGACGGACAGCACTGGCATAGGTAGGGTAGCCCGGATTCGGAATTAAGGCCTCATCGCCCTCCTGCAAATAGGTCATGCAGATATGAACGATGCCTTCCTTAGAACCGATTAAAGGTAGAATTTCAGTATTGGGGTTCAGCGAAACGCGATAATATCGAAGATACCAGTCTGCCATGGCTTGTCGTAGGGCGGCTGCACCTTTATAACTTTGATAACCATGCGTGTTTGACAATGCCGCCTGTTCTTGTAATTCCCGGATAACTTCCGGGTGTGGCGGCAAATCTGGACTGCCGATGCCGAGGTTAATTACCTGTGCACCGTTCTTGTTCATCTCTTCGATCTCTCTCAGCTTTTTCGAAAAGTAGTACTCCTCGGTTTGCTGAAGTCGTTTCGCAACTTCTATTTCCATTTTTACGCTAATTTGGCGTTAAAATTAGGAAATCTTACTGTCATTAAATCATTTCTATTAAATATTTACAGCTTTTTTCCTGCATTTATTTGAAATTTGATTTTTTTCCTATCCATTCCTAATTAAACCAAGTAAACTGCCCTTGGCTTCCCTTTCGAACGGCAACTTATATTCTCTTTTCTTTTTGTTTTGTTATTTGATTGTTAAGGATATTTAAACTTGCCGACAAAATCTGCTTTTTATGTAAAACTGGCGTAATAAATTAACTTTTAAAATAATGAACAAGAAAAATATTTCCTAAAAATTACTATTATTGGGAATAAATTAAATAAAAGTTATATAATATTAATTAAAAGTTATGAAAGCTTTAGTATTGTCTGGTGTAAAAGAAATCGCTCGTCGAGCCAATGTGTCGATAGCCACGGTAGACCGCGTACTCCACAACAGGTCTGGAGTAGCCCTAAAAACCAAGGAACTGATTGAGGCAATTATCAAAGATATGGACTATAAGCCCAATATTCTTGCTAAACGTCTTGCTTCTAAACGCGTTCACCGCTTCGCTGTCCTGATCCCTCAGGAAAATGCCGAAACAGATTATTGGCGAGCTTTACTTAATGGCATTCAATCTGCTTTAAATGAACTAGGTGACTTTGGTGTGGAAATAAGTTACTACTTATTTAATCAGCGTGACAGGACACACTTTAAAGAACTTGCCGATCATGTGTTGGGCCGGAATTTAGATGCTGTTATCGTTGCGCCTGTTTTTGTGAAGGAAACCAAAGATTTTGTGTTCCAATGCGAGGGCAAGAAAATTCGTTATATCTTCTTGCAAAATGACCTGCCTTTGGCCAGCCCCTTGAGTTATATTGGCCCCGATGCCTTTCAGTTTGGAAGACTGGCAGCTAATATGTGTAAATATCTGGTTGAGCCACATGAGCCTATTTTAGTCTTATCGCTGCGCCCAGAACTGGAAGCTGATAATTTGCTGGCCGAGAAGATGAAAGGCTTTGAAGATTTCTTGGGAGAGCAGGGGGCTGCCTGGAATATCATGAACCTTAAAATAGATACCGATATGTACGAGGTGTTTGAGGCAGCCCTAGCCCAATACCTGGAGAATAACAAAACCAATTTAATATACGTGTTGAATTCGCAGGTGTTTTGGGTAGCACGGTTCTTCTCCGAACATCAAATCCAAGATATCAAGCTTATTGGCTATGATTATTCCAGTAATAATATCAAATACCTGGAAAAAGGCTATATCGACTTTTTAATCTGCCAGCAGCCACTGAAGCTTGGATACCGTGCTTTGGCAACTCTCTTTGAGCATTTTATCGCTAAAAAAGGAGTTTCTCGTACGCAATACATGCCTATCGATATTGTGACGAAGGAAAACTTTAAACTTTATAAACACTAAAGTTTAAACCGAATAGATTTTGCTGTAACTGTTTAACTTGTTAATTATCAACCCTGTAAATTGTTGCTTACTTATGTTTCTAGATGAGAAACCTTATTTGGAACTGACATAAGTTTGCAACAATTTCTTACTACCTTTCCTGAAAAACGATGAAGGTTACAAATTTTCTTACATTTGTAATCTTAGTATTTTGCATGAAGACTTACTTTAGACTGATATCATTTGCGAAGCCTATTGAGAAGTATGCCATTCCCTACATTCTTTGTACATTGATAATGGTCATATTCAGTACGCTTAATCTTGCCCTCTTAGCTCCCTTGTTGCATACCCTGTTTAATGCAAAGGATGCCGTGGTCGAAGTAGTTGAAAAACCAGAAAGCGTAACGGATCTGATGGGCTATTTCAATTATTTCGCGTACGATTTAAACAATAGACTCGGGCCTTATGAAGCACTGAAGTATATCTGTATTGTAATTGTGATATCGGTTTTCATTTCCAACTTGTTTCGTTATTTATCGCAGCGGGTAATGGAGAACCTTCGTATCCATACCTTATTAAACCTGCGTAAATCCGTTTTTGATAATGTGATGAACCTGCATTTAGGCTATTTTTCAAACCAGCGTAAAGGGGATATCATTTCGAAAATCGCATCTGATGTGCAGGTGGTACAGTTCTCGGTGACCGGTACCTTGCAAGTTGCTTTTAAAGAACCACTACAGCTGATCGCCTATTTGATTATGCTGTTTATTATTTCAGCGAAACTCACCCTCTTTTCCTTATTGGTTATTCCGGTATCAGCCTTCTTTATTTCCCGCATCGTGAAGACCTTGAAGTCGCAGGCGCAGGAAGGGCAGAAGACCTACGCCAATATGATTACCTATTTGGAGGAAGCATTAACTGGTGTAAAGATCATTAAGTCTTTTAATGCACTGGACTTTGTGAAAGCCAAGTTCAATCGGGAAAATGATCGCTATGCGACCATTATGCGCCGCATGGTTCGTCGCCAGCAAATGGGATCTCCGGTGTCGGAGCTGTTAGGGGTTATTATGGTGGCCATTATTTTATTATACGGTGGGCACCTGGTATTAACTGGAACCGGTGATTTGCAGGCTTCTGAGTTTATTGCCTATATCGCTATTTTCTCGCAGATTATGCGCCCTGCAAAAGCATTGACCGATGCTTTCAGTAATATCCATAACGGGATTGCTGCTGGCGAACGCGTATTGCAGCTAATTGATGAGAAAAACCTAGTAAATGATAAGCCGAATGCCATTGTAGTGAACTCCTTCAACGATAGCATAAAATTCGACCAAGTTTCCTTCTCCTACGAGGAAAAGGAAGTGCTGCATCAAATTAATCTGGATATCCAAAAGGGGCAAACAATCGCCTTGGTTGGACCTTCCGGTGGAGGGAAATCGACTTTAGTCGATTTGATCCCTCGCTTTATGGATGTAACTGCTGGCAGCATCAAAATGGATGGAACAGACTTAAGGGATTTGAATCAAGAGTCGCTGCGACAGCTTATCGGGGTTGTCAATCAAGAATCTATTCTTTTCAACGATACGATATTCAATAACATCGCTTTTGCCAACGTTACGGCAACGGAAGAAGAGGTGATTCGGGCAGCAAAAATTGCGAATGCCCATGAGTTTATTATGGCAACAGAGCAAGGGTATCAAACCAATATTGGCGACCGTGGCTCGAAGCTTTCTGGTGGACAGCGCCAGCGGATTTGTATTGCACGCGCCGTATTGAAAAACCCACCAATTATGCTGTTGGATGAGGCGACATCCGCATTGGATACCGAGTCTGAACGTCTGGTGCAGGATTCCCTCTATAAGCTTATGGAGAATAGAACAACCGTGGTCATTGCCCACCGCTTGAGTACCATCCAGAATGCCGACATGATTGTGGTGCTGGAAGCCGGAAGAATTGTAGAAACCGGTTCTCACCTCGGGCTAATTGCTCAAAATGGTCTCTACAGGCGCTTAATCGATATGCAGCAGTTTGCTGAATCCTAAGTGCAATCAAATCGCTTTTTAGCGTAGGTTTTGTTAACTTTGTAAGGTAAGAAGTGCGAAATGGAAGCAACAAAAAAACTATCGTTTTTATTGAACGATTCTAATTTATCACACGAACTAAAAAGTATTGCGCAGAAAGTCTTAAATGGCGAACGCATCACTTTTGATGAAGGTGTCTATCTATATGAACATGCGGAATTGGGATACCTGGGTGTCCTCGCGAATTATATCCGTGAACAAAAGCATGGCGACTACACGTATTTTAACCGTAACTTCCATATCGAACCCACAAACGTATGTGTCTACGACTGTAAGTTTTGTTCTTATTCTCGTTTGATTAAGAACCGTTCTGAAGGATGGGAAATGGATGTCGATGCCATGATGGACATCGTGCGTAAATACGATGATGAACCGGTAACCGAAGTCCATATCACGGGCGGCGTGGTGCCGAAGCAAAACCTGGAGTTCTATGCCGATTTCTTTAAACGTTGTAAGGAACATCGTCCGGAATTACATATCAAAGGTTTAACCCCTGTAGAATACTATTACATCTTTAAAAAGGCGAAGCTTAGCCATTACGAAGGGATGAAATACCTGCAATCCTGTGGTCTGGATTCCATGCCAGGCGGAGGAGCAGAGATTTTCCACCCGGAAGTAAGGGAAAAGATTGCCCATGATAAATGTACCGCCGATCAGTGGTTGGATATCCATGAACAAGCGCATAAGCTTGGCATGCATACCAATGCAACAATGCTATACGGTCATATTGAGGAGTTTTGGCATCGCGTAGATCATATGGAAAGACTACGTGAATTGCAAGATAAAACCGGCGGATTCCAAACCTTTATTCCATTAAAATTCCGCAACAAAGACAACCAGATGGAGAATGTTCCAGAGGTTTCCGTTGTCGAGGATTTGAGAAACTACGCAGTAGCGCGGATATACATGGATAACTTCCCGCATATCAAAGCTTATTGGGCAATGATCTCCCGGAATACCGCACAATTATCCCTAGCCTTTGGTGTAGATGACATCGATGGGACCTTAGACGATACCACCAAAATCTACAGTATGGCAGGCGCAGAGGAGCAAAACCCTGCGATGTCTACCCGTGAGTTGGTGGAGTTAATCAAACATGTAGGCCGCCATCCGATCGAGCGAGATACCTTATATAATGTCGTAACAGATTATAATGAGGTAGCCTTTGAAGAAGAAAACCCTAAAAAACAATATTATTCCCTACCAGTGGTGAATTAAGCGAGGAAAGATTGAAAAAGACGATATATTTTATTCGACACGGACAGACAGACTTAAATTTAAAAGGCATAGTACAGGGAAGAGGTGTTAATTCCCCCTTGAATGAAAACGGATTCCAACAAGCCCAAGCTTTTTATGATGCCTATAAGGATGTTCCTTTTGATAAAGTGTATACTTCCACCTTATTAAGAACCCACCAAACTGTAGCTCCATTTATCGAACAAGGAATCCCAACAGAAGAACTGGAAGGACTTGATGAGATTAGCTGGGGCATTTATGAGGGGCAGGAACAGACTAAGGAAATCCTGGATGGCTTTGAATTGGTGGTTGGCTCCTGGCGCAATAACGAGCTTGATTTAGCCATAGAAAACGGCGAATCGCCCAACACATTGGTTGCCCGTCAAAAGAAAGCCATTGAACATATCCTGAAGAATAAAGAAGAAGAAACGGTTTTGGTATGTATGCATGGTCGTGCGCTACGCATTATGTTGTGCCATTTAACCAAGGTGCCTGTATGTAACATGGATGATTTCCCGCATACCAATACAGCCCTTTATATCTTGGAATACGAGAAGGATGAATTCTCGATCATAGATTATTTCAATACCAAACATTTAGAAGATTTACTTGATGGAAAAGATTAGAATATCTGCTGTTTCCTATACCAATACATTGCCTTTTTTGCAAGGTATCCGGAAAGCAGATGTGATGAACGATATTAGCCTTTCGGTAGATTATCCGAGCGAATGCGCCAGAAAAGTAATGGCCGATGAAGCAGACATGGGCATTATCCCCGTAGCGGCTTTGGCAGAAATGAAAGATTACCACATCATCGGCGATTATTGCATTGGTACAAAGAATTATGTAGACTCAGTATTTATCTTTTCGGAGAAACCGATAGAAGAAATTAAAAGCTTGCGTTTAGATCCGCAATCAAAAACTTCGAATGGTCTTGCCCGCATCCTGTTGCAGCGCTATTGGAAGCGTGACGATGTGGAAATCCTGACAGCAGGTGATGCTGATGCTTATGTATTAATTGGCGATCGTACCTTTGGTAAAAAGGATAGCATCCCCTATGTTTATGACTTAGGCCATTATTGGAATGCGCTTACCGGCTTGCCTTTTGCCTTTGCGGTATGGGTGTCCAACAAAGCCTTGCCAGCCAGTTTTGTGCAGCGTTTCAATGATGCCTTAGCAGAGGGCGTTTCTCGTCCGAACGATGTAATCCCGGGCTTACCTGTATTCCCGAACTTTGATTACGTCCATTACCTCAATGAAAGCTTAGACTTTCATTTAGATGCCGATAAAAGAAAAGCATTAAGCCTATACCTGGACTGGTATAAAGCCTTGTAAAACAAGATTAAAAGTAGTAACTATATAACACAAGAAGAGCGGGATTTCCCGCTCTTCTTGTGTTATAATACGTTTAATAGGATCATCAGCCAACCCACAATCATCAGCAAGCCGCCGATAGGGGTAATAGGCCCTAGGAACCTTAAATTTACTTTCCAAAGGTCTTTGAAGCTTAGCAAGTAAATACTGCCAGAGAAAAGCACACAGCCCCATAATAAACCATATACGGCCCAGTGGTCAGCACTGCTTACAAACTCCATATTAAAACCGATAATCAGCAAGGTGATGGCTGCATACATCTGATAGCGAACACCAACCTCAAAAGAACTTAAGCGTTCTTCGGATAGCACCTTCTTTAAGGCATGGGCGCCAAAGGCTCCCAAGATAATGGAAAGAATCCCTAGGATTGATCCGGAAATAAGTGCAATCTGATTCACGTTATTTTGCTGCTTTATTAATTTGCTTTACAAGCTCTTGTTCGGTCGCTACGCCGCTGTAAGTCCAAACCTCCTGGCCATTCTTATAGATTTTTACCACCGGGATTGCACTCACTTTTAAGTCTTTCATCAATTGATTGTTCTTATCGGCATCGAGGCGAACCACTTTCACTTTGCCTTTTTGCTCTTTTTCTACCTTTTCTAAAATAGGTTTCAATTGCTGACAAGGCGCACACCAAACGGCCGAGAAATTAACGAGAACAACCTTGTCCGATTTGGTTAAATGCGTGTAATCGGCCATGTTCATACCTTTATCTGCCTTCCCTTTGTTAGGTTTTATTTCAGGCTTCTCGGTACTTCGCCAGTCCATCATTCCGCCAGAATAATCGAAAACCTGATAGCCCTGAGCTGTTAAAAACTCTGAGGCTTGTTTACTGCGACCACCACCTAGGCAATACACGTATACAGGTTCATTCTTCTTTAATCCTGCTAATTGCTTTTTAAAGTTAGCCTGATCTTTCCAGTCTACATTGACAGCATTAGGAATATGGCCATCTGCAAATTCTTGCGGCGTACGTACGTCCAGAATCTGAGCCGAAGGCTTAGCAATCACTTTTTCGAGGGTTTCCGCTTTAATTTTCTCTTGTGCCAATCCAGGGATTGCGCATCCCAAAAGGCCAAGCGCTAAGATTAAGTTCTTCATCATTGTTGTTTTATGGGCCTATTAGCCCTTTCTCAAATACTTCGTTAATATAACGATGGTTTGCCCTTCAATCTTGCCTTCAATTTGTTCGGTGTTGTCGGGCACCAACCTAATATTCTTAACAACTGTGCCAAGTTTTGCAGAAAGGCTCGATCCTTTCACGTCTAAGGTTTTTACCAGCACAACGGTATCCCCTTCAAATAGGCGTGTACCATTGGAGTCTTGGTGAAAAGCCACCGTCGCATCGGCTTCATGGTCACCTGTTTTCTTCGCCCAGGCAAGGGTATCCTCATCTAAATATAAAATATCTAAGTTGTTTGCCGCCCAGGCCTCTTGGCGAAGTCTGCTAAGCATACGCCAGGCCGTAACTTGCACCGGTAAATAAGACGACCACATCGTGTCACTAAGGACTTTCCAGTGCTCCGGATCAATCTGTTCTGTTTTTTCCAGCTGTCCTTTGCAAACCGAACATACATAAATGCTGTTATCTACCGTAGGGGTTTCCACCGGTGGAACCTCATAAATATCGAGGTCATTAGCCGATAAACATAGTTCACATTTGTTGTCGCTTCTGCTTTGTAGTTCTTCTAATAACATAAAATTGGGTAATAAGTATTGATTTCAAAGATACGGATTTTAAATGAGGGCGCTGAATCTTACCTTTTATATAGAAAATATCCTTGCTCAACTTATGGCAAAGAATTTGCATGGATCAAAAAATAAACTGAAAACTTAAAATAGACTTATGAAATGGCAAGGCGGCCGCAATAGCGGCAATGTTGAAGATCGTAGGGGCATGTCCGGAGGGCAGAAACTTACCTTGGGAGGAATAGGAGGGGTAATCGTATTAATTATTGGATTCTTTATGGGGGGAGACCCTGGCGAGTTGCTGAATCAGATGCAACAACAACAGGGCGGAACCACCGAGCAGGGCGAGTTTCAATCGACACCGGAAGAAGATCGTTTGGTGGAATTTGCCGGTGTGGTACTCACCAGTACGGAAGATGTATGGGGCGCTATTTTCCAGGAAAATGGAAAATCTTACCCGGTAACAAAACTAACCATCTACCGCGATGCTTATGAAACAGGAGGTTGTGGTGTTGGGCAGGCGCATTTTGGACCATTCTATTGTCCGGGAGATCAGAAAATCTACTTAGACCTCAGCTTCAACAACGAATTAGCGAATCGCTTCGGAGCGAAGGGCGAGTTTGCCTTAGCCTACGTAATTGCGCATGAGGTAGGACACCACATCCAGAATATCTTTGGGGTCTTGCAGCAAACGAATGCGATGCGTGCGAAGATGAGTGAACGAGAGTATAACAAAATCTCGGTAATGACCGAATTGCAGGCCGATTTCTATGCAGGCGTATGGGCGCATCACGCGACCAAACAATCGGATGTGAAATTAACCTATGATGATATTGTAGAAGGCATGCGTGCGGCAGCAGCGGTAGGTGATGACCATATCCAAGAACAAGCCCAAGGGCATTCAAGTCCGGAGTCTTTCACCCACGGTACATCCGAACAACGCGCATACTGGTTTAAGAAAGGCTATGAAACTGGCGATATCAACCAAGGAAATACCTTCAACGACCCGAGCTTACAATAAGCTATTGCACCAATAGGTTGCAGCCCCTGATATCGGAATTATCGAATCTGCCTAGTATTTCAAACGAGCCATCAGGATGGTATTTACCTAAATCCTGAGTCGCTATAAAGGAGCAGGAGTAATAATTGGCTAAATCAATGACATTTATGGCTCCTGTTTTTTTATCGTCAATAAGGCTCAGGGGATCGTTGGTATCCCGGATTAACACCTTCATCCATTTGGGCGTATAGAACAGACCTTCGCCTTTGGAATAGCCTTGCGACAGCAATTCCGTCATGCCGTATTCCGAGTGGATATGCGGAACGCCGAATCCTGCTTTGAGCTGCTCGTGCAATTCTTCTCGAATCATCTCTTTACGCTTACCCTTCATGCCACCCGTCTCCATAATAATTAATTCGGGGAAATCAACCTGAAAGGCCTCCACAAAATCTAATAGGGCGTAGGTCACACCAAATAAGATGGTTTTTGTTCCTTTAGCTTTTAGGCTTAATAGGCAATCGTATAAGTCTTGCTGATTGTATAAGAAGTAATTGCTTTCTGCTTGTTTGGAATGTTTGATGAGGTCATCCACCATGTATATCAGAGAAGAGCCTGTGCGTTCCAGATAGGAAGGGAGTAAAGCCAAAATAGCCAGGTCTTCAATCGGGCCATAAAACTGTTCAAAGGCCAGTCTGAAACTCCGTTCATACAGGCTGCTATCGGCTACTAAATGCTTACTCGTAATCATACCGGTCGTGCCAGAGCTGCTGAATACAATTTCTGCCGATTTGCCGGCAGCGATAATATCCTGACTTTTGAAAAATTGAATGGGCATGCATGGAATATCGCGGTAATGCTGGATGTCCTCTACCGAACGACCTAAGATTTGAAGGTATTGCTTATAGATGCTGTTGTTTTCCGCTTGAAAACGAAATACGTCCAAAGCACATGCATTAAACTCCTCCTCCGATTGGATGTTAAAAATCCGGTCTACTAATTCCATGTGGCAAAAATAAGGATTAGATCGAATAGAAAAAAAGAGGCTGTATCACTAATTATGATACAGCCTCTTTTTTATTGCGTGTTGTTTGGGCCTATAACATACCGCCACAAACCGAAATAACTTGTCCTGTTACGTAGGAAGAAAGGTCAGAAGCTAAGAATAAACAGGCGTTTGCTACATCTTCAGGCTCTCCAGCACGTTTCAATGGAATATTAGCTTCCCATCCGGCCACAACTTTCGGATCCAATACATCGGTCATCTCCGTACGGATAAATCCTGGTGCAATAACGTTTGTACGGATATTACGAGAGCCTAATTCTTTGGCTAATGATTTCGAGAAACCGATAATTCCGGCTTTTGAAGCCGCGTAGTTCGCTTGTCCGGCATTTCCTTGCACCCCAACCACAGAGCTCATGTTAATGATGCTCCCTTTCCGGTTTTTCATCATTACCTTAGAGGCAGCTTTGGAAACGTTGAATACCGATTTTAGGTTAATGTTGATCACATCATCCCAGTTTTCTTCGGTCATACGCATCAATAGGCCATCTTTTGTAATTCCGGCATTATTTACCACGATATCCAATGTGCCGAAATCAGCAACAATTGCATTGATTAATTCCTCGGCTTCATCAAATTTGGAAGCGTCTGAACGGTATCCTTTCACTTGGGTGCCAAATGCTTGCAATTCCTGTTCTAAGGCTTGTCCTTTTTCTACGGATGAAAGGTAGGTGAAGGCAACATTTGCACCTTGCTGCGCAAATACTTCGGCAATTTTTCTACCAATTCCTTTGGAGGCACCTGTAATTAAGGCTGTTTTTCCGGCTAACAATTTCATATGTATTTCTTATTAAATGCTTGATTAAAGAACCACAAAAGTGGAAAATAAACTGCATAATACAAAAAATGTTCCTCAATAGAAAGTAGTGGATTTATTTTTTTAAGCCAAAAAAGCACATATCTACAACGAGAACTGGGATATATTGATAAAATCACAAATATTTGAAATGTTTCTGACAATATTATTCGCTTATATATAAAGCGAATATTAATTTTGTATTTCATTTTAAAAACATGGGTAAGAAAACAAAAAAAACGGAAGTAGACGTTGTTTTAATAGGTGCCGGCATTATGAGTGCAACACTCGGTACATTAATCAATGAGTTAAGTCCGGATATCAACATCGAGATTCTCGAACGTCTGGATGTTGTTGCTGCTGAAAGTTCTGATGCATGGAATAATGCAGGCACAGGACACTCCGCATTATGCGAGTTAAACTATACGCCTCAACAGGCCGACGGCAGTGTAAAAATCGATAAGGCTATTAATATTGCTGAGCAGTATGAAGTTTCCAAGCAGTTTTGGTCTTACCTAGTAGAGAAGGGAATCATAAAAAGTCCTAGCCATTTCATCCGTCAGGTGCCTCACATGTCGGCGGTATTTGGCGAAAAAGATGTACAATTCTTAAAAACAAGATACGAAACCCTGACCAAGCAAAACTTGTTCAAGGGTATGGAGTATACAGAAGATACAACAACCTTAAACCAATGGGTTCCATTAATGATGGCGGGCCGCGATGCCAATGAGCCTATCGCAGCCACCAAAATGGATATTGGTACCGATGTTAACTTCGGTGCTTTAACGCGCGATTTAGTGGAATACCTAGACGCCAAAGAAAACATCAAACTTTCCTTAAACCAAGAAGTAAAAGATATTGACCGTGAAGATGATGGTCGTTGGGAAGTAGAGGTTAAAGATTTAGTCACAGGCGAGAAACGCGAGATCTTGGCTAAATTTGTATTCATCGGCGCCGGTGGTCACTCCTTATTGTTATTGGAGAAATCCGGAATTCCAGAAGCCAAGGGCTATGGCGGTTTCCCAGTAGGGGGCCAATGGCTACGTTGTACAAACGAAGAAATTATTAAACAACACCATGCGAAAGTCTATGGTAAAGCTTCTGTAGGAGCGCCTCCCATGTCTGTTCCGCACTTAGATACCCGATACATCGATGGCAAACAAGCCTTATTGTTCGGGCCATATGCTGGTTTCTCCACCAAGTTCCTCAAGAAAGGTTCTTATTTCGACTTACCGGCATCCATTAAATTATCAAACATCCGTCCGATGCTTTCTGCAGGATTAGACAACTTACCGTTGACCAAATACTTGATTACGGAAGTGATGAAAAAACCTCAGGATAAATTAGACTCTTTGAAACAATTTATGCCAACGGCAAAATTGGAAGATTGGGCCATCGAGAAAGCCGGACAACGTGTGCAGGTAATCAAGAAGGATCCGAAACACGGGGGTATCTTAGAATTTGGTACCGAGGTGGTATCCAGTGCCGATGGTTCTATTGCAGCCTTATTGGGTGCATCTCCAGGGGCATCCACTTCAGTGGCCATCATGATCAATTTGTTGAAACGTTGTTTCCCGGATCGTGCGAAATCAGACTCTTACCGCAAAAAGCTGCGTGAGATGATTCCTACATGGGGTAAAAAGCTGAACGACGATGCAGCCTTATGTGAGGCGACGCGCGAACGTACGCACGAACTCTTGAATTTAAAATAATAAGTATTAATCAACTTATGGGGTGCTGCAGAGGGAATACCCAAACCGGCTGAGATTATACCCAAAACCTGTAAAAAAGGTTAAACCTGATCCAGGTAATGCTGGCGGAGGGAAAAGGGATCAATATCGATCAATAACATCCATAAGTTATGTCACCCACATCGCTTATGGATGTTTTTTTTGATGGAATACGGACGGCAATAGCCCAAATGACCTGGCTAGAAGTCTTTTCTGTCGCTTGTGGTATTGTGCAGGTATTACTTTCCCGAATTAATAAGGTTTCCAATTACTTTTTCGGCATCTTAGGTATTCTCTCGGGCATGTATGTGTATTTCGATGCGAAACTCTATGCTGAGATTGCCCTGAACATGTATTACCTAATCATGAGTATTTACGGCTGGTGGTTCTGGATGGCGAATAAGACGGCTGCAGAACAGCCCATTACACGTTGCAACCGACAAGATTGGTTCAAGGTGATCGCTATTGTGCTTATTGCCTTCGCCGTACTAACAATTATCCTGCATCGGGTAACAGACTCCGATGTGCCGGTTTGGGATGCCTGGGTATCAGCAACCGCCTGGGCGGGGATGTGGTTACTAGCCCGACGGAAACTGGAAAACTGGATACTGTTAAACATTAGTAATCTTTTCGCTATCCCATTGTATATCCATAAAGACTTGTATCTTTTTGCGGCATTGACTACCTTTTTATTTATAGTAGCCATCTTCGGGTACCTGAAGTGGCAAAAAATTATACAAACCCAAACAACATCGTAATATGCTAGAGCCGAATCAAATTATCCTGTTAAAAGAAGCGCAAAAAGAATCCATTAAAAATAAATTCCTAAACAAAGATCAATTAGGGCTGGCTTATGCCGAGCAATTGTTTAACCTATGGGTGCCCGAAGCCTATGGCGGACGGGAAGAAAGCTTGCCAACAGGATTAAAAATTTTAGAAGAACTAGCTTATATCGATGGGGGCTACGGGTGGACAGTAACCCTTTGTGCCGGTGCAAATATGTTTGCCGGTTTCTTAGCGCCCGCTTTAGCAAAAGCTATATTCAAGGACCCGAAGGTATGTTGGGGTGGCAGTGGCCGCACCGGCGGAAAGGCTGTGTGGAATGGAAAGGAATACCTGATTTCCGGACAATGGCAATATGCCACAGGAGCTCCGCATTTAACGCACTTCACCTTTAATGCCGAGATCTGGGAAAACGGACAACCTGTGCAGGAGGAAGATGGAAGCCTGAAAGTTCGCTCTTTCTTTATCCCACGCGATCAGGTATTGATCCATTACGACTGGTCGGCCTTCGGCTTGGAATGTACGGCCAGCCATAATTTCTCCTTGAACAATGCCATCGTTCCTAAGGAAAATGAATACCTACTCGATCCCATTGCAAAGACGTCCGATTCGCCCTTATTTGCAATCCCCTTTATGCCATTTGCAGAAATTACCTTATTGGTAAACTATATAGGTATGTTCCGTCGCTTTTTAGACTTGGTGGAACGCTATTATTTCGAAAAAGCGAAAGATGCTCAATGGGCAGAAAAATGGAGCAAACAGCGCTTTCAGCAACTCGATAGCATACAAACAGATTTTAATAAGCAGCGAGCAAAAGCTTTTGCCTTGGCCGATTCCATCTGGGAACAGGTGCTTGCCGGTCGTACTGATAGCAATGCCAAACAGTACGATGAATTGGCAACCTTCGCCCGTCAATTTGTAAAGGAAATGCGTGAGCAATTGATTCAGCTATTCCCATTGCTAGGCATTCGGGCAGCACAGGTAGATCATGAAATAAACATTGTATTCCGAAATATATTTACAGCCAGTCAGCATAGCTTGTTAAATATTTAAGGATAAATCAGCAAGCTGATTAGATTAAAAAGGGAAAATGTTAGGAAATTTTGCTTAGGTAAGGAGGGTTGGGGAGGTTTACAAATGTATGGGTGGATTTTAATCCTCTTCTGAATTAAAATCATCACCATCATACATCAATTCCACTAAAATACTGTGGACATCTAAACTGATTACTTCATCTTTTATCATTTCGTTTTCTTTTTGTTTATACGAATATAGAACTAAAACTTAATGATAGTATTAATGCTGTGTTAAATGTATGTTAACTCGATTAAGCTACATATACAATCCTTAATAACCTTATTTTTCCGATATATCGGCCGTTTTTAACAAAAGAGCCAGGGTGCTTTTTGCCCAAGGTTCCGCAAAATTATTTTGCTCCCGTCTTAATGTATCATTATTGATGACGGTTCCTTCCGCGGGCATCCCGTAAAGGTACAGTGGAAAGTCGCCTGCCAAGCCTGAGGCACGACCTTGTTTATCTACCTGTATGCTGCCTACGCTATAGCCTTCTTGGATATGTTCCTGAATGAGGCCCTTTTGTTTTAAATTGCTATATAATCGGTTGTTTTTTAAGCGCAGGTCAATTTTGGGAACCCGCGCGTGAATTAAATAGTCAAAATCCTTTTCCAGGTATTTATTCTTCAAACGAACCTTATCGCCAGCACGGGTAACCGAGGCTTTCTCCGAAAATAAAAATTGAATAAATCCTTCCTTCAGCAAGCAGAAAAACTTCTGCGATACGTGCAATGAAGGGCCATTGCCAAGGTGTTTTATGTTGGGCGACCAGCTGTCGTCAAACGCATTTCTAGAAGAGGTGCTAAAACCTAGGCTATTAAAGATTCGGGTAATCTGGCTATAGCCTTCCCGCATTGCTGCATTGGCCGCTGCCATCGGGCTCGTAAATTCCGTGTACTCCGCCATTTCCAGACAGTAGTTGCTTAAGTCTACAATAAACTCATGGTAATTCCCCGACATATCCAACTTCGCATATTTAATCGGATTGACCATGGCATAGATTGAAAAAAGCTTTTCTTGGCTCTCATCCCGAATGTAGGCTAAGATGTCCTCCGTTTGGAAGCCTTCAAATTCGGGTAATAGTTCAAAAAATGCCAATTGTACTTCCTCATCAAATACCGGGAGGATTTCCGTTAGAAAATCAATAGGTCGGTTTAAGTGCAGGATGGAATCCACCCAAGCATCGGTCATCAGTCTTAACTGGTATTTATGGCCTTTCCAAAACGGCGCATGCGGTAAATTCGCTAAGCTTCGCCGTGAAAATGGAAATAAAATAGGCTCTAACCCCGAACTGATGTAATGGATTTCCTGCTCTTTGCGATAAAAAATACCGCCCCGGCCTTCCGTAAATTCCAGCATGGCATCCACAAAAGTTAGCCCGGTGCCATATAAAGCCACTTCCGCTTTTGGGGGAATAACCTCCAATTGGGAAAAAGGATAAATAGAATTTATGACCACTGGTGCCTCTTCATGGGGCATTTTCAGGTAGGCAAAAGTCCGATCTTCCGTATGGTGTCCAGTGGTAAAAATTACCGACTGATAGGGGTAAGGTAGTTTTTGGCTTAAGCTGTGCAGGAAAGCCTCTTGCCCCTGCATATCTACATCAATGACCTCCGCTTGTATAAAACTGATCTGCACCTTATCGGGTGTATGTTGCAGCACTTGTTGCAAAGCATGGCTAAGGTAATGGCCATACAGCTCCCTACTGCAATAATCAGCCTTCGCTACAGGTTTGCCCGTCTGTTGATGTTGTTGAATCCAGGCTAACAGGCTGAGCACTGTAAATGGACGGGAAGGATTGGTTACCTCCTCCCAGCAGCTCAGGTCCGCAATACAGGTGTTTAATTGGAAGTAAGTGGGGGTTTCAGGCTTAAAATAAGGGCCTGTTCCAAAATACTGATCCCGATTGAACCAATGAATATGCAGCTCCTTGCTCAGTACATGACCCTGTTTTACCTGTTCATGAATGGCATTCAATAAACTATCCAAGGCATAAAATCCTTTCGGACCGGCACCCACAATAGCAATATAGCTGCGGTCTGGCTGAAAGTCAGCAAGCTCGGCTTCTAGGCATACTTGTGCCTGAAGAGTAGCAGGTATTAAACAACTGGTACTTTTTAAATGCGATGAATCCCAATCCATAGGTAAAAAGTCTACAATAATTTATTCCAAATTCATGCCAAAATGAAATGGTACTAATTACAGAAACTATCCTTAATATAAGAATTTTTATTTTAAAATCCTATGGCTAAAGCTAACCATTTATCCCCACGATAGCTGATTAATCGCTATTGATAATACGGAATGTTTCCGCAATTAATTCAAATGCGCGCAATCTTTTGCTGTCCTCGTAAATATTATTGCTCAGCATGATTTCTCGGGCTTTATGTTTCTTGGCAAATGCCGAAAGGGCAGGTGCCAAGGTTGCCGGAGTGCCAATAAAGGTGCAGGAGGTCATGTTATGTACGGCTTGTTCGATTTCCGGAATACCATGGTAAAAAGGCTTTTCGGTTGGCGGAGAAAGCGGTATGCGACGATTGGTAATAATGCCGGCAAACATATTGAACAAGCTATTGGCCATAACTTCGGCCTCGGCCTGATCATCCGCGGCAACTACATTCACACAAATCATGAAATATGGTTCTTGAAGCTGTTCCGAAGGTTTAAAATGACTATGGTATATAAGGGAAGCCTGTTCCAGCATGGCCGGCGCAAAATGCGCCGCAAAGGCATAGGGTAAGCCTAATTCAGCCGCCAAATAAGCGCTATCGGTACTCGAACCTAATATCCAAATCGGAATATCCAGGCCTTCCCCCGGAAATGCACGGACTTTGGAAACCTTGTTCTCGGCACTGAAATAGTTTTGCAGGGCCAATACATCATCTTTAAAATAGAATTGCGTATGCATATTGTTTCGGCGCAAAGCCATAGCAGTCGTCTGGTCGGTGCCCGGCGCACGCCCCAGCCCTAAATCAATTCTACCGGGATAAATGCTCTCCAGGGTTCCAAATTGCTCGGCAATCACTAAGGGTGCATGGTTGGGCAACATCACGCCACCAGAACCTACACGTATATTTTTTGTATGGCTGGCCATATGGCCTATCAATACCGAGGTGGCGGAACTCGCAACGAATTCCATATTATGGTGTTCGGCAAGCCACATGCGGGTGAAACCCAACTCATCGATGCATTGGGCACCAATGGTTGCGCGTTCAATGGCTTCAGCAATGGTTTTATTTCTTAAAACATTCGCTAGCTCTAACAGGGAATAGTGTATGATCTCCATCCGATAAAGATAGCACCAATTCAACTAGGAAACGGTAATAGAATTGTCCGTTTTTAACGGATACGGCGGCAAGCGATTACGATATGGTTATTATGGATATCCATGGTGAAAAATAAGAAAACCGAGCCGCCATCTTTGATCTTATGTTTCTTACGGATATGTTCTACCTTATCCTGAAAATTACGCGTAGCTACATTGGCTTGTGGATAGGGATTGTTTTTCTTGAACTGCCCGTAAGGCAAGACCTCTGTAATTTCAAAAATGCGCCCCGGAAACTCCGGCACCAGGCTTTCAGAAGTATATAGATGGGCATGTTGATGCAGCTTGCCTAAGCCAAAATAACGACCCACGCTCTTGAACGCTCCTGCCTTGCTGATGGCCACATCCGGATCATACAAGTAATGCTGCGGCATTAAAAAGCGACTGATGGTGCCACGCTCATCACTGTAGGTAAATTCAAAGTCTTGCAACTGATCGTGGAATAGTCGAATGGCCTTAATCTTCGGTTCCCCTTCATAGCCCCGTTCCTGTACAAAGAGCAATTCCTTGCAATCGTTGTCTAAGCTAATGACGAATACATATTTTACATGGCGCAAGCTGTGTAGCGCCGTAGAGATATCAAGTAGGGGTGAAAGCTTCGAAATAACCACCCGCGACTTCCGGAAAAACAGGTCTTGATTGGCAACAATATTAGGCTCACAATCTTCGAGTAAAAAGACCTTGCCTTGGTTTACGCGACGAGAAGGATCGACATAGATATAATCATAAGCCTGATCTTCGCTGTGTTCCAGCACCTGAATGCCATCGGCAACTACGCAGGTTAAATTATGCACCCGCAGTATTTGCGCATTATAGGCTACAATTTCAGATAGTTTTTCGTTCAGCTCGCAATGGATAACCTCGGCAGCTTCCTGCGCCAGGTAGCAGCTGTCTACACTAAAACCGCCGGTTAAATCAATCACCCGGCTGCCTTTCGCAATCAGAGTTTGCTTAATTAATGCGGTATGTTCCGAAGAACATTGTTCCAGGTTAATCTTATCCGGGTAGTATATCCCTTCACTGAAGGCCCAGGTTGGTAATTTGCGAACACTGCGCTGCCAGCCATCAATCTGGGCGGCCAGTTCAGGAGCAGAAACCTCAGGAAAAGGACTCTTCTTCAAGGCAATTTCCGTGGGAGACTTCTCCCGGTTTGCCCGAATAAATTGTTGTACGTCCTTACTGATTATAACCCTATTCATCTTTGTTTTTTACCAGCATTTGGCAGGTATAACTATCCTTAAGTTCGCGAATAATTTCCTTATTTACCAATACCCGGTCAATTGTTTCTTGATTATAATAACGGATGGTGATCAATTCTAAGCCGGTAGCTACCGAAACTTTATAGCGTTGCTCCAATTGTTCCAATAAGGCCCATACATTTTCCCCGGTATCATCTACCGCTACGGAAAAGCTAATGGCCGAGTTGTGCATCATATTAATCTTGATGCGGTGCTTATGGAAACTATTGAAAATATGACTTAAGTTATCTTCAACAATGAAGGAAAAGTCGCGCGGTTGAATATTGATGAAAACCTGGTTTACCTTAAAGATAAAAGAAGGTACAGGTAGCATCTGATTAGTCGTTTTAATCTGTGTGCCAGGGGCTTCCGGGTCAACAAATGAACGAACATTTAAGGTTATTTTCTTGTTTTGAAGCGGCTTGATGGTTTTCGGGTGGATAACCGTGGCACCATAATACGTCAGCTCAATGGCATCGGTATAGGATAGCTCCGGAATCAGTTCTGTTTTATCAAACCATTTCGGATCCGCATTCAATACACCCGGTACATCTTTCCAAATGGTGATGTTTTCCGCATGTAGGCTGGCCGCAAATATGGCCGCCGAATAGTCAGAACCTTCCCGACCCAGGGTGGTGGTGAAGTTTTCCGAGGTAGAACCAATATAGCCTTGTGTCACAATAATATAGTCGTCAAGGATGCTCGGCAGCTCTTTGCGGATCTTATCTTCGGTTTTCGCCCAATCGACATTGGCTTCCCGATAATTATTATCGGTTAGGATATAGTCTCGCGCATCCACCCACTTCGCTTGCACGCCCATGAACTGCGCATAGGCCGCAATGATTTTGGTGGAAAGGAGCTCACCGATAGATACGATCTGATCAAAAAGATAATCGTAATCGTCCTGCGGCTCATCTTCCAATATCCATTCAATTTCTACAAAAGTATTGGCGATATCATCAAAAACAGGGTGGTTTTCATCCGGAAACAACTCCTTTAAAATCTGAAAATGCTCTTGTTTAAGGCTATCTAGCATGCCAAAATAATCCGCATTTTGCTTTACGAAACCTTCCGTAATGCGGGCCAGTTTATCGGTTGTTTTTCCAATGGCTGAAACCACCACCAATAAGGCTGAATTTTTATATTTTTCAATGATAGAAACGACATTTTTAATATTGTCTGCACTCTTTACAGAAGCTCCCCCAAATTTAAATACCTGCATGTATGCTTATATTTTATTGATAATATGCTTTTAATTGTTTGATATAGTTCTTTCCGGTTTGGGTCATCAATGCCTCAAAAGCATCAAAAGGAATAATCACCGAGGTTGTCCCGGCCGCGTAGGGTTTTATTTCGTACTGGTTATAGTGCAACAGCAGCCCTTCTTTGAGAATCCCGTAGTTTGCAGAAAGGGCAAATTTCCCCTGTTCGAAGAAATAATCCTTCTCTAAACTGCTCGTATCCGTTAAGCCTTCCTCTGCCCGAAAGAATTTCTCTGCAATTTTAGTAAATTCTTTCATCTTATCCTCGGCAACAAAGCTATTTAATGCCAGTTTACGGTAATTTTCAAGGTCTACCACCTGAATTAACTCAAAGGTATTGCCATGGGCACCGCCCGAGAACTCGTATGTGGTATTGCTGAGGGTCATTAATTGCGGGCTGTTGAAGACCACAACCACGTCGGTAAATTTTACCCAAGGCAAATTATAACGCACTTCGTTTTCCTCAATGAAGTTGCCATAGCCTTCAATGAAATTATCCGCGTATTGATCGATCGAGCTTTCCCCTTCCAGTAAAATAGCCGATTTAATAACCGTATCCATCTGCGGGTTTTCAAATACAGGGTAAGAAATCTCGATGTAGGTTGTGTCGACAGCTCCGTCACGCTCCGAAAAATAAGGGCTTATTTTTTTCAGCACTTTTTTCGTGTAGCTTAGGGTGTCTTGCTGTGTTGAAGGCATGCTGCTTTTATGCGCCGCCCCATGCTGGTTTTGCTTATTGCTTTGGCAGGCCATCAGGCTCATGCCCAGCACAAGGGGGAAAACCAACTTGTAGGTTAGTTTAGTTAAGGTTGATTGAAACATTAATCCATTCTCCGTCAAAGGTACAGTTGTATTTTTTATAAAAGTTTATCGCAGGTTCATTCCAGTCGAGCACCTGCCACATGATGCCCGAATAGCCTTGAGCTTCCGCAAAGCGGATGGTTTCATCCAATAGCAATTTGCCATAGCCTAGGCCACGCGCTGCCTCCGTAATAATTAAATCTTCTAAGTATAACCTACGTCCTTTCCAGGTGGAATAGCGGATGTAGTATAAGGACATACCGACAATCTGCCCGTCTACCTCACCTACGAAAGCACCCCATACCGGATTGGCCGAAAAACCGGCTTCCTCAAACTCTGCCATCGAAACGGTGACTTCCTGCGGGGCCTTCTCATAGGCCGCCAATTCATGAATAAGCTCCATCATGCGCGGTAGGTCGCCACGCTCAGCCTTACGGATGTTTAATGCCATCTAGGTGTTTTTATAATGTTTGATGATGCGTTTTCCAAAAATAGTGCTCCCTAAACGAACCATGTTGCTGCCCTGTTCAATCGCTAATTTATAGTCGGAAGACATGCCCATAGAAAGGGTGTCGAAAGAACTTTCCTTGCGGAAGTAGGTGGCCTTTATGCCATCAAACAACATCTTCAGCTCGTAAAATTCTTCCTTCACGATGCGTTCGTTCTCGGTGTTACTGGCAATGCCCATTAATCCACGAATGCGCACATTCTTGAGCCCTTCAAATTCTTCACTACGTAAAAGCTCGATCAATTCGGCATGGTCTAAGCCAAATTTAGTATCCTCATCGGCAATAAATACCTGCAAAAGGCAGTCGATAACACGATTGGCCTTTAGCGCATGTTTGTTGATCTCCATCAGCACCTTCAACGAGTCTACCGAATGAATCATATGGATAAAAGGCGCAATATACTTGACTTTATTGGTCTGCAAGTGGCCGACCAAATGCCATTCGATATCCTTCGGCATTTCTTCGTGTTTGGCCAGCAGTTCCTGAACCTGGTTTTCACCGAAGGCACGTTGCCCGGCAGCATAAGCTTCCATAATTTCTTCAACGGGTTTGGTCTTCGAAATAGCAATCAAAGACACGCCGATGGGATGTAATTCGTTCTGGATTTCAGTTATGTTGGATGTAATACTCATCATTGTTAGCATTCACTTCAAATAATAATAGGAAGCTATGTGCAAGCTTTTCCTTATTTTTGTACAAATTTACAAAATGCAACGATTAATAGGGATTTTCATTCTTTTGTTTTTTATCAGCAGCTCTTGCAAGCAAGGTAAACCAAGTGGCATCTTAAATGAAGATACCATGGTTGAATTGCTGGGGCAGGTGCATGTGTTGGATGGTTATTTAACCACCTTGCCAATAGACAGTGCTAAAAAAGTAATGGACCCACTGTATAACGAGGTATTTGCAAAATTTGGATTAGATTCTACTTCCTTCGATAAGAATATAAATTATTATTACGGCAATCCCAAGCTTTCGGCCGTTGTTTATGACAAGATTGTTAAAAACCTAGAAAACGAAGAGAAAGCCTTTGTTCGGGAAGATTCCTTGAAGAATGTGCATTATATGGATAGCGTTCGTTTGGTGAACTTTGCCAATAAACGATTGGAAATCTGGACTCGCATGACCCTCGATCCGTTAATGGATAGCTTGGAATACCCAATTTCTGAACCGACCCGACGCATGTATGAAGCTTCGGGCATGGATAACCTCTGGCGTACAAACTTTTATAAGGGATGGACGCCTACGCCGGCATCACCGATAACCGGGCCTGCCGTGCAGCCACAACCTTTAACGCCGGCACCGGAATTGCAGAAACCGGTAGGCGAGGGGCCAAAGGAGCTGGAATTGAAGCCTATTGAACCGGAGGAATCTGTGATTCATACCCCCCTGCCAAAGCGAAGTGAAGACGATGGAAAGCTCAAAGTGGTAAGACCAAGGGGCTCGAAACCTAGATCCGTACAATAATTATGATTTACCCCCAGAACGCCGTAGAGAAATTAGGATATACAGAAATTAAAGCACTTATTCAGCAGAAATGCCTGAGTGAGGCCGCAAAAGAGATGGTGTCGAAAATTCAACCCCAAGTAAAACTGGAGTTGATCGACCGCTATTTGCGCCAAGCCAAGGAGTTTAGAGACCTGCTGCAGCATGATGCGCCACTCCCTGTGGATCATATTTACCCCATAAAGGCGTTGATTGAAAAAGCCAAGGTGGAAGGTGCCTTCCTCTTTGAGGAGGAGTTTCACCGCATCCTCTTATCCTTGCGTACCGTGTATGCCATAATTCGTTATTTTAACGATCGGGAGCAGCAATACCCACACCTGGAACTGTTGTTTGAGCATTTACCCATAGAAAAAAACATCGTCCGCAGCATCGAGCAGGTGATCGATGAACGTGGAAAGATTAAAGATAATGCCTCCCGGCTTTTGTTAGACCTTACCCAACAGATCAGCAAGTCGGAGCAGGAAGCCCGCAAAAGAATCGATAGCATCTATAAGCAGGCCCAACAAAATGGTTGGACAGCCGATGGTAGCCTGACGATTCGCGATGGCCGCTTATGTATTCCTATTCTAGCGGAAAATAAACGCAAGCTCAAGGGCTTGATTCATGATGAATCGGCTACCGGACAAACTGCTTATATCGAGCCTGAAGAAGTCTTTCACCTCAATAATAAGGTGCGCGACTTGGAGTTTGAAAAGCGCCGCGAGATCATTCGTATTTTAACCGAGCTGACGAGTTTATTACGTCCGCATGTTCCACTTTTATTGGCCTACCACGGCCTGTTGACCAAGCTTGATTTTGTGCGGGCGAAGGCCTTATTTGCCTTGGATATTGATGCGGAGATGCCGGAGTTATCCAAAGAAGCGGAAATTCGCTTAATCAATGCGAAGCATCCCTTGCTGAGCTTAGCGGCTAAGCAGGAGGGGCATGCGCAGGTGGTTCCGCTGAACTTGAAAATCGATGCCACTGACCGTGTTTTATTGGTTTCCGGACCGAATGCCGGCGGAAAGTCGGTCTGCATGAAAACGGTAGGACTATTGCAACTGATGTTTCAGTCGGGCTTGTTAATTCCCTGCGATCCAACCTCTAAGTTGGGGCTGTTTAAGCAGTTCTTTGCCGATATTGGAGACGACCAATCTATCGATAGTGACTTAAGTACCTACAGTGCGCACTTATCGAAAATGAAATACTTTACGCAATTCGCCAATGCCCGTTCGCTGGTGTTGATTGATGAGTTTGGAACCGGAACAGATCCGCAATTTGGTGGACCTATAGCCGAAGCTGTGCTGGAAGTGCTGAATAAAAAGCAGATTCGCGGCGTAATCACGACCCACTATTCCAACCTGAAGCTGTTCGCCAGTCATACCGAAGGCATTGAGAATGCATCCATGCTGTTTGATAATACGGCCATGAAGCCTTTGTATATCTTGCAGATTGGTAAGCCAGGTAGTTCTTATGCCTTTGAGATTGCCCAAAACATCGGCCTGCCAAAGGAGGTGCTACACCTGGCGAAGCAGAAAATTGGCGTGCAGCAAAAGAAGGTCGATACCTTATTGGTGGATCTGGAGCGCGAGAAAAAAGAAGTATACGACACCAAGCAGGCGATAAACCTGCGTGAGCGCGAGATGCTGAGCCAACAAACGGAGCTGAACAGCCTGAAGGCTTACCTCGAAGAGAACAAACAGAAATTGCTGAAAGACGCCAAGGAAGAAGCCCGGCAGATTATTAAAGATGCCAATAAATTGGTGGAGAATACCATTTCTGAAATCAAACAGGTAAAAGCCGATAAGGAGAAAACCAAAACCCTACGCTTCGGCTTGCATAAGGCCGCAGAATCACTGACCGAAAAGAAAAAGGAAAACCCGGTTAAAGCCCAAGCTGTAGCGGCCGATGAATCCATTGAAATTGGCGATTGGGTGAAAATTATAGATACCGGCAATGAAGCGCAAGTTATTGAAATTGCCAAAAATAACCTCATCCTAGCACTTGGCGACCTGCGAACCGTCGTAAAGAAAACCAAAGTGGAAAAACTACGCGGCAAGGAAAAAGCCAAAGCCGTGAAAAAATCAAGACCTATCTCCGCAGAAAGCGTCGCAGACTTCCACCCGGAAGTCGATGTGCGCGGCATGCGTACCGAAGATGCCCTGCAAAAGCTGGAACTGGTCCTCGACAGAGCCGTGATGATCGGTTATCCTTCCCTAAAAATTATCCATGGCAAAGGCGATGGCATCCTGCGGAAATTTATCCGCGATTATTTGCGGAAGTATAACCATGTTAGCCGCTTTGAAGATGAACACGCAGACCGCGGCGGCGATGGAATTACGTATGCTTATATGGATTAGGGGGGTACTGTTGTTAAACTGCGGCACGCTTTGTACCACGTTGTGGCCAGAGTTGTCATGGTGAGCGGAGTCGAACCACGAACGACTGGTGCGTTAATGCAATCAACACTACTTAATAATCTTATTAATAGCGACTTAAATATGTGTGTCATTGAAGCATGACAGCACGTGCTGGCGTATTACCTGTACCGACGTACCAGTCGTTCGTGGTTCGACTCCGCTCACCATGACAAAGCGATGACAGAGTGATGACAAAACGATAAAAGAGCGATGACAAACCTACCTTCCCACAACCTCCCCCAAATCACCGCCCAATTTCACCTTATTGCAAAGGGCTTTGAAAGGGGGTTAAAAAGGGTTTGAAAGGGGAGTGAAAGGGAACTAGCCCGAAGCATTTCCATCTCTTTCATAAACCATTTCCTTTATTTCTTAAAACAATAATTGAACCCTCGCCTTAGGATATTAAGTTTTTGTTAATAGCTATTTCTTATCGAAATACTTTTTAATTTTAACCTGTAATTTAAAAACTGTAATATGAGAAAACAATTACTCAGCATTGCCTTTTTCGTTGCATGTTTTGGAAGCTTGCAGGCGCAGGTGACCAGCAGTAGCGTCACGGGTTTAGTAAAACAGGAGAACGGTGTTCATATGGAAGGGGCGACGATTCAAGCGACGCACGTACCTTCCGGAACGGTTTACAAAAGTTCTTCCAATAGCGCAGGTCGCTTCAGTTTGGTGGGCATGCGTGTGGGAGGTCCTTATCGTTTAGAAATCAGTCATATGGGACAAGAGCCTATTGTGCTGGAGGATGTCTACTTACAATTGGGTCGTCCTTTTGAGGTGAACCCGGTTTTTGGTGAGCAGGTGCGTCGTTTAGATGCGGTGGAGGTGCATGCCGGTGGCAGCGGTCGGAACTTACGCACAGGAGCCAGTACCCAAATCTCCCAGCGTCAGCTGCAAGGCTTACCGACAATCTCTCGTGGGTTTAAAGATTTTGTTCGCTTAACACCGCAAGCCGATGTGAAAGGGGATGCCATTTCTATTGGCGGGATGAACAACCGCTTTAACCAATTGACCATTGATGGTGCCGTGAGTAATGATGTGTTTGGCTTGAACGATGCCGGTACCAATGGTGCCAGCACAGGTACGTCGCCAATATCCTTGGATGCCATTGAGGAGATCAATGTGCAGATTGCACCTTATGATGTTCGTCTTGGCGGTTTTGCCGGCGGTGGTATTTCTGCAGTAACACGTTCAGGAACCAACGATTTTAAAGGGTCGGTTTATTACTATATGCGGAATGAAAACCTAACAGGGATGACGCCTCCGGCGGCTTTATTCGCTAACCAGGTGCGTACTAAGGTGGAAGATTACAAGGAAAATCAATACGGTGTTCGTATTGGTGGACCTATCTTAAAAGATAAGATTTTCTTTTTCGTGAATTATGAAAGAACCGAAAACTTAACACCTATCGGTTTTAAACCCGGTTCGGAAGGTTCACAAATTCCAGTAGCCGATTTAGAAAGACTGAAAAAGGTCGTGAATGGCTATGGTTATGAACCGGGCAGCTATTTGGATCAGCAAACAGACCGCAAATCGGAGAAGATTTTTACCCGTTTTGATTTTAACCTCAGCAATATCCATCGCCTAACCACACGGTATAGCTATGTGAAGGGGAGTTCTTTAGGCTTAGGTCGGTCCAGAAGAGCGATAACCTTTGCCAATGGCGGGGTGTTAAGAGAGAGTGATACGCATTCTGCGGTATTGGAATTAAACAGTCGATTCAGTAATGTGTTATCCAATAACTTGGTTGTAGGCTATACCAATGTTCGGGAACCCCGTGGTTTTTCGGGCAATCCTTTTCCAAGGGTAGCCATTCAAATGGACTATGGTACTATTAATATGGGGCCTGAGGCTTATTCGACCATCAACCAATTGAACCAGGATATCTATACCTTAACCAATAATTTATCGCTTTATAAAGGCAACCATACCATCACCTTTGGTACGCATAATGAGTTTTATAAAATATACAATGGTTTCATTGGGAATGCTTTCGGTAGTTATGAATTCACGAATTCACCGCAAACAGATATAAACGAGGCGACGAAAAAGCCATACACCGCGATCGAGAATTTTGAACGCCGTTTGGCTAGCCGCTATCAGTATGCCTATAGCAATACGAGTGACCCAAAACAAGGCGCTGATGTTTCGGCTCTACAACTCGGATTCTATGTGCAAGATGAATACCAGTTGGCTTCCAATGTAAAAATAACAGGAGGTATCCGCCTGGATATTCCAATCTATACCTCTAGTCCGCTAGAAAATAAAGACTTCAACAGCTCGGTTTTAGCAACGCGCTATGATGTGCAAACGAATCGTATGCCAAAAGCTGCCTTTATGTGGTCGCCACGCGTAGGCTTCAACTGGGATGTGAAAGAAGATCGTTCCTTGGTCTTGCGTGGTGGCTTGGGCTTATTTACCTCTCGCTTTCCCTTTGTATGGTCATCTGGTGCCTTTACCCAGAGTGGCGTATTGCTAGGTGGGGTGCAACAAAATGTTGAGGATAAGAATGTGCCGAATATCCGTTTTGAACCAGATCCGAACAAACAGGCAAAGAGTACCGCCGAGTTTAAGCCATCGGGTAATATTTCTGTGTTGGATAAGCATTTGCGCTTGCCGCAGATTGCACGCTCATCCTTTGGTATGGACTATCAATTGCCATGGGGCGTACAGGCGACTGCCGATTTTATTTTCTCGAAAAACCTGAGCAGTTTCCGTTTTACGGATTTAAATATGCGCGAGCCTATTGGCCAATTAGAAGGCGCGGATAACCGCTTGTTGTATGGTTCTGGCGCCAGGGCGCAACGTGTATTACCAAATTATACGCAGGTTATTTATATCGATAATGTAAATAAAGGCTACTCATGGTCTGGAACGGTACAGTTTTCGAAACGCTTTAAAGATGGACTATTTGGTTCCATTGCTTATACCTATACAGAGTCTAAAGATTTATTCTCAGGTTCTTCCTCCCAGAATCAATCTTCCTTCTTCCGTACCGGAACAATCAATGGTTCTAATAATATTACCTTAGGTCATAACCCGTTCAGTGTGGGTAGTCGTATTGTTGGTTTTGTATCCTACCATAAAGAATATATCAAGCATTTAGGTACAACGCTTTCTTTAGTTTACAATGGACAGGCAGGTTCTCGCTTCTCTTATATGATTGCGGGTGACCCTGGACGTTATACTTCCGGTTCGGGCAATCAGTTTTCGCTGATGTATATTCCTAAAAATTCAAGTGAAATCAAGTTTGTGGATTTGAAGGATAGGTCGGCAGCACAGCAATGGACAGAGTTGGACAACTTTATTAAAGCAAATCCATATTTGAACGAACGCCGTGGGAAATATGCAGAACGTAATGGCGACCGTACGCCTTTCTCGCATCAATTTGACCTGAAGATTGTGCAGGATTTATTTACCCAATTAGGGGGTAAGAAAAATACCATCCAATTGTCGGTAGATGTGATGAATGTAGGTGCTTTGATCAATAAAAACTGGGGTAAACAATATTCCGGTAGTACCAGCTATTGGGATAACAGTTCCCGTCCGATTATTTTTGATAGCTACCAACAAGGCACGAATATTCCTCAGTATCGCATGGCTAATTTACAAGATAATAAACCTTATACGGTGAGCAACTTCACCTCACGTTGGTCTGCCCAACTCGGGGTTCGCTATATCTTTAATTAAGCAATATCTTTTTGTAGGTTTTGCATCAAAGAGGGCTACTCGAAAGAGTGGCCCTTTTTGTTGTTGGTTTTTCTGCGGCAAAATCCCGGAAAATTCCCGTTCTCGTTACGTTTTTCCCCGAAAATGAAGCTGCTTTGCTGAAAAAGTAAAAAAACTTTTCCACATTGTGGAAAATGTTAAATTTTGTTAAACTATCAAAAATACACTGCTTTCTTTAAGATAATTTCAAATATATACGGGCTTCCGTGTAAAAAGTTGTCATGATTACTAATTCGGTTTATTCCTTTCTGCCAAAAGAAGCTAAGGAAATGGCTGTTAGGATATTAAGTTTATGTTAACGATGTTTAAAACATGCTTTTACTTTCTAATTTTGCAGCGGTAACAAAACAAACTCTATGAAGAAATCTTTACTTTTCTTTGCTTTGGTACTTGCAAGTTATGGTACAATCCAGGCGCAAGTAACCACCAGTAGCATGCAAGGTGTTGTGACACAAACCAATGGCAACATTACTTCGGGTGCTACAATTAAAGCAGTCCACCTTCCATCGGGAACTTCTTACTCGGGATCCGCAAACGATGCAGGACGCTTTAACCTTTCCAACATGCGTGTTGGTGGTCCTTATCGTATTGAAGTAACTTACGTAGGACAAGATCCAATTGTTTATGAAGATGTTTATTTACAATTAGGACAACCATTTGTGTTAAACCCTGTTTTTGGCGATGCCGCAACCACGTTGGATGAGGTTGTAGTGACCAGAAGAGGATTGAAAAGTGAGAAAAATGGGACTGCTACAGTTGTAGGAAGACGTCAAATTGAAAACATGCCTTCGATTACAAGAAGTGTGAACGATTTAACGAAACTTACACCACAAGCAAATGGTACGGCTATTGGTGGAGGTAACTACCGCGCGAATAACTTTACCGTGGATGGTGCTAACTTTAACAACCAATTTGGTATCGGTCAAAACATGCCTGCTGGTGGATCGCCAATCTCTATCGATGCGATTGAGCAGATTGTAGTAAACGTTACGCCATTTGATGTGAGACAATCTGGTTTTACCGGTGCGGCCATCAATGCGGTTACACGTTCTGGTAGAAATGAATTCTTCGGTTCTGCGTTCTACACAGGTCGTTCTGACAAACAACAAGGAACACGCGTAGGCGACAAACAAGTGCCTTTCGCTGATTTACAAGAAAAACAATACGGTGTAAGCTTAGGTGGACCAATCATTAAGAATAAATTATTCTTCTTTGTAAACATCGAGCAAAATAAAACAACAGAACCAGGCCCAACGAAAATTGCATCAACACCCGACAACCCTTATGGTGGTGGCAATACAAACGTGGCTCGCCCAACGGTTGACTTCATGAATACCGTTAGTGATTACCTTAAAAACACCTACGGATATGATCCAGGTGCATACCAAGGCTATTCTAACAAAAGTAACAACGATAAAATCTTCGCGAAAATCGACTGGAATATTGCCGAGAATCACAAAGTAAACTTCCGTTACAACCAAGTAAAAGGTAAAACGCCTTCTTATTTAAGTAACTCCTTCACAGGTTCAAACCTTTCTGGATTGAGCAGAACAGGAAATAACGCCCTTCAATTCTCGAACTCCAACTACTTCTCTGAAAACAACTTATTCTCAGGGGTAGCAGAGTATACCGGTAAATGGGGAAATACGAATAATACCGTTCGTTTAACTTACGTTAACCAAAACGAACCTCGTTCAACCCCGGGTTCTGATTTCCCATTAGTAGATATTAAAGATGGTGATAACATCATTACTACTTTCGGGTACGAGCCTTTCACCTACGGTAACTTACGTGACGTACAAACCATGTCGGCTTATTGGGATGGTAACTATACCTACGGTAAACACGATTTTACCTATGGTTTACAATACGAAACCAGTACCACGAAAAACGGTTTCCAACGTTTTGGTGCAGGTTACTACTTGTTTAACTCTTGGGATGATTTCGTTAATGGTAACAAAGCAGCAAACTATGTGTTAACTTATCCATTAACAGCAGATGGTTCTCAAGCATTCCCTTCTTTCCGTTTTGATCAAGCGTCTTTCTTCTTGCAAGATCAGTTCAACGTAAATAGTAAATTGAAACTTTCTGGCGGTATCCGTTTTGAATTGCCTATCTATCCAAATGTGGAAGAAATGAAAACGCATCCATTGGTAGAGAAATTGCAATTTGCAAATGGCTTAACCTTGAATACAGGAGCAATGCCGAAAACTCGCGTGATGGTTTCTCCTCGTGTAGGCTTTAACTACGATGCATTTGGCGATCGTTCCTTAATCGTTCGTGGTGGTACAGGTGTATTCACCGGTCGTATCCCTTACGTATGGATCGTAGCACAATCGGGTGATGCGGGTATGTTGCAAGCAACAACCGTTAAAACTGGTGCAGATGTGCCTAATTTCAGCCCAGATATCAAAGCAAACTACCCAGCAGATAAGCCTGAAGCAGGAACATTTATTCCGAGCAACATTTCTGCAATGGATAATAACTTGAAATTCCCTTCTACTTGGAAATCTAGTTTAGCTTTAGATTATTCATTACCTTTCGGTATCCAAGCTACTGTTGAAGCGATTTACAACAAAGATATCAATGCTGTAGTGGCGAAAAACGTGAACTTGGTAGAGCCAACAGCCATGAACATCAGTGGATATGGTGATCACCGTTATATCTATCCGAATGCGAACGTAGATAAATACATTCACAAATTGGATAAGAGTGGTATCGCTAGCAGCACAGCTACTGGTGCTTTCACGCCAACTTACATGACCAATGCTAAAGGTGGACACTACTACTCGGTAACCCTTCAATTACAGAAATCATTTAATGAAGGATTTACAGGAATGGTAGCTTATACCCACTCTGGAGCGAAAAACTATGGTGATGGTGCGGGTGACCAAATTGCAAACTTATGGGGACTTCCATACCAATTTGCCGGTAACTCAAACATGCCTTCTTTGTCTTACACATCGAACATCGTTCCTCATCGTTTAATCGGTAATGTATCTTACGAGAATACCTGGATTAAGAACTTGACTACTAAAATGTCCTTGTTCTACACAGGAGCCTCTACAGGACGTATCTCTTATGCTTACAACAATGACTTCAACCGTGATGGGGTATCAAACGATTTAGTTTACATCCCGAATGATCCTTCTGAAATCACTTTCGTTGACATTGCTGCAGGTAACAATAACTACGGTAACAAAGCATTCACGGCGCAAGAACAGTCTGATATTTTCTTCAACTTAGTGGATGGCGATGACTACTTAAAATCTCGTAAGGGGAAATATGCAGAAAGAAACGGTGGTATCATGCCTTGGAGACATCAATTCGACTTCCGTTTATCACAACAAATCGTGAACAACATCGCTGGTGGTAAAAATGGATTAGAAGTGTACTGGGATGTGATCAACGTAGGTAACTTGTTGAACTCTAGCTGGGGTGTATTCAAAAGCTCGAACAATATCTTGTTGAGACCTACGAATACCTCATCAATCAAACCTGATGGAACAGTTAAACCTGCTTTCCAAATTGGTTACTCAAATGGTGACGCCGTTAGATCGACTACTTACATCAACGAGTCTATTACTTCAACGTATTACATGCAGTTTGGTTTGAAATTTACATTCAACTAAGACTAAGGTTAATACGCATAAAAAATCCCCTCAAGCATTTGCTTGAGGGGATTTTTATTTTAAAGTTTTCAGGAAAAAGCTGTATCGGTTGAATACAAAGCTTTTATATCGATAATCGAAGATTATAAGGTAACGATTTGGTAACGGTGCTTATTGCTTTGCTTTTCAACGTGTTTCCGTTAGCTCAATAGCAAATATACAAAATATTTGTTTCTCAAAAACGAATAAACATTTTATTCCCTGTGTGGATTACAGGACAAGTGAAAAGAACCTAACAAAGTCCTTTTTACATAATACTGATAGAACAATTGCTATTTTTCGTCCTGTCCGTCCATTTTTCTGATAAGGGTTTCTTTTAAGGTATCTAAAAACTTGGTACGGTTTATCTTTCGTGGTTTGAGTTCCAAAAATGTATGGTAGAAATCTCTCAAATCAATATTAAAGGTGCTTTCAAAGACTTTGACGATTGGTTTAATATCCGCATTGCCGTTATTGAATATACCTTGCGAATGTAGTGCGTAAATCAATTCGGTTAAAGCGGTCTTACTTCCTGTCCAATGAAGGTTTGGCAGGGCATTCGATTTGTCGCCTACGGCTGTTTTTGATAGTTGGTATTCGAGGTAGTCCTGTATCAAATCATTGGCAATAATCTTGGCTACTTTGTAATCGTGGGAAGTGGAAAAACTGTGGTCGGTTTCAAAATAGAATGTGTCCAAATTCAATTGAACATTATGATTGCCACGAACAAAATAAGCATGGTCAAGATAGGTGCTGTTGGATATTTTGAGTTTTGATAATTCTTTATTGAAATATTCTTCCAAAACTTCTTTTCCGCCATAAGGTCTTTTGGCTTCAATCTTATAAATGGAATTGTAATAAATGAGCTTTGCAACAATGGCAGGTTTCTGATGTTTGAAAAAACAGATTTCCGCTTCTTCATCCCTGAACCCTGTTTTTAGTACATATTCCTTTACTTCGGACAGGCACTGGGTAATAGTAGAAATAATGGCTTCTATCTGATGTAAAAGGTTGTCGGCTTCAATCTCCAATCCGTTGATTGCTGTTTCCAGCCTTTTCAGTGTTTCGTTGTAAAATTTATTCGTTTCGTCCATTTTAAGTTATTTTTAATAGACTATACATACCTCTTCAAAAGTGTTTTCCCGACATTCGTTATATTAATGATGATGATGCTTGTGTCTGTGCTGATGTTGAGGAACCTCGCCCGAATAATGCTGATAAATATGACGGGCAACAATAAAAATTATCAATATCAATATTGCAGAAAGGAAAAATATCGTTATCCAGTTAATAATATTGGATAACGAATTTTTTATAGGTTTTTCCTTTCTGAAAATATGCCGATTGGGGGTATATTTCTTATTACGTATTTTCCGTTTCTTTTTCAAAACTTAAAACTTCAAGCCCTCTAAAATTTCATTCGCTGTATTCGTACTGCGTTCAGTATAGCCAATAATGCTACACCCACATCAGCAAAAACAGCTTCCCACATTGTAGCCAATCCACCTGCACCAAGCACCAATACAATACCTTTTACTACAAATGCCAATGTGATATTTTGCCAAACTATTTTCTTTGTCTGTTTCCCGATATTGATTGCCACAGGAATTTTGCTTGGTTTATCATCTTGTATGACCACATCCGCCGTTTCAATAGTGGCATCGCTTCCCAAACCGCCCATTGCAATACCTACGTCACTCAATGCCACAACGGGAGCATCATTCACACCGTCGCCGACGAAAGCAACGCTTTCGCCTTTGGCTTTGATTTCTTTAACCCTGTTCACTTTATCTTCGGGCAGTAAATCCCCGAAAGCATTGTCTATCCCCAACTGTTCCGCTACATACTTTACCACTGTACTTTTATCTCCACTAAGCATAGTAGCTTTCACATTGAGCTTATGCAATAGATTTATGGTTTCCTGTGCGTCTTCTTTGATACTGTCGGCAATAGTGATGTAACCGACAAATTTGTTATCGTAAGCAACGGCAATAGTCGTATAAACGATGCTGTTCGGGTCTAAATCGTATTGTATCCCGAACTTGTTCATCAGCTTGAAATTCCCGACCAATAAGTCTTTACCATTTACGGTTGATTTCAACCCGTGTCCTGCGATTTCCTCCGTATTTTCCAAGCGGATTTTATTATCCGGTTTGCCGACGTATTCGTGAATGGCTGTCGCTACGGGGTGCGTACTGTGGCTTTCCAAAACATTGACCAATTGCAGGATTTCGTCTTGATTGAATGCTTTGTCAAATACCACTTCCTGAACCTTAAAAACGCCCTCTGTCATTGTACCGGTTTTATCCATTACCACATTTTGGATATTGGAAAGGGCATCTAAAAAGTTACTTCCTTTGAACAGTATTCCGTTTCTGCTCGCTGCTCCAATGCCCCCGAAATAACCCAATGGAATACTTATCACTAAGGCACACGGACAAGAAATAACTAAGAATACCAAAGCTCTGTATAACCAATCCTTAAATTCATAATCAGCTACGAAAAAGTAAGGCACTAAACAAATGGCTATGGCTAAAAACACGACAATAGGCGTGTATATTTTTGCAAACTTGCGGATAAATAATTCCGTTGGTGCTTTCTGCGAAGTAGCATTTTGTACTAATTCCAAAATTTTACTCAACTTGCTATCCGTATATGCGGTTGTAACCTGCACTTGTGCAACGGTATTAAGGTTTATCATACCTGCCAAAACCGTTTCGCCTTTGGCTTTGGTGTCGGGTTTGCTTTCGCCTGTGAGTGCTGCGGTGTTGAACGATGCCGTTTCAGATAATAATTCTCCGTCCAAACCTAATTTTTCTCCCGGTTTTAATTGTATTATTTCGCCGATATTCACGGTTTCTGCCTTTACGGTTTCAGGCTGATTGTTTCGTAAAACCGTTACCTCATCAGGTCTTTGGTCGAGCAATGATTTGATGTTTGCTTTTGCCCTCGAAACAGCCATTGTTTGAAAAACTTCTCCAACGGCATAGAATAACATCACGGCAACACCCTCCGGGTATTCGCCAATGGTAAATGCCCCGATAGTGGCAATGCCCATTAAAAAGAACTCTGAAAAGATTTCCCCTTTTCTGATGCTTTTCACGGCATCTGTCAATACGGGAAACCCAACGGGAGCATACGCAACCACATACCAAATAATCCTTACCCAACCCGTAAACCATTGCTGTGGAAGCCAATTATCAAATGCTATGGCAACAAGCAACAATACCAATGATATTATACTCGGCAAAAATAGTTGAATTGGACTACTCTCACTATGGCTGTGGTCGTGTCCGTCATCATCGCTATGGTCGTGTTGATGCTTTTCATTTACCAACTCTTTTGCACCTGCTTGGGTGTAAATTTTTTCTTCCTGTGTGCAACAAGTCATTCTGCCTTGTGCATCGTAGGTATGCTTATGATTTTTATCTGTATTTATCATAGCCTTTAATTTTTTAGATTTATTACACTTTTTTATTTCTTATTCTTTCCACGTTATTATTCATTATATGCCTCACGATGTTGCGAAAAATAAACCGCTTAAAAGCATTTAGCTTTTGCTGGTGCTTTGAATAAAAATCATCGGGCGTGACAAATACACCAAAATCCTGATTGATACCCTTGTCTTGAATAAACGTATTGTTGAGGTTCCATTCAATCGGTGGGTTCTCAAAATTATCTGTATAAACCCCGAAACCGCAGAAAGTGGTCTTGCAATCACTGTTCTGTTCCTGTAATTTTGTGAGATAAGGTTTATCCAAAATCACACCCTCTAAAAAATACCATTGTTCGTTTACCCAAACTTCAACCCAGCTATGCAGGATGTTCTTAGGTGAAAGTTCGTACCAAATACCCGTAATAGCTCCTTTTTGCAAGGCTTTGTCAATGGTAAAACCGTGAATACGGTTAGGTATTCCCGTTGCTCTTAATAACGCCATTAGCAAAGTTGCTTTGGTATTGCACTGTCCGTAACCGTCTTTCAGAATTTCTGATGCAGGTATATCGTCCGAAACATTATAGCCAAATTTTATTTCATCCCTGACAAAATTGTAAATGGCTTTAACTCTTGAAACAGTGTCCAAATCTTTCCACCCTCTTTGTTCCAATAACTCTTGTATGGAAACGTTTGAGTAGTCAAGGATTTTTGTTTCTTTAAGATAGTTGTCCATAACACATTTATATTTATAACAAAGGTACACAGGGAGAGCCTGCAATGCTATTGCAAACTCTCCTTTAAACAGTTCTCACAAATACCTTTACCAAATAATTTTATTTCGTCAATACGGTAATTTTGACTTCCATTCTGCGGTATTATAAAATCCTCCTTACAGGTTGTCTGTTTACAAATCTTACAATAGAAATGTAAGTGCCAATCCTTGTGCGTTTCTTCATCACACCCATCGTGGCACAAAATATACTTAACCGTAATGTTCTCCTGAATACTGTGTACAATGCCTTTTTCCTCAAAAGTTTTCAAAGTCCTGTAAATCGTAACCCTGTCTGCTTTATAAAAATGGCTTTCGATTTCAGATAAGGACATCGCTGTTTGCTGTTTCTCTAAAAAATCGTACACCAATATCCGCATACTGGTCGGATTAGTATTCTTTGACAACAGCTTTTGTTCAATGTTCTTTTTCATTATATACTATTTTAGTGACCGTGACCATCCTCGCCTGTATCATCCATTTTTGCATTCACAAAAAATGCACCTTTTACCACGATATGTGTACCTTGTGGAGTTTCACTTACAGGCGTTATCGCCGTGTAACCCAATTGAGAAGCACCTTTAACGACTTCCACTCTTACAAATTGAGTTCCTTTTTCCGAACCGTGGTCGTGAGCCTCGTTCTCTTTGTGGTCGTGTGGTTCTTCTTCCTGCTCCTTGACCAAAAAGATGTAATATTTCCCATCTGCATTGACAATCGCATCGTTTGGCACAGCCGTACTTAGCACATCATCTGAACTTACCGTTCCGGTTATACTCATTCCGTCAATCAATCCTGTTTTATCTCCGGTAATTTTGCTGTGAACGGCAATGGTTTTACTCTCTCCGCTAAAAGATGAACCAATACTATAAACTTCGGCAGAATAGGTCTTATTAGGATTGTTAGTTACGACAAAATCTATTTTCTGACCTATTTTGATTAGGGGAATATCCTTTTCATAAACCTGTAAATCCAAGTGCAATGCTGTGTTCTCTATTATTTCGGCAATAGGCGAAGACACATCTACATAGCTTCCGATTTTGGCAAAAACGTTACTTACCGTACCGCTTATCGGACTTGTAACGACCAACGAGGATTTAAGGCTGGAATTTGATAAGGAAGCCGGATTAATGCCCATCATTTGGATTTGCTGGTTCAGCGAGGACTTACGTGTTCTCAACGTATTCAATTCAGAAGTGGCACTTTGCAGGTTTTTCTTTGCACCTGCATTTCCCTCGTTCAGCTCTCTTTGTCTTACCACTTCCTGCTCTGCAAACTCTATCCGGCTATTGATGCTTAGGTATTCTTCCTGTAATTGTATGAATTGCGGATTGGAAATAGTGGCGATGACCTGACCTTTCTTTACGAAATCGCCTATCTCCACATTGAGGGATTTGATAACGCCGCCAAACATTGAAGTTGCATTTGCCTTGTTGCTGTTGGGAACTCTCAATGCACCATTGGCTTTCAATGTTGCGGATAATTGCTTCTGTTCAATTGAACCGATTTCAACACCCACGGCTTTCATCTGCTCATCGGTCAGCACTGCAACATTTTCGTCTTCTTCTTCGTGTTCGTCCGTTGTTGTTTCTGCTTCCGTTCCGTGATTATGCCCATCGCCCTCTTTATGATTATTTGTACAGGCGTTGAAAGCAAAGAATGCTACGAGGACAAGAATGCCAAAAACTATATTATTTATGATACGTTTCATATATTGTATTATTTGCTGATTAATGAATGGATAAGCGTTACAGCCTCATTGATTTGCTGTATGCTCTTTAAATAATTAAGCTGAATATCGGTAGTTGTCTGCAAGGCAAATAGGTACTCCACATAAGAAATATCTCCGGTACTGTACCCCAGCTTTGCAGCATTGATAATCTCATCAGCATTGGGAAGTGCCTGCTCCTTGAAATAGGTAAACTGCGCTACATATTGTTCGTATTGTTTCAAGGCGTTTGCCAATTCCGTTTTAAGCTGTTGTTCCTGCCATTGCGCATTTAATTCCAATGATTGTTTCTTGTAATCAAGCGAGCGAATTTTTGCTTTGGTGGTTGTAAAAATGGGGATTGTAATACCTACATCAACAAAACTAAACCGCTGTCCTCTGCCATAAAATTGCTCTACACCATTTTTACTGTGCATTCCTATCAGCGATATGTTATTATAGCCGAACGTAAAATCAGGCAGGCTGTTTGCCCGTTCCAATTTCTTGTTCTGTTCGGCAATTTTCGCCTCTTGGTACAATAGCTGGATGCTCGGATGATTTGCAACAGCCGAACTGTCAATGAAAGAACTTAACAGCAATGGTGTATAATCCGGTTGAGGTTCTATTAAGAAATCTTCCTGTGTCTGCATCAGATTTTTAAGGCTTTGATAGGCGTTCTGCCTTAAAACCTCGTTCTGTTGATACAAAAGACTTATTTCCCCTTTCTTGGTAGTTGCAGTATTAACGTCTAATTTACCTATATCTCCCGTTTTATACCGGAGTTCCGCAACACGGATAAAGTCTACATAAATACTATCAAGATACTTTAAAACCGAAGCATTATGCTCCAAATATTCCAACTGATAATAATAGGTTCTTACCTGTTTTTTCAGTTCGTTTTCTGTCAGAGCCTTCGCCCACTGCTGACCTTTTACCTGCTCTTTGACAAGATTTTTCTTTGCCCCAAAGAGTGTCGGAAAGGGAATGGTCTGTGAAATTTGGAAACCGTCATTATATTCAAATCCCTCATTATTCCCGTATTGGAAGTTTACATCGGTCTTCGGTAGTTCATACGCCGTCTTGCTAAGGCTTTGGGCAGATTGAATATCCATATTTTTGGAACGTAGCTGAGGGTTGTTCTCCATAGCTATTTCGATAGCTCTATCTACATTTACCGGATTTTGTGCCTTACTGTTTTGAGAAAAGCCTAAGAACGCAAACAGCAACAATAGTGGTGTTATGGCTTTCATCTTATTATTTTTTGTAGGCTTGTGATTTCTCATAAATACAAGGTATAGCAAAGGCAGTACGAACAGTGTCAATGCTGTTGCTGAAATCAATCCGCCGATAACCACCGTTGCTAATGGTTTCTGCACTTCTGCACCTGCACTTGTACTCAATGCCATTGGTAAAAAACCTAAACTTGCTACCGATGCTGTCATCAATACTGGTCTTAGCCTTGTTTTGGCTCCCTCGATAATCCTCGGGATAATCTCGTTCCAGCCCTCTTTTTCCAATCTGTTGAATGTGGAAATCAGTACAATCCCGTTCAGAACGGCGACACCGAACAGGGCGATAAACCCAACACCTGCCGATATACTGAAGGGCATATCCCTCAACAAAAGGGCAAACACGCCTCCAATGGCACTCATCGGGATAGCTGTATAAACCAAAACGGCTTCCTTGAACGAATGGAACGTGAAATACAGTAGGATAAAAATCAGAAGTAGTGCGATAGGCACTGCAATCAATAATCTGTCGGTAGCTTTTTGGAGGTTCTCGAACTGACCGCCATAGGTAAAATAGTAACCTGTCGGGAGTTTAACCTGTTCCGCCAATTTATCCTGAATTTCATTGACAACACTTGCTACATCACGCCCCTGCACATTGAAGCCCACATATATCCTGCGTTTACCGTCTTCACGGCTGATTTGTGCGGGACCTAATTTGTAGTCGATGTTGGCAACCTGCGAAAGCGGAACCTGCTCTCCGTTCGGAAGCGGAATAAACAGATTACTTACATCCTCGATGGAACTGCGGTGTGCTTCATCAAGCCGTACGACCAAATCAAACCTACGTTCGTTTTCATACACTACGCCTGCTGATTTACCTGCAAACGCTGTACTGACAATATCGTTTATCTCCTGTACATTCAAGCCATAGTTGGCTATTCGGGTACGGTCGTATTCGATATTGATTTGGGGAAGACCTGCTATCCGTTCTACCTGCGGAGCGGTCGCACCTTCTACCGTTTGGATAATGGCATTCGCTTTATTGGCATAAATCAACAGGCTGTCAAGGTTCTCCCCGAATATCTTCACGGCTACATCCTGCCTGATACCTGTCATCAGTTCATTGAACCGCATCTGTATCGGCTGGTTAGCTTCAAAGAATACACCCGGAATAACTTCGAGTTTCTCCATCATTTCATTGGAAAGCTCATCATACGATTTCTTTTTTTTCCATTCGTCCTGCGGTTTCAGTATAATCATCAGGTCGGTAGCTTCCGGAGGCATCGGGTCGGTCGGTACTTCGGCAGCACCTGTCTTGCCTACGACCATTTTTACTTCGTCAAATTCCTTGATTATTTTAGATGCCTGCATAGAGGTTTCCACGCTTTGGCTTAACGATGTTCCCTGTGGGAGGATACAGTGGAAAGCAAAATCGCCCTCGCCTAATTTTGGCAGGAACTCTCCGCCCATCCGTGAAAATAGAAATATACTTATGGTAAACAGTCCAACGGCAACCGCAATAACCACATATTTTATCCGAATGGCTTTTTCTAACAAAGGCTTATAAACCCCTTGAAGATAGTCCATCATTTTGTCTGAAAAATTCCTTTTGGTAATCGGTTTCTTAGACAGACACAAGGCACTCATCATCGGGATATAGGTAAAGGACAAAATCAATGCTCCCAAAATGGCAAAACTTACGGTCTGTGCCATTGGCGTAAACATTTTCCCCTCTATACCGACCAAAGTAAGGATAGGGATATACACGATAAGGATAATAATTTCTCCAAACGCCGCACTTGTACGGATTTTTCTTGCAGATTCATACACTTCCTCGTCCATTTCTGTCTGCGTAAGTTTCTGTGTGGATTTCCGTAAGCCCAAATGGTGCATTGTGGCTTCAACAACAATCAGCGAACCGTCCACTATCAATCCGAAATCAATAGCTCCCAAACTCATCAGGTTGGCACTTACGCCAAATAACCTCATCATTCCCAATGCAAAAAGCATTGATAACGGTATAGCTGATGCGACGATTAAACCTGCCCTGAAATTCCCTAAGAAAATAATCAATACAAATATTACGATTAATGCACCTTCAATTAGGTTTTTTTCGACAGTACTTATCGCTCTATCTATCAGGTTCATTCTATCCAAATAGGGTTCTATGACCACATCATCAGGTAGAGATTGTTGGATAACCGGTATTTTTTCTTTGATGTTTTTTACGACCGTGGCGGTGTTTTCTCCCTTGAGCATCATTACAATACCTCCCACAGCATCTACTTCGCCGTTATAGGTCATTGCTCCGTATCGGGTAGCGTGACCAAACTGTACTTTTGCTACATCTTTGATGAATACCGGAACACTTTCCGTATTTTTAACAACAATATTACCTACATCTTCCAGTGAAGTGACTAAACCAATTCCCCGAATGAAGTATGCATTGGGTTTCTTATCAATATAAGCGCCCCCCGTATTTTGGTTGTTGTTTTCGAGTGCAGTAAAAATATCGGAGATACTGACGTCCATCGCTTTGATGCGGTTAGGGTCAACGGATACCTCGTATTGTTTGAGCAGACCGCCGAAACTATTAACTTCTGCAATTCCCGGAGTACCGTAAAGTTGTCTGGCGACAATCCAATCCTGCATTGTCCGTAAATCCATTGCGGAATATTTGTCTTCACTGCCTTCTTTGGGATGAAGAATATATTGGTACACTTCGCCAAGACCTGTACTGACAGGAGCAAGTTCAGGTGTTCCAATCCCGTCAGGTATCTGGTCTTGTGCTTCTTTCAGCTGTTGGCTTACTAACTGTCGTGCAAAATAAATATCGACATTATCTTGAAAGACAACGGTTACAACAGATAATCCAAATCTTGAAACACTTCTTATCTCTTCTACTTTTGGAAGATTAACGATACTTTGCTCTACGGGAAATGTTACTAATTGTTCTACTTCTTGTCCTGCCAATGTAGGCGACAGGGTAATAATCTGAACCTGATTGTTTGTAATGTCAGGTTGGGCATCAATGGGGATTTGCTTGGCACTCCATACCCCCCAAATGATGAGAAACAAGGTCATCAATCCTATAATGAACTTATTCTTTATAGAGAATTTTATAATACTATTTAACACTTCTATTGTGATTAATGATGAATAATTAATGATAAATTGCAATGATTATGAATACGAGAAATACGAAGTATGACCCAAAACATTCAGCTTGTTGCTGTACGCAAAAAGCTATAATCATTAAAACATTAAAAATTATGCATTAATCTTTGGCGGTTGCCAAATTCCCCCCAGATAGTGGGATATAAAGGTACATTTATAATAAACTTTAGGCTTAGAAAGGTCAAAAGTCTTCGCCTTAACTAAGCTGTATACATTCCATTGAAGCACTATACCTGAAACTATTCCACAACAACCGCATAAACAAAATGGACTGCACATATCAGTTGTTTCCTGATGGTCGTGGCTTCCTTGATGGGTTAATTCTTCCGAATGGTTATGGTTTTGAAAGTTGTCCTTTTCATACATATCGGTACACGGCATTAAAAATACCGTCATCATATAAATTGCCAATATGGAGTAAAAGACTTTCATATTCTTTTGCAAAGTTAGTAAAAAAGTAATGCAATGGCATTGCATTGTTTATTGCAATCGTCTCTTTTTCTTCTTCATCCGTTTAGCAAATGTTTCTTCTTTATAATCCACGCCTTGTGCATCAGGTAAAAGGCTGAATAATCCTATATCGAAATTCTGAGAATGTTCCTGTGGGATAAACTCAAAAAGGTCTTTCGTTGGTTGGTTGTCTATTGTATTCGTTTTGGAAAGAGGGTTATCCTGTGTTTTCAGTTCGGGTTTGTTGCCGTTGTTCCACCAATCGTTAAAAACATTTGCAGACAGGTTTCTGTCTAACTGTGAACCATTCCATACACTACGGCTCTCGTGGTCAGTGAAAGTTACTCCGTAAATCCGTCCGTTGTCGTTTCTGCGAACAATCGTATTAATACCGTGTTCGGTCAATTGTTTTCTAAATTCTATTTCGTTGCTTGTCGTGTGCATAGCCAATTCAACAGTATTCTTTAAAACTGACCTTACAGGATTGGTTTTCATTTTCTCTTTTGACTGTTCAAAATGCTTTTGTAGTTGTGCAACTCCTGCGTCTTTTCCGAAAAGCGATGCCTTAAACGGATTGCTTGCCTTGTTTCCGTTTTCGTCCACTGCCACATAGACCAATCCGTTTACCGGCTGACCGTTCCGCTCGCCTTTGACTTCTTCCGCTGTGATGTTGAACAGCGACAATAAAGCATTATAGCTTCCCATAGTCGGAAAGCTGTAATACTTCGGCAAATGCCGTACTACCGAAGCAATCTGACTTTTGATGTCGCCTTTGTGGTAATCCACAGGTTTGAAAACTTTGTTGGCTTGTTTCTGCTCCTGCTCGGTTGCTTTGTGCAGGTTGTATTTCGTTTCAAAATCCCGACAGATTGCCATTGAACGTGGGTGGTCGTAATCATCGGGGATTTTCTTACCGTCAATGCCTACACAGGTCGAAACGATATGGATATGCATTCGGTCAATGTCCGTATGTTTGAAAACAATATAAGGCTGATTTCCGTAGCCCATACGTTCCATATATTCCTGTGCCATTTCCGTAAACTGCTCATCGCTTACCTCGTCTTTCGGGTCTGGGTTCAATGAAATATGCCGTACCGTTTTTTCTGTTTTGATGTTTGCAGACAAATACGGCTCAAAACATTTATTGAAATACGCTACGGAATACCTGCCGTCCATTGTGTCGGGTATTTTGTTCAGCAACAAAACCGCTCCGTTTTCCCTGTCCACTTTCTGCTGATTGTACAAAATCGCTCCGTACATATTGCTTCCCTTTCCGATTTTTGCAATCATAATTTTACTCTTTATGTAGATATTGCTTTTCAAATCTGTCGGTAAGAATTAAAACCTTTAGCAACAGTTCTTTCATTTTTGCGGTCTGTTTTTCCAATTTATAGAGATATGCAGATGCTTTTTTCTCCGAAAAATTGGCGTTCAATAGCCTTACAATCTGATTGTAATTGGTTGCTATTCCTCGAAACTGACTGAAAAATTTGGTCAGTCCTGCGTGGTATTCTACCGCATTCATATCAATTTTTACGGTCTTTACGGTCTTTTGAAAGATGCAAGCCGTAATGAAATGTGCCTTTACACTTATCCCCGATTGGTCAAAGAGGGCAAGGAACTTGGCGTTTTCCTCTGCATTCAGGTTAATAGAATACCGATGTACGGCAGGGTCATTCTTCGGTTTTCTCCCTGTTTTCCTAATTTGTTTACTGTTCTTTTCTTCCATAATAAATCCATTTCTAATGTTAAACAAAACTGCGACTTCGGAGCGGTTTTCAGCTCCCTGCAAGGGCAAGTGCTTTTGAGTGCCGAAATTCATTTCGAGTACCTCAAAAGATAACTTGCTCTGAACAGGGGTTCAGAAAAATCCGTTTTGCAAACGGATTAGGGTTAGCCGAAAAAATCAACCGTTTCTATTACAAAGTTCGGTAAGAGTGTTTGAATAACAGCTATTTATAAACACGACAATAAACGCCAAATAGTGCCACTGAATGCCCCCTTATGGCAGATTTGGACTGCTTTTATTTCCTTTGTATATGGTTAGCTGGCTGATTGGTTATACCCTTAATGAAGTAACTAAACAGCATAAATTTAGATAGCAAATCAGCGTGAGTGATTGCTGGAAATCCACTGGCTTTTTAGCTAATGAAAAATATGTAGGTACATAGATAGTTGCATCTGTCCAATGATATGTATAACTAATTGTTCATCTAACCAAACAACTAATTTGAAACAATATTAAAAACGATAGATATGATACACGAAGAAAACAAAAAACAGCAACCCAAAACAGAGGATTTTTCTATTGAAAATTTCCTAACTGATGAAAAGAAGCAACCATTCACGGAACAACAGGTAGTAACACATCGGGAAGACTTTGCCAAACCCGAAGTAGATGAGGAAGCTATTATGCGTGTAATGGCAGGCGAAGAACCTTCGGAAACTGAAACGCAACATACAAAAATACCTGCGAGTAATACAAAAAAGATGATTTATAAGCCAAAGAAGCTGACCAAAGAGGATTACTACGGACAGTTCTTTAAAATTCCGAACAGTACAGCAAGCAGGGGGAAATCGGTCTATGTACGGCAGGAACACCACGAAACATTTAACAGGCTCACCAATATTATGGGCATCGACAAACTGACGATTTATGCGTATCTGGACAATATTATCGAATACCACTTTCAGGAGTTTGGTGAATTGATTAGGGAAATCTACAACGAGAAACACAAACCGTTATTCTAATAAATATACGTGGTGGGTGGTACGTTCTCTCTCCTAAAATTATTTTCCAAAACAAAAAAACAGAAAAAAAAGAAAGCCATTCAAACAAGGCGGACAGGCGTTAAAACCAAAAGGAAACGGAATAAGTCCCGAAGGGTGGCAGGGCAACAAAAAAACTCGGCGAAGCCACCTTATCTGCCCTGCCATTATGCCGTAGTCTTTTGGTTGGGCGGTGCGGTGGGTGTCCGCCTTATCTTTGCTACCTTTTGTTCTTTTTTTAATCCCATTCTAATATAATGAAAGGGTACAAAAAACACGTGTGGGCTAACGATGGGGTGTTTTTGGTATGCTTTCCCTTATCCGTACAAAACTTTTTAAATGTGAAGGGGCTTTGCGAGGAAAATTTAAAGTGTTTTGAGGATTGCTTTCCATTTACATTGTGCCAATACGAGCCAAATACTGCCACATAAAGCCAAAGGAAAAAATACATTCCCTTGTGTTCTATATTGGGGGAAATTTTGAAACTATGGCACAAAAAGCAACAACCGACAAGGAGCGGAAAGAGAAAGTACAAATCAAGGAAGAAGAGCGTAGCCCTTTGATGCAGGTTGATAAGCAGGGCGACCCGATTTCCAATTTCATCGCCAATTTTAAACGCCAGTTCAGGGAAACAAAAGGCTTAATAAATTGGAACAGGCTGTTCGGTGGCAGACGTGCCGAACAGCCAAAACAGCCTGCCCAGCCCGAAAGCGTAATTGGTGCTACAAAAACGGTTATGCGTTCGGATTTCAAAAACGATGAAAAAAGCCAGACTGTACAGCCTAACAAAAAGCCTGCCTTGAGAATGGACAATACAGTCAAAACACAACAGGCTCGCCCGAAAAACAATAAACCAAAACTGGGATTTTAATACCGCATTTGGCAACTGTACGCCAAATACCGCCATCAGATGCAACATTAGGATGACCTATGTAAATAGCTTTTATTTTCGAGGTTTAAATGATGCAGATATGGAAATAACAGTTTTAGACATTCAGATTTTAAAAGCACTGAACAGGGAAGTTAAGGAAGTTTCTTTATTGATTAAGGAAATGACCGCACCCTACAAGGCATTGCAACAGGCAACGAAATGGCTCGACCAGCAGGAAGCCTGCCAACTGCTGAACATCAGCAAACGAACATTGCAGACGTACAGGGCAAAAGGCATTCTTGGGGCAACGCAAATCAATCGGAAGACGTATTTCAGATTATCCGAAGTGGAATTACTGATGCAGGGAGAGCGACCATTAAAAAAGCAGAAGAAATGAAACAGATTGGAGATTCAAACGAAGATATGTTTGCACTGCTCGAAGCTGTGGTAGGCATCAAAAATGAACTGCTGTATATCAGGGAATATTTCCACCCACTTTTAAAAGGGGAAATCTACCTGTCAGGCGAACAGGTCTGCGAGATGCTTCACATCAGTAAACGGACACTGCAACAGTACAGAGATGACGGACTGATACCGTTTATTAAACTCGAACGGAAAATCCTTTTCCGTGAAAGCGATATTATCAAGGTATTGGAAGATAACTATCAGCGTTAGCCGTTAAAAAAAAGAATGCTCTGAAACTGTAACCGTATCGGTCAATTAAACAAACAGCCCACCGCTTAAAAAACGGTGGGCTGTGCTGTTTCAAGGAACTATGATATAAGTTACAGGCTTGCCACAAAAGACTGTTCCATACCCTTAAATTTATGCGATACCTTCTGCATATCCTTACCAACTTTCTCGTTGAGAATTTTGGCGTAAATCTGTGTGGTGGCAATATTCTTATGCCCTAACATTTTGCTTAAACTTTCGAGCGGAACACCCTCACTTAAAAATAAAGTGGCAAAGGTATGGCGTGCCAAATGAAAGGTTACTTTCTTTTCTTTTAGGCAGTCAATCAATTGGGATATACGCTTTAAACTATCATTGCAAACTGTATTTGATGGTACAGGAAATACCTTTCCGTCCTTTGTAAATCCTGCATATTTCTCAATAATCATTTTCGCTATATCCAAGAGCATCACATTTGATGATGTAGCCGTTTTCTTCCTGCGTACAATAATCCACTGGTTGCCGTCAAAGAAATCCTGAAGATTGCTGTTTCTAAGCCCTTTCATATCGGAATAGGAAAGCCCTGTAAAGCAACTGAAAACAAACAGGTCTTTAACCAATTCGTCTTTCTTTTTCTCGCAGTTGAACGTTACGAGCTGTTCCAATTCGTTCCGCAACAGATAGCCACGGTCTTTGTCCTTTTTGGTATTCTTGTACTCGCTGAACGGATTAAAGGCAAGATGCTTTCTGCTCATTGCCAATCGGCAGAGCGTGGTAAATCCAATCATATACAGCCAAATGGTGTTGTGTGTCAAACCTTGGTCGTCACGCAGGTAATAATCAAATTCCTGCACAAAATCAGAAGTAAGGTCGTTGAATGATAAGTCAGGGTAGCCGTATTTTGTCAGTGCAAAATTACGCAGGTGCTTTAAAAGTATTTTGTACTTACTGCGTGTGCCATTTACCCGAAGTCCGCTGTTTACCTTTTTTTCATAATCGGAAAGGAACTGTTCATAGAACTTGAAAAAAGTCAGTTCTCCGCTTTCCATACCGAGAAAGGCGTTTTTAAGTTTGGCACTGTTTACAACCCCCTCGTTTTTTAAGATTTTGGAATAGCATTCCTCGATACCCAAACGGATTTTATCAAGTTTGCCGTTTACCTCTTGTGCTTCTCGGCTCTTGCCCAAAACCCTGCCGTACTTCAAATCCCAATTTGTTGCGGAAATATCCAGTTTAGTACTGAATGCAGACTGCTTGCCGTTTACAGTAATCCTGCACATAACCGTAACCTTTCCGTTTTTCTTCGGAGCATTCTTTTTAAGGTAGAACAATACCTTAAATGTTGATTTTTTTGTCGTTTCCATACTCACAATTCTTAATGATAAAATTAAACTTATGTGAGCTACGGAACAATATGAAAAATTATGCAGAAAGCTGAAATACAGTATTTTATTAGGGTTATTTTCTGTTTTCAAAAGTAACGTTTTAGTAACCTTACTTTTGCCAAACCTCGCTTTTTACTGCTTTTTACCTCATTACCAAAAAATCATAAAACGGCTGTAAAGTCTTTATTTACAACCGCTTTGCCTGTTTCTAATCTTTGATGTATTTTTACTGAAAATTTATTTTATATAAAGCTAAATTAAGCGCGCTTCCAGCGCATGATATACAGCATTTCTTCTTGTTCTTTGTCGGCTTCAATACGAATCTGCCATTCCATTTCCTGCTCGCTGAGCTGGAGGATGTCATACTCGGCAACAGCAACCAGGTTGTCTTCAGCAATGTTTTCCAAACGGATTAAGGTGTTGTCGCGCAACTCCCAGGCGAAACTTCCTTTTTCTTGTTCTTCACAGTTCCCGTCTTGCTGGATGTAGAACTGATCTTCACCGGTTTGATCGGCATGGAATTGATAATAGGTCTTACCTTCGCAGTCGGGATGAAAATCTTCTTGCATACTATCGCCTATTTGAGCACCCCGAAAGGAGAGGTGCCACTTACCCAATAGGTAGTTGTAAAGCTTGTTCTCTGTCATCATGCTCGATTAGAAGTTTGGTTTTAACAAGTACTTATCGTAGAACCTAAAGATATGCTCAGTAGCTTCTTCCGCGGTATCGACCATGCGGTAGAGCATTAAATCTTCCTCACTTATGTATTTATTATGCAGCATGGTGCCTTTGATCCATTCGAAAAGGCCATGCCAATACTCCGAACCTACCAATACAATCGGGAAGCGGGCAATCTTGCCGGTTTGGATGAGGGTAATGGCTTCAAACAATTCGTCCATGGTGCCAAACCCGCCAGGCAATACAATGTATCCTTGGGAGTATTTCATAAACATCACCTTGCGCACAAAGAAGTAGTTGAATTCTAATAGCTTGTCGCGGTCGATGTACTTGTTGTGGAACTGCTCGTGCGGTAATTCGATATTTAACCCTACGGACTTACCACCGGCGGTATAGGCGCCTTTGTTGGCGGCTTCCATAATGCCGGGGCCTCCACCTGAGATAACACCGTAGCCACGCTCGGCCAACAGGCGGGCGATCTCTACGGTCATCTGGTAATACTTATGCTCGTCGGGGGTTCTTGCAGACCCGAAGATGGATACACAAGGGCCAATTTTTGCTAATTTCTCAAAGCCATCTACAAACTCGGACATGATCTTAAAGATCTGCCAGGAGTCTTTTACTTTTATTTCCTGCCAGGTTTTATTGGCAAAGGAGTTTCTGATTTCGTCGTCTTTTGTCATACTGTTTTGTTAATGGTAACTAAGCCCTAAAAGCCGTCACTTTAATCGTAATATAAGATTTATCCCGAATATTATGGAAAATAAGTTACGGAAACTTTAAAAAAATAAGAGCTAAAGTAGCGACCTGATTTTGAATTTTGTTGGGCAATAGCTACATTTAGTAAATTAAACCTAACAGATCAAACAACTAAACCTCACATGAATAGAAGAAAATTTATCAGTTCTGCTGCATTAGGAGCAGCTGCATTTAGCATCATGCCGCGCCATGTGCTCGGAGGGCCTGGCTTTATTGCCCCCAGCGATCGGATTAACCTAGGATATATTGGCGTTGGAAAACAAGTGGGCACCCTGTTGAATGGTTTGATGGGGCAACCCGAAACCATGGTGCTGGCCGCCGCAGATGTGGATAGCAGCAAACTGAATAGGTTTTTGGACAAAGCCAATAAAAAGAATGCCGAGAAATCGGGTCATCAGGTGCAAGGGTATAAGGATTATCGGGAATTGTTGGAACGCAAAGATATTGATGCGGTGGTGGTGGCTTCGCCTGACCATTGGCATGCTCTGCATGTAATACATGCCGCCAAAGCAGGCAAGGATATCTATTGTGAGAAACCATTATCGTTAACCATCGATGAGGGCCGCGCTATGGTCAATGCCACCCGAAAATACAAACGGGTATTGCAGACAGGCAGTATGCAACGCTCTTTTTATAACTTCCGCCAAGCGGTTGACTTGATTCGTAATGGTTATATCGGCGATATAAAAGAGATTAATGTTCATGTTGGGGAGCCTGTAAAGGAATGTGATTTGCCTTGGCTGGAAGCTCCGGCGCATTTGGATTGGGACATGTGGGTGGGGCCATCGCTATACCGTGGTTATCATCCGGTATTAAGTCCATTAGTAGATAGTAAGGAATGGGCCATGTGGCGCTTATATCATGGTTTTGGTGGTGGCTATATCACCGACTGGGGAGCACATATGTTTGATATTGTACAATGGGCGTTGGATATGGATGATTCCGGTCCGGTTTCTTTTACCCCTCCAGAGACAGCAAATGCCAAAGAAGGCTTGTATTTCACCTATAAAAACGGCATAAAGGTACATCACAGAAGCTGGGGCAAGAATAATGCGATTCAGTTTTTAGGAACGGAGGGTAAGATTGAGGTGTCGCGGGAATTGCTGGCATCGGATAAGGCCGATTTACCGAAGCTACAGATTGCCGAAAAGGATCGTAAAATCTATTATTCGGAAAACCATTATAAGGACTTTATCGATGCGATTAAAAAACGCTCGAAGCCTATTTGTGATGTCGAGGTAGGCCATCGTACGGCTTCTGTATGCAATGCGGCAAATATCGCCTATCAATTGCAGAAACCCTTGAAATGGGACCCTAGGAAAGAGCAGTTTGATAATGCCTATGCCAATAACCTTAAAACCAGACCTTATCGCGGTTCCTGGAATTACATGGATTTCTAGATAAAGGCGTATACTTTATTAAAAATATAGGCTTGCGGTTGTATGTTTAAGTTTACAACCGCATTTTTTTGCTTTATATTTTCGTAATTTTGGCGAATGAATTTTTCATCAAAACTTTTAGAACAGGCTGTAGAAGAATTTGGAAAGCTGCCGGGCGTGGGAAAGAAAACCGCATTGCGCTTAGTATTGCATTTGTTAAAGCAATCCGATGCCGATGTGTCGCGCTTTACCCAATCCTTGGATCGCTTGAAGAGCGATATTAAGTATTGCAAAACCTGTTTTAATATTGCCGATCTGGAAGTTTGTGAAATCTGTAGCTCGCCGAAGCGCGATCATAGCTTGATATGTGTCGTAGAGGATACCCGCGATGTGATGGCCATTGAAAATACCAATCAATTCAATGGGGTATATCATGTGCTGGGTGGCTTGATTTCCCCCATGGAAGGGGTAGGGCCCGCCGATTTAAAGATTGAAGGCTTAATCGAACGCTTGCGCAACACGGAAGTAAAAGAGGTGATCTTAGCCTTGAGTGCAACCATGGAAGGGGATACGACCATCTTCTACCTCTACCGCAAGCTGCGGGAATTTCAAGTGCAGATCAGTACGATTGCACGCGGAATTTCTTTCGGGGGCGAACTGGAATATGTGGATGAGATTACCCTTGGCCGCTCCATCGCGACCCGCGTTCCGTACGAACGTAATGTGGGTTAACGCGTTTTCATCTTCCCGATAATCCAATAGAATCCTACTCCACATAAGATCAGGGTACTTCCTGTAACCCACCACAGGGTGTTATAGCCAAAGTGATCGGCTAGGTAAGTGCCGATATAAGCCGCGAAAATATTGGCAAAGGCGAAGGACAGGGAGTTTAATCCCATGTAGGCGCCTTGGTTATTTTTTCCTGCCCGCTGTATCGCCACGGTGGCTGTAAATGGAAGGGTGAGCATTTCTCCGGTAGACAGCAGGAACATCGCACAGAATAGCCAGAAGATACCGAAATCCAGGTTTAACATCAGGTAAGAGAATCCGGAAATTGCCGTTCCCCACAGCATAATCTGCCTAACACTGAAGCGGTGCTCTACCAAATGCACCAATACCATTTCAAAGAGAACAATCACAAATCCGCTGAAGCCCAATAATAAACCGATTTGACTCGTTTCCAAAGCATGCACTTCCTTATAGAAGAGGGATAGGGTGCCTAATAACTGGAAAAATGCCATGGAAAAGAAACAACATATAATACTGAAGATGATGAATAAGCCATCGGTATAGGCATTCTTTTCTGGTTGGGAAGGTTCTTCCAGGGATTTGGTATGGACGGCTTGTAAGTCTGTTTTCGGACTTCTATTGCGGAAGAAGTAAACAAACACGATAGCAGCACCTGCGGCACCGATTGCATTGCCGTAGAATATCCAGTCGTAAGAAAATCCAGCTAAAAACCCGCCTAAGGCTGGTCCGATGGAAAAGCCTAGGTTAACCGCCATCCGGTTTAAGGAATAGGCACGGGTGATGTTCTCAGGTTTTGCATAGCGTGCAACCGATACCGAGTTGGCAGGTCGGAAAACATCAGCTACCAAGGATAAAGCAAAGATCATAAAGGCTAAGCCTTCAAAGGTCTTGAAGTTAGGCAGGATCAGGAAGAGCGGAATAACACCTATTAAACTCCATACCTGCACATGGTAGTTTCCGAGTTTATCTGTTAGCCAGCCCCCAAGCCAGGAGCCGCAAACGGCACCCAAGCCAAAGCAGCCGAGTACAATACCGATCTGGGGCTTCGTAAAATGCAACTCCGACGACATATAGATCCCTAAAAAAGGAATAACCATAGAACCTGTACGGTTAATTAACATAACCAATGCAAGCAGCCAAGCGGCTGGCGACAGACCTTTGTAAGAATTAATGTAGATTCGGAGTAATGCTTTCAATATAGATGATGTTTATGTCGTATTATGCGTAAGATTTTCGATCGAGGGAGGCGTCAATCACGTAATTGTGAGCGACAAACTTTTTCGTGCCTTTTTGTTTATCGAAGATAAAGTCGACCCGACCCAGGTTCACGCCTGAGCGTCCGGTTTGATTTACCAAGGTGATTTGATTATCGAGGTTCATTACTTCCGTAGGTTTATCTAAGAAAGTATGCGTATGGCCACCGATGATTAAGTCGATGTACCTGGAGTTTTTAGCAAGCAAGAGGTCTGAAACCTTCTCTGTGTCATAAGCGTAGCCAATATGAGAAAGGCAGCAGATTAAGTCGCATTTCAATTCTTTCTTAAGGAAAGGCGTGAGGCGATTGGCTGTTTCTATAGGGTCGGAGATCGTCATCCCTTCATAGCTTTTCGGATCAACTAGCCCATTGAGGTCTACACCTACACCGAATACCCCAATTTTGACACCCTGCTTCTGGAAAACAACATAATCTTTGGTTTTGCCTTCCAGCACCGTGCCTTTAAAATTATAATTCGAAGTGATAAACGGGAAGTTTGCCTTATCAAAATGTTTCAATAGACCTGTTAAGCCATTGTCGAACTCATGGTTGCCGAAAGTGCCGGCATCATAACCTAGCTTCGACATCAGTTCTAACTCAACGCGTCCATCGAAGACATTGAAATAGGGCGTGCCCTGGAACATATCTCCCGCGTCAAAAAGAAGGACGTTGCGTTCTTCGGCTCTAATCTTATTGATTAAGGTACTTCGGCGGGCGACACCGCCTAAACCTTGAAAACGAGAACCATCCATCGGAAAAGGCTCAATACGACTATGTACATCGTTTGTGTGCAGAATGCTCAGCTTTACCTGACTTGCTTTTCCAAAACCATCCATGGGTAAAGTGCTTAAGCCGGCCGTGGCACCTAGTGCCATCAACTGCTTGAGGAATCCTCTTCTATTCACTGATTTTAACTCTTCCATCTAATGCTGATTCAACTTTTTTACCTGCTTTTGTTAAAGATTCTACATAGCTGATGAGGGCTTCGCGCACGCGCTCCGGGCTGGTGAAGGCGTGTACGGGGTTGCTGAGGCCTTCAACAAGGTCGCCACCATTAGCGACAAAATCGTAGGTCGCTAATTTGTAAGTCTTATTGGGATCGATCGCTTTGCCGTCGATTTTAAAATCAACCAGCTTCTTGTCTTTGATGATGATGCTGCTATTCCCGATCGGTTGGCCGTTTGTTTTCGCAATAAAGTGTGCCAAGGTCATCACATCGGAGCCTTTTAGCTCCAGGATGCAGATGTAATTCTCAAAAGGCATCAACTCGAAAATAGTGCGAACCGTTACATCGCCTTGCTTTATGCTGCTGCGGATACCGTCTTTTGTGGCCATGGAGAAAGAAACCTCCGGGTCAATCTGGCGGCCAATCTGCAATAGCGCATCCACGAAGAAGTTGCTGAGCAGGGTTTCTGGGAGATTCCGATTATGAATCATAGGTGCTGCAGCAGTACCTATTACCCTGTTCATTTCTTGGTCGAGCTTTACTTTAAAGGGTTCGATGTAATTTTTGATGCTGCTATCTTCAGCGATTGTGCTGTCGATGGCAATCATTTGTTTGTTATTGACTGCTGCTTGGTAATACGAGGATTTACACGAAGCAGTCAGTAGCAGGCTGGAAAACAACAGAAGGTTAACCACCCTTAGCTTAAATACTCCCATAGCGTGAAATTAATACGCAAAGGTATTAAGATTGGCGTAGAATAAGAATTTATGCAGATTTAAAATCGCGGAAATGATAAAATATTAATCTTCTAGTGACGGGAATTTAATGGAGGAACGAGGAAAGGCTTAGAAATCAATTGTTTTCTCCCATTTTAAGCTTGTCTTCAAAGTAGCGTTCAATAAAATACCTGGAAAGCCCTAATACCGGACCGTTTTCACCGAGCTGTGAGACATGAAGTTCGCAGTTCTTGGAAATCTTACCCATGCTGTAGGTCTGGATCTGTTGCTGAATAGGGTTGGTGATTAAGGATGCGGCATTCGCGAAGGTTCCGGCAAGGATAATGCATTCAGGGTTTAACACTTGCAGGAATTGCGCAATGGCCTTGCCTAGCTGAGAGCTGATATCCGATATTAATTCGATGGCGTATTGATCTCCGTCTGCGGCAGCACGTAGGATGTCGGTAGGGCGGAGGTCTTGGTCTTCAAACATATTCGTAATCAAGGTCGGGATGCCATTGGCAATGTCGGCTTTCGCGCGTTTCACCAGGGCAGTTCCGGAGGCTACCGTTTCCAGGCAACCACGTTTTCCGCAATAGCAGAGTTCGCCATCTTCCACAAAGCTGATATGTCCCATTTCTCCGGCGAAGCCATTTTTGCCGAGGAAAAGTTTTCCATTGGCGATAATACCTAAAGAAACTCCCCAATCCATTAAGATCACCAGACCATCGGCTCTGTTTCGCATGAGCCCGAAGTTCATTTCGGCGACCGATGCAATATTGATGTCGTTAGAGATTAAGATTGTTTTTCCGAATGCTTCCTCCAGGTGCTGTTGCAGGTTGAAGTTAGGTTCGTAAAAGAAGGTGTAGTTTTCCCCGTTGTCCTTATTAATAAGACCGGGCATCGAGATGGATAATCCGGATATTTGATTCCAGTCAATTTTCTCATCGCTTACATATTTTTTTACCAGATCAATAAAGGCAGGGAGGTTGCTTAAGTCACGACTTAAGCTCAAGGGATAGCGTTTTCCTTTTCCTAAGAAATTACAATTATTATCGATATAGTTTATTTTAAGGCCAAAGCGGTCCATTTCTATACATAATACACGAAAAAGTTCATCGCGCAATTCGTATAAGTTAGGTTTTCTTCCGCCGATCGATTCTCCACGTTCATGTTGAGTGATTAGGTTTTGGTCTAATAACTCAATGAGTAAGCTGTTTAAGGTGGGGAAGCTGAGGTCAAGGCTTGTCATTAATTCATTTACAGAAGCCTTGCCTTTTTCGTAAACAGCTTGTAACACCTTAAATTTCTTTTTTGCTGTTCGCGCTAGTTTTAGATTTTTATTCGTTGGATTAATAAATAGTTTTTCAACTGAATTCATTGTATTTTTTGCTAAATATAGGATGGGTATTTATAGTATACGCCCTCACGTTGCTTAATATAGGTTGTAATATTAATGATTTAAATTATAAAAATAGTTATATAATAATATTTTAATCATTATCAGGTGAGTAGTTTTTGATTCAAATATAAGTAAAAATTAAACGAGTTTAAGTCTTATAAATTTAAAAATAACATATTTGTTTCTTAATATGAAAATATTAAGCATAAAGCCAGTTCTGTTTTCTTGCTTAGATTTGATTTCATTCTTTAACTTTGTTAATAATTGTGTCAATAATACGGATTAAATATTAATTCCTACGGATAAAAATGAATATTTGAGCAATGAAATTAATCTCAGTTTAATATTTTTAAAATATTGACAGGGTTTATTGTTTTCAACGCGGGAAGAGTTACGTTGAATGGGAATTGTAATATTATCAGGATAATCGGATATAAAAGTCTTTTTTAGAATGCTAAATGCAAAAAAGCCCGGGAACACCGGGCTTTATGGTAGCTTTTATAGCCTAATTATTTTTTGTCAATTTTGTATAATTTTCCTGCGTCTGTAACGGCGTATAGGGCGCCATCCTTACTTTGGATAATATCGCGGAAGCGTTGGCCTTCGGAAAGTAATAATCTTTCTTCACCTACCACCTTATTGTTTTCAATGACCAATCTGGCGATATGGGTGCTGCTTAAACCGGCAATAAATAGGTTGTTTTTCCATTCCGGTACATTGCTGCCGGTGTAGAAAGTCATACCGCTAGGCGATAATACCGGATCCCAATAGTAAACAGGTTGTTCCAATCCTTCTTTTTGTTGTAGTGGAGGATTTCCTACCGGCCCACCTTTGTATTCAATACCGTAAGTAATGGTTGGCCATCCGTAATTCGTTCCGGCTTTAATGAGGTTGATCTCATCACCACCACGTGGGCCGAATTCTGAATCCCATAAATCACCGGTTTCCGGATGGAAGGCCAAGCCTTGCACATTACGGTGACCGTAGCTATAGATTTCAGGTTTTGCATCGCCTTTTCCTTCAAACGGATTTCCAGCAACCGGTTTTCCATCTTTCGTTATGCGAAGGATTTTTCCTAATGCAGAATTGAGCTGCTGTGCTTGCGGGCGGGTTTCCAAATCGGAGCGCTCACCGGTTGATACAAATAGATTTCCAGCCTTATCGAATAAGATGCGTCCACCGAAGTGCAGATTTCCAGCATAGGACGGAAGCGCTTGATAGATCACTGTAGATCCTTCTAAGGATTTCTCATCTGCAGAAAGGGTCGCTTTGGCTACGGCTGTATGGTTTTTGCCATCAGCTGTAGGTTCTGAAAACGTATAATATACCGTTCTGTTTGAGGCGAAATCAGGGTCGATGGTAATGCCTAGTAAACCACCTTGACCATCTGTTGCTGGTTTTAGGGCACCGTTAATAGGCTCGCCGAGCTTTCCTGCAGCCAGGTCCATTAAACGTAATGTACCGTTCTTCTCCGTGATCAGGAGTTTGCCGTTCGGCAATTCCACGATTCCCCAAGGCTGTTTAAGGCCTTCGGCAATCACTTTGCCCTCAAAGGGGGTGTTTGTTTTTACGCCTGCAATGCGGGTTTGCCCCTCGAAAGCAGGTTTGTAGTCTGTATTGGCTTTATTCTTTTCTACGGGAGGCAGCTTGGTCGTGTCTTGTGTAGTGCTATCCTGCGGGTTATTTGCCGCAGAGTTTGCTCCATTACAAGCCATGAAGCTCGTCGTGACAGCGCAGAAAAGAATTTTTGAAAGATGTTTATTCATGTGTAATGTGTTTATATGGGTTTAGTTGAATTCAGGTCTCTTCGGGAAATTGGCCACATGCGCATATTTAGGGCCCATGCTAATGATGGCTTCCTTCCAAAGGTCTTCTCCGTCGGTAATAAAGGCCAAGTCGATATTAAAAGAGTTGTGTACCGCCCAAGAGTTAAGCTTTATTTCTTCGTTCAGCTGTCCCGGCGACCAGCCTGAATAGCCTAAGAATAATTTTACCTCTTCGGATCCTATTTCCTCCTCCTTTAGCAATTCTTTCAGTTTTTCAAAGTCGCCACCCCAATACAGGTCGTCTTGAATATGATTGCCACTTAATAGCTTGTCATAGGCTTTATGCACAAAGAACAGCGCGTCTCCCTCTACGGGGCCGCCGAAATACAAAGGGATATCCACATTTTCCATGCCATCGAGTACATCAGAGAGGTACAGCACAGAGCGGTGGTTCAATATTAAGCCGACGGTTCCACTTTCTTCTTCGTGTTCACAAAGCAAGACAACCGAGCGCTCAAAATTCTGATCCAGCATAAAGGGTTCTGAGAGTATTAAGCTTCCGCGTTTTGGTATGAATTCGTTGAACATAAGTATGAACCTGTTAGTCTATCAAATTTATATAATATTGTTGTAAATCGTATAAAAAGGTCAATTATTTTCTGTAATGAAGCCTTAAAAGCTAGAGAATTGGTTAAGTTTGTATGAAATAATTTGTCACTATGTCTATTCAACACACCGCCATAGCGGCCATTCGGCAAGACTATGCGCTAAGCAGTTTAAGCGAGCTGGACGTTTTGGGAAATCCCCTAAATCAGTTTGAGAAATGGTTTAATGAAGCTATCCGTAGCGAAGTTGTGGAAGTGAATGCGATGGTCCTTTCGACTGTCTCCAGCGACCTGCAACCTTCCTCGCGGATTGTGTTGTTGAAAGACCTGAGTGCTGCAGGTTTTAGTTTCTTCACGAATTACGATAGCCGTAAGGGTGCCGAGATGTTGGAAAATCCGAAGGTCAGCTGCTTGTTCTTCTGGCCTGAATTACAACGTCAGGTTCGCATCGAAGGGGAGGTGTCGCGCCTTCCGGAGGCCGATTCGGATGAGTATTTCGCTTCTCGTCCGCGCGGTTCGCAGATAGGGGCGGTGGCATCGGCGCAGAGCCAGGTGTTGCCCGATCGGCGTACCTTGGAGGAGCGTGTTGAAGCCTTAACTGCCGCCTTTGGCGATGGGCCCATTCCACGTCCTCAACATTGGGGAGGCTATTTGCTGAGTCCACATCGTATGGAGTTTTGGCAAGGCCGCAGCAGTCGTTTGCACGACCGCATTGTGTATTTAAAAAATCAGGAAGACTGGACCATTAAACGAATTTCCCCTTAAGCAATGATAGAAAAAATCTATTCCAGCCTGGAAAAACACATCCATCCCGATGCGGTACAGTCCCTGGAAACCAGCGGGCTGCAACCGGCCATCTACCTAAACCCGCAGTATCTGAAACAAGTATGTTATTTCCTTCGGGATACCGAGGGTTATTATTTCGATTTCCTAGCCGATATTGCTGCGGTTGATTATTATCCCGAGCCTTATTTCGAGCTGGTGTATCACCTCACGTCCATTCCCTATCAACAGCAGTTGGTTTTAAAAGTGAAACTGGAGAACAATCGTTCCTCGGAAGAGCTGCCGACGGCGCCTTCGGTTTCCGAGGTTTGGCGAACAGCTGATTGGCATGAACGAGAGGCTTTTGATTTAATGGGGATTTATTTTGAAGGGCATCCTGATCTACGTCGCATTTTAATGCCCGACGATTGGCAAGGCTATCCCTTACGGAAAGATTATCAGGATCCGGAAACCTATCATGGTATTTCAGTAAAGTAACATGGGCAACGAAAAGTATCAAGCCGGTCTCGCGCAATACCGGGAAAAAATAGCCGCTGTTTCCGCGCAGGAAATGGTCATCAATATGGGGCCACAGCACCCCTCCACGCATGGTGTATTGCGTTTAGAGCTGATCACCGACGGGGAAATTGTTAAAGAAATTATTCCGCATTTGGGCTATCTGCATCGCTGTTTTGATAAGCATGCCGAATCCATAAATTATACCAAGAGCATTCCCTTTACCGATCGCCTCGACTACCTGGCATCGATGAACAATAGCCATGCCTTTGTGATGGGCGTCGAGCGGATGCTGGGTTTGGATCAAAAGATCCCCAAGCGGGTTGAATATATTCGGGTGTTGGTCTGCGAATTGAATCGCATCGCCTCCCACCTTATTGCCATCGGTACCTATGGTATCGATATTGGCGCTTTTACGCCTTTTATGTGGTGCTTCCGCGATCGGGAACATATCATGAATATGCTGGAATGGGCTTCCGGCTCTAGGATGTTGTATAATTACATCTGGATTGGTGGCTTGTTCTACGATGTGCCCGTGCAGTTTGAGGAACGCTGTAAAGAGTTTATCCATTATTTCAAACCCAAGTTGGTAGAGCTGGATGAGCTCCTTTCCAATAATCAGATCTTTATTTCCCGTACCGCCAATATTGGTGTATTGCCTGCCGATGTCGCTATTAATTACGGTTGTTCCGGACCTATGCTTCGCGCATCCGGTATTAAATGGGATTTGCGCCGCGTCGATGGCTACTCGGTATACCCCGAGCTGGATTTCGATATCCCGGTTGGAAAAGGGGAGATGGGAAGCCTTGGCGACTGCTGGGATCGCTATCAAGTGCGCGTCGAAGAAGTGAAGCAATCAGTGAAAATTATCGAGCAATGCTTAGATCGTTTGCTAAGTGATTATAAGCGGACGGTTGATTTTGATCCGCGCGCTTTAGTGCCGAAAAAGGTCAATTTAAAAGCACAGGATTATTATGTGCGTGCTGAAAATCCAAAAGGCGAGCTCGGGTTTTATTTTGTGACTGCCGATAAAACAGATGTTCCGAAACGGGTAAAGGCCAGAGGGCCAAGCTTTAATAACTTGTCGGTATTGCCGGAGTTAGGCAAAGGGGTATTGATTGCAGATTTGATAGCCATCCTGGGTTCCATCGATATTGTGCTTGGTGAGGTCGATAGGTAAATAAAACACGCAAAAAAACGCAAAAAAGATTAGGACTTATTAGTTTTATTCCTATCTTTGCTGTCTCATAATTTAAGTTTATAATTGGTTAATAGTTAGGGTTGCAATTGCCAGATTGCAACCCTTTCTCTTTTTATGCGTGTTTATGACGGATGTTGATTGTCCCTTTCCCTTACTTTGCTAGCTTCCTTTTTCTGATATGATTATTTTATAAGCTAATTATCTCCTTTTTTTATTCCCTATATGAGCCCACTTGAAAGGGGCTTGATACGGGTGTGAAAGGGGAGTGAAAGGGGTGAGAAAGGGGGATGTGAGATAGGAGGTATGAGCATGTCGTGACGTCATCGTTTTTGTCGCCGTTTTGTCATCGTTTTGATATCGTTTTGTCATGGTGAGCGGAGTCGAACCACGAACGACTGGTACGTCAGTGCAATCATTAATATTAATACCTCTGCTTTTCAGTTTAAAAAAGTATGATTAATAAACGTGCTAAATGTTGTTGATCATATTGATGCACTAATCGTTCGCTTCCGGTACCAATGACATGTTTGTGGAAAGCGCTGTAAATAAGGTTGTTATATATTTTGGTTTGTATTGACGTACCAATCGTTCGACTCCGCTACCAATGACATGTTTTTGTAACGGGCTGTTAATAAGATTGTTAGGTATTGCTGATTGTATTGACGTACCAGTCGTTCGACTCCGCTCACGATGACAGCACCATGATAAAACGGTGACAAAACCGTGGTAAACTGATGATAAACTGATGACAAAAGGGTCCCAGCTAACGACGACAGCACGATGATCGCATTAAAAAATGCCTTGGCATTTTACATCCAAGGCATTTCATTTTAATATTTTTCTTTAACCCCTTTTACTGTTTTTTGAATTTGGCATACGCATCCAAAATATAAGCGGTTAAATCTTCTTTGCGGGCCTGTTTAACAAACTCATAGCTAGGTCTGTATTTATCTTTAAATAAGGCCAGTTGATCATTTGGGAGTTTTATTAAGGACAAAATCAGCTCATTGGTAAATACGCGATCAACCATGCGTTGTTCTTGTTCCAGTTCCAACACGCGGATGCTGTTGCGGGCAATCTTGGCTTCTTTGCCAAATAGGCGCGAAGGAGAGATGCGTAAGCCACCTCTGGTTTTACTGGTTTCTACCGCCTGACTATTGTTTTTCGCTTTGGCGATTTCCATGTTTAAGCGGCTGTCGGTCATTCTGCTTACGGTTACTTCATCGATACGGATGATGCTCTTATCGCGAATCAGGTAGATTCGTGACACGCCATCCTGGTATACGAAAGCGGTATCTCGCTCGTAGCCTTTGGCGTGCAGCACCAGGTAATCATTTTTCTGGCCGGGAATGGTAAAACTACCATCGGCATTACTACGTACAGATTTCTTGTTTTGCAGGTTCTCAATTAATACATCAGACAGGCGTTGGCTGCTTTGCAGATCGAAAACCAGGCCTTTTATTTCCTGGGCGGAACCATACATCCAGCTGCCTAACAACAACAGGGTACAGATGAGGATATGTTTGCTATTTTTCATTGCTATTTTGATTTCCAGACGTTATTTTCCGGATTGCTATCGGGATATACCTGATCTGGGTCTATTTTTACGGTACTTAGTTTCTCTGTGCTATTTAACAAAAAGCGCCAGCTTTGGTTTCTTTCCCAGATTTCTGCAGGCAATTTATGTCTTATTTTCTTTCCTGAAACAGTGGTTGCTTCAACTACAACAGGCATGGCCATTTTTTGCAGGTTGCTAATGCTGATGATGGCTCCTTTTGTAGGATCCAAATCCGGATAATGTACATCGAAAATCGCCTGATCCAATTGCCAGTTATTTAAAAACCAGCCGCGCCAAAACCAAGCTAAGTTTTCGCCGGTTTCATTCTCCATCGTGCGGAAGAAATCATCCGGTTGTGGGTGTTTATAGGCCCAGTATTCAATGTACTTCTTGAAGGCAGCATCAAATCGCTCGGCACCTAATACTTCATCGCGTAACATATGAAGCGCATAAGCAGGCTTGTAATAGGCCAATACACCAATATTTCTTTCCTTCATGCCTTGAGGGCTACTCATAATGGGTTCCAATTTAGGGTCCATGAGCACCGGAGTCATGGCGTTCTTGCTGCCCATCGAGCGGTTGTATTCGCCCTTGTTAAAGGCTTCGGTAGATAGGTCGTTAATGAAGGTATTAAAGCCTTCATCCATCCAGGCATGGAGTCTTTCGTTGGATCCGACGATCATAGGGAACCAAATATGGCCAAACTCATGGTCTGTTACGCCCCATAGGTTAGCGGCTTTGGCGCGGTGGCCACAGAACACAATGCCGGGGTATTCCATACCGCCTACATTGGAGGCCACATTAACGGCAACCGGGTAGGGGTATTCCATCCATTTTTTGGAATAATATTCAATGGATGCTTTGGTATATTCGGTCGACCTCTCCCAGGCATTACCACCGTTACTTTCTTTGGGGTAAGCCGATAGGGCCAAAGCTTTTTTCCCGCTAGGCAGGTTTATCTTTGCGCCATCGAGAATGAAGGCTTTGGAAGATGCCCAAGCGACGTCGCGGGCGTTCTCCAAGCGATACTTCCAGGTTATGGTATTCTTTTGGGGGCGTGAGTTTGCTTGGGTCACCTCGCCCTCCGAACGAATAAGAACCGTATTATCGCTATTCATAGCCTTATTATAGCGTTCTAACTGATCTTTTGTCCACACCTCCTGCGGGTTCAATAGCTCGCCACCCATCACCACGATGTGGTTGGCCGGCGCGGTAATTTCCACATTGAAATCGCCGTATTCCATGTAGAATTCCCCTGGTCCGGTGTAGGGAAGGCTGTTCCAGCCCATGATATCGTCATAAACAGCCAGCTTAGGATACCATTGCGCAATGGCATAGATATTTCCGTTTTGGGTTTTCAGCACTCCGGTACGATCGGCACCGTATTCAGGAACCGTATAAGCGAAATCCATGCTGAATTCGGTTTTTCCCCCATTGGCAGCAAGAGGAGTAGGCAGATCGATACGCATCCGCGTATCATTTACCTGGTGTTTTAAGGCTTTGCCCCCTTTATCGACCACTTGGCTCAGCGTATAGCCTCCATTAAAGGCGGTTGCGGCCGAACCGTAGCGACTATTGGTTAAAGGCACGGTGGCCTGGCCGATGGAAGCCTGGTTGAATAAATTTTGCTCGACCTGCAGCCAGATAAAATCAAGCTGATCCGGACTGTTATTGGTGTATTGGATTTTTACCGTTCCTTTTACTTGGTTGGTCTGGTCGTCTAAGCTTACTTTAATGTCGTAGCTGGCGGCGTTCTGCCAATATTGATGCCCCGGTTTGCCGGAAGCAGATCGGTAGGGATTGCCGAAATGGGTGTAGAACTGAGGGTTAAAAGCCTCTTTATAATCGTATACACTTTCTTTGCTTTGCGCATAAGTTTCGCTGATGCCTTGGAAACTTAAACACAGTCCCGCTAAGGCAATAGCCATCATTGAAGTTTTCTTCATATTAGAGTTTATTTTGGTATTCCTGTTCATCAAATCCGACGATAATTCCTTTCGGCGATTCGATAAGCGGGCGTTTAATCATGCTGTTGTTAGCCAGTAAAACGGTATTTGCCGATTTGGCATCGGTAACTTGTGCCTGTTCTTCCGGACTTAATTTACGCCAGGTTGTTCCTTTTTTGTTCAGTAGTTGCTCCCAGGAAACTTCCTTTTCCCATTCTTCTAATTTCGCGAGTTGGGCAGGTTCTTTTTTATAATCGTGGAAGACATATTCCTTCTTATTTTCGTTTAACCAATCCAATGCTTTTTTTACACTGTTGCAATTCTTGATGCCATATACTTGTAACATAGGTTTTCCTGTTTTTTGGATAAAGATATTAAATCCTGCCTAATGCCTTTGTAAAATACTGTTAATTTTAGGTCATTTGGCGCTAATCATGGGCATAGCCGCTTTTTTTTTAGAAGCAAACTTCCCGAGGACAGAGGCATGCTGTTGATTTTAACGGCATTTCTCCGGCTGAATTTTAGTTAGTGTAATTTTTACACTATATTTTTTCGATTGATAATTATTCGCTATCTTTAGAGCCTATAAACAAATACTTAGAACAGATAAACTATGAGCCTAAAAGATTTCAAAGGTGTTTTAACAGGAGATCAAGTACAAGAGTTATTTGAGATCGCTAAAAGAGAGAAGTTTGCTTTACCAGCGGTAAACATTATTGGCACAAACTCGATCAATGCTGTGATGGAAACGGCAAAAGCAGTTAATTCACCTGTCATTATTCAGTTATCGAATGGCGGAGCACAGTTTTATGCAGGGAAGTCCTTAAATAATGATGGCTTGCAAGCTTGCATTTTAGGCGCTGTGTCAGCTGCTCAACACGTACATTTATTAGCAGAGCACTACGGTGTTGCTGTTATTTTACATACAGACCACGCTGCCAAGAAATTGTTGCCATGGATTGATGGTTTATTGGATGCTGGCGAGAAGTTTTTTGCGCAACATGGTAAGCCTTTGTTCTCCTCGCATATGCTTGACTTATCTGAAGAGCCTATTGAAGAGAATATTGAGATTTCTAAGAAATATTTAGAGCGCATGAAACCACTAGGTATGACTGTAGAAATTGAACTAGGTGTAACTGGTGGAGAAGAAGATGGCGTAGATAATTCCGATGTAGATAGCTCTAAATTATATACCCAGCCGGAAGAAGTGGCTTATGCTTTTGAAGAACTATCTAAAGTTTCTGATAAGTTTACCGTTGCTGCAGCCTTTGGTAATGTGCATGGTGTTTATAAACCAGGGAACGTGAAGTTGCAACCGGTAATTTTGCATAACTCGCAAGAGTATATCCGTGAGAAATTCAACTTGAAAGAAGAGAAACCTGTAAACTTTGTATTCCATGGTGGTTCAGGCTCTTCGCCAGAAGAAATTACCGAAGCAATTTCTTACGGTGCTATTAAAATGAACATCGATACAGATATGCAATGGGCATTCTGGGATGGCGTGCGTGCATACGAAGCGAAGAACCACGACTACTTGCAAGCACAGATCGGTAACCCAGAAGGTGCTGATTCGCCAAATAAAAAATACTACGACCCACGTGTTTGGTTAAGAAAAGGAGAGGAAGCTTTCGTTACGCGTTTAAAACAAGCGTTCGAAGAGCTGAATGCCATTGATATCAACAACAAACTCTAAGCAAAGCGTTTGTCATATAATATGGAAAGGCGAGGATCATCCTCGCCTTTCTCATTTTGGTGTCAAATGAATCCTATCAAGAATATTCTTGTCGATAATCACATTTTTATTGCTAAATAATTCCTAATATTACTTCAAAGGGAAGGAGCTATGTATAAAGATCGTTTTATAAATTATCTGCAATTTGAGAAACGCTATTCGGAGCATACCCTCTTGGCCTATGAGAAAGAGATTCAGCAATTGCTGGATTTTATGGAAAAGGAAGGATGTGCTTTTTCCGACGCTGACTATCGGTTTTTACGGTATTATTTTTCGAGCTTAAAGGAATCGGGTTTGGAAGCCAGTACGGTTAATCGGGCCATCTCCTCGATTAAATCCTACTATAAGTTTCTGCAACGCGAAGGCTTGCACAGCGCCAATCCGATGGGTTTGATTAAAGCCTTAAAGATGCCCAAGAAACTGCCGACGGTGGTGGAAAAGGACAAATTGGTGAACCTGTTGGAAACCTTGGAGAAACAGGAGCAGAGCTTTATGGATTTACGCGATTTTATTGTGTTGGAGCTTCTTTTTGGAACCGGTATCCGTTTGGCGGAATTATTAAAAATTAAGGACATTGATGTTGACTTTTATAATAAAAAAATACTTATATTCGGAAAAAGGAGCAAAGAACGTTTCGTTCCTATTCACGCCAATTTAGCTGCCGAGTTGAAAAGGTATATGTTAGAAAAAAAACAACAGGGTTTTCAAAACATAATACCCGAATTAATCGTTAGCAAAGTAGGGAAGCCTGCCTATCCCAAACTAATCTATAAGATTGTAACCCGGTATCTAGGGCTGATTACTTCGCAACAAAAAAGAAGTCCTCACGTACTTAGACATACCTTCGCTACAGCTTTATTAGACAATGGGGCAGATTTGAATGCGATAAAAGAATTATTAGGTCACGCTGGGTTGTCCGCAACGCAAGTATATACGCATAACTCAGCAGAACGTTTGAAATCAATTTATAAACAAGCCCATCCAAAGGCTTAAAAAAGGAGGAAAAATGAACATTACAGTGCAATCTATTAAATTTAATGCAGACCAAAAGTTAATTGAGTTCATTAAGAAGAGAACCGAGAAGTTGAATCAGTTTTTGGACAACATTATCGAAGGTGTTTGCTACCTCAGGTTGGAAAATGTTGATGACGAAGCGAACAAGGTAGTCGAGTTGAAATTTAATGTTCCTGGAAATCAGATGTTTGCCAAAGGACAGGCAAAGAGCTTTGAAGAAGCAACAGATATTGCTATTGAGTCAATCAGGCGCCAGATTAATAAGCACAAAACAAAAACCCGAACTAATGTCAGTAACCACAAGGAAATTTTAAATCAAGAAGAAGAATTCTAAGAAAATAACAGATATAGAAGGAAAAGCTGCCCTCCCGGGGCAGCTTTTTTTATGTAAAGCGCTAAAGTTCTAATTTGTAGCGAAATAACTATAGCAACTGTGGCCTTAATTGCTTTATCTATAAGAAATTCTAGGTAACTTTAGGTTAAGGATAAACCTCCGTCTCATGTCGCTAGATAAACTCAAAATTCTGGAATCACTGATTAAAACAGTGGATGGTAGAACCATCATGCAAAATTGTGACTTTTGTATGTGGTTGGATGAATTGGCTTCCCCCTTTGAGATTACCCATAAACTGGAAAAGATGCTTCATTTAGAAGGCTTAACCACCGCACCTTTCCAACCCAATGGGATGCTGATTCGTTATAAACAACAAACTGTCCATCTGCACAATATCGAAGAGAGCATCGATCTGGATCAATTTCTTTATTTTCTGAACGAGTTATTACATCCGGCTTATGAAATCCGCTTTTGGAATGGTTCCTTAGGCATGAATACCCTAGCCTTTATTCCCTTGGAGCGCGAATTATGGGATGCTTTGGAAGAAAATATGGGCATTTGTCCGGTGAATGGCGAGTTTTCACGCCTGAATAGGGGGGCGCATCTGTTTCAATTGGACGAGCTGACCAGCATTCAGCTGTTAGATAATTACACGAAATTTAAAGGAAATTTATAGCTTTTTTACAGTGGATTTATGACTTTTATTAAAAAATTAGCTTATAATTCCTCCTGAAAAACAGAGTTAAAACCTTTAAAATTAGCTTGTTGTAATATTGTTGGAATGGCGAGTTACTTTCTTCAACTTATTTATTTGGAATCAATCTTATTATTATTTAGATTTGTTCCAGATTAAAAGAAGGTACATGATTTGTCCATTAGCAAACGTTGAGGAAGTTTTTCAAACCGATTATGCATCGGTTTTTCAATGTAGTCGTAGAAATTGTTATTGGTTAGAGTTCCAGGGGAACACGACATCTTTTACTGTTCGTGATTTCTTAGCATTTAAAAAGAAGATTGATGACGTAGACGTGGAACGGATGTTGGTGAATGCGGCGCGTACCTTTGATTATGAAATTATTATGCCTTTTCGTACCGAGCGTTGTTTTATCCTATCGGTAGAAGAAGTTCTTCAACTTCGGGAGGTTTTAGCCGGTGCTAAATTTATGATTGAGCTGAACAGCGAAATCAAGAAGTGCCTGCAAATTGGAGCCGTTATGGCTTATTAGTCTTAGCTGTAATTATACTAGTTCTAAATTAACTAGCTTTTAAGTGGTTAATTTAGACTGAATTTGTATAGCAGAAAATTAACATTATTTTCTTATTAACACCGTATCTTTGTGTTATAGCAAAAGGGTAGTCAATCTATCTTTTCGCTTCACACTTAAATATATATTGTTATGAAAGATCTATTGAAATTAAAAACATCTATCTCTGAAGAGATTGAAAACATATTAAATGAACAAGTAAAAATCGAAGGACATGCATCCGCTTTATACCTAGCGATGTCAGCATGGTGTGATGATCAAGGTTTAGATAATGCAGCTTCATTCTTCGCGAAACAATCTGACGAAGAGCGTACGCACATGTTGAAAATCTTCAACTACATTTCTAACCGTGGTGGTCGTTCAATTTCTCCGGAAATCACCAATGTTCCTGTAGATTTTGATTCCTTCCGTGGCGTATTCGAGCAAACTTTAGAACAAGAAATGTTTGTGACGGAGCAGTTTAACAAAATTGCTGAGAAATGTTTTAAAGTGAAAGATTTCGTAACGTTCAACTTTATCCAATGGTTCTTGGCCGAGCAAGTAGAAGAAGAATACGTAGCTCGTCGTATCCTAGAATTATTTGATGTTATTGGAGAAGAAGGTACTGGACGCTGGGAAATCGATCGTCATTTGGTAAAAGTGACCTTTGACGGCGAATAAGTTTAGTAAGAATTAAAAAAAAGGGGCTAAAATATAATTTTTAGCCCCTTTTTTTATACAAAAATTTTAAGTTCCTACGTTTTAATGTTAAATTTCATTTGTTGAGAATTAATAAGTTTAAATCACGTTTTTAGGATCTTAATCTTGCGGTACCTGAATTACTTTTTGACCCTGGTGTTTTTATGCCTTACGTCCTTGCTGCGGCTCTCCGCACAGGAACAGCTGCGAAGCATAGAAGGCTTAGTGGTCGATTCGGTGGGCATGGGGCTTAAAGGGGTTTCGGTGCGCTTAAGCAGTGCCAAGGATACCTTGGTGGTAACCACCAATAATGATGGATTCTACAAGATCAACAAAATTAAAGGCGAATCGTTCAGCATTACCTACAGCATGCTGGGCTACCAAATTGTGAAGAAAGGCTTTCCCAGCAATACCTTTATTCGCCAAATCATCGCGCCTAAGATCACCTTATTTCCACAAGCAAACGTGATTCCCGAAGTGCGGGTAATGAAATATATTCCCATGCAGCACAAAGGGGATACCATTCAATTCAATATGCGAGCATTTTCCTTTCCGCCCCGATCTTTGTTGGAGGAAGCCCTGAAAAGTTTGCCGGGATTCCAGGTACTGCGTGATGGTACCACCTTTTATAATGGGCAAATGATTAGTAGTGTCCAAGTTGATGGCCGTAAATTCTTCGGTGGTGATTTATTGACCGCCACGCGAAACCTACCATCGGAATTTGTGAAGCAAATTGAAGTGATTAATTATTACGGGGATGTTTCAGAGGAAAAAGGAATTAAGAATAATGATCCCGAGAAGATCATTAATATCATTTTGGAGGATAATAAGAAGAAAATAACCTTTGGCCAGGGCACGCTAGGTGGCGGAACGCGAGAACGGTATTTGGGAAGCGTGGGGATCAATAAGTTTAACGATGGACAGGAACTATCGGTCGTGGGTTCTTTAAACAATACCAATACCAGTTTATTTGCGTTTGGCTCTCCGAATGGCGCTGGAGGACGTAGTACCGCCTTGGGGGAGTTTGGTGATTATGCCGACCAATCGGATGGCTTGAATAAACTGGGTTCCTTAGGCATCAGTTTCTCCGACAACTGGGGGAAGAATGTGCAAATATCAGGAGGGTATAACTTCCAGAATAAACAAAATATTACGGAAGGTAATTCCTTACTGACTTCTTCCTATTCCAGTTATAAAATCCATAAGACGGAGGAGTTTATGACCATTAGCGATGATAACTTCCATAAGCTTTATTTTGAAATCAATAGTAAGTTTAAGAATAACGATGTCTTGAAGATTTCGCCGACGGTAACCTACAATAGAAATGGGAATTCAAACAATAAATACAGTATCCTAAGGAACTATAAGGTACGGGAGAGCGGACGTTATCGTGATAGTTCCGTGAATACCAATCCTACGGCCGATGTGCTGATGTTTTATTCGAAGTATTTCCAGAAGCCCGGGCGTAAATTAGTAGGTGAATTCCGGGTGAATTTCCAAACCCTAGATAAGGATGAACGGGTTACGGAGAACTACGTTATCGTGGACTCCTCCACGATTAACCCTTCGATCAGTCGGTTTGAACAAGAGCAAATCGTAGATGCTCGGAACGAATTAAATACGATTAAATCTTCTGTGTCCTATGTAGAGCCTTTCTTTAAACACAGCTTATTGGAAGTGTCTTATGATGTGGATATCACGGATATTGAAGCCAAGCGGGTGGTGCGCAAGCGTCCCTTTGAATTTATTGATTCCCTGGGGGTTGATTATGCCTACCAGTATAAAAGCTTTAAAACAGGTTTAAATTATCAGTATGAACCCAACAACAGGTTTCGGGTAAATTTAGGCTTTGCTGTGCAGCCCTTAAGTCTGGAAGGAAAGGTGAAAGGGGATACCCTAAACTACAGCTATAATAATGTGAATTTAATCCCGACAACGAATGTGCGCTATAAGGTCAACGATGAGTTGGACCTGCAGTTGAGTTATATGGGAAAGAATAATCAGCCTAATTTCTTGCACATTTCTCCGGTTCGGGACAACTCGAATTCGCGGAATATTATCGTCGGAAATCCATCCTTAAAGGCGGAGTTTTACAATAAGGTTTCGACCAGTCTTCGGAAGTTTGTGACCAGCAGGGCGCAGTATTTCGAGACCAGCTTGGCCTATACGTTTATAAACAATAAGATTGTAAGTTCAAAGAAATCCTTATCGAATGAAACGACGGTGCAGGAAACATCCTATGAAAATACGAATGGCTACTACGATGTGCGCTGGAACTATTTGTTCAATACACCGGTATTTAGCGATGCTTTCCAATTGGATTTATCGGGCGATGTGGAATATTATAATAATCTGTCCTTTGTGAACGGTTCGAGAAACACCACCAAGCAATTGCTGTTCAACCAGAACCTTCAATTTCGCTATAATTGGAACGAGTATTTTGAATCGGTTTTCAATTCGAATTATTTCTTAAATCAGGCCACTTATCAATTGCCATATAAAAATCAATTATCGGCACATTCCTTCTTGTTGAGCCTGGGAGGTAAAGGCTATTTAGGAAGCAATTTTGTGATGGGTGCAGAGATGTCGCAGAAGTTTTATAAAGGTTATGTGAGCGAATTAAGTGATATTAACCCAAGTATTATCAATGCTTATTTAGAGTATACTTTCTTAAAAAACAACCTGGCATTGATTCGTTTACAATGTTTTGACCTGTTGGATCAAAACAAAAACGTAGGGGTTATGACCGAATATGTTGGGAATGATGTTTTTGAAACGCGTAATAACCGTTTAGGCAGGTACTTGATGCTGACCCTGAATGTGCGCTTACAGTCTTATCCGAAGAAAAAATAATGAAAGCTATCGTAATTACAGAACCGGGTGGCCCGGAGGTGTTGAAACTGCAAGAGCGGGCCTTGCCCCAAGTTGGACAGAATGAGGTGTTGATTGAGGTAAAAGCAGCAGGGATCAATCGGCCTGATATTTTTCAACGGAAGGGGAATTATCCGGCACCAGCCGATGCAGTAGCCGATATACCGGGATTGGAAGTTGCGGGTATCATTCGCGAATTAGGAAGTGAGGTGACGCAATGGAAGCTGGGCGATGAGGTGATGGCCTTAGTTTCTGGCGGTGGTTATGCGGAATATGTGAATGCAGCAGCTGCCCTGTGTTTGCCGAAGCCAACGACATTGAGTTTTGCACAGGCTGCTAGCTTGCCGGAAACCTTATTTACGGTATGGCATAATGTTTTTCAACGTGGGCAATTAAAGGCTGGGGAGAATTTCTTGGTTCATGGTGGCGCCGGAGGAATCGGCATTACGGCCATCCAATTGGGGAAATTGTTCGGCGCAAAGGTATATACCACGGTAGGTTCTGCAGCGAAAGGGGCCAAGCTATTGGAATTAGGGGCTACGGCCATTGTCAATTATAAAGAGGAAGATTTTGAAGAAGCACTAAAACCAATCGGGATGGATGTTGTTTTAGATGCAATTGGAGGTGATTATTTCGAGAAGAATATACAGATTCTAAATCCAGATGGCCGCCTGGTTTATATTAATGCGGTGGCTGGGGCTAAGGTAGGTTTAAACCTGATGAAACTGATGCAAAAGCGGATTCAGATTACGGGATCGACTTTGCGTGCACGCGATTTAGCGTTTAAAGCAGCTTTAACCGCATCTATTTTTCAGGAGGTATGGCCTTTATTAGCCGATGGTTCCTTTATACCCCAGGTAAGTAAAACCTTTCCTTTGCATGAGGCTGCTGCCGCACATCAGCAAATGGAAGAACCTGAACATTTCGGAAAAATAATATTGATTACAGATAGCTAAATACTTTTAGCAGGCGTGAATCCTCGAAATATTACTATCTTTAGTGCTGAATAACCAACGAAAACACATGATAATAAAATTTCTCGGTACGGTTTGCCTCCTTGCGGCAACCGTATTTAGCGCCTTCGCACAGAAAATTGGGAAAGTCGATCGACCGATTGATCTGGTGAGTACCTTAGTCGGCACGCAATCCACTTATTTTTTATCCAGCGGTAATACCTATCCGGCCATTGCCATGCCTTGGGGCATGAACTTTTGGTCGCCCCAAACGGGTAAAATGGGCGACGGCTGGATGTATACTTATACGGCAGAGAAAATTAGAGGAATTAAACAGACCCATCAACCATCCCCATGGATGAATGATTACGGCCAGTTTTCTATTATGGCCATGGTGGATAATAAGACCTTCGATCAGGATAAGCGAGCGAGTTATTTTTCGCATAAAGCCGAACAGGCAAAACCGCATTATTATTCGGTGTATTTAGCCGATTATGATACCAAAGTGGAGGTGACACCGACAGAACGGGCTTCCTATTTTCGGTTTACTTTTCCTAAAACAGATGCTGCCTATGTATTGTTAGATGCTTTTGATAAAGGATCTATGGTAGAGGTTATTCCACAGCAGCAAAAGATTGTAGGCTATAGCACCAAAAACAGTGGGGGAGTGCCAGATAACTTTAAGAATTATTTCGTCTTGCAGTTCGACCGCCCTTTGGCCGCCATTGCTACTTTCGCTGATTCTTCCTTAAAGGATGGTCGTTATCTGGTGAAAGCGGATCATGTGGGTGCCTTAGTGGGTTTTAAAACGGCGAAGGCCGGAGAACAAGTGTTGGTTAAGGTAGCTTCCTCCTTTATCAGTTCGGCACAAGCTGAGCTGAATCTGAATGAATTAGCGGGGGTAAGTTTCGATGCGCAAGTGAAAAAAGGAGAAGAACGTTGGAATCAGGAATTATCCAGAATTCAAATTGAAGGCGGAACAATCGATCAGATGCGTATTTTTTATTCCTGCCTTTACCGCTCTTTGCTGTTTCCGCGTATGTTTTATGAGATCGATGCACAAGGACAGGTGCAACATTATTCGCCTTATAATGGGGAAGTACGTCCGGGATATATGTTTACCGATACAGGATTTTGGGATACCTTCCGCAGCCTATTTCCGTTTTTGAACCTGATGTACCCGGATGTGAATGAAAAGATCCAGGAAGGCCTTGCAAATGCCTATCGTGAAGGTGGATGGTTGCCTGAATGGGCAAGCCCGGGCTATAGAAATATTATGGTGGGCAATAACTCGGCATCTATTGTGGCAGATGCCTGGGTAAAAGGCGTACATTCCAAAGATATTGAAACCTTATATGAAGCCCTTAAAAAGGGAGCTAATCAGGAAGGGCCGATGACCGCTGTAGGCCGTGCGGGGGCTTCTTATTATAATGAATTGGGCTATGTGCCTTACGATGTTAAGATTCATGAAAATGTGGCCCGTTCGCTGGAATATGCTTACGACGATTTCACCATCTATCAATTGGCGAAGGCCTTAAATAAACCGCAGGCCGATCAGGACTTCTATAAGCAACGTTCGTTCAATTATCAGAAGTTGTTTGATCCGGCAAGTGGCCTGATGCGTGGAAAGTTGAAAAATGGAAATTGGGCGCATCCCTTTAATCCGTACAAATGGGGCGATGCCTTTACCGAAGGCAACAGCTGGCATTATAGCTGGTCGGTTTTTCAGGATGTGGAAGGCTTGGCTAAATTGATGGGAGGCCATCAAGCCATGGAAATAAAGTTAGATTCTATTTTTCATCTTCCACCTGTTTTCGACGATTCTTATTATGGTTTTCCAATTCATGAGATCCGGGAAATGCAGATCGCTAATATGGGACAATATGCCCATGGGAATCAGCCTATTCAGCACATGATTTACCTGTATAACCATGTAGGAGCACCCTGGAAGGCACAATACTGGCTTCGCGAAACAATGAACCGGATGTATTCGCCAAATCCGGACGGCTATTGTGGGGATGAAGATAACGGACAGACCTCGGCTTGGTATGTATTTTCAGCTATGGGATTCTATCCTGTTACTCCAGCGACGGATGAATATGTGCTAGGATCGCCCATCTTTGATAAGGTGACGATCCATTTGGCCAATGGCAAAAAGATACTGCTGGAAACAAACGATAATTCAGATGAAAACCGCTATATCCAACGCTTACGCATCAATGGGAAGAATTACAGTAAAAACTATATAAAGCATAGCGAATTGATGAAAGGTGCGCATTTACGTTTTGATATGGGATCAAGCCCGAATAAGCAGCGCGGAACCTTAAAAAGTGACCTGCCTTATTCTTTAAGCTTAGCCGAAGAGAAATAGGGGTAAAACCTGTTTAAAAATACACCCGCGCGAGTGGGTGTATTTTTTTTATTAGCAATCTGTTGCGTTTTTAATTAGAAAAAAAATATTGTAATATTGAATGACAATAGCGATTCATATCTTCTACAGAAATTGATTAACAATTCTACGAAAAACACCTATCATGCAGGCGAATGAGCAAAGCATATGGCTTCAGCAATTAAAGCTTGGGAATACCGAAGCTTTATCGGCTATCTATCGCTTTTATGCTGATCAGGTTTATGCCGTTGCTTATTCCTTTTTAAAAGATGAAGGCTGGAGCCAGGATGTGGTGCAAGATGTGTTTTGGAAATTCTGGGAAACACGCGAACGCGTAGATCCGCAGGCAAATCTTTGGAACCTTTTGTTTGTGATGAGCAAACACCGCTCCTTAAACAAACTTCGGGAAATAAAGAATGCAAAGGCTAGTTTCGATCGCTTATTGCTCAATTGTAAAAATAAACAGGCCGCACAACAGGAATTTGTTTATGAAAAAGAACTTATCGGATGTATTGAACGTGCGAAAAAGAGCTTTACCACCCAACAGCTCTTGGTGTTTGAGCTTTGTAAAATCAATGGGTTAACCTATGCTGAGGCTGGTGAAAAACTTAATATCGCTCCGAATACGGTAAAGAATCACATGGTTCAATCTTTAAAAATATTAAGAAAACACCTGAAGAATGCAGGATACTTATCCTTTTTCCTCCTTATTCTAAAATAATTTAATTTTTATCTAGTCCTATCCCCAGGTTGCTGTGTTCTTAAGCCAAAGACCAATACCTGAATTATGGAAAGGAACCACCTAAAAGACCAACTCAATAAGTATTTCCGGAATGAACTGGAGCTGGATGAGTTGAAAGCCTTTTTAACGGAAATCGACAACCTGTCGGATGCCGAGTTGGCCGAATGGTTAGATCAAGAGACTTTTGATAGCTTGGAACATGCTAAACTGGATAGCTTGGCCAAAGCTGCGATGGAAGAAAAGCTTTTAGCTAAAGCGCAAGCACAGGCAAGGCCAGTACCACAGCTTTCAGGAAAGCGTCGAATGTTGCCTTGGGCTGCACTGGCTGCGGCTGTACTCTTGTTTGCTCTGTTTTATGGACTTTACCAGAATAGGGTTAAGCAAACTGACCTAGTACAAGAGCATGCGTTGCTGAATGAGATCAACTTAAACGAAGCAGCTCCACTTATCAAGTTTAAAGACGGTAATATTTTGGAATTGGATAGCAACCAAAGCTATCAACAAGCGCAAATGCAATTCGATGTTGACTCAGCGGGCTTGGTTTCTTATAAAGCCAGTAAACAGGCCGAGCAGCAGGTATTGACCTTCTCTTCGCCCAAAGGTAAAGTATCGAGTATTCAACTTTCCGATGGGACGCTGGTTTGGCTAAATAGTGCCAGTACCATTTCCTTTCGTCCTAATTTTGATAGCAAACAAAGACAGGTTCACTTAACTGGTGAGGCTTACTTTGAGGTGGCTCCTAATAAAGATAGACCATTCTTGGTGCAAACTAAGCAATCGACAACTCAAGTTTTAGGAACGGGCTTTAATATCGCCAGCTATCCTAATGAACAACATACCGTAACCCTGATGCATGGTTCCATCCAGATGCATACCGATAAAGGGGATTTATTGCTAAAACCAAACCAACAAGCGTCCATAACTTCGGATGGAAAGATTGCGACCCGCAACGTCGATACCGATCAAGTATTGGCCTGGAAAGAAGGCGATTTTATTTTCCGAGATAACAGCATCCAGGAAATCATGAGCAGCTTACAGCAATGGTATGATATCGATGAGGTTGTTTTCGAAGGGAAATCCAGTGAGCTGTTTACCGGGTCGATTAAGCGAAGCAAGAGGCTATCCCAATTGCTGAAGCAATTGGAATTAATATCCAGCATGAAATTCCGCATTGCAGAAAGGAGGGTGTATGTCCAATTAAACTAAGCCTAAATACCATCAGATAACACAATTCTATTTTTGAATTTATTGATATAACCAATATACCTTAATGAAAAGTAATACCCACATTTACCGTATTCCATGGCGGCTGATGCGCAAAAAATGGCGCCATAGTTTGCTCATGTTCTCCGTAGTGATATGTTACACTTTGTTTTCAGCATTTTCTTACGGTCAACGCATAACCTTTACTTATAAAAATGTAAGCTTAGAACAGGTATTGAATCATATTAAGAAGAGTACAGGCTACGACTTCTTATACAATTCCAAGCTTATTCCGAACAACAAACGGATTACCCTATCGGTGAAAGATGCCGATCTGGAATCTGTATTGGACCAATGTTTAGCACCTTTTCAGCTGAGTTATGAAATTCAGGATAAAACGGTTTTAATCCGTCCTGCGGCTAAGCAAGCTAGTGCAAACCAACCCTCTATTATGACTGCCCAAACGCAGCAGAGCGTGCAAGGGACAGTGAAAGATGCACAAGGGCAACCTATTCAGAATGTCACGGTTCGCATCAAAGGAACCTCTATTCAAACGAAAACAGACCAGCAAGGGAATTTCCAATTGACGTTTCCTGCAGGCGGAGGTTCGACGGTAGAATTTACCTCCATCGGATTTGCCACTCAGGAACGTCCTGTAAGCACGGCGGCCATGCAGATTATTCTGGAAGCGGCTACAGACGAAATTGATGAAGTGGTGGTGGTTGGATATGGTGCGCAAAAGAAAATCCATGTAACTGGATCTGTCGCTCAGATTAACCAAGAGGAATTAACCCGTGCACCGATGACCAACGTATCGAATATGTTGACCGGTAAACTTCCGGGTTTAATTTCCCGTCAAACTTCAGGCTTGCCCGGTAGCGACCAGGCAAATATGACCATCCGTGGTTTTGGAACCTTTAATGATTCTTCGCCTTTACTTTTGGTTGATGGCGTGGAGCGCCCCTTCAATAATATCGATCCGAGTGATATCGAGAGTGTCACGATTCTGAAAGACGCGGCAGCAGCCGCAGTTTACGGGGTGAAGGCCGCCCATGGTGTTATCTTGGTGAAGACTAAAAGAGGCTCCGCCAATGACGATGTCACCATTCGCTATAACAATAGCTTTTCCTTTTCGAATAACACGCGTTTTCCAGAATTTTTAAATGGCGTAGATTATGCCAAATGGCATAACCGCGCTCGGGAATTGGATGGCTCAAACGGCTATTTTTCCGATGAGGACATCGAGAAAATCAAAAATGGTGATCCCGATGGAAAACTTGGAAATACAGATTGGTTAGGCCTACTCTTTAAAGACTACGGCTTAAACAAACAACACAATATATCTGCCTATGGGGGCAATCAAAAAACACAATATTATATCTCCGCAGGTTTAATGGATCAAGATGGTATTGTGCCGAATGCGAGTTTTAAACGCTATAATGTGCGCTCTAATGTGGATGTGAATATTCGTAATGAGGTGAAATTAGCCATTAACGTAGCTGGCCGCAAAGAGGATATTGCTCACCCTGGTTTTGCAATCGCCCCTAATAATGGCTATAATCCGATAACCCAGGCAATTCGCGCCTTACCTATCATTCCGGATACTTACAACGATATTCCTACAGCCACAGGATCTAGTGCCAGTACCTGGAATCCGATAATGGCGGCTAATGAATCCGGATTCAATAAAAATAACCGCTATGTATTCGAGAGTTCTCTCGATCTTTCCTACGAAATCCCCTATATAGATGGCTTACGGGCTTCGATTTTCGGAAACTATGACCATAACTTCACGGAGAATCGCAATTTCTTACAGTCTTACTACCTCAATAAATACAATGTTGCAACAGGACAGTATGTTCGTGCGCGTGCAGATGGTACCTCGGAACTTTCATCCCTGTTTCAGGGATCTTCCAATGGTGCTTTGATGACGGTACGTCCAACTTTGCAGTATGATACGAAGATCAATAACCACAGCATAGGCGCCTTATTCCTGTATGAATACCGCCAAACCCGTGGTTCGAGCTTTCAAGCTAGCCGACGTGATTTTCTAATCAACGATATTCCTGAACTTTCCTTCGCACAGGAAGATGTTGCGAATTCCATACGAGGCAGTAGCACACAAACCAAGATTGCCGGTTATGTAGGTCGTTTTAACTATGGCTATGCCGATAAATACCTGGCGGAGTTTTCTTTCCGTTACGATGGGTCTTATAAATTCCATACGGATCATCGTTGGGGATTTTTCCCATCGCTTTCCTTAGGTTGGGTGTTATCGAAAGAGAACTTCTTCCAATCGGATAAAGTGGATTACTTAAAACTACGGATGTCCGCCGGGGAGTTGGGTAAAGATAATTTAGAAGCCTTCCTGTATAAAAGCTTCTTTGCTTTTACCACAACGCCAGTGTATGCTTTCGGAACCTCTCCTTTAGCAAACTATGCCCTTTATGCCACCAACTCGGTGCCTTCCTTTGACCTGACTTGGGAGAAAACCCGCGTCATCAATGCAGGAGCGGAGGCTACCTTGTTTAATGGGAAATTAAATGCAGAATTCGATGTATTCTATAAGTACACCTACGATATTTTACAGGGAATCGCGGGTGTTTACCCACCATCGATTTCTAATAATTACCGCACCTTAGAGAACTCGGGAGAAGTGAGTGCACGCGGATTTGAGCTTGCCCTAACGCATAGCAATCGGATTAATGATTTTGGTTATTCCATCAAAGGAAACCTCTCTTGGGCAAGAAATAAGGTGTTGAAACGCACGCAGTCTGAAAATGTACCCTCCTGGCAAAATATTATTGGCCAGCCTTTAGGTGGTGTATATGGTTTTGAAGCATTGGGATTATACCAAACGCAAGAGCAAATCGATAACCGTCCGACAGGACCTGGAGGGGTACAACGCCTAGGCGATTTAATGTACAATGATTATAACGGAGATGGTAAAATAGACACTTATGACCAAGTGCGTATCGCCCGTTCAGCAACTCCGGAAATGATGTTTGCCTTAGCACCAGATTTCTCTTGGAAGAACCTCCATTTTGGTTTCCAATTGCAAGGGGCTGCCATCAGTAATGTATTGATATCCGGGCTGTATCCGAATGGTACCATGGATCAGACAGAGTTTGCCAGAGCCTTCTATGGTGGTGGTAATGCGCCATATTATTTGGTGGAAGGATCTTGGACACCAGAAAATACAAACGCTAAATATCCGCGTCTTGGAGAAGCCTGGAATGGTAATAACGGCTGGACCAGTAGCTGGTGGGTATATAATGGTGCTTATTTGCGCTTGAGACAGGCTTATTTAGCCTATTCATTACCTAAGCAGGTGATCGAGAAGCTTCGCTTTAAAGAGGTAAAATTATCGGTTTCCGGAAATAATCTATTCACTTTCGATTATTTGAAATACATGGATCCGGAAATGCCAAGCAACAACAATGGCTATTACCCTCAACAGCGCACAATTAACTTTGGTATTGACGTAAGCTTTTAATGTTATGAAAAAACTATTTTGTTTAAGCCTTATTTGCGCCGCCTTAATGCAATCATGCTCCTTGGAAGTCGATCCATTGGATCGCTATTCCGATGTAGTAGCCTGGCGCAATGAAAAGAACATGGATATGTATGTTAAAGGCTTCTATGCTGGCTTAAGAGATAAATCAGATATCTATACGAATACCTTTTCCGATGCCTTGTCGGATATCTTTAAGTACAGTGTAAACAACCTAAATGGAAGTACTTTCCAAAATAAAACCCTCTTGCAGGAGAATTACATTACCGCCGGTAATGGTGTTTTAAGTGAGTGGGGGAATTATGGCCGTATCAAGGCTCTGAATGAGTTTTTATTCAATGTGGATGAGAAAGCAGCAGGAATTGATGAAGCGGCTCGCGCCATCCGTAAAGCGGAAGTTCGCTTTCTACGGGCCTACTTGTATTATCGCATGATTCGTAATCATGGCGGTATTATCTTGCGCCTAGAAAACTCCGGTCAGGATGGGGGCTTAGATAATGAGAAGGATGCGGTAAAAGCACGGATCTCTGAAGCCGAGAGTTGGGATTTTGTGATCAAAGAATTACAGGAAGTCGCCACAGCCTTGAAAGGACACACCTGGCCGGCCGCTGATTTTGGCCGCATAACGGAAGGTGCGGCTCAAGCCTTATTATCACGGGCAGCTTTGTATGCGAAGAATTACGCTGTCGTTATTCAAGCAGGCAAGCGCGTGGAGGAGTTGGGCTATACCTTAGATCCAAGCTATGCCAATGTATTTAAGAATGCACAGAGCAAGGAAGTTATCTTGCCGGTTCAGTTTGAGGCACCGGATTATGTGCACTATGTAGACCGTTACTTTGGACCATCAGGCGATGTGCCGAATCGTGGAGGTTGGGGTGGACCTACGGAAGAGTTAGTGTCGCAATACCAGATTAAGGAAGGTGCTGCTTTCGTAGATTTCAATTGGAATAATCCTGCACATAAAGCGAATCCTTATGTCAATCGGGAGCCTCGTTTTTATGCTTCTATTCTGTATCATGGTGCTGCTTGGAATAAGCGGACGATTGAAGTTAATGCTGGCGGCAAGGATGCTTTTGCGACCTACGATCAGAATGCCGATATCCCAGGCAATATAACGGGCTATTTCATGCGGAAATTCCTAACGGAAAGCAATCCGGATGTTGATTTAGGATCGGCAAGCTATTGGGTGGAACTGCGCCTGGCCGAGGTTTATTTAAATATGGCCGAGGCTTATGCGCAGACGAATGATTTTACCAATGCCTACAGCTACCTGAATAAAATCAGAACCCGTGCAGGTGTTGCTAATCGCACGGTAGGTTCTACCTTGACCGTATTTATGGATTATCTATCCAAAGAGCGCATGGTAGAATTGGCTTTCGAGGGCTTCCGCTATTGGGATTTACGACGCTGGAAAAAAGCCGTCGATGTTATACATGGGAAAAGAGCAACAGGGGTAAAAGTAACCTTGCAGAATGGAACAGCAGTTTTTGATCGGGTTACCATCGAAACAAACAACCGTTATTTCCCGGATAAATACTATTTGATTCCTATTCCGCAAGGCGAGCTCGCCAATAATTCCGCGGCATTACAAAACGAAAAATGGTAATATGAAAACGCTTCAACACTATATAATCATAGCACTCTTCGGGCTGTTTAGTTTCAGCAGCTGTACGCAGCAAGAGGTGAAATTTAACAGCGAAAATGCGAAGTTTCAAGCTATACAGATTCAAAAATTTGACTATCAAAATAGCCGGGGATCCGGGAATATTTACAAAGGGGAGTACAACAAAACCGGGGATACGGTCTATTTTCATGTGACTTATTATCCGGATGAAACGGCACCTTCTTTTACCGACTGGCAGATTCAAGCAACCTTGGCTTCAGGGGTCATGGTGCAACCATCGCTAAGCTCCATTCAAGATCTTAGCCAACCTAAGTCCTACGAAATTACAGCATCTGATGGCGTGGCGAAAAAACAAGTCGTATTGAAGCTGCTGATTTATGAGATTGAGTATGGCGACTTGGAACATGGATTCGGAAGATACAGCAAGCTTTTTGAAAAGAAAGCAGCTGATCTTGGGTTAACTGCCGATTACCAACGGAATATGGCCGTGTCCGGCGATTATTTAATTGTATCCAATGGCGTAAATAATCTATTGGTATATGATAAACGCACCGGTGCGAAGAAGGATGTGGTGATTCCAAAGCCTGCCAATTTTAATATTTGGAGTGTCTTTGCCGATGAGGATGGCGTATTACTGGCCAGCAACAATGCAAACTTCTCGGCTACTTCGCTTGGAACCGTATCGATTTATCGTTGGAAAGATGGGTTGGATAAACAACCGGAATTGTTCCATCAGTTTACGTCGGCAGGAATTAGCCTTTCAGGTGCAGGCTTTATTTCAAATGCTGCCGTTAAAGGATCGACGGCAAAAGATGCCAGCATCATGTTCGATGTAGATGGCCGCGGGCGTGCTGAGAACAAAGCAATCCGCGTAGCGATAGCGAATGGCAAAGCAGATCCGACTTTGGATGTCTTCAACAAGCCGGTAACTTCGGTATGGAATGGTAAAGTAGTGCCAATGTCTAGCACAAGTCGCATTCCTTTCGTTGGGGCCATGCTCGGGTTCCCACCAAGCATGGGCGTGCAAAGCAATGCCGGAATAGGCATGTTTACTGTAGATCCAGCGAAGTCCAACTTTCTGAATATGATTATTGCAGGATTGCATTATTTCGAATTTAATCATGCCAAGTACTTGGCGGTTGCTACTTCAAATTGGCCTGGCGATTATCGCTTGTTGATCTTTAACATGGATGATTTGAGTTTAGTGAGCAGTACAAAAGCGAATGCGGCTGAATTTGAAGCCTTTAATCCATTTAGTGAAGATTTATTATTTAAAAATGTTGCATCCGCCGGTGATGTCACGGTACAGGTTCAACCAGATGGAAAGACAGCCTTGGTTTATGTACTTGCCGCAAATGCAGGCATAGCGGCCTATGAATTAACCATAATTGGAGGAAAATAAGATGAAGAAAACGATAGTAAAGAGTTTATGTTTTTTAGGGGTATTAGTTTACCTGATGCAAGGATCTTCTTGCTCAGCAAGCAATCGCTTAGAAAATGAATCCGATAGTACGAAAGAGGAAGTCACGGTGAAGCCAAAATACTTATGGTTTGATGCTGAAGCTAATTTCGAACGCTTTTCGAATAAAGACTCTATTATTTATTATGTAAAAAAAGCAAAAGATGTAGGCTTTACGGATATTGTGGTCGATGTAAAACCTATTTATGGCAAAGCACTTTATAAGTCTAAGCTGATTCCTGAGCTTACGCAAGTAGGTAATTTTTCCAGAACCATTGATTGGGATTACCTGCAATTCTTTATCGATCAAGCGAAGGCGAATAAGCTACGCGTCACGGTGTCAACCACCTTTTTCCCAGCAGGAAATCCGGTCAACCAATCCGGATTGGTATACGAAGATGCTAAATGGGATGGAAAGACAGGTATTGAATACCTGCCAACCAACGAGTTGAAGGACATCCGACATGATAAAACTAAGGTTGCCGCATTCCTAAATCCATTGGATCCGCAGGTGCGTACATTCGTTATGGATATGGTGAAGGAAATTGTAACGAATTACGATGTTCAAGGCTATATCTTAGATTACTGCCGCTTTTCCGGGATAGAGACCGAGTTTTCTGAAACTACACGTAAGGCCTTTGAAACCTATATAGGGGAGAAGGTTCCTAATTATCCAAGAGATATCTTCTATTATGAAAATAACCAACGTGTGGAAGGGAGATTTGCCAAAAAATGGTACGAGTTCCGTGCTATGGTCATTCATGATTACGTGAAGGAAATCAAAGAAACAGCGAAGCGCATCAAACCAGATATTCATATCGAATACTGGGCTGCTTCTTGGTACAACGCGTTATACGCCAATGGGCAAAATTGGGCAAGTAAGAAGTATGATACCCATGCAGAACACAGCTGGGCAACAGAAAATTATAAGAATGCTGGATTTGCAGAGCATCTTGATGCCTTCCAGATCGGAACCTACCTTACCAAGATTTACGGAAAGAATGATCCGGAAAGTATTGAGTATGGCTTAGCCCGCGGAAAGCGACTGCTAAAAGGCGATTGTAAGCTCTATGGCTCTATCTATGCGCTTAACCATAAGGATAACATTGAGCAAGCCGTAGACCTTTGTTTAAAGGAATCTGAAGGCTTAATGGTCTTTGATATTGTTCAGGTCATCGGTTTCAATCAATGGGATGCGATAAAGCGTGGAATTGAAAAATCAGGGTTCTAAACCTAAACCACTATATGTAAAAAGGGGATAACCGATGTTATCCCCTTTCTTTTTGATAAATTTCTTTTTCATTTTTTGGACGCAGCTTGCCCACACAACCCGATGTAATTGGTAAAAAGAAATGCGATTTACCTACTAAAAGTCGTCGTCTTCGTCGTCGAAGTCGTCATAGCCTCCACCGATAGAATCGATTTCATCTAATTCGAAACCATCTTCATCATCATAGATGTCATCAGAATCATCGTCTGGGCCGTTGAAGTTGTACACTTGTTCTTCAACCATTACATCATTTTCAATTTCTTGCATTGTCGCCATTTTGTTAATTATGATATTGTAACTTTATCTTTAGTATCGTAAAATTATAGAAGAAATTTTAATTCAAAAATATTTTTTAAAAATTATTTAAACATGTAATAATCTTCTATTATCCAAATTTTATTCAACAATTTCCCCAATGCTATTTTCCTCTGCTACAATGTCTTTCAGTTGCGGTAGATCTTTCATGCTACGTAAACCAAAATGCTGCATAAACTCAAAACTCGTTGCATAAAGTAGGGGTTTTCCGATACTATCTGCTTTCCCTACAATACTGATCATGCCCTTGTCCAATAGCCTTTGCATGGTATAGTCACAATTTACACCCCGAATCTGTTCCACCTCCAATTTGGTAATCGGTTGGCGGTAGGCGATAATCGCAAGGGTTTCCAAACCCGCTTGTGACAGTTTCCTTTTTTCCTTGTGTAATTGCAGTTGATTAATCGCCGGATGGTAACTAGGTTTTGTTAGAAACTGAAATTGCTCGTTGATATCGTGCAATTCAAAAACCTGATCATCGGCGGCATATTTCTCTCTAATTTTCGCGACGAATTCTTCCAACTCCTGCTTGCTGATTTCAATGGCCATAGCATCTTGCAATACCACGCGTAAATCGTTCAGCGCGATGCCATCGCTAGAGGCGAAAATGATGGCTTCAATATTTAATAGGATCTCTTTCAAAGCAGGGGTTTAATAGTTTATCACTTGCTCTTCCATATCTTGCGGAAGGGTTCTGAACTGATAGGTTTGCGTTCTTAGCTGCGGTTCAAAGCCAGCTTCGGAAATCGCATCCTGAATAGATTTGGAGGTAAAGCGGTGTGGTGCACCTGCTGCCGATACCACATTCTCCTCAATCATGATGGATCCAAAGTCGTTTGCACCGGCATGTAAACACAGCTGCGCTGTTTGTTTACCTACGGTTAACCAGGAAGCTTGAATATTCTTTACGTTAGGCAACATGATGCGACTTAAGGCAATCATGCGGACATATTCGTCGGAAGTTACATTATTGGTGATGCCACGCAGGCGTTTTAGCAAGGTGCCATCATCCTGGAATGGCCATGGAATAAAGGCCACAAAACCATATGCATCGTCAGGTTTTTCATCCTGCACTTCCCGAATCCATACCAAGTGCTCAAAACGCTCCTCAATGGTTTCAATATGGCCGAACATCATGGTGGCCGATGTTGGCAGGTTTATTTTGTGGGCAGCCCGCATTACATCCAACCATTCTTGGCCGCCACATTTTCCTTTGGAAATCAGGCGTCGCACGCGGTCGTTCAATATTTCAGCACCAGCACCCGGCAGCGAGTCGAGTCCGGCTTCTTTAAGGGCAGTCAATACTTCCAAGTGGCTGAGGCCTTCCAACTTAGCCACATGGGCTATTTCCGGCGGCCCTAATGAGTGTAACTTTAAACTTGGGTACAATTCCTTCAGCTGCTTAAATAAATTGCTGTAGAAGGCGAGCCCCAGGTCTGGGTGGTGTCCACCTTGAAGTAAGAGTTGGTCGCCTCCAAATTTAAAGGTCTCCTCAATCTTCACTTTATAGGTTTCGATATCGGTAATATAACTATCGTCGTGGCCGGGTCTGCGGAAGAAGTTACAGAATTTGCAATTGGCAATACACACGTTGGTGGTATTCACATTGCGGTCAATTTGCCAAGTTACTTTGCCATGGGGCACTTGCTTCTTGCGAAGTTCATTGGCCACATAGGCTAAATCGGCAGTAGGGGCATGTTCATACAAAAAAACACCTTCCTCTTTACTGAGGAACTCAAAGTTTAATGCCCGTTCTAATAAGCTGTTCACATTCATCACTAACAAAGATACGTAGCTTTTTATGAAATCAAAAGAAGAACCTAAACAGCCCTATAGGAATCTATTTCTGCTTATTTTTTTACAGGTTGGTAACTTTCTCTTAATAAATAGTTGCCTTAAATTTCATAAATTTATAAAACACTAAGGAGGTTACCATGCGACCGGAAACAATTCATATTGAACGTACTTACCCCATTTCCATTGCCGACCTTTGGCGCGCGCTGACGACCAAAGAAAACATGAAGGAGTGGTTTTTCGAGATTCCAGACTTTACGATGGAAATAGGGGGCGAATTCCAGTTTTTCAGGCATCAGAAACAACAGAACCTGTTGCACAAGTGTCAGGTCATAGATGTGGTGCCCAAGCAGCTTTTTAAGTTTGCATGGCGCCATCCGCGACAAACTGGCGAGTCTTCCATTGTTACGTGGCGATTAATTCCCCGAGGCGAGGCGACCACCTTACACCTGACTCATGAAGGCTTAGAGAACTTTAAGGGCGCAGGCGAACAGTATTCCCAGGAAAGTTTTGAGAACGGTTGGAATTATCTTCTTGGCGAAACCCTCAGTAAGTTTCTCGACAAACAGAAAGTTTCCAGCTGAGCCGACAGCAGTAGCCTACCGGTTCCTATGAATAATTTATAAATTATTTGTAGTACTCCTTTTTTTTCCTTTAAATTTAACGATTTGTAAACCTAAGCAGCTCAAAATTTAAGCGGAATAAACATCCTTTATGAAGAAGATCCTTTCCAGTTTATATGTTCAAGTAATTATTGCCATTGTTATTGGTATTCTTTGCGGGATTTTTTACCCCGATTTTGCAGTCAAGATGAAGCCCCTAGGGGATGGCTTTATCAAACTTATTAAAATGGTCATCGCACCATTAATCTTCAGCTCCATTGTGATTGGCATCGCTGGGATGCAGGATATTAAAAAAGTAGGTAAAATAGGCCTCACCGCCATTATCTATTTTGAAATCATGACCACAGTGGCCTTGCTTATCGGATTGGTCTTCGTGAACTGGATTCAACCGGGCACCGGCATGAATATCGATCCAGCCTCTTTGGATCCATCGGCGGTATCCGAGTATGTATCCAAGTCCAAAGAGCAGGATTCCATCATGGACTTTATCATAGGCATTATTCCAAGCAATGTCATTGCAGCTGTAGCCTCCGATAACCTCTTGCAGGTATTGGTATTTGCTGTGCTGTTTGGTGTGGGCTTAACCAAGATAGGTGAGAAGGCTGCACAACCTGTTTTAAATGTCTTAGATTCCTTTCTAAAAGGCTTATTCGCCGTTATTAAAATCATTATGTACTTGGCACCTATTGGTGCTATGGGCGCCATGGGCTTTACCATCGGAAAGTATGGTATCGAAGCCTTGTCTTCTTTGGGCATGCTGATGTTGAGTTTTTACCTCACATGTGTCATCTTTATCTTAGTGGTCATTGGGGCGGTTCTGCATTTTTATGTCAAAGTCAATATTTTTAAATTCTTAACCTACATCAAGGAGGAACTATTAATTGTGTTGGGAACCTCCTCTTCAGAATCGGCCCTTCCCGGCATTATGAAGAAACTGGAAGATGCAGGCTGTTCAAAACCCATAGTAGGATTGGTTATTCCAACGGGCTATTCCTTTAACCTGGATGGCACCTGTATATACCTAACGATGGCTGCCGTTTTTATTTCGCAGGCTTTAAATATGCACCTTAGCTTAGAACAAGAAATAACCCTGTTACTGGTGCTTTTATTAACGTCCAAAGGAGCTGCCGGAGTAACCGGTAGTGGCTTTGTCACCTTAGCAGCCACCCTGCCCGTAGTAGGGCATATACCGGTGGAAGCAGTCGGTATCATCCTGGGAATCGACCGTTTTATGAGTGAAGCACGTGCGCTAACCAATATTATTGGCAATGGTGCTGCCACCTTAGTGGTTGCTAAATATGAAAAAGGATTAGATCAGGAGAAGCTACAGGAAAAATTAGGCTAAAAAAATCAAGGGGTAATACTTTCGTACTACCCCTTTTTTTATAAAGTTATTTCTTTTTTGTTGTTAGCATCGCTGCTATCTTAAAAATAACCTTATTTGTACTATATATAACGGCAGTGTTAAGCGAATATTGTGTAAGTATTAAAATAAATTAAAAAATATTTTAAGGCCTATTTTAGACCCATTTATAATTTTGCATCGATTAAACCGTTTTTAAAAAGGACTGTCTTATTTGGAAAATGACGAAAGAACGAATGAAAAAAAACTATTTTAACAGAGCATTACTGTTATTCAATACCTTTAAAAATCGAAAGTTAACCCAAGATGATTTGGAGGTTGCTGAAGATAAAGCCAAGCATTTAGGCGCAAAAACCAATGAGTTTTCGCTCTTGCTGGATATGGTAAAAGATACGTTTGCCGGTCGTTATAAAATGAATAAATGGAATATGTCCGTCATCATCGCGACAATAGCCTATGTGGTATCACCAATCGATGCTATTCCGGATTTAATTCCTGTATTAGGATGGGTAGATGATGCTTCCATTGTGGGTTATGCCATTGCCAAATTAGCGGATGAAATCGAACGCTATCGAAAATTTAAACAATTGAAATCAACAGAGCTATTATAAATCATAGAATGATTATATAGTGAGCTAGCCAGATAGGCTAGCTTTTTTTTGTCCTTAATTTTTAGTAGCATTGATCATGAACCGGAAGACCTTTATTAGTTTGTTTTGTTTGCTAGGCAGTTTTGTTGGAGCGCTCGCGCAAGATTATACCGCCACGCTCGATGCGCTTATCCAGCAGTATTATCCCCATGCAGATCATCCGGGCATATCGTTGCAAGTCATGCATACCGCTAAGCCCGAGCGGCTATACCAACGGACAGTAGGCCTAGCCGAATTGGTAAAGCAGGAAAAAATTCTACCGCAGAGTAATTTCCGATTGGCATCCGTTAGTAAGCAATTTACGGCTTATGCCATCTATTTGCTGCAGCAAGAGGGCAAGTTATCATTTACTGATCCCTTAGCAAAGTACTTTCCGACCTTAAAAGGCAAGGCGCGTAAGGTGCAGATCCTCGATTTGCTAAACCATACTTCCGGATTAAAGGACTACGAGGATGAAATCCCAATCCAACAAACCGAACAGCTGTCCGATGCAGATGTGCTCCGATTGATTCAACCCTATTCTGAGGCTTATGCCAAGCAGAAGTACTTCAAATACAGCAATACGGCTTATTGTTTATTAAGCTTAATTGTCGAGCAGTGCAGCCAACAATCCTATGCAGCTTTTATGCATAATCGTGTATTTCAAGCTCTTGGCATGCCCCACACCCAAGTCAAGGAGGCGAACGCTGTAATAAGCAGCCGTGCTTATGGTTATCATTTATCCGGTGGTGAATTTGTCTTTGCCGATCAAAGCATCACCTCAGCAACTAAAGGTGATGGTGGGGTATATTCCTCTGCTAAAGATTATGGGGTATGGGCTGCACATATTATCCAATCCTATATGCAAAAAGAGGCCTATTATCAGTATTTGCAGCAAGGCAGTAAAGTAAGCCCAGTTATAACGTATGCATTGGGATGGTTTATGATGAAAGATCAGCAGGGTAGGACTTGCCTGATCCATTCCGGCGAGAGTACCGGCTTTCATAATATCGTATGTATTCAGCCGGAAACAGGATTAATCATCAGCTTATTCAGCAATCGGGATGATCAGCAGATCAGTCCTTTCTTTGAAGGGGTATTAGCCGCATTGGATATCCAACCGCAAGGTATGGAAGGAAAAGACTTGTTTCAATGGCTCAGTGCAGCCTATGCCCATCAAATAAAACAGCAGCAGCAATAAGCTGCTGCTCGCTAAAAAATGCTGTAAGCCGCTATTTTATCGATATAGCGAAACTCGTTATCTTTTTGAGTTTACTACTAGCAGCCGATGTAAATTCATAAGTATCATTGAAAGCTATAGTTTCTTTCGCAAAACGCATGCTGCCCATGGCGGAAGCAAACTTACCGTGTGTAATAATAACTTCTAAATTCAGCGCGTTTGCTTTCGAAAAAGTTGCAGTTCCCAAAAAAGCAAGAACCTCCGCAATACCGTTTAGCGTTTTGTTGCCCACCATTTCCCACACGATATCGGGATGGAAAAATTCCGCCATTTCTTTGCTGTCGGCATTGGCAAAAGCGATATTGAGGTCGCGGATCATTCGTCGCCGCGGGGCATTGTCGCAATCTTTGGGAACAGTGATTTTCATAAACTTATTGGTTTTCGAGAATTTCTTTTAAATTTTGAAGGCCTGCTTGGAAGTCTTTGTTCATATCAAAAAATAAACCCATCACATTCCAAGGGTAGGGCATTTCCCCATCAATGGCCCATAGCACTTTCGTTTGGTTGTTTCCCGCATCTGTCAGCAGCATATACGATTTATTCGCATGATCCGAACCCGTGAAATATAAGTCCATATCCACGCGATTTCCTGGATCGATGTTGGTAATAACTTGTTTGCCATCACCCACTTTCTTGCTCTTCCAGGTATAGACAAAACCTACTGTCCCGTCGGTGCCTTCATAAGCGCGGGTAATTGCCGGATCCTGCCGCGACCAGTTGTCAAACTTATGCTGGTTCTTAATGTATTTCACATAGTCAAAAACTTCTTGCTTGGGTTTGTTAATTAATATTTCCCCACCGGCATGGAAGGCTTTCGGAAGAATAAGCCCTAAAATCAATACCAAGCCAACTAGACCCAGTACGATAAATAAAACATACTTTAAAAATTTCATAGGATGAATAAGATTGGTTTAATTTGTTTGTTGAAGTAAGTTGAGCAGCTGTCGAACGGTGTTTACATTGCGACCTGTTGCCTTTACTTGAAGTTTTTTCTCAAAAAAAGCATTACTAAGTTTCGCCTGAGCCGCCCCATTTGGTAAGTGAAAATAACTGTGTCTACCCTTTACCTGGAACTCCTCTGGAAGATAGGCCTGCGGTTCCAGGCTATCGCGCAATTCCTGCTGCGGTTCCTCCGATAAAAAGGTAATAAACACCCGGTTGCCTGGTAAGTCGGCCGAGAAAGGGTTGCTGTCATAAGCCTTTTGTAATTCAGCTTCATCATAGGCAAAAGCGGTAACAGCCAATTGAAAATGCGTCTGAATCAAATCCTCCACCTTTTGGCGGACTTGTTCTTTATCCAGATCACTATTCAATAAAATATTACCGCTTTGTATATACGTCTGTACGTTTTGAAATCCATGTTTCCCCAAGATGTTCTTGAGTTCAGCCATTTTAATCAGGTTCTTTCCTGAAACATTTACGGCGCGTAAAAAGACAACAAAACGGTTCATATCTTTTATTTTTGCTTAACGAGCTCAACGCGTCTGTTTTTGGCTTTATTGGCTTCCGAGTCATTCGCCACTAAAGGACGCTCTGCACCAAAACCGCTCGCTTTTAAACGGCTTTTGTCGATACCTGCTTTTACTAAGGCCGATACTACGGTATTCGCACGTTCTTCAGATAGCTTTTTATTATGCGCGGCATCGCCTGTATTATCGGTATGTCCTTCCACGGCAAGCTTTAAAGCCGCATCGCCTTGTAATACTTTGGCGATTTCAGCAACCACATCCTGCCCATCCGTTTTTAAGCTGGCTTTATCGGTGTCAAAATTAATGTATAAGATCGCCTTTCCTTTTTCTGCTATATCTTTAGCAATGCTGCTCGATGTTATTTTTTGAATGGTTTGGGTCAAGGGCTTTTCTTGTACGATTTGAATCGCACCACTTTCATTCGATTTTACTTCCATTTGGATGTAAATATCACCGTCGGCACGACGAATGATATACGATTTAATAGGGTTGTTATATACGTCTAAGGAGCCGTCGTCTCCTTTGTAGGCAGCATTATCATCGTAATATTTCGTTTGCGTAGCATCCAACTTGCCTTCGAATAATTTAACACCTCCAGCCGTCAAAATCGCATCTTCGTAACTTTTATTCAGGTAATGGTTGCTAATTTCAACCTGACTCTGCTGATCCGGGTGAATATAGCTGCGAAATACTTTTCCTTCTTTGGCTTGCAAGCTACCATCGGGCATCGCAATATATAACACATCAAAGGCTTTCACTTTAGGGCTATTGATGTATTTACTGCCCTCAGGTGCCGTAAAGAAGGGGAATTCCCCTAAATCAACGGTTGATATTTGAATTGTGTTGATGTCCAAGGTGCTACCTTCTGTTTCAGGAATTGATGCCGTACTATCGATGGTCTCAACAATGGTATCTGTAGGTTGTTTGCTTTCTTGTTGGGCATTATTGCAAGAGCTCAGGATAGAAGCGGCCAATAAGCCTGTTATAAAAATTCTTCTCATAGGTACATTAGTGCTGTTTACGACTAAAGATAAAAAAATTAAGAAGGATTTAATAGTTAGGCTGAGGTTTGAAGCGCCGCAATATCAATTTTTTTCATCCGCATTAAAGCCGCTCCCGCATCCGGATTCTCTTGTAGGATTTTGCCAATCTGTTGGGGCACAATTTGCCAAGATATACCATAAGGATCCTTACACCAACCACATTGGCTTTCTTCACCATTGGCCGTCATCTGTTCCCAATAATAGTCTATCTCCGCCTGGTCTTTGCAGGTAATGGTCATCGAAACGCCTTCATTAAAGCTAAAGTCCTGCGGCACGCCGCTGTCCATGGCGGCAAGTGTAACAGCCTGCGCCTGAAATTGCGCATGCATCACCTGTCCTTTGGTTTCTCCATCCGGGTAGGGAAGGACGCCCTGCGATTCAAAATCTTTAAATACGCGGCTATAGAAGTTTAGTGCTTCCTGACAATTGCCTTGTTGCTCGCCACAGAACATAAACGTAGGTACAATCGCTTGGTTATTTACATTGGCTAATTCGCCCAGATACAGCTGCCAGTTGAAGCCATATTTATCAACCACCCAACCGTAATGGGCACTCCATGGATAGGCCTGTAAAGGCATCATAACGGTACCTCCATCGAGTAACTGCTGCCAAATGCGATCGATATCTTCTTTATCTTCAAATATTGGCATAAAAGAAATGGAAGGATTAGGTTTAAAAATCGGTCCCCCATTAATTCCAATAAAGTCCACACCCATAATAGATGCTTCAACCACTATCGGACTGGATTTATAGATGGAACTATTCGGGAAAATTTCCGTGTAATATTCAAAAGCCTCCAGGGCTTGATTGTCAAACCACAGGGAAGGGATAATCTGATTTTTCATAATCGACTTTTTTATGCGTTGATAAAACTGATGGAGTAGGATGATTTCTTCCATAACGAGCATGTAAACTAATCTTGTTTTTCTGGCGATGTTGCTTGTAATACCAAGGTATTGCCTGCCGGATCTTGGATCCATGTAGATGATGGCAGTGCGGCTTCGAAGTCTGCGGCCGCTTTTACCTCATTTACGGCGAGGTAGGCTTTAGCCTGCTCCAATTGTGCGGTTTGCAAAGCAAAACCAAAGCTGGCCTGTGTAATCCAGCTGGCGGCATAAACGGCTAGTTTATGTTCCGCCAGTTGGATGGTAAAGCGTTTAAAACGTTCATGATCTTGGGGAATTTCCTCCACATCGAGCAAAAGAATGTTTTGATAAAAATGAACAGTTTCGCTATAGCTATCCCAGGGAATCCAAAGGCAGAATTGTGCTATTGGTTGAAATCGAATATCCAGCATAGCTATTGTTTATAGGCTTAGTTCATTTTTTTATTGCCTTCGAAATGAATCATCCAGTAGATACCGAATTGATCCTGAAAGGAAGCAAATTGTTCTGCAAAGAAGGTTTCTCCCAATTCCATTTCCATCAGCTTGGCATCTTTTGCTAAGGCTTGGAATAAGCGCTGTGCTTCATCTGCCGACTCGGTGTCTACCATGATATAGGTTGCATTTCCGAAGCTTAATTTTTGGCCAAATCCTTCCACTATATCCGAACCCATCAGCATGGTGTTATTACCTAAGGCCAAGGAGGTGTGCATCACTTTCCCTTTGGCTTCCTCAGGTAAGGCTGGGGCACCGGGCTCATTAGGCATATCGTCAAAATAATAGGTGCCTGTTACCGGGCTATTAAATACGTCCTGATAGAAGTCAAATGCTTCTTTACAATTTCCATTAAAGTTTAAATACGCATGAATCTTTGCCATAATTTTATGTTTTTTGTTAATGTGCTATTTGTTCTTATTGTCATTTAGCCAATCTATGAGGTTTTGTTGCCCCATTTCATAGCCTTCCTTAAATCCCATTTCCAAATAGGCTTGCATATCGGCCAAGGAATTGAACGAAATGCTGTTACTTACCTCGGTGCCATTTTCTACTTCCTTAAAAGAATTTTGCCAAATACTGCCGGCCTGAGTAGCATCTACCTTGCCTGTTTCATCCGTAAAGGCGTCCATCACCTGAAAGCTACGCTTGGGTTCAATTTGAAGGTATTCACTGACGGACCATACTTGTTCGCCATCAGGTCCCTGCATGGCATACAACCATTTGCCACCCTCCTTAAAATCCTGCGATTTTGTTTTACTTTTCCAAGGCTTCGGTGCCCACCATTGGTCCAGGAGTTCTGCTTTAGTAAAAGCATCCCAAACTTGGTCTAGGGGCGCCGGATAAACCCGCTTAATAATCAGTCGATGATTGCTTTCATCGATCTGAAAGCTATAGTTCTTTCCGTTTTCCATGGTATGTGTGTTTATACAAATTTAACCCTTGCCTATATGAAAGCACTTTGCTTAAGACAAGTTTTTATTTTTTTGAGCTGCGCATCGCTGGGATCTTTTTGATGGACTCATCTTGCAGCATTTTTTCATAGGCTTCGGAGGCCGAGTCGATCAGCGTTATTTTTCCCTGTGCATCGCTATAGATGCCCCAACCGTGGGTTTTGCATAAGGGGCTACAGCGTAAGCAGGCTTGGCCCTTGGCAAAAAACTGAGCTTTCGCACTCGCATACTCGGTAGGCAGCAGGTCATTCCTGCGCGCATAGGTTTGAAAAATCAGCTCATCAGAATCCCATTCCCCCGCATGTTGATTGATGAGGAAGAAATGATAATTCGCGATGCTTAATTTATCCGGGTTTTCTTTGGGCGCAATCCCATAGGTTGCCTTGCAATCTGGAGCTACTGTAATCAGGCTGTTGTAATAGTTCGTGCTGTGCATAAGTTTTACATGAGGTATGTATGGCAAAGTTCGGCAGGTTGCTGACAACCCTATGTCAGTAGGAAGTGCTTTTTATTCTGCCGGCAGCCGTTCATAGCGTTCGCTGATAAAAGCAATCCCTTCCTGCATTATTTTCTCCAATACCGGCACCTGGATATCACTAAGCTTTTTGATATAGATACAGGCTTTGGCCATTTTAAACTTCCCTAAATTGGCAAGCTCCACATCCTGCCCATCACAGCCCGCATATACGTATAGGGATATGGCCGCTTTGCGAGGCGAGAAACCCAATAAAGGGGCGACCCCTTCGTGGCCGGAAGCATATTTATAATGATACTTCCCAAAACCTATTATCGTGGGGCCGAACATCCTGGCCGGTTCGCCGCTTGCTTTTTCCATCAAGGCAATCAGCGCATAGCTGTCCTTTTTCTTTTGCTCATTGTCTAGGGCTTCCACGAAGTCTACGACACTTTCATCTGTAAATGTGGTCTTTACTTTCGCCATCGTTTTATTTCTCGCAGATTTCTTTTAAGGCAATTAATGCTTTTGGCCACATCTCCGCAAACATAGCCTCGTGTTCCGTGCTGTTCAATTCTAAGGAGCAAAGGAGGTTTGTGCCGCCATTCTCCGCTTTAAATCGGTAGATTTCCAGGGCGTTTTTCCAATCATCAATCCCCGGACCTTCGTATAGTTCACCTTCTTTGGATAAAACACCCATATGGCGAATAATGACGATATCTCCGGCTGTGTTTTTCTCCACGCGGGCAATCATTCCTGAATCTACTTGTTCATCCTCCGTCGAAACGAAGAATATTTTAAAACCTTCCGACCAATCGCCCTGATAGGAAGAACTTGGGGAAAATGCTTTGGTCCACTGTTGATAGCTAGGCTTCGCCAGCATCAGTTCATGCACTTTCTCCGGGCTTGCATTTATGCTAATGTTAAAATATAAGGTCTTCATCTTTTTTGTTTTTTTTATTCCATTCTACCAATTCCAAAAACAGCACCTGCAGGATCCTCCACAATTACAAAGCTATATTTATCGTCTTTGCCCTTACTGCCATGAATAAATTTACCGCCTAACGCTAATACCTTTTCCAGGCGTTCATCTACATCAGGGGCATAGATATACATAATCCATTGGGAGGGGATTTTGCTATTTACTCCTCGTCGGTGGCACACCCCGCCGGCAGCCTCATTATCCGCCGTCAGCATGGCATAATCCTGGTAATCGCCGGCATCATCTTTCATCGCGATGGGGTGTTCTTTCCAGCCTGCTACTTCTTTATAAAACTCTTTGAGTGCCTCTGCCTGCTCTGTCGCGTAGTCAGCCCAAACAAACTGTCCCAATTGATAGTTTTTCTTTTCCATGTTGACTTATTTATTCTCTACGTATTGTTTAAAGCTATTTAATATAGCCTGCCAACCGTCACGTTGCATATCTTCAGGATTGGTAGACTCCGCATCAAAATCTACGTCGATTTGCGTTTTACCGTTCTTATCCTCAAAATTTACCGTCGCCGTACGCTCATCGCCTAATACATAAGATAGGGATTGTTGGGGAGCAACAGCGGTATAGGTGCCTTCAAAGTCAAAAGCAAAGCTGCCATCCTTGGCGGCCATTTTGTTTTTAAAGGTACCACCCACACGCAGGTCATTCTCCGAAGAAGGACAATGCCAGTCGGGTGAAGCTTGATTCCATTGGGTAATATCTTCCGGATTATTATACGCTTCCCATACCTGGGCTACGGGGGCATCGATGAGGGTGCTAATGTGAATTTTTTTCCTTTCCATATTGTTTTAAATTGATGTTATACGAAAGTACATATCTCGCTTCTTATTTCACTTGCCTTAAGACAAGAACGAAAAAGCTTTGGAAATACATACTTAAAAAACAGGAAGGTTAGGTTTTAGTTTGTACCCCTTGAGCTGTTTTTTTTTGTAGATAGCTTGTCCTTTCAACAATTATTTATTCATTTGTGTTAATATTGAGATATACAGCATTCCTATACTACCTAACAATTATTTGAAGATGGAAAATAAATTGACAGCGCGGGCTTCCATTCAAATTCAAAAGCCTAAAAAAGAGGTGTTTGAAGCCATCGTAAATCCTGAGGGCATGAGCCATTATTTTATTGCGGAATCTACCGGGCCGCTGGCCAATGGCGAAACCGTCGAGTGGAAATTCCCGGAATTCGAAGAAACTTTTCCGGTGAATGGAAAATATATTCAACCCTATTCTTATATCTCTTTTGATTGGAGTGGAGGGGCAGAAGGCATGCTGGTTGAAATCCATTTGGAGGAATTAGCCGATGGTTCTACGGTGGTGCGTGTGGTAGAAGGGCAGATGAATGCCGATGAAGAGGGGATCAACCAAGCCATTGGTCAGTCTGAAGGTTGGGCCAACTTCTTAGCTTGTTTAAAAGCTTATTTAGAATATGGCATAAACCTTAGAAAAGGGGCTTTTGATTTTATGCGGCCTAATTAAACCCATATGAGTACAGCTATTTCTACCATTGAAGCCTATATTGCGGCAGCCGACCCGGCACATCAAGCCCTGTTGCGCGATCTACAGGTGCTTATTCGAAGTTATGCGCCTGCGGGCACCAGCGAAACCATAAATTACGGCATGCCTACCTTTCGCTATCAGGGGAACCTGATTCATTTTGCCTTATTTAAGAAGCACCTTGGGCTGTATCCAGGGACGGAGGCTATTGTCCAATTTGCCGAGGAGCTCAAAGCCTATAAAACCTCCAAAGGAGCCATCCAACTTCCTTTAGATAAACCTTTGCCCGCATCAATCATCAAGTTGTTGATCGATTTTAATGCTGAGAAATTAAAGGATAAAACCGACCCAAACTGGCATAAGAAATACGAGCGCTGGATGCCTTGTGTAGAATTGATGAACAAACTGATTGTGAAAACCAAGCTTCCATTAAAGCAGGAGTTCAAATGGGGAACGGATATTTACACCTTTCAAGGCAAAAACGTCATTGGCTGGGGAGGCTTTAAAGACTTTTTCTCCCTGTGGTTTTACAATGGCGTATTCTTAACCGATCCGCTACAGGTATTGATCTCCGCCTCGGAGGGAAAAACCAAGGCCTTACGGCAATGGCGCTTTACCGATGTAAAGGATATGGATGAGCGCAAGATTTTGGATTACATCAATGAATCCATCCAAACCATATTGGATGGCAAGGAGATAAAAATCGAAAAAGCAGCCGCTAAAAAAGTGGAAGGGCTCTTGAAAAGCTACCTGGCCGCGCATGCCGACCTGCAAGAGGCTTTCGATAAACTGACGCCAGGCAAACAACGGGAATACATCGAATATATCGAGGAGGCCAAGCAGGAGAAGACCAAACAAACCCGATTGGAAAAAATTCACCCCTTGATTATGCAAGGAAAAGGATTGCATGATAAATACAAAACCAAGTAAACAGAAATCCCAATCGGCAATTATTTCCAACAAAATCACCCTACAGATTGTTAGCTTCTAAAACGAAGCAAGATGACATATAAACCGAAAAGTAAAATAGGATTGGGTGGGGTTGCCCTCGGAAATGGTTTTCAACAACACCCTGATGATCAATGTTTACAAACCATGGAAGCCGCTTGGGATGCTGGGGTTCGCTTTTTTGATACTTCCCCTTGGTATGGACTCGGCATTAGTGAAAGAAGAATGGGCATGTTTTTGAAAGATAAGCCCAAGGAGGATTATACCATTTCCAGCAAAATTGGCCGCATCCTCAAACCGCATGCTAATTTTAGCCAAGACGGATTGTTATGGAAAGGCCAAATGAACTTTGCATATACTTACGATTATACCGCCGAAGGCGCACGCAAAAGCATTGAAGATAGTTTACAGCGCCTAGGGATTCCTGCCTTAGACGTTGTTTTTATCCACGATCTCTCGCCCGATAATGGCGATATGAAAAATAATTGGCAAGATTATTATAAAATAGCCCTAAAAGGAGCCATGCCTGAATTATCTAAAATGAGAGACGAAGGCTTGATAAAGGGTTGGGGGTTAGGTGTCAACACCTTAACACCCATCTTACAAACCCTCGCCGATGCGGATCCAGATATTTTTTTATCCGCCTGCCAATATTCACTGATAGAACATGAAGAGCTGCTTAACCTCGTATTTCCTATTGTTGAACAACGTGATATTTCTATTGTCGTAGGCGCACCGCTTTGTGCCGGCTTTTTAGCAGGCAAAGATCGCTATCTTTATGACGATACCATTCCCAAAGCGGCTGCAGAGAAATTAGAAAAACTAAAGGCTATAGCCAAAAAATATCAGGTCGACCTATTAGCTGCAGCACTACAGTTTGCGGGTGCCGCAGAACAGGTGTCGGCGGTCATACCTGGCGCACATACGCCCATGCAAGTGCAACAGAATGTGGAGGCCTTTAACGTCCATATACCGGATGAATTCTGGAAATCGCTAAAAAAAGAATTGCTCATTGCTGAGCATGCTGCCATTCCAAATTCTTAACTTGCCGCATGGAAAATAAAGAACGTATAGGCTTTATAGGCCTTGGCAATATGGGCCACCCTATGGCCAAGAATTTAGAGAAAAACGGCGTTGCCTTAGCTGTTTATAATCGCAGCGTAGAAAAAGCTGCTGACTTTTTACCCGGAACGGAGGTCTGCCAGGATATCCCCAAATTAGTCGCCCAAAGTGATATCATTTTCACCATGTTGAGCAATGACGATGCGGTGCATGCCGTGTATGAAACCATCTTGCAATCGCCTATCCATGGCAAACTCTTTGTCGACATGAGTACCATTTCTCAGGAAGCATCCACCCAAATTGGCACCCTGTTACGAAGCAATGAAGCTCATTTTATCGACGCTCCGGTGGCAGGTAGTACCCAGCCGGCAAAAGAAGGTACCCTTATTTTTATGGTCGGCAGTGAAAATGCCCAATTGGACCGGGTTAAGCCGTACTTAACGATGATGGGTAAAGCCGTGAAGTATTTAGGAGACCAAGGGAAGGGGATTGCTGCCAAGCTCTGTATAAATTATTACCTCTCTATTATTTACCAAGGGATGGCCGAAACGGTGCTATTTGCGGAGAAAATGGGCATCAGCCGCGAAGATATGATGGCCATTATCAATGAAAGTGCTTGTGGCAATGGAGCCAGTAAGGTTAAAACGCCTTTGTTGGTAAATAATGAGTTTCCACCGGCTTTTGCGTTAGATTTTATGCTAAAGGATGTCCGCTTAGCGGTGGAAGCAGGTGCCGATTTCCCGATGGCCGACACCTTGCTTAAAACCTATCAAGGCGCACACGATGCTGGCTATGGACAGCAAGACGTGATGGCCGTAATCGACTATATCAAGGATTAACCAGTCCAAACGGTCTGCCCATTTTTAGGGAGCAAAACTTTACAAGCTCAACCGACAGGCCAAGTTGCAAAAAAAAACGCTGTACCTTAAGGTCGACCTTTTGGCTTGTGCTGCTTTAAAAAAATAATATACCAAAAGGAAGTACCTATGAAACTCCAAAACATAATCCAATCGGATGTCAAATGGAGCTCGTACTTCCTTGAGATAATTAAACAGCAGGTAAAAATTAGTATAAAAAAGATAAAAAGGAAAAGCATTACTTTCATACCTCTGTTAATTAATAGGGTGTTGATTGTTTAATTGAATTAAAGTTAAAATAAAAAAGTAATAATTTAAATACTTGAAACTGTAAATTTTTGATGACTTTAAGGTTAAAAACAAACCGTTTATATTAAAAAATTGTGAAAACCTAATGCTTTCAGGTAATTCTTAGGCTTGTTAAAACTCTTTTCCGATATATTCTATATATTGCTAACCTAGAAGGGTAACGCAAAAACCCTTTCTTTATAAAATTAATTTTTATGGATTCTCGAAGAGCATTTCTAAAGAAGGCATCACTCTTGGCCGGAGCGGGTGCTGCCGTGCAATTTATTCCCGATTCTATTCAACGGGCTATCGCCATTGAGGCCCCCGCGGGTACAACTTATTTAGATGCCGAACATATTGTTTTCCTGATGCAGGAAAACCGATCATTTGATCATTGTTATGGTGCTTTAAAAGGGGTCAGAGGCTTCAATGATCCTCGTGCTATTACCAATAAGCAGGTGCCTATTTGGTATCAGGAGCGCCAGGATGCCAGCCATTTTGCACCCTTTCACCTCGATATTGAGAAAACCAAGGCGACCTGGATGGGGTCCTTGCCGCACGGTTGGCGCGACATGGTGTATGCTCGAAATGAAGGAAAGATGAATACCTGGCTCGATGCTAAGCAAGCCGGTAATAAGGCCTATAAGCATATGCCTTTAACCTTGGGCTATTACCAACGCCAGGATTTGCCCTTTTACTATGCTTTTGCCGATGCATTCACGGTTTGCGATCAGCATTTTTGCTCTTCCTTAACGGGGACCAGTGCCAATCGTTCGTACTTTTGGTCGGGTACCATCCGCGAGGAGCCACGCAACCCGGAATCCACCGCCCATGTTGATAATGGACAAATCAATTACCGTGATGTATCCTGGAAAACCTATCCGGAGCGATTGCAGGAAGCGGGGATCGATTGGCGAGTATATCAAAATGAATTAAGCTTACCTGTTGGGTTTGAAGGGGAGGAGGAAGATTGGCTGGCCAATTTTACCGACAACAACCTGGAATTTCATAAACAATATCAGGTGAAGTTTCACCCCGCCTATCAGGCCTATATTAAAGCGCAGATTCCTAAAATCGAACATCAATTGATGACGAGCCGTTTCGCCACGCAGGAGGCCTACGAAAAAGTGCTGAAGCAATTGGAAACAGCTAAAAAGGACCTGATTACCTTTTCGCCGGAAAACTTTAAGAAACTAAGCAAACAAGCACAGCAAATCCATCAGCGTGCTTTTACCACCAATACCGGCGATCCGGACTACCACAGCTTAACCCGGATTCGCTATGCCGATAAAGGCCAGGAAAGGGAAGTGGAAGTGCCAAAAGGCGATTTGTTTCATCAGTTTCGAAAAGATGTGCAAGCCAATAAACTGCCTACCGTATCTTGGTTGGTAGCTCCTTGTCGGTTTTCTGACCACCCAGGTTCCCCTTGGTTTGGTGCCTGGTATGTTTCTGAAACCTTAGATATCCTCACCCAAAATCCGGAAGTATGGAAGAAAACCATCTTCATCCTGACCTATGACGAAAATGACGGTTATTTTGACCATATTCCTCCCTTTGTACCGGCTTTACACAGCCGACCGGAAACCGGCGCGGTGCCTAAAGGGATGAATACTGCCGATGAGTATGTCACCATGGAGCAGGAACGCAAGCGAACCGGCAATGCGGATACCACCTTGGATTCACCCATAGGCTTGGGCTTTCGGGTTCCCATGGTTATTGCATCCCCTTGGTCAAAGGGCGGCTGGGTTAATTCGGAGGTCTTTGACCATACTTCCTGTATTCAATTTCTAGAGCATTTCCTGCAAAAGAAAACAGGAAAGAAAATTATGGAAAGCAATATTTCGGCTTGGCGACGCTTGGTTTGTGGCGATTTAACATCGGCCTTTCATCGTCCTGAAGATATTAAACGCCCTGAAATTGCCTTTGTCGATCGGGATGCCGAGGTTAGCCGGATCTACAAAGCCCAGGCAAAAGGACTGCCGGAAGATTTTAAAATAATCGACGAGATTAGCCCCGAACAGAAGGCGATGATTGCCTCGGGAATACGTAGCTATCAGTTAATAGAACCAGGCCAGAAAGCAGCCTGCGCCATACCTTATGACGTAGATGTAAATTGCCGTATCGATGCGGCGCAACAACAGCTGTTTATCGATTTTGAAGTGGCCGGTAAATTACCGTCGCGCAAAAAGGTGGGGGTGCCATTCATTGTCTACTGCCGTGTTCCGTATGGGCAGGGTCGCGAAGAACAAGATCGGGTTTGGAATTTCACGGTTAAATCGGGGGAATCCATTCATTATAAATGGCCATTTGATCAGTTTATTGGCGACACCTTCCACTTGGAGGTGCATGGCCCCAATGGTTTCTTCCGTTGTTTCAAAGCGAATAAAAAGAGCGATGTGGCACAGGTGCTGGCGCATGCAAAACACCCGGCTGAAGGCTTTATCTTAAAAACCCAAGGGCAAGCTGCCGGTTTAACCCTGAAGGATGCAGCTTATGGTCATCCAGTTACCCATAACGAAAAGGCCAGCTCGTGGCGCAAGACTTGGGATTTAACTAAATCCAATGGTTGGTACGACTTCGAAGTTCGTAGTGACAAAGACGCCGACTATCTATTTAAATTTGCCGGGCATCAGGAGAATGGAAAGGCCAGCAAAACAGATCCCTTAATGGCTGGTTTAAAAATAAACGATTAATAAGTAGGAGATAAGCTAGCGGCTTTGCGGCGGCTAGCTTTCTAATTTTTTAAAGTAGGTAGGCACCATTAAATTATGGGCTATCGTCTTGGGTAGGCTTTTTGAAAACAAGCGACTGAAAAAACTCTTCCTTACATAAGGCACCAATAATACATCCACCTGTTCTTCTTCTAACAAGCGTTCGACGGCATAAGGTATAGGCTCGTTAATATCCAGGCGATTCACCATTTCAAAGTCGTGGTAGCTGATGTTGTTGATGCCAACGGCCTTGGCCACATGGTCTTGCCAATAAATTAGGTCTTCCGTTTTCGGGGTATTGGCCAAATCGCGAACATGCAACAGGGCAACATCAATGGCCGGGCTGCTGCGTTGGATAAACCCACTTAAAATATCAATTTCATTTTCCTTGAAATTGCTGAGTAAGCCAATTTTTTGGAATTTAAAACCGCTATAATTGGCTGGAACAGCCAAGACACCAATAGGCGATTGCTGGATCAGCTCGAAAGTATTGCTGCCAATAGTCACATGTTTTAATCCACTGGCACCCTTGGTTCCCATCACGATAAACTTAATGTCGTTTTCGCGAACCAGATCCAGGATGATGCCCGATAAATCGCCTTCCATGCAAGCGGCACTATAGCCCAGCTCCGGATAGCTCTGTTGGAATCGATTTTCAAATTCCGCCATCTGCTGCTGTGCCGATTGGGTATTATGTCGACTGACCTCCTCCTGAAAATCAGCATTTACCAAGAGACGGCTAAACGTTTGGTAAACATGTAGAATTTGAATATGCCAATCGAATTTTTGTGCCAATTGGGCGGCATAGTTTAGCGCTACCCAAGCAGGTTCGGAAAAATCAGTGGGAACAAGTAAAGCAGGTTTCATGATCCGGTTATTTAAGGTATGTATATCCCAAATATAACCATTTCAAGGCCCATTCGCAAAACCTTAAGGGCTAACCTTGCGGCGTTTTAGTTTCCGGAATTCCCAAGGCGCAATACGCGTTGGGTTGGCCCATAGGCCCCGTTGGTACAGTTGGGCCTCCGCCTCTGCAGCAGCATAGCTTTCCGAACGGTCGAATTGCAGGTAATGCCAGGCCAACCCTGATTTCAATAGGGCTAAATTGAGTTCCTGCTCGCCGACATAGACCTTGCCGATTGCGCGCTGATAGCGGTCGTAATCCAACACCTCGACGCGTACCCATTGCTGAAAACAGAAGGAATTGCTGAATTGACGGGCCACTTGGTAGAAGTCTTGTCCTTTTTCGGGGCTGTCAATGCCATGCAATCGCACCCGATGTTGCTGGTTCAGGCTGTCCAACAGCGTGATGGTATCGCCATCCGCCACCCGAATAACCCGCCCATGCAGCATAGCTTGGCTAAAGGCAAAAACAGTAAAGAATAAGAAAAATAGGCTAAGAAGAATCCTTGATGGGTAAAACATGCCGCAAAGATAAGGAGCCTTGCGCTAGGAAAGGAATTTTTCAAGGCTTTTTATGAAGCTTTGCAAGGACGTTGTTCAGCCCTTTGCAAAGGGGATTGATACGGGTGAGAAAGGGGTGAGAAAGGGGAGAGGAAAGGGGAAGCGGGAAAGGTGGGGTGGACGTTGGGCAAGGTTTGTTATCGTTTTGTCACCAATTTGTCATGGTGAGCGGAGTCGAACCACGAACGACTGGTACGTCAATGCAATCAATTATGCTTAATGTGTTTGTTAATACGTTGTTAGCAAGTGTTAGTGGTGTTTGCATGCATTGACGTACCAGTCGTTCGACTCCGCTCACGATGACAATACGATGACAGCACTATAAATAAACGTATTAAAAAAAATGCCACAGTTTTCTACTTCAACAACATCGCTTCTTTATGGTTTAATACCTGTTGATAGCTGGGGTCGCCATGGGTAAACAGGCTTTCGTGGTAAGGTGCAGGGACAAAGATCTTGCTTTCGCGGGAATCCGTAGGCACGAAGAACAAGACGCCTTGTATGGTGCCTTGTTCATCGCTTACCTGCGTGTATTTACTCGCTTTCGCTTTGAGTTTATTTTCTTTTTCCAGTTTTTTAATCAATAACTGCATAGCCTAGGGTTCTTCATGAAATACCAGAATCGGAATTTTCGAATGAAAGGTGAGGTTATTGCTGGTGCTGTTGGTAAACAACCGATCAAAAAAGCTCCGATTTCTTTTAACAACGGCAAAGATATCAATATTGTTTTCGATAAGGTAGGCTGTAATGGTATTTTCTACGCTTTCGACCTCTTCGAGGATGACGTAGTTGATGTTTTCATTAGGGAATTCATGTTGCCAGTTTTCGGTTTGCATAATGATGTCGCCGGCTTTGCTGTTATGCAGCACATGCAGGCAGTCGACCTTGGCCTGTACGGCATTGGCCATCAGGAGCACCTCACGCAGGGCGTGCTTATCTTTTTCGCGGAACAGGGTGGTAAATACGGCGCGTTTAATGCCTTGGTATTTGGCATGCGGCGGAATGGCAAGCACCGGGTTCTTGATGTTGCGAATCACGTTCACTGTATTAGAGCCGATGATCTTGCTGAGGAATCCTTTTTCACCGTGGGTTCCCATGACCACCAAGTGAATTTTCTCGCGATCGACAATGTTCTTGACTACCGAAGCTACAGGGCCTTCTTCGAACATAAAGACGATTTCCATATCGCTCAGGTTTTCACGCTCCAGCAGGTCGCGCATCTCCTGGGTTTTCTTTTTATAATGTTCAAATTGGCTTAGCTCAATATTTTGGTATACCTCGCCCAAGAGTTCGGGTTGGCCGCCATGGGTGGCCGAAAGTACCGGCTCGATATAGGTATACAAGACATAGATTTTAGCATCGATAGACTTGGCTATATGCAGGGCGTACAGGAATGCATTATTTGCAATCTCTGAAAAATCTGTTGGGAAAAGAATCGCTCTCATGGTCATTTCATTTGGTATTCCTTAAATTTACCAATAAATCCATTAATTGATAGTGATGCTGGTCATTATTTTGTGCTTCCTGTAGCATCCTTTCCTTTTTTTCCGTATAGGGGTTAGGAGGTAAATTAAAATCAGGATCATATGATCAGAGGCTATTTATACAATTTGTAGGAAAGAAGAATATATGACAGTAATGCAGATTAGATAGTCGGAGTGGGAATTTTGAATAAATACCTGGGGAGCGCTACGCCATTGAACCTTCGTGTTGCATTGGAGAAATGCCCTGTGTCTAATTCTGAGAAGTATAAAGCATATATCTACAAGAAATACTATGGTTATGTGATGGCGATTGTTTTTCGCTATATGAAACATGAAATGGAGGCGGAAGAGATTAGCAATGAGAGTTTTGTGAAGATCTTTAACAAGCTCTCGAGTTTCAGCATCCACGAGGATGATCAGGTGTTGGAGAAGACGTTTAAGTCTTGGATTGGCCGAATCGCTGTCAACACGTCAATTGATGCCCTTCGCGTGCGTAAGCAAGTTTATATGTTAGATGATTTAAATGGCAGTGATACCTTGTCCTTTTCGGTGGAAAACGAAAGCCGTTTAGAGTATGAGGATATTATCTCCTTAATTCAAGAGCTGCCGGACATTCAGCGGAGCATTTTCAATTTGTATGAAATTGAAGGTTACTCGCATGAGGAAATAGGTAAGCAGTTACAAATTCCGGAGAGCACCTCGCGGACTTACCTCACGCGGGCCAAACAAAAATTACGGAAGTTATATGCTTCCCGCATTAATTTAGAGAATATTCAATCCTGATTCGTTTAGAAAAATGGAAAGTAAAAAAGAAAAAGATATTATTGCGCACATCGTGAAGACGATGAAGGATAAGGAGGAGCTACCTTATCGTGAAGGCGCCTGGGAGCATTTCCGGGATACGCAGCTTCCACCTGTGCGTAAGAAAACGGCGATGTATTACTGGGCGGCGAGTGCTGCCGCAGCGATATTGGTTGCATTTTTCGCCGTAAAACATAAGCTAGATCAGCAAGCCCTCGCGCCGACCTATACGCAGGTGGAGACGAAGCCAACAACGGCAAGTCCGCAAAGCCCGCAGCCCCTTCCGGTAACTGCTGGGGAAGAACCTGCAACAGGAGCTGCCGAAGGATTGCCGACCCTAGGAAGTAATCAAATGGCCATGCTTTCTTCAGCGGCAGCGCCCTTCGCTTCGCAAAGTGGCGATCCTTTTGTTAACGATAAATTAGCCTTGTCGGCCATGAGCCAGGCTGGTATTTCGTATACGCAAGCTCCCTATGCGGTGCCACGCTTAACTGCCAAGCAACCTCAGGTGCAAGCCTTGGTATTGGATGATACGTACCGTATGGCACCTAGCGCCGGAACAAAAGAGGTATTGGCCTATCAAGGAGATCAATTTGCTGTGCAAGCTGCCGGAGCAGAACAGCAATTGGGAAATAAGAAGTTTAACTTTTCGGAGCGATTTGATTTGGGCCTCTTTGTTTCGCCCAATACGACGAATGAACGCATGAATGTTGGGGCAGGCATGTTAGTGGGCTTTAATATCAACAAGAATTTAAGTGTAAGAACAGGTTTAGCCTACAATCAATATGAGGTTGGCTTAATGAAGGACCCAATAGGGGCGCCAGAAACGCAGGTGTTGGCCTCTTCGGATGTGTTGGAGCAAGATGCGAAATACAGCATGATGGCTACCCAGGCAAACCGAACCCTGATTTTACCTAACGTAAATGCAGTAAGTGGGAATGTGCAGGCCTTTGAAGTGCCTTTGGAAGTGAAATACAAAAGCAATGCCGGCTATTATGCATCTTCCGGGTTAAGCTATGCCGTGGTGTTGAACCAGAACCGCTACACCCATTTTATTGAGAATGCCAATTCGGATTTGTTTGATAAGGGATTGCCGAACTCGAAGGAAGAATTGCAACATGCTACCAAAGCGGTGACGCGAAAAGTGAAAACTGCCGAAGAAAATGTGAACAGCAATAACTTTGGGGGCTTCATCAACCTGTCAATAGGAAAGGAAATGAAGATGAACCGCAGGTTGAACTTATCGGTAGAGCCTTTTGTGAAACTTCCGGTAGGAAGCTTTAAGCAGGCCGATATGAATTATACCAACGGGGGGATTCGTATTATCACCCAGTTTTAACTAGAGCTGATCGATACGCACCCAAGACATGCCGGCAGCTACGGCGCCCTGTACACCCGGATCGCCGTCTTCAAACACCAGGCAATGTTCTGGTGCGACGTTGAGATGCTCGGCAGCCAATAGAAAGGGCTGGGGCGAAGGTTTGCCTAATTCGGTGTCGCCAGCACATACTAGGGTTTCATAATAACCCTTTACTTGTATTACGTCTAACGTAATGTTCAGCGTAGAACGGCTACCGCCCGATACGATTCCTATACTTTTTATTCCATGAAAATCATAGAGCGTTTGGCGCACAAAATCGATAGGTTGGGTATGCTGAATATAATCTTGGATAAAGATGGCGGACTTACGTTTAGAAAAAACAGGATAATCTAAAGGCACTCCATAGCGTTTACTGATTTCTTCCGCAACAGCTACGGTTGGCCAACCTGCCGTTTCATCAATGAGGGCCGGGTCTAACTGTATGCCATATTCTTTAGCTGTAGCGATATAGGCGGCCTTATGGGCGTGCATATTATCGGCTAGGGTGCCATCGACATCAAATAATAAAGCTTGAAAAGGGGAAGCGAGTTCTTTTAGTTTCAGGTATTTTTGCAGTCCGTGTTCCGTCATGCTGCAAAGGTAAGAAAGTCTCCGCAATTGGGAGACTTTCTTTGGTTTTGAATTATTTTGCTGCTTTACGGCGCTTCAGTTCTTTCATGATTAAGCTGAGCTCGCGTCCGGTTTGTCCACCTACGGAGGTGTTTTCTTGGGCACGACGGAACAGGTAAGGCATTACTGATTTTACTGGTCCGTAAGGCATGTATTTGGCTACATTATAGCCGGCAGCTGCCAGGTTGAACGACAGGTTGTCGGACATCCCTAAGAGCTGGGCGAAAAATACATTTGGAATATGGTGAGGAATCTGTCTTTTCTCCAACTCATCGGCCAAGAGGCGACAAGAGGCTTCGTTGTGCGTACCTGCCATGAGGCCGATACGATCGATATGATCTAAACAGAAATGGATAGCTTCGTTATAATCGGTGTCTGAGGCTGCTTTATTCGGCTGAATAGGTGATGGGTAGCCATTCTCTTGCGCGCGTTCGCGTTCGATTTCCATATAGGCACCACGTACAATCTTGGCTCCTAAGTGGAAGTTTTGCGTAGAAGCATAAGCGAAGTCTGCTTTTAAAGACGCTAATTTATCGTGACGGTAAAGCTGGTACGTATTGTATACAATCGGTTTTTCCTGGTTGTATTTTTCCATCATATCCCTAGCGATATCATCAATGGTATCTTGAATCCAAGAGTGCTCTGCATCGATTAAGACGCGGATTCCGGCTTCATGACAGGCTTTACAGATTTGATCGCAACGATCTAACAGGCGTGCATACTCGGCTTTCTCCTCGTTATTAAGCGCTTGTTTGGCGTCAATTTTAGCAAACAGGTCAAAACGACCCAGTCCCGTTGGTTTGAAAACACAGAAAGAAATCAAAGGGTTTGTTTTCGCGGAAACAACCGTACGTAGGATTTCTTTACAGGTTTCGTCGAAGCTTGCTTCAGACTCTTCTCCTTCGACCGAATAATCTAAAATGGTCGTCACGCCACCTTTACCAAGTTCCTGAATGGCGTGGTAACAATCGTCGATGCTTTCGCCACCGCAGAACTGTTTGTAGATGGTGTTTTTTATGATGCCTTGAATCGGAAGGCCAATGTTTAAGGAGAAGGTAGTAATAGGGGTGCCAATTTTTATTAACGCATTGCTGGCCACCATTTTAAACAACCAATAAGCTTTGTTTAGATCCTTGTCGCTTTTAGATTGAAAAGCGATTTGGGTATTATTAAAATCAAGCTTTGTGGGCGCTGATAATTCCATGTGATGTGTATTTAATTGCCAAAAATAACTAAATAATTATGGATTATATTAATCGTATAATGTAAAATAGTATGCATTTATTGGCTAAATATATACTTTTGTCTATGCAAACATTTACATTACAAGGGGAGTATATCCAAATGATCCAGTTGTTAAAAGCGATGAATTGGGTTGAGCATGGGGCCATGGCCCAGTGGGTGGTGGAAGAAGGCTTGGTGAAATATAACGGGCAGGTGGACCTTCGCAAACGCCTTAAAGTACGCGTGGGTGATATCGTGGAGTTTGATGGAAATAAAGTCAAGGTAATTTAGCCATAAAAACCCTATATTTAGCCTGAAATTATATTATGAAAAAGATAAAAAGCTTAGGATATGAGGTGGTTTTCGATGATGATTTGCAGGAATTGCAATCTTTTCTTTTAGACCACGATTATTCGCAATTGCTCATTCTCGTGGATCGGAATACCAACGACCACTGTCTACCTATATTACAAGCCGGCATTCCAGATATCCTGGACTATGACATTATTGAGGTAGATCCGGGCGAAGAAAATAAAAATATTGACTTCTGTATCGGGGTTTGGAAGACCATGTTGGACTTCGGTGCCGATCGGAAGGCGTTGATGATCAACCTGGGTGGTGGCGTGGTGACCGATATGGGGGGCTTTGCAGCATCAACCTACAAGCGTGGGATTGATTTTATCCATGTGCCAACGACCTTATTATCACAAGTAGATGCCTCCGTAGGCGGGAAAACAGGGATTGATATGGATAATGTGAAAAATATTATCGGAACCTTCACCCAGCCGCAGGCGGTTTTTATATCCACTAAATTTCTGCAAACCCTGGACGATCGTCAGATCCGCTCGGGATTCGCTGAGATTATTAAACATGGCTTGATTCAGGATAAAAGCCTATACCAAACCTGTAAATCCTTGCGCTTGCCGGTGGTTCCTACGGATATTATCCAGACCTCCGTGGAGATAAAAAATGAAGTCATCACCAAAGATCCGAAGGAAAAAGGCTTACGTAAGATTTTAAACTTTGGCCATACCATCGGTCATGCCGTAGAAGGCTATTCCTTGGCCAATGATGCTTCACCTTTGTTACATGGGGAGGCGATTGCCATCGGGATGATTTGTGAGGCCTACCTTTCGTATAAATTGAATAACCTGGATGAATCGGAATTGGAAGATATTGTACAGTATCTAAAAGCCATTTATCCGGCCTACACCATCGACCCGAGCAGCTACCCTGTGTTGTTGGAATTGATGGGCAACGATAAGAAGAATGAAAATAATAAATTGGGCTTTTCCTTATTACGCAGTATCGGCGATTGCGACTTTAACAAGTACGCCGATGAAAGCCTGATTATTGAAAGTTTAGATTTTTACGCTAATCAAGTTCAAAAGTAATCCATGAAGGCGGCGTATATACTCTTGGTTTTCCTGTTCTGCTTCAGTTTAGCGGGAGCGAAGGAGGGGAAGAAGCTGTTGTTATTTACGAAAACGGCAGGTTATCGGCATGATAACATTCCAAAAGGCGTAGAAACGATACAAGGGCTTTTTGCCAAGGAGGGCATTACGGTTCGCCATTCGGAAGATGCGGCTGTTTTTTTAAGTGATTCTATAGCGAGTTTTGATGGGGTCTTGTTTTTCAGTACCACCGGAACCATCTTCAATAGCGAAGAGAAGCTGGCCTTTCAAAAATTCATCGAATCGGGTAAAGGATTTATGGGGATTCATGCCGCCAGCGATACGGAGTTTGACTGGCCTTGGTACAATCAATTGGTTGGAGCGTATTTTATGAGCCACCCGAGGGTGCAGGAAGCTAAATTGCAGGTGTTAAACAGAAAGCATAAAGCAACCCGGCATTTAGGGAAGATATGGATGCATAAGGACGAATGGTACGACTTTAAAAATGTGCAAGAAGGCCTGCATGTCTTGATGAACTTGGATGAAACATCCTATGAGGGAGGAAAAATGGGAGCTGTGCATCCTATTGCCTGGTATCGCAAAGTGCATGGTACGCGGATGTTCTATACCGGATTAGGCCATACGAAGGAGTCTTTTGATTCGCCTGATTTTCAAAAACATATTATTGGAGGGGTGAAATACGTCTTGGGGATGTAGTTTACTATTTCCATAAAAATAGTAACCAATAAGGAGCTTCCGCTCCTTATTTTTTTTTTGCGTTAATAAATTCATCACGAAAATCTTGTTCTTTTAAGAATAATTCATATATTACATTAAACCATTGATTAATTCATAGCTTAATTAGGGGTAACCCTTAATTTTTAATAAATAAGCTAGAGGATAGTTTTGTTTGCTTAGGAATTTGCTGTTGAAATTACCTTTATTAATCAATAACCAATTATAAACCACCAATAGCTCAGATAATAGCGCTTTGGATTCACCTGTTATCAACAAAAATTATTAATAGAAAAGAACCCTCATTATGAACCATTTCAACCCCTTGTTCGACAAGCCTAGTTAATCTTCGCTTTCCTAATTTATTTATGAAGTAAACCTGGCAAAAAGGCTTAGGTATGGATCCTTATTGCCTGAAAATCTCTTGTTAAGAACCGATGTTTTTGACGAGATGGAACCCTCATGCCTTATACAAACTAATTAAACCCGATATGATGGAAAAAATTAAAAAAGACGATTCCAATTTTAGTAAATCCAGGTTCCGATTAAAACCTGTGCTGCTCATTTCCCTGGGGCTGATACCAGCCTTATTACTGCCGCTGGGTCAGGCGGCCTATGCTGGCCAACAGGCAGCCTTATCGCGCGTCCTCCCGCTGCAACAAGCTTTATTGAAGGGAAAGATTGTGGATCAAACCAAACAAGTAGGAATTGCAGGTGCGACAATTAAGATTGTCGGGAAATCTTCCAGCAGTACCTCAGATGCTGCGGGTAATTTTGAGATTGACGCCAAGGTCAATGATGTATTGGAGGTCACCTTTGTGGGCTATGCCTCAGTCCGCTATACGGTTCGCTCCTTAAAAGATCGGGTGACGATAGCCATAACCGAAGATAGTAGCCATTTAGATGAGGTGGTGGTGACGGGTTATAGTACCCAACGTAAGCGAGACTTGTCCGGTGCGGTTGCTGTGGTTAGTGTGGAGGCTTTGAAATCGCAACCTGCAGCCTCGGCGGTGGAGGCCTTGCAAGGGCGAGCAACGGGGGTGCAGATTGTCAGCGATGGTGCACCGGGTGCTACGCCTCAAATCCGCATCCGCGGATACAGTACCATTAATAATAATGATCCGCTTTATATTATTGATGGGGTTCCCTTTGAGGGGAAATTAAGCTGGCTGAATCAAAACGATATCGAAAGTATGCAGGTATTGAAAGATGCTTCAGCAGCTTCCATCTACGGCGCGCGCGCAAACAATGGGGTGGTTATTATTACCACCAAAGCTGGCAAACAAGGAAAAACCAACGTAGCCCTAGAAGCCTATGCAGGCGTAGCAGTTCCAAATGAAGGCGCATTTCCAAAAATGATGAGTCCCCAACAGGTATTGGATATGGAAAATCAATTGAATGGAACAAACCTGACTTTATCTGACTATTTAATTGCGGGGCAAAAGAGTGGTTGGGAAATTCAGCCAGAGGATGTGGATATGTCGAAATATAATTTTAATGCCAAGAACAGGACTGATTTTTACCAGATTACCAAAACCAATAAAGCTGGCACGAACTGGTTTAAGGAATTAGCGCAAAATGCGGCCGTACAATCTTACCAACTTTCGGCCAATGGCGGGACAGAAACATCGCAGTATATGTTTTCAGGTGGGTTTTTAGACCAAAAGGGCAGTGTGATTCATTCGGGATTCCGCCGGTATTCCGTGCGCAGCAATAATCTGTTTGAAGCCTTTCAGCAAAAATTCCGCTTTGGTCAAAACCTTTCTTACTCCTATACCGAAGGGGTGGGTATTGGTGTCAATCCGAATACACCGGGAGGTTATCAGGGTGACGAGTCTATTCTGGCGCAAGCCTTTCGGATTCAAACCCTGATTCCGGTATATGATGAGGGCGGGAATTTTGCCGGAAGTCTTGGTGGATATGGCAACGGAAGAAATCCGGTGGCGATGGCTTATCGGCAAAAGGATAACCTTAACCGGACGAATTTCTTCTTTGGGAATGCCTTTGCCGAATACGACCTCATTAAGGGGCTGACCCTGCGCAGCAATTTCGGGCTGCAATATGAAAACTACAATAGCGTCACTTACCTATATCCAAATCCGGAGTTTTCCGAAGGTAGTTTTAATAATGGGATGACAGAGTTGCATGGCTTCAATACCGAATGGACTTGGACCAACTCCTTGAACTATAAACCGGATCTGGGGCCCGACCATAGCTTGGCCGTAATGCTCGGTACGGAAGCCATTCAACGCAATGTGCGCAGCATTGATGCCAGTAGAAACGGGTATTTCATTACGAGTAGTCTGGATTATTTATACCTCGGTGCTGGGAGTACCAATTTCGATAATGATGGATCTGGTGCCAGCTGGAGCATGTTTTCCTATTTAGGAAAAGCTGATTACGCCTTTAAGGATCGGTATTTACTGAGTTTAATAGCACGTCGGGATGGCTCTTCCAATTTCGGGGATAAGAATTTATATGGTGTCTTTCCAGGGGGCAGTATAGCTTGGCGGATCTCGCAAGAAGATTTCGCCAAGCGCCTGACCTGGTTGTCGGATCTTAAAATTCGGGCTGGCTATGGGGTAACAGGAAATCAGCGTATCCCTGGCTTCCAGTTTATGAACCGATTCCGGGAGTCTTTGGCCGAATCTTCCTATCCAATGGATGAAACGGTAGTAACGGGGGTATGGCAAAGCAATTATGCCAATCCGGATATTAAATGGGAACAGGTGAAGTCGCTGAACCTGGGGCTTGATTTCAGTATTTTGGGTGGCGCAATTGATGGGGCAGTAGATTGGTTTGATAAGCGCACAACGGATATGCTGTTTCCGGTGCCACAGCCTGCAATTGCTGTCGGCTTAGCCGAGCCGCCGTATCAGAATATCGGCGAAATGAGCAATAAGGGGTTTGAGTTTTCATTAGGTTACCACTATGGTAAACAACAAAATAAGGAGTTTACCTTGGATTTAGGGCTTAATTTTTCGCGCTATGTCAATGAAATCATTGAACTATCGCCAACCACCGGGCAGATTAATTATGGTGATTTTAGGTCTATGCAAACCTCCATCCTTAAGAAAGGAGAGGCTTTCGGGGCATTCTATGGTTATCAGGTTGCTGGTATTTACCAAAGTGTCGAGGACATTGCGCAATCGCCTTCCTATGCGAATGCAAGACCCGGAGGGCTTAAATATGCCGATTTGAATAAGGATGGCACCATCGATGCGGATGATCGTACCATTATCGGGAATCCCCATCCAGACTTTGTGTATTCCTTTAATGTGAATGCCAGCTACAAGAATTTTGACCTGAATCTTTATTTCTATGGTTCGCAAGGGAATGACATCTTCGAAGCAACGCGTTACTTTACAGATTTTGGCGTGTTTAAAGGAACAAAAAGTGCGCGCATGTTACAGGCATGGTCAGCACAAAATCCGAACAGTGACGTTCCTTCCTTGCCAGATCCTAAGCAGGCAACTTCGGGGATGGAATATGCGACCTCTTCTTACTATGTGCAGGATGCTAGTTTCCTCAAGCTTAAAAACCTGCAGCTAGGGTATAATTTTCCGACAGCGAAGCTATTCGGTACAAGGAGCACGGTCAACAAACTGCGGGTTTATCTAGGGGTAACCAATTTGTTTACCATCAGCAAATATGAAGGTTTGGATCCGGAAGTATCGGCCACCCCTTCAAAATACCCGGCCTTAGGGGTTGATATGGGTATATATCCGCAGGCAAGGCAATATACCTTTGGTTTAAGTTTAGGCTTTTAATCTCTTTAAAATTAATATCATGTATAAAAGAATATATTATATCCTCGCTATTGTTTTCATGCTGCTGGCTACCGCTTGTTCGAAAGAGTTTTTGAAAAAGCAGCCTCAAGGAGAATTGTCAGAGGAGCAAATTTCTAGTAGCAATGGGGTAGAAGCGACCTTGATAGGTGCCTACAGTATTTTGAATGGTAATGTAAGTGGAACCTGGGGTAATTATAGTGCAGCACCTAGCCAATGGCTATTTGGCGAAGTGCCCTCCGATAATGCCCATAAAGGTTCGGAAGCAACAGATCAACCGGAAATGAGTATGATTGAAAATTTCACAACCATTAGTGATAATCCAAATTTAAGTCGCATGTGGCAGGTGTATTACGAAGGCGTGCTGCGTTGCAACAATACCCTACGTAAGCTTGCCGCAGATCAGGCAGGGATGAAAGAGGTGTCGGTAGCTCGAGCCAAGGAAATTCAAGGGGAGGCGCGGATGTTGCGAGGCCATTATTATTTCTTTCTGTGGCGGGTTTTCAGGCATATCCCTATTGTCCCGGAGTCGGTGACAACGATGCAGGAGGCTATGGGCATTGAGAATAACCAGGATGTTACGGCAGCGATTGAGCAAGATTTCAAGTTTGCCATAGAAAACCTCCCTGTTACCAAGATCAACAATCAATATGGGCGGATGGATAAAAATATTGCACGAGCTTATTTAGGGAAATTGTACCTCTATCAGAAGAAATATCCACAGGCTTTGGCTCTATTTAAAGAGGTGATGGCTGGAAAAGACCTGACAACGATGTCTTTTGCCCATAATTTCGATATTACGAAAGAGAATGGCCCGGAAGCCCTGATGGTTTCAAAACATGCCATTAATGCCAATGGCTCGGCCGATAATGCCAATATAGGTGATATGCTTTCCGGCTTGCACGAAAATACACCGGTTGGTTGTTGTGGCTTTTACCAGCCAACCATCGATTTGGTGAATGCCTATCAGGTAGGTGATGATGGATTACCTTTAGCGCCCGCGAATTATCGTGCAAAGCCTTATATCTCGGATTTGAAAACCGATGCCAATGCCTATACCCTTGATGTAAGCCTGAAGTTTGACCCTCGTTTGGATTATACCGTGGGCAGACGTGGCGTGGCTTACCTAGACTATGGCATTATGCTTGGCCGGACTTGGATTCGAGATATGAACTATGCAGGGCCATTTTTGGGGATAAAAACGATGATCCCCATGGCGCTTTTTGCCACACATGCGGTGCCGGGGGCAAATTACATCACCGGTTTAGATGTAAATATCATCCGCCTGGCCGATGTGTGGTTAATGGCTGCTGAATGTGAGGTGGAAGCCAATAATTTACCGGCAGCCTTAAAACTGGTAAACGATGTGCGCCTTCGTGCCGCCAAGTTGGAAGCCAAGAAGACAGCAACTGGGGAAGATGCTGCTGCTTATCTGGTAAAACCTTACCCGGCCTTTGCATCGCAGGAGGCAGCACGCCTGGCCGTGCGGACAGAACGTAGACTGGAGTTGGCAATGGAAGGGCACCGCTTCTTCGACTTGGTACGATGGGGCATCGCTAAAGAAACTCTTGAAAGTTATGCTGCATTTGAAGGTAGCTTTCTGCCTGCTTATAAAGATGTTCAATACCAAGCTTCACATGACTATTGGCCTATTCCGCAAGTGGAAATTGACCGTAGTAACGGAGCCCTTAAGCAGCAATAGTAGGACCTTGTTTTTAATTGTTAGTTGCAGGCCCAGCGATGGGTCTGCTTCTTTTTGGCATGTTGGAATTGCAACAGCCTATTTCTTGAAGGATTTATTTGGATATCTTTTTCAAAAAATTGCAACATTGAGTATGTTTACCATATGAAAAACATATGGATATTGCTGAGCTTCCTGATGGGTGTGACTGTACAGGCACAAGATCTGATGAAATTAAATGAGCAATTTGATACCTCATCGGTCTTGAATAAGCATTACTACGGATTTAGCCTCTACAATTTAGATACAAAACAAGTTGCATTCAGTAGGAATGAGGATAAGCATTTTACCCCTGCTTCCAATACGAAGGTTTTTACGCTGTTCGCAGCGATTAAGCTAATCGGTGATTCTATTCCTGGCTTGGCCTATGTAGAGCGTGGTGATTCCTTAATATTTTGGGGAACAGGAGATCCTACCTTTTTGCACCCTAAGCTGGATAATGGCAAAGTCTATAATTTCTTGAAAAATAGCGGAAAGAAGCTGTATTATGCGGCGACGAAAGCACAAGAGCCTTTCTATAGAAACGGCTGGTCTATTGAAGATTATGAGTATTACTATCAACCGGAGGTTTCGGTGCTGCCAATGTATGGCAATGTGATTCAATTTCATGAACGCAATGGGGCTTTAAGCCTTTCGCCAGCATATTTCAATCGGTATATCCGGCATGTATCTGATACGACCTCGCGCTATTTGATCCATCGAGCCTTTGAATCGAATGCAATGAACTATAACGATGTGGCCTTGCCAAAAGGCTATGTAAATGAAAAGCCTTTTCATGTGTCGGATAGTTTGCTTATTAGCTTGTTGCAGGATACCCTGAAACGGGAGGTGCAAATGGTTGAGCAGGCTTTACCGCAAGATGCCCAATTGCTATTTTCGGTGAAGACCAAGGATGTGATCCGGGAAATGATGCTGCCTAGTGATAACTTCCTGGCGGAACAGCTTAATATGCTGGCCTCCTTTATGAAAGACCGTACGTTCCGCACAAAAACATTGCGTGCCTATATGGAAGAGCAGTTTTATCAGTTCTTTCCGGATAAAATAGAGCTGCGCGATGGGAGTGGGCTTTCCACCTACAATAAGATTACGCCAAGGGCTATGGTTACCCTATTGAACTGGATTCAATCGGAAGTGCCTAATGAACAGGAACGCTTGGCTTTGTTTCCTGCCGGAGGCCTAGAGGGCACCTTGAAGAATGTGTATGCCACGCCGGGAGGTAAACCCTTTGTATGGGCAAAAACTGGAACCATCAATGCGGTGCATTGCCAAAGTGGCTATTTACAGACCAAAAAGGGGACACGCTATGCTTTTTCATTCCTAAATAACAATTTTATGGGCTCTGCTACACCAGTTCGGAAAGAAATGGTCAGAATTGTTACTTATATCTATGAAAACTTTTAAGCAATATTAATCCTGATTAGGTATATTCGCTTCGTATTGTATGAAGATTATTAAGAAAAACGATAAGCGCCTTATCCGATCATGGTCCTTTTATGATTGGGCGAATTCAGCTTATAACTTGGTGATTACTTCCACCATTTTTCCTGTATATTATACCACCATTACCAGTAACCCGGAAACAGGAGATACCGTATCATTCTTTGGTTTTGAGTTTGTGAATACCGCGCTTTCTAACTTTGCACTATCCGTAGCGTATTTATTGATGGCTTTGTCTTTGCCTTTTATCTCGGCTTATTCGGATGCGGCAGGAAGACGTCGCTTTTTCATGAAACTCTTTACCTATATAGGCGCAATTGCCTGTATGGGTTTGTTTTTCTTTAAGTTGGATACCCTTGAGCTGGGGATTATCTTCTTTGCGCTTGCCGCCATGGGCTATATTGGTGGGGTAGCTTTCAATAATTCCTACTTGCCGGTTATCGCGACACCAGATCAGCAAGATCGGGTGAGCGCGCAAGGTTTTGCTTATGGCTATATCGGCTGTGTAACTTTGCAATTGATTTGCTTTGTCTTTATATTCAAGCCGGAATGGTTTGGCATTACAGACCCTTCTTTGCCGGCTAGAATCAGCTTTTTCCTGGTGGGCTTATGGTGGTTGTCTTTCGCGCAGATCCCGTTTCGCTTTCTCCCAAGAAATAAACCGACAATTGAAAATAAGAAGCTCCCTTTCTTTATTAAAGCAAGAAAGGAGTTTATGGCTGTTCTTTCAGAAATACGGAAGATTCCAGCTATTAAGAAGTTTTTACCGGCCTACTTTTTCTATGCCATGGGCGTGCAAACCATCATGATTGTGGCAGCGGCCTTTGGGGAGAAGGTGTTAAACCTGGGCGCAACCAAACTGATCGCTTCAATCCTACTGATTCAATTGGTAGCCATTGCCGGCGCTTTCATCATGTCATCGCTAGCGAAGAAGTTCGGGAATATCAAGGTTCTGCTGTTCGTGGTGAGTATCTGGATATTTATCTGTATCGCAGCTTACTATCTCAGCAATGAGTACCAATTCTATGGCATGGCTTTATTGGTAGGCTTAATGATGGGCGGCATACAATCCTTATCCCGTTCTACCTATTCGAAGTTAATTCCGACCGATGTTGAAGATACAACCGCTTTTTTCAGCTTCTACGATGTGTCGGAAAAGCTGGCCATTGTGATCGGATTGTTTACCTTTGGAATCATCGAACAGCTTACGCATAATATCCGTTATTCTGCACTGTGTCTATCTGTGTTTTTCGTAATCGGCTTAATATTGTTGTTTCGTGTGTTAAAATTTAATAAATTACAGATTATTCAAAGCAATTAATGAATAAAGTCGAGTTATTTATACCGTGTTTTATTGATCAACTCTATCCGGAAACCGCTTTCAATACCATCAAAATATTGGAACGCGCAGGATGTGAAGTGATCTATAATACCGAGCAAACCTGCTGTGGTCAACCTGCTTATAATGCCGGCTTCTGGGACGATGCCAAGGTTATTGGCCAGAAATTCCTAAATGATTTCAGTGAAGAACATCCAATCGTTTCGCCATCCGCCTCTTGTACAGGGATGGTGCGCGAAGGCTATGATGACCTGTTTACCAACTCCACAGATCATAACCGCTGTCGGGGAATTCAACGTAATATTTTTGAATTAAGTGACTTTCTGGTGAATGTGCTGAAGAAGGAGTACTTCGGAGCTGAACTGATCGGTACGGCCGTATATCACGATTCCTGCGCTGCGTTAAGAGAGTGCAACATCAAAGAGGAGCCTCGTCGATTATTGAGCCATGTAGGTGGTTTAGAACTCGTTGAGATGCGCGATCAGGAGACCTGTTGCGGTTTTGGAGGGACTTTTGCTGTTAAGTTTGAAGGCATATCAACAGCGATGGCCGAGCAAAAGGTGAAAAATGCCCTGGCGGTGAATGCTGATTACATTATTTCAACAGATGCCTCTTGCTTGTTGCAGTTGCAGGCCTATATTGATAAACATAAATTGGCCATCAAGACCATACATCTCGTTGATGTTTTGACTTCTGGATGGGCAAATATTTAAGATACTAATATTTAAACTATGAACTCAAGAAGAGAATTTTTAAGAAACCTAGGCCTTGTTGCTGCAGGAGTTACTTTAGCTCCTTCCTTAGATGTGTTTGCAGCAAAAAAAGGTTGGTTTGACATTTCATTGGCCGAGTGGTCATTACACAAAAAATTGTTTAAGGGAGATTTGAAAAATATCGACTTCCCGGAATATACAGCCAAGAATTTCGGAATTTACGGCGTTGAATATGTAAATCAGTTCTTTAAAGATAAGGCACAGGATATGACTTACTTAAAGGATTTGAAAAACCGTGCTAAAGATAATGGCGTAAAGAACGTTTTAATCATGATTGATGGCGAAGGATCCCTTGGCGATCGTGATGAGAAGAAACGTCTTCAAGCCGTAGAAAATCATCATAAATGGATCGATGCAGCACACTTCTTAGGCTGTCATGCTATCCGCGTGAATGCAGCAGGAGAGGGCACTAAAGAAGAAGTGAAAGGCCAAGTGGTAAAAAGTTTAGCTTCCTTAGCAGATTACGGTAAAAAAGGAAAAATCAGCGTGATTGTAGAAAACCACGGTGGTATTTCTTCCCATGGCGACTGGTTATCAGATGTACTAAAAACAGTAGGCAAGAAAAACTGCGGTAGTTTACCAGACTTCGGTAACTTTTACGAGTATGACCGCTATCAAGGTGTTGCCGATTTAATGCCGTATGCTAAAGGTGTAAGTGCGAAATCGCATGACTTCGATGCCAATGGCAATGAGTCTAAAATCGATTATGGCCGCATGATGAAATTAGTGAAAGATGCAGGCTATAAAGGCTATGTAGGGATTGAATATGAAGGGTCAAATCTAAGCGAAGACGAGGGTATTAAGTTAACAAAAGCCTTGTTAGAGCGCTATAAATAAGCGAGTGAAAACGTATTTGCATAAAATACTGTTCTTAATATTATTATCTTGCAGTACTGCTAGCTATGCGCAGCAGTCTGAAGTGAAGCTTCAACATTGGCAAGATAGTTTAGCAAGTCTGGGGAAAGCAATGTTCTCCAGACTTTCTGAACCTGAGCGCATGCAAAAGAACTTTACTTTTGTGAAAACGCTCGTATCGGCATTGAAGGAAAAGAATTCCTTTCAATACCCCTTTACCAAGTTATCGATGATTTCGATCTTGAATTCGCCAGATCGTAATTTTCGGATATTCTCTTGGAATTTACCCCTTGATGATGGATCTTACCTCTACTACGGTGCGATTCAGTTTCCAGGAAAAAATGGCGAGTTACAATTAAAACCACTGCTGGATAAAACCTTTGAAATAAAGGATCCAGACCATGCCAGCTTGAAAACCGACAACTGGTATGGAGCACAATATTATGATATACAAAAATTAGCGGATAACACCTATGTTCTTTTAGGATGGAAGGGGCATCATGCCACTTATACGCAGAAAGTGATCGAGGTGATGCACGTTGCTGCAGGCGGAGTTGTTACTTTTGGTAAAAATGTTTTTACAGAAGATAATAAACTTGCGCGCAAAATCTTCAATTACACCCGACAGGCAAGTATGTTTTTGAAATTTAATCCGCAGGCCAAGCGCTATGAATTTGATCATATCGTTCCTGCAGATCCTAAATTAAAAGGCAATTTCAAATATTATGGCCCTGATTTATCATTTGATGCCTATAATTTAGAAAATGGCAGCCTGCGCTTTCAGCCTGATGTTGAAGTTTTAAACCCTATTCGTGGCGATGAAGATAGCTTTTTAGCCCCCAATCGGAAGGATATAAAAAAGGACAGCGGTTTTTAATCCCTTTTAATTTGTAAATAAAAATTTGTTTATTTGCTTTCCAAATAAAATTATGTTTGGAAATTAAACAGACATTAACGTAAATAAAAATAATAGATGAAGCTAAAGAAAGACGTAAAACTGGTGCAACAGCATGCTCCGATGGAGACGGAATTGCTGGGCGCAAAACGCCATGTTGCCAGTGTTTTATGCACGTCCTTGCTGCTTGGTGGGAGCCCTGTAGTCAAGCGAAAAGCGGTACCTGCTAGCATGTCTTCTTTCTGATTTATCCCTATTATTTGATAGCTGAATTGATTTCTATTCGGCTATTTTAGATTTTATAATCCTGCGAAAAAATTAGCGAGTATCCTAAATAATAAAATATGAGTCAGATTTCAGATGCTTCCTTTTCGGAAGAATTAGAAAAACAAGGAATCGATGGGAGTTTGGTTTTAGGCCATCCATCGGGACTGTTTGTTGTGTTTTTTACCGAGATGTGGGAGCGTTTTTCCTTCTACGGGATGCGGGTCCTTTTGATCAACTTCTTAACCAGTGCGATTATTTCTGGTAGTCCGTTCTCTGGATGGGGTTGGGATCCGGTGCAGGCTGGAGCCCTTTATGGTACCTACGCCTTGTTATTGTACATTACACCTATCTTCGGGGGTATTTTAGCCGATAAGTATTTAGGCTATCGCTATGCCGTCGTCATCGGGGCTGCCATCATGACCCTGGGTCACTTGTTTATGGCCTTCGATACGCCGCTGTTCCTATATCTGGGGCTTGGCGCCTTAGTCATCGGTACAGGGTTCTTTAAACCGAATATGACGTCTATTCTTTCTGAGATGTACAAGAAGTTTCCGCAGAAAAAAGATGCGGCCTACACCATTTTCTACATGGGTGTAAATGCCGGTGCTTTCTTTGGTATGATGCTTTGTGGTTACCTCGCTGAACGAGTAGGATGGCATTATGGCTTCGGATTGGCCGGAATCTTTATGTTCTTAGGAACCTTACAATTCTGGTATGCTAAACCAATCTTCGGTAAAGTAGGCGATCCTCCATCCAAAGAAGATAAGGCAAATACCGCCAAAATAGTAGAAAGCGACGATCCGGAAGATAAACCAAATCCATTTACCATGGTGGATATGGTGCTTATTGCGGTAATGACCATCTTCGGATTAGCTTACTCTTTTAACGATCCATTATCTAAAATCGCAGGAATCGATATCCTGGCAAGCTTGCAGATCGGCAATATGGCCGGACAGAATGTAGCTATTATTGCTGCTTTAGCCTTGTTCTTATTCGTTGTGATCTCCAGATTGATTCGTTACTCCAAGATTGTTAGAAACCGATTGATCGCTGTTATCATCTTTGCGTTCTTCGTGATCTTCTTCTGGATGTCTTTCGAGCAGGGAGCTTCCTCGCTGGTTATCTTTGCACGCGATAATGTAGATCGAACCTTATCTGGTAACTCCTTAACCATTTTCAACATCGTTAATACGTTATTGACGGTTGTGCCCTTGATCTTGATTACTTATGTAGTTGCAAAACTGACCAAACAAACCTATGGCAAAGCACCTTTAACCAACTTGGTACAATTTGTTTGTTTTGCGGGTGTTTGGGGAATTGCTATTTACATGTTATACCGTGAGTTTACGGCTGAAGCTTCGGAAATCACTGTTTCCTGGTTCTCCATCATGAACTCTTTCTTCATTATTACCTTCGCTAACTTTGTTTCCAAAATCTGGGATTCCAAATACAATCCACCTGCAGCGGTGAAGTATGGCTTAGGCCTTATTGTGATGGCTATCGGTTTCGGCTTATTAGCCTTTGGAGCGCAAGGTATCCAAGAGGGGGTTAAAGTATCGATGATCTGGTTAATTTTGGCTTACTTATTCCATACCTTAGGCGAGTTATGCTTATCGCCAGTAGGATTATCTTATGTTTCCAAGCTTGTTCCGGCGCGCATGATCGGCTTTATGTTCGGTATGTGGTACCTGGCCATTGCTATAGGTAATAAATTGGCAGCCATCCTAGGTGGTCAGATCGAGAATATTACCAATGAATACTCCTTAAGTACCTTCTTCCTGATATTTACCGTTGTACCTATTGTTGCCGGTCTATTGGTGATGATGCTCAACCCGGTATTGAAGAGGTTAATGCACGGTGTAAAATAACCTATATTATTATACGATTATGTCATTAGAGGCACACAAATCACTTGAAGAAGTTCAAAACTTCCAAGGTAAATATCCCAAACAGATCTGGAGATTATTCTTCTCCGAGATGTGGGAGCGGTTCTGTTTTTACGGAATGCGCGGGATGTTGGTATTCTTTATGATTACCCAACTTAACTTCGCTGAAAAAGAAGCCAACCTGCAATATGGTGCTACGCAAGCTTTCGTTTATGCTTTTACCTTTATCGGTGGATTATTCGCAGATAAGGTCTTAGGCTTCCGGAAATCCTTGTTCTTTGGAGGCTTGATGATGATTGTCGGTTCGGTACTCTTATCAATCGATACGCATCAGTTCTTCTTCTTCGGTTTAGCATTTATCATTATCGGAACAGGTTTCTTCAAGCCGAATATTTCCACGATGGTAGGCGAGCTGTACAAAGACGGTGATAACCGTCGCGATGCCGGATTCTCCTTATTCTATGCAGGTATCAACTTAGGTGCTTTCCTAGGGGGGTACATCTGTGTGGCTATTGGTAAAGGCTATATGCTAAGCTCGGTAATCGATGAGGCCTATCGTTGGAATGTGGCATTCGGATTAGCGGCCGTAGGGATGATCATCAGTTTGATCAACTTCCAATTTACCAAGCATGAGCTAGGGCCTATTGGATTGCAGCCCGGTCACCCCGATGCGATTGTGAAAGCCAAGCCCCTACCAAAATGGGTAGAGTATGCGGTATATGCTGGTGTGCTTTTATTGGTACCTTTGATACAAACGATGGTCTCTAAAACCGCGTATACTGATTACTTTATGTATACCATAGGGCCATTAACCTTAATCTACTTGTTCTACGAAATGTCCAAAGTAGAGAAAAAGGAGCGCCAGAAGCTTATGGCAGCCTTAATCTTTATCTTATTCTCCATTGTTTTCTGGGGAATCTACGAGCAGAGTGGTGGCTCGCTAAGCATCTTTGCGGCGAAAAACTTAAATGATGAAGTATTGGGTGGCGCCTTCCGTTTAGACCCTAATGGGGTCAATAACTCCGGTGGAGCCTTCTTTATTATTGCCTTAGCGCCTTTGTTTGGTTTGCTATGGTTATGGTTAGCCAAGCGTAATATCGAGCCCAATACAGTTATTAAATTTGGATTAGGCTTTATCTTCTTAGGCTTAGGATTCTATGTGCTCTATGCTACACGTTTCTTCGCCGTTGAGGGTATGACCTCCTTAGATATTTTCACCATTGCTTTATTGGTGATTACCTTAGGTGAACTCTGTTTGTCGCCGATAGGGCTATCTATTATGACGAAACTATCGCCAGCAAGATTGCAAGGCATCATGATGGGGATGTGGTTCTTGGCGAGTGCTTATGGTCAATACGCGGCCGGATTAATTGGCGCGAATATGGCGGAAGCCCGTGAAGGAGACTCCTTGATGGATAAGCTACTTACCTATACCGAAGGGTATAAGCAGTTGGGCATCTACGCCCTGATTGCCGGGGCCGTGCTGATCGTCCTCTCGCCGTTAATCAAAAAACTGATGCATGGCGTCAATTAATACGAAAGCCGAATAGTTCAACTATTCGGCTTTTTTGTTTCTTCTGCACATTAGCCTCCCTGCTGTGCAATTAATGTTAAAGTTTGTTTAACTTTACGCCAACAAAATTTAAACAGTGTCAGATAGTATTGTAATCATTCCTACCTATAACGAGAAGGAAAATATTGAACGGATTATCAGAAAGGTGTTTTCATTAGAAATACCTTTTCATGTGTTGGTAGTAGACGATGGTTCGCCCGATGGCACTGCAGAAATCGTACGGCGTTTGCAAGGGGAGTTCCACGGGCAGCTGCATATGGAAGAGCGCAAAGGAAAGCTAGGGCTGGGCACCGCCTATATCCATGGATTCCGCTGGGCCTTACAACGTAGCTACGAATATATCTTTGAGATGGATGCTGATTTCAGCCATAATCCCGATGACCTGATCCGTCTGCGGGAGGCTTGTGCGCAGCAAGGTGCCGATATGGCCATTGGCTCACGATATATCAAAGGGGTGAATGTGGTAAACTGGCCAATGAATAGGGTGTTGATGTCGTATTTCGCATCGGCCTATGTGCGTCTAATTACCCGCATCGATATTCAAGATGCCACGGCAGGTTTCGTTTGTTTCCGCAGGAAGGTTTTGGAAACTATCCCGCTAGATCAAGTGAAATTCGTGGGCTATGCTTTCCAGATCGAAATGAAATTTACAGCCATTAAGTATGGCTTTCGTGTGGTCGAGATACCAATTATCTTTACCGATAGAACATTAGGTACTTCAAAAATGAGTACAAAAATATTTAAAGAAGCTTTTTTTGGTGTTATTCAGATGAAAATGGCCAGTTTCTTTAAGAATTACAATAAATAGTGTATTTTTCTGTTTAATACAATAGATTAATTTATATGAACGAAAACCTTGATCCAAATCCTGAGAGATTGACGCCGACTGAAAAAGATCTGGAACGGGTTCTTCGTCCCCAGAGTTTCGACGACTTCACTGGACAGGCCAAGATCTTGGAAAACCTGTCTATCTTCGTAAAAGCCGCTAAACTACGTGGCGAAGCGTTGGATCATGTCCTCTTACATGGCCCCCCGGGACTCGGGAAAACCACGCTATCACATATTATTGCCAATGAAATGGGCGTAGGTATAAAAATTACCTCCGGACCCGTATTAGATAAACCTGGCGACTTAGCCGGGCTCTTAACCAACCTGGATGAAGGGGATATCCTATTTATCGATGAAATCCACCGTTTAAGCCCGCTGGTGGAAGAATATTTGTATTCAGCAATGGAAGACTTCAAAATCGACATCATGCTGGAGACAGGGCCAAATGCACGTTCCGTGCAAATCTCATTGAATCCCTTTACCTTAGTGGGGGCAACCACCCGCTCGGGCTTACTGACGGCGCCCTTACGTGCGCGCTTCGGTATCAATTCCCGTCTGCAATATTACGATTCCAAATTACTCACCGATATCGTGATGCGATCGGCTATTATCCTCAAGGTTCCTATCTCCGAAGAAGGGGCCTATGAAATTGCCCGTCGTAGTCGCGGAACCCCACGTATTGCCAATGCTTTATTGCGTAGAACACGCGATTTCGCACAGATTAAAGGCAACGGATCCATCGATAAGGCCATCGCGCAATTCGCCTTGAATGCCTTGAATGTCGATGAAAATGGACTCGATGAAATGGATAATAGAATTTTAAGCACGATTATTGATAAGTTCAAAGGCGGTCCGGTAGGGGTGAAAACCATTGCGACAGCCGTTGGCGAGGATGAAGGGACTATTGAAGAAGTATACGAGCCGTTTTTAATACAAGAAGGCTATTTGATGCGCACCTCCCGGGGGCGAGAGTGCACCGAATTAGCATTTAAACATTTAGGAAAAATTAATCACTACAAAGGAAACACACTATTTTAATTATGCAATTAAAGAAAATCTTAAGTCTAGGAGTCATCGCTATACCCTTATTTCTGAATGCACAAGCATTAAAATGTCCACCAGTAGATATGTACGGCAATGCCGATCAAAAGTTTGATCTTACCGCAGGTTTGGGTACAACGCTCCTTTACGGCGATATCAAGCACGAAACTAATCTAGGCTTCGGTGCTGTGTTGAAGTTAGATTATAAGGTTTATAAAGGCCTTTACCTGGGTGTAGAAGGGCAGATGGGTCGTCTGCGCGCCAAAGGAGATGATAATCCTTTATCACCAGACTGGGATCCACGCCATGTGACCAACCAGTTTTACTATACCGGTTTGTTCAATGCAACCGTTTATCCCTATCGCTTCTTCGTGAATGAGCGCGAGCTCTTCCGCCGCAGTGGCTTTGAGAAAATCATCTTAAATGGCTTCTATGTAGCTTTAGGTGCCGGAGGGATATTTAATAACTACGCGAAAATCGAGCGTGCTACCACTTACAGGTATCAATCCGCAGATGGTTTAGAAGAGATTGTACACCAGATTCCAGAAGGATTGGTGAACGGTCCGTACGAAAGCCAAACCCGTACCGATGCTGCGGGCAATGTGACAGAAAGAAAGGTGTATAAAGATAGATCCCGTGATATCTTATTTCCTGTTGCCAACGTAGGACTTGCTATACCTTTGAATAAATACAGCAGCTACGGCAGTGCAGGCTACTTTACTTTGGTATTGAATACGCAATTTACCTTCTCGCAAGGTGAAGATCTAGACGGATATAATCCATTGGATTCCAATGGCCAATCCGCCAGTAAATACAACGATATGTATAACTTCTCCTATTTAGGCGTTCGCTATACGTTTTAATATACGGCTACCTCGGCTTTTTAACGCTGGGGTAGCTTCTTTTTCCAAGGCCAATTCTATGCGCAAGCGCAATTCATGTGCTATCCATTCCTGCTTGGGCACTAAGCGTGCTAAAATATCCATCGCATTTACCAATACGGCCACCGGGCAGTCGCTATGGTCGATAATCCAAAACGATTTTTCCAATATCGCTTCTTCCTGTTCCTCCGTAATGTGTATCGCCTGATGGGACTTGCTGTATAAAAGCATAACGAGTTTGCTGAAGCTACGCAATACACTCCAATTTTCATTCGCCACATAAATCGCTATAATTTCCCTGCTATATTGGGCAAAATAGGCAGGTCGCTTCATAAAGATATGCTCCACATACCAGGCCGTCCGGAACGATAACCGCCCTTCAAGGGGCATTTGCAGCCAGGCCAGTAGCGTAGGCACCGGAAATAAATCAATCGCTTCCTCTGTAAGCGAAGAAGCACTATAGTTCAATAGTGCTTCTTTCAGTTGTTCTTCGGTATAAACCATATTATCTGGTCAACGGTCTATCGTTGTTAATTTCTGTCATGTCTACCTCGTTCAGCTTCGATTCTCCTAATAGGTGTTCGCTAAAGTAGTCGGCCATGCGCCAGAAGAAATACTCGGTCATCTCGCCGAAAGCATGGCGCTGTCCCGGTAATAACACAAAATCAAAACGTTTGTTTGCACGAATCAAGGCATCTACCATACGGATGGAATTCGCCGGATGCACGTTATTATCGATGTCTCCTGTTACAATCAACAGCTTGCCTTTCAGGTTTTTCGCCAAATCCGAGTTGCGGGCAATCTGGTAGTTGAAAGTCGTATCGCCTTTGGCGCTGATGTTTTCTTTTACCCCATGATGGCGCTCGCTCCACCAACGGTTGTAGATGTTGTTTTCATGGTTACCAGCACCCGATACCGCCACTTTAAAGAAGTCAGGATAAACCAACATCGCTGCCGTAGACATAAAACCACCGCCCGAGTGTCCGGTGATACCGACGCGATTAATGTCGATAAATGCATATTTATTAGCCAGTTGTTCGGCAACCACCTTCTTATCGGCCAATCCATAATCACGTAGATTACCATAACCATAGGTATGATACCATTTTGAGCGTGAAGGATGTCCACCGCGGTTTCCAACAGACACGACGATAAAGCCCATTTGCGCTAAACGGTCGATACGATCCATGCTGCGGCCGAAGCTTTTGTTCACCGCCTCTGTTTGCGGCCCTGGATACACATATTCAATAATAGGGTAGGTCTTGGTCGAGTCGAAATCGAAAGGCTTGTACAGCACACCGTAAAGGTCTGTAATGCCATCTGCAGCTTTCACTTGGAAAGGCTCCGGGAATTTATAGCCCGCCGCGAACAAGCTCGAAAGATCAGCTTCTTCCAGTTTCATAATAAGCTGCCCATTGCTGTTGTATAGCGCACTTACCGGTGTTGTATTAACGCGTGAGTAATTATCTACAAAAAAGTTCCCACTTTCGCTTACCTCTACTTGATGGTCAAAATCACCCGGAGTAAGTAGTTTTACCGCTCCACCGTTTTTATTTACCGAGTAAAAGAAAGTGTAATAAGGGTCTTTTCCTTTTTCCTTACCATTTGCTTTAAATAGCAGGTTGCCGCTTGCTTCCTGATAAGTGCTTAGCTCATCGCAATGGAAATCGCCTTTTGTAATCTGATGCAATAGCTTGCCTTGCTTATCGTAGAGGTAGAAATGGCCCCAGCCGTCGCGTTGCGACCAATGGATAAACTGATTGCCTTGTTGAATAAAGTAAGGCTTTTTAATGTCTAAATATACGTTCGAGCGCTCTTCCACCAAGGTTCGCACTTGCCCATTGACATTTACCGCTAAGACATCAATCCGCTTTAAATCACGGCTGGAACGGGCAATATAGAATTCTTCGTTATTGCCATGCCAGTAATTGATGAAGTAAGGGCCTTTCATGCTTTCCTTGCTGCGGTCTTTATTCCATAAGGTCAGGGTCTGGTTTTTAAACGCCTGCACCTCAATTTTGCGAGGTTTTAACTCGTTCGCCTGAAACACGTAAAGTTCGGTTTCCGTCGAGTCGGTTTCCCCGGGCATCAGGTATTTGTAAGTCTCTAATGAAGGTCTTTTTCCACCTACATTATTAATTACCCATAAGGCACTTAAGTTCCTGTTATCCTTACGGCCTATGGCGAAATGCTGCCCGTTTGGCGACCAGTTTAACCAAACAGATTTACGCTTCTGTTTTTCCTCATCTTCCGACTTCTTATCGCCGGTGGTCACGCTGTAAGGTTCCGATCCCCATGCATAATACTGAACCCCATCGCTGGTGATTTGATGCTCGACAATGGTCGAATCCTTCTCATCCTTTAAGGCCTTCTGGTAGTTGGCATAATCCATCCAATACAAGTTGTAGTTCTTGCTGAAGAACACCTTGCTGGTATCCGGATTAAAGCTTCCCCAAGCCAATTGGCGTTTCTTTTCGGTGGTATCACTAATTTCCTTCAGGTTGTTGTTATTCACGTTGTATTCAAAATAGAATAACTTCTTCTTGATGGTATCCGACTTATTTGTCAGCTTTTTGATTTCCTCTTTTGATTTCACCGTGTCTTTGCTGCTTTGCACTTCGAAACGGAAAATATGGTCCTGTTCAGTTACACGCAGGTTTATCAAGGAGAGGTGCTGCGCATCAAATGGGTTTTGAACAATAGACGTAATTTTTGCTGCCAAGTCTGACCGATCGAACAGTTCTTTCTTAGAACGGCTTTTCGGATCGACGATATACCAGTTATTGCCTTGTGGGCTACTGTATTCATACCAGAACTTATCGGAGAAGTTAATCCATTTGGGCGATACTTCGGTCGAAAAGATCAAGCTTCGGAGGCGTGCCGGCGAAAACTTGGCGGCCTGTTGGTAATTGGGTTTGGCCAGGGTACTCTTCTCCTGTGCATAAAGGAGTCCTGAACAAATAAATAATAGGCTTAAATAAACTTTTTTCATTAAAATTATAGGATAATTATCAATAGGCGAAATTATCCTTTTATCTCCCTAAAAAGGCATTTAACGTGTATTATTTTGGATAGGTTTTAAGAATAGAACTTCTCATTAAAATTCACCAAGAAAAGCTCTTTGCTGGCCCGGGTTATGGCGGTATAGAGCCAGCGTAGGAATTCGGTGTTCAGCATTTCGTCGACCATATAGCCTTGGTCTACAAAAACCAATGGCCATTGTCCACCTTGTGCTTTATGGCAGGTAATAGCATATGCAAACTTGATTTGCAGCGCATTATAGTAAGGGTCTTTTTTAATAGCATCCAAGCGATCCTTTTTATAGGGGATGTCTGCATAATCTAAGGCGATGCGTTCATACAGTTCCTGCTGCTGCTCGTAAGGCAGGTTAGGGGCATCCACGTATAGGCTATCCAACAGCACGCGGCAGCGAATGGCATCGCCTTCGTTGTTGTCCATAAACTCCAGGTATAAGTCGGCAAAGCGGTAGCCATGCATCTCATGCACATTGCTCACTTTCTTGATCACGGCCATATCACCATTGGCGATAAAGCCCGTGCTCTTTTCATCATTATCCTGCAGCCAATAGTAATTGTTGCGCACCACCATAATGATATCGCCACCAGTAATCTCCTCATCACGAAATAAAATCTGATTCCGGATATGGCGGTTATACAGGTTGGCTGATTTATTCGATCGACAGATAACCATGCAATGCTCCAAGCCATACTTATCATAAGCATAGTGCAGCCCTTCAATCAGCCGATCGCCATTCATGCGGTAGATGTCGCGAAAAGGGCCGGTCACAAATTGAGGGTAGCTGTATTCCGGGGCTTCTTCTTCCAGCCGAATCTCGTTCCTGATTTTCGTAGCGTTAAATAGAATTCCCGAGTGCTGATCTTGGCGCACCACATCGGTCAACTCGTAATGCATCACAAACAGGTCGAATTGATTGGCTAGGTACTCCGGAATTAAAGCAGGGCTTTCTTCCAAGCCAACGGGTGGGAGTTGGGCAATATCGCCGACAAACATAATCGAGCAATTCTCTCCTGATTGCACATAGCGAAGCAGATCGGCCAAGAGTCCGTTTGAAAACATATTCATGCCCTCATTACTAATCATAGATGCTTCATCTATAATGAATAAGGTGTTCTCATGTAAATTTTCAGCTAAGTCAAAATCCAAGGCTAACGTGGCGGCCGACTTCTTGCGATAGATCTTTTTATGAATGGTTAATGCTTTCCTGCCCGAATAGGCCGACATCACTTTAGCCGCCCGACCGGTAGGCGCCAATAATACCGAACGTTTTTGCAGACTTGGTAAAGTATGCACCAAGGCACTAATGATGGAGGTCTTTCCTGTTCCGGCATATCCCTTTAACACAAAGCAGCTGTTTGCCGCAAAACGATGTAAAAACTCGGCCAACAAACGGAAGACTTCCTGCTGTTGCGCGGTAGCCTGATGGGGGAACTGTTGGCGTAAGGTATTTTGGATATGCACGTTCCAAAGTTATCTAAAAGGTTGGTCAATCCAATTATTAAAACTATTTTTGTGTGCATAGCAATAACACCGCATGAATTATACTGCAGCAGATTTTCACTTACATTTTATTGCCAAATATACATTAATCGTGAAAGCGAATTTTGTGTATGACATTATATATGTGCTTGATCAAGAAGGACAATTGTTGGTTTACATGAAGTATGAAAGCAATAAGCCGACCGAAGAGGCCCTCAAGCTATTGAGTCTTCCTTTTCAACAGGTTTATGTCAGCTTACCACATAACAACCTGACCTTTATTCCAGCCGACCTCTATCAGGAAGATGATACCGAATTGTACCAAGATTTTATGGATAATCCGGAGCAAGGGATGGAGCTGGTAGACCTTGACTACCTACAAGTTAAGGCTGTGTTCCAGTACGATGTGCTCTTGGCGCAACGCTGGCGATCCTTGTTCCCAGAAGCGCATATTGTCCCGGAATTCAAACTTAATTTAATGCAGGTTCGTCCGCATGTGCCTTTGAAAGGCGAGGTGCTAGGTGTGGTATTCAACGATACCAATACCGACCTGTTCCTGTTTGTAAACGGTCAATTCCAATTCTTTAATAGTTTTGAGATCATTACGGAAGACGACTTGAGTTATTTTGTGCTGAACCTATACCAAGCCTTCGGTATTCAAGATAAAGCAACCAAAGCCATTGTGAGCGGTGTTGATATCCACCCGAGCTTTATGCATAAGTTGCAGCAGCTTAGCCACGAGCAGGTGTTTATTAAAGCTAATACTGCTGTTCCTCCCGTGGAGGAATTGCCGCAGGAAGTGTGCACAAGTTATTTAATAGATTTGCCCCTATGCGTATAATCGGCGGAAAGCTGGCGGGCCTTCGTTTAAATCCACCGCAAAACTTACCGGTTCGCCCCACTACAGATATTGCCAAAGAAGCTCTCTTCAATATCCTGAACAATCGGATTGATTTTGAGGATAAAACCTGTTTAGATCTATTTGCCGGAACGGGGAATATTACCTTCGAACTGGCTTCCCGTGGCGTAGCCTCTGTGGATGCAGTAGATTTACATGGGAAATGTGTGTTTTATATTTCCGAAACCGCCAAGAAATTAGGCGTAACGCAGGTTAAAACACGCAAAGCCGATGTGTTTAAGTACATTAAAGCCACAAAGAATAGTTACGACTTTATTTTTGCCGATCCTCCCTATGATATTGGTTTATTGCCGCAGCTAGCTGAGTTCATCCTGAACCAAGGCCTCTTGAACCCGGGGGGCATCCTGGTCGTTGAACATCCCAGCGCACGTAAATTGGTAGAAAATCCGTATTTTGTAGAAACGCGAGTTTACGGAAACTCCTCGTTTAGTTTTTATACTATCTAATATGAAAATAGCAGTCTTCCCCGGATCCTTCGATCCGTATACCTTGGCACACCATGATTTATTGATGCGCGCCTTACCGATGTTCGATAAGATTTATGTCGCCATTGGTGTCAATAGCTCCAAGGTAGGCTTAATGGATGTATCGATGAAGTTGGAAGCGATTAATGCCTTATATGCCGATCAGGAGAAAGTGGAAGTCAGCACCTACAAAGGACTTACAGTAGATTATTGTAAAGAGGTAGGGGCGCAAGTCATATTACGCGGACTACGCAACACGACAGATTTAGATTATGAGAACATCATTGCGCAGAATAACTTATTACTGAATCCGGCGGTAGAATCTTATTTCTTAGTCAGTCGCAGTGGCCTGGCGCATATCTCATCCACCATTGTGCGTGATATCTGGCGGAACCAAGGCGATATTAGCCCTTTAGTTCCGCAAGCCATCCTCAGGGTTATTGAAAAACTTAAACCGTAAATACGCGAACTTTTTGTCCCTTTACTTTGGTATTATTTGCCGCTTGAACAAGCGCTGAAGCCTTATTTGCGGCTACTGCCACATAGGATTCATTGGCTTTAACGTCAATTAAACCGAGATCATCCTTTTCAATGCCGGGGAAGGAGTGAATAAAGCCAACCACGTCAATCTTGTTTACTTTTTGCTTTTTACCCGCTGAAATGCGGATGGTTTTATACTTTGGTGGCTCCGGGATCGGATAGAACTCATCCAGAATCAATTCTTCCGCATCCTCAAAGTAAGTCGGGAAGCGATCTTCCGGCGTGAAAATACCATATACATTCCCCTCACTCTGATTTCTACCGGTACGACCATTCCGGTGCACAAATTCTTCTTCTTTGTAAGGGAATTGATAATGGATGACGTGTTTTATTTCCGGAATATCCAGCCCACGTGCCCCTAAATCCGTCGTCACCAAAATATGCTCACTGCCGTTCTTGATTTTGATAATGGCTAACTCACGGTCGTACTGATCTAGGCCTCCGTGGTAATTAATACATTCTATGCCCTTGCCAATCAATAATCGTTGAATATGGTCTACCGCTTCGCGGTGGTTGCAGAAGATCAATACCTTCTCCATGCCAATTTTGCAGACCAGCTTAAAGAGCCATTCCAGCTTCATCTTGCTGCTGGCCTTCACTTGGTAATAATGGATATTCGGGGTAAAAACCTGATCGCTCAAGAAATCCAATACCACTGGGTCTTTTAAGTGCAAAAAGCTCGGTTGTTCTTTAATGGCCGTTGCGGAGGTCAGGATCTGGTGTTCGATGCCACGACAGGAGCGGAAGATAAACTCCATTTGATCTTGGAAGCCTAATTCTAAGGATTTATCGAATTCATCCAGTACGAGAATTTTGCAGTCTGCCAATAGGGCAGGGTTCCGGTCTACGTGGTAGATGATCCGTCCAGGCGTACCGACAATCAGTTCAGGCTGTTGTTCTAGTTTTTTACGCTCGGCACGCGTGTCGCTTCCGCCATATACACAAACCAGGGAGATATCCTTGGTCAAGGCTTTAATTACCTGTTCAATCTGCAAGGCCAGCTCGCGGGTAGGCACAATAACTAAAGCAGAAGTGCCGGCATGCTTATGCTTTTGCATTAGTTTCAACATAATTAAAGCAAAGGCGAGGGTTTTGCCACTGCCGGTAGGAGAGAGCAACATAAAGTCGCGATTGTAGTCGAAATCAGCCAGAGATTGTTCCTGCATGGCGTTCAACTTCTCTATCCCTAAGTTTTTTAAGTATTTTTCTAATGCTAGCATGCGCAAAAGTATCAATTTTTGACGTTTAATTGTAAGGAATGTAAAAACTATAGTTACAAACTATTACTTAGTGTTTTTGGCACACTCTTTGATTTAGTGTTAGCATTCATAATTTAGGTTAATAATTGGTTAGTTTAGGCTTGTATTCTCCCCGAATACAAGCCTTTCTTTTTTGCTGGGGTGCTGTCGTAGTGCTGTCATCGTTTTGCTGAGGTGCTGTCATCGTTTTGCTGTCATCGTTTTGCTGGGGTGCTGTCATCAGTTTGTCATCAATTTGTCATGGTGTTGTCATCGTGAGCGGAGTCGAACGACTGGTACGTCAGTGCAATCAGAAATGTGCAACTAACTAAATAATAAGTTATTACAAAAACAGCGGAGAGAACTAAAGTGATTAATTAAAATATTAGTAATAAGTGTGTTAAGTATGATTGATTGCACTGACGTACCAGTCGTTCGTGGTTCGACTCCGCTCACCATGACAAATTGATGACAAATTTATGACAGCACCACAACAGGCCCCCCAAACACACCCTCTCGCTCTCTCCCTTTTCTCCTCCCTTGCTCACCCCTTTCACTCCCCTTTCAACCCCCTTTCAAGAGGGATAAAATACGCGACATAAAGGGCTAATCAAAAGCCTTAACAAACCCCAAAAGCAAAGCCTTCCTTAACGAAAAAGAAGGCTTTAACTACTTATATAAAAATGCTAATTCGCGTTATGGATATTCCCGCCGGTTGATTTCTCGAAATTGCTGGTTTTCGGTTGGCCGGTATATTGGATATTTGCGCCGGTTGAGGCGTCGGCGTTGAGGCTTTCGGTGACATGGGTTTGTATTTTAGCGGCAGAGCGCGCATTTGCCACTACCGTTTTTGCACTCAGCTTAGCCAGGTTAATGTTGGCGCTGGAGTTGGCATCTATGTTCAAGAGGGTGCAAGATCCCGATATTTGCACCGCAGAGGCAGAGGATGCATCGATGGACAGCTCTTTGGCTTTCACAGCGCCGGAGAAACTGGCGGAGGAGCTTAAGTCGAGACTGATTTTGTTGGCTGTCAGGATGTCCGATTTCAGGGATGCCGCAGATGACAGGTTGATCGCTAAGTTCTGTAGCGTCCAAGGCTCCTTGATGGCTAAACTTGCTGCTGAGGATAAATCAATGCTTTCCAGGTTACTATTGATGTAAATGGTTGCTTTTAAGCTTTTGGAATTCTGGAAGTTACTGTTTCGTTTGATTCTGATGACCAATACGCCATGTTCAATTTTTGCTTCCATGCGATTTAATTGCCCTGAGCTGGCAGCTTGCAGAACAACTTCGTTCTTATTGGATTTGATAAGTGTAGCCTGTATGCCCGTAGATACCGAGATGCCGATAGGTTTGGATGGCAAGGCCCGTGTTTCGGATTTTTGTGCAAATACCAAACTGCAAAACCCGATAAAAGCAAGGGTTAATAATGTTCTCATAGTAGGTTAAAATATTTACTCATGCAAGTTACACATTTACTCTACATAATTTACCTTTCGGTATGGTTTAAAGCTGTTTTTGTAGCCGTTCCTTGGGCACATGCATTGCAAAATAAGCTTGCTTAGTCGGGGAAAAAAGTATATTTTAAATGAAAATTGCAGAAGCTGGACAAACCATGAAGCTAATTAACTATTTTAAAGAATTATACCCCATTACAGATGAATTAGAGGCATTTTTGGACCGTGTCGTGGTTACCAAAACCTTTCAGAAGTCTGAAATTATCTTTGAACCAGGCGCCTACCTGCGCTATATCTACTTTATTGAAGAAGGCTTTACCCGCATATATTACTATAAAAACAAAAAAGAAATTACCCATTCTTTTTTTAACGACAATACCTTCAGCACCGGTATTGAAAGTGTCTTCTATCGGAAACCTTCCTTATTTGGGTTTCAGGCGTTGACCCGTGCAGAAATCAGTCTGATTCCTTTTGAAGCGATTGAGGAGTTGGCAAAAACGAACATCACCATGAACCAAATTATCCAAAAGGTGCTTTTGGATAACCTGATTAATTTCTCCACCCGATTTTATAATACGCAGTTTGAAACGGCACAAGAGCGGTATCTTTCCTTAATTGAGGAAAACCCGGCCTTGTTTCAGCATGTCAGTTTGGGGATGATCGCTTCCTATCTAGGGATTTCCCAGCAAACCCTCTCTGTGATTCGTGGTCAGCTTTAATTTCATTTTTTAAGATATCTGAAAATTATTTTGCTAAACATCTTCGACCTTTGTCGTGTTAAAGGAACAAAGAATGATACGCATGGAATTTGCAATGAAAAGAATTTTTCTGAGTTTAGCTATTCTCAGTGCCTGCGCCTATAATGCCATGGCACAAGAAGGCTTAAGTACATTTAAAGAGCCGGTAGAGAAAGCCATTCAATACAACAAGAGTTTAAAAAATGCTGCCTTGGAGAATCAAAAGGTAGCCCTGGATCGCGAAATGGTGAAGGGCAAACTATTGCCTACGGTTTCGGCCAATGCCATGTATGGCTATATTAACAGTTTAGTTGATGTAGACTTACCGACACAGCAACTGCCGATTACCGGGATAAACTTGTTTGAAGGCAGCCAGAAAGCCCGTGTATCCTCTCAGATCGGTATGGCCGGAGTTACAGCTACCCAGGTTATTTTTAGCGGCCTACAAATTAGCAATGGACAGAAGGCCTTGGCTGAGAAATTTAAAGCGCAGCAATTTTTGCAGGAGGCCGGCTATGATCAGGTGGCGCAAGAAGTGATAATGAGTTTTGATCAGTTGATGCTGTTGAATGAGGTGGATGTGCTGATTGCGGATTCGGAAAAACGATTGAATAAGGAGCATTTGAAAGTAGTGCAGGCCATTGCGAACGGCTTAGCCATTCCTTACGATCGGGATAAATTGAAATTGGCGATTTTAGAATTGGAGAGCAAGAAAGCGGAGCTGGAAAGTAATCGCGAGTTGCTGTATTTTAAACTGGAAGAGCTGACAGGGATGCCGGTTGCGGAATTGAAGGCCATTCAGTTTAAGCTGGCGGAAGTTTATTTGGATAAGGAAAGTGCAACGGAAATGAACCGCAAGGAATTAAACGCCTTGGAGGCCTCGCAAAAAGCTTATGAATATGTGTTGAAAAAAGAAAAAGGAGCCAAGTTGCCGCAAGTGTTCGGATTTGCCAATGTTTCCTACCTCAATGCTTTCGATAACCGCTTAACGGTGAAAGATTTGCCGCATGTAGGTGATTTAAAACTGAAAGGGAATCACATCATGTTTGCCCCTAATTATGCCGTAGGCTTGGGGGTGAAATGGACTATTTTTGAAGGGAAAACTCATGCTTCGGCAATTGATAAGGCAAAATTGGACCTGCAGATTAACGATAATAAATTGGCCGATACCAAGGAGAAGCTTTCGCTATTGCAGCGTAAAACGGTAGTTGATTACGATTTGTCGATGAAAAAGATTCAGGTGAACCAGCAGCAGGTAGCTATCGCTAAAAACAACCTGCATTTAGCGGCACGCCAGTTTGAGGAAGGCTTAACGGATGTGACCGAACGCCTGGAAGCTGAAAATGAATACTATAAACAAACACTGAACTATTATAATCAAATCTTAAATCAACGCACAGCGGCGCTGGAGCTGCTGAAAGCAAATGGTAATTTATATCAAACCGTAACACGATAATCATGAAAAAACTGACATATATATGCGCTGCTTTGGTTGTTTTGCAAAGCTGCTCATCCAAGGATGCGAATAAACAAATAAAATTGGAAGGGAAAATTGAACGGGATCAGTTGGCAGTGACCACGAAGATTCCGGGAAAAATTCAAAAAATATTAGTGGAAGAAGGGCAGCATGTGCAGCGTGGAGATACCTTGTTAATCTTGGAGCTTCCGGAAGTTGACGCCAAATCTATTCAGGCGCAAGGGGCATTGGATGCCGCGCAAGCGCAGTATGAAATGGCGGTTAAAGGTGCTACCGATGGACAAATGAAACAGCTGCATGCTAAAGTTGCCGGTTTGAAAGAACAGTTTGATTTTGCACAGAAGTCGCTAGATCGGATGAATAACTTATTGCGCGACTCCTTGGTTGCGCAACAAAAATACGATGAGGTGTATGCGAAATATCAAGGGGCCAAGAATCAGTACCTCGCTGCGCAAGCTGAATTGGCAGATGTGCAACATGGGGCACGGGTAGAGCAACAACGTATGGCCATGGGGCAGAAGGAGCGGGCCTTAGGCGCGGTGAACGAGGTGAATGTGGCAGCGAAAGAACGCTATATTCTAGCTCCGCAGGATATGACCATTGAAAATATTAACCTTCGCGTTGGCGAATTGGCCCTGGCTGGTTATAGCCTGGCTTCCGGATATATTGTGGATGGTACCTATTTTCGGGTGACTGTTCCGGAAAGCAAGGTGAAGGATTTTCAAAAAGGAGCCGTAAAGACCTTGATGCTGCCTTATTTGGAAGGCAAAGAGATTCAGGCGAAGGTGGAAACCATTAAGTCCTTGAGCTCTTATGCGAACATCAGTACGGCCTATCCGGATTTTGAAGAGCAAGAAACCTTGTTTGAAATCCGCTTGAAACCCACAGATAACAACGCCAGTAAGGACTTGCTGACTAAAGCGTCCTTTATTGTAAAACAAGACTAAGGAGGAACAGATGAAGAACTTTTTAAGCTTATTAAAAAGGGAGTTTAGCCTTTTCTTCCAAAACAAGGTGTTGCTGGTTTTATTTCTTGGTGCACCAATTATGTACGGTGTGTTGATTGGTGGGGTATATAAAAAAGGAAAAGTGACCAACTTACCTATTATTGTGGTGGATGAGGATAAAAGCCCTCTGAGCAAGCAGTTGATTGATATGTTCAACGAGAGTGAGGTGATATATGTGGCGGAGGTGCTGAACGATGCCTTTCAGGCGAAAGACAAGGCTTTGGCGCATGAAGCAACCGTAGTGGTGAATATTCCGCGTAATTTCTCCTCGGATGTAAATTACAACCGCACGACCGAACTTACCCTGTTTGTAAACGCATCGAATACCCTGACGTCTAACTATGCCATGATGGCGGTTAATGTGGCGGCAGGAACCATGAAGGCCGGTATTCAGATTAAAGCGCAACAAAAGAAGGGGGTGCCTGAGTTTGTGGCGACCCAACAATACGAGCCTTTTAAAACGACCATCATTAAGCAAAATATACGCAGTGGAAACTACTTGTATTTTATGCTGCCGGGGGTATTGCTTACCGTGTTGCAGCAGGTGATGATGTTGGCCTTGGCCTTAAGCTTTGCGTCGGAGTTTGAAAAGGGAACTTTTAAAGACCTGGTGAATCGCAGTAGCAATGTATTTGTGCTGATTCTGGTGAAAATATTGCCTTATATTTTGATGTCTATCTTGATTTTGGGCTTGTACTACGGCTATTCCCTGTATTACCGCATGCCGATGCATTTGGACAGCTTGCTGTTTTATGGCTATACCTTCTTGTTTTTACTGGCTGTGGCCTTTATCGGTATCTTGGTGAGTATTGCCATTCCGAGCCAGTTGAAAGCTACGGAGATCCTGATGGTTATTGCCACGCCAAGCTTTATATTAAGTGGTTTTACCTGGCCCTTAAGCCAGATGCCGGATTGGATCGTGGGTATTGCAAAGGTGATACCTTTGACGCATTACCTGCAGATCTTTAGAACCATGATTATTGAGCAGGGGGCAAGCAGCTATGTGCAGTCCTCGGTATGGGGGCTGGCGATTATCGCTATCGTGACCTTCGTCTTATCGGTGATTCTGTTACAGCTGAAGATTAATAAAGCGAAGAAAAACGTACTTATTACGGAATAGATAAACAAGGGATCATGTTGCATGGTCCCTTTTTTTAAAACAGTTCGCCTTGCTTTTGCTGGCGTATCGCTTCTTGTACATCGGGTCGGTTGGTATCTGCACCACGCGCAGCCGTAACCCGCATGACCTGATGGCTCCCCAATTCGCTAGCATAGGGCTGGATCAGGGATTGTATTTCTTGCTTCCCCTCAGCAATTAACCAAGCTTCCCGTTTGTCGGCGGGAATAATTAATGGCATCCGTTTTTTCTCATTATGAATCTCCTCCAGTAACGGATTGGCCGGTGTGGTAATCACCGAGAAAGTGGGGTAGGTTTCGCCCGTTTCCTGGTCTGCAAAGTTCGCATAGACTATCCCTAAGGTAAAGATCTGTTGCTGTGGAGCATAGATAAAATAGTTGTCCGTTTCTTTTTGGTTTTTAACTTTATGGGGTTCATAAAACCCTGTGACATACAGTAAACCGCGCTGTGAGCTGATGTAATTCTTGTAGGATGCTTTTTCGAAGATGCTTTCCCCTTCTGCATTCAAGGTGTTGGCATATTTGGCGGCGTCTGCCTCGCTTTTCACCCAGCTTGGAATCAGCTTCCAACGTGCCGCAATAATGGCCTCATCGTCCGTATTCAACGTAACAGGAAGGTACGGGCGGGTAAAGCCACTGACATGGTAATACACATTTTGATCGTACAATATCTTTTTTTCAGGAAAGGTTTGTTTTAACCCTTCTTTACTTGGGGAGGCCGCGTGGTAGCACATAGGGCTGTTTTAGTTTTTAATAAATGGAAGTTAGTAAAAACTTGATCGAGTGCCAAGTATAACATAAAAGAATACATGATGGTTTCAAAAAGCTTCGGATCGAACGCTTGAGAATCGCTTAAGTGTAGGATGGCGTAATAGAGTATAAAAATGGCATATAGGGAATAGATAATAAATCGAATGCGGTTGTTGTTCAGAATATCGGGCATCATATGGTTGTTATCCCTGTTTTCTTCGCTTTCTTTTCCAGTAGAAAGCAAGGAATTTATTTGCTTAAGCAAGAAATTGCTGGCGACCGAAGCTAGGGTAAAAGTTAAGGTAATAAAGGTGAAAAATAAAAGATAAGCATTTGCAGCAGGAAAAATAAGGGGTACTATTTTATAGGTAATAGCTCCTGTAGCAATGGCTAAATAAACTAAATAGACCAGGGTGTTTGATAGACCTAATATGAAGACGTTGTTTGCTAGGATTAGATTGCCGGGCCATTGTATCCAGCGTGTTATTGGGGAGCCAGGCCAATTATCACTAAAAATATAGGCAGCTAAATAGCATAGTAGAATGGAATACCATGGGATTTGGAAGATGTTATTAGAAAGCAGGCTGAATGCTAGAAATAACGCAGTGGCTGCAATGATTGTCCGGATAACTATCTTTTTATTTTTATCTTTTTTCTTCGTCATGGTGCTGCAGGTTAGGGAATATTAAATTTTCCCGTCTAAAATACAGGATAATTAACGTGCAGGCAAAAATGAAACAGCTTAAAAAGAAAAACCGGATGAGGGTCTTCATCCGGTTGTAGGTGCTTTTATAGGGCTAGCTTAGATGGTAGCTTTGATTTTTAAACTCCATTGAAGCATAGAACGCATATTTTTCTTTATCTAAAGGGTAGTCCCAGCAGCCCATTCTATGATAGACCTGACCGCCAAAGCCTGACTTAAAGCGGTATAAGCCGTACATGGGGTGGGAAGGGTCGGCTTGTGGAGAGATGCCGAAGAAGTCGTATTCGGTACATCCTTTTTCCTTAGCTACCTGCATGGCCTTCCATTGCAGGGCATAAGTGGCCATATAGTTTCTGTTTTCTGTGGCCGAAGCCCCGTATAAATAGGTGCCGCGGCTGCCCGTGACCACCAAGAACATAGCGGCAAGGGGCTTATCATCGACTTCCGCAACCAAGAGGTACACATCTGCCGGCGATTGCGTGTCATTGGCACGTGCCGATAAGACGATGCGGAAATAGTTGATATCGTGTAAGAAGAAGTTGTTGCGCTGCGCCGTTTGCCGATATAGCTCATACCATATTTCCAGGCTATCTAATCCTAAGGATTTAATCTGAACACCTTTACGTTTGGAAAGGTTGATGTTATAGCGCGTTTTCGGCTTCATATGACCTAGTAGATCATCCTGATCTTTGCTGAGGTCCATAAAGATGGTGTTGGAGGGCAGGATATCGGTATTGGCCTTCTTGAGGTTCCAATGCTCGGTGCTGTAGTTCATCCGGATCTCCTGCAAGCGCTTATCTGGCGCGCCAATCCAGTTGCCATGTAAATCATAGCAATCATCATCTTTGGCCCATAACGACTCCCAGGACAGGTCGTAACGGATCATGATGCAGTTTGGCGGCAGGTATTGCCGTAAGGCTTCTGATAATTGCTCGAGGAAATAACCTTGCATATCCTCGGCCGGTTCTATCTCGGGGCCATAAGGCACATAGGCCAGGCAATGCTCGGCATCGAGCTTTTGCAGAATGATCAGCAGGTCGCCAACAAAGAAGGTTTCCGAAGCATATTGCTCCTGAAATAAATCGGCTTCCTTCACCTTAAAGTTAAAGGCGCAGGTTTCAATACCCTGAAGTAGCTTCACCTTCGACCAGTAAGCTGTTTGTTGGATAATGGATGTTTTGTAAATCTCTTTGATTTCCTTTTCCTGTAAATCTGCAATCATGATGCTTTGCTTTTGCTATTTCATCGGCAAAGGACTAAAAAACCTATTCCTTTGGCCAAAAATGGCAAACATAGCCAATTTATCGGAGCTAAACATGACTGGATTGTCACTAAGTTGTTAAAAAGGGAAAGCTTTTCTGGAAAAGGAAGAAAACTGGCTGGAAATAATAAAAAAGCGGATTTTTGATGCAAAAAAAGGAAGATATTAATCTTCCTCAATAATTTCTGCTACCCGACCGATTTGCCCATCGGTTAAGCAAACCTTGATTCCGCGGCTGTGGTAAGGGGAGGAGGTTAAGATGTCTTTTACCTCACCCTCGGTTAAATTGCCGGATCGTTGGTCTTTTTTTAAGATAATGTTCACCAGCATGCCTGGTTTTATATTCGCTCTAGTGTTTCCCTCGCTCATGTGTTGTTGTGTTTTTTGTCAAAATTAAAGGAATATTTTCAGATAGTTGCGTAATCGGTGGGGAAACTTTGCCTTTGCTGTGGATTCTACCGTTTTCCTATTCGGCTAGGCTCAAGGAAATGAGATCGAATTGCGCTTGCCAAAGGTCTTGTTTGGCCTTGATTAATTCGCCATTGGCTTTGTTGTACTCCGATAGCAACAAGCGTCCTTCGGTATAGGCAGCTTTTTGTTGGTCTAGGAGCTGTTGGGCCAGGTCGAGGATATGCTGCAAACGGACAATCTTCTGCTTGGCCGCAAACACTTTCTTCTCTTTTATGGCCTGCTGCTGTTGCCAGTCGTTCTGCTGCTGTTGGATTTTGATGCGACTCAGCTTTTCCTGTAAGTTGCTTTTCTGATAGGCAGGGCGATTGCTGATGTAGGCAGATATGGGGAGCTTAAGCCCTATATTGGCGAAGCTATTGCCATACCAGCGGTCGCTTTCTATAATATTGAATGAATTGCTGAAAAACTGCGTACCGAAATAGGCGTTAAACGTTAAGGTAGGGAGTAGTTTTTTGCGTAGGTTCTTCAGGTCTACCAGTGCCGAATTCCGGTCGAGTTCCAAGAGTTGAACGGTGTAATCTTGCTCTTGTAGGCTTTCTACATAAGATTGGATATCAGCAATGTTAGAGCTTAAGAATTGTAGGTCTTCTTGAGCCAATAGCCCGCGAAACTGAATATCTGCTTCCTGTAATACCGCCCAGGCTTCCTGCCATTGAATAAGCTTACGTGTCATCTCTTGCTGCGCACTGATGTAATCGGCTTGCTTCTCGCGACCCGCTTCCGCCCGCTGCTTGGAAATTTCCAGAATCTGCTGGTAATTGCTGGAATCGGCTATGGCTAATCGGAGTTGTTCGCTGGCCAATACACTAGCCGCATAGGCTTTAATGGCCTCTTTTAACCAATCTTGTTCCTCTTTTTGAATTTGCAGATTCGTCTTTTCCAGTTCGATGTCCTTGCTGGCCTGATCGGCTTGCTGGGTCGGGTTGAACAAATCCCAGCTTAACTGAATGCCGGCTTTACTGTTCCAACGGGTCGCAAATTTTAAAGGTAGAATAGCCCCTTCGTCGGCTTGCGGATCAAAGGCAATCGCTGGAACCGGCGTGGTCGGGATGATTAGATTGCGCTGCAAATTGGCATCGCCAAAGATTAATGGGATCCGATTGCTGTTTAATTGTTGTTTTTCTGCTTTTTTAATGGCCAATTCCGTTTGTTTTTCCTGCATACGCAGGCTTTTGTCGCGGTATTGCGCCAGTTCCTCAACCCGTAAGGATTGGCTGTAACCAAGCCAGGGAAGGATAAGGAGGATATAGCAGATGATGTATTTCATAGTTAAAAGACAGATGCGGGTTCTAATTTGGAGATTTTTCGTACAGCAAACAAGGAGCCGCCGACCGAAATAAACATGGTAACCACAAACAGGAAGAAGGCAAAACCTAGGCTGACATTGATGGATAAACCACTTTGGGCCACCCCGAATTTAAAGCCTAAAATAAGCAACATGGCAATCACATAGCCTATGGACGCATATAAGAAGGCTTGCGCCACAATTAAGCGGTTGACATAGCCTTTTTTGGCGCCAATGGCTTTCAGTGTTCCATAATCTTTAATGCGATCCAGTGCGGAAGAATAGAGTGTTAGGCCAATGATAAAGAAGCCGGATATCATGGCAAAGACCACCAGGGTGCCGAAGCTCATGCCCATGTTGGAGGAAATCAGGATTTCTTTCACGGTGGAGGAGCGAAGTTTCTCGGGATCCCAAGCACGCAGGTGCGGATAGATTTTGCTGATATCTGCCTGCAGCTGTGCCTTATCTTTTGGATCTTTAAGTTGGGCGATTACCATGCTCACCTTATTGGGAGAACTGTTGCTTAAGGAACGCACATTTTCCAAACTGCTGTACATAAATGCTGCACCAAAGGCTTGCGCATTTTTGGTGATAAGACCTATTCTCGCGCTCTTTCCGTTTATTTCTATGGGTTTTCCGCGGAATAGGGAGGTTTCCCAAGTTTTGGCGTTGAAGAACTCCGCCGAAACGGTATAGGGCGCTAGTAAATCAGTGATACTGCCATCCTCAATCCGATCAGGAGTTGGCCCCATAAGGAATCCCGGCGCATTGCAACCTACTAAGGTTACGGATGCTGTCTTCCCGTCGAGGAAAGTAGCCTGAGCAGGCGCAAAGACCACGGGGCTAGTTTTCGTTATTCCGGGCAGGCTGGCCAGTTCTTGTACTAAGCGGGCATCGATGGCATTGATTGCATTGATATTGCGGCTTTGGGATTCGATGATCCAGAGTTGATCTTCCCGAACAGGGGCATTGCCCACTAAATTACCCATTAAGCCCATCAGGAAAAATAACAGACTGAGCTGTTGTCCGATGAGGAAAATGCTGATGACAATGGCCGTTATAATGCCGAAGCTTTTCGCCCGGTCGAAGCGAATAAATTTCCAAGCTAATCCTAGCATGTTTATAAGTTAATGCGACACTCTACTTTTCCATTCAAGAGTAGGTTCTGTTGTTCTGCCGGTAATATTATAATCTTTCTAACACGTCGATCTTCACCTTCATTCGCCGTTTCAAAAAGGATAGACTTATTCGTGAGTACCGGACTGACGTAGATAACCTTGCCGGTGGCAATTTGTTGTGCATTGCCAACGCGACTCATACTGACCGTTTGGTTAATGCGTATGCTATCTGCGAATAGCTCATCCACTTCGGCCTCGATAATCAAGTGCTTAAGGTTGGTGATTTCTCCCAATTCTTGCGCATTTGATACCGATTGGCCCAGCTTGGCATTCAACAGCGTGATAATTCCGGTTTGCGGTGCTACAATCTGCAGATTGCCAATTGCTTTTTGATCTTTAGCGATAGCAATCTGCTGTTCTTTCTCGCTTAATTGTGCGCCTGCTATTTGTTCTTTTATAGCATTAACGCGTTGTTGCTGTTGCCTCCAGGAACTGTAGTCGTTATCTACATTCTCCTTGGTCTCGGCATTTTTATCATATAGGCGTTTGGAGGTTTGGTATTTTTGCTCTAGGTTCTCCAATTGGAATTGTTCTTTTTTTAGCTCTTCCACTTGTTGTTGCCGATTTGCTTGAAGGCTCTTGAGCTGTGTATTGGCCTGCGACAGGTTCAGGGATTCTGTATCTTCCTTAAGGGTCATTAATACCTGTCCCTGCTTTACCGAATCGCCTTCTTTGATGTTGATTTGTTGCAGAATGCCGGTATTCGGGCTGCTGATGATACCAATGCCTTCTGTAGATGTTACCTTGCCGATGGCCAACACCTGCTTAACTTCCTGCAGCACTTGTTCACTGGTTTTTTCGGTTTCCTTTGCCGCTTTTTGTTTGCAAGATGTGCAGACTAAGGCGATTAAAATGAAATAGAGGTAGGTATTATTTATAATCTTCTTCATGTTGAATGCTGTTAGAGACTTTTCCTTCTTCTACATAAATAATGCGGTCGGCATATTTGCGAAGCCTTAAATCGTGTGTGACAATAATGACAGCCTTTCCCTGACTGGCGAGGGACTTGAGTTCTTCCATAATGATACCTGCACTTTTAGCATCCAAAGAGGCTGTAGGTTCGTCGCAAAGCATCATGCTGGGATTCGTGACGAGTGCCCTAGCAATGGCTACCCGCTGCTTCTGCCCGCCACTTAACTTCTTAGGGAGGTTATTTATCCGATCGCTTAAGCCAACCTCTTCCAAAGCTTTCAAGGCGCGATCTTTAGCGTCTTGCTTGGAGATGCCTTGAAGTAGGAGGGGCTGCATCACATTTTCTAAAGCCGTAAGGGGTTCAATTAGGTTAAACTGTTGGAAGACGAAGCCGATTTCGCGTAATCGTATTTCGGCAAGTTTATCTTCCGAAAGACCAGTTACCTCGCTGCCTTTGTAAAACACCTTGCCTTGCGTGGGGTAAATCACACAGCCTACGATAGATAATAGCGTCGTTTTCCCCGATCCTGAAGGCCCCATAATCAGGGTTAACTGATTGGAGGATAGGCTGAGGTCGGTAGATGCTAAAGCAGTGATACTAGTATCTCCTGTTTGGTAGATCTTTTCGACAGCTTGGAGACTTACGATTTCTTCGGGCATCATAGCTCCTAATTTAGGGATTTTAATAACAACCTACAGTCGGAAAGCTTAAAAATAGGCTATATTACTGATTTTAGTTAGTTTTCTGTTTCTTGGGAAGCTTGATGCGCAGCGGTAATGAAAACCGAACGGGCGTAGCTACGCCATTTATAATGATAGGTTGCCAATCGTTTGTGCTGGTCATCATTTGTACTACCATTTCGTCTAATCCAAAGCCTAGGCTATCTTTCACTGTTACGTCTTTAATGGATCCGTCTGCCTCAACAACAAATACAAAGGTGCCTGTTAGCTCTTTCTTTCCGGCTTCTTTCCGTGTAGGGAATTTTTTCTCATTCAGGTCGATAAAATTTGTAATTTCTGCTGTATTCTTGGCTACTGCCTTTTGGTTTGCATCTTGGGCATTGGCCTGTTGGAAAAATCCGAATAAGCAACAGAAGATAATGAGTCGCGTAAATTTCATAATTGTTATTATTGTATAATGGAATCGCAAAATAATGTTTAATAAAAGGTAAATCAAAATTTATGTTTGTTGAGCTTCATACCGATCGATTAAGCTTCCATCCACTTGATGTATACGATGCTTCATTTATGCTTAGGCTCTTGAATACGGAGTCTTGGCTGCGCTTTATTGGTGATAAGCAAGTTCAAGATTTAGCGGATGCTGCGGGGTATATCTTGTGGATTCAACAAAATAAAGCCTTTTATTATCATGTGATTCGTTTAAAAGACAGCTTCGAGCCCATCGGAGTGGTTACACTACTGCATCGGAATGGACAGCCTGCTCCTGATTTGGGATTCGCCCTAATGCCTGATTATGAAGGTCAAGGCTATGCAATCGAAGCTTGCGCAGCCTATCTGCAAAAGCTTCAAGAAGATAAGACTTTGAAGGTTATATTGGCTATTGCTATGCCTGCTAATGAGAAGTCGCTGAAGCTGTTAGGCCGACTTGGGTTTTCCTTTGAGAAGGAGATGGAAGAAGCAGGGGAAACTTTACTGGTTTATAAGAAGGAGCTATAGCCGTAGCAGTTCAGTACATATGCTTTATGTTAGCTTTATCTTTCCTTTATTCATTTAGTAGTTAAACTCTATTTCTTCTTTTTAATATTAGTGTAATATATTTTTTACAAAGCGAAGTTTATCCTGTTGTACGCATATTTCTCCGATATGCTTATTCGTTTTAGCTAATATTTTCTTTATTAGGATTTCTCTTTTTATTCCTTTTATTAGGTTAAGTAATTATAAAATATTGGTTATTAAATCTTTATTATTTGGTTAATAAATGCTTTTTATTTGTTTTCTAATCTTTAATTTCCTTATTTTAGTCTTGAAAAGAAACCAATTTTAACAAATACCTATTCAAATTCATTCAGATTTAGAAGGGAAATTTACCGGGAATACGCTTTAAGCGTATAAAAATCAAATATTAACGAAACTAAATAAGTGTTTAATTAATAAATTATGAAAATTCAACAAGTCAATTGGTGTAAAATTCTCTTTTGCGTCGCTTGTGGAATCCTATGGTGTTTTCAGCCAGTTACGGCTCAAACTTCGCAGCAGATGCGGGAGGTGCGAGGGACGATTACTGACACCTTGGGACAAGCATTGGCCGGCGTATCTGTTGTTGTCAAGGACAACAGCAAATTCGCAACGAGTACAGACCTGAATGGTAAGTACTTCTTGGAAATTCCTGCAAATGCTGTACTGCTGTTCAGCATGGTGGGTTATGAAAGTCAAGAAATCCCAATAGGAACGCAAGAGGTTATAAATGTGCAGTTGAAAGCGGGTTCCGCAATGATTGACGATGTTGTTGTTGTGGCTTTCGGGAAACAACGAAAGCAAGACGTAATTGGCGCTGTAACCCAAGTAAGACCGGGTGATCTTAAAGTGCCCTCCAGTAATTTAACAACAGCTTTGGCGGGGCGGATTGCCGGTGTAATTGCTTACCAACGCAGCGGAGAACCCGGACAAGATAATGCAGACTTTTTTATTAGAGGCGTAACTACCTTTGGGTATAAAAAGGATCCATTAATATTGATTGATGGGGTTGAGCTGACGTCCACAGATTTAGCAAGACTACAACCTGATGATATCGCTAGCTTTTCCATTATGAAAGATGCCACCGCGACGGCACTTTATGGTGCGCGTGGTGCTAATGGGGTGATTTTAGTGACGACCAAGCAAGGTGCCGAAGGGAGTGCTAAACTCAATTTTAGAATTGAAAACTCCGTGTCTGGAGCAACCAGTAATGTGGAGTTAGCAGACCCAATAACGTATATGCGCTTAGGAAATGAGGCCGTTGTGACGAGAGATCCTTCGGGAATGGCACGAGAGCCTTATTCGCAAGAAAAGATCGACAATACGATTTTAGGCGTAAATTCTGATGTTTATCCTGCTAACGATTGGCGTAAGGAACTTTTTAAACCCTATACCATGAACCAACGAGCAAATATGAGTATCTCTGGTGGGGGTAAAGTTGCTCGCTATTATGTTGCAGGTTCTTTTTATAAAGATAATGGGGTGCTAAAGGTTGATAATCGCAATAATTTCAATAATAATATCAATTTAAAAACCTACCTGCTGCGGTCTAATGTCGATATTAATGTCACCAAAACTACGGAGTTGGGTGTGCGATTATATGGATCATTTGATGATTACTCAGGGCCATTGTTATCGGGATCTGAGATGTATAATCGAGTGATGAATTCTAATCCTGTTATGTTTCCGGCCTATTACCCGGTGTTACCCGGCTATGAGCATTTAACCCATATTATGTTTGGAAACGCCTATAAGGAAGGTGGCTCAAGTGCTGGATTTATCAATCCGTATGCAGATATGGTAAAGGGTTATAAGGAATATTCTTCTTCCTTAATGATGGCACAATTGGAGTTAAGACAAAACCTTGATTTTGTTACGCCAGGCTTGAACTTCCGGTTAATGGGGAATACAAATCGGAGAGCGCGTTTTGATGTTTCTCGTCAGTATAAGCCATTTTATTATGTTGCTAGTGGCTATGACCGGATGGATGATACCTATAGATTAGATGTGATTAATGAAACAGAAGGTCAGGAATGGTTAGATTTTAACCTGGGTTCTCGGACTATGTTTTCCCAGTTCTATATGGAGTCTGCCCTAAACTACAACCGTACCTTTCAGGAAAAGCATGGTTTAAGTGCGATGGCCGTATTTATTATGCGCCAAGAGCTGAGTGCTAATGCAAATGATTTATTACAAACCTTACCCTTTCGGAATTTAGGACTGTCCGGACGATTTACCTATAACTACGATAGTCGGTATTTTGCAGAATTCAATTTTGGCTATAATGGCTCCGAACGCTTTCATAAGAAGAATCGCTTTGGTTTCTTCCCCGCCTATGGTGTTGCATGGCAGCTATCAAATGAGAAGTTCTGGGAGCCTTTATCCAATACAGTATCATTATTTAAACTTCGTGCTACATATGGATTAGTAGGAAATGATGCGATTGGTGATCCTACAGATCGGTTCTTTTACCTTTCTAATGTGACGATGAACGATAGTGGTAGAGGGGCAACTTTCGGAATTGACAATACCTATAATAGACCTGGGGTTTCGATTACCCGATATGATAATGAGGATATTTCTTGGGAGACTTCTGAGAAAATCAATTTAGGATTAGAAGCCACGGTTTTCAAAAAGTGGAATATACAGGCCGACTTCTTTAAGGAACATCGTCGTAGTATTTTAATGAGTAGAGCCTCCATTCCTGAATATATGGGCTTGTCAGCAACTGTACGAGCAAACGTTGGGGAAGCCATGGGAAAAGGGATGGATTTATCTGTTGATTTCTCGCATCATTTTAATCCACAATTCTGGGTAACTGCTCGTGGTAATTTTACCTATGGTACTAGTGAATTCCGCGTATATGAAGAACCTGAATACCTGAAGGAATATTGGAAATCTCGCGTAGGGTATTCCCTAAACCAACGTTGGGGATATATTGCGGAGCGTCTTTTTGTGGATGATCAGGAAGCCTTAAACTCTCCGGAACAGAACTTCGGTATTGAGGTAATGGGGGGTGATATTAAATACAGAGATGTGAACAACGATGGGAAGATTACTCCATTGGATCAGGTTCCTATTGGCAATCCTACCGTTCCGGAAATCGTTTATGGATTTGGATTTTCTTTAGGCTATAAGCAATTTGATGTGTCTGCATTTTTCCAAGGACTCGCTCAAGAATCTTTTTGGATAGATCCTAAAGCCACGGCTCCTTTTGTTAACGAGCGCCAATTGTTAAAAGCTTATGCAGATAGCTATTGGTCAGAATCTGATAATAACGTGATGTCGCTGTGGCCACGATTAAGTTCGGTAGCAAATCCCAATACGGAACAATCCAATACCTGGTTTATGCGCGACGGAACTTTTCTACGCTTAAAATCGGCGGAGTTCGGTTATTCCTTCCAGCCTGAGAAATTGAAAAAACTACATATGGAACGACTACGGGTGTATGCCAGTGGTACCAATTTATTGATGTGGAGCAAATTTAAGTTATGGGATGTCGAGATGGCCGGAAATGGATTGGGTTATCCTGTTCAACGCGTATTTAACCTAGGAGTCAACGTCAATTTTTAACTATGAAACTCAAGAAATTAATTATAGCAGTTAGTTTGATTGGATCAAGTTTGCTGCATAGCTGTAAATACCTAGATATTGTGCCCGATAATGTGGCAACGATAGAGTATGCCTTTAAGACGCGGAATACGGCAGAATCTTATTTATTCACCTGTTATTCATGGATGCCGGGGCATGCAGCATCATCGCAGGTGCCGGAATTCCTGAGTGGCGATGAGATTTGGTTGTATAATAATGTCAGTGGCCGAAATAATTGGCAGATTGCGCGAGGCAATCAAAATGTCGTATCTCCTTATCTCAACTTTTGGTCGGGAAAGGAAGAGGCCTCCGACTTATACCGAGGTATACGGGAGTGTAATATTTTCCTGGAAAATATTAAAACAGTGAACGATATGGCTGATACAGAAAAAAGTCAATGGGCTGCTGAGGTGAAGTTTTTAAAAGCGTATTATCACTTTTATTTGATGCGCATGTATGGTCCAATTCCATTAATTCGGGAAAACCTACCGGTGTCTGCATCGGTTGAAGAAGTGAAGAGCGTGGTTCGCAAGCCCATCGATGAATGTGTGGAATACATTGTATCCTTGTTAGATGAGGCCATTGCAGACTTACCCAATGAAGTGTTATTTCCAGCTACGGAAATGGGGCGAGCCAATAAAGTAATTGCATCGGCTTTAAAAGCAAAAGTGCTAGTTACGGCCGCATCTCCTATGTTCAATGGGAATAAAGACTTCTCAAGCTTTAAAGGAAAGGATGGCACTACCTTTTTTAACCAAACTGTCGATGAGAACAAATGGAAGGTAGCTCAGGAAGCCTGTCAAGCAGCGGTAGATCTTTGTGAATCCTTAGGTTATAAATTATTTACTTATACGCCAGCTGTAGGCTCCATGAACCTTTCTGATACCACAAGGATTGAATTGGGTTTTCGATCCAGTTTAACGCAGAAATGGAATTCTGAGATTATTTGGGCGGACAATAATAGTTTGTTGAACACTTTACAGAAATACAGTCAACCTCGATTACATTTGGGGCCAGGATATTATTCAGGCGTACATGCTCCCCCTATCAAAATGGCGGAACTATTTTACAGCGAGAATGGCGTACCTATAAATGAGGATAAGGACTATCCTTATGAAGATCGGTTTAGTTTACGGAAAGTAACCGAGCAGGATCGATTATATCTTAAGCCAGGCGAAGACTTGCCGATTTTGCACCATGACCGCGAGCCTCGTTTTTATGCTAGCTTGGCTTTTGATGGCGGCCGTTGGTTTGGCACTGGATGGCTGACAGATCAAGATAATAAATATGTAGAAGCGCGTGCAGGCGGTATGGCTGCGGGTCACCCAACGAGTTATTCTGTTACAGGATACTGGGCCAAAAAGCTTGTAAATTATTTGAATACAGCAAGTGATGCCAACTACGTGGTGCAAGCGGTTCCTTTTCCTTTAATGCGTCTTTCTGATCTCTATTTATACCTAGCAGAAGCAATTAATGAAGCCGAAGGGCCAACAGATAAGGCTTTGACTTATATTGATAAAGTACGTCAAAGATCTGGCTTAGAGGGCGTGGCTGCTAGTTGGAGCAATCATTCCATCAATGCCGATAAGTATAAAACAAAAGAAGGTTTACGAGCTATCATTCAGCAAGAACGATTGATTGAGCTCGCCTTTGAAGGACATCGTTTTTGGGATTTACGTCGCTGGAAAAAATCTATTGAGGTCTTAAATCAACCTATTTATGGTTGGGATATTCATCAGGAAACACCTGCAGAGTATTATAGACCTGTATTGTTATTTAACCAGGAATTTAAAGTGCGCGATTACTTGTGGCCAATTGAGGAAGCAGAGATATTGAAGAATCAGAACTTAATTCAAGCACCAGGTTGGTAATTAATCTAAATGAAAATCATGAAAAAATTTAATTATATCCTTCTTGTCGTCATCAGTATGATGCTGCATTCCTGTGGTGAAGATGCGATGAAGGTCCTCGATACTTCAGATGAAGTGCCCCAGCCCCTTAAGCATGCACAAGTGGAGCGACTGCCGGGGGAAATCAAACTTTCTTATTCTATTCCTGCGGAAGGCAATATTTTATATGTAGAAGCAGAAGTAGATATGGGGGAGAAGGGCGTTCAAAAAGTACGTTCATCCTATTATCAAAATAGTTTATCGCTAGTGGGATTTGGTGATACCTTGAGTTATCCCATCAAGCTCTATACGGTAGGCCGGAATCAAAAGAAATCTGAAGCTTATGCATTAACAGCTAAGCCTGGATTACCAGCTATCTGGAATGTGTTTTCTTCTTTGGAAGTAAATGAAGATTTTGGTGGCATCAAGCTATCCTATGAGAATCAAAGTTTGGCAAATGTGGCCATCATGATTTATAAAAAAGGGATGAATGGCGATTGGCAACCAACGCAGAATTTCTATACCAGCCAGGCTGCTGGAGAATTTGCACTACGCGGATTGCAACCAGAATTAACCATGTTTGGCTTTGCAATTAAAGACCGCTGGGGCAATCAAACGAATATTATAGAGAAGGAATTAACGCCACTTTATGAAGAGCGAGTGCCCGCGGATGGATTTAAGGCGATGTTTGCGAACCTTCCAACGGAAGCTCCAGGATGGGCAGGAGGTACCACCCTAAGTAACCTTTGGTCTGGTATTTTTGTGGGAACTACCAATAGTAGGGCCTGGTACCGGACAGATGAAAAGGCAACCATGCCGCAGCACTTTACCTTTGATCTGGGGAAAACAGCGAAGCTTAGTCGCTTGGTGTATTTTCAACGGGGTGCATTTGATCGTCCTGATTTGCTTTATTCAGGTGGTAGTGTTCGCAGGTTTGAGGTGTGGGGTAGTACAAACCCAGATCCTGGAGGTTCTTACAATGGCTGGACCTTATTGTCTACTTGTGAGTTAGTGAAACCATCGGGATTACCTACCGGAAATAATAGTACGGAAGACGTAGATGCTGCAAAAGCAGGGCATGAATTTTCCTTTGCTATTGACAATCCTGATGTCAGGTTTATCCGGATTCGCGTATTGGAAACCTATGGTAAAACGACCTACATGTGGATGTCGGAATTGGAATTTTACGGTCAATTAAAATAAAGCCATGATGAAAATAAGTAGAATATTTAGCAACCTTTGCTTCCTAGCAATCGTAATGCTTATGGCCTGTCAAAAGCAAGATCATGGCTATAAAGAATTTTTAGAAGGAGGAGAGAAGATATATGTGGCCAAGGCGGATTCTCTTCGCGGCTTCCCGGGGAAAAACAGAATTGAATTGCAATGGTTATTATTATCTGACCCGACTATTGCTTCCGCAAATATCTATTGGAACAATCGGGCGGATTCCATGAAAGTTGATCTGGTTAAAACCGATAAGATAGATACGGTATCTGTCATTATCCCTAATTTAGAAGAGGGCGGTTATGATTTTGAAGTCATCAGTAAAGACAAAAAAGGAAATAGCTCTATTTCCAAAACCGTTTATGCCTATGCATATGGAGAAAATTATCGACGTTCCTTATTACCTCGATCCATATCCAATACGACCCTGACTGCCCAAAACGAATTAAAATTCACTTGGCGGAAGGCTAACGAGCAAGTATTATCAACAGAAATAAAGTATTTAAATGCAGAAGATCAGGAACGGGTCGTTGTTCTTCCTCAAACAGAAACTGAACTTTTATTGCCTGATTGGAAAATAGGTTCAACCATACAATATGCGAGCTGGTATAAGCCAGATACACTGGCTATTGATAGTTTTCTATCAACAGCAAAAGACTTGGTGTTAACCATGAAATTCGATGGTGATAATGCAGTGAGTCCAAGTGCATTTAAGCGATTGAAACTTCCGGGAGATGCGCCAGATGCAACTATGAACGGAAATGCGTTTGAAAACTTATGGAGTGGCGTATTGGCAGGAGGAGCAGCAGCAAAAGCTTGGTACCGCACCGAAACTGGTTCAGGCATGCCGCAGCACTTCCAAATTGACCTAGGGAAAAAGGTGTCCCTCTCTAAACTGCGTTTATGGCAGCGAGGATCTATGACCGAATATAAATTAATATATGCCAATGGTAATATTCAAAATTTTGAAATATGGGGAAGTAATGACCCTGCTGCAGATGGAAGTTTCTCAGGATGGACAAAATTACGGAGTTGTGAAGTGGTAAAACCATCCAATACCCCTGTCGGCGAGTACACAGATGCGGATGTGGAGGAAGCTGCGAATGGGCATTTATTCGAATTTCCGTCCAGTACGCCTGCATATCGATATGTACGCGTGAAGGTATTAAATACATGGGCTGGAACGGATTATATGTTTGCGAGTGAGTTTAGATTTTGGGAATGGAAATCTAAATTATCAGAATAAGGGTTAAAGGTTAATTTTCAGCAGGATGATATCCTGCTGAAAAATGATCGTTTGTTAAAATGGAATCGAGGTTAGCTTTAGGCAACCTCGATTTTTTCTTTTATAATAAATCCCGAAAAGTTGCTATATTTCTACTTTATTATGCCTATACCGAAATCTTTATTCAAAATAAATTGTTTAGAACAATTCTAAACAAGTATATTTGCGCAAATCTTAGGGAAAACAAAATCAAACTACCGCCCAGTAGGATATTTATTAATTTAGATCCGCACAGTGTAAATGAAATTACATGCTCTTAAACTCGGGATCGCTGCTGCATGCATTGGCGCGCTGTCCAGCACGAATGTTGTCGCACAAGAACGCAAAGCAGAAATCTCGGGGACTGTTTACGAAACGGTTCAAGGAAAAAACATTCCATTACGACAAGCCACACTTTCCATTGAAAACATGGGCATCAGTGTTGCCACGGATGCTTCCGGCAAGTTTATCTTTAAAGATCTGCCCTTAGGCCGATTAAAGATTCACGGTCAATTTGTAGGGAAGTTGCCAGTCGATACCATCATCAACCTTCAAGGCAATCAGCAAATCACCTTATTCTTTAAAGAGAATTCCTTCCGTTTGGATGAGGTAGGGGTTACAGCTGAGGCCTCCAATAAGAATATGGCCACCAGTTCGGTCATTGGCCGGGCAGCGATTGAGCACTTGCAGGCTAATAGTTTGGCCGATGTGATGAGCTTAATGCCGGGTGCTCGTGCTTCCAACCCCGATCTGACCAATGCTAAGCAGATCAATATCCGCGAGATGGTAGGCCAAATGGCCGACCCGTCCAATGCATTTGGAACATCTGTGGTGGTGAATGGTGCGCCTACGTCTAATAATGCAAACTTGCAGGTCATCAACCCGGTTACGGCCGGTGGTAATGCGGCCCTGGGGGGCGGAGCGCCTCCAGCGGGTGGATTTGATGTGCGGAACATTCCGATCCAAAACATCGAATCCATTGAAGTGGTGCGCGGTATTCCTTCGGTACAATATGGAGATGTAGCTTCGGGGGTGGTTATTGTGAATCAGAAAGCCGGTAAGCAGCCCCTGTTGGTGGAAGCACGCACAAACCCGAATCTATACAGCATTATGGCCAATCAAGGTATACAGCTGGCTGGGAATAGCGGAGCCCTAAACCTAGGTGCCGATTACAGCTATAATGTCACTAAGCCGGAACAGGCAGATCGCTATTATCAACGGGCTACCTTTAATACCTTATATAGCAATCAATTTTTTGGAAACCGTTTAGCCTCCAATACCTCCTTTTCATTTACTTATGGCAAGGATAGCCAAAAGCCGAATCCGGATGATGCCCGCAATTTTACCGAGTCTAATGGTAAACAGGTAGGTTTTACTTTAAATACCAATGGAAACTTAGGATTTAGTGATCAATGGTTAAAGAGTTTAAATTATTCTGTTAATGCGAGCTATGCAAATAAAGATTCCTATTTAAAAACACAATATACCAATGCGACAGCTCCTTATTCGATGACCTACAATGATGGTGCTGTTTTGAGTAACCGTCCGGGACAATCGTATTACGATGCCAATGGACAGGAAATTACGCATATCCCGGCAGGCGAGCAAAATCTCTATGCGGTCTATTTGCCGGCTACTTATATTGGGGTTTACAATATTGATGGCAAGGAGTTCTCGGGCTATGCCAAAGCTATCGCCAACTTTTTCAATAAAGTAGGCAATACCAGTCATAAATGGCTATTAGGAGCCGATTTCAAGGTAGATAAGAACTTCGGAATGGGGAAACAATTTGTTGATTCTTTGCCGCCGGTAAAGAGTGGCTCTTTCCCGAATGCCAGTTTCCGCCGGCGTACGTTTAAGGAAATTCCAGCCTTGCAGCAAGTTGGCTTGTTTGCGCAGGAAAACTTTACCGCGCAGCTCGGAAATCATGAAATTAATCTGGAAGCAGGATTGCGGTACGATCTATTTAGTGAGAACAAATCCGCATTATCGCCGCGTATCAATGCCAATATTGAAGTTATTCCTAATGTGTTGCGCATTCGCGGGGGCTATGGCCTTTTAGCCAAAGCACCAAGCTTGCTCTATCTACACCCGGAAAATGCATATTTTGAATATATCAACGTGAATGAGTTGGCTTCGAACATCCCGCAAGATCAGCAGGTATTCATGACCACGACACGCGTTTTCAGTACGCAAAACCCAGATTTAATGATTTCCAAAAATGAAAAGGCCGAGGTAGGCTTTGATTTAGAGATTGCCAAATCGCAATTGCGGGTAACGGCCTTCCAAGAACAGGTGAAAGATGGCTATAGCTATAGCTTAATAAACAGTTCTTTCCAACCCGTTAACTATATTGAATACAAGCGTGTAAATGCAGCGAGTCCGGTTTTTGTAGGAACCGATAATGCGGTATTGGCCAAGTTCAATAAACCTAATAATACGGCGCGCCTAGAGAAAAAAGGGATAGAGTTTGAGTTGAACCTCAAACGCATCGATGCCATCCGTACGCAGTTTAGCATCAATGGCATGCACTTATGGCGCAAATCCTATTCCAGTGCCTATACTTATTACGATGCGGAAAGTGGCTTAGGTGCCAACCGTACGCATGTGGGCTTATACGATTCAGACATGATCGTTTCTATTGAAAAGGCAACAAGCACCGCCATCCGTGCTACCCATAATATTCCTTCCATTGGTTTAGTCGTTACCCTAACAGCGGAAACCATTTGGAATGAATCGGATTGGAAGCTGTATGGCAATGATTCTATTCCGGTTAAATACATCAGTAAATTCGATGGGCAGGTGTATGATTTCGATTCGAATCGAAAAGACGAGGATGAGTTTAAATCCATTATGCGCCGGGTAGCGCGTCCAGATGAGGTCGTAGAGAGTCTGCCGGCCTTCTTCAATTTCAATATCAATATTACCAAGGAGATTCGCGACTTTATGCGGGTGTCATTCTTTGCGAACAATATGTTTCGTTCTTACCCGATGCATCAATCCGATCGCGTGAAAACGGATTATATCAGCCGAAATGCATCTTATCCTTTCTTCTTTGGTTTAAATCTCGCTTTAAAATTTTAACACGAATTACCCATGAAATTAGCTCCAATATACGCCGGTCTGCTTGCCTTTATGGCCTTGAGCACTTCTTGTGACCGCATTGATAACGGACTGAATACCGATGATATAGGCTATATGACCTTAAACGTTACGGCAAACCCGAAAGCGGCAGGCATCGAATCAACCGAAGGCTTAAAAATTGTTCTGGAAAACTTTACCGAAGGCTTCCGCACCGAACATATCATGACCGACGGTGTGAATAAAATCGATAAGCTGATTCCGGGAACCTATTCCATTAATATTACCGGAAATGTGGAAGAAGATGGAAAGACCTTTTTTCTGAATGGCAGTAAAATCAATTATCTCTTAGTAAAGGACGGGGAATCTATCAACATCGATGTGAGTGGTGCATCTGTAGGTCCCTTAGCCTTTAGTGAAATCTTTTTTGCCGGCACGGAACCTTTCTACTTCCGGAACCAGTTTTATGAAATCATCAATAACTCCGATGAGACGGTATACCTTGATGGCTTGTATTTCGCCAACCTAACCCCCGGAACGGCAACTTTAAAATTGCCGGTTTGGCCAGAAGAGGATGCTGGAAAATATATTTATGCCGAGCGCATCTGGAAGATTCCTGGAACGGGCAAAGACTATCCTTTAGCACCGGGTGAATCGTTTAGCATGGCACAATTTGCGGCGAATCATAAATTGCCGCAGTACAGCCCGAACTCACCAATCGATTGTTCTACGTCGGAATTTGAGTTTAACATGAACAATGCGAATTTCCCCGATCAGCCAGCGGCAAATATGCAACACGTATTCTATAATGGTTTGGCAGGAAAGGGCAGTTTGCCACAATACCTTACAGCGGTATTTGGCGGTGCCTATGTGATCTTCCGCGTGCCGGAGGGTGAAACCTACGATCCGGTAAACAATAAGTCTTTGCAAACGCGCAACTTGGGCACTACATCTGCCAATCTTTTTGCGAAGATTCCGCTGACCTATATTATGGATGCGGTAGAATGTGGGCATAATGAAAATATGATTGAGGCCAAGCGGGTCGCTTCGGTATTGGATGCCGGCATGACCTATGTAGGGGCCACCTACAATTCTAAAGGCGTACGTCGGAAGAAGTCGGGCACAAACGCCGATGGGAAGCCTATATTACAAGACACAAATAACAGTACTGAAGATTTTGAACGTATGGTGGTACCTACCTTCCGCTTCTACGGCGAAGGAATTCCATCCTGGTCTTTAGCAAATTAATGATCCATAGCCACGCATCTATGAAAACGATATACATACGCCTTACCCTTGCCAGTCTGTTAGCAAGCATCGCTCCGGCCATGGCACAGGAAGGGAATAAGAGCATTATTGAACAAGAACAAGAGATTCAGTATTTACAATGGAATAAAACTAATAATGCTGCGGGTTTATTGCTTGATCAGCCCAAGGAGCATTCCAGTTTATCGCTGGGCTATGGACAAACCGATGGCAATTTCCGACGGCCACAAGCAGGGAAAAGCCAAACCGATGTTGATCTGTATACCCGTGGGAATACCTATTTGAAAAAGGCCTATATTCAGGGCTACTTTAGCTATAATCGGAATGACATCAAAGCGGCGGAATACAATACCACCTTGATCGATCCGTTCCGTGGGATGCCGTATATGTTGGCCGATACAAATGCCAGCAATTGGCAAAACCAGCATTATGCCTTCGGTTTTAAAGCCAGCAGTCGCCAATTAGGCGAGCATTGGTATCTAGGCTTGGCCGCACATTATAAGGCTTCCTCTGGAGCTAAACAACGTGATATTCGAACCAACAATAAGTATTACCAATTGGATGTGTTGCCCGCTGTAACCTTTGCAGTGAATGAACAGCATGCATTGGGGGCCAACTTTTTGTATAAAAACTATAAGGAAGAGGCCAACAATTCTAATTTCACCAGCAATGTAGACCAAGGTTATTTCGCCTTATTTGGTTTGGGCAATTCCTTTAATTATGTGGGGGCAGGAAGAACCTATAATTACCTGGGCGATGCTTTAGGTGGCGGACTACAATATCAGTATCAAGGGGCCATTAAAGCCTTGCTTTTCGCGAACTACCGCGTGAAGGCTGAAGATGCCAATATCTCCTTTAGCAATTCTAGGCCCGGTGGTTCTACCTTGGAAAAGCGTTGGGATGGCGGCTTGCAGCTGCAACGCGAGGGTGCTATTTTCTTGCATGGCTTGCAGGCTGATTTTAGCGATGGAAAAACCAATGGCATTGAATACATCAATGAATTTGTAAGCGGAACGGAGAGCGACGGTTATTATACCCGCTATCAATCTGTGCGATCAACCTATCACCGTCAACAGTTTGCGGCGCGCTATGAGATTTTGCAAAAGCAGGGCGATGCGTATAATTGGAAGGCTGCGGCATTGCTAAGCTATGATCAATTGCACGATAGCTACCTTATTCCGGAATCGAACATGGAAGTATCGAACATCAGCTACGGTTTAGAAGCCAACAAGCTATTTTCCTTATCGAGCATTCGTAAATCGCAATTGGCGATTGGATTGAAGGCGCAGTTTAAGAAAAACGATAAGGCTTCTTTTGTTTATAATGGCTCTGATGCAAACAGTTTAACCGTAACAGATTTGGAAGAACGTAATTTTCAGTTTTATAAAGCAGATTTTCAGCAGTACGAACTACCCATTACCTATGCTCAACAGCTTAATAACCAGTCGAATGTTCAGCTGTTTTTCAAAGCTGCCGGACGCTTCACTAAAACGGATAGCTATACCTTTAAAGACCGGAAATCGTTTCATTTTAGCATTGGCGCAACATTTTAACCAAGATTAGGGTTATATTTGTATAGCATGTGCTATGAATAGAAAATAAAATTTACAACGATGAAAAGAATAATTAGTTTCTTGATGCTTGCCAGCGCTATGTTATTGCATGTGCAGGCACAACAGACCAAAGAGGTGAAACCTAGAGCGGTTCCTGCTGCCGATGTGCAGATCAAAGTTGCCTTGCAAGCAGCTCCTACAGAGTTTCGTGAAGGCGCAAAGGTGTATGGCTATAGCCCGGAAGGTAAATTTGTGACTCTTCGTGAAGGAACCAATGGCTATATCTGTTTAGCACCAGACTATAAAATGTCGGTATATTATGCGTATTGCTATCCAGAGAGTTTGGATCCGTTTATGGCGCGTGGCCGTGAGTTGACCGCCGAAGGAAAACGCAAGCAACGCGATGAGATCCGCGAAGCGGAATTCAAAGCCGGCAAATTAAAGATTCCGCAAACGCCTAGCATGCTGTATGGCTACTGGGGACCAGCCGAAGACTTAAACCCGGAAACCGGCGAAATTAAAGACGCCAAAAGACGCTACGTAATTTATGTGCCATACGCTAAAGCAGCCGATTACGGGATGTCTAATAAAGGGAATAACATCGGAATGCCATGGCTTATGGACGAAGGTACTTACAAAGCGCATATCATGATTACCCCGCCGCTAGATCATCAGCATTAAGCGATCCGCTTTAACAGAAGGAAATAAGAAATCCCGGTTCATGTGAGCCGGGATTTTTTATGGCATGCTATGGAGATGGGTTTTTTAATACGCTTTGTTATACCTTTTTTCTCCCTTTGCAGAGCCCTTTGTAAAGGGGGGTGATACGGGTGTGAAAGGGGAGAGCAAGGGGAGAGAAAGGGGGGAGGACGGTAGTTGGTAGTGCTGTCATCGTGAGCGGAGTCGAACGACTGGTACGTCAGTACAATTAATCATGTATTGTGTTAATTATCAGTGTTTTGTGTGAACCTATCATCGCAAACGGCATCGTAACATTGGAACATCACAATAATAATAACTTGTTTATCAAAGTGTTGATAAACAAGTTATTATTGTTATTTACCTGCACTGACGTACCAGTCGTTCGTGGTTCGTGGTTCGTGGTTCGTCCTTCGACTCCGCTCAGGATGACAAAGCTCAGGATGACAAAGCTCAGGATGACAAAGCTCTCGATGACAATGTCATCGCAAAGCGGTGATAATTTGATAACAGCACGAAAACAAAAATCTCTTAAATCTTATGCGAAGCGCCGTGGATTCTGTTTTTTGTTTTCAGGGCTTCTTTTTTCACGGCTTCAGGCGCATTGGAAGCGATAATCTCTTCACAACCTTTAATGATGTTTTCACGTTGGTAGGATAGCGTAAACCAGCCTAGGGCTTCCAAAGCTGTCGTGCGGATTACCTCTGAGTTTTGCTCGTCTTTAGCGACATCAATTACGGTTGGTACAGCGCTGTGGTGTCTGTAAAGTCGTAGGGTTGTAAGTTCACCTAGTCTTTCTTTTTCGGAAAGTTCTTTGTTGCCGATGGCTTTTACTAAGTCTTCAGATTTCTTTTTGTAATAATCTAAGTCCTTATCCAGCTTATTGGCGAGCACTTCGCGGCCAGCGATTGCCGGGTTATTGCGGATGAGCTCGTTTACTTCCTTTTTAGCAAGGCTCGGGTTTAAGAATTGTAATCCCCATTTCGCGCGGTAGGTAATTCGCTCGGAGTGCGGATCGTTGATGTAAAACTCGATTAAGTCGCGGGTGAAATCATCCGATCCGAAATCGCTCAGGTCGTAGATGGCACGACGACGGATATATTCGTAAGAATCCGATTTGGCGGCATGCAGCACCTCTTGGTAGTCGTTGTTTTCAAAGCGACGTAACAGTTGGAAGGCTTGCATCCGTGTTGGCTCAAATGGCGAATTAAAGTAATATTCCTTCAAAAGGGCAGAAGCCTCTTTTTCAGATAGGATATTGGTTAATTTAACCAGGGCCAAGGATTGTATATCGGCATTGTTTTCCTGCAAAAGCTTCTTCCAGTAGCTCGCCGATTTGTTTAAGAAACTGGCGTCGTTCAGCTCTTTGCTACGCGTGGAGGCAAAGTGGAAGGTAGGGTCGCCCAGGATATGGGTTTCCAAGTAGGCGAAATGCTTCAACCAGTTACCGATGCGGTAGCCGTCTTTTAATAAGCCCATCATTTCGGTAGGCCATAAATCTTGCAATACCCCTACGGAGTTGGCAACGGCGGCAATATTTTCATTCTTCGAGAAAGGGTAATAGCCGGCAATGTAATTGTCTAATTGAAAAGAGCCTGTTAAGCAGCTGTTTAAGTAAACTAATTTTGATTTGATGCCTGCATCCTTCAGGTCGTCCATCTGCATATCCATATTGATATTGTAGATGGAATCGGCCTCGATGGATTTGGCATCGAATGCATCTTTAAACCATTTATCAGAAACGCCTAAGGATTCTTTAAAACCGTTGATAGTTTTATCTACATCGCGGCCATCTTCTTTGGCGCTGCGCACTTTAGAACGTAAATAGCGGGCCACATTGTCCATGGAAGGTTGCGGACTGGATACATAAGGGTAGCCGTTCAGCAATTGCAGTGTGGCGGTACCATGACCGGTCATATAGGCAAAATCCAATTGATCGCGTTTCAATTCCGAAAGGAGGTTGAACTTCATAAACTCGGCGTTTCTAAAGTTCAAGAATTTAATGGAACCTCCTGGTTTGAAGAGTTGCGGCATTTGGGATTTCAAGGCTAAAGACTCGCCCATAATGGAGTTTACGGCATTCGAGTTATAGCCATGTCCATAGGAAGCAATCATATCATCCAATGGGTAGGCCTTACTGCGTAAAGCAACCAATCGGGTCAGGTAGTCCTTAATTTTTGCGGTTCGGTCTTCTCCTGCAGCCACCGGCGGTTTGATACGCGCGGTATAAATATCCATTTCCAGGAATTGAGGCGATTCTGCTTTTAAGGAATAATAGTGCAAGAGTTTTCTGCTGCTTGCGGTATCCTGTTTCAGGTAATCAAATTGCAAGTCAAAATCGTCATAATACCGATCGGAAGGTACCGAAGATCTATCCCAGCGTATTTTTTGATTTATTTTTAATGCCGAGGTCAGGAATTGCGCATCGCGTAGCATAGGGATTGGAATTTCCCCCACGAGTACCGCGCCTTCCAACGGCGATTTCTTCTGTTTGTATAAGCCTTGTAGGATTTCGCGGATTTTTTCCGGCGATTCCCAGTTGGCATGAATGATATAAGTGCCAAGCCCATCTTTTTCTACAAGCTTCTTATAGGCTTCCAGTTCGCTTTTTGCGGCATTGTAGGTTTTACTGTCTACAACAATGGCAAAACTGGTATTGGAAGCGATACTTGGTTTTTCAATTTCTTGTCCACTGGCCCATAATGCGGAGCTTATTAAGGCAATGGATAGGGTAGATTTGAGGTTTTTTAAGAACATTTTTTTAACATATTCGTGTACACCTTACAAATTTGCAATAAAAACTACATGTTATGTTAATATATATGTAAAAATATAGTGAATGATACGCCGTTTTTTGAGTAGGGTTTCCTTTCTTAACATACATCAATGTGTAGGCTTTACCGTATATGCATCTTTGTAGTGTTAAATAAACAATAAAGGAATAATAAACGTTTAATCGAAAAGGAGTATATCATGGAAAATAAAGTATTAGGCTTGCATCACATTACCGCTATCGCTAACATGGCCCAGCGTAATTATGATTTTTATACCAAAACACTAGGCTTACGCATGGTGAAGAAAACGGTGAATTTTGATGATCCGGGCACATACCATTTTTATTATGGTGATGAAAAAGGGAATGCAGGAACCATTTTAACCTTCTTTCCATGGGAAGGCATTGGTAAAGGAAGAAATGGCGCAGGTATGGCGACAGAAATAGCCTATGCCGTTCCGGCGGGAAGTTTAGACTTTTGGAAAGCGCGTTTTGGCGAACATAATGTTTTGACCGGAGAGGCCGTAGAGCGTTTTGGTGAAGTATATCACCCTTTCTTAGATCCGGATGGCTTGAGTCTTTCCTTGGTGGTGCCTAAAACGGAGGATAAGCGTGTTGGATGGGCTACTTCTGAAGTTTCTGCTGCAGAAGCAACCAAAGGATTTCATAACACGACCTTAACCTTACATGAATTGGAGCCTACCGCAAAGGTGTTGACCGATTTATTGGGTTACGAGCAGGTGGCACAAGAGGGCAATCGTTATCGTTTTGCGACCAATAGTATCGATACAGCGAACATCATCGATATTTTAGTGGATGAGCATGCTAAACGCGGCGTAAATACGGCTGGTACGAACCACCATATTGCCTTCCGGGTGAAGGATGATGCCGATCAGATGGCCTTACGCGAGCGTATTTTAAGTGCAGGCTTGCAGATTACCCCACAAATAGACCGGGATTACTTCCATTCCTTGTATTTCCGCGAACCGGGAGGGGTGTTGTTTGAAATTGCAACGGAGAACCCAGGTTTTGATGTAGACGAGCCGCTAACTTCATTGGGTAGCGCGTTGAAATTGCCTAAGCAATATGAGTCGCATCGTGCAGAAATCGAGCAGGTATTGCCGGCACTTAAGGACTAATTTTTAATATTTTCTATTTCTTTTAGTCTACCGGGCTATGGCTTGGTAGGCTATTCATCAAAAGGAGGACAACATATGCAACAAGGAACAATATATCAAGGCGGGAATACTCAAAACCCGCAAAAGGCTTTAATCATGATTCATGGTCGCGGAGGTTCGGCGCAGGATATCATGTCGCTTTCGCGGTATTTAAAAGTTGACGATTATTTATTGTTAGGCCCACAAGCCGCTGCGCATACCTGGTATCCGCATTCTTTTATGGCCCCTGTGGCCGATAATCAACCGGACCTGGATCAGGCCTTGGCCTTAGTTCAGGAGGCGGTGGCCCAAGCCTTGGCCAAAGGGATAGCGAAGGATAAGATTTACTTCTTAGGCTTCTCGCAAGGCGCTTGTTTAACCTTAGAGTACGTGGCCAGAAATGGGGCCAGCTATGGCGGTGCTGTTGCCTTTACGGGCGGCTTAATTGGCGATCAATTGTATACGGAAAATTATCGGGGTGATTTTGCTGGTACGCCGATTTTTATCGGTACCAGTGATCCTGATTTCCATGTGCCTGTAGAGCGGGTGCAAGCCAGTACTAAGCAATTGACAGCGATGGGCGCCAAGGTGACCGAGCGGATTTATCCGGACATGGGCCATACCATCAGCCAGGAAGAGATTGAATTGGCCAATGAATTAATCTTTAGCTAAGATGAAGATTACGCGATTATATGCTGATGAACATGGCGATAGCCGTTTTGAAGTGATCGATATCCCTTTGGTTGACCAAGGGGATATCGGTTTTTTATCGGCTGGCCTTCCGGTGAAATCCTTGATTTTCCGGGAGGTAAAAGCTGCTTATGATTATGATTTTCACCAGGCACCACAGCGGCAATACTTGGTTTTGTTGGACGTGGGGGTGGAGATTGAAACTTCCTTGGGCGAACGGCGGGTGTTTCTGCCGGGTGAGGTTTTGTTGTTGGAGGATACGCATGGCAAGGGACATAAAACCAAAAACCTGAAAGCGGAGGTTCGCCGATCTTTGTTTATTACCCTCGAATAGGAGTATTGCTGCAATAATTCGCTGCATAGCGAACATATTGTTATTTTTGTGGCATGTCTACAACATCATCGACTTCACAAGAAACTATTGTTGCCCTGGCGACCTCGCCGGGTGCTAATGGTGCCATCGCCGTTATCCGACTTTCAGGTCCGGACGCTTTACTCATTTGCAATAAGGTGTTTAAAGGGAAGGACTTGCTGAAGCAGGAATCGCATACCATCCACTTTGGTACCATCCGCGATGGCGAGCAGATTATCGATGAGGTGCTGGTCTCTTTATTTATTGCCCCGAACTCGTATACGAAGGAAAATGTGGTGGAGATTTCTACGCATAATTCCAAGTATATTATCGAACGAGTGCTGAGCTTGTTGATTAGACATGGGGCACGTGCTGCCAAAGCCGGCGAGTTTACCTTACGGGCTTTCCTGAATGGCGGTTTAGACTTATCGCAGGCCGAAGCAGTGGCCGATTTGATAGCTTCCAATTCGGCGTCTTCCCATCAGATTGCCATGCAGCAGATGCGCGGTGGATTCTCGAATCAGCTGAAACAGCTGCGGGAAGATTTGGTGCATTTTGCCTCGCTGATTGAGCTGGAACTCGATTTCTCGGAAGAAGATGTGGAGTTTGCCAATCGCGATCAACTGCGCGTGCTGATTATGAAGATTCATCAGGTGATTGCGAAGCTGATCCGCTCCTTCGAGCAGGGGAATGTGCTGAAGAATGGGGTGCCGGTGGTGATTGCTGGAAAACCCAATGTGGGGAAATCGACCTTGCTGAATGCTTTGTTGAATGAGGAGCGTGCCATTGTTTCGGATATCGCCGGCACCACCCGGGATACCATTGAAGACGAAATCAATATTCATGGGGTGACGTTTCGGTTTATCGATACGGCAGGGATTCGCCATACCGAGGATGTCGTGGAAGCGATCGGCGTAGAGCGTACCATGGCCAAAATGAAACAGGCCCGATTGATTATATACCTATTTGATCCTACTCAGGATGCTATTGCTGACGTAAAACAGCAAATACAGGAGGTGGAAGCCTTGAATATTCCATTTGTCACTATTATTAATAAAAGTGATTTGCTTAGCGAGGAGCAGCGTGCTTCCTTTGCGGAGCTAAGCCCGATCTATATCTCCGCAAAACAGCAGCTGGGCATTGAAGAACTGAAAGATGAGCTGCTGAATCAGGTGAACCTGGGCAATATTAATACGGATGATGTCATCGTGACGAATATTCGTCACCTGGAGGCCTTACAGCTGACGAAGCAGGGGTTAGAGAAGGTGCTGGATGGAATTGATAATCCGATAACCTCGGATTTCCTAGCAATGGATATTCGGCAAGCGTTGTATCATCTGGGGGAAATTACTGGGACGGTTACTACGGATGATTTGCTGGAGAATATATTTAGTAAGTTTTGTATTGGGAAGTAACTAGGGTTATTTATGATAAGTCAAATATTATCTAAAACAGTAAAAACCTTGATTATCTTCTTTTAATAGAGAATCTAAATTATCATTAATAATCAATACTACCAAATAATTTATCATTTATTTGTACCTTTGTTGTACCTCGTTAGTTTACAATTTATTTTTTGTACCTAATATGGTTTACAAAGTTTACAAAATTTACATACTTACACAAGTATAAACTTATTTAAATTAAATGAGCTCCAATATTCAGGTAACTAGAATTTGCCAACACTGTAATAAGGAATTTATAGCCAAGACTACGGTCACTAAGTTTTGTTCTGAATTTTGTGGGAAAAGGAATTATAAACTTAGACAGAAACAAGCGAAGATTGCCAGATCAGAAGCAGAAACTCAAGAGGTTCGAAATGTAAAATCTCTACCTACTTCTAAAGATTTATCTAACAAAGAGTTTCTTTCAGTTACAGAGGTTGGGAAATTGATAGGGTGTTCTAGGCAAAATGTCTATAAGCTCATTAATACTGGGAAGCTTAATGCATCGAACCTCCTGGAAAGAAAAACCATCATTAAACGATCAGATATCGATAAGATGCTCAAGGACAATGAAATAAATAACGATCGGTCTCAAACTTTGATCGTCGAAACCACTGAGTACTATTCTATGCAGGAAATAGAGGTTAAATATAATATGTCCGAAAAGGCAATTTATGAATTGATTAAAAGGAATAACATTGAAAAAGTTAAGAGAGGTCGGTATTCCTTAGTGAATAAAAAAGACATTGATAAACTATTAAGTTAAGGCCATGATCAAAGTAACAGTTCGGAATAAACCATTAACCGATAAAAGGAAATTATCTCTCTATTTAGATTTTTATCCTGCCATTTTAAAAGAGGGCAAAGAAACGCGTAGAGAATTTATTAAAACTTACATATACGCCAAACCGAAAACGGATCAAGAGAAACAACACAATAGAGAAAAGCTTTCATTTGCTGAGACATTAAGGCTTCGCAGGGAGAATGAAGTCAATAAACCTGAGATTTATGCAAGCCACGAAAAAGAAATGCTTAGAAGGCAGGAAATCGCTTCCAAATCCTTTAAAGAGTATTTTCTAAAGCTTGCTAAAAAGCGAAAGACATCTAATTATAAAACCTGGTTAACTTCAATTGATTATCTAAATGCATTTCATCCAGAAGATATTTCTTTCAAAGACTTAACAATACCATTTATAGAGGGTTTCAGGGATTATTTGCTGGAAGCTCCTTCCATTAGAACAAAAACAACTAAAATATCAAGAAATACCGCATCAAGTTACTATCTAAAGTTTAAGGCAGCATTAAAACAAGCGTTTAAAGATGGTCTCATCGAAACGGACCAAGGTTCAAGAGTTGAGGCTATTAAAGTTGAAGATTCAAATCGTGAGTTTCTTACCATTGAAGAACTGAACTCCTTGGTAAATACTACTTGCGTTGATCCTTTGATGAAAAAGGCTGCATTATTCAGTGCATTAACTGGATTAAGATTCTCTGATATAAAAGCATTGAAAGCTGGTCAGATCATAAAAACGGAATTAGGCTATCATCTCGAATTCACTCAAAAGAAAACTGGAAGCTTTGAAAGACAGCCAATAAGTGAACAAGCATATAAACTACTTAATATTCCACTTTCTGCAAATAAAGGTGATTTAGTATTTGAAGGATTAAAATACAGCGCATATAACAATAAGTTTTTAGCTCAATGGATCGGTGCTGCAGGAATTACGAAGAATATTACTTTCCATAATTTCAGGCATACATTTGCCACCTTACAATTGCATTATGGCACTGACATATACACTCTTTCCAAGTTGTTGGGTCATAGGTCTTTAAAAACAACACAGATTTACACCAAGGTATTGGATCAGGCTAAACAAGAAGCAGTTAACAAGATTAAGTTAAACTTTGATAATGAATAAACTATGAAAGTAAAGGATTTTTTACCATATTTTGGATTTGTCTTTTCTTCAGATACAATGCTGCGAATTGGTGATGGAGATTCTAATGGCTTGCATGATTCAGAAGGAAATGAAGTTTTAATGACCTCAAGGAAAGGGGAGTATATTTACACTCAACAGCTATTTGAGGATGAAAAATACGAAGATTTAGAAATGGAGAATTGGTTAATTGACTTTTTACTTCATGACGATCATCTTCGTTTTACAACGTATATTAACAAAATTGAACCTGAAGATGTTATTGTAGAACTAAGATATCTTTATGATAATTATGTTGAAAACGGTGGTGATGCGTTAGACTGGTTAAATGGAATGATAGTAGATGTCGGCACATTAATTACTAATTATAATATAGGAATTAGGCATATCATTCAATATAATATTATGGAATGGTACGAAACAGCCCTAAAGTATGATAAATATTTTAAAGATAACTATGTTGATCCAGAGCAATTTAATACCCCCGCAGAAATAAAATCATTTAAGGATATATTTGACCCTAAGTACCATGATTACATCTTTAGGCTTCTAGATATTATTAGGGAAAGTAACCCTCCGATATTAAATTCTGAATTTAAATTCATTGAAAGCAACGGGAACATTACATTTTTAGGATTGTTTTTAAGAAGATTAAAAGAGGAAGGAATTATCAAAATTAAACTAACAACAGAACACTCTTTAAAAGTCTCACGCCTATTCGGATTCTACAATAAGTCAATATTCAGCCAAAATAAAAGTCAATTATTTGTTGACAATCAAACTGTGATCAATAGGAGAATCAAAAGTATATTAATGAGTATTTAAAATAAATTTTCTCGACAGTCGAATTTGTCGAAATTGTCGAGGTCATATCAATGTACATTTGTATCGTACATTAATCTACATGATATGGCAGAGATGAAATTAACATTTGAACAACTTCCAATTGAAGTGGCTAGGCAAGGAGAAATACTAGACAGAATAATTGATTTATTACGTACGAGTAATCAGAAGCCAATATTACAAGATTCCAATTCAGATAAACTTTTGGTTTTTGGTGAAGCTTGCCAATATTTAAATCTATCCAAACCGACACTCTATCGAAAAGTTTCTAATAGAGAGATCCCTCATATTAAAAGAGGAAGAAAGCTATACTTTTATGTAAGTGAGTTAAATTCTTACTTAAAGAAGGGTAAAAGAAAATCTCTTGACGAGATCCAAGAAGAAGCCAGCCAATTCAAAGAAAAAAGGAGATAATTCCTATCTCCTTTAGACCAACATTAATACACCCCATAATAACCACCAATCGCACACCACTAACCAAGGAGTGATAATATTATATTGTTAAATAACTACAATAGTTAAAGGTATGAAAAATACTGAATACAAACAAATTACAGTTTATTTTATCCTGAGAAATAGGGGATGTGAAGTTAGGGAAAATGGAACAGTATTAACCAGTTATATTGGAGGTGGAAATGGGTAGTTTAAAATCCGTTGAAGTTAAGGAGAACATCCTTAAAATGATCCAACTTCCTACAGAGGAGACAGAATTCAAAACTGAATACACTGGATTGGAACTGGTTGAATTAGATGTAGAGTCAATCCCCTACCTATTAGATCCATTGATACCAAAATCTTGTGTTTTTACCATTGCCGGAGCATCAGACACAGGTAAATCAATGTTATTCAGACAAATGGCCATTGATTTAATCAACAACGGTACGTTTCTAGATTTTGATTTCAAGCCTGAACATAGAAAAGTAATTTTCGTTTCTACTGAAGATGATTCGACAGCAACTGCATATCTTTTGAAAAAACAGACCAATCGATATGAAAATTTAGCAAACATCCGGTTTAAGTTTGATAGTCTCGATATTCCTCAATATTTAGAACGCGAACTTCAGGAATGCCCAGCGGATCTAGTGATCATTGACGCTTGGAGCGATGTTTATGGAGACAATTTAAACGATTCTGCAAAAGTCCGGCAAACCCTTGGCATCTATTCTGCAATTGCCGCTAGGTACCAGTGCGCAATAGGCTTCCTTCATCATACTGGTAAACGCACTGAAAACCTTGTTCCTTCTAAAAACAACATTCAAGGTGGTCAGGGCTTTGAAGCTAAGATGCGATTGGCGATAGAACTCAGAAATGATACTGATGACAGCAATTATAAGCACCTATGTATCGTAAAAGGTAATTACCTCCCCTCTCAATATAAAAAAGAAAGCTTTAAGCTACTGTTTGATCCAGAAACTTTCAATTTCACCAACACCGGGGATCGCGTGCCGTTAGAGGAACTATTCACAAAAGAAGTGAGGACAAAGGAGAAAAAAGACCTACCCACACTAGAAAGCATTCCCTATCTGACACTTTATCAAGTAGCAAAAGAAGCTTTCCATAATGAAACATTTTTAAGTCAGTCAGAATTCCGTGTCCGACTTAATTCTGCATATCAAAGCAGCTATTTGGTCACCAAGGGAGGTTACAGAGAATTCGAAAGACATGTAATTGAATTAGAGATAGTTAAAAAAGAAGGGACACCACGTAGCAGGGCGGTAAAATATTATTTATCCAGTCAGTCAGTGAGTAAAATTGACTAACTGACTGAGTTCGCCGACTAAAATTAACTAGTCAGTCAGTCAGTTAGCACATCCCTTTAGGGTGTACACTAACTGACTGACTGAGGTAAATAGTTATAGGAACTGAAAAGGAGGAAAAAGTATGTCAGACTACAAATACCATCTTGAACCATATAAAGGGATGAACACCAGACATCGCTGTCCAAGTTGTGGGGCAAAGGGAAAGTTTGCTATGTACATTGATGTAGATACTAAAGAGTATATTGGAGATAGCGTTGGCAAATGTGAAAGGATAGATAGCTGCGGTCATCACTATACACCTAAGCAATATTTTGAGGATAACGGAATCCATCAAGATCCAAAACCATATTTTTCTCAGAGGCCAGTCAAAAGAGTCAAGATTGCTCCAACATTTATTGATAGGAAGATAATGGAACACTCTTTCAATGCTTACGAGAAGAATAATTTCGTAGAATTCCTTGATGATAGGTTCGGTACGGATGTAACGATAGCTGTCATTGTTAAATATATGATAGGAAGCTCCAAACTTTGGGAGGGTTCAACTGTCTTTTGGCAGGTAGATAAACATAAGAACGTCAGGACTGGAAAAATAATGCTTTACAGCCGTTCTAATGGCAAAAGGGTACGGAAGCCGTTCGATCATATTCAATGGGCACATAAGGCTCTTAAACTCGATAATTTCAATTTAGAACAATGTTTCTTTGGTGAACACTTATTGGCGGGAAGCTCTAAACCAGTTGCCATAGTTGAGAGCGAGAAAAGTGCTATTATCTGCAGTATATACTTTCGTCAGTTCATCTGGATTGCAAGTGGAAGTGCGCAGGGTTTAAATAAGTCGAAATGCGAGGTTTTAAGCAACCGGGAGGTAATATTATTCCCTGACCTAAAAGTAGCCACAGCATGGCAAGAAAAAGCCAATGAATTAAAAAGCATTGCAAAGTTCTCAGTCTCTACATTTCTGGAAGATAATGCTTCTAAGGAGGAGCTTGAGCAAGGGCTAGATATTGCTGACTACCTGTTGCGGTTTGAACCATCTGAATTTTCGGAGTCCATACGCGCGGGTAAGACGGAGGTTTCTGATGAACAGAGTCTAAAGTCATTCTTTCTAGAACTGGCTCAGCATATCCCTATTGGTGAAACAGTGGCAATAGATGATTTAGAGATTAAAGATTTTAGAAAGTACATAATTGATGCAAGCGATAATCCATTGGCAAAAGAGTTTGAAGCTAGGACGATATACCGGATCATGCACATGCAAGGATATAGTGAATTTGAGAATAAGTATTAATTAAAAACAAGGAGGATTGAAATGAGAAAGAAGGGTAACAAGGTGGGATATCCAAACCAAGTGCGAAAATTCAATAAGGAGAAGCTAAATGCTACTCAGTTTTTACTATTTGACAGGGCATATAAGCCAGGGGATTTTGAATACAGATACACTTTATTCCATGAGCCGGGAAATATTTCATTTTATAAACTAAGGGGCAGACAGTTCAATACGGTCTGGTATGAGGATGGGCATGAGTTCATTGACAATGTACATCAATTAGCAGAGGCATTAGGATATGAAACTACGCTTGCCATGCTAAATGATTTTCACTTTTGGGAGGTTGCTATTGGATTGAAAGATCGATATGGAGTATGGCCTATTTATCGATTTAATTGGCTCGAGGTAAATTATGGCGTTAAGATATTCAGACTTGATAGTTCGAAAGGAATAGAAGCTCAGGAACTAGCTGAGTACTTAAGAGAAAGATGGATGAATAGTGAAAGGCTACAGAGAACGGCATAAAGTTCTCTAATAATTTAGGTTATTATATTTAGAATTATGGGAAGAAAAGGCGCGGGAGTGGTATTACTGGATTATGTTGACACACTGTCTATTTCAAAAGTAAAGGAATGGGGGCATTTAGATTATATCGGAAAGAGTAGCACTATTACTTGGAGTAGAAAGGGAATTGAAAGAATGTCAATTAATATTAAAACCATCAAAACAGATAGGTTATATCTTGAGTTATCTTATAGATACGCTGGATCTGAATTAGTAAAATACCAAGTAGAAATAACATTCATAAATTCAAATTTAGGATTTGGACAGATTCCTTATTTCATTTGTCCTCAAACAGGGAAAAGATGCAGAAAATTATATTCTATTGGAAAATACTTTCTACATAGAGAAGCATTTCTTTATGCTATGTATGAATGCCAATTCGATTCAAAGAAGGTTAGAGAGTTTGTAAAGGTCGTGAAACCATATTACGGAATGGATGATGTCAAGACTGAATTACATTCCAAAAATTTCAAAACGTTTTATAATGGTACTTTAACGAAAAGATATTTGTCCTTAAAAAAGAAACTCGATGCGGTTGACTGCAACTTTGATTACGCCGGATTTATTGAAATGGCTATGATATCTTAATAATGTCTTTTCAAAATTTAGGTTAATATTTGGTTAGTTAAGATTTTTACATCTTCCAAGTGTAGGGTTTTGTTTATTTTATATAATTAAATATTGAATCCAATTTTTCCACTGTGTTTTTTTATTTTTAACCTTAAAGTGGCCAAATCTTCATAAGTTAAATCTTATAATTTTTATTTTGATTGTAATTGATGTGAATGTTTTGGAGTTAAAATAAATGAAATATAATTTTATATTTGGTTCATTAACTTAAATATATGGATCAAATAAAATCAATTGGGATTAGAGTTACCCCAACATCTGTTTATTTTTCAATAATTTCCGCTAAGGGAAAAGAAATTGAAATAATCGCTTTAGATATAGTTAAATGTCCAAAGTCAATGGAAATTCCGGAGCAGTTAAAATTCGTTAGAAATACTCTAGGTGATATAATAAACGAATTTAAAGTAAAAAATGCTTGCATAAGAGTCACGGAATCAAATGCTAGAAAGATAAGCATACATCGTATTTATATTGAAGGAGTTATTCAGGAATTATTTGCTAGTTCAACGATTGAAAAATATTTCATAGGACAAATTTCTAACATTTCCACCAAATTAGGAATCAAGAGAAACGAATTTAAGCCTTACGCAGATGGAGAGATAGAGTTTCCAGGGCTTGAAAATTGGGGGAATTTAAAAATTGAGCAAAGAGAAAGTATAATGGCCGCAATTAGCGCAATAAACATATAATATGGCTTTAGGACAGTATACAACTCAATTGACTTTTAACCTAAATAAGGAAATAGGTCAAGAAGGTAAAAACTCCCAAGTATTTATTGCACATGACATTCAATTCGATGATAATATTGTAATAAAACGTATTAATAAGGAGGATTTCAAAAAAGATGGGGAATTTTATAAGGAAACGAAATTACTTTTTGCATCCGCCCATTCAAATGTAGTAAAAGTGTTTTACGGTTGTTCGGACGATAATTACGTATATATTGCAATGCCTTATTATGAAAGAGGCTCTCTCAAAAGCTTAAGCGAAAAGGGGAATTTGACGATTAGAGAAATCATCAGGTATGCAATTCAATTCCTTTCAGGTTTACACAATATACACTCTAAAGGGTTGATTCATTTTGACGTGAAGCCTGATAATATTCTTATTTCAAATGCTAATGAAGCTCATTTATCGGACTTTGGACTTGCAAAGGCTATGAATATTTTAGGGCACGCTAATCCTGAGGCTGCATATTCCAAACATATTCCGCCTGAATTTTATGAAATGGTTGACAAAACTCATCATTTTGATATTTATTCTGCTGGAGTTACTTTATACCGATTATTGAATGGCGAGGAACTTTTTAATAAGCAGTTTTATTCTTACAATAGTAGAGAAAGTCGTCAAAAAGCGATATTAGCTGGACAATTTCCTGATAGAACATCTTATCTCCCTCACATCCCTCAGAAGTTAAGAACGATTGTAAATAAGGCAATGAGTGTGAATATTTCGGATAGATATGATAGTGTACTTTCTTTGATGAATGATTTAGGTGAAGTTGGTGAGAATTTAGACTGGAAGTATTCAGAAGAAGGTAGCGTTCATACATGGGAAAAGACTTCAGGTAATTATTTATATAAAATTCAAGCAAATTTGCAAGATACTAAAAATGTTAGTATGTTTACCACTAGAACTAATATGTTATTAAATAAAACTGTAAAGCAATCGCAATATTGTCACAATAATTTAACAAGTTCTAACGTTTTAAATAAAATTAAACAAGCACTTAAGCTGTGAAATTTAAGATTATTAAATATAACGACAAAGGTCTTACTCGAGCTAATCAATCTCTCCCTTATGTTCAAATTCCAAAAGAGAGGATTGATAAACGATCTGTTAAGTTTGTGGAAAAAGGACACTACGAAGTTATAATTCCACGCAATATAAAATAAAGATTTTGTTAATTTTAAATATTTTAAATTAACTCTTGAATAAATCCGAACCCCTTCTTTTACAAGTTGGGGTTTTTAATTGTTCTTATTCTTAATTATTGCATTTCGGATCATATTTCTGATTCCTAAAAAAATAAGAATTGTTCTTTTCCATCGGAATGAGTTAATTTTGCCTCATCCCCTACAATTTTAGCAATATCTTCTATATTACCTATATTTAACTTTAAAGGAGAATCCTGATTATTCGGAATGAAAATTCTAAATTCACTCTGATGTGAATAAATTTTGTGTTTTTTGAAGGGCCCTATTTCCCCATTAAAATCATTATCATAATATTCTACTTTATTATATGAGTACCCACGGATACCTATTAAATCCAATTCGGCAAAAATTCTTTCAATAAATTTTTTAGGATTATAAATAAAGATTTTAGATTCCCCAAAAGATTGGGTTTCAAATTTTATATTATTTCGGTCACCTTTTAAATGATCTGAGTAGATACCGGTTAAGCAATAAATATTACCTGTGATATTATTATCATGCTTAATGATAATATCTCTAGCATCGAAATCTAACCCATCTTTATCAAAATCCTTACCTACTTCGCAAAGAGTAATTAGAGCTTCTTTATAAAATCTCCTATAGGATATAGAATCATCCTTATCCGATCGCTCCCAATTATCATCACATCCTCTGATGAATTTTATGGTATTGATATATATTTCTCCTTTGTATAATAAATTTTCAATATGCTCTTTCTTCCCTCTCCTAAATAAAAAATGGACTTTATTTTCTTCTATTGGTATCATTGCAATCAACTAAATTTAATTCTCTACAGCAAGGTATACGTTTTGTCGGACAAAATCAATCTTGCTCTAAAACGTCGTTTTAAAGGTGACAAAAATCGGTTTCCTCATTTTGGGGGTAAATGGCTGTTACCTGAACTAGATAATGGATCGACCTATTCTAATTGTTTTTCGGTAATCTGCGGTAAATTTCGGATGTCTGACAGAACATTTGATAGTTATTGGAAAGAAGCAAATGATATTTTTGTAATTGTTTCTCGAGCTATAAAAAAGTAATATCATGATAGTTTCCGAAGCTATAAAAAAGAAAATAGGTGAAGTTTCCCGGGCTATAAAAAACGTGAAAACAGTGTTTACGAAGATTATTTGCCCATCATTACGCGCGCGTACGCGTATAGACCGACGAAAACCCCTAACAGCATCAGAGTAATGATTATTTGGGCACTGTTATACGTGCGTGAAAAATTAACGATTATTGCCCTAATGGAGCTTACGAAGACTTTTTGCAAAGTGTTGCGTGCGCGCGTGATAATCCACGTCCTTGCTGAGTAAAAAAAACTTCAAGGTTATCTGTTCATGCGAATGGTTTGAATTTTCGTCGGTCATTACACGTGCGCATGAGACAAATAGAATTTCTGCGCCTTTAAAAAAACACGGTTAAACCTATTTCTTGGTCTTTATAAAAAGGCTCAGGACTTAATTAGAAGGTTTTAACACGGTCATTACGCGCGTAGAGGAAAGAAACAACCTGCAATTAAATAGACTTTTGTGTTATCTGTTTACGTGTGAATCGGAGTAATTCGGAGTAATTCGGAGTGGGTTATGGGAATAACATCAGCTACTAGGGAAAACTTTAGTTTTCTTACAGACTTCGTTGCTATCTGTTCATACGTATTGAATTTTCGGAAACCATAAAAAAGGGGTGAAAACCTTACAAAACCCAACATTCAAGATGCCACTCAAAAGCGTAAAACTTGTCAAAACTTTACAAAATTTGACACTTATAAGTAAAAAAGGAAAACTTCAGATTGCCCAAGCCGCTATTCGTGCTGGTTATATTCAAGATACAGCAACAGAACAATCTTCTAGGTTGTTAACAAATGTTAAGGTTTCAGAAGCTATTACCCCCACGGACTTCACAATTATCTGTTTATGCGGGGAAAGAGCTATTTTTAACAACCGCATCACAATGTTTATTGTTTATTTTGATTTACGCATAAAATAAGGTTATTTAAGACACTTTATGATTATAATGGTATGTTTTAATTGTTTTAATACCAAAGTCGATTAAAACACTTTAAAATAGCCTTAAATTAGATGCGGTTTTATAACCGGGGAATTCCGGAGTAATCCGGCAGAAAATCCAAGAAGCGATCAAAATGGCGACCGAGATTTTATATTCCAATTATTATATTTGGGTAATAAACTTAAAAATATGGCCAGAAAATACATAATTAAATACTACTCTAAAGAAAACTTTAACGCGAACAACTTTAACCGTGACGCAGAGGATTTAGCACAAGAATTTAGAAATGATGAGACTATTAAATCTTACAAATATTTAGGTATTGATCCTAATCCACAAGAAGGAGATAATATAAAAGTGATATTTGAATACGAAGTTTCCTAGTGTTCAGGTAATGTGATATATGCTTAATAATCAGCTTGTTTTTTTGTACTGCAAGGTGTGTTTCTGTCAATACAAAAACTTCTTGAAAACCGCATCAATTTGAATATATGCAAGAAGTACTTTTGTGTACACAAAAGAGGGTCTAGCCATCAGAATTCCGACTAGAAATGGTTATATTTGATATATAGAAAGATCAGTGTTGTATGGCAAAGTTTAGTATTAAAATCAAGGGCTTAGATCAGCTTCAAAAGAAGCTGAACAAGCAATCCCAAAAACAAATAATTAAGAAAATCGGAAACGAGTTCCAAGTATCAGCACAGAAGGTCAGGAACTCCGCAATCGGGCGTGTTCCGGTAGATCAGGGATACCTAAGGAACTCCATAAACGTTGAGGGCAAAGACCTGCTTTGGATAGTCTATGCAAGTGCAGGATATGCAGGATATCAGGAGTTCGGAACTAAGACCAAGGTCGATGTTCCTGCAGAAATGCAGAGCGAAGCGGAGAAGTTCCGTAACGGTAAGCTCAGTGAGGGCGACTTCAAGAAAGCGATAGCCGAATGGATGAAGCGCAAGGGAATACCAAAGGAAGCATTATGGCCCATCATGGCAAAGATCATGAAGGTAGGGGTAAATCCTCAGCCGTTCATGCATCCAGGCTTCAAGGATGGCACCAAAGGACTGGAGAAAAGGATTGAAGATATCTTGAAAGATTATTTATAAACGCTGGGATAATTCCACTTTTTTTACGAATCAATAATGGTGGATTATACTTATCTCTTTGATTTTTAGTATATTTGTGTAGAAAGAAAGCACGGGGTTTTGGATGTAGAAGGGTGTGTTTTGTTTTCTTTTCGTTTCCCACAAACAGGTATTATTGTACCTCTTAGTACCTGTTTTATTCCAAAGTCTCATTTTGATAATCTTAAAATAAAAAGATGAGCAAGATTAAACCAGTTAAGCCTGAGAGCTTACAATCTAAAAGAGGCCTAGAGCCATCCCCAGAAGAATTACAAGGTATTGAGCGCGAATTAGCATGGACTGCTGAAATTATCGGCCGAAAAACTGACGTCGGTATGGAGTATTTTGATGACCAGGACGAAGATAACCAGCAATGATCAAATATAGGATTCCGTACAAGAGCTATGACAATAGTGATTGGCTTATAGAGTTTGATATTATTGGTTACACAGGAACCCCTATTAACGCGCGAGGTGTTGCGGATAGGGTGGGTGTTCTTAGCTACGATGGGGGAGTGGATGACCTTTGGGATAACCCATTGGTTAACGTGAGCCTATCTAGTGCAATCTATAATCAAGGTCAAGTTGACCAGATGGAATTTTTAACCCTTAATGATCGAGACTGTAAGATTACAGTTACCCGAAACGGGCAAGTTAAATTTCAAGGTTATTTAATCCCTGATAACCAACAAATACGGTTAGCTTCTATACCTTATGAAATGGAGTTTGGAGCTACCTCAGGGCTTCCATTGCTAGAAACTTTGCAATTTTCCGTCTTTGGGGCAGAGCTAGGCACTAGATGCCCTTTAAACTAATTTAGACGAATCTTAATGCAACAGTTGGGCATAAATTTACCTATTCGATGGAGCTGTTCTATTGAGGCAATAAATACATCTATTTCGGGAGAACCGTTTCAAAATTTAAGATGGTCGCAGTTCGGTGATGGTTTCTTAGTAAATACAACAACCGGCAATATGCGATATCAATCCTGTAAATACATTGTTGAGGGCTTAACCAAAGCTTTACAATGCCGTATAGTGCAAGCTGATGGCGCATGGTGGGTTATAGGCATCAAAGAGCATCTTGCTGATGTTATTGCTTACAGGGAGTGCGCCAACAGCACGGGGCTTCCTGTAATTACAGAACACACCCGGGATAGCCTTCGTGTAGTAGGTGAGGATTATAAGTTCATCAATGAAGATGCTGTGTTAACGGCCACCGCAGCAAACAAAAGTGTAACGGTTACTTATGAACATAATCAACTAGCGAATATACTGCCAAATGGTGGACTGGAACAACGAAGCCTAGGTGCCCTCATGTGGTGGGGAGTACAAGGTGGCACGTTTGCCTATGAGAGTGAAATCGGTTCAATTACTGGTAGAGGAGGTTCGGCTGTTAAACTTATAAATTCTGGCCCTGATCCGGCTGTTTTCAAACTTCTCAATCCTTTACCAATTGACGCACATACGCTGTACAACATTTTTGAGTTTGGTTTTAGTTTTATGGCGATTGATGGTTATCCCTTAAACCCTGAGAATGGAAGGATTGATTGGCGTAATAATGAAATTAAGGTTTCAGTAAAATATACGGTTAACAATAATGGGACAATCGAAGACTGGTATCTAAACGAATACGGGTATTGGCAGAATACTAATGGCCCCGCTAATCAGCAGGTAATAAGCACGTCATGGCACCCGGCGGGGAATGCTTTTTACATTCACTTTGACCCTGCTAAATCATTCTTTACAGGTGATGTAGTGTTTATTCAGTTTGTCCGTGATGGGGTTGTAATCGGGCGCGAAGTACTTTTTGAAGAAACTATGGACGTCACTAGCGGTGTAGCATTCATTGTGAGCAAAATTCAAGACGGCTATACCTCAGGGTCTAGTAATTTATTGACCATAAACAACACGCAAAACCATCCTGCAAATACCGCATGGACTGAGAAAGAGGCGGACTATTTTAAATACATTTCGTTTACTGTGCAAGGTTTAGAATTGAATTACAGTGCCGCAATTACTTATACAGGAGCAGGAAGCTTAGAGAACAAAATAATAGACCCGGGAGTAATAAACCTAACTACCGGAAACAAGGAGGGTCTTTTAAGTGTTGAATTTGTTATGCCTGCTGGCAAAACTTATGTTTTAGACGATATTTGGTTAAGTGTAAATCACAATAAGGATGTGTATAAAGCGAGCCATGAAGAATCTAATAATACAAAGAATTTAGATATATCTTTGCCGATATCCAGTGCTTTCAGCGGCTTTTATACTTCCAATTTAATGAGGAGTTATAGCACTTCTAATACCGATTGGCTATTCACAGATGGTACGGATATAGGCTCGCTTACGGAGTTGTACGCGCGATCAGCGTTGCGGTGTTTGTATTCGCAAAATATTGTGTTTAACGGTAGTATTTCTACACTTGGTAAGGATTGGAGTTTCATTGACAACTACAGCATTGCTACGCTTGATGGGAAGAAGTTTCTGCCGAATAGGTCGATATACAATACAGAAAAAAACGAAGTTAACTTAATAGCTCTGGAGTATCGCAATGATGATATCGCTATATCTATAGAGCACTATGGGAGTGAGGAAGAAAAGGATCTGAAGTATTAACATAATTTGTTTAAGTATTATACGTATTATGGAATAACTTAATTTTCCCTAACGGGATAATCCGGTAGGTTTTTTATTATATTTGGTTGCCAATTTAAAAATTATGAAATATTTAATTATACTAATTCTGACGTTATCTTCTGCACTATTATTTTCCCAGGACTTAAGACAAAAAGCTCCCAAAGGCACGATGTATATTGATATCATTAAAGAAGGCAGCAAGGAGCAATTGTATAATGAGCTTACAGAGTGGTTGTTAGATAAAGGGTTTATGATCGAGTTTAGAGATTCTGAATTATTTTTGATACGGACTGAGCCATTCGAACGAGGCTCTCACATGTCGTATTATACATTTAGAATAAAGGATGGTATAATAACCATTAGTGGAAATTATAGACAATCTAGCAGCAGTGTTGCTTTATGGGGAACAGGATTTAATGCCAGAGATTCTTTTCAACAAATCAAGAACGTTTCTAGCATGCAGATTACTGGTGTTAAAGGTGCATATCGGGATATGCAGATTGTAGCGGAACTGTTAGGCGACAAGCTTGTTTTTAGGAAATAGTGGATTTAATAATACATCCTTTTAATTAACCCTTAGTTGCTCACCCATTCTGACCTTGAAAGCCTAGATTTAGGAATTATTCGACCTGAAGGATTTCACGATCTTTATACAAATTTTTATAAGTATTATTAAAAGAATAAAAAAATCCTAAAGGATGAGGTTAGGCTAATCACGCAATTGCATACTTTTTTATCAATGGTTCAATGTCTTATTCGTAGTTGAGCTTGGTTCCCATTGCATTATATTGTTTTTCTCCCAGCACAAAAAACAAGTGTCCATCAGTTTTAATTACATAGTTACCCTCTTCTTGATTGGTGTAAACTTCACGTTTTTTACCTTCAATAATCATAATCCCTTTTTCAATAGTAGGGATTTTGTACCTTACATTATTCGTAGTGTGTTTCCAATAAATCATAATATTGTTTTTAATTTGTATAACTAAAGATAGGTATAATTAAAGGTGTTATTTTGAGAGGGGTACCTTGACGGTTGTTGTACAAATCCACCGCCTTTTTGATTGCTTCTTGTGTGGCTTGGTGGCGGGTTATTTTGACTTTACAAAAAACAAATCTACTTTATGACCAAACGTAGTTTTTAGAACTAATTTACTTTTAGTTAGTTCGATGATATCGTAAGGCTCACTAATGTTGTATTCATTTTTAATTGTCAATTTCTTATTATCTTCAGAGATCCAATATCCTCTATTTTCAGTAAATGCTTCTTTTTTAACTACTTCAGGTTCTCTGTCGCCAAAAATTCCATCCCCCCATTTACCTTCAATTTTAAATCCTGATATAGTTACCTCAGACACTCCGAAATTATAACTAATATCGCCATTATCGGGAATTGTTGTTGGGGTATTGTTAGCTCCTTCATATTTAATTGTATAATCTAGATCCCATTTTCCTCTAATTTCAGAATTACTTTCAGAGATACCATCACTCTTAGAACATGAGCTAAAACCGATAATAATAAATAGTGAATAGATAATCTTTTTCATTTCGTTAATAAATTAGTTTAGGCAAAAGTAAATAAAATTCTTATATGAGTTCATATGATGAAATGCTTTCCTATAACTCCATCTTTCTTTCTCTTTTAATCCCCCACTAAATAGTGAGTGTAGGTCTACTTTATATTAAATATCACCTGATCATGCAAGGTTCTGGTTTCTGTTTGTTCCAATTTCAATTAATCAATAAAAAAGCAAGATCATTTAATCCTGCTTATATTTCGATGCGGTAATTGTTATCTAGATCCTAATCATTATTTTAATTTTTCCATTCTTAAGTATCTCAAATAATCCTGGCGCATACTCAATCGATATTGATCTAATCCTAACGCTGCGGTCTTTCTCTCCAGTCACAAACATTGTAGAACGATATTTGATCAAACCTAAATTGATGGTTCGCTCTCTTTTTACTCCGTCCTCATTGGGATTAAAGTAAACTGTTTCAAAAATCCTCTTCATTATCTACTCCCTCCCTTTTCATTACTGAATAATCCCTTTTGCAAACCAATTATTTTCTCATCAAAGCGATGGTATGTTACCAAATCTCTAAGAGCTAACATCTTATTGCCGCTGGCCGTACCTAAGTCTTTAAAAAGATAATAAACTTCTTTAAGTAATAAGCGTTGCCGTTGGTCAGTTGTCTCACATATCATCTCTACAATGTCATAAAGCGCGTCTTCTGTGCTAACATAATGGCTTTTAATGCCCTCAAAGAAGCTGTCAAGATTTTGAATTATTATATCCTTACAACTTATTGTATCGTACATGTCAGCAAGCTGTTGTAGCTGATTTATGTCAAGATCATCTAATTGTTCACCTGAAATGCATGCATTTATTGCAAATTCTTTAATTTTGCCCTTAAGTTCTGAACTATCAGGCATTTCGTTAATTGTTAGCATAATGTTTGATTTTTAGATAGTGCCACTGTGTGACCGCCAAGTTTAGCAGTGGCACACTTGTTTATTATTTATTTATCTTCTTCCTTTACGTAAAATCTATGCCTATTTTCTGTCACCAGAGCATAGTTCAATTCCTTGACATCATAATAGTAGTTTCCTTTTGGATAGTGTTGCCTGCGCTCAATAAGGTTGTATTTTTCGAACCTATTGAGAAGCTTCTCGCCATGGATCCTGATCGCTTCTGACCTCCATATGATAGGGCTTGTAAGACCTACATCGGTCAGGGCGTTGTTTACCGCTGTTTCGGATACTTCCATGAGTATCTTGCGAAATTCGATGGTTGATAGAGTTAGATATTGCATTTTATCTTCTAATTATTTCCCTTTAAAAAATCTGTGTCGGTTCTCGGCTATAATCGCAGCATTAAGCTCGTCAGCATCATAATAGAAATGTCCTCGATTTAACCTTTGACGCTTGGTAATCAGACCTTCTTTTTCTAGGGATTCGATAAGCCTTTGACCATGCAATTTCATTGCGTCTGACCTTGTAATTGTTGGGCTTGCTATTCCTATAGCTGTTAACGCTGCCCTAGCTCCTGCCTGTGCAGCTTCTTTCAACATTTTGTTGAATTCGATTTTGGAAAATGTGTAGAATTCCATAGTTATCTATTTATATAATTTTTGTCAAAGATGATTTCATTTTCTCCAAAAACAAATAAGCAACCTGTACTATCTATTATTTCAATACGTTCTTCTCTATTTGGGAATAATTTATTGATCCTCATTAAGAGTTTATAGAACTTTTGATAAAGATGCTCTGACAAGTCCGGATCGAACACTAGTTGTTCAAACGCTTCATACTTTAGAATAGATCTTCCGAGGTAAATGGTCATTTTCATATTGGTGATTTTATTGGTGACTTAATGATATATTTGCTTCTTATTATTTTAAAAAAGCAATGATTATGCTCCCTATTTGTACCTATTTATTATAAATCATTGATTATCATAATTAGTTACAATTTGTATCGGGAAGTAAGGGGGGGGGCATTATAGACTACTCTTTTATATTATTATTAAACTGTGGAAAGAGCTATTTTCCACCTCCTCTATCATTCCAAGCATTAGCTTAAAACCAGAGACGATTTTAAAGATAGACACTTATATTAAAAGCCATTTAGAATAATCTATTTCCTAGTCATTTGTTTTGTATTTCCTTTTTCAAATATTTTAGTTATTCCTACCGCTCGAAGCTTCTTTTTGTTATGAATAAACATTGATATAATTATTTAAAAACACCAACTTTTACTAAATTAAATTGTTCAAATTAATTTGGTTTGTTTTATTCAAGAGTTGCTTTAATCGCTAATTATTACGGTTTCCCATATTGATTTGTCATTATTAATTTTATAATTTGCAAGATTAATATAATTACCTTACCCGTTAAATAAATAATGACACACACTTCTCATAATAAATTAGTTAGCTTTATTTGGTCTATTGCTGACGACTGTCTGCGTGATGTATATGTACGTGGAAAATATCGTGATATTATATTGCCTTTCGTTGTCTTACGTCGGATTGATTCACTATTAGAGGAAACAAAGGTCGCTGTATTAGCAGAAGTTCGTTTTCAGAAGGAAGAACTAAATTCGACAGAATTAGATACAAAAGGACTTCAAGATGCTTCTGGCTATGTGTTTTATAATACGTCCACATGGACTATGGAGAAGCTGAAAGGAACAGCTACGAATTCCCAACAGAAATTAGTAGCCAACTTTGAGGAATACCTTAATGGTTTTTCTGCTAATGTGAAGGAGATTATCGAAAAATTCAACCTATCGGCACAAATTCGTCATATGGCATCCAAAGATGTATTGCTTGACGTATTAGAAAAGTTTACCTCGCCTTATATCAATCTAACACCTTTAGAGAAAAACGATCCTGAAGGTCGTCCATTGCCTGCTTTGTCCAATCTAGGCATGGGTTATGTGTTCGAAGAATTGATTCGTAAGTTTAACGAAGAAAATAATGAGGAAGCTGGAGAGCACTTTACACCACGTGAGGTTATTCAGCTGATGACCACCTTGGTTTTTGAACCGATTAAGGATCAGTTACCCAATATCATCACCATCTATGACCCTGCATGTGGATCAGGAGGTATGCTTACGGAAAGTGAGAACTACCTTATAGATGAAGAAAGTAGTATCGGTTATACTGGTGATGTCTACCTCTATGGTAAAGAAATCAACGATGAGACTTATGCCATCTGTAAGTCGGACATGATGATCAAAGGGAAGGATCCAGAGAATATACGTGTGGGATCTACATTGTCGACCAATGAATTTTCGAACATGAAATTTGACTTCATGTTGTCGAATCCACCTTATGGAAAATCTTGGGCTTCGGAACAGAAATATATTAAAGATGGAAAAGATGTCATTGATAATCGTTTTAAAATCAAACTTAAAGACTATTGGGGTAATTGGGAAACGGTAGATGCTACACCTCGCTCTTCAGATGGTCAATTATTGTTCTTGATGGAGATGGTGGACAAGATGAAAGCACCTACAGCCAATAGAGTAGGTTCGCGCATTGCATCGGTACACAATGGTTCTTCACTTTTTACTGGCGATGCAGGTTCGGGAGAAAGCAATATACGTCGCTATATCATTGAGAATGACTTGCTAGATGCTATTGTCCAATTGCCAAATAATTTGTTTTACAATACCGGCATTATCACTTATATCTGGTTGCTCAACAATAATAAACCAAAAGAGCGTGCAGGCAAAGTACAATTGCTCGATGCCAATAACCTTTACCGTAAGTTGCGTAAAAACTTAGGGAATAAAAATTCTGAATTTTCACCCGAACAAATTACGCAGATTGCACAAGCGTATTTGGAAAACTGGGATACCAACCCAACGGATTCGGCTTTACAAATCAAGCAATTTCAAAATGCAGACTTTGGCTATTACAAAGTCAATATAGAACGTCCTAAACGACTAAAGGCTCAATTTACCAAAGAGGCTCTAGATACATTGCGCTACGAAAAAGGTTTACAAGTATCCATGCAAGCCTTGTATGAGAGCTATGGTGATTTGGTATATGCTGGCTTAGATGCACATGCAGAAGAAATCAGTAAACGTGCAGAAAAGGAAGAGTGGGGATTGAATAAAAAGCAAATTAGCAAATTAATAGATAAGTCAACATGGCTAAAGCCAAAGGCATTATACGATGCAGCACTTCAACTTTGGCAGTATGTAGGTGATGAAATCTTTTTGGATTTCAATGCTTTTAGCGGCTTAATAGATGAACATGTAAAGCAGCATAAACTGGGATTAAGTGCGACTGAAAAGAAAGCCATTTTGAGTGCCATATCAAGCTATGATGCTGAAGCGGAGAAAGTCATCAAAAAGATTGAAAAATTACCAGGTGATAAATTGCATCAGCTGTTGAATCACTTAGGCTGTGGTGAAGAGGATTTGCCTTATTTTGGCTATTATGCGACAAGCAAGTCCGGTGAGTATATTATATACGAGACAGAATCTGATTTACGTGACAGCGAACAAATTCCGTTGAGCGAAACGATATTAACCTATTTCAAACGTGAAGTAGTACCACATGTGGAGGAAGCGTGGATTATCTTAGATTCTGTAAAGATTGGTTACGAAATCTCCTTCAATAAATATTTCTATCAACATACGCCTTTGCGTGCGTTGCAAGACATTACCAAAGATCTATTGGCTTTGGAAGAACAAAGCGATGGTTTATTAGCAGATATTTTAAAGTTTTAAGCGATGGAACAAGCTACTAATATTTTAATATATCAAACGGAAGATGGGGTTACGAAAATAGAAACCCGTCTTGAAAATGAAACGGTTTGGCTTACGCAAGCGCAGATGGCTGAATTGTTTCAGAAAGCAAAGTCAACGATTAGCGAACATATCAAAAATATATTTGAGGAAGGTGAATTGCTGGAAGATTCAGTTGTTCGGAATTTCCGAACAACTGCTACAGATGGAAAAAATTATGACACTAAATTTTACAACCTCGATGTTATCATATCGGTAGGTTACCGTGTGAAAAGCTTGCAAGGAACCAAATTCCGTCAGTGGGCGACACAGCGTTTGCGTGAATACATCGTGAAAGGTTTTACCATGAACGACGAATTGCTCAAGCAAGCAGGTGGTGGTAATTACTTTGATGAATTATTGGCGCGGATACGTGATATCCGTTCGTCGGAAAAAGTGTTTTGGCGAAAGGTTTTAGATATTTATGCAACCAGTATTGATTACGACCCGAAAGCAGAAAGTTCACAATTGTTTTTTAAGACGGTGCAAAACAAGATGCATTTTGCAGCGCATGGACAAACGGCCGCTGAAGTGATTTTTCATCGTATTTCGCCGGATAAACCACATTTGGGATTAACGCATTTTAAAGGAGCTAAACCAACGAAAGAAGAGGTTACAACGGCTAAAAATTATTTGACCGAAGAGGAGTTGAATATCTTGAACCGTGTAGTGACAGCCTATCTGGAATTGGCCGAGTTGCAGGCCTTGAACCGTAAACCCATGTACATGAAAGACTGGATTGCGCGTTTGGATGATTTTATTCGCATGACAGGTAATGAAGTGTTGGGAAATGCAGGTACAGTGAGCCATCAGCAGATGTTGAAGAAGGCTGAACAAGCTTATGCTGCTTACAAGGCGCAAACACAAGATGAACTCTCTCGTGCTGAACAAGATTTTGTGAAATTTATTGACCAAACCGCTAAACAGCTGGAGCAAAAGAAAAAGAACTAATGCAAACATACGAATCCTATAAAAACTCGGGCATAGACTGGCTGGGAGAAGTTCCAAGTCATTGGGAAACAAGGAAACTTGGAAATCTTTTAAAGCCTTATTCAGTTAAAAATATGGCGCATTTACCCTTACTTTCTATAACTAGAGAAAAAGGGGTAATTGTTAGAGGACAAGATGAAGAAGATGAAAATCACAACTTTATACCAGATGACCTGAGTGGTTACAAACACCTTAAAAAAGGACAATTTGGAATGAATAAAATGAAAGCTTGGCAAGGTTCCTACGGTTATTCAAATTATGAAGGTATTGTTAGTCCAGCGTATTTTATTTTTGATATTGATTCTAAATTGTATGGAGAATTCTTTTCAAAAACCATTAGAAGTAAGGCCTATATACCTTTTTTTATTCAAGCATCTGATGGTGTACGTATAGGACAATGGGATTTATCTAAAGCGAGAATGAAAGAAATTACATTCTTCGTCCCCCCAATCTCCGAGCAAGAAGCCATTGCAGCTTTTTTGGATGAGAAATGTGGGAAGATCGATGAACTGGTTTCGGTAAAAGAACAGCAAATTGCTTTACTCAAAGAACGTCGCCAAGTAATCATCCACGAAGCCGTTACCAAAGGTATTCAACCGAATGCAGAACTAAAAGATTCTGGCATTGATTGGATTGGAGAGATTCCGAAGCATTGGGAGGTAAAGAGGTTGAAATATGTACTTTCCAGTCAATTAAAATATGGAGCTAATGAAAGTGGGTTTGATTATGATGAAAATCTACCACGATATATCAGAATCTCTGACTTTGGATTTGACGGTAAATTAAATAATAATAAGAAATTGTCTTTACCAGATTCAATTGCAAAAGATTATCTGTTGAAAGATGGTGATATTCTTTTTGCTAGAAGTGGAGCAACAGTTGGAAAGGCTTACCAATTCAAAACTAGCTTAGGTGAAGAGAAATCTTATTGCTTTGCTGGATATTTGATTAAAGCTGAACCTGATATCAATCAAATAATGAGTGATTTTCTAAATTACTATACGCAATCAGGAGCCTTTATGAGTTGGAAAGATTCAATTTTTAATAAGGCTACAATTGAAAATATTGGAGCAGACAAATATTCAGAATTAAATGTACCAATTCCCCGAATCTTTGAGCAAGAAGCCATTGTTGTTTACTTAGATGATCAAACGGGTAAGATAGACCAAGCCATTGCCTTGAAAACCGAGCAAATTGAGAAACTCAAAGCCTACAAACAAAGCCTTATCAACGAGGTGGTAACGGGTAAAGTGAAGGTAGCGTAGGGGAGAGAAATTATAGACTAACTAATTATGAATTTGAATAATGAAGGGGAAAAAAGAATTTACTGTTGACGAAGCTTCGAGGATAGAAAAGCTGATTATCCAAAAATTAAATGCTTCGTCTGCAGAACAAAAAAGTATACGTAGTAAGATACGAGCAATAGGTTTCTATGCCTCAGATTTTGGAATAGGCGGTGGTTATACAGTAGCTGATTTTCGACGTGTGGTAAAGATTTTGGGTAAAGTGGATATAGCTTTACAGCAGTCGAATACATCTAAAGTAATAGTAACTAAAACTGAAACTCAAGACTTATTAAATACTTCAAATAGAAAGATTATGCTAGATCATAGTCAATCTATTATACCACAATTAAAAACATTAGGTTTTAAAGGCTTTGAGACAATTGAAGATATACGAAGGACTAATTATGTAATGCTCCCTAAAAAGAGAGGTATATATATTATCCTTTATCCAGCAGATTTACCAAAATATCTTAGCGTAGGAACAGGAGGGGCTTTCAAGGGGAGAGATCCTAATGTTTCCATTGAAGAGTTAGAAAGAAATTGGGTAAATAATACGCCCATTATCTATATAGGAAAAGCAGGAGGAGAAAGTAGTTCAGCTAGCATACACTCACGACTAAAGCAGTATTTTCGCTTCGGAGAAGGAAAACCTGTGGGACATTGGGGAGGCAGGTATATTTGGCAATTGGATAACGCTGATACTATGATCGTTTGTTGGTTAGAATTACCAGATGCTATCCCCGCTCAAATAGAAACAGCTTTAATTAAAGAGTTCAGTGCTCATTATGATCAACGCCCATTCGCCAATTTGAAGGATTAAGAATACTGTAATTATGAATAAGCCAACATTACAAGATTTCTTTGAGTCTCTAGCATTTAACTTAAGTACTCCAATGCGTTATTCGTGTGTGGTATCAAATTGTTTAGAAGTTGAACGTGCTAAATATTTTGATGAATTGTTGAATAACCATTTAGAAATAGTCAAGGTGCCTGCTTTTGCTAGTCCAAAGGAGTTAGTTGATTTTTTGAAAGCTCATCACAATCTAGTTTTATATTTTGAAGATGAGATTTTATCCAAGCGTATAGAATATATTCGATTGCTAGAAGGAGCAATTTGTGCAAATGATTTGGGTAAGCCTTGGTTTGTGACTTATGAAGGAGATAATTTTGTATTCAAAGGTAAAATTATTATAGCTAGTAGGCTGAGTAAAGAAGAACTTAAGAAAAGAGAACAATTACACTATATATTGCGAGATAGTATAGTGCTATAAGATAAATAACCAATTATAAATAATGGAAGTTAAAGCAGAAGTAAAAAGTATTAGTAGACTAAAAGACTATTTTTTCATCGTACCAGACTATCAGCGAGAATATGTTTGGAAAGCGGATAATCAAGTAGAGCAATTTTTGATAGATATAGAGAATGAGTATGAAGCGTTCTCTTCTCACCCTAAAAGCTATTTTATAGGTTCGATAATCATCGTAGAGAATAAAGGGAAATACGATGTAATAGACGGTCAACAGCGTTTGACGACAATTATGTTGTCTCTATGTGCATTTCGTGATTTGTTACACTCCATAGATTTAGATAGCAAACAAAAACGATACTTAAAAAACGTAGAAGAATTACTTACTGATTTTGATTTGGAATCAGATAGAGAACAATTACGTTTGGAATTGCAATATGAAGAAAGTAGTGGTTTTCTAGAGAAATTAATAAATAATGAAGACTATACTGACGTTTATACGTCTTCTGTTAGACGTATGCATGAAGCATATTTGAAGTTAAAAAGTTCTTTTAACCAAATACTAGAAGAGGGGACAGATAATCTATTGGATTATGTGAAATACTTTCTGACAAGAGTAGAGTTAGTTATCATAGAGTCAGAAAATCTAAGTAGCGCACTTAAAATATTTGAAACAATTAATCAGCGTGGCGCGGGATTAAATGCAATGGATTTAGTAAAGAATTTACTATTTGCAAAGGCTAATGAGGCAGATTTTCAGAAGATAAAGCATATTTGGAAGGAAATCATGTTTAATTTACAGCAGTGTAGAGAAGATTCCTCTCCATTGCGTTTTTTAAGATATTTTATCATTGCTAGGTACCACAATGGTATAATTCGCGAAGATGAACTATATAGATGGTTTATATCCAAAGAGGGGGTTGAGGCACTTGATTACGAAAAAAATCCATTAGGGCTTGCTAAAGAACTTAAAGCAATGTCCAAGCGATATTCTGATTTAGTAATAGCTACTGAACTCGTAAAAGACGGCGGTGAATTTCCGAATGTGACAAGTATCGGCTATGTAAATAAATATAGGTCGAGACAGCATTTAATATTATTATTGGCGCTAAGTGAACAAGCTGAAAAGGGCTGTATTGAATATTTGGCAAAACAACTGGAAAGTTTGTTTTTCTATTCCATAACACTCAATATTCAAGCAAAGGCTAATGAAACGAATTTTACGAAATGGGCGGTAAAATTGCGTGGCAAAAAGACTGTTGCTGAAATTATGCCTATAGTTGAGGAAGAGTTAATTCCTTACTTGACAGAGAGATTAGCCGAATTTAAAAATAGATTTAGAACAATTCCTCATTTTCATTATAGCCCGCTCTATAGAGAACGTTATATTTTAGGAAAGCTTGAAAATACGATACGTGCTAAATGTAATTTGCCTTTACAAGGGAATGATTTTATTAATGGATTGCAAATAGAGCATATATATCCCCAAACACCTAAAAATGATGTCATACCAAGTGAATTTTTAGACTTACAAGATTATAAATACTTTACGTATCGTCTAGGAAATACGACCTTGTTAGAAGGTATGATAAATCAAGCTGTTAACAATTACAATGATTTGGATTCAAATTGGTATGAGAAAAAGAAATCTGAATATGTAAAATCAGATCTTATTTCAACAAAATTATTAGACGATAAATATTCAGTAGGAGCGCATACAGCCCTGAATAGATTTAAATCTGATATGAATTTTGAATTTAATCATTGGAATAAGGATAGTGTAGATAAAAGGCAAAACATAATGCTCGATTTAGCTTTCGAAACGTGGAAAATTAATGATAAAAACATTAATAATATTTAGCATTCATTTATAATGAAGATATAATTAAGCAACCATATTATGACCACAAAATATAACGAACAAGCATTAGAATCTTTAATTGAAAAATATCTTACGGGGTATACTTTAGAAGAGTTGAAAGATAAATCACTGTCTGTAGGATCTTTGTATGAGTCAGATGAACATTACCTGAGTGGTAAAGGCTATTATATTGGATCAACTTTAGATTTCGATAAACGATATGCACTAGATACGGTACGTTTTTGGGATTTTTTGGAGAAAACTCAATCCAAAGAATTGGCTAAGCTTCAGGTGAGTAGCGATTGGAAGTTAAAGATTCTAGAGCGTTTTGATCGTAAGGTCAAAAAAGATGGTGTGCTTAAGCTTTTGAAAAAGGGATTAGAAGTTGATAATGCCTATTTTAATTTGTTCTATGAAGCACCAAGTGCTAGTTCTGCACACTCTATTCGTGAGAATTTTGAAGCCAACCAATTTTCTATTACACGACAAGTTCGGTATTCAGCAGTAAATACAGGAGAAGAGATTGATATGGTACTATTTGTCAATGGTATTCCATTGGTTACGATAGAATTAAAAAATCCTTGGACAGGACAAACAGCAGCCGTTCAAGGAATTAAGCAATATAAGTTTACGCGCGATGCCTCACAACCTTTATTGCAGTTTGGACGTTGTTTAGTGCACTTTGCGGTCGATACAGATGAGGTGTATATGACCACAAAATTGCAGGGAAAGGACACGTTCTTTTTGCCTTTCAATAAGGGGGCTAATTTCGGTAAGGGTAATCCTGTGAATCCTAATGGTCATAAAACGGCTTATCTATGGCAGGAGATATTTGAGAAAAATCAGCTAGCGCAGATTATTCAGCATTATATGCTTTTAGAAGGTAAGGATAAAGATCCTTTATCTAAGAAATATTATATATTCCCACGTTATCACCAATTGGATGTGGTAAGACGACTTATTGCGGACGTCAATCAAAAAGGTTTGGGGGAAACTTACTTGATTCAGCATTCTGCTGGTTCAGGTAAGTCCAATTCTATAACGTGGACAGCATTTCAGTTGATAGAGATAGAGGATGCGGAAGGAAAGCCGATGTTTGATTCGGTTATTGTCGTTACGGATAGACGTATTTTGGATAGACAGCTTCGCGAGAATATTAAATCATTTTCGGATGTTAAAAATATAGTAGCACCAGCTTATTCGTCTTCTGACTTGAAACAAGCCTTAGAATCTGGAAAGCGCATTATTATCACGACGATTCAGAAGTTTCCACATGTCTTGGATGGTATAGATTCCATGAATGATAAGCGATTTGGTGTTATTATCGATGAGGCACATTCAAGTCAAGGAGGTTCTGCTGCAGATAAGATGAACCAGGTGCTGGGTACGATGGAAGCGAATGAAGAAGGAGAAGTAGATGCACAGGATCTAATCGTTCGTGCCATGCAGGCACGCAAAATGCGTAAGAATGCATCTTATTTTGCATTTACCGCTACCCCTAAAAATTCTACATTAGAGCGATTTGGTGCCAAACAAATGGATAAATCTTATAAGCCTTTTCATTTGTATTCGATGAAGCAAGCTATTGAAGAGGGATTTATCTTAGATGTAATTTCTAATTATACGACGTACAAAAGCTATTATCAATTACACAAGTCTATTGAGGATAATCCAGAATTTAATACCAAGAAAGCACAAAGCAAGTTGAAAGGTTTTGTTGAGAAGGATCCGCGTACGATACGAGCCAAAGCTGAAATTATGCTGGATCATTTCATGCAACATGTGTTTTATAAGAAGACCTTGGATAATAAGGCGAAGGCTATGGTCGTCACCCAAAGTATCGAATCAGCTATCCGTTATTATAAAACATTGAATGAGCTGCTTAGAGAAAAAGGTTCGCCATTTAAAATTATTATTGCTTTTTCAGGAGCAAAATCGGTTGATGGAATTGAGTATACAGAAGCTATAATGAATGGTTTCCCTGATTCAGAGACTAAGGATGAATTTGATAAAAATGATTATCGAATTTTGGTCGTTGCGAATAAATTTTTAACAGGATTTGACCAACCTAAATTAACCACAATGTACGTGGATAAGAAATTACAGGGTGTTCTGTGTGTACAAGCCTTATCTCGATTAAATCGATCAGCTCCGAAACTGGGCAAAAAAACAGAAAATTTATTCGTATTAGATTTCTTTAACGATAGCGCAGATATTAAGTCATCATTTGATCCATTTTATACATCTACATCTTTAAGTTCTGAAACCGATGTAAATGTGTTGCATGATCTAAAAGATGCTTTAGACGAATCAGCCGTTTACGAATGGGGAGAAGTTGAGGAATTCAATACCAAATTTTTTAAAGGTGTATCTGCAGATGAATTAAGTCCTATAATTGATTATTCAGCACAACGATTTAATAATGATTTAGAACTAAATGAAGAAGAAAAAGCTGATCTTAAAATAAAGGCCAAACATTTTGTAAAGGTTTATGGTCAGTTGGCGGCTATTATCACTTTTGAGAACATGAATTGGGAAAAACTATTCTGGTTTTTGAAATTCCTAATTCCGAAGATGAAAGTGAAGCAACGTGAGGAAGATTTATTAGATGAGCTGTTGGAGTCTGTTGATTTGTCTACCTATGGTATTGAGCGTGTGAGATTGAATGAGAAATTGAGTTTGGACGATAGCGAATCCGAATTGGATCCGAATAATGCGAATCCACGAGGCGCACATGATCCAGGAGAGAAAGCTGAGTTGGATAGTATAATTCGAGAATTTAATGAACGTTGGTTTGCGAATTGGGATGCTACGCCTGATGATAAACGCTTGTTCTTTCAAACTTTTCTAGAGAAGATACAACAGCATCCAGACTATGAGTCTAAATACCTAAATAATCATGATAACTACACGCGTGATATTGCCTACAATAAGATCTTAGACCAAGTTGCTCTTCAAATGCGTAAGGTACAATTGGACTTTGCAAAGCAATGGTTAGATGATCATTTTAAACAGGATTTTAAATCGAGTACACAAAGAGCAATAGGGAGGTAGTATGGATACAGAATATTTAGGTAAGGTAATCCTTCTATTTATAAACTATGGTCTTATATTTATTTTATTATTTATCGGAATAAGAGAATTAAGACGTAACTATGAATTTCGTGAATTTTCAATTAGTAATTGTATTGAAGGTTTTTTGTTTGTTTTTTTGTTTACATTTTTATGGTTTGTAACACCTTTAAGTAGTCTATTTAATGAATATATAGTCGGTAAAGTCTTTGTTGATTTTAGAAAAAGTAGTTTACTACAAATTCTGTTTTTGTTGATATCTGTCTTATTAAGTTTCTTTTATTTAAAAAAATGGAAAGAAATTGTTAAGAATAATTATCATCTAAATCTGAATCTTATAATTTTTGGATTAGGATTACTTTTTTTCTATTGGTATTATAGAATTGGTTTTGGATTTGCTGGGTATGATTATTTTTCAGTTTGGGATGATCATAGAGAGGTGTTGAAAATTCTTGATGTTCCAGTTGTAGGATTTTCGATATTTCTTTTGTTATTTTTAATCCATTCTTTATTTAAACGAGATTATAAAGTAAATTATGAGGATAATATCGTTGCAGATATTCCACTTAAAAATAAAGAAGACGATGAATATGAAAGAAGAGACTTTTATGCCAAATTACTCAAGCATATTGCTGAAAATCATGTTAACCAATATAAATCGGTTAACATAGCGATTGTAAATAGTTGGGGTGAAGGAAAATCTTCATTTCTTAATTTTTTAAAAAATGATCTTGAAAAAGATAGTAATACCATTGTTATAGAATTTAATCCATGGCATTCAACATCATCTAATTTTACATTTGATTTTTTTCAGACATTGGATGAAGGTATATCAAAGTATATACATACAGGTTCTTTGATAAGAAACTACGCAAGAAGTTTATCGAGTATTGATGGTATTTTTAATATCACCAAATACTTACCTGCTTCCTGGGTCGGAGACAGATCTAATAAGGAATTTTACGATAACATAAATGATTTAGTTCAAAGACTTGGTAGAAGAATCGTTATTATTATAGATGATTTAGACAGGTTAGATAATAAGGAAGTTATAAATGCATTGCAAGTTATCCGAAATTCCGCAGGTTTTTCTAATTGTATGTTTATAGTACCTTTTGATAAATCTTATGTGTTAAATTCCTTAAAGGTTAATAGGATTTATAAACCCGAGGAATATATTAAGAAAATATTTGATGTTGAGTTGGCTCTTCCTCCCATTTCTAAACTTTATATTCAAAAAATGATTTTTGAATATTTATGGAAGAACTTTACTGATAAAATTAATATTACAGAGATTGATGAAAATAACTTAAAGGATCAGTTAGATCGATTGATATTTACAGTAAATCATTTTGGTGTCACAACTAGATCCGGTAATAGTTTAAAGTATTATATTGTTAGTAAAAATCTTACTAAGATTATAAAAAACAAGCGAGATCTGATTCGTTTTTCAAATAGTTTGATGAGTATTTACACTTATACAAATTCGATTGTTTATTTGCCAGATCTTTTGATTTTGGAAATAATAAAATACATAGATATTGAAGTATATAAAAGGATTTTTGTTAGCCAAGATTTTTTTGAAATAGAAATGGAGGGACTTGTTTCTAAACTAGTGCTTAATATGTGTGAATCTGAGAATGAAAAAAGTAATAAGGATTGTTTTTCAATAAGGCATAATATATATAAACATGATTTAAGAGAATTGTTAGAAGCTCTATTTACTGAACCTGATTTTGGTGATTTTAATCATATCAATACAATAGTTAATCCTCAAAATTTTTTAAATTATATTGAATTTAGAAGTGTGGGTATTACACAAAACGAAATCGATAGTTTATTTGAATAATATAGTATGAATAAGGAATTATTAGATAAATATATTAAAGAGAGAAAAGTAATTGAATTTCTAGAGAAATTGGAGTTACAGGGTATTAATACTTATAATGATAAGTATATTAGGTTGTTAGAAATCCTTATCTATTTGATTAATAATGTAAATGATAGAGATTTTGTAACAATTCAACAATATCTATTCAAAACTATTTACAAAGTTAAAGGGGACTTGTTTAATTCTGAGGAGAGGATTGAAAGTTTTATTAAATTATTACGTAAAAATAGTAATCCAAATTATGACAACATTACATCATTTAATCAACGTTTTATTTTAAACTTAGAAGACAATATCGAAGAATTAAATGGGGTTCATTTAAAAAGTTATTTAAAGAATGCTCTTTTAAGTTTTAATGAAGATTGCCTGCGTAAATTGATAAATAAGAATGCAGATTATAAATCAATTATTAATGTATTTTATTGTTGTGTAAATGCGATGGAATTACCTGAAAGAAAAGTTATAATTAGTGATGAAGCAATTAAAACTTTTCTAGAATATATTGAAGTAAATCCAATCGAGTATTTAAGTCACTTTATAAGACCATATTATAGTCAAGGGCCTACCAAAGGAAGAGCTGAGTATTATTTGCATGTGGGAGAGCCATTTTTGAGTCAGATATTTATGAATGGGGAATTTAAGAGTTTTTTAAATAGACAAGATAAAGAAAGTAAATTAGTTTCAGATATTGCTAATTTTTATAATTATATAAATAATCATCCAAGTAAAACTGATAAAATTGTAATGATTTTTAGTAATGATAACACAGAGTCAGAGAACTTAAATAACCATTTAAAACTTGAAAGTGATGCGCATGTTTGGGTACGTCCAGGTTGTCGTCCTACTGACTATAAAGAGTAAACATAAACAGTATATTCAAATGACATATTAAAGAGGACGACTTTCCAGACAATAAAATATCATAATTTTGACTATTATTTGTATTTATTTTAAAATAAACAACTGATAATCAGTATTGAATACTTTTTGTATCGAAATGAATAAATAAACTTATTATTTAAAAGTCATAATTATGCATTCTAAAGCATATTGCACTGTGCTTTTCTTATTAAGCTAATAAGTCTAAAACAATTCCCTCAAATTTATTTCCGTTTTATTCTAAGCCCTAAATACTGCATAAATAATAGCCAAGCCATTAAAAATACTTCTTTCTATTTTAACTATCACTAATTAATACAAATACATTTGTGAAAAATAAATTAATTAGCAAATAGCATGAATAGATTTAATTATTCCATCTTTTTTACATGCATCATTCTCCTGTTTAGTAGCTCCTGCAAAAAACTTGATGGTTTAGCTACTCCTCCGGATTTTGATGCAGGTCCGCATATATTTAGCACCGCAGTTAAAGACACTGTTTTGATTTCGAAGAATGATCAACGTTGGTGGTTTGAAAGAATTACAGTTGATGGTTTTGAAGACTATGATTTAGAAAAAAACAATAAACTTACATGCTATAGGAGGGATGCAAAGCCATCTGCTGATAGCCCGCTAGGTGAAGTCTATAAATATGAAAGTGTTTGGTTTACCGTAGAAAAATTAGATGAAAGGCGTATTAAAATTTCGCTGAAAGAAAATAAAGAAGGTGTCGTTAGAACTTTTACTTTTTCTGCATCTGTGGGTAATGCAAATAGGAAAGTAACTATAGTTCAAAATCAAAAGTAAGTACTGCAAATTTTAACAATCAAGCCCTTCCAATTTAATTCTGGAAGGAATTAATCCCTTTACCGCTTCAGCAGCTCATACCTGATATGCGTTGTGAGTTCCGAGGGGATTACTTCCAGAATTTTCAAGGTATACAAGGAATGATCTATTCCTTCAAAGAGTCGAATTCCTTTTCCTAAAAACACGGGCGCAATATGGATAAAAAACTCATCCACCAATCCGGCGTTTAAGAACTGCTGTATCGTATTGGCGCCACCTTGGATTCGGATATCTTTTCCTTCGGCAGATTGTTTGGCTTTTTCCAAGGCACTTTCTACACCATCATTAATAAAATAAAAAGTGGTGGAGCCATGTTGTTTCCAGGGTTTTCTTTTTTCATGGGTCAGTACAAAGACATCAGCTTTGTATAAATCTTCAGGCCAGGCAAGCTCACCTTCTTCGAACATGCGTTTTCCCATAATATAGGCACCGGTGCGGTCAATGGTTTCCCGGATTAGCGCTCCATCAGGACCATCGTTTTTGTTATTTTCAACACCTAGGTAATCCCAAAAAGCTTTTTGTTGAAACATCCAGCTGTGGATCTTCTCCGAAACACCGCCCATTGGATTCAGAGGGCTTCTATTGATGCCCGCGAAATAGCCATCCAAGGATATGGCACTATCAAAAATAATATTACTCATCAGAGTCTTGTAGATGTATTTTTGTTTTTGTTTAAGGTATATCGAATATGCGTTGTTAGTTCAGAAGGGATTACTTCCATAATTTCTAAGGTATACACGTTTGGATCTATGCTGTCAAATAATCGGATGCCATTTTCTATAAATACAGGTGCAATATGGACGAACAACTCATCGACTAACCCGGCATTTAAGAACTGTTGCACTACGTTGGCTCCTCCAAAGATACGAATATCCTTGCCTTGTGCTGCTAGTTTTGCTTTTTCTAACGCACTTTCAATGCCGTCATTTATAAAGTAGAAGGTGGTGTTGCCTTCTTGTTTCCACGGGGCTCTAATTTCATGGGTCAGCACAAAAACGTCTGTTTTATACATATTTGTTGGCCAACTGACTTCTCCCTCCTCAAACATCCGCTTGCCCATAATAAAAGCACCGGTTCGGTTGTTGGTATGAAGAATAAGCTCACCTTCGGGGCCATCTGTTTCCGTTGTTTCAATATTTAGGTAATCCCAGAATGCTTTTTGCGTAAGCATCCAGCCATGTATTTTTCCAAATACACCCCCCATAGGATTGTTTGGGCCTCTATTGGTTCCTGCACAATATCCGTCCAGAGAGATGGCGCAGTCCACAATAATTTTGCTCATTGCAATAGTTTATATTTAGTATAAAAAGAAAGTAGGTAATAAAAGCTTCGGCGAAATAAGCACCTATGATGCACATAGTCGATTTGTTACATCAGTTTCCCATATTCAAATTTAATAAAAAACAGTTATAACAATTTCTTTATTTTTTATTAGTAAATATAATTTGGTTTTAAGTTATTTTAATTTTAATTGATTTAATCATATTGTTTTATATCGTTAATTGATTACATTAGGTTAACATAAGCATAAGAATGTGAGATACAGTGAATTAACGGAGGATGAATTAATTGGTTTATTACAAGCAAGTAATAAGCTTGCCTATACGGAGATTTATAACCGATATGCTGCACTTGTTTATTCTTTTACTTATCGTAGAACAGAGGAAAGGCAGGAGGCACAGGATATTGTGCATGAAGTATTTTTATTTTTATGGGAAAGGCGAGATACCTTGTTGATAAATAAAGGGATTTTACCATTTATGTACACTGTTGTACGGAATAAAATTCTCAATAGAATAAAACATCAAAAAGTCTCAGCACGCTATATTGATAGTTTCCAACAATTTTTAGATTCGACAGAGGATAATGCAGATCATTTACTGCGATTCCATGAATTGAATGAATTAATAGAACGTGAAGTAGCCGCTTTACCTGTGAAAATGCGGCAAGTTTTCGAACTCAGTCGAAAGACTGGTTATAGCCGTAAAGATATTGCTGAAAAGATGCAGGTATCTGAGGAAACGGTTAAAAGCCATATGCACCATGCGCTCAAAATTCTCAAACAAAAGTTGGGTGGATTATTTTTTTTACTTTTCTTTTAACCCCTAGCGTTTTTTAAGTTGTCATATAGGTAATAAACCCGAATGACAATCCATGACGCAGAAACAAGCGAAACAGATAATTGAAAATTGGCAAGCTGGTCTTTCTTCTGACGAAGAGATTAAGTTGCTTGAAGATTGGTTGCTTTATTCCAATTTAAGAGAGCTGGACTTACCTGAAAAAGAATTGCAGCAAGAGTTACAGCTTATCCATGATAAATTATTTCCTATTAAACAGATTTCTCCACTTAAAAGGATGCTTCCTTATGCGGCAGCCATCCTATTGATTGGCCTGACTGGCCTATGGTTTGCCAAGGAGACGATTTGGCAAGATAAGGACAAGGATTTTATAGAAATTTCATGGGAAAATAGTGGGATAAAGGCTGCTAGTCCTCAAGCCACCCTTACCCTGTCAGATGGGAAAACACTTCAATTAAGCTCGGAACATGATGGTATAAAAATGGGAGAGGATATCACTTATGCTGATGGGCAATTTCTTACGACCTCGTCAGATCCTAATTTAGATAAAAACAGAGAAAATCATCTTTTAAAGTTATCCACACCGCGTGGCGGAATTTATCAGTTGGAATTGTCTGATGGAACCAAAGTTTGGTTAAATGCTGCTAGTGAAATAACTTATTCATCCAAAATAAACCAACAAAAAAGGGAAATCTTTTTATCAGGTGAAGCTTTTTTTGAAGTAAAACCTTTAAAGGATAAGGATGGTCAAAAAGTTCCATTTATCATCCATACTTCGTCTCAAAAGATTGAAGTTGTAGGAACTTCCTTTAATGTTTTTTCTTACAGCGATGAAGAAATCTCTAAAACAACATTGATAGAAGGGCTTGTAGATGTTGCTGCAATAGGCTTTCAGGGGAAGAAACGATTAAGTCCAGGAAGGCAAGCAGTCATAAAATCCAAAGAAGGTGAAATCCTAATTCGTGACGTGAATACGGTTCATGAAATGGGTTGGAAAAACAGCACGTTCGACTTTGATGATGAACCTTTGCACATGATCATGCGCAAAATTAGTAGATGGTATAATGTTGATGTTCATTTCTTGTCAGACGTAAATCAACAAGAACGGTTTGGCGGAAGTTTTCCTAGGACAGCAAACATTCAAGATGTATTAAGAAAAATAGAACTTACCGGAGATATAAAATTCAAAATTGAAGGGGGAAATAACAAAGAAAGGAGGATAATCGTTATGAAATAATACAGATTAATTTATTTCCATGATTTTATCCTACAAAAAAAAGTACCGGAAATGTTCGTAGCATCCCCAGTACCAAAGTAGTTTAATAAAAAACCAGTAACCAGTTTTTATTGAAACCTAACAAACTTAGGTAAAATCCAAGTGTTGAACAAGGATTTTTCTGAGCAACTTAGGTTGTAAGTCTGTTAAAACCATGAAAATTATGAAACAACCAATGGCTTGCTGTATACGGCGAAATTGCGTTATACCAAGTCAACTTATCCTAATACTCAGGATTATGAAATTAACAATATTCATTTTATCTGTGTTTTTTCTACATGTGACAGCAAAAGATGGTTATGCCCAAAAAATCAACCTGAGGAAGGGAGAAATTACCTGGAAGACATTTTTCGCTGAAATCGAAGGTCAAACGCCTTATACAGTTTTTTATAAACTGAAGGACCTGCAGCAATCACGCTCTTTATTGACAGTAGAGGAGGGGGCTATTGATTTAAAAGAAGCTCTGTCACGATATTTATCACCTCAAAATTTAAGCTATACGATTGATGGCAATACCATTGTTATAAAACGTTCGAAGGCTTTGCCTAGTACAAATGTAAGGCAGATTGCTATGTCGAATTCAGGACTTCCTGAACGGCAGCAAGATTCTGTATCTGGACGTATTGTAGACCAACAAGGAAAGCCGTTGGAAGGAGTTACCATTCGAATTAAAGGAAAAGTTATGGCCACTAGCACAAATCGAAGTGGTTATTTTTTCCTATCAGATGTATACAAAGGTGATTACATCGATATCTCCCATGTAGGCTATGCTAGTAAAGAAATCTTAGCATCCCAAACGTTGGGAACCATTGTTTTGGAAACAGCGGTTTCATCCTTAAACGAAGTTTCTGTTTTAATTAATACGGGTTATCAAACCATTAATAGAGAGCGTAGCGCTGGCTCTTTTTCGAAGCCAAATATGGCTGTTTTTCAAGATCGTACATTTTCAACAAATGTTTTACATCGATTGGATGGACTGATTCCAGGATTGACAATTAATCATTCTCCGGCTGCCAGCTCCAATCCTTTGTTAATTCGTGGACTTTCTTCCCTAAATGCACGTAGAGCACCATTATATATTGTAGATGGTGTTCCTTTCGAAAACATTGAGGATTTAAATGCCAACGATATCGAAGATATCAATGTGCTGAAGGATGCAACAGCTGCATCCATTTGGGGAGCCCGTGGTGCAAATGGGGTTATTGTACTTACAACCAAAACTGGCAAACCGAATGAAGCTTTTTCCCTCAATTATAATGCATATGTACAATTACAAGGTAAGCCCATAATTGATTATTATCCTGTATTGAATGCTGCGGAATATATTCGTGCGGCAGAAGAGATTTTTAATCCTGTGCTTAACAACTGGAATAACTTGGCATCAAGACCCGTTGGAATGTTAGCTCCACACGAAGTAATTATGTATAACCAATATAGAGGGGTAATTACTGAAAGTAAAATGCGCCAGCAGTTGGATAGCCTTTCTGGATTAGATAACAGAGGTCAGATGCGGGATTTATGGTATAGAGATGCTGTTGTTTCCAATCAAACCTTATCAGGAAGAGGGGGATGGAAGAATTATGGAATTTACGCTTCATTAACTTATGCGAACCAAAAAGATGCTACGCCGAAAAATAAGAATCAGAATTATAAATTAAATATCAGGCAAGATTTCAATTGGAAAGATCGGTTAAAGGTTCATCTTATTTCGGATTTAAATAGTAATAATGTGAACAGGATGAATCCATATACCCCTGACAATAGATTTATACCTTATGCGCTATTTAGAAATTCAGCAGGAGAGGACTTGTCTATGTCCTGGCTAATGCGTTCTGATTCTTTACAGAATTTATATCAAGATAAAAGCCGCATTAGTCTTGATTTTAATCCATTATATGATTTCGATAAAACAAGGGTCAATCAAGAAAGGCTGTATGCACGATTAAATGCTGGGATAAAGCTGAAAATCATTAAAGGGTTAAATTTTGAAAGCACCTATGGATTGCTAAGAAGTGGACAAGAAGTGGTTACAATGCAAGATCAAGAGGCTTATACCACACGTGCAGAAGTAGTTAATTTTACGGTAGCAGCTAGCACACCTGGCGGTGCTCCGACCTATTACTTACCAAATACTGGAGCGAAACGGACAACCTTCAATATGAAAGAAAACCACTGGACTTTTCGAAATCAATTGGTATTGAATCAAGATTGGGACAATAGAAAACATGAAATCAATGGACTTGTTGGGATGGAAAGTCAACAACAGTCGACATGGTCTTCATCGAATGTGGTTCGTGGCTATAATGAGAAACTTATGACCTATGCCGTGATTGACTATAAAAGTCTCTCTTCAGCAGGAAATGGGGTAAGTAATCCGGTGATGCCAAATTCTTTTAGTAGAAGTACGTTGGTCGCAGATTTATTTAATGAAACAGAAGATATTTATCGGTTCTTATCCTACTATGCAAATGCTTCATATACCTATAGCAGAAGGTATACCTTGAATGCTAGTTTCAGGATTGATGAGTCAAACTTGTTTGGTAAGGATCGTTCGGCGCAGAATAAGCCTGTTTGGAGTTTAGGTGTTGCATGGAATGTTGGCAGTGAAGCCTTTTTGAAAGAAGTACCTTGGGTTAACCAATTGTTTTTACGTGCAACCTATGGTCTGGCAGGAAATTCACCGAATATAGGTACAGCGGCTTCCTATGATATTTTAATTGCAAGCAGGAATACTGTATTTCCAGGAGGTGACGGACTTACCATCGGTACACCAGGTAATACTAAACTAAATTGGGAATCTACGCGGATAAGCAATATCGGAATGGATTTTAAGTTTTTCCAAAGTAAGTTGTTTGGATCATTGGATTATTATCAGAAGCATACAGAAAATCTTATTGGTATGATGCCAGTAAATGCATTCACTGGATTTGCCAATATACCTGGAAACTTTGGGAGTATGCGAAATCAAGGCGTAGAATTATCATTAGGAGCTTCGTTATTGGAAACGAAAGATTGGTATTGGAGTCTAGGACTTAATGCTGCATATAATAATAATAAAATAACTGATTTAAATCTAACTAGTCCAATAGCAAATGGCAATAGCCTTGTTACCCAACAGTATTATATTGATTATCCATCTTATGCACTTTTCGCTTATCAATATGCAGGTTTAGATGATTTAGGAGATCCGCAAGTCATGCTTGCTTCGGGTGAAAAATCGAAAACCAGAAACATTACGATGCCTGAAGATATCTTATTTATGGGAACCACACAACCACCATGGAGTGGGGGGTTCCAGCACCTTCTGTCCTTCAAAAATCTTTCTTTTTCAGTGAACGGCATTTTTAATCTTGGCCATGTGATGCGGAAAGATGTAAACCAATTATGGGCTGGAGGACGATTGTTTTCCTATGACGGGCAAGGGTATTTTCATTCAGGAAATGTTCACCATGAATTTGTAGATCGTTGGAAATCAGCAGGGGATGAGCAACATACAAATATTCCATCCTATGTGGAAACATCTGCTATTAATAGCTCTCGAAGAGATGTGAATTACTATAAATTGGCTGATATCAATGTGCTTTCAGCCTCATTTATTAAAATCCGTGATATTTCCTTAGCCTATCGGTTGCCAAATCAACTTGTGCAAAAGATGTATATGAAAGATTTAAGAGTTCGAGCACAGTGGTCTAATCTAATGCTATGGAAAGCTAACAAGGAAAACATTGATCCAGAGTTTTGGGGAAATGGACATACAGATGGAGGGACAAGGTCGGTTCCAATCAATCAAGGAACCCTGTCTTTTGGTCTCGATTTCCGTTTTTAATTCTTAATGGTTTTACGTTAAATCTAAACTATCATGAATAGTTTCAAAAATATAACAAAGATAGGATTGCTACTGCTGGTCATGTTATCATTTCTTTCTTGCAGTAAATCCTTTCTAGAAATAGAGCCGAGGGGGAAATTGATTTCTCGTAGTTTCAAGGATTATGATCTCCTATTCAATAATTTGAATGTATTAAACACAGATGTGAATACAAATGTCCCAATGGGGGATGAAGTAATTATGTTGGAACCGTATGCAGCATCAGCAGATATTCGTACGCAGCGATTATTTCGTTGGGAAGATGTTATTTATGAGCCCAATGAAAATTCAAGAGAATTAGCCGTGCTCATGCTGCAGCTATATACTTATAATAAGATAGCCAATGAGGTACTCGATGTGCAAGATGGTACAAAAGCAGATAGAGAGGCTTTGCAGGCCGAAGCTAGGGCAAATCGGGTTTGGAGTAATTTTATGCTTGTTAATTATTATAGTAAACCCTATCTAGCTGCTACTGCTGGACAAGACCTAGGCTTTCCGATAGTAACAACATCCGATGTGACCACAAGCTCCTTTACCCGGCCTTCAGTTCAGGAGAATTATGATTTTATGCTGAAGGAATTGCAAGAGTCTATTCCGTTAATTCCCAAAAATCCAGTAGTTCGCGCACGCTTATCAAGAGCTGCCGCAAAGGGATTACTAGGGAAATTATACGTTTTTATGGGTAAATATGATCTTGCAATTACCGCTTTTAACGATGCTTTGTCTGATTTACCAACCAATTTTGCCACCGAATTGATAGATTATAATATCACAACAGCTCCAGGTGGTGGGTGGATCTCTAATCCGAATACAATTATTTCAGGAATGCCAGCAGGCTGGATAAATACAGAGAATTTACTAGTAAAACAGTTTTCTAATGGATTTACGGGCTCATTTAATTATTTATTAGTAGGCCCAAGAACCTTTTCGCTATACAATTCGGATGATAGGCGCTTGTTTTTCTTTTCAAGTTTTGCGAACGGCGGTACTGCATTATTACCGGGTATTAAACGGAGAAACGGCCCTTCGCAAGGGCAATTCGGCCTGATTCTACCAGATATATACCTCCTAAGAGCGGAAGCCAAGGCTAGAACAAATGATATTGCAGGAGCAATCCAGGATCTTGAAACCTTACGTAAAAAAAGAATGCCGGCAAATAGTGCTACTGTATCGATTACACAAAAAGATGAACTCATAAGGTTTATTATCGATGAGCGTATTCGTGAATTTGCTGTTTTAGGTTATAGATGGTTGGATATGCGGCGACTTTCAACAGACCCTCTTTTTCAAAATATAACATACAAGCATCAACTATACGATGCATCCGGAGAAGTTAAATCAGAATATACCTTACGTCCAGAACGTATGGTACTGCGGTTTCCGGATAGGGTCATGCTAGAGAATCCTAGCATGCCTAATAACCCCTAGACGGCTTAGTTTATTTCACACATTTCAAATTATTAAAGATGTTACAAATCGTAGACTTGAATAAAAAGTATGGGGACTTCCATTCCCTAAAAAATCTAAATTTAATTGTTAATCCTGGTGAAGTGTTTTGCTTACTCGGTCAAAATGGAGCCGGTAAAACTACGACTATCAACCTCTGCTTGGGGTTTATTCCTCCAACTTCAGGTTATATTAAAATCGATGGCGAACAGGTTAATGATAAAAGTAGTTCTGTTAGTAGTAAAGTCGCTTATATTCCAGAAGTCGTGATGTTATATGGCAATTTAACCGGGCTGGAAAACCTTGATTTTTTTAGTCGATTGGCTGGTTTTAAATACGCTAATAGCCAATTGGAAAGCTTTTTATCGGAGGCAAACCTTCAAAAAGAAGCTCATGCAAAAAGGGTAGGAGGCTATTCAAAAGGGATGCGTCAGAAAGTTGGAATCGCTATCGCCTTAGCAAAAAATGCCAAACTTATTTTTATGGATGAACCTACAAGCGGATTGGATCCAAAAGCAACAGATGAGTTTTCGAAGATCGTATTACGCTTAGGAGAACAAGGAAAGGCGGTGTTGATGGCTACTCATGATATATTTAATGCGGTAAACATCGGAACGCATATAGGTATTATGAAAGATGGTCAGCTTATCCACTCCTTACAAAACAGTGATATCAATCCAAATCAATTACAGAAATTATATTTAGAAACCATTTAAAGCCTATAAATATGAACAAATATTGGAATATTATACGGTATGAATGGTTACTGCTGCGAAGAGATCGAGCATTTGCCATTCTGTTTGGTTTCGTATTGGTATTGAGTCTGTATACCATTTTCGTAGGGTATAAAAAGTACCAATATGTAAAGCAGCAACGTGAGCAAGCTGCGAGTAAACAGAGAAAGTTATTTTTAAATCAAGGTGAAGTGAATGCGCATATGGCAGCACACTATGGTTATATTGTTGTGAAACCAAGTTCGCTATTAAGTTTTGTTGACCCAGGGGTAGAACCTTATACCGGTACGACGATACGATTGGAAGCACACCAACAAAATGATCCTGTATTTGTGCCGGCATCAGGCCAATCTTCACTGATCAGGTTTGGCGAGCTTTCCTTCGGACTCCTATTACAAGTGATTTTTCCGCTCCTCATCATTTTTAGTAGTTATCGAAGTGTCATTAATGATCGTGAAAATGGAACTCTGAAGCTTTTGCTCAGTCAAGGCGTCAGTCTTCGAACCTTAATATTAGGGAAGGTTTTGACTTATACCATGATCTATTTATTTTTCTTGATTATATCCGTGCTGATTTATGCTTTATTGGTAAAGATGGAAATTGGCACCTATGCTTGGGATCAGATCCTATATCGATTGCTGTTCATGATTCTTATTTATTTTCTTTACTATTTTATCATTGCATCAATTACGGTCTTTCTATCGGCAGTATATAATTCATCGTCTGCATTGTTAGTGACTTTACTGGCGCTTTGGTTTGTTTTTTCTATTATCATGCCTAAGGCAACAGCTAATTTTGGTGCTCAATATGCGCCGCTTCAATCGAAGCAATCTTTCAATAAATCCATGGTTGAAGCATCAAAAACAGGAATTGACAACCTGCCTCCAATTGAGGAGTACAAACAGCATTTTCGAGATTCATTAATGAAAGCTTATCACGTAACTGACTTAAAGGATCTTCCGTTTCGGTCGAGCGGAGTCTTAATGCAAGCAGATGAAACATATAGAAATGTAATCTATGATCATGCTTTCGGAGGTTATAAGGATACTATTCGATTGCAAAACTCTATTGCCACTTTCTCAAGTTTGTTAAACCCTTTTCAAGCGATAAAAAATTTATCCATGGCAATTTGTGCCAGCGATGTAGAGCATCATTTTCTATTCTTGGAACAAGGGGAGAAGTACCGACGAAAATTAGTAGCAGAACTGAATCACCAAGATGCCTATGGAGAGCATGAAGATGTTAGTAAAGACTATTTCCATCGAATTCCAGATTTTAGCTATCAAAGTCCAAGTATAGCATGGAGTATTGCAAGACGAAAATTAGAGTTAACATCAATTGGCCTATGGAGTGTCATACTCCTAGGTTTACTTATTTCTGGAACCCTATTTATAAAGAAGATATGAGTACGCGATTAATGATCTGGCATTACCAATTCTTATTGTTAATGCGTAATAAACAATTATTGATTAGCTTTTTAATTTTAATTGCCTTAGCATTTTATGCCATTCTATATGGACAGCATTTTAGAGAAAGGCAACAAACCATCGTTCAAGGTATAGAAGAAAAATTGGCAATCAATGATTCCATTGCACGCAAATTTGTGCTGAAGATAGATACGAGTTCTGAAATTAGAAAGCAGAATTTCCAATACCGTCCAATGGCTGCAGATGTTATAATGCGGAAATTTGTCGTCTATAAACCATCCGAATTTTCAGCCCTTTCTATTGGTCAAAAGGACACATATCCTTATTATCATGATGTAAATACCAATAACAGCTTGCATTCTAGTGTAATTCAAGAAATGCATAACCCTAATAAACTACAAGCTGGGAATTTTGATTTAAGCTTTATCATCATTTACCTTATTCCCTTACTCATCATTGCTTTAAGTTACAATGTCATTTCAGGAGAACAAGATCTTCGGACTTATACTTTACTTCGTATTCAAATTCCTATTAGCAAGTTGATTATTTATAAATTGGAATTCCAATTTATATTAGTCATTGGGCTTGTATTATTTTTTAATATAGCCGGATTTTTGATTTCAGGATTAACCATTCAGGATGACCTATATAATATGTTGGTTTGGATTTCAATCAATGTCCTTTATATATTGTTTTGGTTTTCCATTTGTTATTTAATAATTTCTTTCAATTCTAGCAGCTCTCTTAATGCACTGTTATTGGGTAGTATTTGGATTATACTGGTTATGGTAGTTCCTTCCGCAATCAATAATATTTCAAATCCTCCGAACGAGGATGAAATGATTAAATCTACTTTTCGACGGGGAAGGGAGACCGATGTTCATCATGAGTTAACCCAGCAGCAAGCATTAGATTCATTTTATAGGCTAAAACATCCTTATCCCGTACCTATTATTAAAAATCCAGGAGCAGCCGATATCATGCATGCACAACGGGAGTTGATTAATAGGGAAGCAAATATGTATGCTGGTTATGTGATAAAGAGGCAAAAGAACCAATTTAACGAAGTACTGGCTTATGGGCCTATTAATCCAATCTTTATTACGCAGTATGCGTTTAATCAAGTGGCAGCAACGGAATTAAATAGTTATTTAATGTATTTAGATTCTGCTGAGAGTTATCAGACCAAGAGACGCTATTACATCTATGATTTGATGATGAATAGAAAAGATTTTGGAATTAAGGAATATGAGAAATTTCCAGAATTTACCTTTCAACAACCAACCTATACCTTCAGTAAATTCTCTAAAGATTCCATTTATATCGCTGGAATAATAGTTTTATGCTTAGGAATTGGCTTTAGGCAAACAAAAAAGCGGTTCTTGTAATTTAACGAGCCTCGGCTTCTTATAATCAGTAAGCCCTAAGGATTGTCAATTTAAAAAATCTTGACCCTTAGGGCTTATACTCTTTATCAAAATAGGAGATTTTAGGATTAAAACCTCCTTTTATTCTTTTTAGTCATTTTCGCTTTTTCGCCGCTTCCATAGTTATAAGTCTTGCTATTGCTTTCTTTCTTTTTATGGAATGCGCCGCCACGGCTTTCATCGATCTGTTCTTTTTCTTTCGGACTATCCGAAGGTTTATAGATGATCAAATCTTCCGGCAGAGGCATGGTAGGAATTTTCTTGCCAATGGCTTGTTCAATTTTCTTTACCTCTGGTAATTCAATATCGGTTGCAAAAGTTATGGCGATGGACTCATCCTCGGTTGTTTTCAAAACATGCTTCACAAAAGAGTCTCTATGTTCAGGGATTTCAAAGTGAAATATAAATGGAATTCCAGTGAGGTCCAAATCCCCTAATCCTTCATAAGCAACCAATAGAATCCGGCATTCTGTTACTTGTTTGAAGTATTGAATATCATCTATACCTAAATCCTCATGAAAGAAAGGTTGGTAGATAGCTGCTTCTCCTTTTTTCACGTGCAGCCTTTGCAGTAGGTTATGCGCAGTGAGTTTACTGTTCACAAATACAAGCACTTTATCAAATACCTCAACATCGCTCATCAGGTTATTCAATAAATTGATTTTAGTGGTAAAATTCGGCACCTGATACAACATTAACTCATGCGTATTGACTACAGTCTCGCCAAGTTCTTCGATTTCCACAAGCGTAGCAAAAGGCATAAAATCATCAATCATATAATGCAGCTTATCATGCTCTACGGTGCTGAATGCGAGGTATTGCACATCCCCACAGCTTCGCGCCAGTTCTTTTAGCGGCGTTTGCATGCCTTGCTTTATGATTTCCTCGGCATCATCAATGATAAAGGTCTGGATGCGGTTTAAGTTTAAACCAAGTTTAAGGTAAATTGCTCGGGCACGGTTTGGTGTGGCTACGACAATATCAACCCCACGTACAAGACCTTCGATTTCCTCTTCCATACTGCCACTGGCTTTCAATCCAACAATATGGAGGTCTTTATTTTTACTGATCGTAAGAAAGCGATCGACAATTTCAGCAATTCTTTCTTCATTAGGCGCTAAGATTAAAACTTTAGGTGCTTCATCTTGGCTGTATTTTAAGCGCATCAATACGCCTAACACATAGCTGGTTGTTTTTCCGGCACCTTCGGGCGCAATACAGATGACACTATGGCCACCGATAATTCGAGACAAGGTTTTTAATTGGGTTTCCTTGGCTGTAAAATATCCCAACTCATTCATGTTGGCATGTAGGCGCTTGCTAAGTTTTAATTTATCTAATGACACTGCTGATTAATTAGTTGATGAAGGGGCAAAGTTACTAAAAATATTCGCTGTTGCTGTGGACTGCTTTTATTCAAACAGCTTGCAGGACACAGAGCACAATAATAAATAACCTATGGCATGTATTTCTGTTTTTCCTTACTACAGTTTGGAATGATTCTGAAAAGTGTATTTTTTAAGAATAACGAAAATTTAAGATTTTGATTGTCAGTTGGTTGGTTGGTGTTTTTAGTTAAAAACGGCGTTTTAGAATTCCTAAAACGTTAAAATAAAGGTATTTTTTTACGCATTTGCTTGGTTAATTTTAAGAGACATATAACCTATGTTATACTTTATTAACCAAACCCAATAGCTATGAAAAAAAGACTATCTTTCTTTTTAATGCTCCTTATCCCTTTGTTAACGATGGCCTTTGTGCAGGCGCAAGAGTTAACTTATTCAGGGACTGTACGCGATGCGGAAGGAAATCCGTTATCCGGAGTAAGTGTTGCCGTCGTTGGCACAACCATTGGAACAGCCTCCGGTTCCAACGGCTCTTTTACCTTTCGTGCTCCCGTGGGGAGCAAGGTCCTCTTCTCCTTGGTCGGGAAGAAATCCGTTACAATCACAACAACCAATAATGCTCAAATCAACATGACGCTGGAAGAAAGCGAACAAGAGATTGAAGATGTGGTGGTAATTGCCTACGGAACGGCCAAGAAAAAGGACCTCACAGGCTCTATTAGTACCGTAGATTCTAAAACCTTGGGGGCCCAAGCCAATTCAACCTTAACCAAAGCCTTAGAGGGCGCGGCGCCAGGTATTCAGGTATCTTCTGTCGATGGGCAACCCGGCTATGATATGGGTATCCGTATTCGTGGGATAGGTTCGTCCAGCCAGAATAACTCCAACGCATTGGTCGTAATCGATGGGGTTCCCATTGCTGCAGGCTTCAATGTGTTGTCTACCATGAACCCGAAAGACATTGAATCTGTCACGATTTTAAAAGATGCGGCTTCAACCGCCTTATGGGGATCCCGTGGTGCCAATGGCGTTATCATGGTCACCTCTAAAAAAGGTGCTAAAGGCCAATCAAAAATTGATTTTGAAGGAAAAGTAGGGGTGAATATGCTTGCCAATAACCAACCGAAGCTCATTCGTGGGGTAGAGGACAACTACGAAATGATGTGGCAAAGTATCTATAACTCCGTTCGTTATGGTAGTACAGAGAAGTATACCACTAATTTTAGCAAGCCAAACATGAGCCATGAGGCTGCCGCCTTATTTGCCAGCCAGCATTTATTCAACTATACAGGAAGTACATCCATTTTTACCGGGCCTAATGCCTTATCAAACTGGATGTATTACAAGGTGCCAGGAGCAACCTATGTGTCAACCGGTTCGGGCGATAATACTTCGGCAACCATGCTAGATAATTATTTGATCGATCCTGCAACCGGAAAAATCAATAAGGATGCAGTTAAATTATACGACGTGGATGATTGGCGTAAAATAGCATATACAGATCGTTTAAGACAGGAATATACGGTATCGGCAAGTGGAGGCGGTGATAAAACAGATTACTTTATCTCTACCGGCTATTTGTCAGATCCATCCTATATTTCTAACTCCAACTTTAAACGCTATAATATTCGTTCTACCGTGAATTCCCAAATTACAGACTGGTTAAAGGCAGGAGTAAATGCAACCTATAGCAACCGTTCAACCCGTTTGCAAAATGGTCGTTTTAGTTCCAGAAACCCTGGGGCAGCGGTTCAAAACGTGTTTCGTTGGACCGATGGCTATAAACCATTGGCTTCTATTTACCAACGGGATGAAAACGGAAATATGGTATATGATGCCCAAGGCAATCCGGAGGTTGTGCGTTTGTTAGGTCAGCAATATTCGCCGCTAGGTGTCGTTACACCAAAAGCTGGCGGTACCCGTACTACAGGCTACGATTTAGAATACCAAATGGAAAATTCACAATCTGAATACGTGTCTAATGACATTGCTACCATCGGTTATCTACAAGGGAAGTTTTGGAATGATTTTACATTCAATGTGCAGATGTCGGTGAATCAGTCTTACCATATGCGTTATGTTTCCTTACCTAAGAAATGGGGGGAATCTTCGAATGCAGAACAAGGCATGATTGGTCGATACCATACGCAATATATGGACATCAATTCCCAGGAAACCATTAACTGGGGACATGACTATGGTAAGCATCATGTTGATGCCTTAATCGGTCATGAATTCAGCTGGATGAAAATGGAGAGTATGAACTACAAGAATTCTCTATCCTTAATTGATAATTTTACAGGAACGGGCAATTATATTTTCCTAAATAATGGAGGAACATTCTCAGGCGTAGGCTTTGGCACTCAAAAAGAAGCCATGGAGGGATATTTTTCGCGTGCAAACTATATTTATGATGATAAATATATTGCTACAGCATCTATCCGGAAAGATGGCTCTTCCAAATTCCGCTATAATGAAGATCGTTGGGGTCTTTTTTGGAGCGTGGGTGGCGCATGGCGCGCTTCCTCGGAGGAGTTTATGCAATCGACAAGTTCTTGGCTATCGGAATTAAAATTGCGCGCTAGCTACGGTGTTATTGGGAATCAAAATGGAATTGGACGGTATCAAGGCTACCAAACTTGGCGCTATGGTGCAGCCGGATATACAACTCCAGGATCTTATCAACCATCCGGATGGACGCTATCTCAAGGTGCCGCGCCAAACACATCCATCACCTGGGAAAAGAAAAATACCATTGATGCCGGAATGGACTTTAGTTTATGGAATCGCATCCATGCCACAGTAGATTGGTATCAAACCAATACAACAGATTTGTTATTAGATGCGCCGATATCCTATGCGATGACTGGTCAAACTTCTTTATTGCAAAATACAGGCGAATTACAATCCCGTGGATTGGAACTGGACCTCAACATTGATATCATAAAACAACCTGAATTAAACTGGTCATTCAACGTAAATGCAGGGCACTATAAAGTGAAGATTATGAAAGTGCCTGAATCCATGATTAACCAACAAGATGCAGCACACGATCAGAAATGGTGGTATGCTACGGCAGATGCTTGGAGTTCTGTTGGTAATACAGGTTCTGGCGCTGGAGCAGCCTATAGACGTTGGATAGGTGGCGATTATTACAATGCCATTTTTGCAAAATATATGGGCGTTGACAAAAGCACGGGCTTACCATTATACGGTGCATTGGTGACAGAAGCTAACCAAGGGAAATTTCCAAATGCCAAGGTCGGTGAATTTATAAATACCACCGATTATTCGGAAGCCTACATGTACGATTTTGGAGATGCGACGCCTGATTTAATTGGTGGTTTCGGAACCACATTACGTTGGAAAAGCTTCGATTTTATGGCGAGTTTCGCGTATCAATTAGGTGGATTATTCTTTAGTAATTTATACGGTAATTTCATTTATAATACCTCGGATATTGGAAACCAGGTGCTTTCTCAAGACCTTTTAGGAAATACTTTCAGCGAATCTAATCAAGATGCCAAATACCCGATGTTAATGGTGAACTCGCCAAATGCAAGCACGGTTTATTCGAATGGTTCTCGCGTATCGAACGGAAATACCTATACAGACATGTCGGTATTTGATGCGTCCTATTTAAACGTAAAGAATATTACAGTCGGTTATACCCTTCCTCAAAAATGGATGGATAAAGTAAAAGTGGCCAGCTTACGGGCATATGTATCCTTAGATAATATGTGGGTATTCAGCAAGGCAGGAATCGATCCACGAAACTCCATCGTCGGAGGTCTGGATGTAGGCGCCTATACTTACCCTATGATTCGCTCAAGTTCATTTGGTCTTAAAGTAACTTTTTAAACTTTTTTATTATGAAATATTTATTAGCAATCATTACAGTCGCAATTCTGACAACTGCATGTAATAAAAAACTAGATATAACTCCACCAGATGATATAGTTAATGAACAAATAGTGGAGTTGTTAAAAACCGCAGATGATGCAACCGTTGTAAATATCATGAAGGCTATGGCAGATGCTTTGCCGCCGCTAATGCGTGGAGGGGGGTATAATTTCAGGTTTTCCAATATGACCGATAATACCTGGAATGGCCAACTGGCTTTACGCATGATGACCGGGAATGATATTGTTGCTGGAAATTGGGAAACTTCAACCAGCGATTTCTACACCGGACAAGATATTACAAGTGAAACAAGTGCTGTGAACCCAAGTTGGTGGCACCGGGCGTTTCAGATGACCACTTCTGCCAATAAGGTTATGAACATCATTTCTGAAGACTTAATACAGCAAAATAAAAGTATCAAACTTCGGGAGTACTTAGGACGTGCTTACCTAATTCGCGCCTTTGGTTATTTATATGCGCAGAAAGATTTTGGGACTAAAAAATTAGGCATGTCCATCTATACGAAGTTTGACGTGAGCCAACCTGTACAAGAACGTTCTTCTGCATTAGCAACCCTGGATTCGATTATTCACTGGGCAACCCGCGCTGATGAATTATTTGCAGAAGCCGGAATTGGCTTCAAAGCAAACAATACCTCGGATTTAACCCGCGGATTAACCAACCATGTTATTGCTCAAGCCGCCTTGATGGCTGCAGATGCCGAAGGTGCCACAGCAAGTAAGTATTATACCATCGCTATAAATGCCAGTGATCGCGTAATTAACAGCGGATCCTTAGCATTAATGAACGAAAACCAATATGTACAGAAGCAATCTGGGACGACGACGGTAAATGGGAAAGAGCTTCCTATTTTCTTGGCACAAACATCCGGATTTTTAAATTTTGCTCAAAATCCTGAGGCTGCATTCGGCTTTGGCTGGCAGTATGGTGGCAATGGCATTGCTGCAGAAAGTAACCCTTGGGGCGGCACCTTCCGAATCGATGATAGGCTATTTGATAAAATAGATAATAAAGATTACCGCAAGTTGAATTTCCATAAGGATAGACCTGCAACCTTCTCCACGATTTATTATGCTGGATCAGGGTCTTTTATGGACGGAGGTAATTCTGAAGTACCCACGTATTGGGCGTCCAAATTTGCGAATAACGTAGGCTTAGGAAGCACTGTAGGCATAGCGAATGTTGCTAATCGTGGTCGTGCAGACTATGCGATGGTTCGCTTGGCGGAGTTCTATTTGTTGAAAGCCGAAGCGCAAGCAAGATCAGGAGCTGATGGTAATGCAAAAACGACGCTTAACACCTTACTTGCCGCGCGTACAGCCAGCGGCAATTCCACATTAACCTGTGATAACTATGCCAGCATGAGCGGCTTAAATGCCTTGCAAATGGTGCAGTTGCAATCACGTATTGAATTGTGGGGAGAAGGATCGCATGAATGGGATAACAATAAGCGTTGGGGCATTCCTGTAAATCGTTCGGGTTCTAAGGTACACTGGAATCCTTCCATGACATATCCTGTTGCTTTAATGACGCTGAAAATTCCTTCCGAGGAAATTTCCACCAATCCGAAAAGCCAACAAAATCCTTAATCGGGGATTACGAGATTTTGATTAGTATCTTGAAATAAATGATGAAGCTTGCTCCGAAAGGGGCAAGCTTTTTTGATTAAAGGCTACCGTTAATGCCTGCTTGAACTTCTTGCCAAATATCGGCCAAATAGTTCCAATGCGTTTGGGTTTCGAGATCCCTACTTGCGGCGAATTGTTGCCAATTGCAATTGCTATATCGAAATGGAAATATATAAACAGGTATCGCCTTTTGTCCATTCTTCCTAGCTATCTCAGCAAGGCCATAGAGGAATTCAATGCCATCATCACCGAGGGGTAAACAGCCTTTGGTTTCCGTTCCGCCATGAATAAAAATATCAGAACCCGTATATCCTTTTTCCTGATCATAAGCATTTGGATAATCAAGTCCTAAGGATAAATGGTACTTGCTTTTTGGGTTAAAGCGATTGATGCGATACAAGCCTTCAGGTACCTGTAAGTCGCCTTCTTGCCGTTTAGGGCCTAACTTACCCGAACGTGTCAGAATCGGGAGCTGCGCAGCTAACATATATCCAGCAGATGCAGCTTTACGCAGGTAAACTTCCAAAATATCTTCTTCTTTAATCGCAAGCAGTAAGATTTGAATGTAGGGGAGATGGTCTTCGATCTGCTGACTCATAGCAATAGACTAGCCTTGAATGGACAATTGATATTTTTGCAGCAAACCTGGTAATCCGGATAGAGAAAATTTAGCGCCTTTGATTTTATTAGCCTCCGGATCGATGCTGAAATTTACGGCCGTTCTAAAGTCCGCTTTTTCCAATTGGCAGAATTGAAAATTCGAGAGCATTAAATCACTTCCAGAAAAGTCGGCTTGGCTAAGGTCACAACCTTCAAAATCCACTTCCTGCATTTTGCAATTTATCCAGCCTGTCTTTTTAAGCTTCAGCTGATAAAAACTACTGTGGTTTAATTGGCAATCCTGAAAGGAAAAGGACAAATTAAAAGCGTTGCATTGTTCGAAATGTAAGCCCAGCAGTTTACAATTCTGGAATTTTACATCCTGAAAGCTGCATCCTTGTAGGTTTGCCAGGCTCAGGTTGCAGTCTACAAAGCTACAATCGGTAAACTTGAAACCCGCCAAGTTTGCCTGTTCTAAATTTAGCCCCTTAAATCTGCAGTAATCGTAATGTGCTGCAGGGAGTTCATGCGCTTTGGTATAGGCAGGATCAATATCCAGATCCTCAAAATAATCGTTATCCATTTTTTTTAATGAGATCCTTGGATGATTTCCTTACGGATTCTACTAAGGGAAGTATCCGTAACACCGAGATAGGAAGCAATATACTTCAAAGGTGCTTGTTGAATAATCTGTGGTTTTTCTTGCATCAGGTGTAAATAACGCTGCGTTGCCGGCTCTGTTATCATCTCTGTTGCTCTTTTCTTGCTCAGGTAAAGCTCGAAGGCCATCCACGCGCGCCCCCATTCCCGCATGGCAGGAATCTGGTGGAAAAGTTCTTGAAAATCATCGTATTCAATTTTCCATAATGTGCAATCGGTTAAACATTGCATATACTCAGGCGAGGGGATACGCTGAAATAGGGAAGCCACTTCAATAGCAATTTCATGGGTGCCTGTAAATCCAGTGGTGATTTCATTGCCTTCATAGTCATACAGGTAGGTTCGCACCAATCCCGACTCGAGAATATAATAGGCATTAGCCACCTGATCTTTTTTAAGCAGGAAATCACCCTTCGCCAGTTCAATTCGCTGATGGGCTTTGCCGATTAAATCAAAATCCGCCGCTTCAAACAGGGGATGTTGATATACAAATTTTAGGATTTCCATAGGGGAAAGGCTTTATTAATACGACAAGATAGAAATTTGAACTGAAATATTAAAACGGATCAGGAAGCTCAAATTCCATCTTTTTTAATGTACTAGGGTGTATAAAGGCAATATAGCCCGCATGCAGATGGAGCCGATCTGCGCGGCTTCCATACAAGTCATCACCCACTATAGGGGTGTTTAAACCCTTAATATGGGCAGAATGCACGCGTAGTTGATGGGTTCTGCCGGTTAAGGGAAAGTAATGAATCCGCGTTCTGTTTCCTTCGATGCCAACCACCTGAAATGCCGTTCGGGCGGGCTTACCATATTGATAGCAGAGCATTTGCCGAGGGCGATCATCTAAGTCAACCCGCATAGGGAATTCGATGAAGCCTTCCTTTTCTTGAATGATACCTTCCAATAAGGCAGTATAGCGTTTTTTGATGGTATGACGGATAAACTGATCCTGGATAAATTGATGGGCATCCTTATGTTTTGCTACAATCAATAAGCCGGATGTCGACATATCTAAGCGATGGATGATGATAGGACCAGTAATCTCCGGGTATTGTTGGCTGATCCGATGTTGCACACTGTCTTGAATATGAATGCCCGGAACCGAAAGAAACTCCGCCGGTTTATTTAATACGATGATGTCATCGTCTTCATACACTATCTCCAAGGTTTTATTTGCTGCCGGATTTTGTAACATTGGATTTGGATCCACGGTCAAGCCCTGTAACATATGGCTCAGTATGGGCTCGCATTTTCCACGACAGGACGGGTAATACTGTTTGTGTTTTCGGATTTCGGAAGAAGGAGAGGCTCCCCACCAAAATTCAGCCATGCAAATAGGGGTCAAGCCCTCCTGATAAGCATACTGCAACAGTTTTGGTGCGGCACATTCCCCAGCGCCGGCAGGTGGAAGCATTTGCAGTGCCTCATTAAATATGTCAAGCACCGATTTTCTTTCTGCATGGGCATTTAAGAAATGATACTGATCAAAAAGCTGTTGCTGCAACGCTGCTGATCGTAGCTTTCGCTCCTCCTTACGCTGTTCAATCTGTTGCAGAAGCTCATCCAGTTCTTGCTCTAGCAAGGCTAGTTCTGCTTTACAAGCTTCCTTAGCCACATCATACTCATGCTGATCGCGGTAACTCTGTTTTATTAAATCCGTTTCCAGGCTGCTATAATCTTCAGCCCCAACAAGGGCCTTGGCTTGTTCACGTTGTCTCTTCCGATCGGCCTTATTGGCTTTATGAAGCTTCCTTAATTGGCTGAGCTCTTCTTCCTGAGCCTGCTTTAAATCGATCAATTGCGCTTTTAATGCCGTAATCAAGGGGTTTGCAGCGAGTTGATCTATTTCCCTATTCAAGGCATTAATGACCGCTTCCTCTTGAAGAAAGAAACCCGACGGATCTAGCATATCGAAAATAGGTGGAACAAAATAGGCATGCTGATTGGTTCCGGCTAATTTCCCTGAAAATGCAGCGATAAAGCCTAACTGACCTGCAGGGTCACGAACCACTAAAACCCCAAACATTTTACCGATAACTAGTCCCGACATCGCATGGTCCAGTCCGAAATTATGCGTAAAATCTTGCTGTCCTTGTAAATAATCCTGCAGCTGTTCAGCAGCAAGTATAGTCAAGGGATGCGGTTCATAACAAAACGGAAAGGTAAAGGCATCCGGTACCTGGATCGTACTGATGTCTTGTTGAAAATTATGAAATGCCATTGCCTTTTTCCTCATGCGCCCTTGAATTTTATAGCCTGGCAAAAATACAAATTAATGCTAACCTGTATATACTTTATCCCATTATTATGACAATTTATGCCAGCTAAAACTGGCTGTTCAGCTCAAAAATGCGTATATTGTACGTATCAAAATTAGAGCGCTCGCTATGGAAAACAAACGTCAGTTAGGATCTGCAGACTTGCAGATTACACCTATCATATTCGGAGGAAATGTATTTGGATGGACCCTTGATCAGGTCGCATCGTTTGCTATCCTAGATCAATTTATAGACTTAGGATTTAATGCCATCGATACGGCCAATAATTATTCGCACTGGGTGCCCGGAAATCAGGGGGGAGAGTCTGAAACGATAATCGGAAATTGGTTTAAAGCACGTGGCAAGCGTGATGATATCGTATTGATGACGAAGGTTGGCGGACGGTTTGGCTACGATAGCAAGCCGAATACAAAAGGCGATTATATCCGCGAACAAGTTGATTTATCCTTACAGCGCTTACAAACCGATTATATCGATCTTTATCAAACGCATTACGATGATGCGAATACCCCCATCGAAGAAACCCTGCGGGCTTATGAAGATTTAATACAACAGGGGAAAGTGCGTTATATAGGGGCGTCCAATATTTCTGCCGAACGCTTGAAGGAGAGTTTAGATCTTGCGGAGGCGCAGAACTTGCCGAAATATGTGTCATTGCAACCGGAATACAACCTTTACGACCGCGAGAAATATGAGAAAAACTACGAAACCTTAGCCCTAGAAAACAACCTAGCGATTATCCCGTACTATGCGCTTGCCAGTGGTTTTCTGAGTGGGAAATATTTATCCGACGATGATTTCAATAAATCGGCTAGGGGAGAAGGGATTCAGAAACGCTATTGGAATGAACGTGGTCAGCGCATTGTAAGAGCTTTATCCGAGGTCGCATCAGCGTACCGCAGTTCATCTTCCGCAGTCGCTTTAGCCTGGTTGTTAGCCAATAAAAGCATTACAGCGCCCATTGCCAGTGCCACAAAGGAATCGCATTTGCAAAGCTTTGTAGCTGCCGTGCAATTACGTCTTGGCGAAGAGGCAATAGCCAAATTGCAGGAAGCCAGTCACTATGAATAATACAAATATTAAAAACATATATACCATGAAAACATCTATTGGAATAAAAGAAAAAGATACAGCAGCCGTTGCCCAAGTGTTAAACCGCCTATTGGCCGATGAAAATGTATTGTATATAAAAATCCGCAATGCACATTGGAATGTGGAAGGCCCTGATTTTCATGCGCAACACCTATTTTTCGAAGGACTTTATGATGAGTTAGCTGAATTAATTGACGAAGTAGCCGAACGCGTACGTGCGATTGGTCATTACGCTGTAGGAACCATGAAAGAGTTTTTGGAACTCACCCAGCTTACCGAAATGAAGTATAAGAAAAATGATAGTCAAGGCTATATCAAAGAGTTATTGTCCGATTTTGAAAGCTTGATCATTAGCCTACGGGAGGATATTAAATTAGCGGAAAACCATGAAGATGCCGGAACGGAAGATTTTCTTGTTGGCATTTTAGAGAAGCATGAAAAAACCGCCTGGATGCTTCGTGCTCACCTCAGTTAAAAGATAAGTCTTTTTTAATAAATAGGGCGTCCAATTTGGGTGCCCTTTTTGCTGTCTATGTTAAACTATGGCCTTACTTTTCTTTCCCAACCGCGTTTTTAATCGATTAGCCATGCTATATCTTTTCAAGTTATTACATCGTCCATTTTATTAAAAATGATATGTACATTTAAAGAAAATATAAATTCCATTATTCCCCTAATTCTTGAAAAAGAATACTTATTTTAATCGATTATTTATGCGATCCCATGTTAGACAATCTTATAGCGTATCTTGAAACCCTCGATCCCGTCGTTGCGGCCTTGCTTGCCGGTTTATTTACTTGGGCGGTTACTGCCCTTGGTGCTGCTGCCGTTTTCTTATTTAAAGATGTAAATAAAAAGCTCCTAAATGGTATGCTGGGGTTTACCGGCGGCGTCATGATTGCCGCCAGTTTCTGGAGCTTATTAGCTCCGGCCATCGAGATGAGTGAGGGCGAGGGCTTTAGTAAAGTAATGCCTGCCGCTGTTGGCTTTATCTTAGGTGCTCTGTTTATCTTTGGTTTAGATAAGGTGATGCCCCATCTGCATTTAAATTTCTTAAAATCAGAAGGTCCTAAATCTTCCTTACACCGAACGACTTTGCTTACCATTGCCATTGCCTTACACAATATCCCGGAGGGGCTAGCGGTAGGGGTTATTTTTGGCGGTGCAGCAACAGGCGTGCCGGAGGCCAGTATTGCCGGCGCCGTATTATTGGCGATGGGGATAGGCCTGCAAAACTTTCCCGAGGGAATTGCCGTTTCCATGCCTTTAAGAAGGATGGGCTTATCTAGGCGGAAAAGCTTTCAGTACGGACAGATGTCGGCCGTCGTTGAACCTATCTTTGCCGTACTTGGCGCCTGGGCGGTTGGATTTTTTATACCGATTCTACCTTATGCATTGGCCTTTGCTGCGGGTGCCATGATCTTCGTTGTTATTGAAGAGGTCATCCCCGAAACACAACAAGAACAACATTCCGATGTTCCCATTATTGGTTTTGTCTTAGGCTTCGTGGTCATGATGATGTTAGATGTTGCGCTAGGCTAAGCATTAGGCGAACAAATAAGATTACAAAATAAGAACCCAATCATAAATTAGTATACCATAAAGAAGGCCGAAGCATATGCTTCGGCCTTCTTTATGGTATAAACGCTAATACTTAGTTACTAGCGTCGATTTTTGCTTGAACTTCAGCGGCTTTCGCTTCGTCCTGCATAAAATCGTAATAGTTTTTCAAGTTACGTAATGCATCTACGTTTTTAGGGTCTAATTCTACGGATTTCTCAAGGAAAGGTAGGGCACGACCAATCTTTTGTTTCAATGCAGCAACTTTGGCATTATAATCTTTGGGCGCTAATGTTTTATCGTCGTTTAAGGCGATCAGCTCATCACGACCGCTGTTCATAATAACCACAGCAGCATTTGTATTGGCTTCTAAATAATTAGGATCGATTTCCAATGCTTTTTGGTAAGATGCCAACGCCTTATCCGGCTGGCCAGCAGAACCGTAAGCTAAACCTAGGTAGTAGTGCAGGTTTTTGTTGGAAGCATCTTTCGCTAATTGATTTTCGATATCAGTTACAATTTTTGCTTCATTACCTGTAATCAAGTTCAACTCGATGTTTTGTACTACTGCGTCATTATCGTTGGGATAAGCAGTTACAGCTTCTGCAGCAGCTTGCAAGGCGCTAGTTGTATCTTTTTTCGATAAGTAAAGCTTTGGTAAATCCAATACCACCGCTTTATGGCTCGAGTATTCTTTTACCGGAACTAAGGCTTTATAACGCTCGATGGCTTTATCAAAATCTTTGTTTTGAACGGCAGCTAATCCAGAGTAGTAGGTAAGGGTGGTATCGCCGGGAAGATAATCCAAAGCACCTGTGAATTCATCATAGGCTGTTTTGTAATCTTGTTTATCCCATGCTGCCACACCTTGGTTAAAGCGGAACTGTCCTAAGGTTTGTCCGGCCACTTTAATGTTTTCGGCATTCTTCTTATCGGCATCCAGCTCTGTTGCTTTTTTAATACCTTCCGCCGCTTTTACAGCTGCATCTGCATTACTATCAACATTCGCGATATTTGCGTATACTAAAGAATATATGGTCCATGCTTCAGGATCATTCTGCGTTTTCTCATGCACTACAGCAGCATCAATCGCTTCTTGTGCGGTCGTTAAATTTGCTTTTCCTAAAGCTACGGTATTCGCTGCTTTTAACTCATCAAACTTACCAAAATTAGTCTTCGCCTTCTTAACATTACCCGACTGAGCATATACCGCAGTGGTTCCTGCAGTAAATAAAAGCCCGGCGAATAATATGGATTTTCTTAGATTCATATCGTGTGTATTTGTGTTTTATTAATTTGTAAGTTGGTTCAATAGTAAATTTACCCGATCTAATTGTGCCGCATCTTCCGCCTTCTCATAAAATAAAGCTAATGATTTTAGCGCATTTATTTCATAAGGTTTAATCTCATTGGCTTTCAGTAAATAATTCTGTGCATTATACTGTGCTTCATGATTTTCCGTGTCTTTCAGAAAATCCTTTAAGGATAATAAACCTAAGGCAAGATTCGCTTCGTAATTATTCGGCTCCAACTCTAATACTTTTTGGTAGAACGTTGTAGCGACAGGAATATTGTTTGCATTCTCATTGGCGAAGCCGGCCAAGTAGTTCATTTCAATATTTTCCGGCTCCATGGCAATGGCCTGATCAATGATCGGCACAATAGCATCATAAGCCTTGATTTTTGAATACTCCTGAATCAATTGAAATAAGATTTCCTTATCTTCCGGATATTTAGCTTTCGCATTCTCCAGCGTGGTCAGGTTTAACTGGCTTTCCCCAAGCTTGCTGTAAAGTGCTGCAAATTCAAGATATTGTTCTGCCGAGGCATTTCCCGCTTCAATCAGCTTCTTATAAAATTTAACTGCATCCTGCGGTTTCTCCGATTTATTGGCCAATACCGCTAAGTTGTAGGTCACATCTTCGCTCTTGGCGTTTAATTCATCCACCTTTAGGAAATCCTGATAGGCAGCATTATAATTTTTATCTTTTAATGCTTTGTTTGCACGCTTAATCAAGGCGGCAGCCATATTTTGTTTCACATAGTCTAACTCGCCAACATAGCCATCACGATCTTTCTCCCGAATCTTACCAATCGTTTGATAGGTCAGTTCAATGGGATCTTTATCGGTTTTAATGGTTCTGGCAGAGTCTGCATAGGCGATGGAGCTTAGCACCATCGCACGTAAAACATTCACCTTAGTTTTTGAAGAATCCTTGCGGGTCTTATAGATATTGTCCAATTGTTTCTTGGCATTATCTAGGTTTTTGATATCCCCCGATTGGGTATACCGCGCAAACGCATTGCTCGCTTCTTTATAATTAGACTGCGCAAAAGCACTATTGGCTGATAAGGCCAATAGTAAGGATAAGGATGGAATAAGTATACTATTCTTGTTCTTCATTTGTTGCACTACTTGATTCGTTTTCTGTTGTGTTTTCAGAATCGGCATCTAGGATTTCTTCTTCCTCGTCTTGGTGATCTACCTTGGTAATCGAAGCAATTTCGTCGTTCTCCTTTAAGGTAATCAAACGGACACCTTGCGTCGCACGACCCATTACGCGTAAACTTTCAACACCAATACGAATAACAATCCCCGATTTGTTGATGATCATTAAATCGTTCTCGTCGGTAACTCCTTTAATCGCAACAAGCTCGCCGGTCTTATCCGTCACGTTGATCGTTTTTACCCCTTTACCACCGCGGTTTGTAATCCGGTAGTCTTCAATATCGGTACGTTTTCCGTAGCCTTTTTCTGAAACAACCAATACGGTTGTGTCTTCATCATTAACACTAATCATGCCAACAACCTCATCCTGATCGTTTGCAAGCGTGATTCCACGTACACCCGTGGCTGTTCTTCCCATCGGACGAACCGTAGACTCATTGAAACGGATCGCACGGCCGGAACGTAAGGCCATCACGATTTCACTGCTGCCCGAAGTTAAGGTCGCTTCCAATAACTGGTCGCCTTCATTGATGTTAATCGCATTAATACCGTTTGCACGCGGACGAGAATAAGCCTCTAAAGACGTTTTCTTAATCGTTCCTTTCTTCGTACACATAATAATGAAGTTGTTTTCCAGGTAATCCTGGTCTTTCAAATTCTTCACTTTAATGTAGGCTTTAATTTTCTCTTCCTTCGGAATATTGATGATATTCTGTAGGGCGCGACCTTTGGAGGTACGGCTACCTTCCGGAATTTCAAAAGCTCTCAACCAGAAACAACGTCCTGATTCGGTAAACAACAATAAGTAGTTGTGTGCCGAAGCGGTAATAATATGCTCGGTAAAGTCTTCATCGCGGGTCGAAGAACCAATAGATCCTTTTCCTCCACGGCCTTGACGGCGGTATTCGGTCAGCGGCGTACGCTTCACATAGCTGTTATGCGAAATGGTAATCACCACTTCTTCATCATCGATGAAGTCTTCCATCGTCATGTCCTCTGCTGAGTGGACAATAATAGAACGACGCTCATCACCATATTTCTCTTGTACTTCCAAAAGCTCATCTTTGATAATCTTCATGCGAAGACCTTCATCTGCAAGAACCTCTTTTAAGTATTCGATGGTTTTCATTAATTCCGCATATTCATCTTTAATCTTATCACGCTCTAGTCCTGTTAAGCGACGTAAGGTCATGTCTAAGATGGCGCGTGCTTGGATATCGGAAAGGCCGAAGCGCTCCATTAATCCAACGCGGGCATCCTCCGGCGTATCCGAGTTACGGATTAACTTAATCACTTCATCTAAATGATCTAAAGCAATCAAGTAACCTTCTAAGATATGCGCACGTTTTTCCGCTTCTGCTAATTCAAATTGCGTTCTACGGATGACCACCTCATGACGGTGTTCCACAAACTCGTGAATCATGTCTTTCAAATTCATCAATTGCGGTCTGCCTTTAACTAAGGCAATGTTGTTCACCGAAAATGAAGTTTGAAGGGCGGTATATTTATAAAGGTTGTTTAATACCACATTGGCATTGGCATCGCGTTTTATTTCATAGACAATGCGGATATCTTTGGCAGACTCGTCACGAATTTCAGAGATGCCTTCAATTTTTTTCTCATGCACCAAGTCGGCCGTACGCTTTATCATATCGGCTTTGTTCACTTGATAAGGAACCTCCGTTACGATAATGATTTCTTTCCCCGATTTAGTCGTTTCAATCTCCGCTTTAGCACGCATCACAATACGCCCACGCCCGGTTTCAAACGCATCCCGCACCCCTGCAAATCCGTAGATCAATCCGCCGGTAGGGAAGTCTGGCCCCTTGATGTAGGTCATTAATTCCGATATCTCAATCTCGCGGTTGTCAATATAAGCGATGGTACCATCAATGACTTCCGTTAAGTTGTGCGGTGCCATATTGGTGGCCATACCTACCGCAATACCAGAAGCACCATTCACTAAGAGGTTCGGTATACGCGTAGGAAGAACAGTAGGCTCTTGTAAGGAGTCATCGAAGTTCAATTGGTAATCAACGGTATCTTTGTTGATGTCTGCCAAGAGTTCTTCGGCGATTTTACGAAGACGAGCCTCAGTATAACGCATGGCTGCCGGTGGGTCACCGTCGATGGAACCGTAGTTACCTTGTCCATCCACTAATGGGTAGCGCATCGACCAATGTTGGGCCATCCGTACCATCGTGTCATAAACGGAAGAGTCGCCGTGAGGGTGGTATTTACCTAACACATCCCCGACAATACGTGCCGACTTTTTGTAGGGCTTGCCAGAGGTTACCCCCAGGTCCAACATCCCATACAAAACCCGGCGGTGTACAGGTTTTAAACCGTCCCGGGCATCAGGAAGGGCACGCGAAACAATAACAGACATCGAGTAATCGATGTATGCCGATTTCATTTGATCTTCAATATTGATGGGGACAATCCTGTTTTCCGCAGGTACTAAGTTGTTTTCGTTTTCTGTTTCTTCAGCCATTATTTTGTGGTTTCGATAAAACTAAAAAAGTGCCCTTTGTAAGTATAGACACCTAGCTGGCGAATATACACAAATTTTCGGCCAAAAACGACAGAAATAGCCCTTAAAAATATCCACAACAGAGGGCTATTGTTAGTTATTTTTTGAACCCAATGGAAAAGAGGTTTGTTGGCTTTATTGTGAAAAAATGACATAAAAAAAGAGGATAAATTGTCATATTTCAAACAAAAGCGGAAAATGCTTTAAAAAATTTTAAAAATATTTTACCTTTGGGCATTCAAACTTTAGTGTAGCTTGACGAAGGCTCGCTAAGCACCTTATATTAAACAAATTACTAGAGAATAATGAAACATAATTTCGGAGCAGGCCCTTGTATTTTACCCAAGGAAGTCTTTGAAGAGGCTTCTAAAGCAGTGTTAGATTTTAATGGATCTGGACTATCCATTTTAGAAATCTCCCACCGCTCGAAAGACTTTGAGGCCGTTGTTGTAGAAACAGAACGCTTGGTGCGCGAATTGCTCAATGTACCCCAAGGGTATTCCATCTTGTTTTTGCAGGGTGGTGCCAGCCAGCAATTTGCTATGGTACCTATGAACCTATTGCCGGAAGGCGGCAAGGCAGCCTACCTGGATACGGGTGTATGGGCGAGCAAAGCAGCCAAAGAAGCTAAAAAATTAGGACAGGTAGACATCGTTGCTTCCTCAAGCGATCAAAACTATACCTACATCCCTAAGGACTATAGCATTCCTGCAGATGCAGCTTATTTCCACTTTACATCCAATAACACCATCTATGGAACGGAAGTTTTCGAAACGCCGAAAGCAAACATTCCTGTAGTTGTGGATATGTCTTCGGATATCTTAAGTAGAACAATCAATGTTGCAGACTATGATTTAATCTACGCGGGTGCACAAAAGAATATGGGCCCGGCCGGAGTGACCTTAGTGATTATCAAAGATGAATTGTTCGGAAAGTCTGGACGTACTATCCCAACCATTTTTGAATATGAACCGCATGCCAAAGCAGGTTCTATGTATAATACCCCGCCGGTTTTCTCCATCTATGTATCCATGTTGAATTTACGTTGGTTGAAAAATAAAGGCGGAGTTGAGGTTATTGAGCAAGAAAACATCATCAAGGCCCGCACCTTGTATGAAGAAATCGATCGTAACCCTTTCTTCAAAGGTACAGCTGCCGTAGAAGACCGTTCCAGAATGAACATCACCTTTGTTATGGAGAACCCAGACCATGAAGCGGAGTTCTTGGAATTGGCGAAAGAACGCGGGTTGGTAGGAATTAAAGGCCACCGTTCTGTAGGTGGTTTTAGAGCATCGGTGTACAATGCCTTGACGATTACTTCGATCAATGCCTTGGTTGACGCGATGAGAGAATTTGAAGAAAAGCATAACTAATTTTTACATGAGAATTTTAGCAAACGATGGGATCGATCCTATCGGAAAAAAAATATTAGAAGAAGCCGGTTTTGTAGTAGATACAAACCATATTCCCCAAGAGGAATTAGCCGCACGCTTGAACGACTACGATGCAGTTACTGTTCGTAGCGCTACTAAAATCAGACAGGCCTTAATCGATGTCTGCCCGAATATTAAAGTGATTGGCCGCGGTGGCGTTGGTATGGATAATATCGACGTAGATTACGCCCAATCCAAAGGTGTCAAAGTCGTAAATACCCCCGCAGCATCCTCACATTCCGTTGCTGAATTGGTGTTTGCCCACCTGTTAAACGGTGTTCGCTTTTTATACGATGCCAACCGCAAAATGCCGGTGGAAGGAAGTACAAACTTCGGCGGGCTGAAGAAAGCCTATGCTGCCGGATCTGAGCTGCAAGGGAAAACATTAGGTGTTGTAGGATTTGGTCGTATTGGTCGGGAAACCGCAAAAATCGGACTTGGTTTAGGCATGCATGTCATCTATTCGGATCTGTTCGAAGGACCCAAATCATTAAGCTTAAGTCTTTCTGGTGGCGTTCAAGTAGAAGTGCCTGTTAATCAGATGGAACTGGAAGAAGTTTTGCGGAACGCAGACTTTATTTCCTTACACGTTCCATTTACCGATAAACCGGTTATTGGAAAAGAAGAATTTGCCCTGTTGAAAGATGGGGTAGCCCTAGTGAATGCTTCCCGTGGGGGAGTAATCGACGAGTTAGCTTTGGTCGAAGCCCTTAATGCAGGGAAAGTAGCCTTCGCCGGATTGGATGTGTATGACGATGAGCCTACGCCACGTGCGGAGGTCTTAACGCATCCTAAAATATCCTTAACTCCGCACATCGGTGCGGCCACCAATGAAGCGCAAGAGCGCATTGGTGAGGAATTAGCCGGATTACTGATCGAAAACCTGAAGAAGTAAACAAACCGCATGTAATAGATGCGGCACAATAGCAATTATTTGCAGTTGTGCCGCATTTTTTTTGGATTAATCCTTATATTCACACCAGCTAAAAACAACGTTAAATTAGAGAGATATGAAAATTCTTAAGTTCGGAGGAACATCCGTAGGAAGTGCTGAACGTATCAAAGGTTTACTGGATATTGTAAACCCGGCAGAACGTCAGATTGTCGTGCTTTCCGCAGTCGCAGGAACCACCAATGCCTTAGTAGAAATCGGTAAAGCTTATCTAAATGGTAAGAAGGACGAAGCTAAGCAATTGATTGTTGCGCATAAGGAAAAGTATGAAGGCTTAATTAAAGCCCTTTTTAGCACAGAAAACGGCTATAAGAACGGCAAAGAATTAATCGATTATCACTTTAACCTGATCGCCTCCTTATCGAACGATCTTTTTACCCCAACCGAAGAGAAGATCATTCTAGCACAAGGCGAGTTGATGTCAACAACCTTATGGCATTTCTACCTGGAAGAAATCGGCGTAAAATCCGTCCTACTTCCAGCCTTGGACTTCATGAAAATTGATGAAGATAACGAGCCTATCGTGCCGTTTATCCATGAGAAACTGAGTGCTATTTTAGCGGAGCATGACGATAATAGTTTGTTTATTACCCAAGGGTATATTTGTAGAAACTCTTTCGGCGAAATTGACAACCTACGCCGTGGCGGATCTGACTATACGGCTTCCCTTATTGGTGCAGCGATACAAGCCGATGAGGTTCAGATTTGGACCGACATCGACGGTATGCATAATAATGACCCGCGGATCGTTAAAAATACCACACCCATCGCCAGCCTAAGCTTTGATGAGGCGGCGGAATTAGCCTATTTCGGCGCAAAAATCCTGCATCCTCAATCGGTATTTCCAGCGCAAAAATACAATGTGCCCGTGCGCCTTTTAAATACCATGGATCCCAAAGCCTCCGGCACCTTAATATCGAAGGATGGCGGACAAAAAGGGGCTATCCGTGCCATCGCTGCCAAAGATGAAATTACTGCCATTCATATCCATTCTTCCCGGATGCTGTTGGCTTATGGTTTCTTGCGTAAAATCTTTGAAATCTTCGAACGTTATAAAACACCAATCGATATGATTACCACATCGGAGGTGGCAGTATCCTTAAGTATCGACGATACCCGCAACCTAGAGGATATCATTCGTGAGGTGGAAGACTTCGGAACCGTAAGCGTCGACCGCGATCAAACCATCGTATGTATCGTAGGAGATTTTGGTGCTAATACGCATGGCTATGCCGCTCGTGTATTGGATGCTGTAAAACACTTGCCGGTGCGCATGATCTCTTATGGAGGCTCAGATTATAACGTTTCTATTCTTTTGGATTCCGAACATAAAACAGAAGCTTTACGCTCCTTACACAATAGATTGTTTTAATACATTACAAATGCAAATACATCAAATTAACCTGGACCGTTTAAAGGAATTTGAGACCCCTTTCTACTATTATGATATGGAATTATTGCACCGCACCTTAGCGGCTGCTAAAGTAGCAGCAGATAAGCGTGGTTTCCATATTCATTATGCGTTAAAGGCAAATTTTAACGATAGAATCCTACAGGCCATTCAGTCTTTAGGCTTTGGTGCAGACTGTGTGTCCGGGAATGAGGTACAAAAATCATTAGACATGGGCTTTCCGGCGGGGCAAATCACCTTTGCGGGGGTTGGAAAATCCGATAAAGAAATCAAACTGGCCTTAAAGGAACAGATTTTCGCCTTCAATGTCGAGTCTATCGAAGAATTACAGGTCATTGATACCTTGGCGGGCGAGCTAGGGGAGCGGGCTAATGTGTCGCTACGGATCAACCCGAATGTCGATGCGCATACCCACCATTATATTACCACGGGATTGGATGAGAATAAATTTGGAGTACCCAATTCCGAGCTTGAGCAAGCTGCTTCCGTGTTGCGCGAATGCCAACATGTAGACTTAGTGGGCTTGCACTTCCATGTAGGCTCGCAAATTACCGACATGAATGTCTTTAAGAGTTTATGTGTGAAGGTTAATGAATGGAAAAACTGGTTTGAAGAACGCGGTACGCAAATTAAAATCTTAAACGTAGGTGGCGGATTAGGGGTAGATTATCATCATCCCGATACGCAGCCGATGCCAGATTTTGAAGCTTATTTTGATGTGTTCGATAAATTCTTGGAGCGCAATGGGCAGCAAGAAGTACATTTCGAACTCGGTCGCGCTTTGGTGGCTCAAGCAGGGAGCCTCGTTAGCCGGGTCTTATACAGCAAAAGTGGCGTCAAGAAAAACTTCCTCATCTTAGATGCAGGGATGACCGAATTAATGCGCCCAGCATTATATCAAGCTTTTCATAAAATTGAACGCTTGGGCAGCCATGCTGATGCGGAAGAGCTTAACTATGATGTGGTAGGCCCCATCTGCGAAAGCTCCGATTGCTTCGGAAAAGAAGTGCCCTTGCCGGTATCTAAACGTGGAGATTTAATCGCAATCCGCACCGCAGGTGCCTATGGTGAAGTGATGGCTTCACGCTATAACCTGCGCGAAGAGATTAGATATGTGTATTCTGATGCCTTTCAATTGGTATAGAAAGCATATTTTTAAAACAAAACTCCCCATGTAAACTTCATGGGGAGTTTTGTTTTAAAAATATAGACTATCGATTTGAAAAATGATTGTAGGTAGCAGACAGCATAATTTTTATTATCGTTTCTTTTAAGTCAACATTTTTACATTTTCTATTAATCAGCATATATGCGCTAATCTCCTTGTATATAAAATGCTGAAAGGTTATATCACCAATTCTTTTTCTTACGATAGCTGAATAAACTTTAAATCGTTGATTTTCTTCTAGCTGCTCCCAACGTCCAATTGTTTTTCCTTTTTTATTTTTCTTTTTGTTGACAGGGTCAAAGGACCGTGCTCCGGCAAATCCAAAGGATGCTGTTGGGTATTTTTCCAATAACAGAGGGATGACTTTTAGACATGTAATTACAATATTCCCTAAGTCCCCTCTGTTGGTTATTAACGAATACTTTTTAGTGCTTTTTCGAAAGGGTTTAGGATAAAATTTTAATGCAAAGAAATCATTGTCATGATAATCAGCAAGTAAAATGTATTGCAATTTAGTGATAGGTGAATAAAATTTATAAATAAAGGTAATTAGATGTGCTGATTGATCACTTATTCTTTTACATTGAATAAATTTTAATTCATATCCGAGGTAATTAAAATTCAGAAATTAAGGAATTAACGGATGACAGATATCTATTGAAGGCACCGTAGTTTTGTGACCCTTTATCGACTGTAGGGAAATCAGTGATTTTTTGATTTTCACTGCCTTTATAGGTAATTGGCTTAATTCGCTTTCTAAGGTCCAATTTAACCTTTCACCTTTTGAGGGGCGTTTGTTTTGTTTATGACCATTTACCATGTAGTGAACTGTTTGATATTCAAAAATACTACATAGCTGTTAAAGCATATTTATTTAACTATAAATAAATAATTAAATATGGCTTTATCAATGACAGCATAAAAAAGTCTATTAACGACTAAGAGCGCCAATTAGGCGCTCTTAGTCGTTAATAGCTTCCGATAAGGAAGAATTATTCGTTATTCGTTTCGTTTTTATTTAAGAAAACAAATTTTCCATCGAACACATCCAATTGGATAATCGAATCTCGGCTCACTTTTCCGGATAAGATTTCTTTGGACAGCTCGTTTAATATCCTTTTTTGGATTACACGTTTCAGCGGACGCGCCCCATAAATCGGGTCGTAGCCTAACTGTGCCAACCAATCTAAAGCTTCTTCTGAGGCGGATAGGAAAATGTTCTGTTCCGCCAATTGATGCTGAACACGTTGGAACTGCATACGAACGATATCGCCGATTTCATTGCGGCTCAACGGGGTAAACATAATCACCTCATCGATACGGTTCAAAAACTCCGGACGAATGGACTTCTGTAAAAGCTCGAACACTTCGTCCTTGGTTTTACCTACCACATCATCCCGGTTTTCGTCGGTCAACTTCGAGAAGTTTTCCTGGATAATATGGGAGCCTGTGTTCGAGGTCATAATGATAATGGTGTTTTTAAAGTTTACTACGCGACCTTTGTTGTCGGTCAGGTGTCCATCATCTAATACCTGCAACAGGATGTTAAATACATCCGGGTGGGCCTTTTCAATCTCATCGAGTAGCACCACGGAATAAGGCCTGCGTCGAACGGCTTCGGTTAATTGTCCGCCTTCATCATAACCCACATATCCCGGAGGCGCGCCAATCAAACGCGAGACTGCGTGGCGTTCCTGATATTCCGACATGTCGATCCGTACCAAGGCCTGCTCATCATCGAATAGAAACTCCGCCAAGGCCTTCGCCAATTCCGTTTTACCCACTCCGGTTGTTCCCAGGAAGATAAAAGAACCGATGGGGCGCTTCGCATCACTTAATCCAGCGCGGGAACGACGGATAGCATCAGAAATCGCTTCAATAGCCTCGTCTTGTCCAGCCACACGTTTATGGAGTTCCTCCTCCAAGTTCAGCAGCTTTTCGCGTTCCGATTGCACCATTTTGTTTACCGGAATGCCAGTCCAACGGGATACCACATCTGCAATATCCTCCGAAGTAACTTCTTCCTTCAGCATGCGGCTGCTATCCTGTTTTTCGGAAAGCTCCTGCTTCAACTGCTCCACCTTATCCTGCGCTTCTTTAATCTTGCCGTATCTTAATTCTGCCACCTTGCCATAATCGCCGGCACGTTCGGCCTGTTCCGCCTCCAGTTTGTAGTTTTCGATGTTTTGAATCTCCTGGTTCACCTGGTCGACTAAGGTTTTCTCCGATTGCCATGCCGCTTTTAAGGAGTCGCGTTCGCTCGATAGATTGGCAATGGTTTCGGAAAGCTCATTCACCTTTTTCTCATCATGCTCTCGCTTGATGGCTTCCCGTTCAATTTCAAGCTGCATAATGCGGCGATCGAGCTCGTCTACCGATTCCGGAACGGAATCCATTTCCAGGCGCAATTTTGAGGCGGACTCATCCACCAAGTCGATGGCTTTATCCGGCAAGAAACGATCGGTTATATAGCGTTGCGATAATTCCACAGCAGCAATGATTGCCTCATCTAAAATACGGACCTTATGGTGTGTTTCGTAGCGCTCTTTCAATCCACGAAGGATGGAAATGGCATCTTGTGTATCGGGTTCTTCCACCATTACCTTTTGGAAACGACGCTCCAAGGCTTTATCTTTTTCAAAGTATTTCTGGTACTCGTTGAGGGTGGTTGCACCGATAGCGCGTAATTCACCGCGTGCTAAGGCTGGTTTTAAGATGTTGGCCGCGTCCATGGCGCCTTCACCACCTCCAGCACCAACTAAGGTGTGGATCTCGTCAATAAAGAGGATAATCTCTCCATCGCTGTCAGACACTTCTTTTACGACGGCTTTTAATCGCTCTTCAAACTCACCTTTGTATTTCGCCCCGGCTATTAAAGCGCCCATATCTAAGGAGAATACGGTTTTCGATTTTAAGTTTTCTGGGGCATCACCTTTGATAATGCGGTGCGCAATACCCTCGGCAATCGCCGTTTTACCAACCCCGGGTTCACCCACTAAAATAGGGTTGTTCTTGGTGCGGCGGGAGAGGATCTGCATCACGCGGCGGATTTCCTCATCACGACCAATAACAGGGTCCAACTTGCCCGATTCCGCAAACTCATTTAAGTTGCGTGCATATTTCCCTAGGGCATTATAGGTCGCTTCGGCATTCTGGTCGGTTACCCGGTTGTTGCCACGCAGTTCCTTAATGGCCAGTTTTAAATCTTTCTCCGTAACGCCCTGGTCTTTTAATAAGCCCGAAACTTTGTCGTTGGCTGAAAGCAAGGCTAGCAGGATGTGCTCGATGGAAACAAATTCATCGTTAAACTCCTTGAGGTAGCTCTGTGCCTTTTGCAACACGGTAGCCGATGAATTGCTTAAGTAAACATTGCTGCCACTCACCTTCGGCAAAGCTTCAATCTGCTTGTCAACCTCCGCAGTAACGTAGTTAATATTGACGTTTAGCTTTTTTAGTAAATGCCCAATTACATTCTCGTCAACCGTTAATAAGGCTTTTAAGATATGTGCAGGCTCGATGGCTTGTTGCTGATTGCCCACAGCAATCTCCGATGCTTTTTGTATGGCCTCCTGGGCCTTGATGGTATAATTATTAAAGTTCATATAGTAAATTCTTGATTATGCTTGTTGGTATGATGGTAACAAAAGAAATGCCTATAGGTTTTTGAAAGATTTTAACTGAAAAAATGACAGGTTGTTTTGTTTAGTTCTGCCAAAAGTGCAGGGTGGGAGCTTGGCGATTCCTTTTATCATCAATTTGTCAGCACATTGTCATCACATTGCCATCGCATTGTCATGGTGAGCGGAGTCGAACCACGAACGACTGGTACGTCAGTACTACATTATAATATTGATTAACAGTTTTATACAACTACATCACACAAACGTAGTGGTGATTGCACTGACGTACCAGTCGTTCGACTCCGCTCACGATGACAGCACGATGACATCACGATGAACAAACCTCACAACATCCCACCTTCCGCCTTCTCCCTTTTCACTTCCCTTTCACCCCCCTTTCACACCCGTATTAATCCCCTTTGCAAAGGCCTGAGAAAGGGGAGAGAAAGGAAGAATAAAAGACCTTTCTTCGCGAAATGCTAAAAGCCAATAGGTTGTAACTATTTACCAGCTATCCTGAAGGTTAAAAATGTTGATCCGATTTATTGGGGCGATGCGCGTTAGTAGCGTGATGGGTTGCAGCATTCCTAACTTAATACGAGTATACTTTATATATTAATTAAGGAAATATATATTAACATATTAGGTTATGTTTTAACCTTTTCTTTGCTTATTTAAGACGTTTTCTTCCTTTTGTACACTTAATTAATCCTTTCATTTGCTTGATTTATTCTAATAATTAAGTCTTTTTTGTTAAAAAGGGCTTCCGTTGCTGCTTTTGAAGTGTAATAACAAGCGATGTAAGATGCTGAAAATGAGGTGAATAAAAATTGCTCTAAAAAATGTCCACCCAATGTCCACCCCCTATGTTTATTAATTTGATTATGGCGATTATATATTTGTTTATCAATCGAAATTGTTAACCAATTAACCATGCAAAGATATTGCCTCATTCTTTTGTTTTTGTTCAGTGTCTTGCTTTCCTTGGCGCAAGAGCAGCCAACCAAAGCCTCCAACAGCTTTCCGGGAAAGTCCTTTTCCTTGCGTACAAACCTTCCGACCTGGTTGCTGGCGATGCCTAGCCTCGGAATCGAATACAAGACCAGCGATCGGACGGCCCTTATCGTCGATGGGGTTTATGCGCATTGGAATTTCAAGCGTAAAGAAGCCGATCGGTTTTGGCATTTCTGGAATGTTGCTCCCCAGGTTCGGCGTTATGTGAATGCGGACTGTAGCACCTATGTGGGCCTGCAGTATAGCATGGGCCGGTATAACCTATCCAGCCAGCAGGGGGAATACCTGGGCGGTGGTTTTACCTTCGGTAAGCAGTACTATGCGGGTAAGAACCTGCTGATAGACCTGGGTTTGAGCTTAGGCTACCTAAAAATCAGTACGCGCGAAAGCTATCGGCAGATCGACGGAGAGTTTTACCGAAACAAGAGCAAACAGAATCGAAACTATTATGGCCCGACCAGTCTGTCGGTGAACTTGGTCCGTAAATTTTAAACAGGCTATCAAAATGAAGAATTGTATGAAAAGAATACGCTACGTCCTATTATATTCCATGTTGCTGCTCAGTCTGCTGGGTTGTAAGACACGGACGGACCTGGTTGATTTTGGAGAGATCAGCCTGATTACCGATTGGACCCGTCGGATGGCGGAGCTTTCCGTTCCGGCCAGCTATACGGTGAAGATCGGCGAGCAGCTGCTGACTTTTTCGGGCAGCACGAACCCTTTACCGGAGCTGCTGCCGGGCAATTACCCGCTGCTGGCCTATAATACGGCCGAGGGAATCACCGTGAACCATAGCCTGGCGAGCGTTGCGCTGCAAAATGGGCTGCTCAGCCCGCAACCGGGCTGGTTGTTTTCGGCTAGGGGCAGCATCCAGGTGCAGAACAATAAAACAGAAAGTGTTACCCTGCAGATGCAGCAGCAGGTCCGCTTGTTGAAAATTACCTTAACGCCAACTGGTGGCACGGCGGGTCGGTTGACGGGCATCCAGGCGACCCTGACGGGCCTTGCCGGCAGCTGGGATTTGGCGGAAGAGAAACCCGCAGGTTTGGCGCTGTCCGTTCCGCTGCAGTTCGCCAAGCAGGCCAACGGCAGCTGGCAGGCAGAAGTGCGGCTGCTGGGTATTATAGGCGCCAAGCAGGAGCTGCGCGGGACGCTGCATTTCCAGGACGGCAATCCGGTCGATCTGGCCTTGGAGTCGGACCTATCGAAAGATCTGGCCGGTTTTAATACGGACAAACATATTCCCATGAGCCTGAATGCCACGATGGAAACCTATACCGAGGCCGGTTTTAGCATCCGCATCAACGATTGGAAAAGAGAAACAGAAACAGGTACAGCTAATTAAAAGCGAAGCTTGGCAAAATGATACGATATGAAAACAAGAACGAGATATTATATTTTCATCCTGCTGCTGCTGTTTTTTGCAGGATGTAAGCAGCTGGAGGTTCCTGAAGTTTCGGATGATTCGCCGGCGCTGGAATTTACGGCGAGCATCGGTCCGCAGTTCCGGGCAACGGGCACCCAGTGGGCCGATGGCGATGGGCTTGGCGTTTATGTGTTGAATGCGGCGGGTGGCCAGGCTATCAGTAACAACAGGTTGTTCAGCTATTTGGCAGGCAGCCAGAAGTTTAGCGCCGCCAGCGGACAGGAAATCTATTATCCGAATACAGGGCAGGTCACGATTCATGCCTACCATCCTTATCGCAATATACCTGTGGGTGGAACTGTTTTTGATTTTTCGCAGCAGGGCAGCCCGCAGGATATCGATCTGTTGAGGGCAGAGAAAACTGGTGTTTCTAAGAGCAGTGCGCCTATAGATCTTGCGTTTAGCCATGCCTTTTCCAAGCTTAGCTTCAACTTGATTGCCGGGCAGGGAATCAGTGCGACAGAGCTGCAAACGGCAAGTATTTCCTTAAAGAACTTTGTGAAAAGCTATACCCTACTGGATCATGCTAATTTTCAGGTAGATAAAACAGTTAGCAATCAAGAGTTTGCAGTGCCTAGTTCGAAAACAGCGATAGTCTATCCCAATGCTACCGATAAAACAGGGCAGGAGGAGTTCCTGGTCCGTATAGGCACTAAAACCTGGAGCTATAGCCTCAAAGCCAGCGACCGCTTTGAAAAAGGCTATGCCTATACCTATAACATCACGATCAACGCAAAGGAAATCCAGGTTGCGCAGGCGGCTATTAATCCATGGACGGAGGTGACAGCGGTAAACAATACCGGGTCCTTTGATCCGCATAGCCTAGGGCTGGTCTATATTCCTCCCGGCGTTTTTCAGATGGGAAGTCTGGATACGGATTCCGATGCACATGTGAATGAGAAACCGCGTCATTGGGTGAAGATAGCGAAGGGCTTTTATATGAGTAAGTATGAAATTACGATTTCCCAGTACTGCGACTTTCTAAATGCTACGCAGGCGAAAGGACAAAATAAGATTTTTTTTATCATGAGTCTCCCACTGAATGGAAAAACTGTGCATGGTTTTCTTGTGGATTCAAATGGTGGCAACACGCCTCTGTGGAATTCGAGTTTGGAAAAATGGGAGCCTCCAGCAGGATGGGAGAATTTTCCGGTTACTCTTGTCAGCTTTGATGGTGCGCTAGCCTATGCAAAATGGGCCGGTGGCACACTTCCTTCGGAGGCGCAGTGGGAATATGCTTGCCGTGCCGGTAGCAGTGCCACCTGGCCTTTTGGAGATGATGCTACCCTCTTAGGAGACTATGCTTGGATAATGGCTAATTCCGGAGGGAACCCTTCAGCTGTTGGGTTAAAGAAACCCAATGCTTGGGGACTGTACGATATACTTGGAAATGTTGCGGAGTGGTGTATGGATGTTGGAACTTATCCTGCAGCAGCTAATACCGAAATTACCCCTATCATTTATGATGATAAAGCTAGAATAGGTAATAATTACCAAAGATTTAGAGGAAATAGCTTTTTGGGCACCTCAACCACGAAACCAGCTGCTCGCGGATTTAATCTTAGAAATGGTTTTCATAATGTTCGTGGTTTTCGCATCATCGTAGCTCCCTAACCCATCCAAAGCCTAATAAAACATGAAATAATGAATATGTTGAAACGATATAAAGTGTTACTGCCAGGTCTTTTGCTGCTGCTGTTCTCCTGTAAGCAGGATGGGCTGGCTCCCGATACTATTGTGAAATCAGGCAGCGGCAATATCCGCTTGCAGACCAACATTGTGCAGAAGGCTAAGCACTATGATCTCGGGGAAAAGCTTACGCTGCGGGGCAGCGATCGGCAGGAGATGGGCTCGGGAAAGTTGGCGCTGAATCCGCCAAGCTCGGCCGCAGATTTTGTAAATCAGTTTAGCGCGGGCGATCAGATCGGTGTTTTTATGGTTGCTGCCGGGGAGAACCTGGCAGCCACGGGCAACCTGCTGCAGAACGTGGCATTTACCTACGATGGCAGCAGCTGGAGCAGCAATGCTGCCTGGCCTGGGGGCGGTAGCTTCGATGTGTATGCCTACTACCCGTATAATAGCATGTTGAGCAATGCCTTGGATGCCTTTTTTGCGGTGCAGAGCGATCAGTCGAAATGGGCAAACTTCCAGAAAAGCGACTTGATGTGGGCCAAGGCCAGCAGCGTTCAGGGCGGTACGGCGGTGAACCTGACTTTTGCGCACCTGCTATCGCTCTTGCAGGTAGATATGGACCCCGGAAACTATACAGGAGGACCAGATGAGCACCTGGATGTGCAGCTGTTCCAGCTGAGCAACGAAGGGCGCCTGAATTTAGCGACAGGGACATTTACGGTGACGAATAATAGCCGCCCTACTATCCGCATGTACCGGGTGGAGGAGCCTAGCAATAACACAAGCTTTACCTACCGGGCCTTGCTGCCCTCGCAGACCCTTGCTGCCGGCAAGCAGCTCTTGCTGCTGAACAATGGCCCGCAGTCTATGGGCAGAACGCAGCCTACCGAGTTGCCCCTGCTGCAGGGTGCGGCACATCATTTTGCCGTGAAGGAGGTGCATAGCTTAATGAAATGGGTGTATATTCCGCCCGGTATCTTCCCCATGGGTAGTCCGGATACGGATCCGAATGCACTAGCGATTGAGAAATCGCGTCATTGGGTGAAGGTAGAGAAGGGCTTTTATATGAGTAAATATGAAACGACGGTTGCCCAATACTGCGACTTTCTAAATGCAACGCAGGTTAAAGGGCAATATGCTAGCGATTATTTTGTTAATCTTCCGCTGAACGGAAACAATATGATAGGAGTTAATTCGAGTAATCAGATTTCAAATTCTGTTCGATGGAATTCGGGTGTGGAGAAATGGGAGCCAGCAGCTGGAAGTGGGAATTTACCGCTTGGCCAAGTCAGCTTTTTTGGCGCATTCGCCTATGCGCAATGGGCAGGTGGCACACTTCCTTCGGAGGCGCAGTGGGAATATGCCAGTCGTGCCGGAACGGAGACGATATGGTTTTTTGCTGATGTCCCTGCACTCTTAGGAGATTATGCTTGGACAGTTGAGAATTCCGACTTGGTTCCTCAGGACGTGGGTATAAAAAAACCTAATGCTTGGGGACTTTATGATAGCTATGGAAGTGTTTGGGAATGGTGTATTTATGTTGGAGCTTATCCAACTAATGAAAACGATTATCCTAAAACTAACCCTAAAATTTATAATGTCAATGCCAATATTACTCCTAGTTCTCAAGCCCTTCGAGGGGGAAGTTATTATGATTCTCAATTCAAGGCAAGATCTGCAGCTAGACTAGTGAACCCTGCTCTCTTATTGGGGCCTCAAATAGGCTTCCGTATGATCATTACTCCCTAATCGCCATTTAAAAGCATTTTACAAAATATAAACACATAAAATAAAAAAAATATGAAAACAGCACTTCTATCTAGCCTAGCCCTTACAGCCGTTTTATTCGCTTCTTGTACAAAGGAAAAGGGGCGCGTGGAAGATCAGGCTATCCAGTTTGATGCGCGCATCAATCAGCAAAAGGCCACCTCGAGTGGTTCGGGTTTATTGTCGACAAGTTGGTCGGCCAATGATAAGATCGGTATTTTTATGCTAGACCAGGGAAGCAATACGGTTTCGGGAGGTCATGCCAACCGGGCCTATAGCTATGTGGGTAGCGCCTTTACTCCGGATGCCGGGCAGGAAATCTATTACCCCGTTTCAGACAGCAAGGTCGACTTTATTGCCTATTATCCGTTTAAGGCAGGTTCGGCCATAGGGACGCCTTTTCCGATTTCGGTGGCAAGCCAAACAGACCTGGGTGCTATCGACGTGCTCTGGGTAAAGTCTACGAATGGTACTACCGGTTTCAACAAGAGCGCTACGGCGCCGGTTCCCTTGGCCTTTGACCATAAGCTTAGTAAAATTGTGATCAATACCAGTGCCGGCGCAGGCCTGAGTGGCGCAGCAGGCGATTGGACCAGCATGGCCGTAAAGATTAAGGGCATGAATAGCACAGCCGTATTAGACCTGGCTACAGGAGTTGTATCGGGGAATGCCGCTCCGCTGGATATTACGCCTTTTGTGCGCAGCGCTGGAGCGAAGTATGAGGCGATTGTATTGCCGGAGACTTTCACTGCTGCCGGTGCCGTGCAGATTACCTTCACTATTGGTGCGGACACCTATACCTGGAGCAGCCAGGCGAATGCAACATTTGAAGCAGGCAAGGAATATACCTATAATATTACGGTTAGCAAAACCGGGGTGAGCCTAGGTGCTGTTACCATTGTCGATTGGATAGCGGCACCAGCAGAAACAGGTATAGCGCTTTAATCGATTTTAAGGTTGGAGTAGCTAAAGGCTATTGGCATGATAAAGATGTCAATAGCCTTTTTTTTATAAAATACAAACTTAACGCTATGGTTACATAGGTTTACCATTGCTGTGTTATATTTGCTTGAAACCAAAGTGGTTAACAGGATTATTGGAGTTTGTTTTACCAACCACTTATTTACTTCATCCGCTTTTTCTGTTCGCACTTTGTTAGCCTTTCTTCGCATTTTTTAATATCAATATTCACACATTAAATGAAAGGAACGAACATGAAAACAAAACTTTTAACGGCTCTAGCGCTATCAGTTGGTTTATTTATGTCTTGCAATAAAGATAGGGATGAACCGGAAAAGCAAGTCATTCACTTTGATGCACACATTAATCAGCAGGTTGCCACTAGTACAACAGGAGGTTCCCTAGTTACAAACTGGGAGAACAGCGATAAGATTGGTATATTTATGGTAAACCAAGGAACAAGTACCATTACTGAAGGTCATAGCAACCGAAGCTACACCTATGATGGTACCAGTTTTAAGCCCGATACGGGCAATGAAATGTTTTACCCCGTTTCGGATGCGCGTGTCGACTTTGTGGCGTATTATCCGCACAGTGCCGGCGCTGTCTTAGGGACAGCTTTAGCCATATCGGTAGCCAATCAGACTGATTTAGGGGCCATTGATTACCTCTGGGTAAAAGCAACCAATGGGACGACCGGATTTAACAAATCTACAGGTCCGAATGTACCTTTGAATTTTGATCATAAACTGTGCAAAATCGTCATTAACACCCTGCCTGGCGCTGGATTAACCACTTCAACTACGGGTTGGTCGACGATGGCCGTAACTATCAAAGGATTAAATACGACGGCCGTCATGGATTTATTCTCCGGCGTAGTTTCGGGAAATGCCGCTCCGGTTGATATCAGCCCTTTTGCGCGCACTGCGGGGGCGAAGTATGAAGCTATTGTGCTCCCAGAGACTTTTGCTGCTGCTGGCGCGGTGCAATTTACTTTTGCTATAGGCAGCGAAACCTATACCTGGAGTAGTCCTGCCAATGAAGCTTTTGCAGCAGGTTTAGAATATACCTATGATATTACCATCAATAGGGTTGGGGTTACCCTGGCGACTGTTAGCATTAAAGATTGGGTAGCTGCACCCGATAAAACAGGGATCAAGCTGAATTCTTGGGGGGAATAGTAAAAATTTCCTAGTTTAGCATCTTTAAAGCCGAAATCCCTTGCAAGACGCCGAACGTAAATTACTATCCTTATTGATGCCCGAAGGACTTTTAGAA
>NZ_WSQA01000006.1 GCF_009768885.1 Sphingobacterium humi
ATTCTAAAAGTCCTTCGGGCATCAATAAGGATAGTAATTTACGTTCGGCGTCTTGCAAGGGATTTCGGCTTTAAAGATGCTAAACTAGGAAATTTTTACTATTCCCCCCAAGAATTCAGCTTGATCCAATACTTGCCGCAACGATAAAAATCACCTTTCAGTAAGCTTTGAAAATATTGTCTGATAATCTATCTAGCCAGCCCCAGCCCGCCATAGGTCTAAGTACTAAGTACTCCATACTATATACTAAAAAAGCTCATCGTAAGATGAGCTTTTTTTCGTAGCGGGGAGCAGGATCGAACTGCCGACCTCAGGGTTATGAATCCTGCGCTCTAACCATCTGAGCTACCCCGCCGTTTTTCGGTATGCAAAGATAGTAATTAGCCCGAACTATCAAAGAAAAAATCAATAAAATAATTAAAAATTGCTGCTTTATTTTTCGGATTTCCGCCAATTGATTTATAATCAAAAAGATAGATTCTAGGCTGTCAGGGTAATTTTTAGCGGAAAAAGGGAAATGGGGGTTGAGGTCACTTGTTGATAACCGTTCTAATGTGTAAAAAAAGATAGGGCCTTCCTTTTGGATTACGGATTTATTCGTTAATATTACAAAAAGTAGCTTCCAGGTTTGGGGATGCTTTGGGTAAACTTAAATTTGTTAGAGACTTCTACTTAGAATAAATATATGGCGGAAAAAATTAAACTTGATTTAGAGTATGTATTAAACTCATCTCCTCGTATTTTATTTCCCTACTTACAGGAGCCGAATGAGTTAGCACAATGGTTTGCTGATGATGTGAATTATCACGACGGTATTTATGAATTTATGTGGGATAATGAGTCGCACCGGGCCAAGTTGGTGGCGGCCAAAGAAAACAAAAGTGTAAAGTTCAAGTGGCTTGATGACGAGCCCTACTTTTTCGAAATAGAAATAGTGCAGGACGAGTTGACCAACGACGTTGCCTTAAGCATCACGGATTACGTGAAGGAAGACAATTTAGATGATCGTAAGAAAATCTGGGACAACTCCATTGGCTATCTTCAGAGCGTTATTGGCGCTTAACAGCATAAAGCCTGTTGCCATTTGCTGCGGCAGGCTTTTCTTTTTTCCTCTCCGGAAGAAAGGAACACACAAAAAACCGATAAACAATTTATCATTAACATTTTTCTAACATCTTTCACGGCGTAAAAATAGTATCTTTGCAAGTAATTTACCGGCTTAAGCTAGGGTAAAGGATAGATCGATATGAAGAAGGTAAATTTATTAATCCTACAAGCATTTATTAAACCATTCTTGGTCACATTCTGTATTGTGATGTTTGTATTATTAATGCTTTTCTTATTTAAGTACATCGATGATTTAATAGGGAAAGGTTTCCAATGGTATGTAATCCTGGAATTATTAAGCTATCAATGTGCAGTACAGCTATCGATGGCTCTCCCCCTTTCCATGCTACTATCTTCCATCATGACCTTCGGAAACTTAGGTGAGAGCTATGAGTTGGTGGCAATTAAAGCGGCCGGCGTATCCTTACGTAAAGCCATGACTCCCCTATTTGTGGTGGTTGGCTTGTTTAGCGCCGGGTCTTTTTTCTTTTCCGATTACATCTTACCTGTAGTAAACCTGAAAATGGGTTCCCTACTTTATGACGTTCGGAAGAAGAAAGCCGATTTCTTCATTAAACCAGGCGTTTTCAACAGTACCATTCCGGGTTATTCCATCCGTGCGAAAGAAAAGAGTGAAGATGGAACAACGCTGTACGATTTAATGATCTATCAGCATATGGAAGGTGGCACGGCTGACAACATCACCTTTGCGAAGGAAGGCTATATCCAGAACTCGGCGGATAACAACTATATGGTGTTAAAGCTGATGGATGGGGTGCGTTATGAGGATGCCCGCGTGAAGAATGCAAAACGCTATGATCCGCGGCAACAATTTACACGCTTCCGTTTTAAGGAAACCACGACTAAGTTTGACATGGGAACCTTTAAGATGAACCGCACCGATCAGGATTTGTTCAAGTCGCACCACCAGATGTTGAACTTGAAACAGCTGCGCTTATATACCGACTCGAACCATGTGGAAATCGATAGTTTAGAGCGGATGAATGTGGTAGAAGGAAAACGCTACATCAACTTGTTTTCGAGCTATTTCCAAACTGGCAAACCCGCCAAGCCGGCCACGAATGTGACCCTGGCAGCCTTGGAAAAATCGGAACAGCGCCGCATGGCCATGAACAATGCCCTGAACCAGGCGCGGCAGCTGAAAGACCTGGCCGACAATAAACAAATGGAATACTCGCCTTATGTAGATAAGGATATTCGTTATAATATAGAATGGCATCGCAAGTTTACCTTGGCCGTTTCCTGTCTCCTACTCTTTGGTATCGGAGCACCTTTAGGGGCAATCATTCGTAAGGGAGGTTTAGGTTTACCGGTGGTTATGGCGATTATCTTCTTCCTGATTTACCACGTTATTGCCACCCTGGCAGAAAAGGCGGCAAAGGATGCCAGCCTTACGCCGATGTGGGGCATGTGGATGGCGATTATTGTATTAACTCCATTGGCCATCTTCCTGACGTATAAATCGACGACCGATTCCAAGCTCTTTGATGCCGATCAGTACAAACTGAAGGCCGAAGCCCTCTGGAACCGTCTGGTGGCATTTTTGAACAAGAAAAAGAACAGCAATTAGCATAAGGGCTAGGATTTTATGACAGCATATTAATAAATAAGTGCTGCATAAGCCCTACCTTTGTCTGACATTTACAACAAACCATGAAAATTAAATTAAACACGATAGAAGAAGCTATTGAAGATATCAAAGCTGGCAAAGTCGTAATTGTAGTAGACGATGAAGATCGTGAGAATGAAGGCGATTTTGTGACGGCAGCACGTAATGCCAGCCCGGAGATTATCAACTTTATGGCTACCCATGGTCGTGGATTAGTATGCGCACCGCTTACGGAGGAACGCTGTCGCGAACTGAACTTAGGACTGATGGTGAACAACAATACGGCAGTGTATGAAACCAACTTCACCGTTTCTGTTGACTTACAGGGTTACGGTTGTACCACAGGTATTTCCGCTTCTGACCGTTCTAAAACTATTAAAGCATTAATCGATCCGAATATCAGACCTGAGGAATTAGGTCGCCCCGGCCATATTTTCCCGTTAATTGCAAAAGATGGCGGTGTATTGCGCCGTACCGGGCATACCGAAGCATCGGTAGATTTAGCCCGCTTGGCAGGTTTTGAGCCTGCAGGGGTATTGGTGGAAATCTTAAAAGACGATGGTGAAATGGCACGTCTTCCGGATTTAATTAAGGTGGCAGAGAAATTCGACCTGAAAATCATCAGTATTGAAGATTTAATTGAATACCGTTTGAAGCACGACACCTTGATTAAAGAAGAGGTAAGTGTGGAAATGCCAACCGAATGGGGCCTTTTTAAAATGAAGGCTTTCACGCAAAAAAATACAGGTGAGCAGCATTTAGCCTTATACAAAGGCGAGTGGACCGAGGATGAGCCTATACTAGTTCGTGTGCACTCTTCTTGTGTAACCGGAGATATCTTTGGTTCTTGCCGCTGCGATTGTGGACCACAATTGCACAAAGCGATGGAAATGATCGAGAAAGAAGGTAAGGGTATTGTGGTTTACATGAATCAGGAAGGCCGTGGTATTGGCTTGGTCAATAAACTTCATGCCTACAAATTGCAGGAGGAAGGCATTGATACGGTGGATGCAAATACGCAATTAGGCTTTAAACCAGATTTAAGAGATTACGGTGTTGGGGCACAGATTTTACGCTATATGGGTGTAACCAAAATGCGTTTAATGTCCAACAACCCGACTAAGCGTGCGGGATTAATAGGTTACGGATTGGAAATAGTAGAAAATGTGCCTATTGAGATTCACCCGAACGAATACAACGAAAAATACTTAAAAACAAAACGAGACCGCATGGGCCACACCCTAAGCAACTTGTAAAAACATAAAAAAGGAGGATGCCATATCCTCCTTTTTCGTATAAACAATTCCGCTACTCAAGCGTTGGAATTAAAAATAGAAGCACATGAAAAACACCCTACTTATTGAGAAGGCCTATTTTAATGGCGCATTTATCACAGCTGACAAAACCTTTGACATCATCAATCCGGCTACACAAAAGCCCGTGGGTAAATTACCTGACCTGAGCGTAGCGGATGGTAAGAAATATATTAAAGCAGCACATACGGCCTGGTTAAGCTGGCGGGAAACCCCAGTTGGCGAGCGCTCGCGGATCCTGAAAAGGCTATTCGACCTTATTAACCAACATCGCGATGAGCTGGCAGAGATTATGACCTTGGAAAGTGGCAAACCGATTAATGAATCGCAAACCGAGGTGGACTATGCGAACTCTTTTATAGAATGGTTTGCTGAGGAAGGGAAGCGTGCCTATGGCGAGACCATCCCTTCCACTGCGGGTAATAACCGCATGCAAACCATAAAACAAGGAGTTGGTGTTGTAGCGGCCATTACACCCTGGAACTTCCCATTAGCGATGATTACCCGAAAGGTAGGCCCTGCTCTCGCTGCGGGTTGTACCGTAGTCTTAAAACCGGCATCGCAGACTCCCTTCTCGGCTATTGCTTTTGCCAAACTAGCGGATGAGGCTGGCGTACCGAAGGGTGTACTTAACGTAATCACTTCAAAAAACAGCAGAGGCCTGGGGGAATTATTGGCGACTAGCGAGCTGGTTCGCAAAATATCCTTCACGGGCTCTACAGAAGTAGGAAAAACCCTGATGGCGCAAGCGGCTTCTACCATCAAGTGCATCTCGTTGGAACTGGGTGGCAATGCGCCTTTCCTAGTTTTCGATGATGCCGATATCGATAAAGCCGTAACTGGAGCCATTGCAGGGAAATTTAGAAATACAGGGCAAACCTGCGTGTCGATCAATCGTTTTTATGTGCAGGATGCTGTTTATGACGCTTTCGCGGAAAAACTAACCGTAGCGGTAAAGAAACTAAAGGTGGGCGATGGCTTGAATAAGAGCAGTCAGGTTGGACCCTTGATCAATGCAGAGGGGCTGGAAAAAGTAAGCGAACATGTGGCGGATGCCCTGGCGAAAGGCGCAGAAATAAAGACCGGGGGGAAAGCGATGAAAGGTTTTTTCTACGAGCCAACAGTATTAACCCATATGGCACCGGACAGTTTAATTGCTAACGAAGAAACCTTCGGCCCTGTATGTGCCCTATTCCGTTTTAAAACTGAAAAAGAAGGTATTCAGCTTGCTAATGATACGCCATTTGGCTTAGCGGCTTATTTTTACAGCGAAAATATCAACCGTTGTTTCCGTGTTGCCGAGCAATTGGAAGCCGGTATGGTGGGCGTGAATGCGGGTTTGATTTCGAATGCGGCGGCACCTTTTGGTGGCGTAAAGGAATCAGGACTTGGGAGAGAAGGGTCTAAATATGGTTTAGACGAGTATATCGAAGTAAAATACTTATGTTTTGGAAGCTAAGAGCTTCCAAAACTTACCAGATATGATAGCGTAATCCGAACATGATATAATTCGGTTCGGTCACCTCATTCTTAAGCTGATATTTCAGCTTATAACCGGCATAGATCGACAACTGAACTGGCATAAAATAATAGCTCAATCCGGCCTGTCCATTGACCTTGGAAAAGTTCTCTCGCGTACGGCGCGTTTGGTTATCACCCTCATTAATGGTCAAATCGTAAGTATAAAACTCTTGACTAAATCCTCCACCAAGGAAAATATTGAAATTCGATTTCTCCTTGTTCAGAAAATTGACCAAATAATCGGCACCAACTCCAACGAAGTCGCCACGGCCGTGCACCTGCGCCTGTAGGGCTTGGAAATTGCCAATGTCATATTTCCCTTGCACACCAAAGCTGGCATTATAGGAAGGATCTTCCAACTGTACATCGCCATAAAATCCGAATGCCCATTGATGCTCCTGTGCTTGAACACTGCCTAGGGCCAGTAAACTGCAAATGATAAATAGGGTATACTTCATAAAAATAGAATTAATCGACCTGTTCGCCTTTTGAACGGCGGTATTTTTTGTAAAGTTTTATTAAAACCATCAGCAACACGCCTAAGCCTAGGAGACCTAACACCCCAAAGGCCCAATTAAAGCTTGATTTAAGCACCACCAAGAACACGATAGCAAAGAGAATGAGGGTTGACACCTCGTTCCACATGCGTAGCTGATTGGACGTCCAGCTGAGCTTTTCATCACGCAGCTTAAACATCATGCGTTGGCTGATAAAGTGGTAGGCAATTAGCCCCAATACAAAGGTAAGCTTGATATGCATCCAGCCCATGCTTAACAATCCGGGGTTGATGTATAACATCAATAATGCAGATGCCACAGTGATATACATAGCCGGTGTGGTGATGACCCACCAGAGGCGGTTCTCCATTAAGGAAAATTGCTTATGCAGGATTTGATATTCTTGAGGCGTACGATCTTTAGCCTCGGTATGGTAAATAAACAAGCGGGGCATGTAAAACAGTCCTGCCATCCAGCAGACAACGAAAATAATATGGATTGCTTTTGCGTATAGATAGAGCATGGCAAGCGTTTATGGTTCAAAAATAAGCATTTAATCAGCAAAGTATGACATGCTGAGGTAAGGAAAAAAGCAAAGGAGCCTTCTTGCGGGAAAGCTCCTTTACTGTTTATCGTTTATACTTAGTATCTAAATTCTTTGATTACTTCCACCGCATATTTTACGTTGTCGAAAGGAATATCAGGCATAATACCATGGCCAAGGTTGAAGATAAAGCCTTCTTCGCCACGCATGCGCTCGAATAGATCAAGGATTTTCTTTTTGATAACCGGTTTATCCGCATACAATACGAATGGATCCAAGTTTCCTTGAACGGCCATCCCTGCAGGTAAAGCTTTCTTGATGTTCAATAAATCGGCATTCCAGTCTACAGATACCACGTTAGGCTTGGTTTCTGCCATTAATGGAGCAAATACCGAGCTTCCTTTACAGAAGGAAATGACAGGTACATGTTCGCGGTTAAGGCGCGAGATAATGTAATCGTTGTACTGGTGAGCAAACTCTTTGTAATCGTTCCAGGATAGCGCTAAAGCCCAGCTATCGAATAATTGAAGGGCATTAACTCCGGCATCGATCTGCATGTTCAAATAAGCAACCGTTACATCGGCAATTTTCTGCAAGATGTTGTGCGCTAGGGCTGGTTCATTGTTCAACAAGGTTTTCGTTAATTTGAAATCCTTTGATGATCCGCCTTCCACCAAATAGCTTAAGATGGTGAATGGTGCACCGGCAAAACCTATTAAAGGTACTTTACCGTCTAAGCGTTGCTGAATAACCTTAATGGCGTCGGCTACATATTGCAGCTTATCCAAACAGTCTACCGATAATTTCTCGGCGTCTTGTAGGTTTCTAACCGGGTTAGAGAAGCGAGGGCCTACGCCTTGCTCGAAGGACAGATCGCCACCCATTGCTTCCGCTGTGACTAGGATGTCCGAAAATAAAATAGCAGCATCTACACCTAATAGATCAATTGGCAGCATGGTAACATCTGCAGCAATCTCCGGGGTTTTGCACATCTCTAAAAAAGAATACTTGTTTTTGATTTCCCAGTATTCTTTCATAAATCTGCCTGCCTGTCTCATCATCCACACAGGAGGTCTTTCCGTAGGCTGCGCTAAGGCAGCACGAATCAATAGATCGTTCTTTAATGAATTGTTCACTATTTATTTTTATTTACTTCGTTTTTTATTTTCTCGATAATAGCCTGTTGGCGGGCCGTCAGCTTCAACTTTTCAGCAGCATCGACATAGGCTTCTACCCTATCGTATTCTTGCTTACGCAAGTTGATGTTGGCCAGATTGATTAAGACCATGCCTTTTTCGTTATCGCGACGCCAAGGTAAGCGCGAAGCCAATTGGAAGTGGTATTCTGCTTCTTCGACTTTATCTTCTTTCAAGGCAATATTGCCCATCATAAACTCGTAGAAGTTGCGTCTGCCCTTTCTTAAGCGATCGGGGTTTTTAATTTCGGCCAACAAGCGTTTTGTCTTTTCATAATCTTGTTTATGAAAAGCCTGGGTTGCCAGGTAAACCGTACCTTCCTTGAGGTAGCTCCAAACCAGGTAGGTAATTCCCCCAAAGATGTATACCGCCATATTATAATGTTTGGCATAGATGGCATACAATAGGAATACGATCGCGATTGCGATAATTATTTTTCGAGCTTGATTGGTCATGCGCGGGGCCTAGTTCTGGTTATCTGTAAACTTATAACCTACACCGCGAATGGAATGAAAATAGATTGGATGTTTTTGATCCGGCTCAAAATACTTTCTGAAAGTCAGGATAAAATTATCGATGGTTCTTGTTGAAGGATATACATCGTAGTTCCATACGGTTTCCAGGATCTGCTCACGGGATACCGCTTCGTTTCTACGCTCGATAAGCAACTTCAGCAACATGGTTTCCTTTTTGGTTAAGGAAGTGATGGTACCATCGGCCTGATGTAATTCAAAGGAATTGAAATAAATGGTTTTGTCACCAATGGTGTAAGAGTTCAGCTCTTTCAGTTCATCCCCCTTCATGCCACGGCGAATCAAATTGCTTACACGCAGAATCAATTCTTCGAGGTTGAAAGGTTTCACCAAATAATCGTCTGCTCCCTTTTTCAATCCGGTAATGCGGTCTTCACTGCTGTTTTTGGCAGTTAAGAACATAATCGGCACTTCAGAGTTTTGCAAACGGATGGTTTCGGCAACCTGGAATCCATCGATTTCAGGAATCATAACATCTAGAATAATCAAGTTAAAACGTTCTTCCTTGAATATTTTCAATGCTTTTTTTCCATCTGTAGCTGTAGTGACACGGTAGCCTTCAAGCTCTAGGTTTAACTTGATGGCTTCTAAAAGATGCTCCTCATCTTCTACTAAAAGTATACGTTGTTTACTTTGCATAATTTTCAAATGTTACTTCAAAGATACTACCGGAAGGCGAATTATCCTTAACCCGGATAGAGGCGTTGTGTTTCTGTAAAACGGTCCTTACTATATATAACCCCAAACCAGTACCCTTGGTTTTACGTGTAGCTTCGCTGCCTACGCGATAAAATTTATTAAATATAAGCTTTTTTTCATCGTCAGGAATGCCGATACCGTGATCTGCCACTGAAAAAAGCAAATTATCTTGATCTTTTTTCAACTTTACAGAAATCATACCGCAGGCAGGTGAGTATTTCACTGCATTTTCAATGAGGTTGGTAATAACATTGGTAATGGCAAATTTATCGGCCATTAAGGTTATATGCTCATCCAATTCGGCTTTGATGACCTGTGTTTTACAGGCATTCTTTTGCAAACGATCGATAATCTGCTCCACAAGCTCGGTCATATCGAAGCTTTCCTTTGGAAGCTGGTATGCCCGGTTCTCCAATTTAGTAGAAAGCAGGACATTCTCAACCAGATCATCTAATCGTTCGATATCTTTAAGCGAATTGGATAAAAAAACCTTTTGCTGCTCGTGATCTAATTCGCGCTTTAAGATGGTTTGGATGTAGAGTTTAACAGAAGCCAAAGGCGATTTCAACTCATGGGTAACAGCCAATAGGAAATTCTGCTGCTGCAAATTGATTTCATGTTCTCTTTTCACCTGTTTTTTCAAGCGCAATGCGCCCCAAGTAAAGATCAGCATGAAGATTAATCCTTCGCCAATTATCATCCCTTTGCGATCGGGTTCAAATTTGATTAAAATATATCCCCACCACAGTAATTGGGTAATCGCATAGAATATAAGAAAGTAAAATAGAAATAAGGATTTTCTCATACGTAATGTTTCCTGCGCAAAGGTACTTAAATAGCCTTTCAATAGGAAACACCCCCGATATTATGACAATAAAGCGAGATTTAACATTGTTAACTGGCACAGCCTGATGTATATTTGCATATGTTTCAGAATAAAAAGCACCTTTTCTTCGATTTAGACCATACCATTTGGGATTTTGATAAGAATGCAGAGGAAACCCTGCACGACTTATATTATAAATATGAGTTCGATGATTTGTTTAACAACCCTTCCTCTGAGGCTTTTATCGAGACTTACACTAGCAATAACCACCGCCTTTGGGGCTTATATCACCATGGCAAAATTGACAAGGCCAGCCTCCGCAAACTGCGCTTTGCCGACACCTTTTCACAACTGGGGGTAAATCCTGATTTATTTCCAATATCCTTTGAAGAAGAGTACCTGGAAATTTGCCCAACAAAGACCAACCTTTTCCCGCATGCTCATGAAACACTGGAATATTTACAGAGCAGATACAGCCTGCATTTAATTTCTAACGGATTTAAGGAGGCATGTGAAAAAAAGCTGGAACATAGCAAGCTTAGCCCCTACTTCAATACGATCGTAATTTCAGAAATTATCGGCATCAATAAACCCGACCCACGCATCTTTCAACATGCCCTAACCCATGGACAGGCCAACAAGGAACAAGCAGTAATGATTGGTGACAACCTGGATGCTGATGTACGTGGTGCGCAAAATGCGGGAATGGATGCGATTTTCTTTAATCCACTAGCACAGGATAAGCCCGACGATGTGCCGCATATGATTCAAGACTTAAAAGAATTGCAAGAGATTTTTTAAGGGCACTTTACTGCTCGGACAACAGTAACAAAAGTATGCTGTAGTATTTTAGATTTTTGGCTTTAAAGACCTCCTTTAAGGCTTGAATAGCTTTGGATTTAGCGAAATAGACCGTACTGGGTGTGGTATTGAGCACATCACATATTTCGGCTGTATTTAAGCCGTCGAGAAATGATAATTTAAACACTTTGGCTTGTGTTTCAGGCAGTTTTTCCAGTTCCATAGCGATATACTGGAGAAATTCATGGTAGATAATCTGCGCTTCAAAATTTTGATCAGGATGAATCAGGAAATCTAAGGCTTCCGAATCATGTTGAATTTTATTAACCTTGAGATCCATAAAATCATAGCAAGCATTACGAGTCGCCAAGTAAAGAAATGCCCGAATATTATCTTCCGTTTTAACCCGTCCCTTTCCATTCCATAATTTATAAAAACTATCGGAAACAATTTCTTCCGCTGCACCTTTATCTTTGACAATGGAATACGCAAAATAGCGTAATGAACTCCCATATTTTGACATATAGAAATTCAATCCGGTTTCTTTTCCTGCCTGTAAATCATGCAAATGCATGGAAGGAGCGCACATACTGAATAAGGAGATTAGGTTTATACTTAAAATTAAGAAATATGTTTAACTTTTTAAAACAAATAAGCGCCATAAGCAAGATAGGGCGCTTATTTGTTGGATAGACTACGCCTTTAACCGGCATAGAAATCAATCAGGTCGCTACAGTTAAGCGCCTTTTCATATAAATCTTGGGGCACATAGAAATAATGGTTCGAGGCTTCAAATCCGATACGAGAATCTGCGCTTTGTACCGAGGCAAGCGCCAAAGCAACCTGCATTTCATTTTGTAGAATATCCCGGATAGCCTTTAATGTAGCTGCTGATCTATCGTTTTCCAGCTCCCTTCGTTTGATAATAAAATTAGCTTGGTTGATGATGCTTTTATAATGCAGAAAGATAGCCTCAGCGACACTTACCTCCCGCTGTAAGGCATACGTATAAGCACTGGCCGATTGTCCTTCCAGGTTCTTCTTTAACAATAGGATACCCTCTTGAAAACCCGCACATACTTTCCCAAGTTGCTGTGTGAAAATTTCTTCGGGATAAATGCTCCGCCAAGTCGTCAAATCATCATAAGGCAATCCGACCATCGTAGCTCGATAGCCTGTGTTTTTGGACCACAGTAAATTAGAAGGTCCGGACTGCAAAGGGGCATTATAAACCACAGAAATATGGTATGGGAACTCGCGGAATGCCATACTGAATTTCTTCCAGGCATCATTTACGACCTCGGCATACGGGCCATAACGTTCCGTGGCCACCTCAGCGATAGCTTGCTCCATGGACATGTCCTTATTACGACCTAACTTATCGACCAAAGCAAGGTTTGGTGATGGAAAGCCGCCTAAGCTCCAGCCTAACATTAAGCCTGTAACACCGGCCTTACGCAGGTTGGAAATATGCTCCCCTACATTATAAAGTGCTGGTATATAAGGTACAGCACCAATCTCCCAACTATTATTCGCTTGTATTTTGGCCATACAGGCAATATTATGCGCTTTCGCGATACTCCAATGCTTGCTGGCACGTGGACCCGGGCCAATACTGCTGATGGAATACTCGCCCACCGCACTTTTTATCCCTCCACGCTCAATTGGCAAACTCCATTCACTTACACACATATAGCTGAGGTTATGGTTTTTTAATTTCGGCAAGATGATATCTGCTAAGCCATCTACCCAACCCCAATCCCACACAATAAGCCGCGGACTTTGATGCTTGCCTGCTTTCCCTTGCGCCTGTAACTTTTCATAACCTGTCTGTATTGCCGAGACATAAAGATTATTGAGATCAGCAATCACCTGCCCGGCTCCCTTCGGACCGCAACGCGGACATTCATTGCCTTTGTAGTGCGACCAGCAATGGGTCGGGTTTTCTGATGCTGTAATGGAGAAAAATCCTCCGAGTCCCGGAACCCGTTCACTAATTAAGGCTAAGGAACTGCTTAAATATTCCTGCACCTCTGGCAAACTGGTGCAAACAGAGTTTCCACTCCCCCGAAGCTGCGGGTATTTTTTGAAAAAGGCTTCCGATTGATTTCGGGGTTCATTCAGATATAAAAAGATTTTAATGCCTTTGGCATTCGCACGATCGGCCAATTTGGCTAAGTTTGCTAAGCGCTTATCCCAATTCTTACTCTGCGTTTCATCCCATGGAAACGGGGTAATTTTACTCAAGACAATATGCATCCAAATGCTATCCACACCCTTCGCATGCATGCGATCTAAATAGGCATCTGGATAGGATTCAGTGCTTTCAGAGAGCAAAGGATCACCAAATAAAGCAAAATAGGGATAGGCAATGCGAGGTGAAAATAGAGAAGCTTGCTGTCCATTTCCAGGTGGATGGGCTTCAGGTTGGGAAAGCTCCTTTACGAAATGAAAATAAGGCTCCTTCTGTTCGGGTAACCCTTTTGGAAACACCGTATTTAGGCGCTTTTTGAAGGCTGCAAGCTTGGATTTATCCAGTGCCGCCATGCTGCTTTTATAATCAATAGGATCGCATTGCGGTTTTAGACTTCCCAATTTTATGTAGAAGAAATCATCTTCAATTAAGGTGAACTCCAGGTGTTCTGCAGTCCAGTCCATTAACACTAAGAGCTGCGATTTCGGCAGGAGATGCCAGTTTCTGCGGATCACGGTCAGGTAGCTTCGCTCCCATTGGGAGTCGGAAACAGCTTGTTCCTTGTTAAGGCGCATTTCTTTTGCCAAGGCTCTAATTTGGCTAGGGCTCGCCTGCACTGTTTTTGCCATACGATCTGTAGGCACCAAGTTCCAATTTCGCCATACAAAGGCATGCAAGGATGAAGGGAAATGCTGCGCCACTAATGCTGCCGGTCCTTCTTCATCTGCTAGGAAATGCTGCGAAGCCTCAGGAAACATGCCTAGGGTAATAAAGGCACCAACTGCCAGACTTGAACTGGCAATAAACTTTCTTCTATTGATGGATGGGTTTAGGTTCATGGTTAAGGTTTTTTGGCAACACAATCTATTTCTACAAGAATCCCGCGCATAAGCACCGATTGGACGGTGGTTCTTGCCGGTTTTGTTCCAGGAAAATAAGCCGCATATACGCGGTTAAAGACATCAAAATCATGAATATCGGCTAGATGAACATTGCATTTTACAATATGTTCAAAACCTAGGTTTTCCTGTGCTAATATCAATCGGATATTTTCCATCGTCAGCTTTGTTTCTTCTACGATGTTACTCAACTTAAATTCTCCCGTAGCAACATCTACAGGCCCCTGACCACTGACATACATCCAGTTGTCTTCGAGAATAGCATCAGACAAAGGGAAAGAATGATTATCAAGACGTAAAGGGTGTTTAATACTTTTCATAGTTAAGGTTTAAAGGTTAATATTATAGAATTCCTGACAGGTTTTGCTCCAAATTTGAGCTTGTTCATCTGCTGAGAGTTTAACTATATGTTGGTTAATGATATCTATCACCGCGGGATATTCAGCTGCTACCTTGCAAACAGGCCAATCACTACCAAACATCAGTCGTTTTGGCCCGAATACTTCTAAACAGATATCTAGGGCTGCTGTGAAGTCCTCTTGTTTCCAATGATTCCAATCTGCTTCTGTTGAAAGTCCAACCAACTTGCAATACACATGATCCATCGATTGGAAAACTTTGATTTTTCGCTTCCAATCTTGGAGATCCTGCGTTTTAAAATTTGGCTTTGCAAGATGGTCAATCAGTAGTTTCTGTTGACTGTGCTTCTTACAAAACGTATAGGCAACATCCAGGTGCTTCGGGTAGATCAGTACATCATAGGTAAAATCGTATTTGGCGAGCGCTTCAATGCCTGCTGAAAAAGCAGGTTGGAGTAAAAAGTTCTGATCAGGTTCTGCTTGGACAATATGGCGAAAGCCTTTCATTAAAGGAAGGCTATTGTAATAGGACAACCGATCTTCCACTTTTGGCGACCTTAAATCAACCCAACCGACTACAGCTTTAAAAGCATCATGCTGGTTTGCTATTGCTAATAAAAAATCATTTTCCTGTTCACTTTGATCGGCTTGCACCAACACACCATGTGCTATTCCTGCAGTCTGCATCTGTGGAAGCAAATCTGTAGGCATAAAATCTTGCTGCAAGACTTTCATTTCCTCCGTTATCCAAGCGTCTTTTATCGGATGGTACTTCCAAAAGTGAATATGGCTATCTATCTTCATTGTGCTAAGCTAAACAGGATGGCCCTAAGGGTTCAAAAAACTTATAAGCTAAGGAAAATTCGAAATGGCCAAGCTGTTCGGCTTTCGTTTTCTCACCAGCAACTACCTGCTGGATTTTAGCAACTATTTCATTAGCAATATCATCCAAGCTGGCTTCATCTTGTAATATCTTTCCTGCATTGATGTCCATATTTTCTTCCATGCGGTAGTAATTTTCTGGATTTGCCATGATCTTAATCACTGGAGCTATTGCAGATCCAGCGACAGAGCCTCTACCCGTTGTGAAGAGCACACATTGTGCTCCAGAGGCGATCAACTCATTGATCTCGGAGATATCATTTGGATTGGGAAAGCCAAAGGTTGGCTTTCCATCAGGTACGATATCCATCAAGTATAAGCCCGGTACAGTTGGCTTATCTCCTGGCTTTAACAAACCTACAATGGGTGCTGATCCACTTTTACAATATGCACCGATCGACTTTTCTTCTAGGGTACTCAAACCACCTTCTGCATTGCCCGGGGCAAAACTACCATGCCCCATCGCTTCATAGAATGCAGCTGCTTTTTCAATCGTTCTTTTTAGTTCAATACCTAAATCAGATCGTGTGGCTCTTCTTTTTAAATCATCCTCTAGCCCGACCATCTCACCTGTATTTTCAAAAATGGTACTTGCTCCCAGGGAAACCAGCTTATCAAACGCAAGTCCTGCTGCGGGATTTGCCGTTATCCCACTGGTTGCGTCACTACCGCCTGAGACCACGCCTACAATAAGATCAGACCAGGTTAATGGAATTCGCGCACAAGACTTGATTTGATTTTGCACTTGTTGGATAAAGGCTTTACCTGCAGCAATTGCTTTCCCAGTTCCTCCGGTTTCCTGAATTCCGATTAATTTTACAGGTCGTTGCGTCGCCTGAACGGTTTCTAATAAGCCCTTTCCATTAAAACTTTCACATCCTAGAGATAACAACAACACCGCTCCAACATTTGCATGCGTGCATAATGCTTTCATCATCGTTTCAGCATATTTATTGGGATAGCATCCACTAAATCCTATTAAATGCACTTCCTGTTCATCAAATTGCTGGACGATTTTTTGAGCAACATGTCTTGCACATTCAACTAAATAGGCGACCAGCACAACATTGCGAATCCCCTTACCTCCATCCGGACGCAGATAGCCTAAACCAAGGCTTGGCACATCTGCTTTATTGGTTAAATCGATCATCTTTGGAATAGGTTGGTAAATAGTTACTTTTTAAATTATGAAGATGCACATGCTCTCCGATTTGAATCGCAATTGTCGCTGAACCTATAGGAAGACCAAACTTGAAAACCTGCTCACCTTTGGGAATATCGCAGGCCGCTAACTTATGTCCTCTCCCTAAATCGTAGGGCACAACAATCTGTTGTCCTTCAATTTCCAGGAGCTCCCCTTTCGTTAAAGGCACTTTAACAACGTATACATTGTCTTGCTCATTGATTTTAAACAACTTCTTCATCGCAATTAAATTAAGGTCTTAGTTTGCTTCCCCAAATGGCATAAAACAGGAGATACAAATAAGCAGGAATACAAATGATATAGGCAAGTTGGTGTCCATATCCATCGGCCATAAATCCGAATAACAAGGGCAATACAGCACCGCCAATAATTCCCATAACCAAAATGGAAGCCCCCTGTTTGGTAAATCTTCCTAAGTCAGACAATGCCAATGGGAAAATGGTTGGCCATAATAAGGAATTCGCAAAACCTAATGCTGCTACAAAGTAAATGGATATTCCTGCAGGCACAAATAATAGTACAAAGGTTATCATGATACCTAGAACTGTGCAAGCCACTAACCCTTGCCGCTGGGAGATGTATTTGGGAATAAAACTAACCCCACATAAATAACCCATTACCATCCCTAAGGTGGTATACCAGACATAATGCTCAGGATGATCTAAGCCCAGTACCTTGGCATAATCATTTATAGATCCTAGGGCTATTATCTCCACACCCACATCAAAGAAGATGGCCATTGCGCCTAAGTACAAATGTGGCATTTGAAAAATAGAAGACTTACTATTTCCATAAACCTGAAAGTCTAGATTAGTGCTTTGGGGCTCTTCAACTTCACCAGGTGCATTAATTTCTGGCAGTGGGGATAAGAAAACAAGAATACCCACCAAAATGGCTAGTCCAGCAATACTAAAGAAAGGGACTTCAATATGATCTAAATCTACATGCTGCAAATCTAAAAACAGGGCTAAAATAAACGATGCTCCGGCCAATGCCAGCTTATCGGCAATGCCCATAATGCTGATTCGTTTTGCTGCTGAAGAAGGTGGCCCTAATATCGTAACATAGGAATTAACCGAATCAGTGAGTAGGGTTTGAGCCATTCCTAATATAAATAAGGCGACAAGGAACATTGCAAAACTAGCCTTACTAGCGGAAAGAGCTACCAAACTAAAGCCAATAGCTAAAATCATAAATGAAGTACAAATGGACTTTTTATAGCCAATACGTTTGATAACGCGAGCTGAAGGGATAGCGAAGACGACATAGGCAGAAAAGGTAGCAGTCATAATTAGGTATGAAGTCGCAGTATTTAATGCAAATGCTTCCTGAACAAAGGGAATAAAATAAGCATTGATCCCAATAGAGAACCCCAATACAGCATACATAAAACCGATAATCAGCAGGTATAACCTGACATTTTTCACGGATAAGCTATTCATCTTTTACACCGTTAGTTTTTCTTTCAAATATTCCTTAATTCTTGATACAGCTTCCAGACCAAATTCCAAGGTAGCTTCTTTAGCAGATTTGGTGTACCATCTTTTCTCATCAAAATGATCCATATCAACCCCTTGCGGGCAAACTGCCATCATCAATGCTGTTTCCACTTTCCCTGCATGGTCTATTGGGAAATCCTTTTGAATAGCTTCCGATAATAAGGAATAAACTTGAATCCAATTAAAGGGGTTGTCACCATCCTGATGGCCTTCATAGTAATTTGCAGCATCTGCCTTACCCCACCAACCTTCTCCACGCTGTCGCTCTAAAAAATCAAACAAGGTTTGTCGAGCCGCCAGCTTGAAAGAAAGATCGGTAGGCATGCCTGCTGTAAAGTTTTCGCTTTGATGATGGACAATCACATGAATATTTCGGAAGCCTATGCGCAATAGGTTCATAAATAAAGCACTCCCAAACGGATGTAATATCTCGGGATGTATATGTACCGAACCTAGATCCTCTGGAGGTTCTACGGCATAGCTCGCTGCTCCATAATAAAACGCTGGTAATATGATGAATGGAACTTCCGATTCCAATTGACTCAAGATTTCAGTAATTACCAAAGTGTCTACGCCAGTGCATAAATGTTCACCATGATATTCTAATACGCCCAGGGGCAATACGACGGGGATATTGTCTGCAATAGCTTTCCGAATTTGTGTCGGTATCATCAATTCATATTTCATAGTAAAAGATTTAGATTAAACTATTACCAACCTGGATTCTGCGAAAGATTCCCATTTTTATCAATCTCACCTTGCGGAATAGGCATGAAGTACATTTTATTTTCAAATACAATTGGTGTCGCATCCACTTCATGATAAGCATAAGTGAAGGATCCATTCGCATGTTTCGTAATGATGGCACCATGATATTTCTTACCATTCAACAGCGTCTCAGCAAGTTTCCAGCGTCGTAAATCCCAATAGCGCTTCTTCTCAAAACAGAATTCAACATAGCGTTCATTCCGGATCAATTCTCGCATTTGTACTTTCGACAAGGAGCCAATCAGCAAGTCTCCTACAATTCCCGCTCTTTTTCGTAGCGTATTCAAGGCAGCATAAACAGAGGCATCCGGTGCGGAAAGGGCTTCATTTTGAGCCTCTGCATAATTCAACAGCACTTCCGCATAGCGTAACTCGATCCAAGGTTGGTCACTTCCGGTACTCCCTGTGTAAATGGTATTCTCCGGATTTGTAGCCTTTCTAGTGTAATAACTAGTGATGGTATTGTAAATCGTATTTTCCTTAGAAGCATCATAGTCACGTCCTCCTTGATACGACTCAATGGTTATTTCCTTTACCGGAGGACCACTTGTCGTACCTTTTACTTTAGAGCCGTTATAAGCTATAAAGGCATAAAATCGATCATCTCTACCTACATAAGGATTATTAGGGTCATAAGCAGAACCTGTTTCCTTAATTCCTTTTCCATTCTTCATCGGAAAGGCATCCACCAACTCCTGCAATGGAGAAAGCTGCCCAGCATTGTTATTAGCTAAAATAAGTGGTCTTAATCCGGCGTCCCAACTATGTTGTTTTTCCGGCAATTTATACTGGATTTCAAAAATAGATTCCACATGAGTCGCACCCTTATCTAGCCACAACTTATTTAGATCAGGATATAAACTATAACGATTCAAATCCATTACATCTTTATTCATTTTAGCTGCTTCAGCCCATAATGCATTGTTATTTCCATCATTATACAACGGGCTAGCAGCAAACAATAAAGCCCTACCTGCTAATGCCATGGCTGATCCTTGGGAAGCACGCCCTCGGGGAGCCGTAGCCGGAAGTTCATCCTTGGCTATCTTAAGTTCCGCAATAATAAACTCAAAAGTCTCTTTAGTGCTTGCTCTTTTAACCTGCAAATCGTCGGTTAAGGTTTGCGGACTGGTAATTAAAGGCACACCACCATAGCGTTTCACCATATCAAAATACAGAAAAGCTCTTAAGAAACGAACCTCACCTTTTAATCGCATTCGCGTATCTTCATCCAGGCTTGCTCCATCAATCTTCGCTAAGAATTCATTGGCACGACGTACCTGTTGATATGCCCAAAAATCTAAAGGATTATAGGTTTGGTCCCATTGCCCCCTTAATATCTGATTTGGCGCATCCCCTGTATAATTACAGCGGCCTTCATCGACAATATTATCCTGTGTATTCGAATATTCATAGCCAGGTCTATCGTTGTACATTTGGTTCACCAAAAGTTCAATGAGCTTAGCATCTGCCCACACATCATCCTCCGAAATGGCAGCAGGGTTTTTAGGATCTAGGAAGTCGGGCTCACAGGAGCTCAATCCTAGGGTAAGAAAAATAAATATGATGATATAATTATTGAATTTCATGACTTCTTAGTTTAAAATGAAAGCATTACACCTAAATTATAATTACGTTGTTGCGGGTAGTAGTTTCCAGCACCTGTAGCTGCTTCAGGATCCAACTCTTTAATTTGGCTCAAGGTGAAAAGGTTAAAGCCCGATACATAAACGCGCATTTTATTAACCTTGATTTTTTCTAACCAATCACCTGAGAAATTATAACCTACATCCAAAGATTTCAATCGCACATAACCCGCATTTCTTAACCAAAAGTTGGAATCCCGATTATTGATCGATCTAGAATCTACCCAAGCTAATGGATACTTGGCATCCTTGTTCTCTGCTGACCAAGAGTCGGTGAAATAGGAGAAATTATTACTTGATCCACCGTTCAAGTACATAACACGCCCACCAGCTGTCAGCATAATATTGCGTTGCGCTGCGCCCTGAAAGAAGAAGTTCAAATCAATATTTTTCCAGGATAAGGAACCGTTGATGCCGTACATAATTCGAGGTTCATTTCCATAATTGGCAATAATTTCCTGATCCTGAATGGTAATACTGCCATCCCCATCGATATCGGCATATTTAATATCGCCTGGCAAGCTCTGTAAGCCAAATTGTTTACCGCCATACCAGCTGTCTGCCTCTTCCTTGGATTGGAATAACCCCAAAGCCTCGTAACCTGCGCGATAGCCTATTGGTCGGTTAAGTTGTTTATTAAAGTCTAATGCGTTCGCCGGATCGTCAATCTGCGTTACGGTATTTGTAGCATAAGATCCGACTAAGCGTAGGTTGTATTTCCATTCGTTGAAACTATGTTGATGGCCAATCGTAAATTCAACCCCTTTGCTATTCACTTTGGCATAATTCTCATTTGGCAATTGTCTACCAAAGGTTCCAGGTACCGAACGGTCTTTGCTCCAAAGGATATCACGGGTTTTGCGATAGAAGTAATCCACCTCAACGTTTAGTAAAGAGTTCCACATGCTCCACTCTACTCCGACATTGGTGTTATCTTGTTTTTCCCAGGTAATGGTGGTATTCGGATATACCCCATAGCCTACTTGAGGGACTGCTTGCCCATTCACAATAGGCCCGGATCCTGTAATAATTGTATAACTTTCTAAAAATTGATAAGCTCCTACCCGATCATTACCGATCAAGCCTTTCGATGCCCGTAGTTTCAAGTTATTGATAAAGGCTAGGCTTTCATTATTCTTAAAGAAAGGCTCCTCGGAGATTCTCCAACCAGCAGAAACCGCAGGGAAGAACCCAAACCGGCTATCTTTCGGGAATCTATACGATCCATCGTGGCGAAAGGTTGCTTCAAATAAATATTTCCCAGCAAAAGCATAATTTACACGGCCAACTAAAGAGCGACGCGCATCATTAATATATCCACGACCATCAATGGATTGATTTTCTGGTCCACTAGCAAAGAACTCATCCTTGATGTTTGAAATAAAGTCCTCTTTACGCGCATTAAAGGTTTTTCCCTTAGCACCGTATTGTTCAAATAACAACAATCCTGATAAGGCATGCTGATTAAAATCACGCGCATAATTTAAGGAAATATTATAGGTTGTATTGGTGAGCGCATCAAATCCTTCATAAAGAGAAGTGCGGCTTCCCACCATCTTTTCATTCGTCACATTACCTTGTTCATCCTCATCATACATGGTATAAGGCATGGCAAAGCGTTTATTAAAATAATGCTGCTTATAATACGAGAAGTTTCCATTTAAAGCTAAGCCTTTAGTCAGTGCATCTAGTTTCTGATTAAAGAAAAGAGTTCCCTGGAATATATTATATTCTTGATCATTGTATCCGGAGTTTCGGATCATTTCCACAGGATGCGACCCGGTTGTATTGGCGGCTCTACCACTCGGATAATAGGCTTTTCTAGTTGGCGATACATTAATTACACGGTGAAAAATATCGGAAGCATCCCAGCTTGGGGCTTCAAATAATTCCTGTCTTCCTTCCAAGTTTAAACCTACTGTTAAGCTATTGGTAATGGATGCGTCAATATTCGAGCGGATGTTATAGCGTTTAAATCCAATATTATCGTAAATCCCACTTTGATTTAAATAGCCAAGGGATCCAAAATAACGAATCGATTCACTTCCACCTTGCATGGTTAGGTTATGTTGATTTTGAGGACTCTGGTCTTTAAAGGTTTCCGCATACCAATCGGTTCCATCTTTTTTAAACTTCTCCAATTCAGCATCAGTATAAAAATTATTTGCCTGCGCCGGATTAGAAGGATCATAGCCTTGATTCAAGAAAGCCTGGTTCCGAGTAACCCCATACTCATAAGCATTCATGAGTGTAGGATATTGGGTTGGTTCCTGAAGCCCTACCATTCCTGAATAGGTCAATAACGGTTTACCTACTTTTCCACGTTTGGTGGTAATCAGAATGACGCCATTAGCTGCCCGTGCCCCATACACTGCCGCAGCAGAAGCATCCTTCAAGACAGAAATACTTTCCACTTCATTCGGATCTATATTCCCAAAGCCATCAGATCGGATAATACCATCAACTACCACTAAAGGATTATTATCGTTCAAGGTACTTAAGCCCCTTACTCGAATTGTAGAACCATTTCCGGGTCTACCATCGTTATTTACTGATGATACGCCGGGCATACGACCACCAATAGCATTCGACAAGTTGTTTGTTGGTGTTCTTGCCACTTCTTCACCGCTCACTGTAGCTACTGATCCTGTTAAATTTATCTTCTTTTGAGTACCATAGCCTACCACCACCACTTCATCCAGGTCATCTACCATTTCCAAAAGTGTAATATTAATGGAGGTTCTATTATTCACAGGTATTTTCTGAGAGGCATAGCCCAATAAACTAAGCAGCAAAACTGGGTTTTGATTGGAATAATTCAAGGTAAAACTTCCTTGTGCATCGCTCATTGTCGCAGTAGAAGTGCCTTCCAACGCTACAGTTACACCTTCTAATGGTTCGCCTTGCTGGTTTCGAACCAAGCCACGAACAACCTTTTCTTGTAAGGCGTTTACCGCTGGCACAGAAGCCTTCAAGGCGGATTGACCTAGTAATCCGTGTAAAGGCTTAATCACTATAATATCGTCCTCCAGTTCCCAAGACACGTCTTTATGTTGCAGCAATAGGTCCATTGCACGATTTAAGGCTACAGCGCGTACGTCAATATCGACACGTAATTCCGCAAGCATCCGACCATTTAAGAAAAACTGCTTCCCTGTTTGCTCTTGAATACTCCGCATCGCCTCCACCAAGGAAATATCCTTTCCTTTTAGGGTTACTTGTTGTGCAAGCCCCCGTCCAGACACAGTGCAAATACTGAATAAGATTAATAAAGCAATTAATTTCATGGGTAATAAAATAGGCTTTACTAAAGGCCATAATCGACCTTTAACAATTAAATAAAAAATCATAATTTTAACTGGTTTAATTCGTGTTCATAAAAATTGGCTCTTCCAAAATCCAATCATTGAATCCATGGATTATTACTTGTCCAGATAGTGTTCCAGCACTATTTGGACTCTTTTTTTCCAGGATGCGTTGCCCCTTATGCTGAGGTCAGGAACGCTGCTTCAGTAGCTACTTGCGTACAATTAGCCGAAAGCGGTTATTTTCTTCTTCCATTCTGAATTTAACACCTCCTTTTTCTAATATTTTTAATACAGTTGATAATTTATTGGTTCTATTTATTGCAGCATAGAATTGGGTTTGGGGGATTTCCCCTTCATATTGAATATCGAAATCATACCAACGACTCAATATTTTTAGAGCTTGACTCAAATCAGTATTATTGAATACAAAGTGATTATCCTTCCAGCCTAACACTTCCTGCACTTGAACGGCTGCTTTTTTTATGTTTACCCGGCTGCTTTGCGCTTGCTCTCCTGGTTCCAAGAATAGCGAGGAAGCTGTATTTGCAGTATAATGTACTTTCACCTTGCCATGCACAAGGGTTGTTTTTTCCAATTCGTCTTCGGCATAGGCTTCTATATTAAAAGCAGTGCCGATTACTTCCACGGTCTGCTTTTGTGTTTTAATATAAAAGGGTGTTCGTATCTGTGTATTCCCATTGCTGGCAAGATGTGTTTTAGCCGCCACTTCAAAGTAGGCCTCTCCTTTTAATTCTACGATTCGCTCTTTGGCAGAAAACAGCAAAGGATAGGTTAGTGTACTGCCAGCATTCAACCATACCTTAGACCCGTCTGAAAGCGCTAGTTGATAAGATGATCCTTTTGGAACCTCAAGAGTTGCCATTTTAACAGCTTTCAAGTTCGCTTCACTGCCCAGCGCTGAGCCATCTGCATAGGTCAAGTTTTCCCCGACTTGCAGACCTACTTTTGCAGGATCTAATTCTAAGGAACTACCATCGTCTAAATGTAATACGGCCCGCGAAGAAGGGGCATTAATTTCATGAACAATACGAATATTTGAATCCCTATTCAGATAACTATAGGTAATAAACAATGTAGAGAACATACCGACCAATAGTACGGTAGCTGCAATTTTTAAAAAGCGATAACTTTTTCTACTTGAAATAGGTACAATGTGTTTAGTTGCATTAATTTTCTGGTGCGTACGATGAATTAAGCTCACTTCCCAAGCTTGTTCATCTTTTTGTTGCAACTCCAACTTCCGGAGTAGGTCCTCCCATAAGCTGGCATCATCCTGAACCTTATCTAGCACTTGATGAATTTGAGGATAACGTGCCGTCAAATCCGCTAAGGTTGCAGCTTCAGTTTCTGAAATACTACCATCCATTTGCTTCTTCAGAAGCACGAGAAGTTCATCAAGATTATACATTGGTTATTTGCAATTTCTCTAGAAACGGGAAAACAAGCGAAACCTTAGTAGAAAATTGATTTTTTTTTAAAATATTTTTAAAATTATATACACCCTTCCCCCCTCCACCCAAAAAAAATCCCCTTCAGCACTTCGCCAAAGGGGATTCCCATTTCCATATTTTCTATCCTTATTTCAACAAAGGTTTTAGCACTTTGGTATAAGCATCAGAAATTTTCTTCATGCCGATGTCATTAGGATGCGCATAATCAACGGTACAGTCGATATCAAAGCCGATATCCTGGCTCGACACCCAATACAAGTTCTTATCGCCTTTGGCTTTCAGTTCCTTGAAGGTCTCAAAAGCTACTACTGAAGAGTTGCCATATTCCGCCAGATTCGTTTTACTGATAATGCCGGGTACTTCACTAGAGCTATGTGCCATCAGCATAATTGGCGTTTTAGGATGTTTCTTACGTAAGGTACTCACTGCATTTACAATCAAATCCCGCAATTGCTCCTTCGAACGATCTTTGGATAAGGCCAAGTTAGGAATACAATCCAACAGGTAGGCCGATGCATCGATATCATTGATCAAGTCAATGATGGGTTGCTCCAGGCGACCATTTCCAGAAAAGGCCAAATTGATGACCTCCTGATTGAAGTTACGGCCAAACATATTGGTCCAACCTAAGCCTGGACGTGTCGCACAGGCACCTTGGGCAATGGAGGTTCCATAAACCACAATAGGCTTGCTCGGCGTATTAATAAATTTAAAGGTCTTACCCTCTTCTACACCAATTTCCATCCAATCTACCGCATTGTACAAAGGTAAGTATAGACGATACTGATGTCCTTTTATGGGCTCAATCGCTAAGTTTTCGTAATCAAAGCTAATGGTGTCCGTAAATTTATACTTCCCAAAAGTCCATTTCCAAGTCAAAGGTTGCTCACCTTTGGCATATAAATCCACGCCACTCACACCTGTTGTTGGCATATGCGGCATATTTAAGCCATTACGAACTTTATAACGGATATGGATATTCGGTGAGTTGGTTTCAAATTCCACATAGATCCCGGCAGCCTGTTGTCCGAGGTACCAAACCGGCTCGCGAACATCTGCTTTTAAAGCTTTAGGAAGACGCGCAAAACCATCTTCCAACTTCAGCTGCTGTGCCCGACCGCGTAAGGCAGTTTCGGTTAACGGATTATGCCAGGCAAGCTGCTGTGCAAAACCAAACGTGGCAATAAATAAGAAAAGCGTGCTTAACAAGCCCACTTTCCCAAAAACTTTCCCCTTTCCCATTACAATACCTTTACCGTCACATTTCTTAACCAGATATCATCGCCATGGTCTTGGAATCCGATAACACCAGACTTAGACTTGCCTCCTACATTATTCAACAGCTCAAACGCCAATGGCCATTTCGCTTTGCTGAATTTACTGGTTTGCAACAGCTCCGTCCAAGATGGTGTCCAAAGGTCATATTCCACCACTTTCTCGTCATTTTGAAAATGCGTTACTTTCCCTTTATTCACCACAATCTTTGCACGGTTCCATTCACCAGCAGGAAAAGCATTCTGCGGTTTTGCAGGAATCATATCATATAAAGAAGCCGATTTACGGTTTCCATCTACGCCTTGTTTAGCATCCGGATGGTTCTGATTATCGAGTAATTGATATTCCGGAGAAGAGATATAGATAGGTTGGTTTTTAATTTCTTTGGCTAAGAAGAAAACACCCGAGTTACCGGCATGCGAAATCTTCCATTCAAATTCCAATTCAAAGTTTTTGAAATCGTGTGCAAAGATAATATCACCACCTTCAGGTTTTTGTACACCTGCTGGTGCTTTCGAGAACTTCAGGGTGCCATTATCGATAGACCACTTATTAGGCACATGAGCTTTGTTATAGCCACGCCAGCCGGTTAAGCTCGATCCGTCAAATAACACATAAGCCCCATTGGAGTTTTTACGAAAATCCTTCAGGCTAACTTTTGCCAGATTGTTTTCTTCGTATGCAGGTTGTACCTCGTTGGCACTTGTTGCAGATTTAGTGGCACATGAACTTACAGATAGGCCAATAACGCCAATAAGCACACACACAAAATTTCTTTTCATAGTTAAGAGTTGATTAATTCAAAGCTTAAATTTAAGGAAACAAATTGTAATGTCAAGACTTAATATTGTTGGCCTTCCATATCGCCCATATCGTTTGACTCGTTTTTACTCTTTTTACTCAAGTCTTGAATTCCAAAACGATACGAGAAGGATAAGGTCACCATGCGGCGCATCCAGCGATGCGAAAAATGGATCTGTTTATCCGGTAAGTAATTGTGCATCTCAAACTTACGGCTGTTAAATACATCACGCGCATTAAGCATCAGCGTCGCTCTATTCTTCAGCATTTCCTTTTTTATCGCGATATCCACACCTTTCATGGGTTCCATGCGTCCTTGCATGGTTTTCATCCCACTTCGATAATCTCCGCGCACCTGCGCCGAGAAAGTTGGTGTAAACTTCACATTCGTCGTTAAATTTCCATTCCAGTTTGCACTCTTGCGTTCTTCCAAACCTAAACCCGGTTTCGGTTGAAAATGGATCGCGGAAACATTCAGGTTTCCTGTAACATCCCACCAAGGAAAAATATTCACCTTCGAGATCAACTCAAATCCACCAACATTCATATCCGATGCATTTTCCCATTTCGCATAGGTGATATTGGTGCGGTCGCCAACGATATCTGCAATTAAGGAGTCGTTGTAAATAACAGGTTGCACCTCATCTTTAACCATTCTATAGAAAGCCGAGGCTACAAAATTCCATTTATCATAAAACTTAGAAAAGCTCAGTTCCGTAGCGTGAATATCTTCGGGCATCAGGTTCGGATTTCCCTGCATGAAGTTCTGCTCGTTAGACATATCGATAAAAGGATTCACCTGCCAGCCACGCGGGCGTTGCACCCGACGGGAATAACTCAACTGCACTTTATCGCTCTTTCCTTCGCCAACTGCATAACTTAAAAACACGCTAGGGTAAACCCTAAAATAATCCAATTTCCCTTTATCCATGGTCATTTGCGAAGGGTTAGTCCGGTCATATCCATAAATAGTCGTATTTAAGTTGGCTTGTTCGGCACGTAAGCCTACCTGCGCACCCCAACGGCTGCTCAGCTTACGTTGGTAATTAGCATATAAGGCATGCACGGTGCTGCTCATATCAAACTCATTGGATACGGTATAATCCGGTTTAAATTCCATGCTTAAGGTATCCATTAACTCCGAAAACTGGCTTTCATCCGCATAGCGCATGATACTGCGATACCCCGCCTCAAATTTATGGTCCTCCCCCAAAGGTAAAGTATAGTCCAACTGCAGGTTCCAGTTTTTACCCATTTCAGAGGTCGTATTCTTTCGTTTCAAATCCGCAATACCGTTTGCATAGGTTTGGTGGTAGTCGTTGGTTCCATCCTCTGTATCATAGCCGAAGGAAACATTGGCCATCAGCTCCTCCCCTTCGCGGGCAAAGCTGCGTTTATAGTCCAATTGGGCATCCACCCCAATATCATCTTCATGCTGTAAGGAATTCCGAAAACTGCTAGACCCTAATTTCGGCACATTCCAATACTGGTAATTAATCTCTCTGCCACGTTCATTGTCGCGTAAGCTTAAGTTTCCCGCCAAGCTTAAGGTATTTTTATCGTTGATATAATAATCTGTCCCTAAACGAACGGTGTGATTATAGCCCAAACGGGAGCTCACATCTTCATTTCTTGTCCGAGGGCTCACCCCTGTAATCTGCCCATTGATATATTCGGAGTTATCATTAAAGCCGTCTCCTTTAGTATTCCGTCTCGCGAAATTATAGCTACCAAAATAATTTACTTTTCCCGGTCGGTAATTTAACGTCACGCCGGCATTGGCATTTTCATAGGTTCCCCCCGAAACATTCACCGACCCGTTCAAACCCAAACGGGCATTCTTTTTAAGGATGATATTCACAATTCCCGACTGCCCTTCCGCGTCGTAACGAGCCGAGGGGTTGGTTATAATTTCCACCTTATCGATGGCCTCTGCGGGCAAGGATTGCAGGAAAGCGTTGATGTCCGAACCTGCCATGGCCGATTCTTTCCCATCCACTAGAATTCGAACCGAAGTCGATCCGCGCAGGCTGATGGCGCCATCCGATTCCACTTGTAGGGTCGGCACGTTGCCTAATAGGTCTTGGGCACTACCGCCAACACTCACCATACTTTGCGATACATCGAATACTTTTTTATCAATACCAATCTGTAAATCCGGAACGCGCCCTTGCACCACGACTTCAGCAATCTCTTCGCCTTCTTCTTGCAGGGTTAATTTACCGAGGTTCAGCACCTGGTTTGCCGTCAGGCTGATGTTGCCCTGGCTATAGGTTTTATGGCCTAAATAGGAGATTTGAAGGCGATAGGTACCAGCAGCGAGCCCTTCAAAACGGAATGCTCCGCTGGCACTAGTCTGCTGACCTTTAGGCGTGTTACTATTACCTGCAGGAATTAAACTGACGCTGGCCCCCACAGCCGCGCGCGTTCCGTCATGCTCGGAAACCGACCCATGAATAACGGCTTTTTGTGCAAATAAAATAAAGGGAAATAGGAAGGTGATTAATAGTATAGGTATCTTCAACATGTAATTCGTGTTAGCTGTATATAGCACAAATTTGCAGAATAATACCCTAAGTATTAGGTACGTAACTTTATTATTACGCTGTAGAACCAGCTTTTACTCAATACTGACAGAGAGTCCTTCAGACTTTAGGATCTTCCGGTAGATTTCCATTTCGGTATAGCTTCCTTCCAAAATGGCGCATTTCCCTTTGGTATGTACGGTCCATGCAATGCGGGATGCTTCTTCTTCGCCATATTGCAGGTAATGCATCAAACATTCGATCACATGATCAAAAGTATTGACATCATCGTTCCATAATATTAATCGATTGGACTCCTTGGTTACGGCTAGGATCTCTTCCAGGGTAAATGCTTCTGTTTCTACCTCAACGCTCATACCGCAAAAATAGCTTATTTTTCAAATAATTCCTTAATTTTGCCGAATTGTTTATTAATTATGACCCTATGTTTCAATCAAAAATAGCAGGATTGGGCTACTACGTCCCGAAGAACGTATATACCAATCAAGATATGACCCGCTTTATGGAAACCAGCGATGAGTGGATCCAAGAACGTACCGGCATTAAGGAACGTCGCTTTGCCGATCGCGTAGGTGAAACCACCACCAGCATGGCTGTAGAAGCTTCTAAAATCGCTATCGAACGTGCCAATACAACGGCAGAAGAAATAGATTTCATTATTTTTGCCACCCTTTCTCCGGACTATTACTTCCCGGGCTGTGGGGTTTTGTTACAACGGGAAATGGGCATGAAAGAAGTAGGCGCCTTGGATGTTCGCAATCAATGCTCAGGCTTTGTGTATGCCTTATCAATTGCCGACCAGTTTATCAAAACGGGTATGTATAAAAACATTTTAGTAGTAGGTTCCGAAAAGCATTCCTTTGCCTTGGATTTCTCGACCCGTGGGCGCGCTGTTTCCGTTATTTTTGGCGATGGTGCTGGTGCCGTTGTACTACAACCGACTACTGAAGCCGGAAAAGGGATTTTATCTACCCACCTACATTCCGATGGTGCTGACGCTGAAAAGCTAGCCATGTATTATCCGGGCGCTTCGGCAGGCTGCTATTTAGATGAAATGCCGAAATGGCCAGAACAAGAACTGGGCGGCATGCTCATGACGAAGGAAATGTTGGAAGATGGCTCTGCTTTCCCGTATATGGATGGTCAGGCGGTATTTAAGAAAGCGGTAGTGAAATTTCCAGAAGTTATTGGAGAAGCTTTAGCGAAGAATGAGTTGAAGACAAGCGATATCGATATGTTGATTCCACATCAGGCCAACCTGCGCATTTCCCAATTTGTGCAGAAAACATTAGGCCTGTCCGATGATCAGGTATTCAACAATATTCAAAAATATGGTAATACCACTGCAGCCTCCGTTCCTATTGCCTTATGCGAGGCGTGGGAAGAAGGTAAGATTAAAGATGGCGACCTAGTTTGTTTAGCGGCCTTTGGTGCCGGCTTTACCTGGGGTTCGGCCTTAATCCGTTGGTAAAACAAAAGGGCTGCTCTTAGGCAGCCCTTTCTTATTAAATCTTTTGCGGTAATTTTTCTTTTTCTACCGCGGTCTTGCTAGCCTTTGCGGCCTTTTTCTTTGGAAAACCAGAGTCAAAAATCGCATCCCACAGGCTGGAACTTACGCCAAATCCCTTTTCCGGATCCGAGTAATGGTGCAACATATGGTGATCTTTGATCCGTTTAAATAAACCGGATTTAAAATTCGCATGATGCATAGCATAATGGCATTCATCATAGATTAAATAACCCAATAAAAAGCCTCCAAAAAATGCAGCAAGGGTATATTCATTAAAAAACAAACTAAATAGCAGATAGATAATGGTCGCCATGGGAATGCTTGCCGATAATGGCATCACCAAGCGCAGGCGATCCTTTGGAAAATCATGGTGAACCCCATGAAAAATAAAATGTATCCGTTGTCCCCAGGCCGATTTAGGCTCAAAATGAAACACCCATCGGTGTAATACATATTCTGCCAGCGTCCAAAAGGCCAATCCGAACAAATAATAAGCAACGACAGTACCAACGGCAAGCTCGCCCGGTACCAGCGCCTTCCACACAAAATAAATAATCACAGGAACCCAGAATAGCAAAGGCACCGTAAAATGCACCTTTGTTAAAGATTCCAAAAAATCATTCTTAAACATCCTAGAGGATTCCGTGGAATTGGAAACATATAATTTCTTTGCCATATCCGAGTTTTATTATGCGCCGAATTCCAGGGAGAACCTAGCAATCGGAGCCAAAATTAGGGTAATTAATGTAGAACAAATGTAAGTATAAAAATGTTCGGGGGCACCCCATAAACTGATATTTTGACAATATTACGATAAAAGTCAAAACAATAGGATGAGGCAGATACCGAGCGGTTTAAAGCCAAAAAAAGCCGCTACAATAAGTAGCGGCTTTCCTTATACAAATACAATGTGCTTATCCATTGGAAAGGGCTGCAGCACCGGAAACAATCTCTGTTAACTCGGTTGTAATTGCAGCTTGACGAGCTTGGTTGTATGATAATTTCAACTGACGTAATAAGTCACCCGCGTTTTCGGTTGCTTTATCCATCGCTGTCATACGCGCCCCATGTTCAGAAGCATTGGAATCAAGAACTGCTTTAAACAGTTGAATCTTGATCGCTTTCGGAATCAACTCCTCAATAATCTTTTCTTTAGAAGGTTCGATAATATAATCTAACTCCGCGGCTACATCATTATTCTTTTCCTCAGGCAACAGAGGTAAGAGTTGCTCTGACGTTAAGATCTGCATAGCTGCGTTGCGGAATTGGTTGTAAACCACCTCAACACGGTCGATATGACCTTCCTTGAATTGCTCCATCACATAATCCGTCACCTTGGATACATTTTCAAAATCCAGGTTATTGAACAATTCATTGTGGTTACCAATTACATTAAAATTACGTCTGCTAAAGAAATCATGACCTCTTTTACCGATAGCAATAATACTAACATCGCCCCTAGCGAACTGATCGGCATATTTATTAGCGATCAAGGCATTGGCAGTTTTAATAGCATTCGCATTGAACGCCCCGGCCAATCCTCTGTTCGAGGTTACCACAATAATCAACACCTTAGTTGGGATACGATCTTGGGTATATGGCGAATTATTACCTTCTACAGATGCGGAAACTTGTGCTAAGATATCTCTAAGCTTGTTGGCATAGGGACGCAATTGCACAATAGCATTTGTCGCGCGCTTCAACTTAGCTGCCGAAACCATTTTCATGGCTTTGGTAATCTGCTGCGTCGAGCTGACTGAGGTAATACGATTTCTAACTTCTTTTAAGTTTGCCATAAATCTTATTTAGACTGTAAGCGGGGAGATTTGAGATGCATAAACGGATACATTCCTAAACAGAAATACTGCCGTCTGCCTATCTCAGACCTCTCCTCTCACATCTCTTATCTAATTAATATTTTGAAGCTAATTCTTTAGCTACTTTTTCTAACACGTCTGTTAACTCATCAGAGAATTTACCCGCTTTAAGCGCTGATAAAACTTCAGGATGACGTTGTTCTAGTTGCGTCAAATATTCTGCTTCGAACTCACGCACTTTATTTACCGGTACACTACGTAATAAACCTTTAGTACCTGCGTAAATAATCGCTACTTGTTTCTCTACAGAAACTGGAGAGTATTGACCTTGTTTCAAGATCTCTACGTTACGAACACCTTTATCTAATACGGCTTTGGTTGCTGCATCTAAATCCGAACCGAATTTCGCGAAAGCTTCCAACTCACGGTATTGAGCTTGGTCAAGTTTCAAGGTACCAGCTACTTTCTTCATCGATTTAATCTGCGCATTACCACCTACACGTGATACCGAGATACCTACGTTGATCGCTGGACGGATACCTGCGTTAAATAAGTTCGACTCCAAGAAAATCTGACCATCCGTAATGGAAATTACGTTGGTAGGGATATACGCTGATACGTCACCCGCTTGCGTTTCAATAATTGGAAGTGCTGTTAATGAACCACCACCTTTTACCAAATGCTTGATAGACTCTGGTAAGTCATTCATGTTACGCGCGATTTCATCGGAAGAGTTGATTTTCGCTGCACGCTCTAATAAACGAGAGTGAAGGTAGAATACGTCTCCTGGGTATGCCTCACGGCCTGGAGGACGTTTCAACAATAAAGACACCTCACGGTAAGCCACCGCTTGTTTCGACAAGTCATCATAAACGATCAAAGCCGGACGACCTGTATCGCGGAAGAACTCACCGATGGCAGCACCCGCCATTGGCGCGTAGAACTGCAAAGGCGCAGGATCTGCTGCAGAAGCCGCAACAACAACCGTGTAAGGCATTGCTCCGTTTTCCTCTAAGGTACGAACGATGTTCGCCACAGTAGAGTTCTTCTGTCCTACAGCAACATATATACAGAATACTGGTTGACCAGCATCATAAAATTCTTTTTGATTTAAGATGGTATCGATACATACCGCAGTTTTACCTGTCTGACGGTCACCGATTACCAACTCACGTTGGCCACGTCCAATTGGAATCATCGCGTCAATCGCTTTGATACCTGTTTGCAATGGCTCTGTTACCGGTTGACGGAAGATAACACCTGGCGCTTTACGCTCAATAGGCATCTCGTAAGTTTCCCCAGCAATAGGTCCTTTACCATCAATAGGCTGACCTAAGGTGTTCACCACACGTCCTAACATTCCTTCACCTACTTGTAGGGAAGCAATACGGTTAGTACGTTTGATCGTATCTCCTTCTTTAATTTCATCGGAAGAACCCAAGATTACAACACCCACGTTGTCTTCTTCTAAGTTCAATACAATACCTTGTAGTCCGTTAGCAAATTCAACCAACTCACCTGATTGAACTTTTGTTAAGCCGTAAACACGTGCAATACCATCACCCACCTGGAGTACGGTACCCACTTCTTCTAACTCGGCTTCTGACTTAAAGCCTGACAATTGCTCTCTAAGAATTGCCGAAACTTCATCTGGTCTTACCTCTATCATTGTTTAAATTCGTATAAGGGGTTTTTATTCTATTATTTCTTGTCTTCGAAGATTAGTTTAATCCTTCGAAATGTCTTTCTAGCTTCGCTAATTTACCATCGATACTGGTATCAATCTGTCTGTCGCCAACACGTACCACAAAGCCACCAATTAAAGATTTATCAACCTTATTGGTCAATAACACCTCTTTATTAATTTGTTGAGCAATGGTTGCACGTAGGGATTCCAAATTCGCCTCAGATAAAGGGCTTGCCGAAGTAACCTCAGCTTTTACAATGCCTTTTACCTCATTGTAGGCTGCAATAAACTCTTGCGCTGTTGCAAATACTAAATCAGCACGTCCTTTAGTCACCATAATACGGAAGAAATCCAAAATGGTAGAGTTTACTTTGCCTTGAAATAGGGCATTTAAAATACCTAATTTCTTATCTGTTTTAATGATTGGATTCTTTAAAACAGCTTGCAATTCCGCATTCGATTTAATTAAGGCAACAATGGCATCCATGTCTTCCTTAACGGCATCTAAGGTATTTTGCTCGTTAGACAAATCAATTAATGATTTGGCATATCGGGAAGCAACTTTGAAAACTGACATACGTTAATTCTAAATTTTAGTAAGCTATTAGTTTAATTTCACATCTTTCAACAAATCAGAAACTAAGGTTTCTTGTTTGCCTTGATCTTCAAACTCTTTGCTTAATACTTTACGAGCAATGTCTAAGGATAAGGAAGACACTTGGTTCTTCACTTCCGCTAGCGCTTTCAGCTTTTGATCTTCAATCTCACGTTTCGCTTGCTCGATGATTTTACTACCTTCTGCTTGTGCACTTTCTTTAGCCTCAGCAACGATCTTATCTTTTAATTCTTTGGCTTCTTTCAAAATCACATCGCGTTCCTCACGAGCTTCTTTCAATAACTGCTCGTTTTCATTGGTTAAGCGTGCCATCTCTAACTTGGCTTTCTCAGCCGAAGCTAAAGCATCAGAAATTCCTTTTTCGCGCTCTTCTAAAGCGTTTACAATAGGCTTCCAAGCAAACTTCCCTAAAATAAAGATAACTATCAATAAGATGATAAATTGCCAGAAGAAAAGACCGAAGGAAAAGTCGTGAATTAATGCGTCCATTTATGTATGTATAAAATATAAATTTTAAAGTTTGTTTTTTTGTTAAAACATAACTTGCAACCAACCGTTACAAGTTATGCTTTTAATTTTTGACCTTTGGGCTTATTTACCTAAGATTAAAGCACCGAATGCTAAACCTTCAACTAAGGCACCAATGATGATCATTGCAGTTTGAATTTTAGATGCTGCTTCTGGTTGACGTGCGATAGCTTCCATTGCAGAACCACCGATTTTACCTAAACCTAAACCTGCACCGATTACGATTAAACCTGCACCTACTAAATTTGGGATCATAATAATTATTATTTATATAATTTAACAAAAAAATTCAACTAGTGATGAGCGTGTTCTTCAACCGCCATACCGATAAATAGGGATGACAACATGGTGAAGATAAACGCCTGTAAAAACGCGACTAATAATTCCAAGAAGAATAATATCAAGGTCAATAACATCGACACCCCGATACTTCCAGGAACCGTTAATTGATGTTGGAATAAGTAAACAATCGCAATTAATCCCATTACTACCGAGTGACCTGCCGTAATGTTGGCAAACAAACGTAGCATCAAGGAAAATGGCTTAGTCAACATACCAAGCACCTCAATTGGCGCTAATACAAACTTGAAAGGAACCGGTACACCTGGCATCCAGAAGATGTGCTTCCAGTAGTCTTTGTTTCCTTTAAAGTTGGTGATAAAGAAGGTAAACAATGCTAAACATAACGTTACGGAGATATTACCAGTAACGTTTAAGCCTAGTGGTGTTAACCCTAAAATGTTCAAAGTAAAGATTAAGAAGAATACCGACAATAAGTACGGCATAAACTCTTTGTAACGATGTCCGATGTTCGGAACCGCCATTTCATCACGTACGTAAAGCACTAAAGGCTCTAACACACGGCCCATACCTGTAGGGATGGCATTCGGTCCTTTTTTATAGGTTTTCGCTAAGCTTAGGAAACCGATAAACAACAATACAGTCGTTAACATTAAGCCTACTACGCCTTTTGTAATGGAAAAATCCAAAGGTTTCTCGTTGGTAGGGTGATGTTTTTCATCGTAAGTGATGGTACCTGCAGCATCCGTTTTGTAGATTTTGCTGTGGTATAATTTGTAATAATTTCCGTTTTTCTCCACTACTTTCGCGCCGTATTCAAATTCTCCGGCAGAGAATACCTGCAAACCATTATCGATCAAAATAACAGGAAGAGGAAAACCATAATGCTTGCCAGACTCTTGGTGGCTAAAGAAAGTGAAGTAATAATCATCTTTCAAGTGATGATCAATGTGCTCCTTAATTTCTTGATCTTTAGTTTTTCCCTCATTTCCATGCGCTTCCTCAGCGGCAAATGAACGGAACGGGCTTACAGCGATAAATAATACTGCGATAAATAAAAGTACTCTCTTAAGACTCACCATTTTAAGTAGTGTTGAATTATGACAAAATTTGCGCAAAAATACATTTTTTTTTGGCATTAGTTCACATTTGTGAAAACTTTTTGAAAAATTACTTTTCCACAAGATTGATCTCTTTGTTGACCAGGCGGAAAGCGATGTACACGTCAAAAAACATGTACAGAAAGAATACCCCTAAGAAATTCAATTCAATAAAATTATTTTCCAATAAATTTAGGCCTGATTGAATAAAAATATAGCCTGCAATAGCCTTTAAACCCACACATCCCAAGAAGATGAAGCCCAAGTGTTTAGGCATGGCGAAGTCGGCGCCCACTAAAATAAATAGGATAACCAAAGAAGATATCGAACCGTATAAATACAGGCTGGTCAGGTTGTAGCCAGTTCCTATCCACCAGTGGTCTTGGTCATACATGTGAAGCACAAAATAATGCAGTCCATAGGCAATACCCGTCACCAGCACTAAGTAGATTAAGAATTCGATAATTTTATTCATTTTTATTTATATAGTTCACCTGCCTTATGAATTGATACATCGAAACCAAAACCCCTAGCATGGTCAGTCCTTTCATCCACCACTCGCCCTCTACAGCATAGCGGCCATCAAGCCAGGTTCCTAACCAGTAAAAAGCATAAATGGTCACACCCATTTGGAAGGGCATGGTGGTAAAAACCAGCCACTTATTGACTTTCTTATTGGATTTATCGTCTTTCAACAGGCTTCAATTTCAACAAATATAATTAAAAAACCGGGTCTAGGCCTTTCCATCTGCTAATTCCACATGCTTTTGCGCAATGCGGATGGCCGGATAATCTATCGTCGCCCCTAACATTGTCTTTAGCTCTAAGGTTGTGGCCTCCGGATTTTTATGAATCACTGTAACAATTTGCTCCAGCTCCTTTTCCGACATCAGGTCGGTAGCTTCCAGTTCTGTGCCCATAAAATTAATCAGGTGCCCATACACTGTTCCTACCACCATATTGCGCTTCTCGGCAATCTCGGCAATCTCCATCCCATCTTGAAACATCTCCAAGCTAATGGTTTTCGTGTCCTTCTCCTTGTCCGATTCGGCTTCCGCAGGAATATCGTCCTTCGGCTTGGTCCAGGTCAATAACTCCTCCCCCAACTCATTGCTCGACTTGGTCAAGGCTTCAGCAATGGTCAAACTATGTTTTAGCTGCTCAAACTTGCGCTTAAAATCTAACAGCAAGCTCTTCAGTTGGGTACTGTATTTTTTGGTTCTTTTCTTTACTTTCCAGGCCTCTAGGTGTTCTTCCAAAGCCAACAGGCACTTCTGCTCAAAGGCGGGCAAAAACCAGTTCACGGCAGCTTTAGAGCGTTCGCAAATCAAATCGTAATCAATTTCCTCCCGCTTGCTCAATAAACCATGCAACTGCGTCATAAATTTATTGGCCACCTGTTCCTGCGTTTTCAACTCGCTCAATATTCCTTGCAGGCAGGCCACGGCCTCTTCCTTTTGCTCCATTTTCTTGCCTTGCACTTCCTCCAGCAGCTTCTCCAATTCATCCCGTAGGCCATGCCAACGAAAACTATGCAATAAAATCTGCCCCAGGTAGTTCTGCCGGCTTTTCTGCAAGATATCATCCAGCTCATCTTTGGCGGCAATCTGCTTCATAAAGTTGACCACCTGATGGTCCGTACGAATAGCAAAGGAGGATATTTTAGAGCGCAGCACTAGGCCTTCCAAGCCCGTCAACCTACTTAAAGCCACATACACTTGCCCTGCTGCAAAAGAAGTCCCTGCATCAATAATCGCTTTATCAAAGGTCAAGCCCTGACTTTTATGAATGGTAATGGCCCAGGCCAATCGCAATGGGAATTGCGAAAAGGTACCTAATACCTGTTCTTCAATTTTATCATCACCCTTATTGTACGAATAGCGGATGTTTTCCCAGGTTTCCCGTTTCACGACCACATCCTCTTCACCATTCGGAAAAGAAACAATAATCTGATGCTTGGGCAGGTTTATCTCCTTTACCGTTCCGATTTTCCCGTTAAAATAGCGACGATCTTCCCCTGTATCGTTTTTGATAAACATCACTTGGGCTCCTTCGCGTAAGCTCAACGTATCATCGGCCGGAAAGATGGATTGCTGAAAATCATCTTTGATAATGGATTTAATCTGGTGCATCTTCGTTTCCAGGCTCATCAGCTTCTCCTGATTGATTTGATCGGCCAAGCGGTTATGCGAGGTCAGGGTGATGTATTGCTCGCCCTGGGGCGCCACAAAATCTGGCTGATAATGGGCATTTAGCTTCTCCAGATCCTCGGCAGTGGTTTCATTATTCCGAATGCCGTTCAGCACCGAAATAAATGCATCATCCTGCTGTCTATAGATTTTCTGCAATTCAATGAGGATGGGCGGCTGTTGTTTGAACACCTTGGCATCAAAGAAAAATACTGAGCTGTAATAGTCTTTTAAGACCTGCCACTCCCGATCTTGCACCACAGGTGGCAACTGATAGAGGTCGCCGATAAAGAGCACCTGCACTCCACCAAAAGGCCGCATATCGCGACGCACGCTTTTCAAGATCACATCAATAGCGTCCAAAGTATCGGCACGCACCATGGAAACCTCATCAATAACCAGCAATTCCAGCTCTTGCAAGATGGCACGGCGCTGCTTGGTCAGTTTAATGGTGCTAAATAAGCGATGTTTATTGTAGATAAACTGATCCCGATCTTCCCATTGCAGGGGATGATCTTCGACAAATACCCCGAAAGGTAGCCAAAATAAGGCGTGCAGGGTAGTTCCCCCCGCATTCATGGCCGCCACACCTGTAGGTGCCGTAATCGCCATTTTCTTGTAGCTATGCTTGCGTATAAACTTCAAGAAAGTGGTTTTCCCCGTCCCGGCTTTCCCGGTAAGAAAGATAGGTTGTTGGGTTTGATTAACAAAGGCAACAGCTTGGGCAAAAATATCGTTTTGGGTATCAAAAGCTTCAGACATACAACAGCAAATTTACGCTGCAAATATACGGGAAATCATATTAAGGGCTTTTTAAATCCTTGTATTAATTCAAAAGATATATTATCTTCACCAATGTAAACATACATAACCATGGCATATATTGATAAAAATGATTTGTTCCAAGAAATAGAAGCAAAATTAACCGACAAAGGCTTTAAGATTGAAAGTGTAGATCAAAATAGACCTTGGGGCGGATTTTTTGTCATCAATGAGGACCAAGCACAGGAGTTTGCCAATGCATACTTCGAGGGATTAGATGTTCAAGACCTTAAAATCTCAGGTAAGTTAAGTCCGAAAATATTAATCGTAGGGCCTAATAAACGCTTATCTTGGCAATACCACCACCGCCGTGCAGAAATATGGCGCGTGATCCGTGGCGAAGTAGGGGTAGTAACCAGCCCGAACGATGAAGAACATGAATTAAAAATCTTGAAAGAAGGCGATTCTATCCGCCTGAGCCAAGGCGAAAGACACCGCTTAGTAGGTATGGAATCCTATGGCGTAGTCGCTGAAATTTGGCAACATACCGACTCGAGTAACCCATCTGACGAGGATGATATCGTCCGCGTACAAGACGACTTCGGTAGAGGAGAATAAAAAATTGTAATAAGAAATTTTAAATAAAGTAAAAACAAGAGAAGCAGCGTGGCTGCTTCTCTTGTTTTACTTTATTAATATTCTTGTACTAAAACGTCAGCAGAAATATTTAACTCCTTACTTATTTTTCTAATCTGTGCAAGATTTAACTTCCTCTTACCAGACAAGATTTCAGATTTTCTAGACGCCCCTAGGATTTTACCTAAATACGATTCATTTTTCCCCATCTGGTCTAAACGAAATTTAATGGCATCTATTGGATTGGGTTTTTCAACGGCATAATGCGTGTTCTCATAATTTTTCACAAGAATAGAAAGAATCTCAACTTCATCAGCCTCCAAAGAATCTGCTTTTAAATCGGTCTGCATTAAGGCATAGATCCTTTCCAAATAACTTTCGTACTGTTCTTCAGACTTAATGGGCTTTACCATAATCAATGTTTTTAGCGTCTATTTTATTGTATTCCTTATGAGTGCCAAACCAAACAATAAAAACGATTTTTAGTCTATACTCTATATCTACAATTAAGCGATAGGTATTGCCATGAATATTAAAAACTACTCGCTTGTCGGAAAGGATAGACGCATTTCCAAACTGAACTTTTAATTCATTAGGCGTATTCCATTCCGCATTTAAGCATTCATCATACCATGCCAATAGTGGTTGTTCTGACTTTGGGAAATCTTTCATGTAATTCTTCAAAGTTTTAACCGCTATAATTCGCATAAACAAATATAAGGGAAATTATTACCGTTTTGGTAATATTTTCTCTTATGGTGGAACGCTTTGCTAGTAAACAGCGGCAGGCGTTCTACCACATTTTGTCCTCGTTTTGCCATCGTAATATCATCGTTTTACCATCGTTTTATCATCGTGCTGTCATCGTGAGGGGGTAAAATGTTTGCAAAATTTATTGGAAGGTGATGACATGAAGTGGCATTGTTTGTTAAGCTTTGCTTACAAACTACGGCACGATATGCTAGTAAACTGCGGCACGCTATGTACTGCGTTGCGGCAAGTATTGTCATCGTGAGCGGAGTCGAACGACTGGTACGTCAGTGCAATCCATCACACCTAACACTCTTGACATCAATCACTTAATTAACAAAATATACTTTTCTATGCCTACTGATGCAGCAATTATTCGTCCTTCAACTCCTCGATGACAGCACCTGCCATAGCATTAAACAAAGTGTTGTTAATAAGCTGGTTAAGCATTGTTGATTGCACTGACGTACCAGTCGTTCGACTCCGCTCACGATGACAAAACGACGACAAAACGACGACAATAAGACAAATTAAAACCTCCTCCAACGTAGACCCCTTGCTCACCCCTTTCTCACCCCTTTCTCACCCGTATCAAACCCCTTTGCAAAGGGCGCAACAAGGGAAGTGCAAAGCCTCAAAAAAGCAATAACAAAAACACCACCCAAAAGCAGCTCTTTACCCAGTACAACGGAATCAAAAAAGTTTTTTATATTTTTGCTCTGGTTCATTTAGTTCAAGCATAATTATGACAGCATATAACGAAGACAGTATTCGATCCCTCGACTGGAAAGAGCATATCCGCCTGCGGCCAGGTATGTACATCGGGAAGTTGGGAGACGGTTCTGCTTACGACGATGGGATTTACGTATTACTGAAAGAGGTTGTCGATAACTGTATCGACGAGTTTGTGATGGGCGCCGGAAAGAACATCGATATTACTGTAAATGATAATAAAGTTTCGGTTCGCGATTATGGACGTGGTATTCCCATCGGATCGGTGGTGGATGTGGTATCCAAAATCAATACCGGGGGTAAATACGATAGTAAGGCTTTCCAAAAATCGGTCGGATTAAACGGAGTGGGTACAAAGGCAGTAAACGCCTTGTCCAATCAATTTACGGTGCAGTCGTATCGTCAAGGTCAAACGCGTATTGCGCAATTCAGCAAAGGCGAGTTACTGGCCGACGAGCAGAAGGAAACGACCCAGCGGAATGGTACTTCGGTTATTTTCTATCCAGACGACAGCATTTTCAAGAACTATAAATACCGTTTGGAGTTTGTTGAAAACATGATCTGGAATTATGTTTTCCTGAACTCGGGCTTAACCATCAACTTTAACGGACAGAAGTTTATCTCGGAGAATGGTCTTAAGGACCTCTTGGAGCGAAATGTGGAAACCGAAGGCATGCGCTACCCTATTATCCACCTGAAAGGGGAAGATATAGAAATTGCCATGACCCACGGCCAGCAATACGGCGAGGAGTATTATTCCTTCGTGAATGGGCAGCATACCACGCAAGGCGGAACTCACCAGGCTGCCTTTCGGGAAGCGTTGGTGAAAACGGTTCGTGAGTTTTATAAAAAAGAATTTGATGCTTCCGATATTCGGGCATCCATTATCGGCGCCATTGCCATCAAGGTACAAGAGCCTGTTTTTGAATCACAAACCAAAACCAAATTAGGTTCTCAAAGTATCGGTCCGGAGGGCCCTACCGTGCGTACCTTTATCAACGATTTTGTGAAAAAGGCCTTAGACGATTACTTACATAAAAACTCGGCTACGGCAGACGCTTTATTAAAGCGTATCATGCAATCGGAGCGCGAACGTAAGGACATAGCCGGTATTAAAAAACTGGCCAATGAGCGGGCTAAAAAAGCATCCTTACACAACCGTAAACTGCGGGACTGTAAGATTCACTTCAGCGATAAAAACGATCGCAACTTAGAAACTACCCTGTTTATTACCGAGGGTGATTCAGCAAGTGGTTCCATTACCAAATCTAGGGACGTACAAACCCAAGCGGTATTCAGCTTAAAAGGTAAGCCTCTGAATTCTTATGGCCTGACCAAGAAGATTGTGTATGAAAATGAAGAATTCAACCTGTTGCAGCATGCCCTAAATATTGAAGACGGCATTGAAGGATTACGTTACAACAATATCGTGATTGCTACGGATGCCGATGTGGATGGTATGCACATCCGTTTATTGTTAATGACTTTCTTCCTGCAATTCTTCCCGGATTTGGTGAAGGCGGGACATGTTTCCATTCTGCAAACGCCGCTATTCCGCGTACGCAACAAGAAAGAAACCATCTATTGTTATTCCGACGAGGAACGCCAAAGAGCGATTATTAAATTGGGTGGAAAGCCGGAGATTACACGATTTAAAGGATTAGGAGAGATTTCTCCTTCGGAATTTGGCTTATTCATTGGCAACGACATGCGTCTGGAGCCGGTGATTTTATCAAAGGACAATAAATTATCACAATTGTTGGAGTATTATATGGGCAAGAATACGCCTGATCGTCAACAACATATTGTCAATAACCTACGGGTGGAAGTTGACATTGAAGAAGAATTGGCTAAAGAAGCCGTTTAAGCATTGGGGGAGGTTCGCCTCCCCTTTTTTACAACCTAACCTAACATGCATCATCAAACCTTAATCCTCATCCAGTGTCAGGATGCCGTTGGACTTGTGGCCAATATTTCGAATGTGCTGGCACAGCATCAGCTCAATATCGTCACCATGCGTGAATTTGTTGACGAAAAGGAGCATAAATTCTTTGTGCGGGTGGCCTGCTCGGGTGTGCTGTCTAATCAGCAGAAACTACAGCAAGACCTGCAAGCGCAGCTGCCAAAGAACACCCTATTGAGCATTAACCCCGATATCCAGAAAAAGCTGGTCATCTTAGTTACCAAAGAGCACCATTGCCTGGCGGATATCTTGGTGCGTCATTTCTTTAAAACCTTACAGGCCGAGGTGGTTGCCGTAATCGGCAATTACGATACCTTAAAAGATTTTACCGATAAATTTCAAATTCCTTTCCATCACATCAGCCATGAGGAAAAGAGCAAAGAAGAATTTGAAGGCGAGTTGGCCCAATGCGTGCAAGGCTATCAAGCAGATTACATCATTCTGGCTAAGTTTATGCGGATTCTGTCGCCAAATTTTGTGCGCCAATTTAAGGGAAAACTCATCAACATTCACCATTCCTTCCTACCGGCCTTTATTGGAGCCAATCCCTATCAGCAGGCCCATAACCGGGGTGTAAAGATTATAGGGGCCACGGCCCATTTTGTGACGGACGATTTGGATGAAGGCCCTATTATAGTGCAAAACACAAAGTCTATAGACCATAGTTACGATGTTCAACGTATGCGCACCGCGGGCAAGGAAATTGAAAAGGCCGTGCTGACCAAAGCGATTCAATTATTGACCGAAGAAAGGGTAATGTTGCACGGCAACAGAACCATTGTTTTTAGGTAAAACCAGGGGGAAACAACCCTATTATCGGGGGTATTTAAGTGAAGCAATACTTTAATTAAGTGAGCATTATCATTTTTAACACCCCCAGTAGGTTACTTTTTTATTGGGAAAAATTGTGCTAATTGCGCATCTGAAAAAGATAACGATGCATACATTTCATATTCCCGTATTAGGTTTAGCCTTTTCCATCGATACCCCTCTTAAAGTAGCACAATACGGCATTTCCTCGGTCATCTCCATTGTGGATGATGAATTAATTGAGCGTATGCGTGCATACTATAGCCAAGAGAATTTTTTACCCTATTTCCCTATTGCCAAGCATTCGGAAGACTTTCGCGCTAAGCGAATAACCGCCTATTTGAATATGGTGCAAGACTTGGTGAACAAGCAGCTCTATTATATCCGGAATTCGGATTGGGAAAAAGACGGGCATGCCCTAAAATATTTCGCTTTATTGCCGGAAGGTCGTTTGAAGAATGATTACCAGCAATGGCGCAGCCTTCCTGAAGGCAAAGATCGCGATGCCCTTGCCTTGGCGATGCAAATGCAGATGAAGGCGGGTGACATCGACGTGAACCTGATGGCGAAAGTGGATAAGTTAAATTACAGTAAAGAGGGGGAGCTCCTTGCGGAGCATTTCTCGGATGCCTCGGCAGCCTTACGCGGATTTGCGCAGAGCAAACTGCAATCTGCCGTGGTGCTATCTGCAGGAATGAACCCCCGGTTATATGCCTACCTGGCCGAGTTTTCGGCATTTATGCCAAATGCCGACGGGAAATTCGAAAAAAGGATTACCCTGAAGGTTTCCGATTTTCGATCGGCCTTAATCCAAGCAAAGTTTTTAGCGAAGAAGGGGATTTGGATTTCCGAATACCGCATTGAATCGGGCTTAAATTGTGGGGGACATGCGTTTGCCACCGAAGGCTTCCTTTTAGGCCCGATTTTAGATGAATTTAAACGCAATAAAAACCAATTGACCGAGGAGGTTTTTGGGCTTTATCAAGTGGCCTTAGCCGAGCGTAATTTAAGCATGAGCACCTGCCCTGCCGTGAAATTAACCGTGCAGGGTGGAGTTGGCACCAATGGTGAACATCAGTTTTTAATAGATCATTATGGCGTAGACCGTGTAGGCTGGGGATCGCCCTTCCTATTGGTACCGGAAGCCACTACGGTTGATGACGACACCTTACAGAACCTGGCAACGGCCCAAGCCTCTGATTTCTACATCAGCAACGCTTCACCCCTAGGTGTGCCATTCAACAGCTTTAGGAAAAGCACAGCAGAATTAAACCGCTTGAAGCGCATTGCTGAAGGAAGACCCGGCTACCCCTGCACCAAGAAATACTTGGTTTCTAGCCTAGAATGTGGCGATGAGCCTGTTTGCACCGCATCGCGGCAATACCAACAGCATAAGATTAAAGAACTGGACGCCCAGCAGCTTCCAGAAAAGGAATATGCACAAGCCTTTGAGAAAATTGTGGAGAAACAATGCTTATGTGAGGGTTTGGCGACACCGGCCTATTTGAAATACCGGATATTAAAACCGCGGGAGCGTGATGCTGTCGCCATTTGCCCGGGGCCAAATACAGCCTATTTCAATAAAATATACAGTTTATCGGAGATGGTGGATCATATCTACGGCCGTTTGGATATTCTTAAAAACGTGGAACGTCCTTCCTTTTTCGTCAACGAGTTGGAGCTTTATGTAAAGCACCTTCGCACGTATGTGCATGATAATTTAGCCGACCTGGATCAGAAAAAGAAGAAATATATACAGAAGTTTCAGGCGCAATTACTGGATGGGATTTCCTATTACCGAAAATTACAACAGGAGGTGCAACATAGTTTTGGGGAGTCGAAAGACCTCTTTATGGAGCAGCTGCGAAAATATGAATTACAATTAGAGCCTTTGCGGGTTTAACACCGCTACCTATGAAAGAAAAAGACCATCTCGCGATGGTCTTTTCTTATTTTATTGTTTTTCTAAACTTCCCAAACACGCCCAGCGGCAATTTAGGGCCTGCCGTGGCTTGAAGGTAAAGTTCGCCAATTTCGAGGTTTTCTACTTGCGGAAATGCAGTACGGATTAAGTTCTCTACGATGACCGAGGAGAAGCCTAAGGAATAGGTATTCAAAATCAGGAAATGCTCTTTCGGATCGAGCAATTGCACCACATCCTTCATCATTTCCATAATATGATCTTCCAGTTTCCATTTCTCCCCTTTCGGGCCATGGCCATAAGCAGGAGGATCGAGGATAATACCGTTATAGGTATTGCCGCGCTTAAGCTCGCGTTTCACAAATTTCAAGGCATCTTCCACCACCCAACGGATATCGCTAAGATCGGAAAGCTCCTGGTTTTCATTGGCCCAGGTAACCACCTGTTTAATGGAATCGACGTGCGTGGTATCTGCTCCGGCAGCCTTCGCAATTAAGGAAGCCCCGCCTGTATAGGCAAATAGGTTCAACACCTTAGGCTTTGGCGTGCTGAACGATTTGATGGAGCTGGAGATATAATCCCAATTCACGGCCTGCTCGGGGAAAATCCCCACATGTTTAAAGGAGGTTAATCCTAAACGGAACTTAATGGCAGCGTCGTTATTTTTATAGCTGATATGCCAACGATCGGCCATCTTGGGGTTTTTCTTTAGCCAGTCGCCACTGGTTGCCGAGCGACCTTTAAACTTAATATGATGGCGCTTATTCCACTCGGCTTCGGAAAGGCTTTTCGGCCAAACGGCTTGCGGTTCCGGGCGGATCAAGATCAGTTCACCGAAACGTTCCAACTTCTCAAAATCGCCACAGTCGATCAACTCGTAATCTTTCCAATGTTGTGGAGTAAGTAATTGTATTTGTGTTGTTGTGCTCAATGTAAAAATTTTTGCAAAGATAGAAATATTAGCCAAAGATTGCGGGTTGGCTTAGGGCTTTATCGTATCGCGGGCAGCCTTCATTAAGGGACTGGCGAATACAAAGTCGTTCAATTCCTGATTATCGGATTTCAACATATCTTGGTTGGAACCCTCCCAATATTTCTGCCCCTTGAATAGGAAGAGAATATAATCGCCTATACCCATCACCGAGTTCATATCGTGGGTCACGACCACCGTTGTACATTTGAATTCATCGGTAAGCTCCTGAATCAATTCATCGATTAAGATGGAGGTGGCAGGGTCAAGCCCGGAATTGGGCTCATCACAGAATAAGTATTTGGGGTTCATACTGATGGCACGGGCAATTCCTACCCTTTTCTTCATCCCACCGGACAGCTCCGAGGGATACAAGTCGTTTTTACCGGCCAAGTTCACGCGTTCCAAACAGAAGTTAGCCCGTTCTATTTTCTCTTGTTTGCTCATCTCGGTGAACATATCGAGGGTAAATACGATGTTCTGCTCCACCGTCATGGAGTCAAATAGCGCCGAGTTCTGGAACAGCATCCCAATTTCCTTACGGATAGGTACCTTTTCTTCAAAACTCATGCGGGTAAACTCCTGTCCATCGAAGAAAACCTTGCCTTGAGTAGGTTGGTGCAAGCCAACAATACACTTCAATAAGGTACTTTTTCCGGAGCCGGAGCCACCGATAATTAAACTTACTTTTCCCGGTTCAAAGACAGCATCGATGCCGGTTAAGACATGATTGTCGCCAAATGACTTATGTATATTCGTTACTTCAATCATTATTATAACATTAATGCGGTGATGATATAATCGCAGGCCAGGATGGTAATACAGCCGATAACCACGGCTCTTGTTCCTGCCTGCCCTACTTCCAAGGCTCCGCCACGCACATAAAACCCTTTATAGGCGGGCACCGTGGTGATAATAAAGCCAAAGACAAAGGCCTTGACCATGGCCACTAACACCGTAAAGCCGTTAAATCCGCCCTGTATCCCTTCAATATAATCGTCTACAGAAACGGCGCCTGATAGCGCACCGCCCATTAAACCACCGATAAGTGCACAGAATATAGCCACCGTTACCAAGGCTGGAACCATAATGACCCCGGCCAGCACCTTCGGCAAGATTAAGTAGCCCGCAGCGTTGATACCCATAATCTCGAGGGCATCGATCTGCTCGGTAACACGCATGGATCCGATTTGGGAGGAAATGGAACTTCCTACCTTCCCCATCAGCACGAGGGCAGAAATGGTAGGCCCCAGCTCTAGGATATTGGAATCTCGGTTGATTTGTCCGATGACCGAGTTGGGAATTAAATCAGATACTAACTGAAAGGCAATCTGCATGGTCATTACCGCCCCGATAAAGGTGGAAATGATGACGATAAGCCCGAGGGAGCCGACGCCAATTTCGGTCATTTCATGCAGGATTTCCCGGAGGTAGATTTTCCATTTTTCAGGTTTTCGAAAAACCTTTTTTAATAACAGCAAGTATTCACCAAAATAGTAAAATATCATATGTTGGTTCTATTACAATTAAGTATGACAGCAATTTTCAAACGCCTGTACCGCGGATTTGTTTTCTAATTGTTCAATATACAAATTAGTCGGCACTCTTTTCACCGACAAATCTAATTCATTTACCGAAAATATGCAGGGTATAACCTATTTTACCTGATTTAATTTGTAATATCGTAGTAGTTTTGGTTCAACAAAGCAATGAAACAATGAACAACAAAGTATCTACTGGTATCTGGTTAGTCTTTATAGGCGTGATTTTTCTCTTGGATAATTTCCATATCATCGATTTTCACTTTCTGCAAATCTTAAAGTTTTGGCCCCTGCTATTGGTATCTATGGGTATAAACCTCCTCTTGCAAAACCGTCCGAACAGTACTTATTTGGTCGTAGGGCTCAATATCCTCTTGTGTGGATTTGTATTTGTGAAGGGCATTCAACATGATCCGAATCAAAACTTCAACATCAATATATCGAATGATGAATTGAAAAACGCGTCTTTCAGTAAGCACGTGAGTACCGAATACAGCAGTGACATTGAAGAAGCGGTGTTGGAATTGAATGGCGGCGCGGCGAAATATAATTTTGTGACCCGTGCGGATTCTAGTGAGTTGCTTAGCGGCTCCAGCTCCAATGCCAATGTACAATTGCAGATGGAAACTGGCGGCAGCAGCAAGAAAAAAATTGAGCTGAACTCCAGCATCAAAGGTAGCAACAGCAGTAAAAACCTCGTGGAAGTGATGTTGAATGAAAACCCGGCCTGGACCTTTGAATTTAATATTGGCGCTGCTTTGATTCAGGGCGATTTAAGCCGCTTGAAGATAAAACGCTTAGAACTAAACTCGGGGGCCAGCAAAATGAACCTGACCTTACCTGCCCCGACCCTGGGAACCTCCAGCATAGAAATAAATACCGCCGCCTCGCAGGTGTTTTTAAAAATCCCGAAAGGCGTGCCTTGCCAGGTGGAATACGACTCCATTATTTCGAATAATAAACTGGAAGACATAGACCATAAAGATGGGGATGTGCGTAAATCTTCAGGTTACGACCAAGCCAGTAATCGCTATGATATTCAGATTTCCGGCGCGGCAAATTCCTTAACCATAGTGCGCTATTAAGTGGAAATAGCTAACTTTGCTAAGGAATGAAAAGTTTAGCAACATCAAGCCTTGCCGGCGGCTATTGTAACGACAAAACAGGGTACAGTAGGTTTTTAACCCGGGAGGTTCAAATTGGCGATATCCCGATGGGCGGTTTGCAGCCTATCCGTATTCAGAGTATGACCACCGTGGACACCATGGATACCCTGGGTTCGGTAGAACAAACCATCCGTATGGTGGATGCCGGCTGTGAATATGTGCGTATTACGGCGCCAAGCATCAAAGAAGCCGAAAATCTGGCTAATATTAAAAAAGAACTTCGCCTTCGTGGCTATCAGGTGCCCTTGGTGGCCGACATCCACTTTACCCCGAATGCCGCGGAAGTGGCCGCGCGGATTGTGGAAAAAGTGCGTATAAACCCCGGAAATTACGCCGATAAGAAAAAATTCGATCAAATAGATTATACTGATCTTGCCTACCAGGCCGAGTTGGAGCGCATTTATAAAAAGTTCGCCCCACTGGTGAAGATCTGTAAAGAATATGGCACGGCGATGCGTATTGGCACCAACCACGGCTCGCTGTCTGACCGGATTATGAGCCGTTATGGCGATACCCCGGAAGGGATGGTGGAATCGGCCTTGGAGTTTATCCGTATCTGTGAAGACCTGAACTACTATAACCTGGTGGTTTCCATGAAATCTTCTAACCCACAGGTGATGGTGCAAGCCTACCGCCTATTGGTGGAGAAAATGGTTGCTGAAAACATGAACTATCCCCTGCACTTGGGAGTAACGGAAGCTGGCGATGGTGAAGATGGGCGTATAAAATCTGCCGTTGGGATTGGTACTTTATTGGAAGATGGCCTCGGCGATACGGTTCGTGTATCCCTTACGGAAGAACCGGAGAAAGAAGCTCCCGTTGCTATTGCCTTGGTTAATCGCTATGCGAAAAGAGCACAAGCCCTAGCATCGGAACCTGCGCGCGAAATCTTGCAGTTAAATCCGCAGGCGGCTACCCAGCCTTATGAAGCGGCTGAAGTGAATGCCTTTATTGGTGGTTCACTCGTACCTCGCGTAGTGGTAGATATCTCACAAAAGAATTTAAAAGACCCTTTTATCCTGAAGGATGTGGGCTATAAATACGATGCCCTGTTGGACAAATACCATATGGGCGATCAATCGGTAGACTTTGTCTTCCTAGCTGATGCTCTCCCGTCCTTTACGATGCCGGGAAACTTGAAGCAATTGTATCATTACAATACCTGGAAATCGCTGAGCTTTAAAACGAATATCCACCCGGTTTACCAACTGGCTGAGTTTATTGAAGCCACAGAAAAGGATCCGGTGATGAACTTGGTTTATCTAAGCAACGAAGATTTAGCCTCAGAGGCCTTCTCCCTTCTTCAACCGGATAAAACCTTGGTTTTCATTTTGGAAACCTCGCATAACCATGGCATGGCGGAACAGCGCCAGTTTTTTGCGAACCTCCAAGAAATTGGACTGGATGTGCCTGTTATTCTTAAACGCTCGTATGCGAAGGCTGATTTTTCTGGCCCTTTGGGTGATGTGATGAGTCCTGAGGAACCTATTTCTAAAATTCAATTGTATGCAGCCACCGATTTAGGGGCTTTGCTCATCGATGGCCTGGGATCGGGAATCTGGATTGACAGTGAGGCCACGCCTACCGATAAACTATGTTCTATTTCTTTCGGTATTCTACAGGCTACACGCTCGCGGATTTCCAAAACGGAATACATCTCTTGCCCGAGTTGCGGACGTACCTTATTTGACCTGCAGGATACCACACAGATGGTTAGAAGCCGTACAAACCACCTGAAAGGGCTGAAGATTGCCATTATGGGCTGTATCGTTAATGGCCCGGGAGAAATGGCCGACGCCGACTATGGTTATGTAGGTGCAGGTCCTGATAAGATTACCCTTTACCGCGGAAAAGAAGTGGTGAAAAGGAATGTAAGCTCGGCAAAAGCGCTGGATGAACTGATTGACATTATTAAAACCGACGGTTTATGGATTGATGAACCGGTATTAAACGGTTAAAACTATAAGACATAAAATAAGGGGAGTTGAAAAATCAACTCCCCTTTTACTTGATGGTATTGTTGTTGTTAAAAAAGCCTATTTCTTTTTAAAGCGCATGGTTGCAATATCGCCTACAATTAAAGTCAATTGATCTTCATGTACGCTGATTCCATTCACTTTCTGTAAGGATTGGAAGAACAACGGTTCTCCTTCTCCAGGGCATGCCATCCGTGTAGAAGCTACCGGACCTACTTTAATGTTTCGGCCGTTGATTTCTACGGAAGCATTATAGGTGTTACATCCGCCTTTACCTACTAACTTCTTGCTGGCTGCATCGTAAGTTAGGGTTGGTTTGTCATTTGGATACAATTGCTCAAATGGCGTAGCGGAACCTTGGATATAATCAAGCTCCCAAGTACCTGTCAATTCATTTCCAGTTTCTACGGCTTTGAACTTCGCTAAGGCATTTTTTCCTTTGTTTAAGGCTAAAACACCATCGACAATCGTGAAGTTATTGGTTTGCGCGAAGGCTGCCGATAAAGCACGATCTGATTCCATATCCTCACAAGCCATCATGGTAGAAATACCGGTAGTGAAGGAAATGCTTCCTTTCTTCTTGGAGAAAGAATACGTTCCGTTCATGATATTACACCCGCCTGTTGCCGAGTAGCGGTTATCCATTTGAATAAAATCTAAATAAGGCATTTTACCATTAATCTTGCCAGCTACTGCTTTTCCATTTAATTCAATAAGCTGCCATCTATGTCCGGTCAACTTAGCAAGCTCCGCACTATTATCTGAAGCCCCACCTTTCATTCCACCACAACTAGCAAAAAGTATTGATAATACTGCTAGAACACTAAAAATTGATTGTTTCATATGTTATATTTATTAAATCCTTCTATTAATACCATAAAACAGACGTTTGGTTTTACGCGAATGCTACAATTGTCTGTATATTTGCATTTCGATAACATTTTATTGTAAAACGTACCTTCGAACGAGATGCAAATAGTGTTCCAATAAATAATCTACTAACTTGGTATATTTTTTCAATTAGTCGAGCTATTTTATTCTGTTTTACGTATGTTTGTTGCTAATTAAGAATTATTCTAAAAAGTTTTGAGCACCCTAATTCTCTATATCTTGGTTCCGGTAGCAATATTTTTATTTATTGCTCTCTTTACGCTGTTTGCAGTGTATGCCGAACGCAAGATTGCCGGTTTTGTACAGGATCGCCTTGGTCCGATGGAAACCGGGAAGTTTGGGCTGCTGCAAACCTTCGCTGACATCTTAAAACTTATCCAAAAAGAACTTATTACGCCGGCTGCTGCCGATAGGATTTTATTTGCTTTGGCACCTGTGGTGATCTTTGTCGCCGTCTTTATAGGCTTTTGCGTGGTGCCTTGGGCGCCAGACTTTATGCCTGCCAACGTGCATACCGGTCTATTCTTCCTGATGGCCGTGGTATCCATTGATGCCATCGGCATCCTGATGGCGGGATGGGGTTCTAACAATAAATATTCCTTGCTGGGATCTATTCGCGCTATTTCGCAAATGATATCCTATGAATTGCCGGTGGGATTGACCTTAATCTCCGCGGTGATGATTACCCAGACCCTAAACCTGAACGACATTGCGTTCAATCAGGGGATTCTGGCGCAGCAAGACATCTATTTATTGGGTATTTGGCGCGTCAATGAGATTGGAGGCTTCCTATCCTGGCATATCTTCCAGGCACCGCACCTCCTCATTAGCTATGTGATTTTCTTTATTGCAACGCTAGCGGAATGCAACCGAGCACCATTCGATATTCCGGAAGCAGAAAGTGAGCTAATCGGTGGTTTTCATACCGAATATGGTGGTATTCGCTTTGCCTTTATCTTCCTGGCAGAATATGCCATGATGTTCCTGGTGGCGATGCTGGGTGTAGTCATTTTCTTGGGGGGCTGGAATACGCCTTTACCGAATATTGGGAGCTTACGACTTGCCGACTGGACAACCGGATTAGGCTGGGGTATTTTTTGGACCCTGCTGAAATCCTTGACCATTGTCGCGATACAGATATGGATCCGCTGGACCCTGCCTCGATTCCGAGCCGACCAGCTGATGACCTTATGTTGGAAAATATTAATCCCCCTCGCCTTCGTATGCATGGCGATATCGGGACTATGGAGAATATTAATATTGGTTTAAGACACAGTGCTAGTAAAAACAACCATACAAGGCTTATTGACAGCATTAAAGGGGCTAACGCTTACCATTAAGCACCTTTTTAATGCAGGTACCGCGCGGAAAACCAAGGACATTAAAAACCCTGCCTACTTTGAGGAACAACAGGGGGTAACAACGGTGCAGTTTCCGAAGGAGAAAATGCCGATTCCAGAGGTAGCACGCTATCAATTGGATGTGGAGATTGACGATTGTATTGTCTGCGACCTCTGTGCCAAGGCCTGTCCGGTAGATTGTATTGCCATCGAAGCCGTTAAATCGCCGGAAGCCATTGGGAAAACATCCGATGGCAGCGTGAAGCGCTTGTATGCGGCACAATTTGATATCGACATGGCGAAATGCATGTACTGTGGCTTGTGTACCGTGGTATGCCCGACAGAATGCATCACCATGACCAACCAATACGATAAAAGTACGCGGAAGTTAACGGATCTGATCTATGGCTTTGCAGAGATGAGCGATCAGGAAATAGCACAGCGTAAAGAAGAATGGACCAAGTTTCAAGCTGATAAGGAGGCAGCCAAATCAAAGTAATGGAAGTCGCCCTATTTTATGCCTTCGCCAGCTTGGCAATCCTTTCTGCGCTATTGGTCGTAAGTCTTAAGAATACGGCTCGCGCCTTGTTTTTATTCTTCATCGTGCTTTTCGCGATGGCCGGCTTATTCTTATTTGCTTTGGCAGATTTTGTGGCCATTACCCAAATCTTAGTCTATGTAGGCGGCGTATTGATCTTGATGATCTTTGCCTTTATGCTCTCCAACAAAGAGCTGCTGGCAGACTTACAGAATAAATCAAGCAAGTTTCTGTCCCTACCGAATTGGCAATCCTTGCTGTTGGCAATCGGCTTCTTGGCCGTACTAGCCTATGGTATTTATGAATGGCAAGAACATTATCCACAATGGATTACGGAGAATATCCGCTCCGGAGCCATCATCAAAGCAGCAGATAACAATATCCAGGAGTTGGGACTTCACTTCATGACCAAATACCTCCTTCCTTTTGAGGTTATTTCTATCTTCTTATTGGTTGCCCTGATTGGTGCAGCCCACCTTTCCAGAAAGGAGGACATCTCATGATTAGTATTACCCACTTTTTAGTCGTAAGTGCCATTATCTTTAGCATCGGACTCTATGCCATTATCGCTAAGCGTAATGCCATTATGATTCTGGTCGGTATTGAATTAATCATCAACGCGGCTATCTTGAACTTTGTCGCCTTCGGACGCTATGATAAGTTAAACTATGGCGGACAGGTATTTGCCCTTTTTGCCATTGTATTAGCTGCCGCTGCCGTGGCCGTTGGATTGGCCATTATATTGGCTGTATATCGAAAATATAAAACCATCAACCCCGATAACATCACCGACTTACAAGATTAATGACAGCAATAGCCAACATATCGCCTATTACAGCTGCCATCTGGGTAGTGCTATTGCCTTTGCTGGCATTCCTCATCCAGGCGATTCTTGGTAAGCGAGCGAAATCAGGAAATATAGCCTTAATAGCGATCATCCTGAGTACCCTGCTATCAGGTGTATTTGTCTTTGCAGAAATATGGAAAGGGATACCGCGCAGTGTAACCTATCCTTGGTTTACCATCGGAATCAGCACCTTTACCGTCGGCGTCTTATTGAATAACTTGACGGTGCTGATGCAGCTCTTAGTCTGCATCATTGCCTTGCCGGTGCATATCTACTCTAGGGCTTATATGAAGGGAGATCCGGGGATACATCGCTATTGGATGTACTTGAGCCTCTTCTGCTTTGCCATGCTGGGCCTTAGCATTTCCAAGAACCTCTTTATGATGTATATCTTCTGGGAGCTTGTTGGATTTGCCTCTTACCTGTTAATCGGCTTTTGGTTTACCAAAGAAAGTGCGGTACAAGCGAATAAGAAAGCATTTATTGTCAATAGAATTGGTGACTTAGGTTTTCTGATCGGCATTGCCATTCTATTCTCGGTCTATGGCACCTTAGATCTTGTTGAACTTTTCGGCAAAGAGGGACGCTTTTTGCAAACCTTGGTGGATCAACCTGGATTGATTACAGCTGCGGGGCTATGTTTCTTTTTAGGCGCGATGGCCAAATCGGCTCAATTCCCATTGCATGTATGGTTACCTGACGCCATGGAAGGGCCAACCGCGGTATCTTCCCTAATCCACGCAGCAACAATGGTGGCAGCAGGGGTCTTCTTATTGAGTGCTGTATTTCCACTATTCAATGCGCAGGTTTTACTGGTCATTGCCTTGATTGGGGTCATCACAGCCGCAAGTGCTGCTTTTTTTGCCCTGACACAAACCGACATCAAGAAGATATTAGCCTTTTCCACCATCTCCCAACTGGGCTTTATGATGGTAGCTATTGGCATTGGCGCCTGGGATGCAGCGATGTTCCACCTCGTGACCCATGCCTTCTTTAAATGTTTACTGTTCTTGGGTGCCGGTGCGGTAATTCACGAAATGGCGCATTTAAAGGATAGCCATAACTTGCAGATCGATCCGCAGAACATCCAGCAGATGGGCGGTCTAAAAGCATATATGCCGAAGACTTTTATATTGATGGCCATTGCTTCCTTATCCCTTGCCGGCTTTCCACTGACATCCGGATTCCTCTCCAAAGACGCTATTTTAATCTCGACCTATGAATGGGCCATCCATCATGGCGGAGGTTATCTACTCATCCCGATTGTCATGACTATCGTCAGCATTTTGACGGCCTTTTACATCGGGCGATTAATATTCAAAGTATTCTTCGGGAAGTTCCGGACGGCAGTTCCTCAGGTTAGCATCCATGAAGCAGGAAACAGCATGCTGCTCCCCATGGCCTTCTTAGCTATCTGTTCGCTGTTTTTCATCTTCTCCTGGAATCCGATATCCTATCACCATGCAGGCGTGTTCCAAGGGTTTCATGTGGCCTATAGCTTCCATGAAATTCACAGTTTGCATATTATCATCCCAATTGGCTTAAGCCTGGCAGCTTGTATAGCCTGGTTTATCGGTTGGAAATGGTATGTAAAACAGCAGTATCCATTGCAAGCAGATAGCACCCTGATGCGCTTCTCGTATAATCAAGGATATATCAATACCTTTTATCAGCTCACGGTAGTTGAAGGCAGCCTGCGCTTGGCAAAAGCAGCCTATTGGTTTGATAAAACGATTATCGATGGCCTTGTCAATGGCTTAGGTCGTTTTACGCGAATGCTGAGCCAGGTATCCGCTTGGATAGATACCTATCTGGTCGATGGATTAATCAACAGCTTGGCAGGTGCTGCGTATTACCTGGGGCATTTATTGCGCTGGGTGCAGAACGGACGCTTGCAGAATTACCTAGGCTTTGCCTTTACCGTATTATTAATTGGAATAATTTATTTGATATTCACATAAGATGGGACTATTATCCTTACTTATCTTTTTACCGCTATTGGCCCTTGCCGGCATCTTGTTGATTCCCTCGCGATATCAGCAGAGTTACAAGTATGTGGCCTTGGTCATTACCTTGGTTCAGTTGGGTTTATCAGGATACCTGTATACCCAGTTTAATCCGAATCTCGCAGGTATTAATCAGCTGTCGGGCTATCAGTTTGTGGAGGTCCTCCCCTGGATACGGTTAGACCTCGGTGCTATTGGTAAGCTGGAGATCGATTACTTCCTCGGTGTCGATGGCTTTTCCCTCCCCCTATTGCTGTTAAGTGCCTTTGTGATGCTGATGGCGGTTGGAGCTTCCTGGAATATCAGTAAAAGCCGAAAAGGCTATTTTGCCTTGCTTATGCTCTTGAATACCGCGGTAATGGGGATATTCTGTGCCCTCGATTTCTTCCTATTCTATGTATTCTACGAGGTGATGCTATTGCCATTGTACTTCCTAATAGGTATTTGGGGCGGAGAAAGAAGAGAATATGCAGCGATTAAGTTTTTCCTGTATACCCTCTTCGGATCGGTATTTATGCTGCTTATTATTGTGGGGCTATACTTCTCGGTGTTGAACCCGCATACCGGCGCGCATACCTTCAATATGCTCTACATGATGAATCCGGATAATTATATCGACGGTTCATTCTTTGGCTATATCAACAATAGTTTTGATGTGTTTGGCATTCCGGCACGCATGATCGGATTTATTGTCCTGTTCATTGCTTTTGCGATCAAGATTCCGATTGTTCCTTTGCATACCTGGTTACCGGATGCGCACGTGGAAGCACCAACACCAGTATCTATTATCCTGGCAGGGATATTATTGAAAATCGGAGGCTATGGTATCATCCGGATTTGCATAGCTATATTCCCGGATGCAGCAGCCGAGGCCAATTGGTGGCTAGCCTTAATTGGGGTCATCTCCATTCTCTATGGTGCCTTCAATGCCTTGGCACAAACCGATTTAAAACGCTTAATTGCCTATTCTTCCGTATCGCACATGGGCTTTGTGCTGTTAGGTATTTCTGCATTAACGGCAGAAAGCTTATCCGGAGCCATGTTCCAGATGCTGAGCCACGGCTTCCTATCGGCAGCTCTGTTCTTCCTGGTAGGAGTATTGTACGACCGGGTGCACGATCGCTATATCTATAACTTCCGCGGAATAGCCGGCATCATGCCGAAGTACACCGCCTATGTGGCTATAGCCTTCTTTGCCTCCCTAGGCTTACCGGGCTTTTCCGCCTTTATAGGCGAGGCCTTCGTCATCATCGGTACCTTCAATGCAGAAAGCGTAGGCACAGGCATTCCACGCTGGATGGCCATCTTCGGCTCCTTAGGGATCTTATTGAGTGCAGCCTATTTCTTATGGACGCTACAGCGCATGTTCTTTGGGGAAACCCGTTTAAAAGGTGGAGAAACTTGGGCCGTCGCTATGAACGACCTGACTGTCCGCGAGCAGCTCATTCTCTTTCCTGCCCTAGCCCTAGCCTTACTCTTAGGGATTATGCCTTCCCTAGCCTTCGAACCGATGAACAATGCGGTGTTAGGCTTATTAAAATTAGTTGAAAACTACTTATAGGATTTGAGGATGAACGAAGCAGTGCCTTACATAAGTAACTATATCGACAGCATTATTCAGGCTGTCCCCTATTTCAAAACGGAAATCATCCTTGCCATAGGGTTCTTATGTAGTATTTTCGGTAGTTTATTCCTCGATAAGATCTGGAAAAACAGCTCCTTTGCCATCAGCATTATCAGCTATGCCCTAGCTGCGTATTGCAATTACCAGCAATACGATGCCTTAGGAACGGCCTTTTTCAATATGTTGCACATCGACCGCTTTGGCTTGCATGCCAAGTTCATGCTGCTGTTGGCTCTAATCGTTTCGAGCATCCTGATTCAGCAGCACTTTCAACATAGTACCAGCAACAAACGCAAAGGCGATATCTATACCATCCTTTTAGGATCTTCCATTGGTATGTCTATCCTGTGTATGACCAGCCATTGGCTGATGGCTTTCATAGGAATTGAGATGGTCTCCATCTCCTCGTATATCCTGGTTGGTTATTTTGCTGAAACCAAGAAGCAAACGGAGGCCGCCATGAAATATGCCCTCTTCGGATCGGCCTGTGCTGCCATTATGCTGTACGGCCTATCCCTGATCTATGGCTTCACAGGTGTCCTTGACTTTGCAGATCAAAAGCATATGCAAGGCCTTATCGATGCGCCTAAGGTCATGAGTGGCATTGCCCTCTTATTTGTGCTCACAGGTATTGGATTTAAGCTCAGTTTTGTGCCCTTCCACCTTTGGTCGCCCGATGTGTATGAAGGAGCACCTACGCCGGTAGCTGCCTTTCTCTCTACCGCACCTAAAATAGCTGCCATCATCTTGTTTAGCCGACTAATTCAGGCCTGGGGGAATACCCTATTCTATTTCTCTGAGATCCTGTTGATCTTTATTGTCTTGGTCGCAATCGTGAGCATGTTGGCCGGAAATCTCATTGCCCTACGTCAGCAAAACGTAAAGCGTATGATGGCCTATTCGTCCATTGGCCATACCGGCTTTCTGTTGATGGCTGCCCTAGGCTATATGGCAGGACATCAGGAAGCCTTATTATTCTACCTGGCTATTTATACGTTTATGAACCTGGCCGCTTTTGCTTTTATCGACCTCCTAGAAAAGCAGCAAGGCAACAGTAACTTAAGCAGTTACAGTGGCTTGGGAAAGCAATTACCGATATTATTTACGCTGTTTAGCTTTGTAGGAATCTCCTTGGTCGGTATTCCACCTAGCGCAGGCTTTGTAGGGAAACTGTTTGTATTCTCGGCCATCTTTGAACGATATCAGGAAATGGGCGATATGGCCTATATCTGGTTGTTAATTATCGGGGCATTAACCTCTGTCATTTCCTTGTTCTACTATTTTAAGATCCCGCTATACGCCTTCTTAAAATCGAAAACCAACGAAAGTGTCGGTCAGCCAATCGGCTGGACGCCAAGCTATATCGTCGCCATCCTGTTAAGTATCCTCTTGCTGCTGTTTGGCTTATTCCCTTCCCTACTCATGCAATTATTCTAAAAATTAGGATTATATAGGCTGCTCGCTAGCTTAATATTCTTAACCTAGTTGCATTTGGTACCTATTGAATCCATAAATGAAGTGATAAATCAAGTTTTAATTATGTAATTTTGTGTATGATTAGCGAAATAGCAAACCGTATTTTTGACCGTGTTATCGCGGATTACCATGTACACGATCAAATTGATCATCCTATTGACAATCCTTACGAAGGATCTACCTTAGAACATCTCCTGTATCTAAAATGCTGGATTGACACGGCTCAATGGCATATGGAAGATGTGGTGCGGAACCCTGATATCGAACCTCGTGAAGGGCTCTATTGGAAGCGACGCATTGACCGTCAGAACCAAGAACGTACCGATACGGTAGAGTATATCGACAGTTATTACTTGCAACAATTTGCTCATGTGACGCCACTTAGCGACGCCACGATCAATACGGAAAGCCCTGCATGGGCCATCGACCGTCTATCGATCTTAGCCCTGAAAATATACCACATGGCTGTTGAAGCAGAACGTACCGATGTTTCGCATGCCCATCAGGAAAGCTGTCAGGCGAAGCTGAATATTCTATTAGAGCAGCGCAAAGACCTTTCGCAAAGTATAGATGAGCTGTTGGCAGCTATTGCCGAAGGCAAGAAATACATGAAGGTGTATAAGCAGATGAAGATGTATAACGACCCGACATTAAATCCAGTACTTTACGGAGGCAAAAAATAACAAGCCAGATGAAGCGCATCCTTGTCACTCGGTTTTCTGCCATGGGCGATGTGGCCATGGTGGCTTCGGTGCTTCAGGAGTTTGTGCAACAGCATCCCGAGGTGCAAATCATCATGCTGTCGCGCAAATTCTTCGCCCCCTTCTTTGCCGAGATTCCCCAGGTTCGTTTTCACGCCATCGAACCCGATGGGAAGCATAAAGGATTCGCTGGTATGTTTAAACTCTTTCAGGAGCTTAAAACCCAGCAAATTGACGCTGTTGCCAACCTGCATGATAATATTCGCTCCAATATCTTAAGTTTTTATTTTAAATGCATCGGTATTCCGGTTCGGAAAATCGATAAAGGCAGGGCGGAGAAAAAAGCCTTAACTCGTCCTAAAAACAAAATAAAAAAACAGCTAAAACTTACCACGGAGCGCTATGCCGATGTATTTCGCAGCCTAGGCTTTCCGCTATCTTTATCCCATCAATTGAAAAAGCAAGAGCGGCCCCTCCCTGCGGCGGCGCGGGCTTTTTTCCAGGAAGGTATCCCTGTACTGGGCATTGCCCCTTTTGCTCAACACCCCTACAAAGTGTTTGCAAAAGCGCGCATGGAAGCGGTGTTCGCCTATTTCCAAGGCCAGCCCATCCGTTTTATTATTTTTGGCGGGGGAGCAAGTGAGAAGGCCATTGCCGAAAGCTGGGAACAGCAGTTCCCGCAGGTCAGCAGCAGTATTGGCAAATTTAATTTAACGGAAGAATTACAGCTGATTTCCCATCTGAATCTGATGCTCAGTATGGATAGCTCCGGCATGCATATGGCATCTCTTGTCGGCACCCGATCGCTTTCCATTTGGGGGGCCACGCATCCCTATGCGGGCTTCTTAGGCTATGGCCAACAGGACAGCGACTGTATACAGGTGGAACATCCGGCACGCCCAAGTTCTGTCTACGGAAATAAACCTTGCCTTTGCGATGGAGTCGAAGCTATAGACTTAGTGACTGCCGAACAAGTGATTGAAAAAATAAAAATTTCCTTGATTGTATAAAAAGGCACACTGATGCTCGTTCTATATACAATAAAACACTATCAATGAATAAAATTTGCTTTGTCGTAAGTCAATACGGCCAAGAAGTCAACGGAGGTGCAGAATACCATTGCAAAATGTTAGCCGAGCATTTAACCCACGATTTTGATGTCGATGTATTAACTTCGAAAACCATCAACTATAAAACGTTCGAACCTTATTATCAAGACGAAGTACAGGAGCTTCATGGCGTCAAAATACGACGTTTTGATACCATTGCTTTCGATCAAAATAAACTGGAGGACAGCCGTAAGCAGGTAAAATTCCCTAGAAAAATCAGAAAGAATTTATTTAGGATGGGTCTTTTAGGTGCTGTTAGCAGCCTTATTCCAACCTGGAACCTAGGCCATCGTCAGGAAAAAGCCTATTTAAAAGCGCAGGGATTTTACTCCCCCGATTTAATAAACTACCTCAAAGCGCATCATCAGGACTATCAGGCTATTATTTTCTTTTCATACGTCTATCCCAACACCGTATTTGGCATAGAAATAGCCCCCGAGAAAAGCATCCTGATTCCAACAGTACATGAAGAGTCCGAAGTTTTCAGAGCCATCTACAGTCATGTATTTACAGCCGTTAAACATATAGGTTTCAATACCGAGGAGGAGCGCGACTTAACCAAAAAGATTTTTGGAAACCAAATCGCCGACCATAGCACCTTGGCCATCGGCGTAGAAACACGCAGTGATCATGAACCTAGCTGGGAAGAAATCAAGGCGAAGTTTGGACTACCAGACCAATATATCCATTATTTTGGCCGGGTCTGTGAATCAAAAATGGAGCAATTGATCCCTTGGTTCCTGGCCTACAAAAAAGCCAAGCCCTCGGCCGTTAAATTAGTATTGACGGGCAGTTTGTACCTCGAAAAAATTGATTCCCCGGATATTATTTACACCGGATTTGTGTCGATGGGTGAAAAAATCGCCTTGATTAAAAATGCAAGCTTGGTCATCAATCCGTCTAAGCGGGAAAGCCTTTCCCTATTGCTGCTGGAAGCGATGCATTTGAAAAAGATGGTGCTGGTGAATGGGAAGTCAGACGTGCTGAAAGCGCATGCCATCAAAAGCGACTATGCTTGCGACTATTATGAAACTGAGGCCGACTTCATTGCTAAACTCGATAAGTACCTCAATAACCCTGCTCTTGTTGAAGCGAATCAAACGCGTGCTCATGCCTATGTGGAGGAGAACTACAATTGGAGATTAATTAAAAATCGCTTTAAACAAATTGTAAATAGCCTCGTATAAAAGCGATATTTTCCGATATTTGGCCTATGGCGAAAATTGCCCTAATCAGCATTCGTTACGGCGAAGAAATCAATGGCGGTGCAGAATACCACTGCCGCATGCTTGCGGAAAGGCTAGCCCCTACGCATGAAGTCCATGTATTGACCACGACCCTAGTGGATATTTACGATCGCTCCAAAGACTTTCCTAGCGGTAACAGCCTGTTAAATCAGGTGCATATCCATCGCTTTCCGGCCATTACGATCGACGCTGCCAAACAAAAGGCAAGCAGCAAGGCCAGTAAACTTGCTCGGAAAATCAGAAGAGCATTTTACAGAACCGGATTAACAAGTGTATTTAAGACTTTCCCCGTTTGGAGCTATAAGGTAGCCGAAGAAATTGAGCTACTCAAAAACCACAGCTATTATTCGGAGGGATTGATCAACTATATCCAAGAACATCAGGCCGATTATGATGCCTTTATCTTCTTCACATATGAGAATCCATTAACGGTGCTTGGTGCTTTATCAGTACCCGAGAAAAGCATCCTAGTTCCTACGGCCCATATGGAAGGTATGCTCTTTCGCAGCATCAACTCCCAGATGTTTTCCCAGGTCAAGCATATTGCCTTTAATACCGAAACCGAATACGAAATGTGCAAGCCCCTTTTTCAGCAGGCCATGGCGCCACATTCCATTGTGGGTGTCGGTGTTGAAATCGCAGCGCCTGAAGACTGGTCTACCGTGCTCGCGCAATACCCCATTCAGGAACCTTATTTACTCTATTCCGGTCGGATTACAGCAGTAAAAACGAATCAACTCTTCGATTACTTTATCCAGTTTAAGGAGGAAACCGGCAGTCCCCTACAGTTAGTATTAACGGGTGATGTGCAGATGGCCAAAGTAGCACACCCAGACATTCACTATCTAGGCTATGTTTCAGAAGCCGTAAAAATTGCCTTGATGCAACATAGCTTCGCTATCGTTAATTCATCGAAGGCTGAAAGTCTATCCCTTCTTGCTTTGGAGGCGATGTGCTTGGGCCAACCCGTATTGGCCAACAGACAGGCAGCGGTGATGCTTGAGCATGAACGCAAGAGCAAAGGAGCCGTACAATGTTATGGCGATTACGCCTCTTTTAAGCAATTGATTCTTTCCCTACAGCAACATCCGGAAAAGCGTGCCCTTATTGCCGAACATGGGAAAGCCTATGTGCAGGAATATTATAATTGGGAGCGAATTATCAGTAAATTTGAGACCATTATTAAAAGCGATTATATTGGGCAATACAACTAGATTAAGCATTGGCTACGATGCCAAACGTTATTTCTTAAATCGTACCGGTCTTGGCAATTACAGCAGAGACCTCGTGCGCATGATGCAGCAATACTATCCTGAGCACAAATACCTGCTCTATACGCCCAAACTCCCCAAGGAAATACCAGCAAACCTGGATATCAATCAGGTTCGATTGCCCCAAGGCTTTTTTAATCGCAGCTTGAAAGATTTCTGGCGCAGCAAAACCATTGCCAAGGATTTACAACAGGAGGGCATTCAGCTCTTCCATGGCCTGTCGGGCGAAATTCCGCACGGTTTGGCCGAAAAAGGAATTAAAACCGTCGTAAGCATCCATGATTTAATCTTTCTTCGTTACCCGGAATTATACAAATCTATCGACCGCTATATTTACGATAAGAAAAGTAGCTATGCTGTTCAACATGCCGATCAGATCATAGCCATTAGCGAGCAGACCAAACGGGATATTATGTCCTTTTACGAGGTTCCTGCTGATAAAATTACGGTGATCTACCAAGGCTGCCATCCTGCCTTTAAGCAAAGCTTTTCCCCTGCCGCGCAGCAGGCCCTGCGGCAGAAATACCATTTACCTGAGCGCTTCTTGTTAAATGTGGGCTCCATAGAGCCTCGAAAAAACGCCCTACAGATCGTCAAGGCAATTGAAAAGATGGACATCCCATTGCTGATTATTGGGAAAGGTGGGGCTTATGCCGAGCAGATTCGTAGCTATGTACAAGATAAAGGAATGGAAAATCGCGTATTTATCCTGCAGGGTTTTACGATGGAGGAATTAGCCTGCATCTACAGTATGGCCAGTATATTTATTTACCCTTCCAAATTCGAGGGCTTCGGCATTCCCATTATAGAAGCCTTATACGCCGGCACACCGGTTATTACGACAAATTCAGGGGTATTCCCGGAAGCCGGCGGGCCATTTTCCTATTACATCGATCCGGAAAATACCGAGCAATTAAGCTATGCGATAGATTCCATCTTGTGCAATAGCAGTATGCGTGCAGAAATGATTGCCCAAGGTCGATTATATGCCCAACGGTTTAACGATGAAAACATCGCCCGCCAACTGATGGCATGTTATGAAAAGCTAGTTTAGAAAATCGGCAAGCCCATGTTTACAGGCTACCAACCGCTGGTCAATGGTATTTTGCAGCAGTTTATCGTTCTGCGGCAAGGCCGCACGGGTTTCTTCTTTATGATAGAGGTGATAGCCCAGGGCGGCAAATTTCAACAAATTCCCTTTTACGCCGGCATGGTTTAAGCGTTCAACGAACTCACTATCTTCCCTTCCCCAACCCACAAATTCATTATTAAAGCCGTTCACCTTGCGAACATCTTCCATGTAAAAAGACATGTTGCAAGAGCGCACCTTGCGCTTATTTCGTAATTCTTTTAAGGTCCATTTCGCGAGATTTAAGGAACGAAAAGCGGTTAATTTTTTCTCCAAGCGGAACTCCACTCCCGGCTCCAAAAAGCGGAAAGCTTGCGGCTGCTCAGGATGAGCAAGCAAGGCTTTTGTCTTCTCTTCCGTCAACATCGTCCGCCCCCCTTGTATAAAATGTCCCGGCTGTGCAAAATGAAGATGGTCAGCAATAAAATGAGGATCCAAAAGCATGTCGCCATCGATAATAATCACGTAGCTACTCTTCACCAGGGCCAATCCCCTATTGCGGGAAGCCGCCGCCCGAAAGCCGCTATCTTCCTGCCAGGCATGCAAGAGTTCCACGGGAAATATCGCCTGATAGCGTCGAACCAACGCTGCCGTCGCTTCCCCCGAGCCGTCATCCGCCACAATCACCCGTTGGGGCAACTGCGTTTGCTGCAGCACAGAAACCAACACAGCCTCCAAGGCATCAGGTCTATTATAGGTGGTTATCAACAAATCTACCGTCATGCTATGCTTGGTTTACAGGTACTGGTCGATGCCAACAGCACAATAGGTGGACTGCTCGCGTTTCGCCTTTTCGAAAAGACATTGATTGTTTTTTAGGTTCTCCTTCGTATTCACCGGGTGCCAGATATGAAACACCAAGGCACCATATTTTATAAAGCGCTTTTTAAAGCCCTTATTTAACATCCGTGCCACAAACTCCTTATCCTCGGGGCCCCAGCCTGTAAAGGCTTCATTATAGCCATTCACGGCTATCGCATCCGCCCGCCAATAGGCCATGTTGCAACCGTGAATTTCCCAAACCTCATCGCCTGTATTTTTATAAGTGCTCGCAAAAAACGGCCATAACACCGGAATCCGAAAGGCACTTACTTTATTGGATACCCCATCTTGAAAAGGATTCACATGCGTGATGCCCTCGGCGAGCATTTTTTTCGACAAGTCCTCATCAAGGTATATCCGGCTGGCGCGCACAAAGCTGCCCGGCTCGGCAAAGGCCTGATGATCGGCAATAAAATAAGGGTGTAAAACCAAATCCCCATCAATCTGCACGATATAATCGCCCGAAGCTTTCGCAATGGCTTTATTTCGAATTTTTGCCAATTGAAAACCTTGGTCTTCTTGCCAAACATGAATTAAAGGCACCGGAAATTTCGCGCGATAGGCATCAATCAATGCTTTGGTATCCGCCCGTGAGCCATCATCAGCAATCAACACCTCATCCGGCATCAGCTTTTGCTCCAAAACAGACTTTAAGCATAAATCCAAGGCACTTACCCAATTGTAGGTTGAAATCAATAAGGAAATTCTCATAAATTTTTAACAAAGACAGCCCCCGAAGCTGCTTCAGCAACAAATGTAACAATTCTCTGACAAGTAACAGGAATTATTCTAATCCAATAAACTATTATTTAAAAATTCATGTTCTTTTTCCAAGCTGTGGTTTTCCAAGAAATACGTGGCTGCTAAATCACTTTGTTCTTCAAAAAATTCCCTATTGGTTAAAAGTTCCTTGATATATAAGGCAAACTCTCTCGGATTATTGCTCACCAAGCAACCGTTATTCACTTTATTGACCAATCCATCTACTCCGCGACGGTTGGTGACCACCGGAATGCCGTGCGCTAAAGACTCCAACACTTTAATTTTAATGCCTGTGCCGGTTAGCATGGGGCACATGGTTATTTTGCTATGCTGATACAAGGCTTCTAAATCCTCCACGACGCCCAATTTATCCAAGCTGGGATGGTCGGGTATCGCCTCACATATTTTCCCGACAACGGATATTTTCAGGCCTTTTAATTCTGGCAATACGTATTTTATGAACCATTCCATACTGCGTACATTATGCTCATTTTCGCTGGCCACGTATAAAATATCCTGTTGAATTTCACGATCAACAGGTTGAATTTGTGCCGGAAATGAAACCGGCAATAAGGCCACCTTATTTTCTAAAAACTGATCGAAAATATAGTGTTCCTCCATGGAATAGGTCCATACCTCATCAAACTGTTGAAGGGCCTCGAGTTCCGATTTAAACAAACGCGATGCGGCGCCAAAAGCTTGCTTTCCATGAGGCATATACTGACGGGTCAGAAAATCATGGCTATCGTTAATGGCATAAGTCGCCGGAATAAACTCGCGCAAGCGCGCCCAATTGGCATAGCTCACGATAAGCACATCAAACTCCTTATCGGCAAATTCCTTTTTAATTTGCTGCTCTACATAATAATCTACATTATTCAAATGCGTAGGTTCATACTTCAGCAAATTGCGCAGGAGGCGTGGTACCTTTTCATTGAAAAAATAATCCAAATAACTCCGGTTCTTCTTCGAGCGATTAAGGTGAAATAAATGCAATTCAATATCGGGATAAAGCGTATGAAATCGTGCTATATCCGCTTCCGACCAGGGGTGTATCGATAAAAAATCCACCTCTAAGAAATCCGCTTGTTGCTGTAGGTAGTTCAACATACTCACACAGCGGGTCATGTTTCCCGCTTTCAGGCGCATGGGGTTGTCTACCATAAAATAAAGCAACTTCTTTCTCGTACTACTTCTCATTCTTCTTCTTCAGCGTTTATATTCTTTTTTCTATTTTACTTTGTGTTGAATGAACTCATCGGCTCTGCTCTTCCCGATAGTAGGCGCGCATTTTACGCCGAACACGGGAAATGGGGATAAAACGGCTACAGAATAAGCCCCACTTCAGCTGCTGTTGCCGCTTTTGTTGATACCTGCTATAAAACTGATCAAAGGCTGCAGCCGAAGGGCTGTTTAAGAATTCCTGAAAAGGAAAACTTAACTGTTTAAATTCATGCTGACTCATATAAGGCCTGCTATATTGTTGATAAAATGCCTGAATCATGTCCATCACATCTTGCTTTTGTTGCGCTAGTAAGGACATGTTTAGGTAGCGAAACCCAAAGGGCTCATGTTCTAAAAAGCGGGCTAAATGCAAGCTTTTCGAACCTAGCAGGCTATTCCGTTCATAGAAACTGACTAAATAATTAAACCAATCCGGAATTTGTGCTAATAAGCGATCCGCTTCTTGAGCAATACGTCGGTGGTTTTGATCTTCATGACTCCGGTAATGATAGATACCCGCCGCGTTATAGGCAATACGATCGCTCATTGCCAACAGACAATGTGAAAACAAACCGTCTTCTGCAGGCTGAATGCCTAAAGGAAAGCGTACATCAGCGTGCCTTTGCAGATAACTTAGTCGCCACATCTGCGCACAAGTGGGCAAGGCAACAAGCGCTGGAAAACGATGCCCATAATCTGCTCCTATAACCAATCCATCCGCTTGTTCCTGTTCCAAAACCTGGTAGGAACTAGACAGAAAAGTGGAATCCAGCGTATCATCAGAATCCAAAAAGTAGATGTAGCATCCTTGCGCATGCTGCAATCCCCGATTACGGGCGGCCGATACACCGGCATTTTCCTGCTGCAACAGCCGCACTCGTTTATCTACCCGAGTGTAGTGCTGCGCCAGCTGAGCCGAACCATCTGTGCTACCGTCATCAATTAATAGCAGTTCAAAATCCTGAAAGTCTTGATTAAGCACACTTTCCACGGCCTCTGCTAGAAAAGCCTCTCTATTATAAATAGGAATGACAACCGTTATTTTGACTGCTGTTTTCATTGTTTTAAGGGTAGATTATCGATAGTGTGTATCAATTCAACGGCATAGCGCTAGAAATAGTGTCTGTTTTCAAAAAAAAGCCTGTCTGTTATAATAATTTTAGCCTAATAGATAACAAGCTTTTCCTTAACATAACCGAACCGCCCTTCCGGCGAAATGCCACTGGAAGGCTATTCAACAAATCCACTCCTTAGTTAAAAACGCATAAGAACAGGAAATCGCAACAGGCAGAAAAGCAAGCTATTGAAAACCCGAAAAACCAGAAAACCAAACTTATTCCCTTTGAATTATGTTTTTTAATTATAATTTTAATAAAATGCAAAAGTATATAATAATTTGATAACACCGCTATAGCTTCAGCGATTTCTTAACATAAAGGAAACAATCTATTTCAATTAAATTCCATAAATTAGTGCTATTATTTTTTTAAAACCCTATGAAAACCCTATACCTCATCCGTCACGCCAAAGCTGAAGACCACGGTCTGGTCAAAAATGATTTCAACCGCAATATCGTTTCCAAAGGAAAAGAACGTGCCATTCGCATCGCACAAGAATTAGCTAAGGACCTGCAAATCGATGCACAAAGCCTATTTATCAGTTCCTCGGCAAATCGTGCCATTCAAACCGCCCATATCTTCAGCGAGATCCTCGGCTATCCGGAGGCCAACATCCAAGAAACCAGAGCCATTTACGAAGCGCATTTCACCGATATCCTGGCCGTCATAAATGCAGCTGCTAAAGACGTTTCGCAACTCTTTATTTTTGGTCATAACCCGGGCCTTTCCAACTTATGTAATTACCTGAGCCATGAAGAGGTTGATTTAGCGACCTCCAATGTGGCCATCCTCCAATTACCCGAAGATTTTGATTTTACCGAATTATCCGGCGGCACCGCGAAGCTGCAAGGCGTAATTCAGTAATTATCTTTACCTTCGTTTTATGGCGAATAAACTGCATAAAGAAGGATCACCTTATTTACAACAACATGCGCATAACCCAGTGGAATGGTACCCCTGGGGCGAGGAAGCCTTGGCGAAAGCGAAGGCAGAAAATAAATTGATAATTATTAGTGTAGGCTATTCAGCCTGCCACTGGTGCCATGTGATGGAGCGGGAGAGTTTTGAGAACGATGCGATCGCGCAAACCATGAACAAGTTTTTTGTGTCCATCAAGGTCGACCGCGAAGAACGCCCGGATATTGATCAGATTTACATGATTGCAGTGCAATTAATGACCAATGCCGGCGGCTGGCCCTTAAACTGCATCTGCCTTCCCGACGGTCGTCCCATCTATGGGGGCACCTATTTCAAACCGCAAGACTGGCAGAATATACTCCTTCAGATTGCTAAAATGTGGGAGGAAACCCCGCAGGTTGCCCTTGATTATGCCGACCGCCTGACCAAAGGTATTCAACAAGCTGAAAAGCTACCCATCCAAGAAATCCCGGAAACCTATACCCAAGAAGATCTGCGTGCTATTGTAGACCCTTGGAAAGAAACATTCGACCCCCAATATGGTGGCTACCGCCGCACACCCAAATTCCCATTACCCAACAACTGGCTATTCTTTCTGCGCTATGGTAGCATCTATAAAGACCAAGGCCTGCTGGATCATGTACACTTCAGCTTGCGCAAAATTGCTCAAGGTGGCATCTACGATCAAATTGGCGGCGGTTTTGCCCGCTATTCCGTTGATCAAAAATGGCATATCCCCCATTTCGAAAAAATGCTTTACGATAATGGGCAGCTGATTAGTTTATACAGCGAAGCCTACCAGCAACAGCCCCATTTCTTATACAAACGTGTGGTGGAGGAGAGTATCGCTTGGGCTGAACGGGAAATGCTGGACGATAATGGCGGTTTTTACGCGGCCCTAGATGCCGATAGCGAAGGCGTGGAAGGGAAATTCTACAGCTTTGACGATCAGGAATTCGACCTCTTGGGCGAACGTGCCGATTTAGCGCGTCAGTATTTCAACAGTACAAAGAGTGGCAATTGGTCGGAAGAACAAACCAACGTCCCTTTTATTAACGACAACGAAGAACAGCTCGTGGCCGAAGCCGGCTATAGCTTAGCAGAATGGGAACAAGAGCTACAACAACTGAAAAGCGAGCTGCGTGCCTACCGCGACAAACGCGTGCATCCGGGCTTAGACCATAAGCAGCTGTGCACTTGGAATGCCCTGATGATTCAAGGCTTGGTAGACGCCTACCGTGCCTTTGACAACCCCCATTACTTGGCCTTGGCAGAACAGACTGCCAGCTTCATATGGACAAAATGTCACGATAACGGTCAGCTTTTGCACCAACCCGCAGACAGCAACCGAAGCATCCCGGGATTCCTCGACGACTATGCTTTTACCTGTGCAGCCTATACGGCCTTATACGAAGCCAGTTTTGACGAAACCTGGCTCTATCGTGCTAAAAACCTTGCTGACCAAGCCATTAGCCTCTTTTATGAAGCCGAGGAAGCCAGCTTCTATTACACCAGTTCCAACGCGGAAACCCTGATTGCGCGCAAAAGTGAAATCATGGACAATGTCATCCCCGGATCGGTTTCTTGTATCGTACGTCAGTTGTTTAAGTTAGGCCTAATGTTTGATGAACAAAGGTATGCGGAGATCGCCGAGCAAGTATTTGCCAACGTGTACCCGCATATTAAATCCTATGGATCGGCTTATTCAAATTGGGCTATCCAATTGCTGGAATTGCAAGCAGGGGTTTGGGAAGTAGCCCTCACCGGAACCGATGCCTTAACATGGCGAAAGGAACTGGATAAAACCTACATCCCGAATAAAGTAACATTAGGTGGAACAAAAAGCACCTTACCCTTGTTAGAACATAAAGAAGGTGTGGAATCAAAAGCCTACCTTTGTCAGCAAAAAACATGCAGTCTTCCGCAAACGTCGATTGCCCAGATTATCGAATTAATAAATAATAAACAGGGATAAGCTCCCATAAAACAAGTACAATGGCAATAGAAAACAACAATGTAGTTACATTGAATTACGTTCTTCATACAATCGAAGAAAATGGCGAAAAAACCTTTGTAGAGCAAACAACATCGGATAATCCGTTAACATTTTTATATGGTGTAGGGATGATGCTTCCTAAATTCGAAGAAAACATCGCTGGCTTAAACGCAGGTGATAAAACCTCTTTCGAATTAGAAGCAAATGACGCTTATGGCGAGCGTGACGATAAAGCTATCGCACAATTACCTGGCGACATGTTCAAAGAAATCGGTCTTCCTCCAGTAGGTGAAGTGATTCCTTTGCAAGATAACCAAGGCAATCAATTCCGTGCGGTTGTTATTGAAGTAACACCGGAAACTGTTGTTGCCGATTTAAACCACCCGATGGCAGGTAAGAAATTAAACTTTGATATCGAAGTTTTAGCTACTCGCCCGGCTACTGAAGAGGAATTGTCGCATGGACATGCACATGGAATCGACGGAAACGAAGGTCACTAAGAAAATTTAAAAATTATAAAAAAAGCATCGAAAAGGTATTTCGATGCTTTTTTTATGGCCGATGTTGGCGGAAATTTCGCCCGATCTTTTACCGACTTGCTTCTCCTCTCTCCCTTTATAGATCCCTTTCTCACCCCTTTCACTCCCCTTTCAAACCCCTTTGCCAAGGGCTGAGCAAGGCCAGAAAAAAGGTCGTGAAAATAAAAAACAAAGGGGATGATTTAGCCTAATTTTATAGCACGTAGCATTTCTCGCTTTCCAGGAGCGCCTGGAGCCTTCTCAATGCTGAAGCCAATAGACTTCATGCTTCTTTTTAAATTTCCGGTAATGGCATAGGTCACAAAGACACCGCCGGGTTTTAAAAACTGACAAACATGCGCCAAGGCTTCGGTCGTCCACATCTCGGGTTGGTGGATCTCGGCAAAGGCGTCAAAATAAATCACATCGAATTGCTGATCGGTTTGAAAGTCCATCAATTTCTGATGGGCAATCTCCAAGGACAGCTGCTCGCCTAACCCTTGCTGCTGCGTTAGCGCCTTTTCGTAATTCGCCAAAAAGGCGTTCCAGGTTGTGGCATCCACATAGGCATCATAGCCAGATTCTGCCAGGAGGGGCAAAGCAAGTGGATAGGCTTCGATACCGGTGTAGGTCAAGCCCATCCCTTCCCGCTGGCAATAATCTGCCGTCAGTAAGAAGTTTAATCCCGTTCCAAAACCTATTTCCAAAATGGAAGCTTCGGCTTGCTGTTCCTTTTCCAAGAAAAAACATAAGCCACTCTTCAGAAACACATGTATGCTTTCCTGATGGGCACCATGTTTGGAATGGTAGTGCTCGCCTACCGCTTCATGATACAAGGTTTTAGAGCCGTCGCCTGTTTTTACAAATTCCATGCTTTATTTTTGGCAAATCTAAAATAAAAACAAGTATTTTAGCCTTTCTCAAAGAAAATTAAATGAACAAGGTTCTACAAAATTATGGCAGCATCATCTGGCTACTGGTTGGGATCAGCGTAGGTAGCCTCATTGGGATTTTTTACCCCAACGCAGTTGCCGTCTTGAAACCCGTTGGTGATATATTCCTGAACCTGCTATTTGTTTCAGTAATTCCACTTTTGTTTTTTGCCATCTCCTCTTCCATCGCGAATATTGAAGACAGCAAAACCCTGGGAAAAACCATTTCGGTGATGACGATTGTTTTTATTGCGACCATCGTTATTGCAGCCATCTGCACCATATTAGGGCTTTGGGCCTTCCCTGTTACGGCCATTCAAGATAGCAATGCACTAGTGGATGCGCTTCCTAGCAATCCGGAGGACAGCTGGGGCGATCGTATTGTTCGTTTTCTTTCTGTGGATGAATTCGGAAATCTTCTTTCCCGAAAAAGCATCCTGGCCTTTGTTATTTTCTCCTTATTGGTGGGTGTCGCTACGCGTCGTTCAGGAGAAATGGGACGGCAATTCACGCAGTTCCTCAATGCCGGAAATAAGGTGATGGAAAACCTATTGACCTTAATTATGAAAGCCGGACCTGTAGGTTTGGGTGCCTATTTTGCCTTTCAGGTAAAAACATTAGGCCCTGAACTGTTTGGCTTCTATGCGAAGCCCTTAGGCTTCTACTACGCCTTTGGCCTCATCTTTTTCATCATTATATTTAGTGTGTATGCCTTCTTAGCGAAGGGCAGCCATGGAGTTTCCTCCTACTGGAAACATAATATCGCGCCTTCCTTAACGGCATTAAGCACCTGTTCTAGCTTGGCGACTCTGCCAGCAAATCTATTGGCGGCTAAACGCATCGGTATCCCGCATAATATTGCCAGCATTGTTATCCCTTTAGGCAATACCCTCTATAAAAATGGATCGGCCATTTCTTCTATCCTAAAGATTTACGTCGCTTTCTCCATCTTAAACTGGGATTTCTTTGAACCTAGCACCTTGATTACGGCGGTCGGTATTACCGTTTTGGTATCGATGGTGGCCGGAGGTATTCCCAATGGTGGCTTTATTGGTGAAATGCTGATGATATCCATTTACGGCATCCCGAATGAGGCAGTGCCTTCCATTTTGATTATCGGCGCCTTGGTAGATCCTTTAGCCACGGTATTAAATGCAACGGGAGATACCGTAGCGGCCATGCTGGTGACGCGATTTTCCGGGGAGAAGTTTGAAACGGAATCCGTGGAAGCCTAATTATTGGTATATTCGAAGTACTTCTCCAATACCAATACGGAAATCAGGTCTTCTTTGGTTTGATCCCTAAATTGTCGGGTATAAGCATTCGCCTGATCGATAATTTCCTGCGCTTTTTCCGGATGAGCCATATAATAGGCTAATTTTTCTTCTAAATCGGCATAGTCTTTCCGAATGGAAATATAATGTACATCTGGCTGTAAACGCCCTTCCATATACCAGGTTTCATAGGTAGGCTCGGGCATCACGGCGATGGAGTTTGAAGACATAATCCATTTTAAATTGGTCGCCACATCATTCCCTTCAATCGCCAGAATAAATTTATAGTTGAGGTGTTCGGCGATGGAAATCTTCGGCTTCAGCCATGGGCTGTCCTTCATAATATCGCCCAGATCGCATAATGGATGATGGAAATAAAGCTCGTAAAAGCGGCGTCTATGCTCCTGCTGAACGGCCGCACGACCAATTAGCATATCTTTCTTCGCCGCAAAAGGAATATCATCTTGAATAAAGTTAAAATGCCGCACCTTATCTAGATTTAGCAAAACGGCATTTGCAATATCCCCGGCAATAGGTCTACTTTTCACCAAACTCGGCGAATGCGGAATGGTAGTCACATCTCCCGGAATTAATTGAAACTGCAAGTGCCCATCAAAATAACGAAGGTATTCCTGGCTATCGTAATAGTAAACTTTCAAACGGGCAGGACGCACATTTTCCGAAATACGAACCGGTGAGTCTAACAAGGGGCGATGCTCCTGCAGCTGATTATAATAATGAACCCGGCTCATGATATCGTCTAGGTTATATTGCGCCAGCTGTTTTAACAAGTGCTTCCTGCGCGTCGGCACATGCGCTGCAAATAAACGACGCAACTCCGCTTTCAGATAATAAAGGGGTTTACTATTCTTATTTTGAAAGAATACCTTTTTAATATTCATATTCCTTTGTGTGGGGCTAAGCTTACGCTATAAGGGAAAAAGTATAGCACTAACTTATAGTTACCATTTAAGTTGACAAAGGTAATACAATTTGTTTAAGGTGTGGTTTTAACGTCTTTTTTTCATCGTGCTGTCATCGTGAGCATGCTGTCATCGATTTGTCATCATTTTGTCATGGTGAGCGGAGTCGAACCACGAACGACTGGTACGTCAGTGCAAGCAGCAATACCTAAAACACTTATTAATAGCTGTTTACTTAGTGAAGGTAGTTGTCAATAACATGTTTTTGTAAAATATTAATAAGCAAGTTACGCATAGTTGATTGCACTGACGTACCAGTCGTTCGACTCCGCTCACGATGACAGCACGATTAAAAAAGATTAAAAAAAAGATGTCCCCCCTAAATAGAAGGTCTTTGCTTCAGGTAGAAAGGCACCTCCACATGGTCTTTTGATTTTTTAGCAATCAATTCAGCAGCCATTTTGCCCATCATCTCGAAATCTGTGGAGATCGTTGTAATGCCGTTGAGGATAAATTTTTTGAGTGGGGTTTCATTGTAGGAAATAACGCCTACATCTTTACCGATCTGTAATTTCTTACTGATGATTTTATCGAGTAGCTTCACCAGATCATCTTCGGCGATGTTGATATAACAGGTGCCGACGGATATTTTTTCCTTGTCGAGCTCACTAACCAGAATATGGTTAAAGGCATATTGCTGGGCAAACTTATAGAATCCTTTAATAATGGATTTTGGGTAATCGCTATTATCAGGGAAGATGAGTTTAATGGTATCGTATTTACTGAGTGCCGGCAGGGCTTCCTCCAAGGCTGTGTAGATGTCTTTTTCGTAATTTTCATAGACCGCAGCAAAATCACCTTGAATATCATCGATATACTTGCCTAGGAGCACGAGTTTTTCGCAGGGGATATACTTGTTAATAATCTCAGAAGCCTGGTCTCTCCCCTCTTTAAAATGCGGAAACAAGACGTAATAATCGTAGGTCTTGGTGAGATTGCCTAATAAGGTACGCAGGTAAGTGATATCGCTGTTGTAGACAAAAAGGTCGAGGGCGGCTTCATCGGCCAGTTCTTTGGCAAAGGAGTCGTATACAATCTTTTTATGGGCTGAGAGTTTATTCAGCAACAGGGCAATCTTTTGGCGCTGTTTGACATCGGCCGTGGCCACATAATACCCTTTTCCGGGAATGGAAGCAATAACACCTGAGTTTTTCAGAAACTTATAGGCCTTTTCCACGGTATCTCTGGAAATATCGACATAGACACTTAACTCGTTAATAGAGGGCAGCATATCATCCTTTTCCAGGGTTCCATTTTTTACGGCCTCAATAATAGCGCTCGCCAATTGTTGGTATTTCGGCGTTGCAGAAAAGTCACTGATCTGTATGGTTTTTAGAAAATCGGTTACTTTACTTGTCATGGGAGCGGCTATAGTACGAGTTAGGTTATCTTTTTGATGCATTCTAATATAAATAAAATACTTTATTATTGAAACGGATAGTCAGAAAATCATGGAAAGACAGCTGCCTATATGCAGGCTAGCCGGAAAAATCACTGAGCATGGACAGAGGAGGCGCAAAGAATAGAGCACCCGTCTTGGCCACACTAAAATCGAGCAGGCGATCGTAGTTGCCTGTGGGATTACCGATAAACATATGAGTTAGCATGGTTTTTACGGTGCTGAAGTTGCTGCTGTAACAAATAAAGTAAGTTCCCATTTCATTGGAGCTAACACTTCCAAATGGCATATTATCGCGCACCACCTTCTTATCGTCGCCTACATTGGCCAAGGCACTGTGCGAATTGCTAGGCTTTACTTCATCGGGCATTTCGACATCCTGTGCTTTCGACCTGCCAAATACCTTCTCCTGTTCCTCCAGGGGCAGCGCTTTCCAGGCCTTTAAATCATGGATGTATTTCTGCACGAACACATAGCTCCCACCCCGATAGGCAGGGTCTTGTTCATCGATAATCGCAAAATAATTCCGGTCATCGCCATGCGGATTCTCCGTACCGTCGACAAATCCTAGAATGGAACGGCTGTCCCAGTAGCGAAAGCCCTGCACTTCCACGATGCAGTCGGCCATGCTCGTTAAGTGGTCGGATAAGACTGTCGCCATATCATAGGCCAGGCTTTTCTCATCGGCACGGATATGGAGGTGAAAATCGCCGCCGGTAGCCACTGCGGTATGTTTATCGCCAGCAATGGCTTCAAAGTTGTGCAACTCTTTCGGCAAGGGTTCCGGTAATTCCAGCAGTTTCCAGGCATCATGCCCAATCCCTAATACGCAGCTTGCTTTGGCATTTGGAAAACGATCTAGGGAAGAATTATTCAGGTTGATAACCAAAGCACAAAGGCGCTGAAACCCTTTTTTCAAATCGGCAACAGGGGCATTCTGTTTCAATGTCCACACCAAAAAGAAGGTGTTATTATTGGGATAATCGGTTACATTTTGCGCATCATTGGATGGCGGAAATTGATTTGCATTCATAGTTATGTGTGTGTGGATACTATTAAATTAAGCATTTCTGCGAAATTATTCGCCAAAAACTTTGCGCAATAGCAAGTCCTTAATTGCTGTTGGTGCCAAGGGTTCAGCGAATTGATCCTTACTGATCCACACCGGATAATACGCCGGATCTACATCCACGATGCCGTGTGATCCCTTGACCAGGTTGGCATCCAAAGGTGTAATATCTAAGATGGCTCGGAAACCTATTTTTTTCAATAGTAGTTTTGCTATGGCCCGTGATTTGGAGGTCATAAACATCTCAACCGGGTCGTATCCGGGTTTTTTATGGATATCGACCATGCGTGCATAATCCGGCGCCTTCCTGTCGTCTTCCCAGAAATAATAGGTAAACCAGGCTTGGGGTTTAGCCAGGAGCACCAGATCGCCAGAGCGCTCGTGATTGATGCCATAGGCTTGCTGTTCTTCCTTATCCAACACCTGATCAATGCCATCTACCTGGCTTAGTCGCTGTTTTACTTTCGCGGTGGTTTGCGCATCTTGGCAATACACATGGGCAATCTGGTGATCGGAGACCGCAAAGGCCTGGGATGCGGCAGCATCGAGTAGTTCCAGTCCGCGTTCTTCACGGATTGCAAGCAGTCCCTCCTTACGCAAGATTCTATTGACATGAATCGGTTGATTTACGGGGCCAATTCCATACTCGGAGAGCAGGACAACTTCAATTTGGCGGGCTTCAAAAAACTCGACCAGTTCTTTCAGGAGGGCATCGATTTGTTGCAATTCTGTTTTGATGGCTTCCTGATCGGGGCCAAACTTCTGTAGGCAATAGTCCAGGTGTGGCAGGTAAATCAGGTTCAAGGTGGGTTGCTGTGTTTCTTCCACATACATGGCCGCATTGGCTATCCATTTAGAAGACACTATATTGGCATTAGGGCCCCAGAAATTAAACAGGGGAAACTTCCCAAACTTGGCCGTCAATTCATCACGCAGGGACGCAGGATGCGCATAGCAATCGGGCATTTTACGTCCATCGGCTAAGTAATTAGGCCGTGGGGTGACCGTAAAATCGGCCCCATTATACATATTGTACCACCAGAAGAGTTGGGCACAGGTAAAATCGGGGTTTCTTTTTTTGGCGCTTGTCCATATACTTTCGGCGAGCACCAGTTTATTGGACTGCTTCCAGAATTTAATCTCCGAATCGCCATGATCAAACCAGCCATTGGCCACAATACCGTGGGTACTGGGCGTTGTTCCGGTTAAATAGGTCGATTGGGAGGAGGTGGTTAAAGCGGGGAATGGAGGCTTGATGGCGGTTAAGGAATTCCGCTGGATAAACTCCTGAATAAAAGGGGTATATTTTCCAATAACAGACGTTGATAAGCCAACGACATCGATAACAGCTACTCTATTCATGCTTTTTATTTAATTCGTTTATTAACCAGTTTAATTCGCGTGCTATTGATTCCTGAATGGGAATCTGCAAGGCTTTGGGCAATACGCCCCAAGTATAGGTTTCTACTTCCACATGCGCCGTACGTGGCTGGGCCTTATGCAGGGCCAACACCGCCAGAATATCATCTTGCGTAGAGGATATCTCGCCATATTCAGCCAAGAATATAGGCACGTGGAAATGACTGCGCCATTCGACATGATCTGGGTTGGCGATATCCGGCAATGCATCCATCAAATCGCGGTATTTAATCAATTGGTTAGCCTTGTTTCGGGCAATCACCTGATGGAGGTAAATGGGTTCATCAAATTCCTCCAGCAGCTTTTCCTTGTTGCTCCGGTCTATCGGATCATCTGTCAGGCTGACCTTTAAGGCCGAGCTAATTTGGAACTTCCCGATCTTTATGCCGGCTTGCTCCAAGGCCTGCATGGCTTGGGGATGGTCGGCATAGGCCAGGGCGAAATGGCATACATCGTAACATAGGCAGATGTAGCGTTTGATGATGTTCTGTGTTTCTGCCTCTCCTATCCCCTTTTCCCCAAAGAAGCTGTAGGCTTGTGGCAGGAGCTCCTGCTGATACCAGTGTAAGAACTCATCGAGGTTTTCGAGGACGCCATCAGGTTCCGGTTCGATATCCAGATGCATGTACTTTCCGGTTTGCCCTTCCTTTTGTTGCAGAAAGGCTGCCACTTCAATAAGTTGCTGGGTACAGGCATGGCGCATGTCCTGCCATTCCGTGGTACCTTCATCAAACCAAAAGCGATAGCTTAAGGGTGAGGTGGATATGCCGGCCTCTGCGCCCTCAGGAATCAGGTTGGCGAGGATATCAAATAAGTTTAGGGTATAGTCTTTCCTGCGCTTGCTGGTCCAATCCGGGAAGTGCACCATATCTTTCACGCGTTTTTCGTGGAAATCGCCGAAAGGAAAGCCATTCATGGTAAACACGTAGCAGTGCTGCTCCTGCAGCCAATGCTGAAACTCTAACAACACTTCCGGGCGTTGCAGGTCGGCGGCAGCTTCTGCGGAAAGGCGAAGGCCTAATCCGAAGGGGGCATCCGGCGAAACGGCCGCTTTTATTTGCGGCACATGACGCTTGAGTTCTTCAAAATGCGCATGCCAGTCTTGCCCGGGATGAATATTGGTGCAATAGGATATATGCGTATTAGCTAACTTCATCTAATCGGTTATATGCTGCTTGAAATTCACTTAAAAAATCGATGGCCTGTAACACCAGTTCGGCATCAATCTGATGGAAATCTTTTCCTTTGCCCAAGTGTTCCAGCAGAACTACGGTTAATCGACCACCTAGATGCTCTTGAAATTCAACCAAGCCCTGTATAAGTTTTTGCTTTCCTTCTACCGTGGATAAGAGCTCATGATAAACAGGCAATCCTAATTGATGAATAAGGTGAACCACAGACAGGGCTTCCTGTTCTTGTAAATTCCCCAAGAGGTAAGAATACACCACATCAATGGCAATGCCTATGGCGACGGCCTCACCGTGCAGCACCTGGAAATTGCTCAGCTGCTCTAATTTATGGGCACTCCAATGGCCGAAGTCCAAGGGCCTGGAGGATCCCAGCTCAAAGGGATCGCCATTGCGGATATGTTCGAGGTGTAAATCGGCACAGCGGAAGATGAGTTCCTTCATGGCTGCGGCATCCCGCTTCGGCAATTGCTCGGCATGGTCAATAATCCATTGGTAAAAGTCGAGGTCTTTAATCAAGGCAACTTTAATGGCCTCAGATATACCGGCCAGCCAGGACCGTTTGTCGAGGGTTGCTAAGAATTGGTAGTCGTTGAACACGGCAACCGCCGGCGTAAAGGTGCCGAGGAAGTTCTTTTTCCCCTTATAATTCACCGAGTTCTTAACCCCTACGCCGGAGTCGTTCTGCGAGAGTACCGTCGTTGGAATGCGGATATGGCGAATACCGCGGTGCGCAATGGCAGCGGCATAGCCCACCAAATCGAGGATTGCTCCACCACCGATGGCAATGACATAGGAATGCCTATCGACGCCATACTGATCGATGGCTTCGATGATGGCATCTAAGGCTTGGGGATCGTTCTTACAAACCTCCCCACCTTTTAAGATCAAGGGTGGGCCGACAAGCTTAACATCTTCCAGCTCCTTGATGTAAACATTTAATTTAAAGCCCAGTTCAGGATGTTTTTCCCAAACCGCATCGTCAATGACGAAGAGTATCTTTTGCTTGAAATCAGGATTTCTTTTCTGCTTGAAGAAATCGCGCAGTAACGTATTCTGCGGAGAGAATAGATCTTCCGTAAAATAAATGTTATAGGAATAATCAATCGAAAAGCCTTGTTTTAACACACGTTCCATAAACATATAAAATTAGGTGACCGCAAATTTTTTCGCTAATACAATGGAGATAGGTAGGGTGCAGCATACGGCCAATGCTAAGACCCAAAAGCCACTCAGGGCTATCCAACTAGCGTTCATAAGAATCAATGCCAATACGCCAAACTTAACAGCCTTCCGAATGTCGGGCGGTGCCAGGGTTTGCAATGCCTTGAAGAGGGGTTTGCCGATCATAAAAGCAAAGCCCGCAATAAAAATAAAAGCTACATACAAACCGCTTTGCAGCGTATAATACGATAAAGTGCCCAACACCAACAGGTAAAGGACTAAAGAAACGAGCATGGCTTTTTTATTATCGCCATAGACCTCGCCTCGGGAAATATTGGTGACCGCGGCGATATAGACAACCGGCACCAAGGCCAGTGGCCAATAGGCTAAGGCTGCAGGAATAGCTGCTACCCCTAACAATAGATTAAGCCCCCGGCACATACCCATACAAATGGGGCCTAGGATAAAATGATGCTTGGCGATGCCATTGTAGATTAAACACATTAAAACAATGGCCAGCGCAATATAAAAACAGGTTGAATTAATTTTCAAGGCGAGTACACAGCCCAGCACGAAAGCAATGGTTCCTAATTGAACGGCCTGACTTATTTGAACCCTGCCGGAGGGAATAGGTCGTTCCGGGCGTTCAATTTGGTCTAGCTTAAAATCAAAAACATCGTTGTAGACAATACCTCCCATGTACAGCGACATACTCGACAGGCTTAAAAGCAACAAGGTAGGCCAATCGGGCAAACTCTGCTGCATAAATAAGCAGGCGATGGCCAAGCCGGCCATGACATCACTAATTGCTGTTAATACATTCGAAGGTCTTATCAACTGCATCCACCCCTTCATAGCACGAAACCTTTTAAGAAATAATAATAGATCCTTTGTTTAATCGTGGTTGTTGTCCGCCACGCAGAATGGTATTGCCTTCAAACTTTGCGGAAGGGTCTGCCTGTAGGGTATCATTTAAACTAGCTAGGTCGATATGATTGCTTACGGCGAACGCCTCAATAGCATTGCTATAGGTCACCATTTCTACACTTTCCCGGGCTATTCCTTTTTGCAACATTAAGGCTGCCGTCTTTGGCACAGCAAGCGGATCGCTAATGCCCCAGTCGGCGGCTGAATTCACCATAATCTTCTCGGGGCCATAGGTTTTCACGATATCTACCATGCGTTCATTTCCCATTTTGGTGAAAGGGTAGATGGTAAATCCAGCCCAGAATCCTCGGTCGAGGACATCCTTTACGGTTTCCTCGGAATTATGATCAATGATGACCATTTGCGGATCGAGGCCATGCTCTAAGGCGATTTCCATACTGCGGATGGTTCCGCGCGTTTTATCGCGGTGTGGCGTATGCACTTGTACCGGCACATTGGCTTCTTTGGCAAGTTCTAATTGCGCCCGGTAGTATTTTTCTTCTGCGGCGGTTTGATCGTCGAAGCCAATTTCACCAATCCCTAACACGCCTTCCTTATAGATGAAATGAGGCAAGAGCTCCATCACCTGCTCGGCCAAGGGTTCGTTATTTGCTTCCCGGGAGTTGAGGCCTATGGTACAAAAATGGCGGATGCCAAATTGCGAGGCTCTAAATCGCTCCCAGCCAATTAAACTGCTGTAATAATCTTTAAAGGTATCCAAGCCGGTACGCGGTTGCCCGACCCAGAAGGCTGGTTCGATGACCAATAAGACGCCTGCATCAAACAAGGCTTGGTAATCGTCGGTCGTTCTGGAGACCATATGGATATGCGGATCGACAAATTTCATCCCCTTAATCACGTCCAATTCCAACGGTATAGGTTTACCCATAGTGGATAAATCTCTATTCATTTCAGTACACATAGGCTTTACTTTTTATATGCTTCCAATACTTCTGCTATTGGAGAAATTTGATCGAATTCGGATGCATGTAACTGCATAAATGGTTGACTTAGCTGGTTCTTATTTGTGGCCAGCGCCTGCAACAACAGGCTTTTATTGTGGGGGTCTTGCTCTGCGGCATAGCGCTCCTCCAAGATGCCAAGGGCACGTTCGGGCAGTGCTTCTTTAGCCAGCACCCATAACATGGGATGGATGTCGCGCTTGGCAGAATCCCGTTCATAGATATAATCGACAATAGCCGCTGCTAATGCAGGGTTATTGCGCTCAAATAATCCATGAATGTTTAAAATGTTTTTCCCGGTGAAGAAGGCCTTCAGGATCATTTGATTCCACGCTTCTTCTTCCAGTTGACTACTGGAAAAGGTGTTATGCTCGATAACCGCCTGCTGGACGGTGCCGATATTATTACGGATACCTTCTTTGCAGCGTTCTACCCATAGCTCTGGGTAATCCAGCAAGGGTAAGGCAGCATACAAGGCTTCCAGCTCTTGCATATCTGCATATTCAAAGAGCTTATCAATAAATTGTTGATAGGCTTCCTTCTCGTCGTGAAGTAAGCCCAGTAACCATACGCGGGCCAGCTTCAAAACGGTCCAGTTGACTATCAACAACTTCGCGCTATCGGTAGCAGGTAAGCTGATTAAGGATTCACGATTTGCAAAGGATAAACGACGGTTGAGGGTGGAAAATATCCGGACGAAGTGCTTCTTATAATCTTCTTCAATTTGTTGGGCACTTTGGTTTAAATAGGTTATTTCTTCCATGGAAAGCCGTTGAAATAAGGCTTCCATTACTTTCTCAGTCGTTTTCATTGTTCAGGTTTATCCAATATTAGCAAATCCCTTTCTTAATTCCAAACCTACTTTTGGATTTTGATACGCATATCTTTGTACTCGACCTTCATCGGTGGACCAACATGCACTTGAACACCAATTAAGCCCTTATCTGCTCTGTTTTTAGAATCATTATCAATGACTTCAGACATCAGTTTACCATTGACAAAATGGGATAGCTTATTGCCCTGCGCCACGATTTCGATATCATTCCAATCGTTTTCTTTAATGGTGTTTTTCAAGGTTTCTAAGTTATCGATGGTATCCAATACATTTCTATTGGTCCAGGCATTGCCTTTGGCTTCTGCAGTAACACCTTCTTTAATTTCAGCCACCTCGGCGCGTTGTCCGCGGTAGGCTAAGGTCGTGCGCTTGCGCTCTTCATAATTCTGACCGGTATAGTTTTTCTTGCCATCAATATCGGCTTGATAGCCTTTCAAGGCAAATGGCAATTCCGTAAAGCGCTCGCTACGGTAATTGATTCCGGAGTTTCCTTTGTCGGAGATTCTAAACTTCGCCGTCATGATGAAGTCGCTAGGTTCGCCACCCTGCCATATCAAGAAGGTATTGTTCTTTAAAGGTTCCTTATCTGCGGCGATTTCGCCGATGAGAATCCCGTTTTCCACACGCCAGAAGGTCGTATCGCCTTCCCATCCGGAAAGAGTTTTACCATCGAGCATATCGACAAAGTTTTGATCGCTTTCCGCTTGTGCGGTACTATCATTTGCCGCAGCATCCTTATTGCCGGCTGTGCCATTGCAAGCCTGCGCTAGCACCAAGGTGCCCAGGAAAAGACCGCTAATGGCTATTGTTTTTATGTTTTTCATTGCTGCTTGGGTTAGATCTTGTTGTTTTTCCATGCTACATCGGTATCTTCCCAGCGTCTATTTTTCGCTGAAGCAATCACCGCCTCACATACCTTTTGGGTTTCGTAAGCATCGCGGAAGGTAGGATGACACTCCTCTCCTTTCTCTACGCTACTTAAGAAATCGGCTACCTGATGGATAAAGGAATGCTCGTAGCCTACAGACAAGCCTGGCACCCACCATTTATTCATATAAGGTTGATCGCCATCGGTTACATGGATGGAACGCCAGCCTTTCACGATAGACTCATCGGCATTATCGAAGAATTCCAAGCGGTTTAAATCGTGTAGATCCCAACGTAGGGAGCCTTTCTCGCCGTTGATTTCAAAGGTGAACAGGGCTTTATGGCCACGCGCATAACGGGTAGATTCGAATAAGCCTAAGGATCCATTGTCAAAGTGGCAATGGAAAATACAGGCATCGTCGATTTTCACCTCTTCCATCTTGCCTGTTTCCTCGTGCATACGTTGTTTTACGAAGATTTCAGTAACGGAAGAAACGTCTTTAATGCCTCCATTTAACCACATGGCCAAATCGATACAATGCGCAAGCAAGTCGCCGGTTACCCCAGAGCCTGCAGCCTCGGCATCCATGCGCCAGAAGGCGCGCCCGCCCTGCGGAAGGTTTTCATTGATGGTCCAATCTTGCAGGAAGTTGGTGCGGTAGTGGAAGATTTTCCCTAGTTTACCGGAGTCTACAATTTGCTTGGCCAAGGTTACAGCTGGTAAGCGACGGTAGTTATACCATACGGTATTCTTGACCTGACTGGCTTCTACGGCATCCACCATTTCTTTTCCTTCGGCTAGGGTTCTGGAAAGGGGCTTTTCGCAAAGCACCATCTTCCCTGCCTTGGCAGCAGCCACGGCGATTTCATGGTGCATATTGTTTGGCGTACAGATGTCGACCGCATCAATATCATCACGCTCCAATAGCTTACGCCAATCTGTTTCATAGGATTCGTATCCCCATTGTTCGGCAAAGGCTTTTACTTTATCTTCGCTGCGCGAGCATACGGCTTTCAAAACCGGGGTGTATTCCAGGTCAGGAAAGAAGTTCGGCACACGTTTATATCCATTGGAGTGGGTTCTTCCCATGAATCCACAGCCTATTAATCCAATTCTTAACTCTTTTTTACTCATGATTTATGCGTTTATAGGTTTACTCGGACCAGCCATGCTGATCGCGTACTTTGATCAATGTCTCTAAAATCGAGTTCCAGGTTTCTTGCTTATGCATCACCTCATTAGGGAACATACAGCCATCCCAACAGATGTGGTTGAAGGCTTTGGTTAGCTTGCCTTGCTCATCACGTAGCCAGTATCCTGCATCTTTAACGATATCGAGTTTGCCATTCGGGTCGGTTGGTAAGCAGTGACGTCCTGTTTTATCGTGGGAGCCTGAGCCGAATACCGTACCGTCATTTTGTGCCACATGGAAATCAATGGTCCATGGACGCAATTGGGAGGTTAGGAACTGCAAGCCGCGTTCTAATTCTTCGCGGTCGCTCCATTCGAAGTCGGCTTTCAAGATGCGATCTTCCGGGCTGTTGTAGCCTAAAAGATAGAGGAAGGTATGCGACATATCGGCTTGAAATCCGATATTTTCCCGATCGACCATTTCCAGGGTGTCTAGCATTTTACGCCAGCTTTGCATGCCACCCCAGCAGATTTCTCCTTCTGCTGCCAGGCGCTCGCCATATTCCGCCGCGGCATCGCAGGCTCTGCGAAAGGTATCGGCAATGAGTTTTGTGTTTTCTAAAGGGTTCTTGCTCCAATCTTCTACGCCTGAGGCCGAGTCTATACGGATAACATTGTTAGTGCGGATGCCCTGCTTGCGTAATTTGTAGCCGAATTCTGCGGCACGTTTTACGACATCTACAAAGCGGTCGCGATCTGCTTGCGAGCCCATGGCGGAGCCTCCATCTGGTGGCCATATTGGTGCAACAAGCGTTCCTATTTCAAGGCCATAGCCTCCTATTTTATCGACTACCCAAGAGATATGGTCGTCGGACGTATCTAACTTAACATGCGGATCAAAAAGCCCTAGGTCTACCCCATCGAACTTAACACCATTGACATTTGCTGCTGCTGTTTTCTCGAGTAATTCATCCAAAGAGATAATAGGCTCATGATCGCCTTTGCCAACAATCCCTGGCCATGTTGCATTGTGTAATTTTGGAAAAGTGTGCTTGCTCATAACATTCGTTTTTTAGGGTCAAAAATTAAGACTGTACCGTTAAATCTGGGTTATCAGGACCGAAGTGCTTCAACATCACAATAGGGTCCGTTTGCGAGTGGTTTTCAATCCACACCCCACGTTGGGCAGCTTCTTCGGAAACAAAGTATTCATCAAAGGTCAATTGGCCATAACGAATCAATGCTGGTGTTTCAATGGTCCAGTCGTTTAGTTTTCCATAGCCCTGCATCATAATCAAGCCGTAGGCTGCAGCATCTTTGATCAACACTTTCTGTCCGGGAAGAACAGTTAATTCCTTCGCTGAGAAGGCCGTAGATTTATAGCATATCCATTTCTCGATATATCCTTCTTGCTCCATTTCGGCTTCATCCTTCACCGGGATTGGTGCCATAAAACGGTTCTGCATCATGTTGGGATCTACGTTCAAGTCCCAGTCAATGATATCCATTAAACCATCGTAATTACCACGTTGATCCTCAGGTATGCCCTTCCACAATAACTCCTCATCGATAATCGCCTCATTCACCAATGACTGGTACATGGCGAATACATCAGATGCTTTTTGCGGCTCGTAAGTACACATACTGCCCGGCGCATGCAACAGGCCTGGAGGGACATCCCATCCGGTGCCCGGCTCTAAGCGGTAGGCTTGCGAGAAGTTGGTGATTTTATTATCGCCTTTAGAGAAATTCTCCAGGCATTCTTTAATTTGTTCCTTGCTTGTGCCCGGTGCAATACCCATAAAGGTATACGGGAAATCACCACCGTGGTTGTTCAACTGCGGTGGAAAGTAATAGGCTTCTGGTTTTCCCTGTTGGCCGATTAATGCGGCTTTCTCATCGTTATGGTGAATATGATGTGGCAGAGGCCCCATATTATCGAAAAACTTGGAATACATCGGCCAGCTTTGGTACTCATCCCATAAGCGATTACCGATTAAACGGCCTTTTAATTCGTTGACACAGTCGCTAAGCAATATTTGCTCGGTCTTGCCATTCTCCTCATAGACCACAAAACTTAATCCTTCAAACTCACCGGTTAAGGGGCCATTCTTGGCGGGTGTTGTCGAGGAAAACCAACGTTCGTCAATACCTCCACGTTCACCACCCAATACATAATAATCATCCGGATGCAGCTTGATACGGCGACCCGGTACACAGAATGATCGTGGCACCCAGTTCGGTGCTAACCTTAATACTCCCTTTCCTTGCTCGAAAGCTTTTTCAATATTTCCCATCGGTTTATGTTTTTATTGATTAAATGTTCTAATTAGTTTTTGAATATCATCCGGCTTATCGCTGAGTCGGATGCTTAAGGTATAGGTTTTAGACTCCTTAGGCTTCAAGAATAGCAGCTCACCGGATTCGCGGAGCTTACGCTGACCCACCGGGGGATTAGTGCCGGGCTCCAGGCCAGTGACATATTCTCCGAATCCCCAGTGCTGCCAATTGGTAAGCCAAGGCAATTCGCGTTTATCAAACTCCATGGCTAAGGCCAAGCCAATTTGCTTATTGTAAATCGCACAGCGACTTTTGAAGTCTTCATCGTGGTCAATATCAATAAATGCGGCTTCCTCTCCGGTTCCGCGATGATCATCTCGCGGGGCCTGACAAGTTTTAAACGTATTTCCCTCTTTAAATATTTTATTGCCATCGCCCTGCTCGCGGGCTGTCCAGCTTCCATTCCACAGTAATTCTGTGCCGGCATCAATTAAAGGCCACCCAAAGTTGAAGTGATATAATATCATATGGGGAGTATCAATATTTCCGACATTCGTTACTTCATCAATGATGTGGATGGTCGGATCACCTAAGGTGCAACGTATGCTGCGTTTCAATTCGATATTTGCACCTAGCGGGTGGCCTTGTTTGATGATGCCTGTGATAAACATCTCCCGATCGCCACGGAGGATATCAGGTTGTTTTATCTGGATAATTTCTGCCGGGATGTTGCTGATCTGGTCATGCAGGCCACGCTTTCCGAATTCATCTTCTTCGGGGCCTCCCACGTGGGATAGTCCACAAGTGACTAGCATTCCGCCGCCGAATGTCCGCAACCAATCTACCCCTTTATCGGAGAACGGTTGTGGAGGCGTGACGCCAATGCCGCTAATCCAGCTCAAATTATATTGGTTAAACGAGGCTTCGGCAATATCCATAGCACGGTCGAGGACTACTTTGAAACGGAGTCCTGCACCGGTATTGACCCAGGCAATGCGCGTGCCTCGTCCCAATCCATTATCAAGAACGGATGTTTCAATGCCTCCAACCTGAGCTACATTCGAAACCTTGTCTAACCAATCTTTATTTTCGTAATTCACGCGTCTTATTTCTTTTTATAGATATCAGCATTTTCATTACCTCCCGACATCAGGTAGGCAATAATATCTTTCAGTTCATCCGGACTCATGACATTTAAAGTTCCTGGAGGCATAATCGATACTTCCGCACGGTTCATATTCTTCACGTCTTTCTTCAAGATATCTTTGGTAATCTGCGGCGCATAAGGATTCTGTGAAATAACGTACTTCTTCTCATCCTCGCTCATCAAGCGTCCTAGAATTGAGGTGCCATCTTTCAAGTTGAATACCTTTGATTCATACTGATCGGAGATTACTTTACTAGGCTCTATAATCGCTTCCAACATATCACGTTTAGAAAAGCGTGTTCCTAATTGGGTTAAGTCTGGCCCGAAGGATCCACCCTCGCCTTTCATGGTGTGGCAGGATTCACATTTTACGGCGATAAACAGCTCACGGCCACGTTTAAAGTCGCGAACACCACTATTCTCTTCCACTACCTTTAAGGCAGAATCAATTTCCCATTTACGTCCCGGACCTTTTGGAGGAGTAACCTTCGAAGCAATTCGATTTCCTTTTTCATTTAATAAGGAATCCCCGGAGATTTTACCATAATGCACCAACTGATCTTTCGGCACATGCTTTAAGGCCATCTTCCGCGCATTGTCGATAAAGCCGACAAAGCTATTGCCACCTTTAAAGCTGAAGGCATTATAATACCATTTGAAATATTCTTCATGCAATTCCGGCGTCCATCCTTTACTTGCGCCACTTAAGGTTGTCGCTAAGAAGATTTGCTGTGCAGGAGGAATGCTGGCCAACATATTCGCGATATCTAAGCCGTATTGCGGGTTACGAAGGATTAAATCCGAAGAACTCATAAATATCGACTCGGTTGTATCATCTTTAGCATTTTTCAATAGCGCTAAAGATTTCTGTACCGCAGGTTCGCTATCCAAGAAGAGTAATACTTTCGACAATTCCCGATTTAAGCTGTTGGTTTTCGCCGGGTAAAGCGGCTCCAAGCGTTGGGCGATGGCGGCATTGACAGCGGCATCAGGTTTACCCATGCGGAAGAATACAAGCTCATACACACGAAGCAAGTTCTCCAACATGCGTGGTGTTAATTTCTCAACAGGAATCGTTGCTAGTTTATTTAAGATCTGCGGCTGCAAGGTAGAATCGGCTACATGCGCCACAGCAACCATAGCCTCCGTTAAACGCACGACATTTCTCTCTTGGAATACCAAGTTCTTCCAGGAGTCGAAAGGCTGATGTTCCAGCGCTAAGCGTGCTGCATAGCGAATATGACGATCTTCATGACCCAAGTATTCCCATACTTTCTCTGCAGTTCCAGGTGCGGAAGCACGGTGGTATTGCTCGATTTCACGACGAATTTTATGTGCTTCTGGCAAGTCGTTCTTCTTCGCTTCGGCTTTTACTTTAGCATGGTCTTTATAATAGACCCGGTATAAATCAGACTCTAATTTACGACCTCCTGTCAAGAAATATAAGGCACCATCCGGACCGATTGCTCCATCGGTTAAGGGAAGTGGCGATCCAGAGATAAACTCTTCTGCTTTCGCTTTATAGGTAGCACCATCCGGCGTTAAGCTAACAGCATAAATAATTCCGAAGCTCCAGTCGAATGCTAAAAGGCTATTTTTATATTTCTCTGGGAATTTAGCCTGAGACGGATTGATAAAGTTCGTTGGAGAACCCTGACCGATATTTAAAACAGCAGGTAGGTTATCCAGATAGCGGGCATCCATTTTGGTATCCCCTTTACGCCAGCCATACTCGCCGCCACTGGTCACGTGGATAATGCGCGTAGGTCTATACCAAGGCATCCCGAAATCCCACTCCATGTCAGAGTCATAGGTAAAGAGTTCATTATCGTTATTGAAGGCGATATCGAAGCAGTTGCGGAAACCGGCAGCAATAAGCTCCCATGATTTTCCTTCGGCATCTGTCTTGGCTATCCAGCCCCCATGATTATGCGAATCGGAGTCATGGCCATGGGTATCCAGGATTAAAGGAATCAGGTTATCCACATTGTTATTCGGTTGAATACGGTAGGTATCCATTTTAGGCACTTCTGTAAAGTTTCCAGCAACAATATAGATCGCTGAATCAGGGCCAAGAACAATACTGTGTGGGCCATGCTCGCCGGAGCCATCCAAGGCCATCAGCTGCGTCACTTTATCTAGCTTATCATCGCCATTGGTATCCTGCAAGCGGTATAACCCGGAGCTCTTGGCAAACTCATCATTCGCCTTGTGATTCACCATCACGTACAAGCTGTTATACGCCCATAATAGGCCTTGTGCAAAGCCCATACCTACCTTTTTAGTAGTATCCGCCGGGTCGCGGCCTTCAATCGGTAAATCAATAGCTTCAATTTTAGGTTTTACCGTAGAATCGGAACCCAGGGGAGGTAGTTCCACACGGAACAAGCCGCCAAACTGATCGGAGGTAATCATTCTACCTTTATCATCGAAGGTCATAGACACCCACGATCCCTTTTTATCATCAGAAGGACTGTAGAGATGATCGACGGCAAAGCCCTCAGGCAATACGATCTTCTTTGTTTTCGGATTTTCATCCTTTACTTCCTCTTTCTCTTGCTGCTTACAAGCCCCCGTTGCGAACAGGAGAAATAAAGAAAACAAGTACAAATGTGCTTTATTGGTTTTAATCATTGTGGTTTAATATGTTGATTTCGTTTATAATTGCTACTCCAGGCCTTGCGCCATTCCGATTACTCACAGCATTGCTGGTTCATCTCTTTGGCTGGCAGAAAAGGAAGCCTCCCTTTCCCAAAAAGAAAAAACAGCGAAAACGCAACAAAAGAAAATAAGAATCATAGCCATTCGGGCAACCTGGGCGAAAGGTGAACCTGCATGATCGGTTTATAATTGCAAACTTATTTGAAACGCTCTTTACCCAAATATATCAAACCCCTAAAACTAAAGCATCCTGCTCTATCCTGATTTCAACAGGTCAATAAGGCCATCTGCCACAATAACTTATAGAAAGCGGTTTTTAGGGGAATTATAACAAAATTGGTACAGTCCAGCTGATTAGGGTTTCAGCATATCAAGCTGTTTTCCATAAAAAAAGCCATCCGGAAGGTGGCTGTATCTTATGATTTAAGCAAGCTTAAAAGGTCGCTATAAAGTCAGTTAGCAAATTTGCATAACCATTAAACTTGGTGAACGGCAAGGTTTCATAGCGATCGCAAATATCATGATAGGCGGCAATACCCCCTAAGGTATAGATAAAGAAGCTAGGCACTCCCTTTTCATAGAAGGGCGCATGATCACTGCGGTTCATTGGGCCACGTACTTTAACATCCGGAAGGTATCCTTTTTCAGCATTAATAGCCTTCATGGTATCGAACGCTTTGGTAAAGATAGTACCATTCACCACCTGAATACCGTCATCCCCTGTTCCTGCCATATCGAGGTTCAGTAAGAATTTAACTTTCGACAACTCATTCCGAGGATTCGCTACGTAATATTTCGAGCCCAGCAATCCACTTTCCTCACCAGAGAAGGCAAGGAATATCATATTGTACTTAGGCTTGTTCTTGCCATAGTATTGCGCTAGGTAAAGCATCAAAGCGGTTCCGCTGGCATTATCATTGGCACCGTTGAACACCACTTTTTTCCCGATTGCGCCCAAATGGTCGTAATGCGCGGTAATGACAATGGTAGAATCGGAATTCCCTGTACCTTTCAAGAAACCACATACGTTTTGTGTGCTATATTGCGGTTGAAAATAAGCGGTAATATCGAGGACAATCTCATTCTTCGGCTGATCGAAGTTTACATCTTTGATATAAACTGCAGGCTTTTTCGCTTGTGAAGTTCCGGCACGCCAGGTAAACTTCGCCTTGGTTTTCACCAAAAGAACAGCATGCTGCCCTTCCTGCATTAGCGTCATCACAACGCGGCGCCATTCCTCCGGTTTCATGTGTGCTAACTGCGCTTCCTCATCCAATAATATCGCCTTCCCTTGGAATCTTTTGTCTAACACTAGACCTTTCAGGTTCTGCAAGTTATTCAAGTTACTGTTTACCGGTAGCACTTCGAATGCTCCATTTACCGAGGGTGATGCCGCATCAATTAAGGCATTGGCCCCTATTTTTAAATCTGAACCGTTCAACGCTACAGATGCCGCCTTGGGGAACACATTCGCCGGCAGGTTAAAAGGCTGCATAAAGGAATCGCCCAGCGGGCTTAATCCTGATTTTTTCATTTCCTTGGCAATAAAGGCTGCTGCCTTTTTATCGCCTTGAAAAACATAGCCACGTCCGGCAAACTTATCCGACGCTAAGGTCTTTACAAGCTTACGGCCATATTCCTCCTGCGCATGTACAAATTGGCTCAGTGCTAAAGAAAGGAAGAGTAAGAGGTTAAATTTAGTATTCATTGTTTTTTACTATAGGTAATAAGATATGCGATGGGTGTTGCTTATCGAGATAGATCCGGTGCTGATGCACTTCAAAATCTTCCTCATTTGCTTGATAGATATTGACAAATTTCTGCGGATTCCGATCCACCAATGGGAACCAGGAGCTTTGCACCTGTACCATAATTTTATGGCCCTTTTTAAAAACATGCGCCGCATCTTGCATATCAAAGGTAATATTGGTCACCTGGTTCGGCGTTAATGGCTCCGGTTTAGAAAAACTATTTCTATACTTGGCGCGCATTACTTCGCCGCGCACCAAACATTGACAGTCTGATAAAGGCGCATCCTTTTCATAGGGATGCACATCAATGAGTTTCACGATATAATCCGCATCGGTACCCGTGGTACTGATAAACAGGTTCGCCTGGATATTACCCATGATTTTAACATCCTCGGTCAATACTTCCGACTCGAACACCAACACATCCGGACGGCGAGATGCAAACACTTGATCTTCATACATGTATTGAAAACCGCGCATCAGCGTTTTCTCTGCGGTGTAAGGCACAGGTTTATTCGGGTCTGCCGTATAGCTGGCATACTGTTCCTGCGTCGCTTGCGGCTTTTCAAAAGATAGGCCTTGATTTGCTTGCAGGTATAGTGCTTGGGGCTGCATGTCCTTACTTGGCCACTGCGGCAGGTAATTCCACTCGTTGGCTCCGGTTACAAAGACAGATACCGGTGCTAAGGCCTTAGCCTCCTCCCCTTTCAGGTGTTTTTTGAAAAATGCCAATTCCATCTGGCTTCGGTAGAACTCATTGACTGGGGCCTCGAAATTAAGGTTCCCTAAGTTTCGGCCATCCCCGCGGGTCCAGGAGCCATGGTACCAAGGGCCCATGATAAAGTTTAGTTTATTCTTTCCGGACTTAGCCAGGGCTTCGTAGGTTTTCAAGGGGCCATACAAGTCCTCTTGATCAAACCAACCACCAACTACCAATACATGGGGTTTCACCTTTTCCAAATAGCCGGTATAGCTGCGTTCCTGCCAATAAGAATTGTAATCCGGGTTATCCATCATTTCCTTCCAAAGCACAGATTTGCCGTGAAGGTATTTCTCGTTAAAGTTCTTCAAGGGGCCCGACTTCAAGTAGAAGTCATACCCATCGGTCGTATTGTAGGCATAGAATCCACCGGGATGAGTGGTTCCCACCGAGTCCCGCATTTTCCCAAAGGAAGAAAGGAATGAAAAACTACCCATCAACATGAAGGCGCCATTATGATGCCTATCATCGCCCATAAACCAATCTGTTACGGGTGCTTGCGGCGAAACAGCCGTTAAATTCGGATGGGCATCAATTAAGGCCATAGAGGCATAAAACCCCGGTGAGGAAACTCCCCAAATGCCGACCTTCTTATTCGATCGGATATGTTTCATTAACCAATCGATACTATCGTAGGTATCGGTAGTTTCATCGATATCGCCCTTTTTCTTATGCTTGATATACGGCCGATTGGCCACAAAAAGACCTTCCGATTTATACTTTCCCCGCACATCCTGATACACGAAGATGTAGCCATCTTTGGCAAATTCCAGACTAGGCCCGATCACCGGTCTAAACTTATCAGCACCATAGGGAGCCACACTATACGGCGTGCGGATCATCATAATGGGATATGGCTTGGTCTTATCCTTCGGCTCATAGATGGCGGTAAATAATTTAGTGCCATCCCGCATTGGAATGTAAACCTCCTTCTTGGTATAATGTTCCGGAACATAGGAGGCATCCTGCCCCTGTTGCGCAAATAGCAGCTGACAACAAAAGAGCAGTATGCCTAAGACGAGCTGTTTCATGAATACAATTCTTATTTCTTAAGCGTTGAATTATGTAAAACTAGCTGTTTTTTTCCTTTTTTACCCGGTTCTTGATAGTCTACCTGTTTCAAGGATGCATTTTTAACATCGTCCATCACGATAGCCGGGCGATATTCCTTCTCCTTAGCAATCAGCTTCACATTCTCAAATTGAATACCATCCACATGACGTAAGTAGAACGCCCAAGCCGGTAACTCCTTAAACTGCGAAAACTCTGGATAGGCCTCTGCCATTTCCGGAATCGCATCCAGTTCCTTAGCCGATACCCCACGGAACGCATAGTTCGGATTACTACCTCCCGGATACACGATTTCCACATTACGAAGAATAATATCTTCAATAGGTTGACCTTTTAAGCCAATGATACTAGCCGGCGAAATGTTACGCGGGTTATCCTCTACCGGACCTTCATAAGCATAGCCCGCATCAGGTTTCTCTGCCGGCACTTCGATGTAAATATTCTGCATCGTCACACCTTTAATAGCACCTTTACGACCCTTATTCCAGCGGGCACCGATGCGCAGGTAAATGGCATTGCCTGTATTGTAAGCATACAAGCTGTCCACCAACACATTTTCCACAATGCCGCCATCAGGGGTAGCAATGGTAAATGCCGAGCGGAAGGTATCATACACCTTATTGTTGATGATGCGGATATTTTTATAGCCTCCGGCAGATACCGTACCGAACTTAATCCCATTCGCACTGGAGCGTGCCGTACAGTTCCGGATTTCCACATTCTCATTCAACTTGCTGGCATCGTGCGATTTCAAACAGATGGCATCATCTGCCGCATCCACATAGGAGTTCAATAATTTAAAGTTCTGACAATCCACAATATCGATTCCGTCGTTATTCCAGAAGGCCTTACTATCGATGGTAATACTATCTACCAATACATCTTTACACTGATCATAGACGCTTACCCAGTCTGCGGAATTCTTTACCGTAATGCGTTTAATCGTCACGTTATTACATTCACGCATATAGATGGCTTTCGGGCGATTATTCCGCGGACGATCATAATCCAAGGGATCTTCAATAATCCCTTTATGAATCAGGTCCATCAGGTTATAAGCCACCTCGCGACCTTGTCCATCGATTACGCCTTTTCCAGTGATACCGATATTCTCGACACCTTTGGCATAAATCAAGGCGTTGTTCGGCGTGCCAACATTATAATCGTTAATATTGGTCGAGCCCAACAAAACCGCACCTTCTTCCAGGTGCAAGGTCACATTCGATTTCATATGGATCGTACCGGTCAGGTATCTGCCCACATAAAACTTCAACTTCCCCCCACCATTGGCCGAGATATAGTCTATCGCCCGTTGGATGGATGTGGTATTTAAGGTTGTTCCATTCGATTTAATACCGAAGAAGGAAGCATTATAATCTTTTGCTTGCAGCATGCCGATACTGCATGCCAGCAAAGCCACAAAACTTACTATTCTTTTTACTGCGCTCATCATCCCCTATTTAATTGGTTTACCATTTGGAGTCACACTCTTATTAATTCTACTGATTTTGCTGCTCGCATCTTTTACCAAAGCCTTGCCTGCAACATCTACATACATACTGTCTAGGCTTACCTCGGTTGAAGCTGCTAGGCGTAGGCCTGCCCCTTTAGGGGAGGCATGAGCTTTAATCAGCTGGTTTTTCAAGGTCACCTGCGAACAATGATCCAGGTCAAGTACATCGCCGGAAGCATCTCTCAACATAATCCCGTCTAACGTGATTTGCTGACAATGCGAGAAACCCACTAAGGTAGGCAGCAAACTATCTACAGATTCCTTTACAAATCCTTTGTTCACCTGGTTTTGAATGTTAGGTGCCACTAATGCTGCCTGTCCCAGGATGACCCCTTTGCCGATAATCTTGATATTCTCTTGCTTTTCAGCATAGATAAAATAGCGCTTACCAGCCTTCTGAATAAAATCATAGAAGCCAGGGCTTGCCACTAAAATAGCACCCTCGTGCAGGTTGATGGTAACATTCGATTTCAGTTCCAGCCCGCCAGTTAAATACCGACCTACATAAAAGTTCAAGGTGCCACCACCCTTTGCCGATATCATGTCAATAGCCGCTTGAATAGAGCGGGTATTGTTGGTTTGCCCATCGGATACACAGCCGAATGCGGAGGCATTATAATCTACGGCGAAGACCTTCCCAAAAGGCAACGCCAGTAATATGATGATATAGAGTAATTTTTTCATTAGCGTCCTATTTTTGAATTTCTACATTTTTACTGTTGTGTAAAAATATCTGTTCCTTATTGCCGGCTTTCACCTCATCAAAGGTCATTCCTGTGAAGCTTCCACCTTGCAAATCGTCAGCAACAATACTAGGTCTGTAATCCGGTGCCATGGCACGGAAGGTCACATTTTTAAAGTTGATGTTTTTGGCATGGCGGATATAGAATCCCCAAGCTGGCAACTCCTTAAATTGGGAGAATTCCGGATATGCGGCTTCCATTTCCGGAATACCATCCAACTCTTCCGGCGTTAGTCCACGTTTGGCGTAATATGGATTTCCAGCACCCGGATATACCATTTCAATATTCTCCAGGGTAACATTCTCAATTAAGTGATTCGGTAAACCGATGATACTGGCTGGCGAAATATTACGTGGTAAATCCTCAATAGGACCTTCGTAGTTATAGCCTTTATCAGGCTTATCCATCGGCACCTCTGCATATACATTTTTAATGGTGATGTTACGCATAACCGGGCGTTTGCCTTTGCTCCAACGATCGCCGATACGCAAGAAGATAACATTCCCTGTATTGATGGAACGAACGCCATCCACCAGGATATTCTCTACCAAGCCACCATCTACTGCAGCGAAGGTAATTGCAGAACGATAGGTATCATAAACCGTTAAATTACGGATAACAAAATTGCGGAAGCCCCCACGGGAAACCGTTCCGAATTTTAAACCACTGGCACTGGAACGTGCCGTGCAGTTTTCCACCAACACATTCTCACAGATGGCATTGGCATCGTGCGATTTAAAACAAATGGCATCATCCGCAGCATCAAAATGCGAATTACGAATCACCACATCCTTGCAGTCTACAATATCAATTCCATCGTTATTCCAATAGGATTTACTATCCACCGTCATGCTATCCACCAGGATATTCTGACACTGGTCGTAGGTTTGATTCCAAGACCCCGGATCTTTAAGCGTAATACCGATCATTTTGATGTTTTTACACTCACGGAAATAGATATTCTCCGGGCGGTTCCATTCGCGAACCCGGTCGTATTTTAGTTCATCTTCAATTAGGCCACGATGCACCAGATTCAGGGTATTCATGGCATTATCGAATCCGCGACCATTGATAATCCCTTGACCGGTAATCCCGATATTCTCCTGTTTAATCGCATAGATTAACGATTTCCAATTGATATAAGGGTCTTTATCATAATCCCAAGGATTCAGCGAGCCTAAGATGGAGGCACCGCGTTCTAAATGCAGGATGACATTAGATTTCATATAGATGGTTCCCGTCACATAATTGCCGGGGGTAAATACCAAGCGGCCACCACCATGGGTAGACACATAGTCTATCGCTGCTTGAATCGATCGGGTATTCAGGGTCGTTCCATTGCCCTCAACACCAAAATCCTTCACATCATAGTCCTTGGCAAGCACTTGCAAGCAACAAAGGCACATGATTAGGGTAAGTAGTCTTTTCATTATCTCCGATTTTAGGTTAATTATACAATTGCACAGGCCCTACAATGCCCATCGACTGGATTTCCTGTTCGCGGCCGGGTCTGTTTACCCAATACTGTGCATTTTCATTTTCTTTTAATGTTTTCAGGTAATTGCCCATGGTTGTGGTGAGGCGAATTTCCAATTCATTCTTGCCGGGTTTTAAGAAGCTTGACAGGTCGTAGATGCGGCGGCCAAACCATTTTACGCCTACCGGCTGCTGGTTGACTAGCACATCAGTAATGCCAAATACCTGACCCAGATTCAAGGTGGCTCCTTTCACATCGGCTACATCAATGGTTTTCTTATAGACGACGGTGCCTGAAAAGTCGCGTAATTCATCGTCCAGCTTCATATCGATTAGCTTCGCCAATTGACGGCTTTTCACGGTTCCCTCTTGCTGATGACGCAGTTCCAATTGCCAGTTGTTTGACAGATCCTGTGTGTTCTTGCCGGAAGTTTTCGGCGCCTGATACCAATCGCCTTTCTTCTCGCTATCGAACACGACCAATAAGGATTCTGTGGGGCCAAAATCATGCTGGAAGGCATGATCCTTATCCAATTTCAACTTAAATCGCTCGCCGGTATCAATATCCCACACCCAAGCTTGCTTCCCTTTAACCAACTTTTCCTGAAAGGTAATTTGTGTTGGGAAAGCTTGGAAGCGATGGGCATTCTGGAAGAAATAGAACTCACTTTTATCGTCGCGCACATAACGGTTTTGCATAAAAAAGCGGTTCGGATTTGAAATACTTAACGATTTAGGCAATTGTTTTTGCTGCTGAAACTCGATATACCATTCCAGGAACTTATTGTCGACCGGTTTTTCCACAAAGCTGAAGTTATTGGCTATGGTCTTGATTTTATCCATCCAGGAAACCACTTCTGCATCCCGCTGTTTCATATCCTTAAAGCCTAAGCTTTTGCTCGGCATATGCTCTATACAGATTAATTTTCCACCTTGTTGCACAAAATCATACAGCTTTTTCATGTTCGCCACATCCATACTTTGTACGCCGGGTAAGAACAATACGCCGTATGCTTTTTTCCCATAGGTAATTTTACCGTTTTGCACCTTGGCATCTTTCAAAATCAACTCGGTAATATAATCGGCACCGCCTCCGGTTTTATGAATAGCTTCCCATAGCAAGGAAGTATAAGGCACATTCAAGCGCTCCGGAAAAGGATCCGTTTGCACGCCTTTTTCTGCCCAGAGGTCATAATTCGCCGGAAGAATGGCGATATCCGTATACATATCGGCATGTTGCAACTGCGAGGATAGTCTGGCTTTATAGGTATTGAGGTAGTTGAAATACGGCCACCAATTATTCTTTTCCGAATAGTAGGATCCGTATTGAATCCATCCCGGGAAAGGGGCTTCTTTTGGCGAGTAGTTAAAGCCATGCCAAATGGAATGTGTAATCCCCGACAGGGCACTCTGATCAGACCCTAATTTCAGCAACTCCAAGGTCGCATTAAATACCAGGTAGGTATTGGTCATTTCCTCACAAGAAACCAAGCGTTTGCCGGTCAAATGCGCGGCCGACGAAACATACTTATTAATCATGGTGTAGCCACGGCCGCGGCGATAATCCTCGTCGCCCATTTCTTCGCCAAGTTTATGACGCAAATAGTTCGTTGTCCAGGACTCACCCTCCGGAATATCATAGCCTAGGGATGTTTCTAATGGGAAGAACCCACGGCCATAAGCTTGTGCTCTAGATTTTACGTTCAGCCCCTTACACCAAGCCAAATAGGTCTCGGTAAACCGTTCGCGCAGTAAGGAGGCCTTCACGAATTCAAAGTCAAAGCGAACACGGTTCAGTTGCTCTTTAAACTCCGGAGATTTTGCTGCCCCATAGTTTTCATCCACCACAGCGCCCAAACGTCCCACCTTAAACATAATAAATGGCAGGTAGGGCATCAGGTCATAACCGCAGCGTTTTTGAAACTCTTGCGCAAAATCATGGGTCCAGTTACAGCCTTCCAACTCCATACTGTCGGAAAACAGGGAACGGATAAACTGACTTAAAGCCCCGATTCTATTCTGCATGGTATTAGACATGCGGTTCAAATAATTTTGCACCGCCTGTTTATCCATATGGTTTAAAATGGAACCGGAAGCACCCGGAGCGCCATTGATTACTTGGGCAAAGGAGTTAAATTTAACGACGGCATAGAGCACGTGTTTGCCGGCAGGCACATCCACATGAATAAGCTCATCTTTTCTTTTGGCCGATAGGTCTGTCGCCTCGGCCAAGCTATGCATCGGGTCTTTTGCCAAATGCAAGGAAAGAATCTCCGGTTTACGAAGCGGGTTCTTGTCCGTCACCCCCGGATCTACGGCTTGACAGATATTAAATTGCGAGGTTTCAAATTGCAAGGGCCCTTCCAGTGTTTCTGCATACACTAAAACCACCTGCGCACGCTCATCCTCCTTAAGTTCTTCCGAGCCAAAAGGCCAGCCCGAGCCTACAATCAGGTCGGCGGTCATATCCAAGGATTTAGCATCGCTGGCGGCATGCTTCACCAAGTCTATCCATTCATTGCTCAACCATTTTACGGAAGGAATACCCATATCATCGGCACGCTTTGGGAAAGATATCGGATTGATTTCTACTCCGCCGATACCGGCTTCTTTTAACAAACGTAGCTGACGTGATAATTCCGTCGCTTCAACTTTATCGCCGTTCCACCACCAACGCACAAATGGGCGATACTGTGCGCTCGGGTTTTGAAACATGGCATACCAGCTTTGCTCCTTGGGAAGGAATCCCGAGGCCCAAGCCTGGTTGAGGTTTGCCAAAGCAAACCCGGCCCCAATCAGCGAGCTCTGGCGTAAAAAAGATCTTCTATTCATAATTTATGCGGTCTTTAAGTTGTTCAACAGGTATGCTTTTATCCACAGGTTCTGGCGCCATTGCTCTTCATAGTCTTGCGCTTGGTTTCCCGAGCTAATCAAGTATGGAGCTGGACCAAATTCTGTGGTCATCGTAAAGGTAGTTCTACCCTGTTGAACTTGCCTAAATATATACTGTTGCCAAACAGCAAGGTGCTGCTTAACAATATCTTCAAATAATGGATTACTGACATCGGAAATCTGGGAACCTTGGGTATGCCCTACGCGGGTATGCACATGATACACCAGATCCAACAGCTCAGTCAATAGGTCTTGCTGGTCTTCTAAGAAACTTTCAGACACACAATACCAATGCGAAATATCCAGGGTTAATTTTAATCCCGGGTATTGCGCCAAAATGCTTGGAATACGATGAATGCCATAAGGCCATTTATTCCGGTGTGTTTCCTGGTAAATAGCAACGCCGGTTTGTTGTTCAACCGATGCGCAGATGGCCAAACAGGCCATAATCTGCTCGGTTGAATAATATTCACGACCCACTTGGGCCGATATAAATTGAGGAGCCTGACCATATTGGCCCAGGCTACCTAACAGTACTAATTGCTCTTGTAGCAGCTGTTGATACTGCTCGAAATTCCGGGCTTCCCCGCTTACGGCAAAAACGATGCTATAGCTTAAGCCACGTGCTGCTAGGGCTGCTAAAACTTCAGCATAATCAAAAGGCTTGGTTTCCCCGAAAGGATACCATTCTATCCCTTGGTATCCGGCTGCTTTCACACGATCCAAAAAAGCGGGCCAAGCCACATGCTCGGCACCCCAACGTGGATAGTAGAACTGTATATCTACCATGCTTTATGATAGATTAACGGATTTTGCTCATCATCGTTTAACAGGTCACCTTCTTTCAAGGTCGCCAGGTAATCCGGCGGCAAGATATTCGCTTGGCCATTAAACACATTACCATCGGGCATATAGGCACAGGTCATGGCCCGGCGGAAGCCATTGGTCATATTGGGTCCTGCCCCATGAATAGTTAATCCATTATGGATGGAGCAGCTTCCGGCTTTCAAAGGCGCCGGTGCCGGATTGATTTGCGCCAATTCCGGGTATACTTCGAAAATACCATTCATATTCTTTCCGATACCGATATTGGTGAAGTCTGTTTTTTTGAAGGAGCCAGGCACAAAATATAAACAGCCATTTTCTAAGGTCGCATCGTCTAAGGCCACCCAAATGGAAAGGGCTTCCCGATCGGAGAAAGACCAAAAAGGCGTATCCAAATGCCAAGCCGTTGGGTTCGCAAAAGGACGTTTAAATAAAGCCTGATCATGCCAGATACGCATGCCATCGGCTTGTGCTAAATTGGCTACCATTTCCCCAATACGGCGGTCAAGCATCAGCTCTTTTACGCCATCATCGGTTTGCCAAAGGTTTAGCAATTGGTCAAATACTTTACCAAAATAATCTGCATCTTTATTGATACCATCATCCTCACCTACCTGGGTTTTCTTACCCGGCATTTTCTGTCCTGCACGTTGCTCTACCGCATTGAACACCACTTCGCGCCATTTCTCCAACTCCGCTTGATCTAAGAATTCTTCAATAACTAAATAACCGTTTTCACGGTAAAAGGCAATTTGCGCTGGACTAACTTGATACTTCATAGCATTAGATTTATTGTTAAATAGGTAAAAGCAGGGCCTTGGGAGCCCTGCTCTTAGGTTGTATTAATTTTGAACCATTTTATCGTTGTACATCATCTCATCCAACGGAATCTTCAAGGTCATTTTCGAAACCGGGTATTGCGACTTGTCCACGTGATTAGCAGATCCTGAACGATTTACCGGAATATTCCAGCGTTTATTGTTGTAATATTCACGGCCACCTTCGCCCCATAATTCAATACGGGTTTGCAATTGTACCATTTGCAATGGCGTTAAACCAGCCATGCTTGGGTAATTATCGCAGGTTAAGGTTGGGGCACCTGCTTTTGTGCGTGCCGCCAATAAAATATTCAAGGTTGCCTTTGCTCCTGCCGCATCATTACTTTGTGCTTGCGCCTCCGCTTTCATCAATAAGGCCTCCGCCGAACGGAAATAATAAGCCGTTACCCGACCCACATTTTTCTTTTCATTACTTCCTAAACCATGGGTTGCAGCGAACTTCAGGTTGGTATAGGCCGGAATAAACTTCTTATCATTATTCGTTGGGTAGGTATAATCGCCCCAATCGTCAGCCATCCAGTTTTTCTTCCGGAAGTCATTATCCGAAATCTTGCTATACAAACGTTCATCAATACGTTGGTATCCACGCGCATTCCCCCCTTGGTTTTCTACAAAAGGATTCATCCAGGCATTATGCGTAACCAAAGCATCGCCCAACGGGAAACCCATAATCACTTCCGGATTCACATCGTTATTTAAGAAGCCGTTTTTCTCAGGTCGCATCTCTGGGCTTGCTTGTGTTCCATCATTGGTAGCTCCATAGACAGACTGGCCCATTAAAGTAGGATAATTTTTCAATACTTCCGAACTTGAAGCAATCGCTTTTGCCCAATCACCGGTCCAAACATACACGCGGGTCAGGATAAAATTAGCGACATCGACATCAAAATCATTCTTGGTCGTCGTGCTGTTAATGCCTGCATCCTTCAACAATTGAACGGCTTTCTCCAAATCCGTTTTAATAAAGGCATAGGTCTCATCCGAGGTTGAACGGGCTTTACTTTCTTGAATAGGCAAATGCGTATCGTATAAAGGCATGCCTAATTTTGCTTTTCCACCTTGCAGGTAAGCATCCTGATAGTTTTCCATCAGATAATGGAAAGCATAACCACGTAAAATCAAGCCACGGGCTTTAAACTCCATTAATTTGGTGTTTGTACCTACGGTTTCATCATCCAAGTATTTCAGTAATTTATTGGCGGTGTTTATGGCGTTCCAGCAATAGTTCCAGTACGGTGCATTTTTATTGGTCGATTCTGATGTAAAATCTAAGAATCGGTATTCATCACCGCCAAAAATGGTTAAGGCTTGGTCGCTAAAAACAATATCATTCGCCTCTAAGTTACGCATCACATCCAATCCTTGCACATCAAAGTATCGAATATCGGAGGCGCCGAAGCCGGCATTGCCTGATCCATTGATCAATCGCGGCATATTATTGGCCATACCACCCAAAATGGTATTGATGGTGGCCGCATCACCACTGCGCAATAATTCCTGAATCTGTTCATCAGTGATATTGTTTGGTGGTGGTACATCTAATTTCTTACTACATGAGAAGAACAGGGTTCCTCCTATCAAGAATAAAAATATCTTTTTCATAATGCTTTCCTATTAAAAATCTAAGTTGATACCGCCTGAGAATGTACGCATGGTCGGGTAGCTATAAGCGCCTACTTCCCAACCGCCTACTAATGACATTCTAGGGTCAATTCCACTATGGGAGGTCAACATAAAGATGTTATCGCCAGAGGCATAGATTCTTAAACGTTTAATTTTACTGTTGCCCAATAATTTCTCTGGGAAAGTATAACCTACCGTAATGTTTTTCAAGTTCAGGTAAGAAGCGTTGAATACGGCCATATCTGAATATAACCAGCTACCGAAGGTTGAGCCGTTTCCATAGGTGTTGTTATACATCACCATTGGGAATTTTGCGCCCGTATTCTCCTTGGTAAAGGTATTGCCAATCAATTCGGCCGATAAAGGTTTACCTGGGTTTTCTGTAACGTATAAGCTGTTCGCATATTCTGTACTTAAGAATTTACCGCCCAATTGGTAAGCAAATGATCCATACAGGTCGAAGTTTTTATAGCGTAAGCTGGTGCTGAAACCACCGATCCAATTTGGCACGGCCGAACCAATTTCATAGCGGCTGGCTTGCGAATAATCGGTTGTTTTCACACTTTCACCTGCTTTAGCACCATTGTATAAGCCTGCCGACACATCCGCATCAGTTACTTGGTGATAGAACATCGGCAAACCTGTGTTCTGATCAACCCCGGCATATTTATACAGGTACATGTTGAAGTAATCTTTATTGATACCACGTAAGTAAGAGATTGCCGTTACGCCACCTGTTCCTGCAGCACTCCAGCCATCAACACCACCGGTCCAGTTGCCACCTAAAGCAGCAGAACCAACTCCCGGAGGCACTTCTTTCAAGATGGTGCGGTAATGGGTACCATTCGTCGATACCGACCAGTTCCAGTCTTCGTTTTTAATCACATCTACCGTTAAGTCAACTTCGAAACCATAGTTGTTGATACGAGCGGTATTGGTTAAGATAGACGATTGCCCTTTGGAATAAGCAATAGGTTGATTCCAAATGGCATTGGTGGTCGTTCTGTTATAATAATCGAAGGAACCACGTACGCGGTTGAAGAACGCGAATTCTAGCCCCGCATCAAAGGTGTTTACCTTTTCCCAAGTCAATTGATCATTCACATAGGCATTCTGGTTCAACACATAAGATGCCGGTAGACCTGTACCGTTATTGCTTGGCTGATAAACTGCCGAGAAGCCCCAAGTCTGGTAGCCTGCATAATTCGAAATACCGTTCTGGTTACCGATAACACCATAGCTGGCGCGAACTTTTAAATTATCTAACCAAGAGGCGGTATTGGCCATAAATTCTTCGCCATTAATACGCCATCCTGCACCTACAGACCAGAATGTACCCCAACGGTTATCGACTAATTTAAATTTAGAAGATCCATCCCGACGTACGGAAGCCTGTGCGAAGTATTTATCGGCATAATTATAGTTTCCACGTGCGAAGTAACTTTCCATCCGACGGATATCTGTACCACCACCCGGGTTGGAGAAGGTACCACCATCGTAACGACCAACGAAGTTGGCGTAAGCTGGGAAGTTGTCAATTAACTCATAAGAAGAACGATAGTTTAGGGTTTCAAATTGGAAGGAATCATATTCATGACCCAATAAACCTTCAAAAGTATGGGAGTTAACCGTCTTGTTATAATTCAATAAGTGCTGGCTATTCATAATGGTGGTATTTGAAAACACCTTACCAAATGCCCCTATTCCGGCAGATTGCCCCGACTCGCTGTTCCAATAGCGCGTGCGCATATCGTTGAACTTGTCTAAAGAGAAATTGGCAGTAAAGCTAAAGCCATCTAAGAAGGTAATGGTACCATAGGTACGTGTGCTCCAGTCGTCCGAAATTCTTCTATCGATATCATTGTCCAATACGGTCAATACGTTGGTTGTGGCATAGGCTGCAGCCGTTGGGCCCAGTGGCGAATAGCTATCTCCGGCCAACACGTGAACCTTGTCTTTGCCTCCTTGTTGAACAATGTTGCCATCTTTATCACGAGCATACAATTGGGTCAAAGGGTTTTGCCCATTGATAAAGCGGAATACGTTGGCCGAGGAACTTCCCGGGTTACGACCGAAACGTGTGGCCGGCGATTGTGTATTCCGGTTGGCATAACCTAAGTTAGCACCAATTTTTAACCAGTCATACACTTGGGCATTCACATTCGCACGTCCATTATAGCGTTTGAATGAAGAGCCACGGATGTATGAAGGGTCTTCCAAAAAGCCGCCCGACACAAAGTAATCTACTTTTTCGGAGCTTCCGGAAGCCGATAAATTGTATTCCTGTCTTAATCTGTTCTCTAATAAATGGGTGTCGTAGTTGTCATTATACAACAAACGTGCGTTCGGGTTTAGCTTCCCGTCGGTATTCACCAAGTATGCTCCTGTCATGGTTGAAGAAGCATTGGAACCCGACCCTGTTGGGGTATATATGGCACCCGGAACATCATACAACATCCAGTTGCCTAAGTTATTTACCTGGAATTTACTGGTACTACCCGTATAGTCGAACAAGTGTTTGGAAGCAAATTCCGCCGCATCCTCATGCGACATGTTTGGGTTGTTTAGGTTCGTGGTATAATTTTTAGCCACGCCGGAACCATCTACTCCATATCTTACCGAGTTATAAATGGATAACCAAGCAAACTCATAGATATCTTTTGGATCGGAGATTTTATCGAACATGTAAGGGCCAATTTGGTTTACCCCTGTTTTCGCTTCCAATCCAATACGAGGTGCTCCTTTTGCACCTCTTTTGGTGGTCACTAATACCACCCCGTTTGCACCACGCGAACCGTAAAGTGCCGTAGATGCCGCATCTTTTAATACGGTTACCGATTCGATATCTTTCGCGCTAATGGAAGCCAAAGGGTTATCGTTTTGCGCCGGTACACCATCAATTACCACTAAGGCATTGGAGGTGTTTTGATTGGCGGAGCCTAAACCACGTACACGGATACCCATGTCTAAGCCCGGTTGCCCGTCTACTGCAGAGACCTGAATACCTGGTGCGGCACCTTCTAAGGCTCTACTCACAGAAGAGTTCGACTGGTTGGCCAACACCTTGGAATCGATAGTGGAAACGGAACCCGTGAGGTCTCGTTTCTTTGCGGTACCATAAGCCACCACAACCACTTCTTCCAGATCGGCAGCATCTTCCGCTAACTGAATACGTAAGCTTGTTTGATTTCCTACTTGAACGGTTTGTGTGATAAAACCGATAAACCGAAAGGATAAGGTTGAATTGCTTCGTGTACCAATTTCGAAGCTACCGTCACTTCCGGTGGAAGTGGCGTTTTTGGTAGCTGAATCAGAAATAGACACGCCCCCTAGCGGTGCCCCTGTTGTAGCATCGACAACAGTTCCTCGTATTACCCGATCAGTTTGCGCCATACTTATTGTTGTGCAGAACACGAAGAGAAGGCTAAACACGAAAGTGAAATACTTTCCTAATTTAGATTTACACATAATTGATTATTTTGATTAGTAACTTGATAATCAAATATCATTTTTTTAAAAAAGAAAACCATCCTGTAGCGTCCTGTATCGTTTTAGCAAGTTTTATAATCGTTTTAGCAATTTTGGCACGGGTATTTTAACCTTAAAACTTAATTTTCTGTCGATTATAGAAATGTGACAACAATTTAACAGTCTCCAAGCTCCTTTGTAGCTGCTTCCGTTTAGTCCCTTTTCTCACCCCTTTCACTCCCCTTTCAAACCCGTATCAAGCCCCTTTACAAAGGCTGAGGATACGCGTGAAAATAGCAGGTGAAAGGAGAAAGCATTGCAGCATAACCAAAGCAAGGTTGCTGCATGAAGCAGGCTGGCTTTTTTTAAAATCGAAAGCCCCACAGCTGACTGTGAGGCTTTCAGTTATGTACTAAATATGTTCAGGCTTGCGCGTAGCGATCGCGCGGCCAGCTATTACAATGGATTCTGCTCTTGAATTAAATCGTTGTAGTTTAATTCGGTATTCAAAGGCAATTGGAAGGTAAAGTCCTTGCCTGCAGGCACCACATTTGGCGATTGATGATTGCTGGAAGATTTACGATCGACGCCGATGCCCCATCGTTTATTATCATAAAATTCAAAGCCGCCTTCTCCCCAAAGTTCAATCCGGCGTTGTAGCCTAATTTCTGCTAACAAATCAGCACCTGTTTTGTTGCTTTTCACATAGCTAGGATCACGCTTGGATACCAAGCTGAACAAGGTATTCTGCGCATCTGCCGTTTTATTGCTACGCGCTTCGGCTTCCGCTTTCGCTAAAATAATCTCCGAGCTACGGATATAGATCTCATTCTGGTTATAATCTGGAATGGAAGCTGAAATTTTCGGTGCAACAAATTTTAAGTTGTAATACTTTTCAAAGGTTACTTTGGCCCCTGAAGTAGGATAGGTAAACTCGAAATCCTTATCTACGAAGTTCTTCTTACGGTAATCGCTGGCAGGAATTTGATCGTACAAGCGTTGGTCAATGGCTGTCCAATGTCCTTGGGAACCACCGTATCCACCCTCCGACATGATGTTCATCCAGCCTGGGAAAGAAGAGGTTCCTTTTCCTGAGGTGCTCGAATATTCGTAACCAAAGATTGTTTCCTTGGCTAATAAGGTCATGCCTGCATTCAGGTATTCGCTTTCATTGAATAATTCCGGATAAACGGCCAAGATCTCCTTAGCGGCCTGCACGGTTTTATCCCATTCACCTAAGGTTAAGGCTGCACGCGCTAATATCGCCGAAGCAACCGAACCATCCACATCAATGCGGGAAGGCGTAAAATACTTTTCACTTTTTTTGAAAAGTGCTACCGCTTCTTCCGCATCAGCCATCACTAAGTTCCACACTTCCTTCGATGTAGCGCGTGGTTTTGGATCACCCGAAGCATCTACAATAGGCACGCCCAATTTTTCAGCACCTCCATGCATATAATCATCCTGATATAACCACATTAAATGACTGTAGGAAAAGGCACGCATGGCTAAAGCGACTGCCTTATAGCGCATCAGCGATTTATTATTCTCCGATAAGTCGTTCTGATCAATTTCCGGAATAACGGAAAGCACCTGATTGGATAAGAAGATAAAGCGGTAAAAAGTGCCCCAATAGGCTTGCACTCGGCCGGTTCCCTCCTCGCGGTAAGAACGCATTTCATAATCGCTCTTTAACCAGCTGGCTGAATTGGCCAACACCATATCGTTTCCTTTCAAGCTGAGCAGGAGGTTCAATACGGAATAGTTTTTGGTATCTACGGAATTGATATTGGAATAGCCGTTAACTTCAGAAACCAATTTAGTAACCATAGGCTCCAGAACCTTATCGGGGTTCTTTTTCACCACTTCCTGCAGATCATCTTGGGTTAAGGTACTTTCCGGATCGACCATCAATAGTTTTTGGCAAGAACTAAAGACTACAGCTGCTGCTGCTAATCCTAAATATATTTTTTTCATGTTCGTTCGATTAGAGAGTTAAATTAATAGCGAAGGACACCACTCTGGATTGCGGGAAACCAAAGGCACTCACACTGGAACCATCGTCAAAAGCAGTTCTTGGGTCTACCCCTTTTTTGGCTGAAACAAAGAATAAGTTTTCCGCAGATAGGTAACATCTTAACTTATCGACCTTGTATTTCGACAATAAACTATTCGCGAAGGTATAACCTAAGGTTATTGATTTTAAATTCAGATAACTCGCATCAAAAACCGCGAAGTCAGAGTACTGGCCTACCCCACCACCTACTGGCGTACTACCAAAGTTGGTGCCGCCAAGCATACGCATCGGAATGTTTGAACTTGTATTTTCTGGTGTCCAGGCATTTAATAAATCCGTATGAATACCGCGTCCTATGGCATTTCCGGTTAACCCTTGGTAGGATAAGGAAACGGTTTTGCCGCCCATTTGGTAGCTGGCAAATACCGAGAAATCGAAGTTTTTGTAGGATACGCTTGTATTGAAACCTCCCACGAGATCAGGGCTGATGGTTCCTACTTCGTAGCGTGTTCCATCGTTGCCGGTTGTTGTTACGATATCCCCAACTTTATGACCCGGATACTTGCTCAGGTCATCGCTTTCCTTCAATGTTTTATAGGTCATTCCCAATCCGGTGTTTTGGTCTACACCGGCGTATTTATAGATATACATATTGAAGTAATCTTTGCCTGGCCCTCTTAAGAAGTTCCCTTGCACGAAATTGCCACCAAGGTCTGGGCTTCCTACCCCTGCCGGCATGGATACTAATTTTGTTCTATAGCGGGAAGCATTTGCCCCTACAGACCAGCGCAGATCATCGCGACGGATAATCACGTAGTTCAGATCAATTTCAATACATTTATTATTGAGCTCGCCCGCGTTCTCCATACGGGAACCGCGACCGGTTGATGCAGGTAAAGGCTTGGTAAATAATAGGTTTTTCGTATCGCGATTAAAGTAATCTACAGTACCTGATAAACGGTTGAAGAGGTTAAAATCTACGCCGAAATCGTAGGTATGGTTCGTTTCCCAGGTTAGGCCTAAATTACCCCATCCTGTCTGAGATAAGGTTGGCACCGGAGCTACTAAATTACCGCCATTCCCTAAAGCCCAGGTATCCGTCCAGTTTGTCGCACCAACGGCATTGTTCCCTTGTACACCATAACTTGCCCGGAATTTAATATCATTCACCCAAGCAACATCTTTCAAGAAGTTTTCCTTAGATACACGATAAGCTCCACCTACCGACCAGAAAGTACCCCATTGGTTCTCTCTAAAGTAGGAAGAACCGTCGAAACGCAAGCTTCCGGATAGGTAATATTTCTCATCGAAGTTATAGTTCACCCGGCTTAAATAACCTTCCAGCACCGATTTACCCGAACCACCATTCAGGTAAGAAATACCGATCGCATTGTTAAAGTCTGGCTTATCATAGGCCAACATGATATTCTTTTGTCCCGATTGATTGTCAGAACGTGTCCAACGGAACTCATGACCGACTAAGGCATCTACATGGTGTGCCCCGAAGTTTTTATCCCAGGATAAAATCTGGGTGCTATTCAATTGCGTACCACGAGCCCAATAGCCTGTAATGGTTCCTTGGGAATCACGTGCGGCCGTTCCTGACTCGTTGTTTGCATAGCTCTTATTGAAGACATAATTATTGTCAACGGCAAGATCTACTTTAAATTTAAAGTCGCTCAAGAAACTCGCTTCTAAATAGGTTCTTGCAGAAAGCACATCTCTTTTGTTATTGGCGAAGTCTTTTTGAAAATAAATACCCGGCGAATAGCCATTGAAGGCAAGCCTGGCGGTGGACCCATAGCGAGAATAGGTTTCTCCGGTTCCCAGGTCAAACATCTCCTCCCCGTATTCGTTATAACGTCTATTGCCGTCTTTATCGTAGGCAAATAGCGTGTTGATGGGGCTAAAGTAATTCAACCATGTAAACAGGTTGGTATTTACCGTACCGCCGGAATAGCCCGGAACATCGGTATTAACACGGGAATAGAACATGGAAGCTCCCCCTTTTAACCAATCAGTAATTTTAGAGTTCAAATTAATACGACCATTAAAGCGATCGAAATTGGACGCCATAACGTAGGAAGGATCATTTAAATAACCCAAAGAAACGTAATAATCATTTTTTTCGGAACCTCCGTTCAAGGACACATTATACTCCTGACGGATGGTGTTTTTAAAGAAGTAATCTTCCCAATTATCATGATACATCAAGGTCGCCTCAGGTCTGATTTTTCCGGTTACCGGGTCAATCAGGGTAGTGCCATCCGGGATATCATAAAGCATGTAGTTTCCTAAGCCATTGCGTTGAGTTAAGGCATTACCATTTGCTTTGAAAAGGTTATCAGAAGCATACTGACGCAATTCGGCCTCGCTCATGTTTTTAAAACGGTCGGCACGATCGGGTGCATATTTGGAATAATTGTAAATCCCCTGCCAGGTATATTCATAAAACGTGGCCGGATCCTGCACTTTATCGAAATCGCTCTGCCCCTTACTAGTTACCCCCACACGCATATCTGCAGAAATGGATGTTTTCCCTAGTTTTCCTTTTTTGGTAGTGATTAAGATTAAGCCATTGGCTGCTCTAGAACCATACAATGCATTGGCTGCCGCATCTTTTGACACGACGATAGACTCGATATCCGCAGGGTTCAAGGAGTTTAACCCGATATCGGATGGTGAGCCATCGACAACAATGAGAGGCGAGTTACTCGCATTGATGGATCCCATACCGCGGATACGTAAGCCTGCATCTGCGCCCGGCTGCCCCGTACTGGTGGAGAACTGAACCCCCGGAACCGCACCTTCGAAAGCGCGAGAAATGGTAGAAATCTGGCTTTTCTCAATAGATTCTGTCGAAATAGAAGACACCGAGCCCGTTAAATCCTTCTTCTTGGAAGAACCGAAGGCAACCACCACCACTTCATCCAATTCGGATTCATTTTCGTTTAATTCTACCCGGATTTGGGATTGATTGCCCACAACAACGGTTTTTAAATCAAAACCGATGTACTTAAAGGTTAAGGTTGAATTTGCTTGGCTCGAAATTTCAAAGGTACCATCCTCACCGCTTGCAGCCGTACTTTTCGTTGCTGCATCGGACACCGAAACTCCTACCAACGGATTCCCATTGGAGGCATTTACGACGGTTCCTCGAATAATTCTACTGGCTTGAGCAAATGCTGCATGGCTTGACCCTAAGAGCAAGCTGATGCAAATGAATAAAGAGATAAAAATCCCTGGTTTAGCATTGTTCATGTTTTAGATTGATGTTTGAATAAATTTGTTGCACCAAATATCTCATCTTTTAGCCTGACAACCATCCTGTTGTATCCTGTATCGTTTTAGCAAAAGGTAATAAAGATAGTTTAGAATGAATTATTCAGACTTTTTCAATAGAAACACTTAGTGTATAGATGATTTGCTGTCAAAAATATAAAATCAATGAAAAAATGGGATAAAATTCAAATGAAACAAGGCAAATAAGATTAATTTGGAATTATTACAGATAATTACATGGTATTTCTTCCTTTATTCATAGCAAAAAAGCCAACCTGGCGGTTGGCTTTTTCTAGAGATTGGTTGATCACCTTCGATGTTGATGATCTGGTCGAAAGAATCGACCATCATTTAATCCTGAGGAGCTATTTTGATTTCACTAAGTTCTTATGTTAGGCTCTGAAGAACCTGATTTCTATTAAATCGTTGGGAATAGGCTGGTTATTCCAATGTTCATGGATAACCAAGGCGGCGCCAATGGCTGTTGCCTGCGCCATGGAGGCGGCATATACTTCCATTTCAGGAAAGGCATGCGCCAGTAGATTCATGTAAATGGCATTCTTGCTAAATCCGCCATCCACAAAGATGCGGGTGGTTTTCTTGCCTGCTTGAATTAGTTTTGTGGATGCGATTTGCGCCTTGATGAGGTGCAAGATCAGCGCATGATAGGCTTCCGTATAGTTTGCATATTGAGCTAAATCTTGCTTGGCGAATGCCGCTAAGTCGGAAGAAATGGGCTGCCCTTCTAATTTTTTCACGATGTTCCAATCAATATCCATATGCTTGAATTTGGCAGTCGAGGTATCGAAATAATCAGCGATACGTTTCGACTGCAGTTCATGCTCATGGCCAGCAAACAATCGGGAGGCTTTCACCGGCTTCCCTTCATAAGAAAGGTAGAACAAGCAATCGCTTTCCAATTCGCTTTTCGTTAAAGGCTGATCATTGAACGGATTAATGGAAATGCACCAGGTTCCTGTTGAAATCAGGATAAATGGTTCGTGAAAGTTTAGTAAATAGGGAATTAATGCCGAAGAACTATCGTGCAGGCCTACCCCTATTTTAAAGGTACTTCCAGGAAAAGTGGCCGGAAAGACCGCGGAAGCATCTACTATAGGCGCTAACTTTTTATCGATGCCCTCATCCCTGACCCAGGTATGGTAGTCTTGTTTTTTATAGTCCCATAAAGCGGTATGACAACCTATAGAGGTCATATCCGAATAGGTTTTCCCCGACAACAGAAAGCTGAGGTACTGCGGTAAATGCAAGGCGTACTTGGTTTTCGCATAGATGTCAGGCTGTTCCTTCTTTAAGCGATAGACCTGCAATCCGGAGTTTAAGCTCCCCAAGGATGGGGAAGCCGTATCCAGGCTAAACTGATCGACCCCGCCATAGCTTTGATGCAAATGGTCAGCAAGGGCTTTCGGGTATTCCTTGAGGTAATTGTAGAGTGCTGCTAAGGGCCTACCGTCTTCATCGAGGTACACAAAGCTGGCACCATAGGAGGTAAAGTTGATGGCTTTTACATCAAACTCATCCCGACGGAAGATCTCTTGCAAAGAATCAAAAACGGATAAACGCAGGCTTTCCAGGTTCTCACAAGCATCGCCATCTTCATCCAAGGTTTCTAAAAAGCGCGCCGATTTTTCATAGACAAGCTCATAGTTCTCATCGAATAAGAATAACTTCTTATTGGTTTTGCCTACATCAAAAATGGCGACAACCGGTTTTCTCTCCTTCCCCTTCATACCCATGCTTATAATCCGGTGGCTACTGTATTATTTCCGCGCTCGGCAATTAAGGCTTCCCGGATCGCCAAGCTGTTGAACAAGGCAATAGGATCTAATGCCGCGCCATCGCGAAGGCGAGCTTCTGCAACAATAGCACGTACATCCGTACGGAATGCATCTTGTAAAATCTGTTGTGCTGCTACAATATTATTCTGACTTTGCGCTTCTTTCAAGGCCTTACGATCTACCAATAAAGCTTGGGCATAGGCAATCATGATGGCTTCTACCGATTGCAATAAATCTACCAATGGGTCTTTTAAATTATGCGAAGCATCAATCATCCAGCCTAATCCGGTAGCATGATCCATTCCACGAGCATCCATACCTTCTACCAATTCATTAAAAATTAAAAATAATTGGTAGGGTTTAATAGCTCCTGCCGTTAAATCATCGTCAGCATATTTACTATCGTTAAAATGGAAACCTCCTAATTTACCTTCCATCAACAATAAAGAAACAATCTGTTCGATATTCGCATTTGGTAGATGGTGTCCTAGATCGACGAGGGTATAAGCCTTATCGCCTAATTTGGAAGCTAAGAGCAGCGATTGTCCCCAATCGCCAATGGTCATGGAATAGAAGAAAGGTTCGAAGGCTTTATATTCTACAAACAGCTTCCAATCTTCCGGTAGATGCTTGTAAATTTCCTTTAAACTTTCCAATGTATTTTGGAAAGCCTCCCGGAAATTGAGCTGCCCCGGAAAGGAAGAACCATCTGCCAACCATACCGTCAAGGCTTTCGAGCCTAAGGCAATACCATGGTTTATTACATCGATATTATGCTGTACCGCTTGCTGACGAACCTTCGGATCTACATGATGTAGGGATCCGAACTTATAGCTATGCTCCTGCTCGGCCTGATCTTGAAAGGTATTGGAGTTTACCGCATCAAATTGCAGATCATAAGAAGCGGCTAAGGCTTTTATTTTTTCGGCATCTTTAGGAATATCCCAAGGAATATGCAAAGAAATGGCGCCGCTAGAGCGGTTTAAGGCATGCAATAAGCCTACATCTTCAATCTTTTGCTCTAAGTTTCCTGGTTCTCCTTTGCCGGAAAAACGGCCAAAGCGAGTGCCCCCAGTTCCTAAAGCCCAGCTTGGGATTGCAATTTGAAAGGCTTGCAGCTTTTTCAATATTTCCTCAACCTGAGGCACATCCGCCGCTATATAATCAAAAGCACGCTGATGTTTTGCAGCAAGTTGCTTATTATGTTGTTCAATTTGTTCTTTCTCTAATCTCATCGGTTCCGCGTTATAAAAAATGGAGGGGTATAGCACAGGCCATACCCCATAAAAATAGGATTTATCTTACAAATGCTACGGCAACACCGCCGTCAACATTTAATACATTTCCTGTAGATTTATTCAACAATCCACCAACGAAAGCATAACAGGCGTTAGCAATATCGTCAGGTACGATAATTTCATTCAATAAGGTGCGTTTTGCATAGAATGCCGGCAACTCTTCTACGGTAATTCCATAGGCTTTCGCACGGCCTTCGGCCCATCCGCCAGCCCAGATATTACTGTCGGAGATGACCGCATCCGGATTCACGACATTCACACGGATCTTCGCTGCGCCTAGTTCGGCTGCATTTAATCGGCTAAGGTGCAATTGTGCAGCCTTTGCACTGCCGTAGCCCGCATTATTTGGACCACTGACTAAGGCATTCTTGCTCACTATATTCAATACATCCCCACCGATTGCTTGTGCCTTCATCACTTTTACGGCCGCTTGGGTCACGAAGAACTGGCCTTTCACCAACACATCGTATAACAAGTCCATGTCTTTTTCGGAATGGTCTTCGATAGATTTTGAGATCGATAATCCGGCATTATTCACCACGATATCGATTCCCCCGAAGCTAAGGCTCGCCTTCTCAAAGGCTTGTTGAATTTGTTCTTCATTCGTAACGTCCAGACTTGCTGATACAACATTGTCTTTCCCGAATAATCCTACAAACTCTTCTTCAGCTCCCGCTAAACGCTCGGCGTTCATGTCATTCAATACCACAACGGCACCTTCCGCAGCGAACTTTTTAGCAATTGCTTTCCCGATACCACCGGCACTGCCTGTTACTAAGGCTATCTTTCCTGATAGGGCCTTAGGCTTCGGCATGCGCTGTAATTTAGCTTCCTCCAATAACCAATACTCGATATTAAAGGCTTCCTGACGTGGTAAAGAGGTATACTCACTAACAGCCTCCGAACCTTTCATCACATTGATGGCATTGGTATAGAATTCCGCAGCAACACGTGCAGTTTGCTTATCCTTTGCAAAAGCAAACATACCTACCCCCGGGTAGATAATAATCACGGGGTTTTTATCGCGAATAGCCGGACTGTTTGGGTGTTTACAGGTTTCATAATATTCCGTATACATGGCTCTGTAATCTTCAAACAATGGCTGAATCTTTTCTTTTATTGCTTCCAGGTTACTTAAATCTTCGTTTTTATCGAGGTTTAAGATTAAAGGTTGGATTTTCGTACGCAGGAAGTGATCGGGACAACTGGTACCTAGGGGTGCCAGCTTCTCTAAATCGTTGGAGTTGATGTATTCCAATACCCGCGGATCATCAGTAAAATGGCCGATCATCGGTCTTTCGCTGGAGCAAAATCCACGTAAAACAGGGGCTATTTTAGCTGCTTGCGCTGTTCTATCATTCGCTTGCAGACTTTCCACTTTAGCACCTCCAAATACAGGGCGTGCTTTTCCGTAATTCTCTTCCAAGTAAGTTGCACAGGCTTCAATAACATCCAATGAGTTAACATAACATTCATAGGCGGTATCTCCCCAAGTAAATAAACCATGGGACCCTAGCATAATACCACGGATACCTGGGTTTTGTTCCAAGCATTCGCGCAATTGCAAGCCTAGGTCAAAGCCTGGTTTTTGCCAGTCTACCCAACCGATGCTTCCATTGAACAGCTCTTGGGTAATTTTCTTACCATCCTTGGCAGCAGCAATCGCAATAGCGGCATCCGGATGCAAGTGATCAATATGCTTAAAAGGAAGGAAGCCATGCAATGGTGTATCGATTGAAGGAGCCTTAGAACTCAGGTCGAAGATACAATGGTTAAAGAGTTCGACCATTTCATCCTCGTGTTCAATGCCACGGTACACCTTTTCCAAGTTGCGCAAGCGGTTTACATATAAGGCCGCTAAGCCCGACTTCTTCAAGGTTCCGATATCACCACCGGAGCCCTTAATCCACATCACTTCCACCTCTTCGCCAGTCAAGGGATCCTTATCGATCACTTTGCAAGACGTATTTCCACCGCCATAGTTGGTAATCCTTAGGTCAGACCCTAAAAGGTTTGAGCGGTACAACAACAAGGCAACTTCATCTCCTTCGAGCGATTTCGCCTGTTCCTCATTCCATAAATAATTGACGTGTTTGTATGTTTTCACTTTTCCTTAATTTTTAAACATGAATTATTCTAACGTTTTTGCAAAACCCACGATGCAAATCGATAAAATGATAGTTACAATTCCAGCAATAATGGCCGTATAAGTGGGTTTACTTACGCCCTTCCATTCTTTCAAAATCACGCCCCAAGCATTGGATATCAAGATGATAAAGGCCATGTGTAAGATCCAGGAACTCGCCCCGTTCCCTAATCTACTTTCGCCCATACCATAGAAGAAAAACTGTAGGTACCACGTCGTGCCAGCAATCGCGCAGAGCAACAGGTTTTTCCCAAGCGGTGCAGATGATTTTGCGTAATCTTTATATGTTTTGTTTTTTAATAGCAAGTAGGCACACCAAATGAAGTTGGTGCAGAAGCCACCCCAGAGGATAACTATGTAGGTGACATTATTTTGGTAAAGGAACTCCCCTTGTCCGGGGTTTGCTGCCTTCCAAAGGTTGTTGGCCACATCGGCCATGGGTTTGCCGGCTTCAATACCAAAATTGAAACAGGCGCTTAATATTCCTGAAACGATAGCTACTACGATACCGAGTCCAAACTTATACTCAGCTTTCGCTTCCTCGCCCAGGGTACCAAGGCCCTTCTCTTTTAACATGCCTGCTTTCGCACAGAGGTAAATCCCGATAACACAAACCAGCAGACCTATCATAACGCAGATTCCTGCATTGGTGGTAAAGAAATAGTCTATTCCATGTTTTCCCTCGGCTTTATTGAAGAAGTAATAGATGGCTGGCATCAGGGCGCCAAAAACCATACTGAGGCCAAGAATAATACTACTTCCCAAAGATACGCCTAGATAACGAACGCCAAGGCCGTAGGTTAATCCGCCGATACCCCATAACACCCCGAATAGAAAAGTATAGCCAAGTATGCTTGCGCTGCTTTCCTGGATGATGTCCATAAAGTTAGGAATGGTTAACCAGGCCGCGATGGGCGGTACGATGATCCAAGAGAACAGTCCGCCTAGAATCCACATGGATTCCCAGGACCAGCTTTTCACTTTCTTGTAGGGCACATAAAAACTCCCCGATGCAAATCCCCCAATAAAATGAAATATAACACCTGCTAATGCATTCATATCCTATTCTTTATTTTCTTTAATCGTATTTAGGTTTCTAATTACATCGAAGATATTTTAAATAATAGGGATAACTGTTATGTACTGTCATGCTGTAGGCCTGGCAGGCACAAAAAAATAGCCGAACATTTCTGCTCGGCTATCCCCTACAGGTTTGCCCTGCAATATAGATTAGTTTGGTGTTTGGCTATACAATAAGTTTTCCCGCTGTGGCCTGACGTACCATATCTAAGGATACTCCATCATGGAGCTCCACGACTTTGAAGCCACCTTCGGGTACCACATCAAAAACACCCAGTTCTGTTACTATTTTCTTTACACATCGCACTCCTGTTAATGGCAGGCTGCAGGACGGCAATAATTTGGATTCCCCATGCTTGTTTACATGTTGCATGGCGACAATAATATTCTCCGCACTGGCCACCAAGTCCATGGCGCCCCCCATGCCTTTCACCATTTTCCCGGGGATCTTCCAGTTTGCAATATCTCCGTTCTCTGACACCTCCATGGCGCCCAGAATGGTGAGGTCTATTTTTCTGGAGCGAATCATCCCGAAGCTCATGGCCGAGTCAAAGATCGCGGAGCCCGGAAGGGTGGTAATGGTTTGCTTGCCGGCGTTAATATAATCGGCATCCTCCTCCCCTTCGTAAGGGAAAGGGCCCATGCCCAATAAGCCATTTTCACTTTGAAGTACCACCTGCATACCATCGGGAATATAATTGGCCACCAGGGTCGGGATACCAATTCCTAAGTTTACATAATAGCCATCTTTAATTTCTTGGGCTATTCTTTTTGCTATTCCAAATTTATCCAACATGACTTATACCTTTTTAATAATCATTGCACTGGCTCCGCCACCACCATTACAGATAGCAGCCAGGCCGATGCTTCCATTCTCTTGATGCAGCACTGAGTTTAACGTGACGATAATGCGTGCACCGGAACATCCCAGTGGATGTCCTAAAGCCACAGCGCCACCATACACATTCACCTTATCGGTAGATATTTCCAGGATTTGCGCATTGGCTAAGGCGACCACCGAGAAGGCTTCATTGAATTCAAAATAATCAATATCGTCTAGGCTTAAGCCGGCTTTCTGCAATACTTTCTGGGTAGCAATAGCAGGAGTGGTAGTAAACCAGGAAGGGTCTTGTTCCGCATCTGCATAGGCCAACACCTCGGCCAATGGGGTAAGATTCAAGGCTTTCATCTTTTCCTCGCTCATCAAGATAACGGCAGCAGCGCCATCCGATAGTGTCGACGCATTGGCCGCTGTAATGGTACCATCGGCTTTGAAGGCAGGCTTCAATTGGGGTAATTTATCAAAATTAACCTGTTTGAATTCCTCATCCTCGGCAACCAGCGTTGTTCCTTTGCGAGAAACCACCTCTACCGGGGCAACCTCCTGCTTAAATTTACCGGTTTCCCAGGCTATTTTACTGCGGGTATAGGATTGGATGGCATAATTATCTTGGTCGGCACGCGAGATTTCATACTTATCGGCACAAAGCTCGCCACAGTTTCCCATAGCCTGATTGGAATACACATCGGTCAACCCATCCTTTTGTAGGCCATCAATTAAGGATTGATCGCCATATTTGGCACCCCATCTTGTGGAGGCACTGTAGTAAGGCACTTGGCTCATACATTCCATTCCGCCTGCAACAACTACATCGGCATCACCCAACAAGATTTGCTGTACGCCCAAGCTAATGGCTTTCATGCCCGATGCACACACCTTATTAATGGTAGTTGCAGGAATATGGTCGGGTAAGCCTGCCATGCGAGCCGCCTGCCGTGCCGGCGCCTGACCTACATTCGCCTGCAACACACAGCCGAATAGCACTTCGTTAATCTGGTTTTTATCTAAGGAAATTTCATTTACAACGGCTTCAATGGCTTTTGCACCCAACTGGCTAGCTGTAAAGGAAGAAAGTGCACCAGCAAAACTACCCATAGGCGTGCGTTTTGCCGCAACGATATATACTTTTTTAGACATGATCTTCTTTTGTTCTTACAGTTCTTTGTTCTATTCGTTTTTCGTAGCTATCACCCTGGAATATTTTATGGACAAATACTCCTGGTGTATGGATGAAATTAGGATCCAACTCCCCAGGTTCTACTAATTCTTCCACCTCGGCAATGGTAATTTTCCCACACATGGCAACCACATGATTAAAATTTTCGGCTGTACCACGGTACACCAAGTTACCCGCTTTATCGCCCTTCCATGCTTTCACAAAAGCATAATCCGGCTCGAAGGCTGCTTCCATCAGGTAGTCCTTCTCAACGCCATGAAAAGTAAAACGGCGGACTTCCTTTCCCTCGGCCACCTCGGTTCCTACGCCTGCCGGGGTAAAAATGGCCGGCATACCATAGCCTCCGGCCAATAGGCGCGTAGCCAGGGTTCCTTGCGGAATAAGCTCCACCTCCAATTCGCCACTCAGCATCTGTCTTTCAAACTCGGCATTTTCACCAACATAAGAGGCAATCATTTTCTTTATCTGCTTCTTCTGCAACAATAAGCCTAGGCCAAAGTCGTCAACACCGGCGTTATTACTGATACAAGTCAGGTTTTTAGTTCCCTTTTTCAACAGGGCATCGATTAAATTTTCCGGAATACCGCAAAGTCCAAAACCACCTAGAGAGATGCTCATCCCATCTTCTACTCCTTGAATGGCTTCCATGGCATTTGCTACGGTTTTATCTATCATATGAATATTGGGTTTTCCAGCGGCAGCAGGTTCCTTCAGGCGCTAAAGGCCATGAATTTCAGCGCATGCGCTGGCTTAAGTTTATAATAGTCTAAAGATAAGAATATTTTGTGAAGCATTTATGTTTCCCTAATTTTTACAAATAAAACATTAGGCAAACCAAATTTTTAAAAAGATGACAGCAATCAAAATGAAAATTTAATAAGTTGATGCCTTTTATTAGGCTTCTTTTTTATCCATGTACGCTGCAAATGTTATAAATCAACAAATATTAACTTGGCTAATCAATTTTAATAGAATACATTAAATAGTTAATTTTTAATTTTTTTTAGTTTTCATAATATAATTGCTAAAATTGACGTGTAAAGCTTAATCGAAACCCTATGCGTGTACTAATTTATTCCATTTTCCTTTTATGTTTGATCCCGACAGCACAGGGACAGATGTTGCAACAGAAGCTGAAAACATCGAGCCTAGATAGCCAGTTTGTGTATTTGAATTTATACTCTAAATCGCAGAGTGCCGACTTCAAGATCATCAGGAGGGCAAACCTAGAGACCATCCGCCACAATGTGCGGGACTCGCTTAGCACTTACCGCAAAAAAATTGCTGAACTTTCCAACAATGCCTCCTCTTCCGCAGGAAATATTAAAGGCCTTCAAGATTCTGTGCAATCCTTAAGCAGCCAATTGGAACAGGAACAGCAAAAAACAGATAGCATTTCTTTCTTGGGCATCAACTTCGCCAAAGGTTCTTACCATACCCTAGTTTGGGTCATTATTATTGTCTTAGCTGCAGCTTTCGCCGGCACCTTATTCGCCTTCCGTAAAGCAAAGGTGGATACCGTGGACTCTAAAAACACCGTAGATGAATTGCAAGAAGAACTGCAAACCCTACGTAAGAAGTCGATGGAAAGAGAACAACATTTAAAACGCCAATTGCTGGATGAGCAGTTAAAGCGTAATTCATAAGTAGTAGACTTTAAAATATATTCCTTTAAAAAGGCGCTGCCAGCTGGCAGCGCCTTTTTTACAATACATAAAAATCCCCGGTACTCATCGTCCGGGGATTTCTTCTTTATGTTACAATAACTTATTGCATTTTGGTAGCAGGAATAGATTTTGGCTTACTCTTAAAATAATTTGTAAAACCTATTTTATACTGGTCTATTTCCTTTTTTAGGGTCTGCATCATTAGCTCTTTTGCTTCCTTCTTTCCTTCCAGCAAACCTTTCCAAGTAAGTACAGTTTTTCCATCGGCTAATTCTTCCGTAAATATGGCTACTTGAACAAGTTTTAAATCTTTAGGCAACTGATCATCTTGAAAATGGTAAACTAAAAAGCGGTGTTGTTCTTCCTGCTGTGTTACCTCATCATTTCGAATCGATCCATCTTTGAATGTCGTTTTCCGCGAGAACGGCAATTCATTACCTTGATTTTCCACGGATTGCACATAGCCGTTCGAAAGTTTAGCTGCCATTTCCGGATTCTTTAATACCGTCCAAATAGCATCACGATCGGCCGCAATGGTTAGCTTTTCATCGATATCCCAAGCTACAGTTCTGGCGGCTCCCATTTGTGCATAGCTTGTTCCGAACATCGCCAGGAGAAACAACAAGCATAATATAAAAGGCTTTTGCATTATTTACCTCCTAACAATTTTGCGATTTCTTTTTCCAAATTATCACCTCTTAAATTCTTAGCAACAATCTTTCCATCGCTATCTAACAAATAATTCATCGGAATTGCTGTGATGTTATAATATTGAGCAGCCTCATTTTTCCATCCTTTTAAGTCAGAGACCTGAGCCCATGGCATTTTATCATCCTTCACAGCCTTTAACCAATTATCTTTTTTATCATCTAATGAAATGGCAAACACATCAAAACCTTGGCCTTTATACTTGTCATAAACCTTTAACACATGGGGATTTTCAGCACGACAAGGACCACACCAAGAAGCCCAAAAATCAACCAATACATATTTCTTACCTTTCAGGTAATCGTATAAATTGATATTTTTCCCTTCCTGATTAGGCTGGGTGATATTGATAAATTTCGCTCCCATTTCTGTTTTCTTGGCTGCCGCCATTTCCTTATCAATACTAGCTTTAACATCTTTTGCTTCCTGCAACCAAGGGTATTTTTCAATCAAAGGATTTACATGAGCCAAAATAAAATCCTTCTCCCGGCGGGCACTCACAAAATTCAATGCATATACCACCTGTGGATCGTTTTTATAGTTTCTAACGTACCATTTTGCACGAGTAGCCATATTATCATACTGTTCCATCATCATATCCGTCAAAGATTTTGTCATGGCTGTATCTTTCGCTTTCATCGCCATATATTGTCTTTTCCCGATAGCTATGGTATTTTGATAATTCTGATAATTTTCCCAGTTCAGCATATTGATCAATTGGTTGTCTTTTCCTTCTGATTCAATAAATACATAAGGTGGGTTTTTAATCTTCACCTTGGCTGTATCTTCACCACGGAAATCAATTTTTAAATCATCATTTCCTGCCCAAAACGTAATCCTATCCCAACCAAACACATCTAAAGTATACAAGCGAGGTGTTTTTGCTGGCACTTTTATTTCATAAGTACTATCGGCTTTTAATTTGATAGTTTGATAAACTTCTGCATCCTTCATGGATTTATCCTTTAATACGAAAGGGAATTTTTCTTGGTTTTCGGCACTTGGCGGGAAATTAACTTTTCCTTTTACGGTGATAAACTCACGCGTTTGAGCACTTAATCCGGCGCACATTACTAATCCAATAAAAGTGCTTAATAATAGTTTCTTCATGTTATTTAAGGTTTATTTTAAAATTTAATGTTGAATAATTCTTCTAATTTCTTTTCCATAGCTCCTCCTCCTTTTGGATCAAAGCCGATTTCCTTCATTATAATTTTTCCTGATGGATCAATTAAATAGGACGTAGGCACCGCACTCACGTTAAACAGGGCAGATGACATCAATGTATTATCATACAATTGCGGCCAAGGATTTGCCTCCTCTTTCACGGCATTTAGCCATGCTTCTTTATTTTTATCAATGGAAACATTGACAATGACAAAATCCTTTCCTTTTAGTTTCGCATTCACTTCCCGAATGCGTGGGAAGGACGCGCGACATGGCGCACACCAGGATGCCCAGAAATCCAAAAGCACATACTTCCCTTTGAATTCCGCAAAAGAACGCTGTTTGTTATCCTGATCTGGTAAGGAAAAATCAGGAACCATGGCTCCTACTTTTCCATTTTTCATTCCTTGTAGTTTTGCCTGTACCACTCGTCCTGTTTCAGAAGCCTTTACCTCTTTGCTCAATCCCTGATAATAACGATCCAACTTATTTTCAGGAAGCGAGGAAAGAAGATTTAACAATAGATTGACAGTAACCAGTTCTGCAGGTTTATAATAAGCCTGCATTAAAGAGTCGTTCTTTTGTTGCATAATCGATTCCATATAGGTATTGGCTTTTTCAAAATCTACATGGTTTTGCTTGAGGGCATCGGTTCCGAATTTATCAGTGGCCGCTTTCCGGGCAGCCATATAAATTTTAGGGCGCGCCGCATTAAAATCAAAATACGTTGCAGCCGATGGCAAGCCTGAAACCTGAGCTGAAGACAGTCCTTTTTCGATATCAAAGGACACATTAATATCGCCTGACTTGTCGAAGAATAAAACTACCGGTGAATACATACGTCGTTTCGCGCGATCGTACTCTAAGGATATGGCACGTGATCCAGGCTCTTCCTCCTGCAGCGTAATTTCAAACCTGCCGTTTTCAATACTGGCTGAATCTTTTTTCAATTGGTTGTAGAAATACACTTTATTATGCCCCTCGGTATCTCCCGACACTTTCCCATGGATTTGTAGGGCAATCTGTCCGAAGGCAAATTGACAAGCTAAGAGTGCCAACCCTGATAATGCAATATTTTTCATGCTATGATTTTATTAAATGTTAGTTTTCTGTTGTCCAATTGCTACGAACGGGCGAGCGTTCCATAAGCAAGCGCATCCGTTCAACTTGGCCTAAGGTAAATGAATTCCTTAACGAAGGATAGCGAATGTCGTCCAAAGCATTATTTGCTAAGAATTTCTCCCCATCATTCCCAATTTTTAATAGGCTGTTCGTGATATTATTACTAAACGTATATTTTCGAGTATCTGAAACATAGTCATCAACCACTGTTGTTCTATACAAGCCATAATATACGCCCAAATAAGAGGCAATTTCAATATTTCTGTCCATTCCTGGGAAGAATATATTGCGATGTATGCCTAATCCAAAAGTCGTATAAAAATCAGTTGTTGGCACGTCGGCAATGGAATTCACAATATTAGCCACCCCTGGTATTGGCGTGCTACCAGCGGGCACAATTTGATAATTCGCGCGTTGAATTCCTAAACTGTTACTTGCAGTTAAGGGTAATAAATAAATATTCAAGAACTTCTCTTTATTCCATTGATAGGCATTTGTAGCATTAATTTTCTTGGTAAAATCCGCTAGACTAAAAAAGCTTGAAGCACGCCAGCTGGAGTTATACATGATTTTATTATAACCCGGCAAGGCTAAATTCGCCCCTGCAACATTCTTTTTGGCCAAACGGAATTCAATAGCAGCATTTGCGCCATTCGGATCCTTACCATTGGCGTTCGCAAAAACAAGGTTAGCATAAGCAACTGCTTGTTCCAAATGCCGTTGTTCAATAACCTGATAGGTTAACGGATCATAACTTGGATCTGTAGGTTCCAGTTCAAAGACATGGAAAACAACATCAACCACCCGCTTTGCAACTGCAACAGGAGGCTTTCTCAATTTTATAGTCTTCACTTTTGACTTCACCTTGCCCACCTGTGCATACAGGCTAATTTCCTGATTTCCGAGGTCTTTTGTTTTAAATTCCATTTCCTGCTGCGCTTTTCCATCGACGAAAATCTGCACTTGCTCAGCAGGTAGCGTATGGTAGTCTACAAACATCATGGTATCCTTCTTGCTGCCGTTTGGACCTGAGACAGCTACTTTTCGAAACGCTTCCAATACAAATTGTAATGTGGCCTTCCCATCCGCAATTAAGGAGTTACTGCCAGGTGAAAAATAAATAGAATCAATCTCATCCGCATTTGCTTGATACGTTTCATAGGGAAAAGATTCCTTTTCGCAAGATTGAAATAAGCATAAGAAACCGATTAGATATAGTATTTTTTTCATGATTTCAAGTTTTAAAAATTAAAAGATTAGCGGTTCCCAGCCTTCATTTGGAACGATATGAGGATTTTCCTGAAGCTCAGATAGCGGAATAGGCAAAGAATAATGAAAATCACCTGCCGCCACCTTCATGTTAAAATCTATGTTAAAGAACTTCAATGATCTATTGATAGTACCCAATTTATAGCGTTTAAGATCCAACCAGCGCTTATCGGTATCTGTAAAAAATTCCTTTCGTCTTTCGTTAATTATTTCGTTCAACAGCTCAGTGGCATTTCCAGAGCTAAGCTCCTTAGCGTTTCGGAATCGTTTAAAGGTATTTAATAGCTTTCTTCCCTCTTCCATGTTATTACTTCTGCAATAGGCTTCCGCTAGCATCAGGTAAGCTTCCTCAGGAGTAAATAAGTGCACCCGCACATACTTGGCGCCATAGGCTGCCCCATCGGGCCAAGAAGACGATATAGTGTTATTATTGAAATAGACCGCTTTCCGGATATCCTGTTCATCAAACAACTGTAGTAAAGCAGGGGCAACCTTTAAATTGGCAGGTGCGAAACCCATGTAATCCCAAGTCGATCCATAAATCGCAGAAATTCCCCCATAGTTCATTCCCTGCATATAATATGCGGGGTATTGCGAGAGTAGATTCTGCTGCACTTGCTGCAGGCTGGCCGTACTATTCGGGATAAAAGATTCTGTATTTTCCAAAGCAGCAGCGGCATATTTTATCACCTGCTGATAATCGGAGGTTTCCTTGGCGGAAGATTCTGCTTTAAACCAATACACCTGGGCCAATAAATGTTGAATAAAACGGTCGTTAAAAAAACGGTTGTATCCAATATTTGCACCGGCCTCTGTATAATAGCTTAATGCTTGCGAGAGATCATTTATTAAAACGGCATATATTTCCGTACTCGGCTTACGTTTCATCTCAATGCCCATCACTTCTTTCCCCGTATGTAGGTATAAGGGAATACCCATTTCCTCCCGATCCATCGGTGCAAAGTATTGTTGAAGCTTGAAGATATAGAAAGCTCTATGCACCAACATTTCTCCTTTTACACGTTTCAATTCCTGAGGATCGGCCTCCTTCAACTCCTCACATTGATCAATCAAGGCATTCAAAAACCCGATTGCTTCATAATAGCTATTCCATATTTGGGTAGTCGTTTCATAATCGTTCCACAACAACTTATTCGCATAGAACTTTTCATTGCCATGGTTATTTTGTCTATTGATGTATTGCGACATATTGCCTTCAAAATCGAAGTTATCAGCATAGCTTTCGAACATCATATTCTGTGCTTCCGTAATGATGGGATAAGGTCCCACAATAGGTCGGATATTATTACGTGCGAAAGCATCTAAATAACCCGCCAACACTGATTTCACATCATTTAAGGTGGTTACTGCCCGCTGATTTTTCGGCGGCAGATCTAAAAAATCCTTACAGGAAGTCAATAAACTTCCCAGCATAATTATATAGAGATAAAATATCTTTTTCATGTTTTTAAAAGCCAACGTTTAAAGAAAAGGTATAACTCGCTGTTGTGGGATAACCAAAGGCCGTTTGTGTCTCTGGATCAGTACCCGAATACGGAGATATGGTGAATAGGTTATTCGCATATAAACCAAGCTGCAATTGCTTAACGATTTTTTTGAACATCGTCGGATTTGCACGCCAGCTCAATCCCAACTCGGTACATTTAATATATGCACCAGACTCAACATCCTTGTCGATGAGGTAAGAGGCATAATTGGAGAATCCTTGCGAGTAAAATGCGACATCCGTCATATCGCCATACTGACGCCAGCGATACTGTTGATTCTTCAGGCGGTTTGTACGGCTGGCTGTCACATCATCCGTCGCACCACTAGGTCCTTCACGACGGTCCTGGAAGCCTTTGATCATATTCCCTTGAGCAAATACAAAATTGCTGGTTAGGCTCAAACTCTTATACCGAATCCGGGTATTAAAACCACCATATAGTTTCGGATCCTGTTGTCCCAAGAAATACGTCCGATACTTAGCTTGTAGATCTGCCGATGAAATTTTAGACAGGTCAATTACTTCATCGCCTGTAATATTTCCACTTGCATCTATAGCTTGGGCATGCACCATCATATGCCCATTGCTTGGATCAATATGACTGAATTTATAACCGAACCAAGATCGAACCGCATAATTCTCTACATTTTGAGCAGCTAATGAGGAAACAGTTGGTGTCTTTTTATAGTATACTTTATCCAGGTTGTTTTTTACTGTGGTTAGGTTTGCTCCCACTTCCCATAACCAATCCTCATTTTTAACGGCTTCTACCCGGGCCGAAAGCTCCCAACCTTTATTAGATAGTACGCCCGCATTAACGATGGAAGAAGTTCTTCCCACAGAGGCTGGCAAGGCAACCCGATCTAGCAAGTCGGTTACTTTATTATCATAATAATTCGCCTCCAAATTTAAGCGGCTATTGAAAACCGATAGTTGGACCCCATAATTGATATCGCGTTTTTTCTCCCATTTCAACACCGGATTTCCATAATCAAAACGGCTTGCTTTGGCCACATCATCATACACAAGTGCACTTAGCGTATAGGTATGAAATGGATAAACGGAACGGTTGATGCTACCCGTATAGCCATATCCAAAAGAGAACACCAAGCGATTTAACCAAGGCATTTGCTCTTTAACAAGCATTTCTTCATGGGCATTCCATTTGAATCCGGCCGACCATAATGGCGTAAATTGATTTTTAGAACCAATGATATCGACACCATCGGAACGGAAATTCGCATTAACTACATAGCGATTTGCATAGGCGTAAGCAAAAGAGCTGATAAAAGAAACCGATCGATCGCGCTCATAATAGGTACCGCCTAAGCGCGAGAGGTCCAATCTTTTATAGGTAGATGCTGGAATATCATCCCAAGAAGGATAACCGGCCATACGATATTCCTGTAAATACACGGGGTTATAGTGGAAGAAACGATTGTTGGTTCGCTCTGATACCTCATTGGCTACGAAAGCCTGAACATAATGTTTCTCCTGAAACGTCCGATTATACTCTAGGGTATTGCGAACGGTATAGTCGATTGTTTTTCCCGAGTTCTCTTCCAAGAATCCATAGTTGAATTTCGGAAGGATGCCGGCACCACCAGTAATGGCTGAATTCAACCAGTTTTCCGCATAAGAACGATAGGTTCCGGCGCGGGATTCATCGGTAGTTTGCACATTCGTATAATTCAACACCCCTGTACCCCTGTATTGAAATCCATTTAAGAATTTCCATTCAAAGCCCAATTGACTACGAATGTTACCATAATCGGTAGACAAGGTATTTTCCTTTAATTCCCGGATGATATTAAAGGTTTTGTAATTCAGATCGGAATAATAATTCAGGTCATTACTTAAGTTTCTATAGGTATTATCCCATGCGAAAGAACCATCTTGTAAATATGGTTGTTCATATGGATTGGCAAACAGTGCATAGCGAAAGGGATCCTGGTTAGATTGTCCTTCTCTATTTTTCTTGATCGTGGAATTGATATTAAAGTCGATTAAAATGCGATCATTAATGTTTCTTGTCAGTTTCAAATTCATTCCACCTTGCTTAAACTGATTCTCCATTAAGGTTCCATTCGCATCCTGATAATTTAAGGATGCATTATATTGTAATTTGGTACTTCCGCCACTCATCGCGATGTTATGCGACTGTTGATAAGCGTGGTCATAAAGCACATCAACCCAATCCGTATTAATTGCTGCTAAGGCATTTATTTGTGCTTCGGCTTCTTCCCGACTCAGGTTTCCATTGTCAGCCTGATAGAGCAATTGATTAACGCGTCCACCATATACGGGGTGAAAATCACCATAAATCTGACGTTCAAATGCGATCTTTTCCTGCGAATTCATAAAATTGAAGGTATTAATCGGTCGCATCGTTAGCCCTTGCTTCGTACTGTAGTTGATATAATCTTTACCAGCTTCACCTCTTTTGGTCGTGATCACAATAACGCCATTGGCAGCACGCGCACCATAAATGGAGGCCGCCGTTGCATCGCGTAAAATATCTATGGTCGCAATATCTTCAGGAGGGATATTTCCAATTCCGTTGGTGAGTAGGTTATTAATATTTGAATTGGTCTTGTCCATACCCGCCACATCGCCAGTTTGCAAAGGCATCCCATCGAGGATAATTAAAGGCTCGGCACTCCCCGTCATGGTATTACTTCCTCGGATGATAATCGACCCTGTTTCTCCTGGACGGCCTGAATTCGAACGCACATAAACACCGGTCATTTTCCCACGCAAGGCTTTATCAATACTGGTAATTCCAGCACCTTCCAAATCTTCCCCTTTGATAGAAGAAATATTACCGACTAGTTTGCTTCTTTCGCGCTTTTGAATACCCGTGGAAACCAATACATCCTCAATCTGTTGGGCCTTCATCCGCAGGCGGATTAATAGTTGTTTTTGGTTCCCCACTTGGATCACTTCAGGATGGTATCCCAAGGAATTCGCTTCAATTTCTTTGGCATTTTCTAACTTGAGCATTTTAAAGGTACCGGCTTGATCCGTTGCTGTTCCGATCCGGGTTCCCTTAATGAGCACTGTCGCACCAATAATAGGCTTTCCATCTTCATTGACCACCCGCCCATGGATGGTATCTTGCTTGGAAGGTGTTAATTTCATCATCTCCCTATCCGTTGACTCATTCTTTTCTACCTTCTTCTTCACCAGAATTTGCTGGCCAGAAATCTTGAACTCTAAATTCGTTTTACTTTCCAGTTCCCGAATAATCTGTGCTAAGGGACAACTTGCGCAGGAGAAGGTAAGATTTGGAATCTGAGTTACCTCCTTATCGTAAAGAAAAACATAATTGGTTTGTTTTTCTATCTGATTAAAGATGCTTACAATAGACTTTTCGCCCGCTGACACCCGAATTTGTGCCCCTACTTGTAAGCTTTGCAACAGCAATAATAAGCAGATAGAAACCCCTAGTCCCCACGGTGAAATCGGGACTCTTTTAAAAAAATACTTCATAATTTTTTAGTGGTTTTGGTGTATTTGTTGATTTGATTTATTTGATGGTTATTCTTCTTTTTGAATTAACAAGTCGATGTCAAAGAAGTGCAGCATATCCACCACTTCCTGCATAGAACCTTTTCTTTTTATCCGTCCGGAAATTTTCTTGCCCCTATCAGCCTCCTTTAACTTAATTTTTACAGGATACCAACGTTCCAATTCCTGAATAATCATTTGCGGACTGGCATCTTCGAAATAAAAGTCACCTTCTTTCCAGGCAACTACAGCAGTCGGATTTTGTAACAGCTGTACATATTGGGTGCCTTGGGTTTTATTCGACACAAACTGTTCCGCCGGGGCCAACTGTAGCGCTTTTTGCTGTGCGTTGCTGATTTCCACTTTCCCTTCTAATAGGGTAACTGACCCCATTTGCTCGTTAGCGTAATTGCGTGTATTAAAATGAGTACCTAACACTCGAACCTGTTGTTGTGGGGTATGTACGATAAAAGGCTTCTCTTTATTAGGCGCGACTTCAAAGTATACTTCGCCTTCCACCTGTACCTCCCTAGTATCCCCTTCGAAGCTGGCCGGAAAAGTAATTTTGGAGAATGCATTTAACCAAACGGCTGTTCCATCGGCCAATATCACCTGTTGTTGGCGTCCTCTACCTGTTTCTATCCATTGTTCTTTTCCAAGCGGGCTATCTACGTTCCATTTTCTAAAATCCAACTGTCCATGCTCGTCCATCACATTGGCCAGCTCCGCTGTTACCGTTTCTAGGTTATCTAATAAAATGGTATCGCCATTGGCCAATACCAATTTTGAAATCGAGGCTGTATCTGCAAAAACCGTTTTTAACTCAGGTTCCTTTAAATAAGATGGACTGTTTATAAACCATAGGCCTAGCACAAGGAATACACAGGCAACGGCTGCCGCGACCATCCAGGGCGTTTTAGCCGAACCAACTTCCGCATCCTCGAGAAGATGATTTAAACTCGAATCCCCATCTTGTTGTGCCCGCATCACAATTCCACGCCACAACTGCTGTTTCTTCTTACGGTCTTGATTTTTTTGAAATAGGTTTATCATATATAATTCAGGGTCTACAGGTATAGTCTGTCTTTTTTGAAAAACATACTATAGCAAATGAAAAAAAATGAAAAAATTATTGGAAAGGAAGTAAATCCTCGGTAAAAGAGCTTACCAATGGATGAAAAACAAAAATAATAACCAGGTGGTTTTATTACCAAAGCGATCTCGAAGACGTTTTAAGGCACTTGAAATTTGGTTTCTCACGGTTTGCACAGAAATACCTAATTTCTCTGCAATTTGGAGGGCAGATAGGTTTTCAAATCGACTCAACAAAAATATCTCTTTCATCTTTTCCGGCATCGCATCTATCTCCTTACGCACAAGCAGATTTTCTTCGGTATAATCCTCACGAGTACTTTCAGCGAAATTATAATCCCAATATTCTTCTTGATCATCAAGCGGCACGAAGACAGGAAGTTTATCTCTTTTAGCATAAAAGTCATAAATTTTATGGCGGAGCATAGAGGTTAAATATCCTTCAATATGATTCTTGACCTGCCAGTATCCTCTATTTTTCCAAATAACATAAAAAACGTCTTGTGTAATATCGGAGGCATCCTCTTCATTGGCTAGCTTTTGCTTGGCGAGTCTATATATTTTTTTCCAATAGCTATCAAACAAGCGTTTAAAAGCTTCTGGATTAGCATCATTGATACCGTTTACCAAATCTTGATCTTCCTTTTTCACCTTAAAAAAATGAAATCCTTGCTAGCAGCGTTTATAGCGTATTCTTCAATAATAGAAAAAATCCCTTAAAGTCAAAAAATTTAATTTATAAGAGCTTCCCCTACACGAGGGAAATTACCGCGATTAAGGCGCGCTAGAATTTGGACAGCCCTTAGCTAACTCATGTATCCTTCCCTGCCAATACTCCCCCCTCCAAATCCCCTTTCTCTCCCCTATCCTCTCCCATTGCAAAGGGGATTAATACGGCTGTGAAAGGGAAGTAAAAGGGCAGAGAACAAAAGCATCCTCAGCCTTTAGCCGAAGAAGCCTGCCATAAAGAGCCAACCAGCCTAGCCCAGCTCTCCCATAAATCCTACAGTTTCCCTTAAACTTCGCTTAGCAAAATCAAGCGACTGCGCAACGCTTCCTCCAACTTCCTGTTACACACCCTTTAGCAACAAGCTGAAAACGCCATAATATTATCGATATCAGTCAAAAAATCAAGGCTTTAAATAGCCTTAAATAGCATCCTAACAGCCTTTCCTCGCATTTTCAAAAAAATATAAATTTATTTAGCACTTGTCTTTTGGTTTTAAGGAGATAAAACTTATTTTTGCATTCCGAAATACAGCGTGTAAAATAGCTGTATGGAAATAGAAATATAAATTTTAGTCCCTATAATATGCCCAATATTGGTAAAATAGCGCAGATTATCGGCCCAGTAGTTGACGTCAACTTTGCCGACAATGAAAATCTTCCTAAGATTTATGATGCCTTGTACATTGAGAAAGAAAATGGACAACGCATTGTATTAGAGGTTCAACAGCACTTAGGTGAGGAACGTGTTCGTACGATTGCAATGGATGCTACCGAAGGATTAGTACGTGGTATGAAAGTAATTGATACCGGCGCTCCTATCAAAATGCCGATTGGCGAAGAAATTAAAGGCCGTGTATTCAACGTTGTTGGTGATCCAATTGACGGTATTAAAAGTTTGGACAAAGCAAACGGTCGTCCTATTCACAACGTACCTCCACGCTTTGAGGATCTATCGACAGAAACAGAAGTTCTTTTCACAGGAATTAAAGTTATCGACTTATTAGAGCCTTACGCTAAAGGTGGTAAAATTGGATTGTTCGGCGGTGCCGGTGTTGGTAAAACCGTATTAATCCAGGAGTTGATCAACAACATCGCGAAAGGCCACGGTGGTCTATCGGTATTTGCGGGTGTTGGTGAGCGTACTCGTGAAGGAAACGACTTATTACGTGAGATGTTGGAATCCGGTATTATTAAATACGGTGAGCATTTCATGGAAGGCATGGAAAAAGGCGAATGGCCTTTGAATACGGTAGATTTAGAATTGATGAAAGAATCTAAATGTACGTTTGTATTCGGTCAGATGAACGAGCCTCCAGGTGCGCGTGCGCGTGTTGCCTTATCAGGATTAACAATTGCAGAATACTTCCGTGACGGCGAAGGCGATGGCCAAGGACGTGACGTATTATTCTTTATCGATAACATCTTCCGTTTTACCCAAGCAGGTTCAGAAGTATCCGCCCTATTAGGTCGTATGCCTTCAGCTGTAGGTTACCAACCTACCCTAGCTACCGAGATGGGTTTAATGCAAGAGCGTATTACTTCGACTAAAAACGGTTCCATTACATCAGTACAAGCGGTTTATGTACCTGCGGATGACTTAACTGACCCTGCACCGGCGACAACCTTTGCCCACTTAGATGCAACAACCGTATTATCACGTAAAATTTCTGAGTTAGGTATTTACCCAGCGGTAGATCCTTTGGATTCTACTTCACGTATCCTTTCTCCAGCAGTTTTAGGCGCAGAGCACTATAACACCGCGCAACGTGTAAAAGAAATTCTTCAACGCTACAAAGAACTTCAGGATATCATCGCCATCTTAGGTATGGACGAGCTTTCTGAGGAAGATAAATTAACGGTACACCGCGCACGTCGTGTTCAACGTTTCTTATCTCAACCGTTCCACGTTGCAGAGCAATTTACAGGCTTAAAAGGCTGTTTAGTAGACATCAAAGACACCATCAAAGGATTCAACATGATCATCGACGGTGAAGTAGATGAATACCCAGAAGCATCTTTCAACTTGGTAGGTACCATTGAAGACGCCATCGAAAAAGGTAAAAAATTATTAGCGGAAGCAGTATAGGTTGAGTAGTGAGTAATGAGTACTTTGTAGTTAGACCTAAATCGGAATAACTTAATGCAAAGACGAATTACTCAAGCAAAAAACTTAAATTGCCCCAAAGCATAAAAATAAGTAATACGTAGTTCGTCATTAAAAGAGAACTTCAACGCGAACTACGTATTATTTAATTCCAGCATATCGATAAAAACAAAAGTAAAAAGTAGTTATAGGTCCAAGTATTAAGCAGCAAGGTCTAAATACGAAAGTCTAACAAACAAGTACTATATACACAACACCAAGGTCTAAATACTAAATACTAACTACTAAATACTACATACAACACATCCATGAATTTAACAATTATTACTCCAGATAAATTAGCCTTCGAAGGACCAGTTACCGCGGTAACTGTACCAGGTTCTGCAGGATCCTTTCAGATTTTGAAGGACCACGCGGCTATTGTATCTACGCTGGATGATGGAAAGGTCATTATTAAAAATAATAATGACGAACAAGTCATTATTATTAAAGGTGGTGTGGTTGAAGTAAAGGACAACAAAATCATCATTTTAGCGGAAGGAATTGCCGGAGAATAGATAGATAAAATAACGATAATGTAGCCCTTAAAACTTCAAGTTCTAAGGGCTATTTTTTTGCAAGTTTTTCCGAGCTTCCGCCCGTTTTAGGAAGAATTTTCACCCTTTTTCAAAAAGTGAAGAATTCTTAAAGATATACCAATTTTAATTTTGGTCTACCAACGTCAAAATTAAAATCGATAAAATAACCAGTTTAATAAAATTTAATATTGTTAATTTTAAATCAACCAAATAAAAAACTTTATCAAAATACTTTGTTTGCCTATTGTAGGAAATTTGAAATCCGAGTATCTTACAAAGTAAATTATGCAAGGAAAGTGTAAAACGAAAATTAAGTAGAATTCATTACCCCAAAAGCTAGGCATATGCAGTATTATAATCAAGACACCCTGATTTACTTAAACAACGAATTCGTGAAAGCGAGTAACGCTGGGGTCGACCTGTTTGGCCAATCGCTACATTATGGCTACGGCGCATTTGAAGGACTACGGGCTTACAGTACCCATAATGGTACGCGCATCTTCAAAGCGGAAGAGCATTTCGAGCGTTTACAGCACTCTTGCAAAGCCATTGGCTTGCCTTATACCTGGAACAACCGCGAGCTGATTGAGCGCTCCTACGAACTGTTGGAAGCGAACAACCTGCGGGCAGCGTATATCCGTCCGTTAATCTACTCCGGTTCCAACATGCACCTGACCACGGCAAGCTCAGCAAACATCATGATTGCGGCTTGGGAATGGGGTCCTTATTTAGGGCAGAACCTGGTTAAAGTAAACATCTCCAAGATCGAGCGGCCCAATCCGAAGTCCTTCCCTGTTGATGCGAAGGTATCCGGTCAGTTTATCAATTCCATTTTGGCTACCAGCGATGCCATTCAACACGGCTTTGATGAGGCTTTATTGGTCGATCAGGAAGGCTTTGTTGCCCAGGCATCCAGTGAGAACCTCTTTATTGAGAAAGATTTTAAAATTTACACGCCCCCATTGGGCAATATATTCCCGGGTATTACCCGACAAACAGTCATCGACATCTGTAAAGGCCTGAATTTCGATATCATCGAAAAACGCCTTACACCACAGGATGTCTACCAGGCTGACTCTGCCTTCTTAAGCGGCACCGCAGCTGGCATTATCGGTATTAAACAAGTAGACCATGTGTTGTACCCAGAGGCCTGGGAAGACAGCATTGGCGCATCTATCCAACGAAAATATAAAAACTTAGTATTAGAGCAAGAGAATTATGAAGTCATCATCTGATAACGAAAAGGGGATCAACAAGTACAGTCGCATCTTTACGCAAGATCAGACACAACCAGCAGCCAAAGCCATGCTATATGGTATTGGGCTCACCGACCAAGACATGGAAAAAGCACAGGTCGGTATTGCCAGTATGGGCTACGATGGGAACACCTGTAACATGCACCTAAACGATTTGGCGCAAATCGTGAAAAAAGGCATTTGGAACAGTGACCTGGTCGGGTTGACTTTTGGTACCATTGGCGTCAGTGATGGTATGAGTAATGGAACAGACGGAATGCGCTACTCCTTGGTATCACGCGATGTGATTGCCGACAGTATCGAGACCATCTGCGGCGGACAATACTACGATGGCGTAGTGGCTATTCCTGGCTGTGATAAAAACATGCCCGGCGCTATTATGGCGATGGGACGTTTAGACCGCCCTGCCATAATGGTATACGGAGGAACAATTGCTCCGGGCCATTATAAAGGCGAAGAGCTAAACATTGTTTCGGCCTTTGAAGCCTTAGGTAAGAAAATCGCAGGCACCATCTCTGATGAAGATTACGACGGGGTGATTCGTCATACCTGTCCGGGAGCCGGCGCATGTGGGGGTATGTATACCGCCAATACCATGGCCTCGGCCATTGAAGCCATGGGGATGAGCTTACCTTACTCCTCTTCAAACCCGGCGACCTCCGAAGAAAAGAAAAACGAATGTTTGGAAGTGGGTAAATACATCCGCATCCTCTTAGAAAAAGATATTAAGCCGTCGGATATTATGACGCGTAAGGCTTTTGAAAACGCCATGCGTGCGATTGTTATCCTTGGTGGATCCACCAATGCGGTATTGCACTTTATTGCCATGGGTAAATCGGTAGGCGTAGATATTACGCCGGATGATTTCCAACGCATGTCGGATGAAACCCCGGTATTGGCCGACTTTAAACCATCGGGTAAATTCCTGATGCAAGACCTGCACCAATACGGAGGTATCCCTGCGGTATTGCGCTATTTATTAGATGAAGGTCTATTGCATGGCGACTGCTTAACCGTAACAGGAAAAACCATGGCCGAAAACTTGGCGGATGTAAAATCGATAATGGATTACAACCAGCCTATTATTCAGCCATTGAATAAGCCAATTAAGCAAACGGGTCACTTGCAAATCCTTTACGGAAACTTAGCAGAACAAGGTTCTGTAGCGAAGATCTCGGGTAAAGAAGGTGAAAAATTCACCGGCCCGGCTCGCGTTTTCGACGGAGAGCATGACCTCGTAAACGGCCTTGCCAGCGGAAGAATTAAATCGGGTGACGTAGTGGTCATCAAGAATGAAGGCCCGAAAGGTGCCCCAGGCATGCCCGAAATGTTGAAACCTACCTCCCTTATAATTGGTGCAGGCTTAGGATCATCGGTAGCCTTGATTACAGACGGTCGTTTCTCGGGCGGTACCCACGGCTTTGTCGTTGGACACATTACCCCGGAAGCTTACGAAGGTGGATTGATCGGTTTAGTGCAAGACGATGATATCATTGAAATCGACGCCGTCAACAACAGCATCAACCTGCAAGTCGACGAAGCCGAGATTGCGGCTCGCCGCGCAAACTGGAGCCAACCCGCCCTGAAAGTCAGCAAAGGCGTGTTGTATAAATACGCGAAGACCGTGGCAAATGCATCCCAGGGTTGTGTGACGGATGAGTAGATTTTTTGTAGTAGTTAGTATTTAGTACTTAGTATTTAGACCGTGGGTTGAGTATATAGTACTTAGTATATAGTATATAGTACTTAGTATTTAGACCTCGGTTGAAAATAAGAAAGGAAAGAATTTAGAGAATAGCACGGCTTACTAATTCTAGATCTAAGACAAAGACTAATAATGACTAACACTACAGCATTTGGAACTAACTATTTAGAGAGATAAAATTCAAGTAAAAAATAAAAACAAAAATTTTGGAGTATTAATAAGCAAACCGTTACGACGAAGGACAATTACTTAGCATGAAGTATATATTTAAAACTTCCACGTTCTAAATACTAAGTACTAAATACTAAATACTCGCCCAACGATCTAACTACTAAATACTCCATACTAAATACTAAATCAACCATGAGTACACTTGAAAAAACGGAAACATTGCAAGCGAAAACCATTGCGGCAAACACGCAGATTAGTGGGTCGCAGGCGGTATTAGAAGCGTTGATCCACGAGGGAGTGGATACCGTATTCGGTTATCCAGGTGGCGCAATTATGCCAATCTACGACGCATTGTATGATTACAATGAGAAGTTGACGCATATTTTGGTGCGTCACGAGCAAGGTGGAATTCATGCTGCACAAGGATACGCACGTACATCAGGACGTGTGGGTGTGGCTTTTGCAACAAGTGGTCCGGGAGCTACCAACCTGGTAACAGGATTGGCCGATGCCATGATCGACAGTAACCCTGTGGTCTGCATTACAGGACAGGTTTTTGCCTCCCTGTTAGGAACGGATGCTTTTCAAGAAACTGATGTCGTCAATATTACCACACCGATTACCAAGTGGAACTACCAGGTAACCGATGCCAATGAAATTCCAAGTGTCTTAGCGAAGGCCTTTTACATTGCGCAGACGGGACGTCCAGGTCCAGTATTAATAGATATTACCAAGAACGCACAGATCCAGCTTTTCGATTATGAAGGCTACGAGAAGTGTAACCATATTCGTTCTTACCGCCCTACTCCGATTATTCGTAAAGAGTATGTGGAGGAGGCTGCGAAACTGATCAATTCGGCCAAAAAACCGTTTGTATTATTCGGTCAGGGTATCATTTTAGGAAAAGCGGAGCAGGAGTTCAAACGCTTCATTGAAAAGGGAGGATTCCCTTCGGCAGCGACCGTAATGGGATTGAGCGCCTTAGAAACCGAGCACCCTTTACACGTAGGCATGTTGGGTATGCATGGTAACTATGCACCAAACGTGATGACCAATGAGTGTGATGTACTAATTGCGGTGGGGATGCGTTTTGACGACCGTGTAACCGGCCGTTTAGATAAATATGCAAAACAAGCGAAAGTTGTTCACTTAGACATTGACCCGGCAGAAATCGATAAGAACGTAAAAACAACCGTACCGGTTTGGGGCGATTGTAAAGAAACTTTGCCTATGCTGACGGCCTTACTCGATAAGGTGGACCATAGCGAATGGTTACAACAATTCCGCGAATTGGAGAAAGAGGAAGTGAAGGAAGTTATTTTTGATGAGCTAAACCCTACCTCCGATATCATGACCATGGGTGAGGTGATTAAAGAACTGAACGAACTGACCGGCGGAAATGCGGTTATTGTGACCGACGTGGGTCAGCACCAGATGGTGACCTGTCGTTATGCCAACTTCAAACAATCCAAATCCAACGTAACGTCCGGCGGACTAGGTACCATGGGCTTCGGCCTACCGGCAGCCATCGGCGCGTGGTATGGTGCACCAGATCGGGATGTGATTGCCATTATTGGTGATGGAGGGATCCAGATGACCATTCAGGAATTGGGAACCATTATGCAGTTTGGGGCGAAGGTGAAAATCTTAATTCTGAACAACGAATTCTTAGGCATGGTTCGCCAATGGCAACAATTATTCAACGACCGCCGCTATTCCTTTGTGAATATCACCAGTCCTGATTTTGTAGCCGTAGCCAAAGGCTATTACATTGATGGGGCGAAGGTTTGCGAGCGTAAGGATTTAAAAGGCGCCTTGAAAACCATGCTAGAGCATGACGGATCTTATTTATTAGAAGTGATGGTAGGGAAAGAAAACAACGTTTTCCCAATGGTTGCACAAGGAACAAGCGTTTCTGAAATTAGATTGAAGTAAAAATGGAAAAACAGGAATTTACCATAACCGTATATACGGAGAATTCGATCGGGATGATCGGCCGCATCACCGGTATCTTTTCCCGTCGTAAAATAAATATTGAAAGCCTCAACACCTCCCCTTCGGAGGTGGAAGGCATTCACCGCTTCACCATCCTGATCTCAGAATCGGAAGAGGTGGTGCGTAAATTATGCCGTCAGATCGAGAAACAAGTGGAGGTATTAAAAGCCTACTTCAACACCAATGAGGAGTTGATTTGGCAAGAACAAGCCCTTTACAAAGTTCCGGCGGATGTGATTGCCGAGAAAGCCTATGTCGAGCGCCTATTGCGTCAATATGGTGCCAATGTAGTGGTTATCCGTAACGATTATATCGTCTTTGAAACGGCAGGCCACCGGGAGGAAATCGACCGCTTAACGGAAGAGTTAGGAAAATATAACCTGATTGAGTTTGTTCGCGGTGCCCGTATTGCGATTATCAAAGATAGCGCAGGCTTCCACGCCAAGATAAAACAGTTTGAACGTGAAGAACCTGGTCAGGAAATCGTAGAGAACGAGTTCTTGGATCAGCGTGACGATGTATTTACGATGTAATAACAAAAATAAGGAAAGGAAGAAATGGAATCAGTTTTCAAATTTATCAAAGAAAGCCGTCAAGCTTTTATCCAACTTGTGGATAGCCTGAGCTTAGCGCAACTTAACAGCATTCCCGAAGGGTTCAATAATAATATTATCTGGAACTTCGGCCATATTGTGGTAAGTAGCCAAACCCTGTGCTATACCCGTACCGGCATTAAGGAAGGGGTTAGCTGGGTGAAATATGTGGATGCCTATGCCAAAGGTACGAAGCCCACCTATTTTGTAGAGCAGGCCGAAGTTGATGAATTGAAAGCCATTGCCCTTTCCAGTATTGACGCGATAGAAAACGACTATAAAGCTGGGGTGTTTGACATCATTACGGCTTATGACACGGCAACTTACGGTGCTACGATGAATAGCATCGAAGATGTATTGACGACTTCTATCGGCCATGACAACCTGCATTTCGGATATGCAGTAGCCCAAAAACGCATAATCAACAATAATCTATAACCAAATCTGAAAAGAAAAATATTTTAAACAGTATTACAATGGCAAATTATTTCAACACATTACCTCTTAGAGAGCAATTAAACCAATTAGGTGTAGCGGAATTTATGGATTCATCGGCCTTCGCCGATGGCGTAAATGCTTTAAAAGGTAAAAAAATCGTAATCGTAGGATGCGGTGCTCAAGGCTTAAACCAAGGCTTGAACTTAAGAGACAGCGGTTTGGATGTATCTTACGCCTTACGTAAAGAAGCTATTGAACAAAAAAGAGATTCTTGGAAAAATGCTACAGATAACAACTTCAAAGTTGGAACCTACGAAGAGCTTATTCCTACGGCGGATTTAGTAATCAACCTAACGCCAGACAAGCAACACACTTCTGTAATAAACGCCGTAATGCCTTTGATGAAAGAAGGTGCTACCCTATCCTACTCTCACGGTTTTAACATTGTGGAAGAAGGCATGCAGATCCGTAAAGATATTACGGTGATTATGGTTGCTCCAAAATGTCCGGGTTCAGAGGTTCGTGCTGAATACCTTAGAGGCTTTGGTGTACCGACCTTAATTGCGGTTCACCCAGAAAACGACCCACAAGGAAAAGGCTGGGCCGAAGCAAAAGCATACTGTGTAGGCACCGGTGGTCACCGTGCAGGTGTGCTTAAGTCTTCTTTCGTAGCGGAAGTAAAATCGGATTTAATGGGCGAGCAAACCATCCTTTGTGGTTTATTGCAAACCGGTTCTATCCTATCTTTCGACAAGATGATTGAAAAAGGAATTGAGCCAGGCTATGCGGCGAAATTAGTGCAATACGGTGTTGAGGTAATTACAGAAGCCTTAAAACACGGTGGTGTAAGCGGTATGTTCGATCGTTTAAGCAACCCTGCAAAAGTAAAAGCCTTCCAATTGTCGGAGGAATTAAAAGATATCATGCGTCCCTTATTCCAAAAACACCAAGACGATATTATGTCGGGTGAATTCAGCAAAACGATGATGGAAGACTGGGCAAACGGCGATGCGAACCTTTTGAAATGGCGCGCAGAGACGGGCGAAACGGCTTTTGAGAAAACGCCAGCAGGTGATGTTAAAATTGACGATCAGGAATATTTTGACAACTACTTATTGATGTCAGCTTTTGTGCGTGCCGGTGTAGAGTTAGCTTTCGAAACGATGGTTGAAGCTGGTATTAAACCGGAGTCGGCATATTACGAATCCTTACACGAAACACCACTTATCGCGAACACCATTGCGCGTAAGAAATTATTCGAGATGAACCGTGTTATTTCTGATACGGCAGAATATGGTTGTTACTTATTCGACCAAGCATGTAAGCCATTATTGAAAGATTTTATGGCCAAAGTGGATACCGACGTTGTAGGTAAAAACTTCAATGAAGGAAAAAGTGGCGCTGTAGATAACATTACTTTAGTTCAGGTAAATGATATCTTACGCAATCACCAAGTAGAAATCGTGGGTAAAGAATTACGAAAAGCGATGACTGCGATGAAAGCTATTAAAACTATTTAATTTTTCGTAAATTAGATAGCCAATAATGGGGTAAAATTACCATATTTTAATTTTACCCCATTCATAATTATAAAACCAAACAGTATTTTTAGGAACAATGGGAAAAACATTAGTAGAAAAAATTTGGGATGCGCATGTCGTCAAGAGTCAAGAGGGGTTCCCGGATATCTTATATATCGATACCCACCTTATCCATGAAGTGACCTCACCACAGGCCTTCGATGGATTACGCAAAAGAGGACTACCGGTATTCCGTCCACAACAAACGATAGCCACCGCTGACCACAACGTGCCAACCTTGGATCAGCACCTTCCTATTAAAGAAGAGCTATCGCGCTACCAAGTGGATATGCTAACAAAAAACTGCAAAGAATTTGGTGTTGAACTTTACGGCTTAGGCCACCCTTACCAGGGTATTGTCCATGTAATTGGGCCAGAGTTAGGCATTACCCAACCTGGAAAAACCATGGTATGTGGCGATAGCCATACCTCTACGCACGGTGCTTTTGGCGCCATTGCCTTCGGTATAGGTACTTCGCAGGTAGAGCAGGTTTTTGCGACCCAATGTTTACTACAACAAAAGCCGAAGACCATGAAGATTGAGGTGAACGGAGAGTTGGGTAAAGGTGTCGGTGCAAAAGATATTATCCTGTACATTATTTCCAAAATATCAGCAGCCGGTGGTACGGGCTATTTTGTGGAATATGCAGGGTCGGCCATTCGCTCCTTGAGTATGGAAGGCCGTATGACCATTTGTAACATGAGTATCGAGATGGGTGCTCGTGGTGGATTAATTGCTCCGGATCAGACTACCTTCGATTATGTGAAGGGCCGTGAGTTTGCTCCAGCAGGAGAAGAATGGGATAAAGCCTTGGCCTATTGGCAAACCCTTTATTCCGATGAAGATGCGCAATTCGACTCGGTATTAACCTTCGATGCCGCAGATATTCAACCGATGATTACCTACGGTACTAATCCAGGTATGGGCATCGGAATTACCCAAGAAATTCCTACCACTTCATCGCAACCGGAGAATGAGCAGCCTTCTTTCCAAAAAGCGCTTGACTATATGGGTTTCCACGATGGCGAAGCTGTATTGGGCAAACCTGTAGACTATGTGTTTATTGGTAGCTGCACCAACTCGCGCATTGAAGACCTACGTCAGGTTGCAGCCTTTGTGCAAGGGAAGAAAAAAGCAGATAATGTAGAGGTTTGGATTGTACCGGGATCGAAGCAAGTTGAAGCCCAAGCAAAGCTAGAAGGTATCGACAAGGTATTTGAAGCCGCTGGTTTTATGTTGCGTGAGCCTGGTTGTTCGGCATGTTTGGGGATGAACGAGGATAAAATTCCAGCAGGAAAATATTGTGTATCCACCTCGAACCGCAACTTTGAAGGCCGTCAAGGGCCTAATGCGCGCACCATGCTGGTAAGTCCGCTTACCGCGGCCGCGGCAGCCGTGACCGGAAGAATTGTTGATGTAAGAGAATTGGTGTAATAAGATAAGGATGAAAAAATTTGAAAAATTAGCCTCTCGCGTAGTTCCACTACCGATAGAAAATATAGATACTGACCAAATTATTCCGGCACGCTTTCTAAAAGCAACAACCCGGGAAGGTTTTGGTAATAATTTATTCCGTGACTGGCGGTTCGATAGCAATGAGCAGCCCAAGGCTGACTTTGTGATGAACAACCCGACTTACCAAGGTAAGATTTTGGTGGCCGGTAAAAACTTCGGCTGTGGCTCTTCCAGAGAGCATGCGGCATGGGCGATTCAAGACTATGGCTTTGATGTGGTGGTGAGTTCGTTCTTTGCGGATATCTTCAAAGGAAATGCCTTAAACAATGGCGTATTACCGATTACGGTTCCTGAGGAGTTCTTAGAAAAGATTTTTGCGCAGGTATTTGCCAATCCGGCAACAGCATTGGCGATTGATCTGGAAGCACAGACCATTCGTATCGAGGAAACCGGTGATGAATTCATCTTTGAAATCAATCCGTATAAGAAGTCATGCTTAATCAATGGATATGATGACATTGATTATATTTTAAGTCAACGCGAAGCGATCGAAAATTTCGAGGAAAACAGATAATGCCAGTTCGAGTCCAAGTTAAAGATCTTCATGTTAGCTATCCGGATCAGGTTGTTTTAGAGCAGCTGAACTGGGAGATGGCCGCGGGTGATCAGGTTGTTATTGCCGGCCGTTCGGGCTCGGGCAAAACAAGCTTGGCCAAGGCAATTGCTGGTATCCTACAAGGTACTGGACAGATTGATATTACTTTCGACCCGTCCAGCTCCTTTGTTCGGAAAGCGATTTACATTTCCAATTGGTACCAATTCACCAACTTAGAAGGCGATCGTAATTTTTATTACCAGCAACGCTACAACCGGCATCAGGGTCATGATACCTGGACGGTAAAAGCGGAGCTATTGCATTTTGCCCAGAAGGAAGGATTGGATTTTGCCGACATCGAGCAGCGTATTCAGGATTTCGGTTTCGAGAATGTGCAAGAATCGCAATTGATTGAGCTGTCCAGCGGGGAGCATAAAAAATTGCAGTTGATTAAAGGCTTGTGGCAAAAACCACAGTTGCTATTGATTGATGAACCCTATACCGGGTTAGATAAAAATTCACGCCAGGTGTTAAACCAATGGCTGGATGAATTGGCCGCGGAAGGAATCAGTATGATGTTGATCAGTAATGATCAGCAACTTCCGAAATGCATCAACCGCTATATCCAATTGCATGATGGCCAGATTGAAGAAGTGAGTTCCATGGAAGCCATTCGTCAGGATGCAAAACGGGTGAAGAAAGAATTACCGGCTTTCTTAAAAGAAAAGCCAGAAACATCCTATAGCCACGTTGCGGAATTGAAGCATATTTACATCCGCTATGGCGAGAAGGAAGTATTGAAGGATGTTTCCTGGTCGGTTAAAGTGGGTGAAAAATGGTTGTTACAAGGGCCCAATGGCTCTGGAAAATCGACCTTATTAAGCTTAATCAATGGCGACCATCCGCAATCCTACGGCTTGGATATTCATTTATTCGGACAGGCCCGTGGTTCGGGGGAGAGCATTTGGGATATCAAGGAAAAAATCGGCATGATTTCGCCGGAGATGCATTGGTATTTTGATCAGCAAGCCACCGTATGGCATACCTTGGCATCTGGCTTTTACGATAGCATCGGTTGGTTTATCGATGTAAAGTTTCAGGAAAAGAAACAAATGGAGGAATTGATGGCCTTTTTCGATTTAACCGAACATAAGGATCAATTGCTACATACCTTGCCATTAGGCAAACAGCGCCTGGCCATGTTGGCCCGGAGCATTATTAAGAATCCGCCTCTGTTGGTGTTGGATGAACCCTGCCAGGGATTGGATACCGTGCAAGCCAGCTACTTCAACGATGTGGTAGATGAGCTGTGCCAGTATGGCAAAACCCTGATTTATGTGGGGCATTACGAAAGTCAGCTTCCGAGCTGTCTGGAGCATAAAATTGTATTAGAGCGTGGCGAGGTACTAGCCATTGAACATAAAGTAGAAAACGTTTTATAGTATATGAGAAAGAACATTCTTATCATTCCGGGAGATGGAATTGGACAGGAAGTAACGACCTGGGGGAAGCAGGTTTTGGAGGCTATTGCCGCTAAATACGGTCATGAGTTTGCCTTTGACGAGGCCATTATGGGCCACACTGCCATTGAAGCTACCGGAAATCCTTTGCCAGATGAAACCTTAGCGAAAGCAAAAGCTTCAGATGCGATTTTATTTGGTGCCATTGGACATGCTAAATATGATAATGACCCTTCCGCGAAAGTTCGCCCGGAGCAAGGTCTGTTAAAAATACGCAAAGAGCTTGGCCTATATGCCAACTTGCGCCCGATATTATTATTTGATGAACTCTTGGATGCCTCTAGCCTAAAACCAGAGGTTTTACGTGGAACAGACATCCTTTTCTTCCGTGAGCTGACCGGTGATGTGTATTTCGGCGAGAAGAACCGCAACGCGGATAATACCTTCGCTTCCGATTTGATGAACTACCACCGTTATGAAGTGGAGCGCATTGCCCGCAAAGCCTTTGAAGCCGCCAGAACCCGTAGCAAAAAACTATGCTCGGTAGATAAAGCTAATGTATTGGAAACGTCCAGACTATGGCGTGAGGTGGTGCAAGAACTGGCTTTACAATACCCGGATGTAGAAACGGAGCATATGTTCATTGACAATGCAGCCATGCAGTTGGTGAAGAATCCGAAGAAATTTGATGTGGTATTAACGGCGAACCTCTTCGGGGATATCTTAACCGATGAGGCTTCTCAAATTGCCGGATCGATGGGCATGTTGGCCTCGGCATCGATGGGCGATGGTACAGGTTTCTTTGAGCCTATCCACGGATCAGCACATGATATCGCTGGCCAGAACAAGGCGAATCCATTAGCCTCTATCCTATCGGCAGCTTTAATGCTGGATATTGCTTTCGGTCTTCAAGAGGAGGCCAAAGCGGTGACCAACGCCGTTGCTGACACCCTAAAAGCAGGCTGGAGAACAGGCGACATCGCCAATGCAGAAACTCCTGCCGACAAGATTTTAGGAACCAATGAAATGGGCGCTAAAGTATTAGCATTTATCAAGTAGAATTAACCAAGGCATAAACATAAATACAAACGATATGTTACACGATCCTAATCACTTATACATTTTCGATACTACTTTACGAGATGGTGAACAAGTACCGGGCTGTCAATTGACTACGCCGGAGAAAGTCGAAATTGCCAAAGATTTGGAGCGCTTAGGCGTTGATATTATTGAAGCAGGCTTCCCTGTTTCCAGTCCTGGCGATTTCCAATCCGTGGTTGAGCTTTCTAAAGCTGTAAACGATGTGATCATCTGTGCATTGACCCGTGCAAATAAAAACGATATTGATGTCGCTGCGGAAGCCTTGCAATATGCAAAAAGACCACGTATCCATACCGGTATCGGTTCTTCGGATATGCACATCAAATACAAATTCAACAGTACCCGCGAGGAAATCTTGGAGCGTGCTGTGGCCGCAGTAAAACATGCTAAATCTTATGTGGAGGATGTGGAATTCTACGCGGAAGATGCTGGCCGTGCTGATCTGGCTTTCCTAGCCCAGATGATTGAGGCTGTAATTAGCGCCGGAGCAACCGTCGTAAACATTCCAGATACCAACGGTTATTGTTTACCCGATCAATACGGTTCAAAAATAAAGTACTTGAAAGAGCATGTGCAAAACATCGATCAAGCGATTATTTCTGCGCATTGCCATAACGACTTAGGTTTGGCGACTGCAAACTCCATCGCAGCCGTGCAGAATGGTGCCCGCCAGGTAGAATGTACCATCAATGGTATTGGCGAGCGTGCCGGCAATACGTCCCTTGAAGAGGTGGCTATGATTTTAAAAGTGCATAACCAAGCCTTCGGTGGGGTAAGCTCGAACATCGACAGCCGTATGTTTACTTACATCTCGCGCAAAGTGAGTGAGATGATGAACATGCCGGTGCAACCCAATAAAGCAATTGTGGGCCGCAATGCCTTTGCCCATAGCTCGGGTATTCACCAGGATGGCTTCTTGAAACATAGAGAGAACTACGAGATTATCCGTCCGGAAGATGTAGGCTTGGAAGAAGCCGACATCATCTTAACGGCTCGCTCAGGTCGCCATGCTTTAAAACACCATTTAGAGCGCCTAGGTTACAATCTAGATAAAGATAGTCTATCTGACTGCTACCAACGTTTCTTAACCTTGGCGGATGCTAAAAAAGACATCAACGACGAGGATTTATTATCCTTAGTGAAATAATATGAAAAAGGCTGGCCATCCAGCCTTTTTATCCACACATACTAAAATATCAGAACGAATGAGTTTGGATTTATCAACCTTAACCATAGATAGTGTTCAAGCGAAAGATAGGATTAAAGAGGTTGTTACAAGAACTCCCTTGCAATACAACCATCACCTTTCGGAAACCTATGGCGCTGAGGTATACTTAAAACGGGAAGACCTGCAAGTGGTTCGCTCCTATAAATTACGAGGTGCTTTCAATAAAATCAGCAGCTTGACTGCCGAAGAACGATCTCGCGGGGTGGTTTGTGCCAGTGCAGGAAACCATGCGCAGGGTGTTGCGCTTTCCTGCAAGCGGCTCGATATTAAAGGGGTGATCTTTATGCCGGGGCCTACCCCACGTCAGAAAATTACCCAAACCGAAATGTGGGGAAATGGAAATATCGAGATCGTCTTAACCGGCGATACCTTTGACGATTGTCAAAAAGGTGCGTTGGCCTATGCCGCCGAGCATAACATGACCTTCATTCCTCCATTTGATGATTTAAAGATTATTGAAGGCCAAGGTACCGTAGCGGTGGAAATTTTGGAAGACTTACCGGATGTTGATGCAGTCTTTATTCCTATTGGCGGTGGAGGCTTATCCTCCGGGGTGAGTTATCACTTGCATAAAGTAGCACCACAGGTAAAATGCTATGGTGTGGAACCTGAAGGTGCGCCTTCGATGCGGGCCGCACTGGATCATGGCGAGCCCTTCGAATTGGATCAGATCAATAAGTTTGTGGATGGTGCTGCCGTTAAAAAAATCGGTAAATTAAACTACGATATCAGCAGTCAATTGTTGACCAGTGTAAAATCTATTCCAGAAGGCAAGATCTGCACGACGATTTTACAGCTGTATAACAAGGATGCCATTGTTGCAGAACCTGCCGGGGCGCTTTCTATTGCGGCCCTAGCCTTCCATAAGGAAGAAATTAAAGGCAAAAAGGTTGTCTGCATTATTTCTGGCGGAAATAACGATATCGATCGGATGAGCGAGATTAAGGAAATGTCTTTACTTTACGAAGGGTTTAAGCATTACTTTATCGTGCGCTTCCCGCAGCGTCCAGGTGCTTTACGCCTGTTGGTAACTGAGGTATTGGGTCCGAAAGATGATATTACCCGCTTTGAATATATCAAGAAAACGGAACGCGAACGCGGCCCAGCCCTGATTGGTATTGAGCTGAACGATCCGAAAGACTATATTTCTTTAATTGAAAGATTGAAGGCCTATAAATTTGACTTTATCGAGGTGAATAAGGATCAAACCTTATTCGAATACCTGGTGTAATAAAAGGGAAAAACAGCCCTATACACAAAGCCCAAGCAGGATTTCTGCTTGGGCTTTGTTTTTATTCGACCATGCAGCAGCCCCCTTAAAAGCATTGACACTGAAAACTTTAAGAATAAAATACACAAACAATTCCTAAGTGAGATTGTACTATAGAAGTACACCTAACAAAGGAGGGAATATGAAAAACGCAACATTCCTAATCGCATTTCTGTTATTGTTCCTGATGGGACATGCGCAGACCCCACCCATGCCCAAAGTGCCACCTACCGGCAACAGCGGAATGAAAATGAATAAGCCTAAACAAGTGGCCAGTCCAGCAGATAGCTCCATGGTCATGACCAGTGATGGCGTGAATATCAAGATTCGCTATGGTAGCCCTTCCCTAAAAGGAAGAACCATAGGAACGGATATTGTGAAACCAGGCGAACGCTGGCGTGCGGGTGCCAATGAAACGACCACCATTTCTTTTGATAAAGATGTGACGATTAATGGACAAGCCCTAGCCGCGGGAAAATATGGCCTAAATGTCATTCCGGGTGAGCAAAACAGCACCTTGATTTTCAATAAAAGCTGGCAACAATGGGGCACAAAATTTAACGAAGCAGACGATGTGTTAAAAGTGGAGGTGCCGAATGAAAACCTCAGCAGTTCGCAGGAACGATTAAAGATTTCTGCCGATGCTTCAGGAAAAATTCATATGGCTTGGGGAAATTATGGCTTGAGTATGGAGGCAAAAGCTGCTAAATAATAGCACACTAAGCTAGAAAAAAACATCCCCGAGGATTTGACTAAATCCTGGGGGATGTTTTTATTGTTCAATGGGTATTGGAACTATTGCTTATCCTGTCCCCCATTCTTAAGGTATTTTTCTAAAAAGCGATCTTGCTCCCATAAGAGGTGGAAGATGTTCTCTTGTGCGGCATAACCATGCGACTCGCGCGGAAGAATGACCATACGAACTTTTGCTCCCAGGTTTTTCAAGGCTTGGAAATAACGCTCGGTCTGTAAAGTGAAGGTTCCGGGATTATTATCGGCAGCACCGTGCACCAATAACATCGGGGTCTTCATGCGGTCAGCACTCATAAACGGTGACATCGTGCTGTAGAGCTTCGGATCATCCCAGAAGTTACGCTGTTCGCTTTGGAAACCGAATGGTGTTAAAGTCCGATTATAGGCTCCTGAGCGTGCAATACCGGCTGCAAAAAGGTTGGAATTGCTCAGCAAGTGTGCCGTCATAAAAGCACCGTAAGAGTGCCCACCAACTGCAACGCGCTTGCGATCGATATAACCCAGCTGATCTACGGCATCGATAGCTGCCTCTGCATTGGCCACCAACTGTGGAATAAAGGTATCGTTAGGTTCTTGCTTACCTTCACCAACAATAGGGAAAGCTGCATCATCTAACACCGCATAGCCTTTAGTTACCCAATAAACGAAGGATCCGTAATTCGGGAAGGTGAATTCTTTTGGATTAGCAGTACTTTGACCAGCGGTATTTTTATCCTTAAACTCTTGCGGATAGGCCCAGATTAATAAAGGAAGCTTCTCTTGGCTATTCTTATCGTAATTAGCCGGTAAGTATAAGGTTCCGGATAAGGCGACCCCATCTTTACGCTTATAGTTCAACACTTCTTTATGCACATTATCCAAGGATTTGAATGGATTTTCAATGCTGGTAATGGCTTTCTGTTTGCCTGATTTAATGTTTTTGCTGTAATAGTTCGGGAATTGCTTGGCCGATTGTAAAGAAACGATAATATCACCTTTGGCCATATCCACAATACTAGAAATACGCTCCTGCATATCAGATGCCTTCGCGGTATACAAGCGTTTTTTCTTTAAGGTTTTCAGGTCCATTTCATCAATAAATGGAAACTCCCCTTCTTTGGTATATCCTGCACCCAAGTAGTAGATCTTATTATTCTTGATGTACATGCTGTAGGTTCCGAAAGCGTTCTTATCCATGTAAGGTCTTCCCGGATCGTTGTAAACATCCTGGCTATTGCGGTCTTCAATTAATTGTTGCTGACCCGTGCTCGGGTTGATTAAGAAGGTTTTCACATTTCTTGTATCATACCAGCGAGAGCTTACCAAGGCATGGTTTTCATCGCCATAGATGACACCGCCAAAGCGATCGGCTAATTTAATCAGGGATTTCGGCGCTTGATCAAAAGGAGCTACCCAGTTGAAAAGCTCATCACGGAATTCTGCCGGTTTGCTGGCATCCCCCCCGTCGATAGCTTCTACATAAGAAAGCGTTGCAGCCTGATCTGGGCGCCAATTAAAGCCACGCTTACCCGCACGAACGGAAGAGAAGCCTTTCGGCATCACTTCAAATAAAGGCGTTTCATTTACCTTTTTTACCAACTTGCCCTGCAAGTCATACACATTGGTTTCCATCGGAAAACTGCTTACCGGTACCACATAAGAGAATGGTTTTTTCAAGGTCATAATCATCACATAATTGCCATCCGGAGAAAAATTGGCGCCTACATACATATCGGCTTCCTTGTAAGGGCTCACATTTCCGCTTAGATCGACCCATTTTAATTCTGAGGTTCCCAATTCCATGAACTCGGCTTCATCTTCTGGGGTTTTCAATAAGTCTTGGTAGGTGCGCAATTGCGACACTTGGCCATCGCTAGATGAGATAATAGGTCCGCTTGGTAATGCGCCACCAGGGGTATCCTTCTTTACGCTTGGTTCAATACGGAAGCTCACCAAAAGGCGGTCTGAATTTCGGTTCCAGCTAAATGGGGAGTTCAAAATCGCATTTAACTTATACTGCGTTAAACGTGTAACTTTCCGTGTTGCCAACTCCATGACATACAGCGCCGCACCTTGATCATCCGTTAAAGTAAAAGCTAACTTCTTGGAATCTGGGGAGAAGGCAAGATTGGAAATCTGTGGATTGTTAGGAAGCGGCAGTTTATTAAAAACCTGCTTGCCATCAATAGATTGCAGGGTCATCTTGTTAAAGAATACCTCATCGCTGGCCATACCGGTTTTCGCATTAATACGTAATCCGGCTAAGCGGGTTTCCGATTGTCCCAGATCTTTTAAACTCTTATACGTGGGACGATACAAGAAGACCACCCAATTTTTATCGGGGCTGATGCTTACGGAAGGTGGCCGTTCATAATCGGCAAGTGCGAGAATCTCGGCCGAAGGTTTTTGGTAGCTTAAGTTTTCCTGTGCAAAGCCAATATGGCTTAGCAATAGAAAAACCAACCATAAATAATTTTTCATAATCAATCGTGTTAATGTAATATTTCAAAAAATAGGATGGGCTAAAATTAAGAATTACCCTGAATATTTTGTTTATTGCGACAATCCTTTTACATGGCAGGAAAGCCTCCTTTATACGGTTATTTTTATGCCCGTAGAATATATACATTTTAAGGCTGATTTAACAATTACTGAAGGATAATTTGACAATAAAAAAACCGAAAAAAAACATGTAGTTTCTTAGCTACAGCAAGGCTTCGACAAGTTATCAACATCTTCTACCTGCTGAAAATCAATAGCTTATTAATAAGCGAGTGTTGCCAAGCGTGTTTTAAGCTGATTGTTGTTCACAATGTGGAAAAGTATGACTAACTGCCTGAAGAAATAAATGGGATATTTGTTCTACTTGAGAATACAGCCTTCTCAAATCAAACGTTTTTTTATTTATCAAAGAGCTCTACTTTCCAGTTTGGCTTCTTTAAATCTTAATATAACATGGCAAGAATCATTAAATTCGAAAAAAATGACTGTGCACCATGCGCACAGGTATCGGCATATCTCGACAACAAAGGTATAGCCTACGAAACCATTAATCCATTCGACGAGCCGGAATTAGCAGTTAAGTTTAAAGTACGAACGGTGCCTACGGTCATCGTATTAGAAAACGACGAAATCAAAAACAGAATCATTGGCTTCAACCCGGCAGAATTAGATCAGATTGCTTTATAAGTTAACCCTTTAAAACGCCAGCCAATGATCTATCTATATTACGACTCACGAACAGGTAACGTGGAACGCTTTATCAACAAAGTGATCCAAATTACCGGATGGACAGCCATCCGTATTCAAGAGGGTATGCAGATTACCCAAGCAGGGCATCTGGTGACTTATACCACGAACTTTGGGAAAGTGCCAGATAAAACGGAAGCCTTCGCCAAACAATTCGGCGAATTGCTTTATTCCATCTCCTCCAGCGGAAACCGCAACTGGGGAAGGAACTTCGCCGTAGCCGCAGATAAGGTTTCTGACCATTACGCCATCCCATTAGCCATGAAGTTTGAACTTTCTGGCACTATGGAAGATATTAACCAATTTATTGACATCATCAAAAATCAGCACTATGATAGCAAACGAGGTAGCGAAAAACTGGATATTGCTTAACAACGAAATCATGATCAAACATGATGACGAGTTCAGCCTTCACAAAGACAAAGAGGCTGTACGCGCCTATTTCCTGGAATATGTAAATAAGAATACCGTATTCTTTTACACCCTAAAGGAAAAAGTCGACTATTTAATCGAAAACAACTACTACATTGATTTCTATCAATGGTTTACTTTCGAACAAATGGAAGAAGTGTACAATTATGTATTCGCCAAGAAATTCCGTTTCCAATCCTTTATGGCTGCATTTAAGTTCTTCCAGAGCTACGCCCTACGCGATGACTCTGGCGAGAAATTCTTAGAGCGTTATGAAGACCGCGTTGTTGCTGTATCCTTATTCTTAGCAAGAGAAGAAGGTGTACAGAAAGCTATCGAGTATGCGGAAATCATGATCAATCAAGAGTATCAGCCAGCTACCCCGACATTCTTGAACGCCGGTAAAAAACGTTCCGGTGAACTGGTATCATGTTTCTTAGATGAAATTGGTGATAACTTAAACGGTATTGGCTACGCTGTAGACTCTGCGATGAAGCTTTCCTCCATCGGTGGTGGGGTATCCTTCAATATCTCTAAAATCCGTGCGCGTGGCGAAGCGATCAAAGGTGTTGAAGGTCGCGCAGGTGGAGTACTTCCAATCATGAAAATCATGGAAGATACCTTCTCCTATGCCAACCAATTAGGACAACGTCCAGGTGCTGGTGCCGTATATTTAAACATCTTCCACTCAGATATCGAGGAGTTCTTAGACTGTAAAAAGATCAACGTGGATGAGAAAGTGCGTATTAAATCCTTATCCATCGGTATCATCGTTCCGGATAAGTTCATGGAATTAGCTGAGAAGGATGAGCCTTGCTACTTAATTTATCCGCATACGGTAATGCAAGAGTATGGTCAATATCTAGATGAGTTGGATATGGATGAGATGTACGATGAATTGATCACCAATCCGAACGTTAAAAAGAAAAAAATCAACGCCCGTCACCTATTGGTGAAAATTGCTCAAACACAGAAAGAGTCGGGATACCCATACATCTTCTTCAAGGAGAATACCAACCGCGAGCATGCATTGAACGGCTTAGGTCGCGTAAAATTCTCCAACCTTTGTACCGAGATTATGCAAATCTCCGAAGTATCGGATATCAATATCTACGGTAAAGAAGATACCATCCGTTACGGAATTTCTTGTAACCTTGGTTCCTTGAACGTTGCAACGGTTATGGACAATAAACGCATCAAAGAAACAGTGAAAACCGCTATGCGTGCATTAACTGTAGTAACGGATGTAACGGATATCGAAATGGTTCCTTCCATTGCCAAAGCAAACCGTGAATTACACTCGGTAGGATTAGGCGCTATGAACCTTCATGGATACCTAGCGAAGAGCTTTATCATGTATGAATCTACTGAGGCTTTAGATTTCGCAAACACTTTCTTCATGATGATGAACTACTATTCATTAGAAGCATCAATGGAGATTGCTAAAGAACGTAACAGAACTTTCGTTGGGTTTGAGAAATCAGGCTATGCAGATGGCACTTACTTCGATAAATACACCAGCCGCGACTATATGCCTAAAACAGAAAAGGTAAAAGAGTTGTTCGCAGGAGTGCACATACCTACCATTGAAGATTGGGAAAACTTGAAAGCACAAGTGAAGGAGCATGGTATTTACCACGCTTACCGCTTAGCTATTGCGCCGAACCAATCTACTTCTTACATCATGAATGCTACGGCTTCGGTGATGCCAATTGTAGACATTATTGAAGTGCGTGAGTATGGCGATAGTACAACCTACTACCCAATGCCTTATTTAACAAACGACAACTACTTCTACTTCAAGTCGGCATACGATATGGATCAGATGAAAGTATTGAAATTAATTTCGGTAATCCAACGCCATATTGACCAAGGTGTATCAACCATCTTGCATACCAACTCAAAAGATTCAACACGTGATTTAGCGAAGTACTATATCTATGCGCACAAGCTGGGTTTGAAATCCTTGTACTACACAAGAACGCGTAAATCGACGATCGAAGAGTGTATCTCTTGTTCGGCATAAGGCGTCAAACAAACCGTATTTAAACATACTAAGAGCTGAATTGATTGCGGCATGTCCAAGATCAGTTCAGCTTCTTTCACCCAAGATATTCGATTAAACATGAGCAAACAATTTACCGCTGTAAACTGGAATACCCCAGAGAACGACTACGCCCTAATGTTCTGGGAGCAAAATATAAAACAATTCTGGATTGATACGGAGTACATCCCATCAAAAGATATCGATAGCTGGAAGGGCCTAAGCTGGGATATGAAGGAATGCTACAAAAAAGCATTAGGTGGATTGACCCTTCTTGACACGTTGCAATCGCATACCGGTATGCCTAAAATCATCGATCATATCGACTCCTTACAGAACAAAGCTGTATTATCGTATATGTGTATGATGGAAGCCATCCACGCGAAATCCTATTCTACCATCTTTACGACTGTTTCTACAACAAACGAGATTAACGATGTATTCGGATGGGTATCGCAAAATAAATTCTTACAATATAAAGCTGGTACTATCGATAAGCACTACCGTGCTATTGATAAGGAAAAAGTTAGCGATGAAGAGTTGTTCATGGCATTAGCAGCTTCAGTATTGTTAGAATCTTTCTTATTCTACTCCGGATTCTTCTTGCCATTATGGTTATGTGGCCAAGGACAAATGGTAGCATCAGCAGATATCATCAAGAAGATTGTGGCCGATGAATCGATCCACGGTGTATTCGTTGGATTAATCGGTCAAGAAGTATTTGCTCGCCTTCCAAACAAGGAAGAAGTGAAAGAACGCTTCCTTGCTTTATTGAATGATCTATACGAAAACGAGATTAAGTATACAGAAGAATTATACACGGTTGTAGGTCTTACCGCTGAGGTAAAAGAATACGTTCGCTACAACGGTAACAAAGCTTTAATGAACTTAGGATTCGAGCCTATCTTCGAAGTGAAGCAAGTAAACCCGATTGTATTAAACGGATTAAATACCGAAACAACACAACACGACTTCTTCTCTAAGAAATCGACCAACTACGAAAAAGCCATGGAAATCGTGCATTTGAAAAATGAAGATTTCATGTTGGATGCGACGGTGGAAATATAATTAGATATGAGACAAGAGATTTGAGATAGGAGAGCAAAGCGGCTAACCTAGTTCAACCTCTTGTTAGATATGAGAAAAGAGATTTGAGATAGAAGAGCAAAGCGGCTAACCTAGTTCAACCCTATTAAAAGAAAAAGAGACACTACTTGTAATAGTGTCTCTTTTTCTTATTATATGGTTGATGGTATTCTTAATAGATTTGAGGCTTCTATATAACAGTCGCTTCCAAGTGCATAAGTCAGATTTCGATTCTCTGCTCTCATATCATGTTCACACAACGCTCTCCTATCTCCTGTCGCAAATTTTAAAGTCTAAAGCCTTCTGTTTCACATCTCGCTCTCACATCTCACATCTCACATCTCATATCTCACATCTCATTTCTCATAGATGCTTCACCGCATAGTCAACAGCACGGGCAGCGAAAGCCATATACGTAAGCGATGGATTTTGCGTGGAGGTGGAAGTCATGCAAGCGCCGTCTGTGACAAATACATTAGGACAACTATGCAGTTGGTTCCATTTGTTGAGCATGGAGGTCTTCGGGTCATGGCCCATTCGGACGCCGCCCATTTCGTGGATATCCAAACCTGGAGCCTGGCCGGCATCGTTTCTTTTGATATTGATAAAGCCAGCTGTTGTAAACATCTCTTCCATCGTATCGAGGTAGTCTTGTTTCATTTTAGCGTCGTTATCATCATAATCTACTGATATTTTCAACTGCGGCATTCCCCATTCATCCTTTAGGTTAGCATCCAAAGCCACATAATTCGATTCTTTAGGAATGGTCTCCCCCATCATATGCGAGCCAATACTCCACAGCCCCAGTTTCGGATTTAGCAAAGATTCTTTCAGATCCGTTCCAAATCCCGACTGGTCTGCTGATTTTGAGCGCGAAGCACCAAAGCCAGCGGCATAGCCGCGCAGGAAGTCCATTTCTTGTTTGTGAAGATTGCGGAATCGCGGAATATAAACTCCTCCAGGTCTGCGGCCTTCGGTGGTATAATCCAGATGCCCTTCATACTGGGCGGAAATACGGGCACTATAATTATGGAAGGCCACGTACTTCCCTAAGGTACCACTATCATTGCCTAGACCATTCGGGAACCGGGAAGATTTCGAATTCAATAAAATTAAATTACTATTTAGGGCACCAGCATTCAAGAAAATAACATCAGCGAAGAAGTCCATTTCCTCTTTGCTATTCTTATCGATTACTTTTACCCCCACGGCTTTTCCTTTGGCATCATCATAGAGGATGGAGTGTACCACTGAATCGGGTCTCAGGGTCATATTACCGGTCTTTGCTGCCCAAGGTAAGGTGGAAGCATTGGAGCTGAAATAGCCCCCAAAAGGACAGCCACGTTGGCACAGCACCCTATTCTGACACTGTACACGTCCTTGATCGATATGGATCTGTTTAGGCTGTGATAAATGCGCGCACCGGGCGGAAATCACCTTACGCCCCGGATACTTCGACTCGATCTGTTGTTTAAAATACTTTTCAACGATATTCAGCGGATAAGCGGGCAGGAACTCCCCATCGGGAAGCTCTGGCAAGCCATCCCGATCACCCGAGATGCCTGCAAAGCGTTCAACATGATCATACCAAGGCTTTAAATCCTGATAGCGGATAGGCCAATCTACAGCAAATTGATCCCGCGCGGGGCCTTCAAAGTCAAAGTCCGACCAGCGTTGGGTCTGTCTGGCCCAGAGTAGCGACTTCCCCCCTACCTGATAGCCACGAATCCAATCGAAAGGCTTCTCCTGCACATAGGGATGCTCCACATCTTTCACGAAGAAATGAGCAGCATCCTCCCTATAGGCATAGCAACGACTCACAATCGGATTCTCCTGCTTAATCGCATAGGGAATCTCATTACGATGCTCAAACTCCCAAGGGTATTTATTGGTGGTTGGGTAATCTTTAATATGTTTTACATCACGACCTCGTTCCAGCACCAAGGTCTTCAATCCTTTTTCGCAAAGCTCTTTGGCGGCCCAGCCCCCTGAAATGCCAGATCCAATTACAATGGCGTCGTAGGTTCGTTGCTTTGCCGAATCATTCAATAGGTTAGCCATAGTTTAGGCATTTATTTTTACAGCGCCATTATATCGCGATGGCACCAATTCATAGATTAATTTGTTTTTCATGACGTACTCCGAATTCAGGTATCCCTGTATTGTACGGCGTTTCAAGATACTCACAAAAGCATCTTCGGCCGGCAATGCAGCCAGGTAGCTTTGCCAGTCCTGTTGGTTCTTAGCGTTGCTCTTTGCCGCTTGTTGCAATCCCTGTAGAAAGTTCGCTTGATCTTCCGGGTTAGCACAATCGTCGACCATTTTCATCACAAAAAGGTGCAGATTTAGGTCTTTTGCGCCAGGTGAGTCGGTTTTAGGAAGGATGGCTTCGGTTAATTCGGCAAGCAAATCTTCATCCGCCTTGTTTAGTTTGATATGATTAAGCGCAATGCTGGTTGCCTGAGGGCCAGAATCGCAGGAAGTAGCAATCAGCATACCTCCGGCGACAACAAACAGCTGCTTAATCGCTGTACGTCTATTCATAAGATTTATCTTCTAAGATTAAATCTACGAATAAAATGGAAAAGAAAAATACTTAAGATGCTGAAAACAGGATGTTTTCCAACTCTTTTAAATTCGTTGTTAATACATCAGCATGGTTGAGACGCTCGCGCTCAACGGCCTGTTTAGAGACTGCTGCGCAAAATAAGCCTGCTTCTTTGGCTGCCGTACAGCCGGTGCTGGTATCTTCCACAACAAGGATATCGGCTTTGGCCAATTCCAGATTTTTATGTGCTAATAGATAGGGTTCCGGATGCGGCTTAGGATTTTCCACTGATTCGCGCGTGACGAAAAAAGAGAAATAATCCAACAGCTTATGCTCGCCCAGTACGGTATCTACCGTTGTTTTATAACTGGAGGTTACTAACCCAATTGTTAGCTCTTTCGATTTAACTACCTCCAAAAGTTCTTGTGCATGTGGCATTAAACGGATGGTTCGCATATCGGCTTTTGCATAGCGCGATCGGGTGGCAAACCACATATCCTCTTCATCCACCTTCAATTTAAAATCCCGATTCAGCATGGCCACATTATGGGCCAAGGTATGCCCTGCAAAGTGGCTAATCCAATCCTCAAAGTTAATGGTCAACCCATAATCTTCCGAAAGTATCGGTGCCCAATTGCTAAAGTAAAAATGTTCCGAATCGATCAAGGTACCATCTAAATCAAATAATACCGCTTTAAAATTGTTCATACCACAAAAATAAGGATTACAATATTAATATAGTGTTAATTTAGCAGTAGTTAACATAGCAGGCCGCTTTCCCCTTTGCAAGCCGCTAACTTGCTATTCCCTGCATCTTTTCCTAAGTTTGTTCATGGCGGCCATCAAGGCCCACAACTAATCCCTTTAATCACATGAAAATAGTCGCAGTAGGTAGAAATTATAAAGACCATGCAAAAGAATTAAACAATCCGGTGCCTGAAAAACCCGTCATTTTCCTCAAACCAGACACCGCGGTTTTAAAGGATAACAAAGACTTTTACTTTCCGGAATTTTCCAAGGATGTCCATTATGAGGTTGAAGTAGTCCTGCGTATTTGCAATGAAGGCAAGCATGTTTCCAAGAAATTCGCCCATAAATACTATGATGCTATAGGCTTAGGTATCGACTTTACTGCTCGTGATATTCAAGCCGATCATAAAGCCAAGGGTCTCCCTTGGGAGCTCGCCAAAGCTTTCGACCATTCCGCCGTCATCAGTCCACTCATTCCGAAGGAAGAATTTGCCGATAGTCAATCCCTAAGCTTTTCCCTACAGAAAAATGGGGAAACCGTACAGGAAGGCCATACCAAGGATATGATGTTTGATTACGACAGCCTGATTAGCTTTATTTCAACATACATTACCCTCCGCAAGGGTGATTTAATCTATACAGGCACGCCTGCTGGCGTTGGTCCTGTTCAAGTCGGCGATAAACTGGAAGGATTTTTGGAGGGAAAATCCATGTTTACTTGCCAAATAAAATAATATGACAAAAACAGTATCCAGCATTTTACTTGCACTTACCTGTTGTGGCGCAGCCTATGCGCAGAATAACAACGTTTATACTTCCCGAAACTATCCACAAGGCTATTTCCGTAATCCATTAAACATTGCGCCCGATGCCTCGGGTACCTTTGGCGAATTACGGTCTACCCATTTCCATGCTGGTGATGATTATCGCACGCAACAACGTATCGGTTTGCCCTTACATGCTGCCGCAGCGGGCTATGTTTCCCGCGTACGGGTGCAAATTGGTGGCGGCGGTAACTCCGTATACATCAATCATCCAAACGGCTATACCAGCGTTTATCTTCATATGGATAGCTTCAACGATGCGTTGACCCAAGTTATCCGAGCAGAACAATACAAACAACAACGCTTTGATGTTGATGTCGAGGTCAAGGAAGGTCAGGTGAAATTAACCAAGGGGCAGTTTATTGGCAATGCCGGCAATACCGGCGGTTCTGCAGGCCCGCATCTTCATTTTGAAATCCGCGACAGCAAGACCCAGCGGCCATTAAATCCACAATTGTTTGGTTTGCATTTCAGGGATAATTTTGCGCCAACCATCAATGGAATTATGGTCTACGATTTAAACGAGGGTCCTTTCAATGAGTTTACAGGTCGCCGCTATCAACAGCTTAAGGCCTTGGGCTCCGGGCGCTATGCTTTGGCCGCAGGAGCACCTATATCTGTTAATGGCAAGTTTGGCTTAGGAATCAACAGCATCGATAGGCATCGTGCCGGAGGTTTCCAAAACGGTGTCTATTCCATCGAGCTCTTTTTAGACGGCAAGGCCATCTCTACGGCAGTTTTCGAAGAAATAGACTTCAATACCTCCCGGGCCATCCATTCCTATATCGATTATCCACATTGGAAGAAAACGAAAGTTAAAGTTCAAAAAAGCTTTAAAGATCCGGGAAATCCTATTGAATTATTCAAACATTTGGAAAACCAAGGGATTATTGAGCTTCATGATCAGGAAGTACACGATGTTAAATATGTGGTGAAGGATGTACATGGCAATTGCAGCGAATTAAACTTCAAAGTGCGGAATAATAAAGACTATCAGCCCAAAGCGAACCCTACAAAAGGCGAATTATTTGCCTACAACAAGGATAATAAGTTTACGGCCGATCATGTGCAGATCGAAATCCCAACCGAGGTATTATACGATAACTTAGATTTTGTGTATAGCCAAAGTGCCCCAAGGACAAACAGCTATTCCCATGTTCATCATATCCACAATTCGTCGATACCTTTATTTTCCAGCTATATTCTACAGATCAAACCGACGAATCTGCCGCCGCATTTAGAGAGCAAGGCAATCATTGCTTCAGTCGAGAACGGATCAGAGGGAGGCAAGTTTGAAAATGGGTGGGTAAGTGTCAACACCCGCAGCTTTGGATCCTTCTACGTCACGGTAGATACTATTGCCCCAACCATTAGCCCGCGAAACTTCTCCGCCGGCAAAAATGTAAGTGCTCAAGCAAAAATAGACTTCAGCATCGCCGATAATTTCTCAGGCATCCAATCTTTTAATGCCTATATTGACGATAAGTGGGTGCTAATGGAATACGATTCTAAAAACCGACATCTATGGCATCGGTTCGACCCTGCCTTACCCAAAGGACAGCATCGGTTTAAACTGATTGTGAAAGACTGGAAAGACAACGAAAAAATTTACGAAGCATCATTTACACGATAGACATTATGGCAACATTAGCAATTGGAGATCAAGCTCCCGCAATACAAGCAAAAAACCAAGCAGGAAAAGAAGTAAAACTATCCGATTTCCTCGGAAAGAAGGTCATTCTTTATTTCTATCCCAAAGATAACACCCCCGGCTGTACCACAGAGGCCTGTAATTTTAGAGACAATTACCAAAGCTTGCTCAAGGATGGCTTTGAAGTTATCGGCGTGAGTATTGACAGCGAGCAATCGCATCAGAAATTTATCGCCAAGCATGAATTGCCCTTCAACCTACTGGCCGATGAGGACCAAAAGATCGTCAATGACTATGGCGTTTGGGTAGAAAAAAATATGTATGGCAAGAAATATATGGGTACGGCCAGAACCACTTTTATCATTGATGAAAAGGGCATTATCCAACATATAATCAAAAAAGTAGACAATAAAAACGCCAGCCAACAAATTCGTGACTTAATGGCAAAATAAGTCATACGAATACATTATATTTGCCCCTTATGAGCAAGCAAACAGAAGATTTTTTCAAGAATATTATTTCGCATGCGAAGGAATATGGTTTTGTGTTTCCTTCAAGTGAAATTTATGACGGCCTCAGTGCTGTTTATGATTACGGTCAGTTAGGTTCCGAGTTGAAGAACAACTTGAAGTCCTATTGGTGGAAATCCATGGTTCAGTTGAATGAGAACATTGTAGGTATTGATGCTGCAATTTTCATGCATCCAACAACATGGAAAGCTTCCGGACACGTGGACGGCTTTAACGACCCGATGATCGATAATAAGGATTCCAAAAAGCGCTATCGTGCCGATCAATTGATCGAGGATAAAATCGACCGCTACGAAAAAGATGGAAAAACCGAAAAAGCCGCTCAATTACAGAAAGACTTAGACGATGCTTTAAATGCCGATGATTTAGTGCGTTTAAAAACCATCATTGAAGAACATAATATTGTATGTCCTATTTCAGGCACCAAGAACTGGACGGATGTACGTCAATTCAACCTGATGTTTGCTACCCAAATGGGTGCCATGGCCGACGGTGCTGAGCAGGTGTACTTACGCCCCGAAACAGCGCAGGGTATCTTTGTAAACTTCCTGAATGTGCAAAAAACAGGACGTATGAAGATTCCTTTTGGTATTGCTCAAATCGGGAAAGCCTTCCGTAATGAAGTTATTGCACGGCAGTTCATCATGCGTATGCGTGAATTTGAACAAATGGAGATGCAATTCTTTGTACGCCCAGGTTCCGAATTAGACTGGTACCAGAAATGGAAAGAAACACGCCTGAAATGGCACTTAGCCTTAGGTGCTGATCCAGCAAAATACCGCTTCCACGATCACGTGAAACTAGCACACTACGCCAATGCCGCTGTCGATGTGGAATACCAATTCCCATTCGGTTTCAAAGAAGTAGAAGGTATTCACTCGCGTACAGATTTCGACTTAAAACAACATATGGAGTTCTCCGGAAAGAAAATGCAATATTTCGACCCAGAGATCAACCAAAGTTACATCCCTTACGTTATTGAAACGTCTATCGGTTTAGACCGCTTATTCTTAACGGTATTAGCAAATTGCTTAGTACAAGAAGACCTTTCAACGGAAGAGAAACAAGATTCCCGCGTGGTATTGAAGTTCCACCCAGCCATTGCGCCAGTAAAAGCTGCCGTATTGCCATTAACTAAGAAAGATGGTCTTCCGGAAAAAGCGAGAGAAATCATGGCGAAATTACGCTTGGATTACAATATTCAATACGACGAAAAAGATTCAATCGGTAAACGCTATCGCCGTCAAGACGCGATCGGTACGCCGTTTTGTATCACGGTAGATCACCAATCCTTAGAAGACAATACCGTAACCATCCGTCACCGCGACAGCATGGAACAGGAACGTGTAAATGTAGATCAGTTGGAGCAAATCATTGGCGATTTAGTGAGCATGAGCAACTTATTGAAAAAATTGCTGTAAACCACAGCCATAACATTATTCAATAGGCTTCCTGAAAAGGGAGCCTATTTTTTTAGGATACACTATAGATCGTCTTGGCTAAGTACTGCTTCGGATTCATGCGGTAATGCTTTTTGAAGGTTCGATAAAACTTATACTTACTGGAGAAGCCCGCTTCACCCGCCAGCCTCAAAATACTAGCCCCCGACCCATCCAATTCGCTACAGTTTTCCATAAAATACCGCAGCCTAAACATATTCAAATAATCGTCAAAGCTCATATCCAATCCTTCCAGCAATATCTCCTGCAACTCGGCAACATTTAAGTTTAACATATTCGCCAAATCCCGAATGTGGAAATTCTTCATCCGAAACAAGTATTTCTCCTGCATCCATTTATCACAGAGGTTCAGGTAGAATTTATGCGACCGAACGACACTTAGGCGCGGGAGTCCAATTGCTCGGTTTTCCCGACGAAAAATATACTTTCTATAGCGAATCAGTGAAAGATGAATCTTATTGAAATACAACTGATAATAGGTGCCGAAGAAAAATAACAAAGCCGTACTCAACACCGGAAACTCAACAATGGCTTCCTGTCCTTTCAACAGGCTATTCCCCAACACCAGCAGCACTAATGAAAGCTTGAGCAGCACAAACATAAGCCCCACCTGACCATCCAATGCGGAAAAACAGCAAGCCCATTTTTTCCGAAAACTTGCCAATAAGATCAGCTCATAGGCCAAAACTACCAACAGGATGAGGTTCTTTGCTTTAAGAAACAGCAGGTCTAAGTAATAATACACGCTACTTTCTAATATCTGATTCTGGTAGGATAAATATAGGATCAGGAATACCATCAACAACACCATGGGCGAACAGGCCAAGAAGATCAAATAACCAGAGGTGCGCTGCTCCACCAATACTAAGCGCAGGTAAATAGCAGAAAGATTCAATACACAAACCGATAAAGTTCCGGAATAGAATAACAAAAGAGAAGAATCATGCTTGGGGATGAGTGCTTCAATAAATAACACCGAAAGACTACAACTTAAAATGAGGTATAGGAGCTTTCCTTTTTCTTCTTTCATTGATCGCTTATGCAAATAAAGCCAGGAGATAAAAAATTGAAGGATAACGACCGCCAAAAGTAGAACCATATAACAAGTTTACTTTTATTCTATTAACTTATTAAAAAGAGCCTATTAAATTTACAATTGCACTTTTAACCTTCAAACTATTACCCTTTCCCTACCCCATGACAATCATTAGGGAACTCGTATTCATTAACAGAAAATGAGACAGCGTTAACAAGATTTTATAACACACTCATTATCAGCAACAACAACTGTCTTATCTTGTATCTCATTTCCTTTAGTGGCAAACATAGGCGTAGATTTTCTTTAAAAAACAAGCAAGGCGATGCTAATTTTGCCCAGCAAATCTACCATTGTTATGAAATCTATAAAAACCCTGATTTACGTGTGCATCAGCACGCTATTCCTGTTTTCGGCCTGTACAAAACCCACAGGGGAAAAACCGGATGAAATCCCAGACTTCGATGAAAAAGCCGAATTAAACGAGCAAATCGAGGCCAAAATTCCACATATCTATATTACTACCGAGGGTGGAGCACCTGTCGTGAGTAAAGAAATATACCTCAATGGGGAAGTAGAGATTAATGGAAATGGCGTTCAAATGGACTTCATTAAGACCAAAACCCGCATTAAAGGCCGCGGAAACAGTACCTGGGTAAGACCTAAGAAACCATACCGTCTAAAATTAGATGTTGCTGCCAGTATTTTTGGGCTACCAGCAGCAAAAGACTGGGTGCTTTTGGCCAACCACATCGATTATACCTTAATGTGTAATGCGGTGGCCATGAAAATTGGTCAGCAATTAAACATGCCTTTTACCAACAGCATCATTCCTGTCGATCTTACCTTAAACGGCGTTTATATGGGGAATTATACGCTTACCCAACAAGTGGAAGCAAAACCAACGCGCATCGATGTGGGCGAAGGTGGCGTATTATTAGAAATGGATAGCTATTTCGATGAAGACTTCAAATTTAAATCTGCAGGACTATCCCTACCGGTGATGATTAAAAGTCCGGATATTACTTCGGATGCCCAGTTTGAAAAAATTAAAAAGGAATTTGAGGACTTTGAAAAGCTAATTGTGGATTCTAAATTCCCCAATACCAACTATGGCAATGTTTTCGACAAACAGCAACTGGTAAACTACCTGATTGTAAACAACCTGGCTGGAAACTTCGAAATCAATCACCCTAAAAGTGTGTATATGCATAAAAAAGCCAATGGAAAATACACCATGGGCCCTATCTGGGATTTTGACTATGGCTTCGGCTTCGATGAAGTTAAACGCAGTTATTTTAACTTCATAGAGTTCCCTTTACTGAAAACGAACGATACCCGTCCGGGCTATTATTTCTATACCATTTTCTTAAAAGATCCGGAAATCCGTCAGCTGTATAAAACGACCTGGAGCAACTTCAAATCAAATCAATTCGATAAACTCCTCACCTACATCGAGGAATATGCCGCCAGCATTCGTGAAAGTAAAAAGAAAGATCATGAACTCTGGAAAGTGGGCAGCAACGATCTACCCACTATCAAAAGAGACCTTAAACTCTATTTACACAAAAGAGCACGCTATATAGATCAGTACCTGAGTACCTTAAAATAACAATAAAAAAAAGAAGGGGGGCCATGCCCCCTTTCCTAATTAAATTCGATCAGCACCTCCTTATCCCATGCTTCAACTAACTTGATCTCAAATCCAGCAACAGCAGTAGTTCGCGGTAGTAATTGCCCCCGAAAAACCAATTGCATATTATTTTTGGCTTCACCTTGCACATCAATTGTCCGCAATATCTTGTTGTCATCCCACACCTCCAGGATATAATGCAGCTTTTTACCCTGCACCTGTAATCCTAAAAACTGATTAAACACAATTTCCTTGTGCACATTAAAATCCTGCTCCACTTCCAAGCTATGGCTAGGTTCTTCGGCAGCTTTGCTTTCCCCAACAGGGCTGAAAGGGCGCCAGCGAACCGGCGGATGCTGGGGTTTTATTAACACACGCTTCACTTCCTTCAAGTCCCGACTGTCCGTAAATTCAAAACGAACTTGCCCATAGGCTCGACGTAAAGCAATTTCCTTCGCAAAAGATTTGCTCACCTCAATGGTATCGCAGGAAGCAAACATACGCCCCTCAAAACCGATATCATCAGGAAAGTGCAAATCTTCCAGCCGGCTAATCTGCCCGGTCCTTATGACGTCTTTATTGACATAATGATAAGTACTCATCAAGATATACTCGCCTAAGGGCAACTCCAGATTTAAGTGAGGATTTGCATCCTTCAACAGCACCTGCCCCGAGTCTACCAAGGCATGTGTCCCCTTCTGGAATAAGTAATACCTTAATTTACTTTTCATCCGTACATCCAGCGCCTTCTTGTAGCCCGTTAAACGGACATTATCAAACCTATAGGTCCCAAATTGCATCCGTCCGACTTCCTTATCCTCCTGACTCCGTCGGAAATGGACTTCAACCAACATCATCTGCTCCTGCTCGACAGGCAGACTGGATAGGTCAAATTTTATCCGAGTCTTCGCAAAATCATCCTTTTTATTTTCCATATCGATACGCACCGGAAAATTGGTTCTTTTGATGCCATCAGCAAAGCGATATTGAAATTCAACGGTCTTTCCGGCGAGGGAATCACTGCCCAAATCAAAGGAGAAGATTCCTAATTTTTTAAGCTCCGCAATCGGAAATTGAAGGCTTAAAAAAGTCATATGCTTCAATTGCAAGGCTTTATCGCCGAAAAAGCTGTTTTCAAAACTGGGAACAAAGGTTGCAGGGAAAGCCTTGGGAAAATGATCAAAACTAACCACAGGACCAAGCTGATAATCGCTTATTAACTTACCCGAATTGAAGTTCCAATTTAATACCGTTACAGGCGATTCATCGCCGGTTCCTAAGGAGCGAGCAGGGGAAGGTGCCGATATGCTGGGGGAGGCAGTTTCTTTCAGGGGCCGCAGGATGGTTTCAAATCCCGCATAGCCAATGTTCACCTGATATTTTTTCCCCGACTCTGCTTGCTGTTCCGGGAAACGCTTGCAAGCAAAAGTCAGTGGTATAAGCCAGATAAGGGCAGTTCCGACCCTCCATGCTTTGCTGAAAAACTTTTTCATATTCATATTCTTTGAAGCATATGCTTATGAAAAGATACAGGAAGCAGGGAAAATAAAGGCCTATTCAAAACCAATAAGCCTCCACAAAAAAGCCCGGTTTGTTCGGGAGTACCATACCGAACAAACCGGGCCATGCGGCGTTTGTAACAAATCTTATCGTCGACTTGCCACGATGTCTCTAAATTCACCGTTCAGCAAAACCTTAACAGGCTTTGCATCGGCGTTGAGCACCTTATAATGCTGCACTTTCCCATCCTTCCATTGAATATCTACAGTAAAATTACCACGGGCTTTTAAGCCCTTCACTTCGCCGTTTGGCCAATGACTTGGCAAGGCGGGCAGTAAATGAATATAACCATCATGGCTTTGCAACAGCATTTCAGCAATACCTGCCGAGCCGCCGAAATTCCCATCTATCTGAAAAGGAGGATGCGCACAGAATAAATTCGGATAGGTTCCGGCGCCAGCACCTGCATAGCTATTGGCACCAATGGCGGCCGGGCGCAGCAATTGCCGCAATATTTCTAAGGCATGGTCGCCATCGTGCAACCTGGCCCAGAATAACACTTTCCATGCCCGCGACCAGCCCGTTCCCTCATCCCCACGTACGGCCAAGGTTTTCTTCGCCGCCTCCGCCCATTCCGGACTACTTACCGGCGAGATAAAGGCCGCCGGATATAAGCCATACAAATGGGAAACATGGCGATGCTGCGGATCGGTTTCCTGGTAATCTTCCAACCATTCCATCACCCGCCCCGAAGGACTAATTTGAACCGCCGGAGGAACCTGCGTTAAATCCGCCTTTAACGAAGCCGCAAAATCAGCATCCGTATTCAATACCTGCGCGGCAGAAATCACCGACTCATACAATTCCCGAACAATCTGATTATCGATGGTAGGGCCCATCACCACCGAGGCACGCTTGCCGTTGGTCATAATAAAACCGTTCTCCGGTGATACAGATGGCGAAGTAACCAGCCATCCCGTTTTCGGATCTTTCACCAAAGTGGCTTTATAAAATGTGGCTGCACCTTTTAATATGGGGTAAATCTCTGCTAAATAAGTCTTATCCTGCGTAAATTGATAATGTTCCCAAAGGTGGTTGCACAACCATCCGGAGGCTGTGCTGGCGCCCCAAGACGCATGCTCGCCAGGAGCCGTATAGCCCCAGATATTTGTAATCATGTAAGACACCCATCCCGGCGCATTATAATAGGCTTTTGCTGTTTTCTTGCCCTCCTTCGCTAATCGTTTGATCAGCTCAATAAAGGGTTTATGATATTCTGAAAGATTACTCACCTCCACGCCCCAATGGTTCATTTGGGCATTGATATTCAAGTGATAGTCACCATTCCATGGGGTTTGAATTTCATGCGCCCATAAGCCCTGTAAATTTGGAGGCAATGCTTTGGCCACTTTTGGCGCGGTAGAGGCTAAACTCAAGTAGCGCCCAAACTGATAATACAAGGTCGCTAAGCCCGGATCGGAACTTGGCTTCTCGTAAAAATTAGCCAAGCGCTTGTCTGTAGGCAGCTTACTATAGCTTTGATCGCCTTCCAGTTTCAGGCTTACCCGATTGAAGAGGGGTTGATAGGCCTTTAGATGCGCCTTCGACAGGTTTTTAAAAGTCTTGGCGGTTAATTGTTGCATTTCCTTAGCCACATAAGCTTCCGGATCATGCCCATAATAATCGGTACTGGCCACAAATAAGATCGTCGCCTCATCCGCCTTCTTCAGTAAAATCTGATTATCGTAATTACTGATTTCCCCACCTTTGGCAAGCACTTTAATCTTGGCGGCAAAACGTATGCCCTGCCCGTCTTTGCCATCCGGTAACCAGCCCGAAATGCTAATTTCATTGCCATTAATACGATGCGATTTCACCTGCTCATCTCGGTAAAAATGAAGCGCAAAGCCAATGGACTTCCGTTTATCTGCCTGCAGCTGAATGACGCCTGCATTTTCCGCAAAGGATGTAAAATAGGTCCGCTCATAATTTACCCCATCCGATCGGAACCGGGTATGGGCTTGTGCCGTTTCCAAATCCAAGGTCCGCTCGTACTGCTCAATATCGCCCAAATCAAAATGCAGGATATTTAAAAAGCCAAAATTCTGATAACAGCCATAGGGCGCATTGGCACCCTTGCCACCAGCAGAACCAAGACCGGTACATACGAAGTTTTTATTCACCAAGGCTTCGGCCTGATCGTTTTTCCCCGCAAATAAAAGCGATTGAATTTCCGAAACACTGCGATGTGCCTGGTAATTATTGGCGTCTTGCGGACTGCCCGACCACATCGATATTTCATTTAAAATCACTTGTTCTTCCCCGGGGCCACCATTGGGCATCATACCGATTTGTCCATTCCCCAAGGGCATGGACTCCTCCCAGTATTCGCCATAATTATCGTACCTCAGCTTTAAGTCCTGCCCCAAAAGTGTACTGCTTAAGCCGAGTGCTAGTATTGTGCAAAAAATCCTCATATTAATCCATCAATAAATCAAACTCTGCCACTGAGAATTGCTTATCCCCACTTAAAATTTCCAAAGGTTCAAAACGGATGTAATGCGCCTCTATGGCTTTCGGAAAAGCAATCGTCTGTACCGTAGCATTTGCTTTAATATTCGAAAACTCACCGCTAGCCATCAACTCCCATTGCTTGCCGTCTACACTGGTATACAGCTTAAACTTCGTCGGGATGCCCTGCAATTTTCCATCTTGCCGAGGGACGTATTGCAACCCGGAAATCAATTGCGTTTTCGCCAAGCGCAATTCAATATACTTACTGCGACTAAGGCTACTTTGCCATATCGTTTGCAGGTTATCATCCAGCGCAAAATGGGCTTGCTTATCGGCCGAAATCAAAGTCAACTCTTTTTTGGCAACTCTTTTTCTGTCTATCGTTTGGCTCGCAAATACCGCATCGGCCTCTTTAAATAGGGCAAACTCACTTAAAGTCGGTGCTACCGGCGCAAAGAGCTTCACTTTTAAACGTTGCGCCGTCACCGGTTCTGCTAGCTTCAATATTCTATTAGCGCCGATGCTGCTAGCCTTCGCTAAGGACTGCCAACCTTGCCCATCCCAACGATAAACGGCTACACTATCCAGGCGTTGGCCAAGTTTAATGTTCTCTCGAATACGAATAAGATCAAATGTTTGCGACGAGCCCAAATCAATTTCCAGTTCCGGTTGCAATTCCAAATCGTCTGCCGCATAATAAGAATAGCGATCGGCATCGAACAGATTTGCCGTTCCGAAACGCTGATTATTGCCACGTACATTACTGGCTTTTGCTGTAGCCTGTGCCGCCAGGTTAACGCTAAATGTTTGTTTCAGTTTTTGGCCAAAAGCCTTCAGCGATAGGATATCGTTATCATGCAGGTATCCCTCCGGCATAGGTGCCAGCCCCAGGTTCATGCCTCCTCCGCGGCCCACCGATTTTAAATAGATCTCAAATAGCTGATCGGGGGTTTTCACTTTATCGTTCTCGCGTTCGTGGTAAAACCATCCTGGTCGCAGGGGCACGTCACATTCCGCCGGAATCCAGAATTTGCCATTACGGTCGCCCGTTCCGAGGTTGGCATTATCCACCTGTCCCGGCACCGGTTTCTGCCCGTCTAAGGTTCTTGGCGTAATGGTTGCCCAGCTGGTTTCCGGGGCAAATCCTTTCTCATTGCCTACCCAACGCATATCGGGACCCACATCCGAGAAAATCATTGCCATAGGCTGTAATTCTCGAACAATGGGCCATGTTTTTTCGTCCCATTCATAATAGCTGGTCCGGTCTATGGTTCTTTTTTCATTTTTACCCCCATAATAGCCATCGCCGCCATTGGCACCATCATGCCAAGAGGTAAACAGGTCGCCATAATTGCTCATCAATTCCCGCAACTGCGTGCGGTAAGCATCCGCATAGGCTTTGCTGCCATAGCGCACATCGTTCCGATCCCAGGCAGAGAGGTAAAGCCCAAATTTCAAACCCTGATCGTGCGATGCTTGCATAAATTCTTTAACCATATCGCCCTTGCCCTGCTTCCATGGCGAACTGGCCACAGAATAGTTAGTCGTGCTTGTTGGCCATAAACAAAACCCATCATGGTGCTTGGCCACGGAGATTAATCCTTTAAATCCACCAGCAACGCTGGCTTCCGCAATTTGGCGCGCATCGAAATGGCTCGGATTAAAAAGCTTCGGATCCGCGTCGCCAAATCCCCACTCTTTATCTTGAAAAGTGGTTGGCGTAAAGTGAATTAAGGTATACATTTCCATTTCGTGCCATTGCAGTTGTCTGGCGCTAGGCAAAGCTCCATAAGGAGCAGGTTCGCTCTGCGAAAAACCCAAAAATGGAGTTAAAAGTAATAAAGAAAATAGGCTTGATCTTTTCATAATGCAAATTGAAGGTTCAAGATAAAGATTATGTAAAGGATTTATGGAAAATAGAGGATGCTTATCATGTGATTTTGAATAGTTATAAAGGATTTATCCTTGGTTAGTAAAAGAAATTATCATTGTGTTATCATCATATTATAAAGTGTTGTCATCGTCTTGTCATCGTGAGCGGAGTCGAACGACTGGTACGTCAGTGCAATCCACCCTACTTAACAACTTTGTTACCAGAACTTTACAAAAATATTTTATTGGTAATTGTCATCAACTTCCAATAAGTTTTACAAACATTTTACCTGCTCACGATGACAGCATGTACCACAACTTTAAACAATGCGTGCCAACGCCTACAAATGACGAGCATTTATAAAGCGTTGTTAATAAAGTTGTGAAATAGGGTGGATTGCATTGACGTACCAGTCGTTCGTGGTTCGACTCCGCTCACCATGACAAATTGATGACAAAGTATTCTAACTACTAAATACTCCATACTAACTACTACGCTACCCCCTTCCTCACCCCTTTCTCACCCCTTTCACACCCGTATCAATCCCCTTTACAATTGGCTGTACAAGGGAACAGCAAGGAAATACCAAAGCCAAAAGAATGGCTAAAATAAAACGAATACCCCTTGAATTGCTGCGCATTACCCTTCGCTACAAGGCGGAAAAAAAATCTAAAATAAATGCTACAAGATTAGTAGTTTATCCATAAAAGTGAATAAATTTGTTTATCATGAATAACGAACAATCCAAGATTATCCGCGAACAGGCCGATCGTTCGGCACTTCGGGAACACTCGGTACCACTATACCTCACCTCTAGTTTTATTTTTGACTCTGCTGAACAAGGCCGGGCCGTTTTTGCCGAAGAGGAAGAAGGCATGGTCTACTCCAGATATGCCAATCCGAATACCACGGAATTTATCAACAAGGTTTGCCTGATGGAAGGTGCCGAAGCGGGCTTAGCCTTTTCTTCGGGCATGGCTGCCGTTTTTGCCTCCTTTGCGGCATTTATGCAAAGTGGCGATCATATTGTTTCCTCGCGTGCTATTTTTGGATCCACCCATCAGTTGTTTACCCAGTTATTTCCACGTTGGGGAGTAACCTGCACCTATGTAGATGCGATTCATCCGGAAGAATGGGAACAGGCCATTCAGGAAAATACGAAGTTTATCTTTTTAGAATCGCCTTCCAATCCGGGCTTAGAATTGGTAGACTTAGCGTGGTTGGGTAGCTTAAAACAGAAGTATCCGCATATCATTTTTGCAATTGATAATTGCTTTGCAACGCCTTACCTGCAAAAACCATTGCCCTTAGGATTTGACTTATCCATCCACTCGGCCACCAAGTATATGGATGGTCAGGGCAGGGTATTAGGCGGTGTTGTGGTCGGAAAAAAAGAATTGATGGATAAAATGATGTTCTTGATCCGGCATACAGGGCCATCGATGTCGCCATTTAACGCTTGGATTTTATCCAAGAGTATTGAAACCTTGGGGCTTCGCATGGATCGTCACTGTTCCAATGCCCTGGCCTTAGCGAAAGCTTTGGAAGCACATGCCGAAATTGCCGATGTTAAATATCCATTCCTCCCCTCGCATCCGCAGTATGAACTCGCGAAAAAACAGATGAAGGCTGGGGGCGGTATTGTGACTTTTGAAGTGAAAGGTGGCAAAGAAAGAGCTTTCCAATTCTTAGATGCCTTAAAGATGATTAAATATACCTCCAACTTGGGCGATGCGCGTAGTATTGCGACCCACCCGGCCACCACCACGCACTCGAAGCTGTCGGAAGCCGAGCGGGAAAAGTTAGGTATTCGCCAAGGTACCGTAAGGCTATCGGTTGGCATTGAAGAACAAGAAGATATTATACAAGATATTTTACAGGCCTTAGAAGCCAGTAAGTAAACGCATGTATAGCAAAAAAGCCTAAGTTGACCTTAGGCTTTTAACATCTTTATTTATCCGAGTGGCTTATAAACTAGCCAGAGCAGCCTCATAATTCGGCTCTTCTACGGTCTCTGCAACCTGCTCGTTATAAATTACTTTTCCGTTTTCGTCAATAACCACTACGGAACGGCTTAATAAGCCGGCTAAAGGGCCATCGCTGAACTTCACCCCATAGGCATCAGCAAAGCTATTATCCTTGAAGTCAGATAAGCTGACCACGTTTTCTAAGCCTTCGGCAGCACAAAAACGAGATTGTGCAAAAGGTAAGTCTTTGGAGATACAAAGCACCACGGTATTGTCTAATCCCGATGCTTCTTCGTTGAACTTACGTACCGATGCGGCACATACGCCAGTATCGATACTAGGGAATATATTTAAAATAACTTTCTTACCTTTGAAGTCGCTCAAGGACTTTGCGGAAAGGTCTCCGGATGTCAATGTAAAGTTTGGAGCAGTATCACCAACTTGAGGTAAATTCCCTTCGGTATGAACTGCATTTCCTTTAAATGTTATTTGTGCCATAATAATGAATAAGATTGTCTGTCCTAAAGATAACCAATAAATCGGCAAATATGTTTGGATGAAAATCAAATCCTTCATTATTATTAAAAATTGACAAAAATTTAAAAATTTAATAAAAAAATGCTATGTTAGCATATTAAATCTAGATTTGAAAAAACGCTAATCAATATTTATATGAAACGATTATTACTCAGTTTGTTATTAGCTTCCCCGTTGCTATTGCATGCTCAGGGTTCACAAGTGAATACGCAAAGCCAGAAAGCTGTTGGTATGGCCGGTGCGGGTTCAGCCTTGTTCATAGATGAAACATCTATATTCTACAATCCTGGAGCCTTAGTAAAGATGGATCATAATGCTGTACAAGTGGGCGCCAGCGCGGTGATGTACCGCTCGGCCTTCCGTGAAGCCGGAAGCAACCAAGTACACGATACTAAATTTCAAATATCGCCTCCATTTGGCGCATACGCGACTTTTGGCCCCAAAAATGCCTGGTGGAAAGCCGGTATTGGGGTTTATACACCTTTTGGTGGCGGCGTAGATTGGGGTAAAGAATGGCCAGGACGCTTTTCTTTAACGCATCTTTCCATGCGTGCTATTTACATTCAACCGACCTTAAGCTTTAAAATCACCGAGCAATTTAGTGTGGGTGGTGGTTTTGTCTATAACATCGGTTTGGTTGATTTGGGGCGTGCCCTTCCTGTCTTCTATCCAGATGGCTCGGCCGGTCAAGCAACCTTAAAAGGAACCGGAACAGGCATGGGATATAACTTAGGAGTACATTATAACCTGGAAGATCAGTTTGCTATTTCCTTGAGCTACCGTTCCAAAGTTGTTACAAAGTTGAAAGATGGCGATGCAACGTTTGAGGTACCCGGATCTTTAGCTGCTAATTTCCCGAATGGTAAATTTGACGCAGAATTACCCCTTCCTTCCACCTTTAATGTGGGCATCAGCTTCCCATTATCCGAGAAAGTAGATGCCGCTATGGATGCATCTTTCATTAATTATGACATCTACAAGGAACTGGTATTTGACTACGCAAACAACACCCCGGTATTGCAAGACACGCGTTCGGCGAAAAAATATCAGAATGCCTTCTCCGGAAAAGTAGGTGTCAATTACGATGTGAATGATAAATTGGCATTACGTGCAGGTGTGGGTTATGTATATACGCCGGTTCAAGGAAAATACGTATACCCGGAAACACCAGATAACAACCGCGCGATGGCGGCTGGAGGTGTAACCTATGCCTTCTCGCCAAAATGGGAAATGTCGGCCGCTTATGTATTCCAACATATCTTAGCCCGTACAACAACCAATGCGGAAACGCAATTACGCGGAACGTATCAAACCAATATTCACGCGCCAGGTATCTCGGTATCCTATAAGTGGTAAGCCTTAATTGAAAAACAATGAAAAAGAATTTTAAATACTATATAGGACTTGCAATTTTAGGAATTGTAAGTTCATGTAAGCCGGAACTTGAAACCAAAACATTCAGTAAAGGATCTGCCGATTTCTCCAGCTTTATTGCCGTGGGAAACTCCTTAACTTCTGGCTTTGCCGATGGCGGTTTATACCTTGAAGGTCAGCAAGTGGCTTTCCCGAACCTGATGGCGGCACAAATGAAAGCTGTTGGTGGCGGCGAATTTACCTCGCCATTCTTTAGCGTAGAGCAAGCAAACGGTTCAGGTTATATTCGTTTAGTTTCTTTAAAAGATGGCAACCCGGTTACTGAACCTGTGACCGATAAAGTAGCTGTTCGTGGAGCGAATCCGGCTGGAAAACCATTATACACGAAATTCACGAACCCGATTCAGAACTTAGGCGTACCAGGCATGCGTTTGGATATGGCCTTTGCGCCAGGCATTGGTACGGTAATGGGTAACCCCTATTTTGAGCGTCTTTTACCAGATAATACCCCAGCTACCTTAACCTATCAAGCTTATGCAGCTGGACATGCACATACCTTCTTCTCCTTTTGGTTAGGAAACAATGATGTATTGGGTTATGCCACAAATGGTGCGGTGAGTACCATAGACGTGAATGGTGTTCCTGTAGAGGACCCAACCAAAGCGTTAATCTCCCTACCGGTATTTACAAACCTGTATACCAAGTTTATTGAAAGCTTAACCCTTAAACAAGAAAAAGGAGTTGTAGCAACAGTGCCCGATGTAACAGCGGTTCCATTCTTCAATACGGTGACCACGGCACGTTTAAGCGCAGCCATTCAAGCGGGATCGCAGGGAAAGGCCAAAGATGTTTACATTAAAACGAAAACAACCGTACGCGCAGCTACAGATAAAGATCTATTCCCATTAACCTTCAATACAGCTATGCTGATGCAAGGCGTAGGTACTTCGCCTTTAAATCCGGTTCCGGATAAGGATGTATTGGATGCTGACGAGGTGAAATTGGTAGCCCAGCGCGTTGTTGATATCAACAAAGAAATCAAACGCATTGCCGCCAGCAAATCGCTTGCCGTAGCGGATGTTTATACCTTCTTAAACAAAGTGAAAACAGGCTATGTCTATAATGGCATCCTGATCAGTTCGGCCTTTATTACAGGAAATGCCTTCTCTTTAGATGGTATTCACTTAACGCCGATGGGAAATGCAATTGTAGCAAACCTATTTATCGATGCGATTAATAAAACCTATAGTTCATCGCTTCCAAAGGTAGATATCTCTTTATATAGAGGTGTGAAATACCCGAACTAAACATTAAAAATCATATAGGAATAGGGCTGCCCATTGGTAGCCCTATCTTTTTTTATTCGTATCTTTGACTATGCTGAAAAAAGATAGGTACAAAGCTTTTGTGGCGTATTTTTCGACCCATAACCCAGATGCCCAGACGGAGTTAAATTACGGGAATCCCTATGAATTACTCGTGGCGGTGATCTTATCGGCGCAATGCACCGACAAACGGATCAACCAGGTGACCCCGGCTCTTTTTGCGCGCTTTCCAGATCCGGAATCGCTGGCGGCAAGCTCGGTGGATGAGATATTTACCTACATCCGATCGGTGAGCTATCCGAACAATAAAGCCAAGCACTTACATGGCATGGCCCAGAAGCTATTGGCTGAATTTAATGGCGTGGTTCCAGAACAGGTAGACGATCTGATTAAACTTCCGGGGGTTGGGCGCAAAACAGCCAACGTTATTTCCTCCGTTGTTTACCATAATCCGGCGATGGCGGTAGATACGCATGTGTTTCGGGTGAGCAGACGCTTGGGCCTAACCTCCCGCGCCACGACGCCCCTAGCTGCGGAAAAACAATTGGTTAAAAACCTACCCAAAGATACCATTGCCATGGCCCATCATTGGCTGATTTTACATGGCCGCTATGTATGCTTGGCCCGCAAACCCAAATGTGAGGAATGCAAAATCAGTTATTTTTGTAAATACTATGCACAAACGCATAAAATTGTGGAGGTAGCAGAAGCCAAAGAAGCCTAGGCCTCTTTGAGATAGCGAACTAAGAAGACAAGCTAAAAACAAAATAAACTAATTTTTTTAGCATAAAATTTGGAGATAAGCAAACTATAAATTACTTTTGAATACGATATACTAAAAATATGAGCAACGCAGATAAATTAAAAGCATTACAGCTGACCTTAGATAAGCTAGAGAAATCCTACGGAAAAGGAACCATTATGAAATTGGGTGATTCAGCGGTTGAACCGATAGAATCTATTTCCACAGGATCTTTAGGCTTAGACATCGCCTTAGGTATTGGCGGTGTTCCTAAAGGACGTGTTATCGAAATCTATGGCCCTGAGTCTTCAGGTAAAACTACTTTAGCGACTCATATTGTTGCAGAAGCACAGAAAAAAGGAGGTATCGCCGCTATTATTGATGCGGAACATGCCTTTGATAAATATTACGCACAGAAATTAGGAGTTGATATCGAGAACCTTTTGATCTCGCAACCGGATAATGGTGAGCAAGCCTTAGAAATTGCCGACAACCTAATCCGTTCAGGTGCTATTGATGTAATCGTGATTGACTCGGTTGCCGCATTAGTACCTAAGGGTGAGATTGAAGGAGAAATGGGTGAGTCTAAAATGGGGCTTCAAGCACGATTGATGTCACAGGCGCTACGTAAATTAACTGGTACGATTGCAAAAACAAACTGTTGTTGTATTTTCATCAACCAGTTGCGCGAGAAGATTGGCGTGATGTTCGGAAATCCGGAAACCACTACCGGTGGTAATGCCTTGAAATTCTATGCTTCCGTTCGTTTAGACATCCGTCGTACTTCGCAGATTAAAGAGGCTGATGAAGTTGCCGGTAACCGCGTGAAAGTGAAGATCGTGAAAAACAAGGTCGCTCCTCCTTTCCGTATTGCTGAATTTGACATCATGTTTGGCGAGGGTATTTCCAAAGTTGGTGAAATCATCGACTTAGGTGTAGAATACGGCATCGTGAAAAAATCAGGTTCTTGGTTTAGCTATGGCGATACCAAATTAGGACAAGGCCGTGATGCAGTGAAAACCCTCTTGCTTGATAATCCGGATTTAATGGATGAATTAGAAGGGAAGATTCGCGCACAAGTATCAGGGGTTGATTTAGATCAGGCTCAAGTACAAGGAGAAGATTAATCTTTTTACAATCATATTCCCGCTAGGTTTCATAAAAAGGGAGAAAAACAGCAGTCGTTTCCGACTGTTGTTTTTTTTTTGCATAAAAAAAGGAGGCCGAGCCTCCTTCTTATAGGGTTAATTCTTAACGCCTTATTCAGCGGATAAGAAAGGATATCTGTAATCTGTATCTGGATTAAAGGTTTCTTTAATCGTTCTTGGCGATACCCAACGTAAAAGGTTGATCATCGATCCGGCTTTATCGTTTGTACCGGAACCACGTGCACCACCAAATGGTTGCTGACCTACCACGGCACCTGTACATTTATCGTTAATGTAGAAGTTACCTGCAGCATGACGTAAAGCTTGGCTAGCCTCTGCAATGGCGTAACGATCTTGCGAAATGATGGAACCTGTTAAGGCGTAGATGGATGTGCTATCTACCAATTTCAAGGTTTCTGCCCATTTCTTATCTTCATATACATAAACCGTTAATACCGGGCCAAATAACTCTTCCGATAGGGTTTCGTAATCACCAGTCTTGGCTTCAATAACCGTAGGCTCGATAAAGTAACCTGTCGATTTATCATAACCTCCACCAATAATCACTTCTGCATCTTTAGAATCTTTCGCTCTATCGATGTATTTGGTAATTTTATCAAAGGCTTTCTCGTCGATTACGGCATTGATAAAATTGCTGAAGTCTTCGGTTCCGCCCATTTTGAAAGATTTAATATCTTTCTCCATCATGGCTTTCAACTCTTTCCATAAGGACTTAGGCACATAGGCACGGGAAGCCGCTGAACATTTCTGACCTTGGAATTCGAAAGCACCACGCACTAGCGCAGTATTCAATACATTTAGATCAGCAGATGGGTGAGCTAAGATAAAATCCTTACCTCCTGTTTCACCAACAATACGTGGGTAAGTTTTGTAAAGATGGATGTTCTCGCCAATGGTTTTCCAAATGTCCTGGAATACGCCGGTAGAACCTGTAAAGTGGATACCTGCGAAATCAGGGTGTTTAAAAATTACATCGCCGGCATCAGGACCAGAAACATACACCAAGTTGATAACACCATCAGGTACACCTGCTTCTTGGAAGATCTCCATCAACACATTAGCCGAATAGATTTGTGCGTTGGATGGTTTCCATACCACCACATTCCCCATCATAGCTACCGAAGTAGGTAAGTTTCCGGCAATAGCGGTAAAGTTGAATGGCGTTAAAGCAAATACGAAACCTTCTAATGGGCGTTGCTCCACGCGGTTCCATACATTTTTAGGGCTGATTGGCGGTTGTTGTTCGTAGATTTCAGACATGTATTTCACGTTGAAACGTAAGAAGTCTGCAATCTCACATGCCGAGTCAATCTCTGCCTGGTAAGGGTTTTTCGACTGACCTAACATGGTCGCCGCATTCAATTTATAACGGTATTTGCTGGAAATTAATTCCGCAGCTTTTAAGAAAATAGCAGCACGTTGCTCCCACGCTAGGTTTTCCCAGTCTTCTTTGGCCGCTAATGCCGCATTGATGGCATCCGTCACATGAGCTTTTGTACCTTGGTGATAGTAACCTAATACATGTTTATGATCGTGCGGAGGGGTGATTTTCACTTTTTTATCGCTTCTCACCTCTTTCCCAGCAATATACATAGGAATATCAATTTCCGTTGCTCTGGCAGCAGCGATTGCTTCTTTCAACAAGCTTCTTTCTTTGGTTCCAGGAGCGTAGCTGTATACAGGCTCATTGGTAGGAACTGGAACATTAAAAAATCCTTTTAACATAATTAAATCTATTTTATGAGCTGGCTAACATTGCTTAAAAACCAATAGGGTTTAGGCTTAACCAGCGTTTCAATTACAAATTATTTCTTGGTAGCAGCACGTTCTATGGCGAAAAGGGTATTGGAATAACCTGGTCATAGTTAACGCATTTTATACCAGCACGAAATTACTTATTTTCCACAGGAGAATTAAAACTTATCTATCCCATTTACAAACATATATTGTCGTATTCGGGGCGGCTTACGCAGCATAAAACTTAATATCAGCATATAAAAAAAACGAACAAGGTTGCCCAAGTTCGTTTTTAATTAATTTTTAAAGCTAAAAAGCGAGTTGCTTATTTTGCTTGGGCGTAACGCTCAGCAACAGCATCCCAATCAATCACATTGAAGATGGCGTCTAAGTAGGCTGGGCGCTTGTTTTGGTATTTTAAGTAATACGCATGCTCCCAAACATCAATACCTAAGATTGGTGTTCCTTGTACTTCGGCCACATCCATTAATGGATTGTCTTGGTTTGGCGTAGATGTTACGGCTAATTTACCATCAGCACCAACAATTAACCAAGACCAACCTGAACCAAAGCGCGTAGCGCCTGCTTCTTGTAGTTTTTTCTTCAATTCATCAAAGGAACCGAATGTTTCATTAATTGCTGTTGCTAATTCACCCGTTGGCTCACCGCCTTTATTTGCACCTAACACCGTCCAGAACAATTTGTGGTTGTAGTGACCACCACCGTTGTTGCGAACTGCTGCTGGGTATTTGCTAATGTTTTTGATAATGTCTTCTAGAGAAGCATTTTCAGCATCAGTACCGGCAATAGCTTTGTTCAAGTTATCTACGTAAGCTTGGTGATGGCGATCGTGGTGGATTTCCATGGTTGCTTTATCGATATGTGGTTCTAATGCGTCTGCTGCGTAGGGTAACGCTTCTAATTGAAATGCCATAATTATATATATTTAATGAATGTTTATGATCATAAATAAGATACACGAAGATAACAAAATTGATAGAGTATAGTTTGGTAATTACGTAAAAATGTTAGTAATATCAGCGTTTATTACGAAAAAAAGACTTTATCAAGTTTGCACATTCGGCCTCTAAAACTCCGGGTACAACCGTGGTCTTGGGATGGATGATGGAACTGCCAATCGCGGAGTATCCTCGTTTCTCATCCCGGGCGCCATAGACGATTTTACTGACCTGCGTCCAGTAAGAAGCGCCGGCGCACATCACGCAGGGCTCAACGGTAACATAGAGGGTGCAATCTTTTAAATATTTGCCACCTAAGAAATTGGCTGCCGCCGTAAAGGCTTGCATTTCCGCATGCGCGGTGACATCGTTCAGGCGTTCGGTTAGGTTATAGCCTTTGCCGATAATTTTGCCTTGCGCAACGATGATGGCTCCTATGGGCACCTCATCTTCATCAAAGGCTTGCTGGGCCAGCTTTAGGGCTTCCCGCATATAGAGCTCATCTTGGTTGACCGGAAGTCCACCTGTTGACTCTTCAAATGTGTAAATCTTCATTATTTTAATTTGCAGCCATTGGGAACTGCGCGCTCTACTGTCGCTAAGACAATATCCCCATGCTCATCCTCATACCCGGTGACCAGGCATTCCGACATGAAATTGGCAATTTGCTTTTTCGGGAAGTTGACCACGGCCTGCACTTGCTTGCCGAGTAGTTCTTCCTGGGTATATAAGGCTGTAATTTGTGCACTGGAGCGAAGGATTCCGATTTCAGGACCAAAATCTACCTCCAATTGATAGGCGGGCTTGCGGGCCTTGGGAAAATCTTGAACCCCGACAATGGTGCCAACACGAAGATCGACTTGTTCAAAATCAGCCCAGCTGATCAACTGTTCCGACATGTTACAAACGATTAGAACTTAGATCGGCCATTTCTTTGGAGAGAGTAAACAATACATAGTCTACCTTACGATGCAGTCTTTTGGCTAAACGCTGCAATAATTCCTCTTCCTGGCCCTCGTTGAATTTCAAATCTTCATCCGTCAGGTGATTATATTTACGTTGTAATTTTAGTTTTAATACGGGCCAATCTTGCGATTGAATCTTGAAATTAATCATCTATCTTACGCTTTATGAATAAAAACTTCTAATTTAGTGCTTAGAAATAGTAAATATATAAATTTTTAACATGAAAAAAATTCTACTAGCTTTCGCTGCATTATTTCTTATGGTGCAGGCTTCACAAGCGCAATTGCTTCCTAGCTTTAAATTGGGGGTAAAAGGTGCATTAAACTTCTCGAGCTTGAAATCAGAAGGAAAATGGTTAAACTCTGACACCAAGACAGGTTATCAATTAGGCGTATGGGGTCGTATTGGCGCAGCTGGTTTCCACGTTCAGCCGGAGCTTTACTATTCACAGAAAAAAGCAGGTTTCGAACCGACCGAAGACAACGAGTCAGGTGAAGCAACTATCAAAAGTATGGACTTGCCTATCCTATTAGGTACGAAGATTGGATTAGGTCCTATCGGCTTCCGTATCCAAGCGGGTCCGGTGTTCTCTTTTGCACAAGACGGAAAAGTAACGGTAAAATCGGCAACGGATTTTGAAAACTATAAAAAATCATCGACTGGCATTATTGGCGGTATCGGTGCTGACATCCGCAACATCACTATCGATTTGCGTTATGAACACGGTTTAAACAATATTAGCAACAATAGCAACCAAAACCAAAAGATCAGTATGTGGTCTATTGGTGTAGGATATGCGATCCTGTAAGTACTAGAAAATAAAAAGATTAGGCCTGATTGAATAACAATCGGGCCTTTCTTTTTTAGGGACAGCTTAGAAAGATTCTAAATTAGCCATATTTTGTAGTTAAATCTCATAAAATTGTCATCAAATAGATAGATTTGCGGAACTAAATTAAATTCATAGTAATAATGAGTAAATCAAAGCCAGTATTAACATCTTCACTAGGGAAGAAACTAATCATGAGCTTGACAGGATTGTTCTTATGTACGTTCCTGATTGTTCACTTGATTGGAAACTTACAGCTCTTTAAAGATGATGCGGGGTATGCGTTCAACAATTACGCTTATTTTATGACCCACTTTACGCCGATAAAGGTAGTATCTTACTTACTTTACCTTTCCATTATTGTTCACGCGGTTTATGCTTTAATTTTAACGACGAAGAACAAAGCGGCCAGACCTGTTGGATACAACCAATACGATGGCAAAGCAAACAGCGCATGGAACTCTCGTAACATGGGAATTTTAGGTACCGTATTATTAGTTTTCATTGTTACCCACATGCAAAACTTCTGGTACCAGTACAAGTTTGGTTCTACGCCTTATGTAGAGTACCACACGGAACTTGCCACCGGCAATCAAGAAATCATTTCCTTGGATGAAATTCCGAATGACTACATCGGATATCAGTCCTTGAATGACGGCACCATTGAAACGGTGAAATCAAAAGATTTATACAGACAAGTTGCTGTAGCCTTCAAAAATCCTTTATTGGTTGGTTTATACCTATTGGGTATGGCAGCCTTAGCATTCCACTTAATCCACGGTTTCCAATCGGCCTTCCAAACCATTGGTTTCAACCACAAACGTTATGTTGGAATTATTAAATGGATCGGTATCTGGGTTTTCGGAATCCTGATTCCTATTGCCTTCGCCGCAATGCCATTGTATTTTTATTTTGTTAAATAGTTATTTACAGATTGAGCTCCGCGAGATCTACTAAATAAAAAAAGGATATGTTAGATTCAAAAGTACCTGCAGGCCCATTGGCCGAAAAATGGTCAAAACATAAATTTGATATGAAGCTGGTGAACCCAGCCAACAAACGTAAATTCACCATTATCGTTGTTGGAACTGGATTAGCTGGTGCATCTGCAGCTGCATCTTTAGCAGAACTAGGTTATAATGTAAAAACCTTCTGCTACCAAGATTCTCCGCGTCGTGCGCACTCCATCGCAGCACAAGGGGGTATCAATGCGGCAAAAAACTACCAAAATGACGGTGACTCCGTGTTCCGTTTATTTTATGACACCATTAAAGGTGGTGACTACCGCGCGCGTGAAGCGAACGTTTACCGTTTAGCGGAAGTTTCTGTAAATATTATCGACCAATGTGTGGCACAAGGTGTGCCTTTCGCACGTGAATACGGTGGTCTATTGGATAACCGCTCTTTCGGTGGTGCCCAAGTATCCCGTACTTTCTATGCACGTGGTCAAACAGGACAACAATTGTTGTTAGGTGCATACTCTGCACTAAACCGTCAGATTCAAAAAGGAAAAGTAAAATCTTACACCCGCCATGAAATGTTAGATCTTGTGAAGATCGATGGCGAAGCACGTGGTATCATTACCCGTGATATGGTAACCGGAAAAATTGAATCACACGAAGGACACGCCGTACTTTTATGTACTGGTGGTTATGGAAACGTGTTTTTCCTTTCTACGAATGCCATGGGATGTAACGTTACGGCAGCCTGGAGAGCGCACAAACGTGGTGCTTACTTCGCAAACCCTTGTTATACGCAAATTCACCCGACTTGTATCCCGGTTACCGGCGATCACCAGTCGAAATTAACCCTGATGTCAGAGTCATTACGTAATGATGGCCGCGTTTGGGTTCCTAAAACTATTGAATTAGCCGAGAAATTGCGTAAAGGTGAAATTAAACCGAAAGACATCAAAGAAGATGATCGCGATTACTTCCTAGAAAGAAAATACCCTTCATTCGGTAACTTAGTACCTCGTGACGTGGCTTCTCGTAACGCCAAAGAAATGGTAGACGAAGGTCGTGGTGTGGGAAAAACAGGTGTTGCTGTATTCTTAGACTTCGCTGAAGCCATCAACCGCTTAGGTAAAGATGTGGTAGAAGCGAAATATGGTAACTTGTTCGATATGTACTACCAGATTACCGACGAGAACCCTTATGAACAACCAATGCGTATCTACCCGGCCGTTCACTATACCATGGGTGGTGTATGGGTTGACTACAACTTAATGACTACAGTACCAGGTTTATACTGTTTAGGAGAAGCAAACTTCTCTGACCACGGTGCTAACCGCTTAGGTGCATCGGCATTGATGCAAGGTTTATCGGATGGTTACTTCGTAATCCCTTACACGGTAGGTGATTACCTAGCGAAAATCGGTAACTTCAAACCTGTCGATAAAAATCACCCAGCATTCGAAGAAACGCGTAAAGAGGTAGAAAATAAAATCAACCAATTATTAGCTTTAAAAGGTAGTAAAACCGTTGATGATATCCACAAGAAACTTGGCCACATCATGTGGGAGTACTGTGGTATGGCTCGTACTGCTGAAGGATTGACCAAAGCGAAAGGATTAATCCAGGATTTACGTAAAGAGTTCTGGTCTGATGCTTGTGTATTAGGTGAAAACGAAGAGATGAACATGTCGTTGGAAAAAGCAGGTCGTGTGGCCGACTTCCTAGAATTAGGGGAGTTAATGGTAGACGATGCCTTGAACCGCAACGAATCATGTGGTGGTCACTTCCGTTTGGAATCACAAACTGAAGAAGGAGAAGCAAAACGTGACGATGAAAACTATACATACGTAGCAGCTTGGGAATACAAAGGGGATAACCAACCGGAAGTATTGCACAAGGAAGAGTTAGTATTCGAAAACGTGAAGTTAACACAAAGAAGTTATAAATAAGCAATAGGCTAGCAATAGCCTATTGATACTCAATATTACAATTATGAGTGGACATATGAATTTAACGCTGAAAGTTTGGCGTCAAAAAAATATAAACGATAAAGGTCAATTCGTTACTTACCAAGCGAAAGATATCGCTGATGATATGTCGTTCCTAGAAATGCTTGACGTGGTAAACGAGGATATCACCCGCAAAGGTGAAGATCCTATTTACTTCGACCACGACTGTCGTGAAGGTATTTGTGGAATGTGTTCCTTGGTAATCAATGGCCGTCCTCATGGTCCTAAATACGGAATTACGACCTGTCAATTGCACATGCGCTCTTTCCACGATGGTCAAACCATCGTAATTGAACCTTGGCGTGCAGCTGCATTCCCGGTATTGAAAGACTTAGCGGTAGATAGAACTTCTTTCGACCGTATCCAACAGGCTGGTGGTTATGTAAATATCAACACAGGTGGTGTTCCTGATGCGAACACAATTCCTATTCCTAAGCGTGTTGCAGATGAGGCTTTCGAGTCGGCAACTTGTATCGGATGTGGTGCTTGTGTGGCGGCCTGTAAGAATGCTTCTGCGATGCTATTCGTATCGGCTAAGATTTCTCAATTCGCCTTACTTCCACAAGGTCAAACCGAGCGTTACGAACGTGCGCAAGCAATGGTTGACCAAATGGATGCAGAAGGTTTCGGAAACTGTACCAACACCGGTGCTTGTGAAGCAGAATGTCCGAAAGGAATTAAATTGACTAATATTGCAAGAATGAACCGCGAGTACTTCACGGCGAAATTCTTCCGTCAAGAAGATATCCACGCGTAAGCAAATACGCAAGCATAGAAAGTCCTCGTAATGATTAGTTGCGAGGACTTTTTTTTGTTTATATTTACTGCTATAAACTATTTTTAATGGGCAATAGGATCCGAATTCTTCTACTAATTCTTACTGTATCGTTTTTGGCAACCGCCATTACGATTAATAATATCGTCACGAAAGAGGATATGTTGGAGTTAGACACCAAGACGCTTTCTAACAATATCCATGACCATGAACAAATCGTCGATGAGATCTTTGCTGACTCCTCCTTAATGAAGGCTTTCAACAATGTGGAGATCTATTCCAGCCAAGTCCTCGATATCACCAAGAAGATTGCCGCTAAGAACAGGATTTTCTTCTTCATTTATAAGAATCACCAACCGATCTTCTGGAGCACCAACCTCTTTGTTCCCTTAACTGATGAGGGTTATCAATCGGATGTCAATTACATTAAAGAGGATAATCGGCATTTAATCGTCAAGAAGAAGCAGCTCAACGATGACACTTCTATCTTGGTGATTATCCCGGTGAAAGCCGACTTCCCCTATACCAACCAGTATCTCGAGAATATCTTCTCGACAACGCTTATGAAGTCGCAGAACTTGGCGATAGCGAACTATACCGATACAGAAAACATCAAGAACATCTATAGCCAGAACGGCACCTACCTCTTTTCGGTTAAATTAAGCGAAGGAAAACACGATAACATCTTTATCAATATACAGTTTATCTGCTGGATATTCGCTTCCTTCTTCTTCCTGCTTTTTGTGCATAATATCTGCTTTATGATGGCCAAGAGTGGTAAACCTTGGTTATCGATTGCCTTCTTTGCTTTTATCCTGATCCTGACGCGCTATGTGGATCTGCAGACCAACTGGCTGGCCAACCAGTCGAGTCTGGGTTTGTTCAATCCGAAGTACTATGCCTTCAGCCCTATCCTACCGAATCTCTGGGCCTTTATGATGACGACCTTCTTCGTCATCTGGCTGGTCTTTTACATTCGGTCGGTATTGAGCTACTTGCATATTCCGGCAGCCTTTAAGAAACCTAAGGTGGCTGGGATGCTATCCCTCTTGGCCATCCTGAGTATATACTTCATCAGTAACTTATTATTTTACCATCTCTCCACGCTGATCACCAACAGCTCGGAGGTCAGTCTGGATTTCACTCAGCTCCTCTCCTTTGATACCTACAGCTGGATTGACACGCTTATTTTCTGTGTCAACATGGTGGTGCTCTTGTATTTCATCGACACGATTGTGGGCTTCTTAAAGAGCTTACTTCCGAATACGACTTCCTTCCTGAACCTTCAACTGATAGCCTTGGTATCGGCTATTATATTGAATGCGCTATTGATTGGGGAGAATACCTTTTTCAATATCTTTCTGGCCGGTGTAATTATGCTCAGGGCATATAGCAATATGCGCCTTAGCCTGAATCTACCTACCTTTATCCTGACCTTGGTCTTCCTTGCGTTTATGGCCACATCGGTGTATATGCGGAGCATCCACGATAAAGAGGAGCGGGAAATGAAGATTACCCTCAACCAGTTGGAGGCAGAAGACGACCTTAATGCCCTCGCCTTATTTGTAGATATTGAGGATAAGATTGCCAAGGATCAACAGCTGAAGCAGCTTTTTGCCATCAGCTTGCCCAAGACGCAAACCAGCATCATCAATCAGTACCTTAAAACGAATTACTTCAGTGGCTACTTATCGAAGTTTGAGTTCAGTGGCTATTACTATTATAACGATTTGCCATTGGATAATTACCCCACCGATAAAATAGAAGAGTATCGGGAAAAGGTAATCAGCAAATCGACGAAGGTTCCCCAGACACAGAACTTCTACCGGGTAAGAAGCGACCTCGGTACGCACGAGTACTTCCTGCAGTTCGAAATACCTATTGGCGGCGCGGAGGACAACCTGGTGCAGGTTTTCTTAAACTTTAAAAACAAAGCCTTTGGCACATCTTTACATTATCCGGTGATCTTAGCCGATAGCAAGTCTGAATTTATCAATAAACAGAAGCGAAAGGAATCTACCTTCGCCTTATATCGCGATGGCTATCTTGTCACCCAGAATGGCGCATTTACCTATCCGAACCGAGATGACAGCTTTGCTGGGGAAATCGGTGAGTATATCAGCATTGATAATCTGAATGGTTATTTCCACATGCTCTACCGTCCGGATAGCCATACCAGCCTCATCGTAAGCTCGCCGCAGCTGAACATCTGGCAATCCATCGCCATCTTCTCTTTTCTGTTTTTAAGCTTGTACATCTTCATGATGTTCTTCAACGTCATCCGTTATTTTATCAATACGGTGACACGTCGCTCTTTTAACTTTACGGGTATAAAGTATCATTTCAAGCTTTTAGTCAATAGAATCCAATACAGTACGCGTATCCAGACAATGATTATCGGGGTGGTAATCTTTGCCATCATTATCTCCGGCTTGATTACCTTCGTGAGTATAAGCTACCAGTTAGAGAAAACAAGTATCGAGCAAAGACAAGCCTATATCCTAGATGTGGTGAATAAAATAGAGAGTTTGATGCAGGAAGCACCGGACCTTAACGAGACGAAGATTGCAGAGATTGTGCAGAAACTCTCGGAGACCTCTGTTACGGACTTTAACCTCTACAATAAAAACGGAAAGCTGGTCTACACCTCGCAGCCTCGTATCTATGACATGGGTTTAGTATCCACCTTCATCAACCCCTTTGCGTTCAATAACCTTAATATCCTGAAGAAAACGGATATTTTCCTGAAGGAAAAGCTGGTGAAGTTTGAATATAACTCCAGCTTTGCAGCCATTCGTAATAACGACTATAATACCTTGCTCTTTCTGAACATCCCCTACTTCACTTCCCAAGAAGAAGAAAATGCCAGCCAGAACCTCTTGCTGAATACCTTATTGAATATCTATACGATTATTATCCTAGCCTTTGGATTCTTTACCGTATTGGTGGCAAACTCGATCACCAAGCCATTGAATCTTATCGGTCGGAAATTATCTGAAACCATTTTCAGCAATAAGCCGAATGAGCCGCTCTATTGGGAGCGTGATGACGAGATTGGCGCATTGATTAAGGAATATAACTACATGATCGTCAAACTGGAGGAGAATGCCAAGCAGCTGATGAATGCGGAGCGGGAATATGCCTGGCGGGAAATGGCCAAGCAGATTGCCCATGAAATCAAGAACCCATTGACCCCGATGAAGCTGGGCATCCAACAGCTTTCACGTAGTTACCGCGAGAATGACCCACGCTTTGAAGAACGCTTCTTTAAGTTCTCCAACTCTTTTATTGAGCAAATCAACAGCTTATCGAAGATTGCAACGGAGTTCTCCAATTTCGCGAAACTACCGGATACCAACCTCGCCAAGATTAATATCATTGAGAAGATCAATAAGTCGGCGAACGTCTATCACAATACCCATAACACCTACATCAAGGTCATTAACAACACCGACCAGGAGAAGATATATGTATTGGGCGATAAGGATCAACTCTTGCGCACCTTTAACAACCTGATCAAGAACTCGATTGAGGCCTCCATCGGGCGTAAAAAGCACTTGATCTCCATCTTGGTAGACTATGCCGACGATAGCCATGTCCGTATCTTATTAAAAGATAATGGAATGGGGATCCCTGCAAATGTTCTCCCTAAGATATTCCAGCCTAACTTCACCACCAAAAGCTCCGGTACGGGCCTAGGCTTAGCCTTTGTGAAGAAAACCGTGGAATCCTTAAAAGGAACGATCAGCTTTACCACCTTCGAGGGAATAGGCACCACATTTACCATTATCCTGCCTTTGTATAATGAAGAGCAGATTCAAGAAGAGATGTTGTAAATCTCTTACAAGAACGATAGCAATGCGCTGCTTACAGGACTTCATTAAGGATGAGGACACCCATATACTCTTAAAAGAATTCATAGCCTATAAAGCGCTAAAACTAGCCCATAAAAAAAGACGTTGTTGCCAACGTCTTTTCTTTTATAGCTTATCGCCTGTTTTCGGCGCTTATTTCAATACAATAGAGGATCTACCCATAATGGCATTATCAGCGTATAACAACACGGTATAAGCGCCTTTTTGAAAGCGTTGACCATTATTGTCCCAAACCATTTGATATTCCTGCCCGTTATTCGTGAAGTTGATATCTTGTTTAAAACTGTACTGCAATTTCTCACCATGTACATAAAAAATATCCTCAGAGTTTGCTTCTAGATTTCCTTTCGGATTGATGATACGCACAAATACATTCTTCTTACCCATTTCTGCTAAAGGATTATCAGCGATGGTGAAGTTGATGTATAATTTATCAATACGTTTTGCTTTGGTTTCAATTTCCGTTGCCCCATTCTTCTTCTCTTCAATAGCGGCAATATGGATATTGGACACTTTAATAGAAGAAGCTTTGGCAATCTTATCGCTCAACACTTTGCGTTCTTTCGCAATCACTTCCGTTTTCTGGCGATTCTCTACAACTTCATCTTTTAAGTTGCTATTTGCTTCTGCCAGCAACTCATTCTTTATGCGAAGTTCCACCACCTCATCTTTCATTTTAGAAACCTGCGTCTTCAACTGGTAAACCTGTTGTTTCGCATTTTCCATTTGCTGATCGGTGATTTCACCATTTTCTAAGCTTGTACGTAATTCCTCGATCTGATGTCTGGCCTCCAATTCAGCGGCTTGGAACGTTTCATTAGCACCCATATTCTGGTTCTTAATGTTATCCAACTCCGCTTCAATGCGGTCAATTTCCGATTGAAGACTCTCCTTCTGCAACGTAACAGTATAAAGTTTCTCGCCGGAAGACTTAAACTTCACGTAGAAATAGATGTTCGTAGCCAATAAGGCTGCAATGGCTATAATGAAAAAATAAATCTTCGAGCTATCGCGTTTCACCGCAACTAACTCTTGATCTTCGTTCATTCCTGTATTTTGTACATTCGTTTTCATGATTCTAGCGCATCCGTTCCTAGCTAATCCCTTCTCAACCTGCAATAAGGCAACGTATGCTTAATATTGTATTAACATTTATTAAAATGCTGACGCAAAAACTGTTCCAAGTAATTATTACTCAAAGTAATTTAATATATCAAAGCCCCCTTTTTTCAGGTATTCTTCTTTTTGCATGAGTTTCAAATCAGACAATACCATCTCATTAACGAGCATTTCAAGGGAGTATTTAGGGGTCCACCCTAACTTTTCGTTTGCTTTTCTAGGATCGCCAATTAACAGGTCAACTTCTGTAGGACGATAATACTGCGGGTCAACTTTGACAACTGTTTGACCAAGTTTAATGTTTTCTGGGTTTAAACCCAATGCTTTTAAGCGTTCATCATCACGATCGATAATCACACCTTTTTCGGCTTCGCCCTTGCCGGAGAACTCAATTTCTACGCCCAATTCAGCAAAGGCCATACGTACGAATTCACGCACCGTAGTTGTTACGCCTGTTGCAATCACAAAATCTTCGGCTTGCTCTTGCTGCAGAATCAACCACATGGCTTCCACATAATCTTTCGCATGCCCCCAATCGCGTTGCGCTGAAAGGTTTCCTAAGTATAATTTATCCTGAAGGCCTAAGGCAATCTTTGCTGCAGCACGAGTAATCTTCCGGGTCACGAAAGTTTCTCCACGTACAGGGCTCTCGTGATTAAATAAAATACCGTTGCAAGCATACATGCCGTAGGCTTCCCGATAATTTACGGTAATCCAATAAGCATACATTTTAGCAACAGCATAAGGGCTACGCGGATAGAAAGGAGTCGTTTCACTTTGAGGCACTTGCTGCACCAAGCCATACAGCTCGGAAGTAGAAGCCTGATACACTTTACAATGATCGACCAAACCCAATAAGCGGACAGCTTCCAAGATACGCAAGGTACCCAAGCCATCGGCATTCGCTGTATATTCAGGCGTGTCGAAACTAACCTTCACATGCGATTGCGCAGCCAGGTTATAAATTTCATGGGGTTTTGTTTCCTGAATAATACGGATGAGGTTGGTAGAATCGGTCAAGTCGCCATAGTGCATCACGAAATTACGTCCTAATTGATGTGGATCCTGGTATAAATGGTCTATACGATCGGTATTAAATAGGGAACTTCTCCTTTTAAGACCATGTACCATGTATCCTTTTTTCAATAGAAACTCCGCTAAATAGGCCCCATCTTGGCCTGTTATTCCGGTAATTAACGCAACTTTAGAACTCTCTTGACTCATGCTCCTTGTAAAAACTAGGCAAATATATTTAAAATAAATGCAATCGGTTGATAATAATACAAGAAAGCCGCAGAAAAACTGCGGCTTTCAACTTAAATACGTTAGAATTAGTTGCTGCGTGTGAAATTAAACACCAAGTATCCTTGACCTTGGTTCAATGGAATTGGCATACGCATGGTTAAAGCATTCTCATCCGCGAAAGAAAGATCCAAGCGGTATCCGCTAGTTACATTAGCCGCTTTATCACCGGCATAGATTTTCTTAAACTGGAAGGAAGGCTCGCCACCTGATTTACCTGGGTTAAAGATGGACCATACAATGGTACGCACGGCACCATTGGCACATAAAGTACCATCGGCATTGAAGGTAATACTACCACGTTGGTTTCCACCTGGCAAATCCCAGATTGAACCAATGAAACAATCCACAGGCGCTTCATCGAAAATATTCTTGATGGTATAGCTACTTGGAATGTTCTCCCTTTGTACAGAATTCAACACCCATTTTCCTTTAACGCCACTACGCCATTGCGAAGCGGAAGGACCCTGCGATGTAGCAGCACCGCCATCATTCGATGTAGCTTTCTTCGGCGCACCACAACTCCCTAAAATTAACACCATGGTTAACAAGGACAAAAAGGATAAAATACGTTTATGCATATTACAAAGATTAAAATAGTATATTAAATGTATATTAGTAAACTCAAAAACTAAGCTATTTTTGATGAACAACACATCCAAAAATCATACCATAAGCAAAATTGTTGCCAAGGCTATCTTACGAATTGTCATGATCATCCTGATCTTAGGAATCGCCTACTCCTTCAGCAAAGATGCTAATTTATTGAAGAACATTTCATTATATTTTCCACATAAATGGGCTATATTTGCACCCGTTTCACTGTTTATTATATTTATTGTCTTGATGGTGATTATGTTGCGCGAAAAATATAAGCGTTCAGACATCAATTGGCTGTTTTCTCTAGCCGGTGGTTTTCTCTTCGTGTATCTGATGATGCTTTTTGCCAGGATATATCCCCTACTCTAACGCTTGCGCATGCAAAACTCGAACGTTTGGAACATCCTTAAAAACCTGTTGAAGGTGGTCATCACCTTGGGTGCCATTTATTGGGTTTCCACGAAGATATCCTTTACCGAGCTCAAGGATGTGCTCAAAGGCAGCAATCCCCTTTATTTATTCTTGGCCTTTGCGGCCTATTGCTGCTCCATATTAATGGCTTCATCCCGGCTAAACTCCTTTTTTAAGGCGATACAACTCAAGCTGACCGAACGCTACAACCTGCGGCTCTACCAGTTGGGCTTGCTATACAACTTCTTCCTGCCGGGAGGCATAGGAGGCGATGGCTATAAGATATTCTTCTTAAAGAAAACCTTTCATATTTCCCGCCGTCAGGTATTAGGCGCCGTGTTTTTCGACCGCCTGAGTGGCCTTTGGGCTTTAACCATTGTCGCTGGCGCTTTGGTCATCTTTATGCCTAGGCTGGCCATTCCCAATTACATTACCATCTCGGTATTGTTCCTGGGCACCATTTCTTACCTCTACATTCTACGAACTTTCTTTAAGCAGTTTTTAAACAACTTTATCATCACGCATTTTAAGGCGCTGGCAGTGCAAGGCTTTCAAACCTTGTCGGCCATCTTTATTTTATATGCCTTGAATTTTGATGGTAAATTTGCCCCCTACTTGTTAATCTTTATGGTGTCCTCCTTGGTGGCCATTATCCCTTCCATTGGCGGGGGTGCCGGTCTACGTGAAGGCGCCATGGTCAGCTTAGCGACCTATTTGCAGCTCGACCCACATTTGGGGGTTATCATCAGTATCATCTTTTATATCATCTCGTTACTGGTTGCATCCAGTGGCATTTATTATATTTTCCGCCCACAGGGCTTGGGAGCCGATAAGCTTCCCACCGCCAAAGAAGTGGAAGAAGAAATTGACAAAGACGAAGAATAATGGCGAATATTATTATTACAGGTGCCAGCAGTGGCATAGGCTTTGAAGCCGTATTAGATTTAACTGCAAACAAAGACAATAAGGTGATTGCCTTGGCGCGTTCTGCCGATAAACTACGGAAACTACACGAAATTGCAAGTTCCTTAAATCATGATGGAGGAGCCCTCTACCCGGCACAATTTGATATTGTCTTCGGTGAATATGAAACCTCATTGGTACCCTTTATCCAATCCAAATTCAAAAAGGTAGACATCCTGATTAATAATGCCGGTGAATTAATTAATAAGCCCTTCATGGAAACCAGCAATGAGGATTTTGGTCAAATGCTGCAATCCAACCTGATCGGTCATATCAATATGATTCGCCATGTCGTTCCTTTAATGTCGGTGGGCGGACATATCGTCAATGTAAGCAGTATGGGTGGTTTCCAAGGCTCGGCCAAGTTTGCTGGCCTATCGGCCTATTCCAGCAGTAAAGCGGCCTTAGCTGTGCTTACGGAATGCCTGGCAGAGGAATTCTCGGGCAGAGGGATCAAAGTGAACTGCTTAGCCCTAGGCTCCTCGCAAACAGAAATGTTTGAAGCCGCATTCCCGGGATTAGAAGCTGGAACCTTAGCGTTCGAAATGGGAAGATACCTTGCAGAATTTGCCCAAAATGGCAGTACATTCTATAATGGAAAAGTGTTACCAGTTTCCACCAGCACCCCTTAATCATAACTTACCTCTTATATAGCAGCCTTAGTGATACCCTAAGGCTGTTTCTTTTTCGAAACCTTTCAGCACAACCCCCGCAACATCCTGAAAACAACCTAGTTAACACCACTTTCTAGTCGTAGGTTTTTTTCAGGGCATCGCTACGAGTAATTGATTTTTTTTATACATTTACTTAACAGACCATTAATTCAAGCATACTTTAATTTCCTTATAAGCTAATTATTAATACAAGATAAATTACAAGTTCCTTGATGATTATTAATACGAACCCAATACAAGCATAGTTAACAATTAGGTGTAAAATCTGATGCACCTAAAATTTAATGACGACTAACTGATTTTCTTAATTTTATGAAAAAACACCTCCTCTTTTTCATGATGTTTTGCTGGTTGCCCCTATTCGCAATTGCGCAAGATAAAATCATAACGGGGACAGTTGTCGATGCCATTTCCAATAATAGCATCGCCGGCGTATCCGTTAAAACGCTTGCGGGCAACAATGCCGTACAAACCAATACAGATGGCAGCTACCGCATCAAAGTTCCGAACAACAGTACCGCCTTAATCTTTTCATTTATCGGCTATGCATCGCAGGAAATCAAAATAGCCGGCCACACCCAAATCAATGTACGTTTAGTGCCTACTTCAGATAACTTGGATGAGGTGTTGGTTGTAGGCTATGGCACTCAAATTAAGAAAGACTTAACCGGCGCGGTGACCAGCGTAAAGATGTCTGACCTGGAAGATGTTCCCTTAGCGACTATTGAAAGTGGCCTGCAGGGGCGCGCACCGGGCGTCTTTGTCAACAATAGCTCCGGCAAGCTGGGGCAAGCCTTACAGATTCGCGTGCGTGGTATCTCCTCCATTTCTGCTGGCAGCCAGCCCTTATTCGTTATTGATGGGGTGCCTATTATCACCGATAAGATGGGTACCTATTTAGAGGCCGACAACCCGCTCGCTGCCATCAACCAAAACGATATAGAATCGATGGAAGTCTTAAGTGATGCCATGGCATCGGCCATATATGGTGCCCGTGCGTCCAATGGTGTAGTCATTATCACGACCAAAAAAGGAAAAGCTGGCAAAACAAAAATAGACCTCGGCCTCTACACGGGCTACAGCGATCCGACGAAGAAAGGAGAATTCTTAAATGCCAGTCAATACCGCGAGTTGTTAACCGCCTCGGTGACCAATGCCGGACTGCTGGGCCCTGACCCGGTAGAGCAGTACCCCGATATGGCTACCTTTTGGTCAAAACTAACTGGAACCAATGACTGGAATGAAAACACGAACAGCAATTGGGTAAATGAAGGCCTACAGCAGGGCAGCATTTATAATGCGAACCTCAGCGTATCCGGAGGGGATGAGAAGACGCGTTTTATTGCTTCTGGTGGCTATAACGACACCAAAGGCATCATCGTCAGCAATCGATTAAAACGAACTTCAGGCCGCCTGGCCCTAGACCATAACGCCATGCCCTGGTTAGAAATTGGCGGTAGTATCAACATCAATAAATTAGATAACTACCGCATCGTCAGCGACAATGCCTTCGCCAATCCGATGCAGCTGAATGCCCTGCCGCCAATTCAACCCATTCGCCTGGCCGACGGTGCCTTAAACAACCGCACCATCTATTATAATAACCTCATTGATATTGAAGATGGTAAAAAGGTATCCAATACCTACCGCACCTTCGGAACAGCGTATGCTACAGCGAAATTAACCGATTACCTCAGCTTTAAAACAGAATATGGAATGGACTTCCAAAATATGGAAGAAGACTACTACCTCGGTGCTAGAACACAGAAGGGCGGAGAAACCAGTGGGTATGCCCTCAGTTATCAAGCCCGATCCATCAATTTCAACAGCAATAACGTCCTTTCCTTCCAAAAAACATTTAACAGCATCCATCAGCTATCCGGCTTAGTGGGAATGGCCTATCAGGAGGGACAATTAAGAACCACGGCAGCCGAAGGGAAATCTTTCCCCTCAGATAAGTTTATGAAAATAACATCCGCCGCCATCAAATCAGAATTAACAAGCTCGGAGGCTGAGAAATTTGCGTTTCTCTCCTACTTTGTCCGCGCCAATTACAAGCTGATGGATAAATACCTGTTGGAGGGTTCCATCCGCTGGGATGGCTCCAGCCGCTTCGGCGCAGATAATCGCTATGGCTCCTTTCCGGCCGCCGCTATTGGTTGGATCCTGTCCGAAGAAGACTTCCTGAAGGAAAGTCCGGTATTAAACTTTTTGAAAATACGCGCCAGCTATGGGCTCACGGGCAACGCCAATATCCGCAACTTCGCGGCCATGACCTTATACCAAGGAGCCAATTATGCCGGAACCGCCGGAACCGTAGGCTATCAGCTCGGCGATCCACGCTTAAGTTGGGAGAGCACTAAATCAGGCAATATTGGGATAGACTTTACCTTTTTCCATAGCCGCTTATCCGGAAAAGTGGATGTCTACCGTAAAAAGACCTCCGACCTGCTTTTAAATATGCCCATTCCTTCCACCACGGGCTATTCTGATATTTACAAAAACATTGGCGACCTGGAGAACAAAGGGCTTGAAATTTCCCTCAACTCGAGAAACCTCATCGGTGAATTCCGTTGGTCTAGTTCCTTTAATATTTCCTGGAACAAAAACAAAATCCTCCGATTGGTAGCTGGGCAACCCATCTATCCGGGCGACCGCTACCTCGGCCGCTTAGAAGAAGGAAAACCCTTTTCCTATTTCTATGGAAAGGCCTATGCAGGTGTTGACCCCAATACCGGCGATGCACTCTATTACTTGGATGCCAGTAAAACAAGCAGCACCAGCATCTATTCAGAGGCGGCCGATCAATATGTTGGCGACCCGAACCCCGACTTCTACGGAGGATTTGGGAATACCTTTAGCTATAAAAACTTCGACCTCGATATCCAGACGCAGTTCGTATATGGCAATGATCTTTATAATGTAGCCGGCGTCTATCAATCGGCAAATGGCGATTACTTTGATAACCAAACCGTCGATCAGCTAAGCTATTGGAAGAACCCAGGCGACATTACGCAAATTCCTCGCCCCCACTTCGGCGCCTCCAATGGCACAAGGCCCTCTTCCCGTTATGTACAAGATGGATCCTATTTCCGTGTCAAAAACGTCGTCCTGGGCTATCGGCTGCCAGAAGCCATGGCGAAGCATTTAAAAATGCAAAATGCAAGGCTCTACGTGTCGGCAACTAACCCTTTTACTATAACTAATTACGAAGGTTACGACCCGGAAATAAACGCCACCTTCACGGAAGATTTTCAATTGGGAACCGATTTTTACACCCCGCCACAAGCGCGTACCATCACCTTTGGTATTCAAGTGGGATTTTAATTTAAGAACGACGTTATGAACACGATTAAAAAAATAACATACGGATTGCTCTTCTTTTCCTTGGCGCTGGCTTCTTGTGCGGATAAGCTCAATATCAATCCGGAGAACGATATCTCTGCAGACCAAGCCCTAGAAACAGCCCACGACGTAAATAATGCCTTAGTTGGGGCCTATACCATTATTGCCCGCGGCTCTTTATATGGCACCAACCTCATCATGATTCCCGACCTCTTAGCCAGTTCGGGCTATGTCAATTGGACGGGATCTTTCACCACCTACCGCGATATTGCCCAGCAAGACATTATCGCCACCAACGAGGATGCCACCCGCACCTGGATGGATGCCTATCAGGCCATCAATGCCGCAAATGTGGTGATGGGCGCTTTAAACGTATTGAGCAACGAGGATGAGAAAAAAATAGTCGAAGGGAAAGCCCTATTTATCCGCGGCCTTATGCATTTTGAACTGGTTCGCCTCTATGCCCTGCCCTATGATGCCGCCGGCAATAACAGCCAGTTAGGGGTACCTATTATGCTGGAGGGCAACAAAAATTACGATGAAGCAAAAAGCAAAGTCGCGCGGAACAGCGTAGCAGAAGTATACCAACGCGTGGAAACAGACTTGAAAGACGCCATAAATCGCTTGCAGCAATCGCCAGAGGATTACTATGCTGCCAAAGCCATGTTATGCCGGGTATACCTACAGGAAGGCAAATTTGAACAAGCCCGAACAGAAGCCCATGACATTATTAGCAACGGAGGCTATAGCCTTTCTAGCAGCATTGCCGGCCCTTTCCGTACCGGCGGTGCTAAGGAAAATGTCTTTGAAATAAAACAAACCGAACAAAGCAATGCCGGCACAGTAAACGATGGCTTAGCGACTTTTTATTCCAGCTTCCTAAGCAGCACCGGCGGGCTGGTTGGCCGTGCCGACCTCAATATTGTTAAGTCTTTTGCCGATAGCTACCTGCCAAACGATAAGCGTAGAACAGAATTGATATACGATGGAACGGGGATTAAAGCAGGATTATTTAGCAAAAAATGGCTCAACTATTTCGACAACCTGCCTGTTATTCGATTGGCAGAACTGCACCTGATCCGTGCAGAATGCAACCTACGCTTAAACAGTAGCGTTGGAGAAACAGCACTTAAGGACGTCAACCTCATTCGCCGACGGGCGGGGATTCCTGACCTGCAACAGCTTAGCCTGCAAGATATCTTAAGTGAACGCGAGAAAGAACTCGCCTTTGAAGGTGTTCGTTTGCACGACCTGAAGAGAACAAAGCGAAATATGGGCAGTCTTCCCTACAACGCCGATAAGCTGGTATTCCCTATTCCCTACCGGGAAGTTTCTGTTAATGCCAACTTAAAACAAAACCCCGGCTATCAATAGCCGGGCCTGCATGCTTATAAAGCGAGAATCCATTGGGCCATATCTTTCATGACCTGCGGATTAAAGCTTTCTTCCAAATCTGCATATTCCAAGTGCGAACCCGTTTTCGCCGTTTGAAACAGGTGGTTCAGGTTCGGATAGATGTTGATGTTATTCTTTGGGTTCTTGGGCAAATGATCGCTCAGGCTTTCCATATTCGCTGCCGCCGGCACCTGCACATCTTTCCCGCCGAAGGCCGCAAAAACAGGAATCTTAATCTTTTTGATAAAAGGAGTCGGATCGATTTTCAAGAAATGTCGATACCAAGGTGTCACTAACACCGCCAATTCATCGCCAAAGCTTGCATTCTGACTCCCCGGCACGGTACTCATGTTCTTACGGATAGCCTCAAAGGCCTTATCGGCTGGCAAAGGGCCTTTTGCAATGGCATAATTCTTCTTGATCAACTGCCGATCTTTCGCCGATAACTCTTGTCCTTGCGCACGCATCACGGCTTCATTCTGCAACAGCATCAAGGAATCCATAGGCAAGGCTGGCCCAGCTAAATCCACGATAAAATTTAAGCCCGAAACGCCTTGTCCCGCTAAAATACTAGCGATCAATCCGCCTTCACTATGGCCAATAAAGCCCACCTTATTCCCGTTTACAGAACCCTGCTTGCGCAGAAACTCCAAAGCCGCCAGGGCATCCTTCCCAAAATCAGTCGTGGTCGCTTTGCTAAAGTCGCCGGTCGACTTGCCAATCCCACGATCGTCGTAGCGCAAAACCATCATCCCTTGCTTGGTTAAATAGTCGGCAATTACCTTAAATGGCTCATGGCCAAACATACTGGAATTGCGATCCTGGGGCCCGCTACCACTCAATAATACCACTGCGGGATAGTTTCCCGGCTCCGAAGGCATCGTCAGGGTACCGGACAACTTCACTTTATCCAAGGCATTTTCAAAACTCACTTCCTGCTGCTTATAAGCAACAGGTTCCTTTACTTCCTGTGGCCTGTTTAAGGCTTTTAGCGCGCCTTTGCTTAAATTCAGGTCGGCTAACATATTCCCTTGTTTTACCTTGCCTGTAATAGCCTGCTTATCGGCCGATAATTTGCCGGCATAACGAATACCAAAGGTGCTTAACTCCGCATGTATTGAATCGCCATTGGCCACAATCTTGGTAAAGGGCATCTTTTGTTTACTTTGCATCGGGCTCTGCATGGTCCCTTCCCACTGCCCGTTATAGGTAAATTCAAATACGGTAGGCAACTTGATACCCTGCACTTCTAAAGTGCCCGACCATTGTCCTTCGAACGATTGCGAACAGGCATGCAAGGAAAAACCTAAACTAATTAAGGTTAACAAGTAACAAGTAAACTTCATCATAAATATGGATTTGTAAATTTTAGGAGGCTATCCAACAACAGGGTTAACAACACGATGAGGATGACCTGATAGACCTTCTTGCTGTTCATGGCCAATTTCATGCCCAGCACCAGCAGGTGAAAAAAATAATAAAGCATGCCGATGGCAAAGAATCCGGCAATTCCTAACACGATAAGGTTTTGCTTGGGTACCGATTTCAATAAGATATCGCCTTCTAGAATGGCTTTCTCCACGGGCAGCAAGATATGGTTGGTCCAAGGGTTCAACAACACTAGGACAACCAATAACTGGGTAAAATTGGCGATCAGCACCACATTAAACACATCTATAAATCGGGTTTTCGCATAAGATAACTTCCCAAATAGAAACATCAGCAAGCTTAAGGAAAACAAATTGATGGACTGATTAATCAGCACCTTCCAAAGGGGCTTTGCCGGCGCATGATGCAACTGCACAATACCATCGGCCACAAACTCCCATTGCCAACCCAACAGCACCATGGCAGCAAATATCAACAGGCCATAACTAAGCAGTTGCCGATCGGTGAGCTGTTCGAACGGATTGATAAATAGATTGATCATGCCGTTTATTTTTTATTGTATAGATAATAGTCCAATACTGCTTGAACTTCCGCAGGTTTTTGAGTCCCAATCAAATATTTTTTCCCCTGCTGCAGCTCAATCGCTAATCCTTTATTCCCTTGGGTCGTAAAGGCAATACCCTGCGAACCGAAGCGATAGCCCCATCCGCCATAATCGGATAAGCTATATCGCTTTAACTCGGCAGCGTGTATTTCTTCCCATCGAAAAAGCTTCTTACGAATAAAAGGCAAAAAATGAACCAATACGCCTTGCTCATCTATTACCGTTTGTAAACGGATAGAAAATAAGGCCGCAAAGACCAACAGCACAATCCAAAAGGCGGGTGAATAAAGCAGTTTTTGGATGGGTTGCACCCCATAGGCCATGATACCTAAGGTAAGGAGCATAATGAGCAGGCTCCACTTACTCATAAATGATTGTGATTCTTTATAGACCTTCATGCGTTACGGCAATTAAAATGATTTCAACTTCTCGATTAATTCGTCCAATTTATTACGTACTGTAGGGTAACTTTTCCCCATTTTATTGGCCATTTCCTTTAAGCTGCCAGAATTCAGGAGAAACTCCAGTACAAACTCTTGCTCCTCGGGCTCCAAACGCATCAAGGCGGGGAAATTAAACTTCCCAGACACCTCGGTATGGCAGGATGAACAGCTTAATTTCACCACAGCCATCTCGGTATCGCAAGCCGGACAATGAATTGGAAACTTCATATTGTTAAAGTGTTTCTTAATATTGTTAATATCAAATTTAATAAAATTAAAACAAACTTGCAATATAGCACTGTAAAAACAATCCGCAGACCTCAATGCACAATTTTGTATATTTGCACAATTTAAATTTATCATGAGAAAAGTTTTAGGAATTATCCTGACCCCCATATTTTACCTATGTTTTGCCCTATCGCTCTTGATTTTCCACCCCATTCAGTGGTTATGCTTGAAATTAGGTGGCTATAAGGCGCATAAAAGAAGTGTAGATATCTTAAACGGTTTATTGGTTGCCTGCAACTATACCCTCTTCAATCGGACACGTTTTATCGACAATAAAAACCTACCATTGGGTAAACCGATTGTGTTTGTGGCCAATCACCAAAGCACTTATGATATCCCCCCATTGATTTACTTTTTACGCCGTTTCCATGGCAAGTTCATCTCCAAAATTGAGTTGATGACGGCCAATATCCCGAGTATTTCCTTCAATTTAAAGCACGGTGGGGCGGCAAATATAGACCGTAAGGATCCGAAGCAATCTATTGCCGAGATTTTGAAACTGGCCAACAACATGAAGCAGAACCATTGGTCGGCCTTTATTTTTCCGGAGGGCACCCGTACGAAAACAGGCTTAATGAAATCTTTTTCTGTAGGGGGCATTGCCACCCTCATCAAGAAGAATCCGGATGCTTTGGTAGTCCCTATCGTTATTAATGGTTCTTACAAGATGGTGCAATGGGGCATGTTTCCCTTACGTCCCTTTACCTCCATGTCTTGGGAAGTGTTGGACCCGATTGATACCAGCGGTTTGAACCCGGAAGAAATTGTAAAAAAAGCGGAAGATTTAATTCGTGCGAAGGTTATTGAAGAAAAAGCAAAAGCTATTTAACGCTTCTACCCTTCCAATCGTATTTACCCACATTCCCTAAAATACCGATATAAACCAGGTAAACGGAATGCAAAACGCTCAACATCGGGAGGTTGAACAACAAGGCTCGGCGGCCCGCAAAGCGCAGCACCGGGTATAAGAAAGCTAATTCTACCCCTATCTTCATCAGCACAGACAGTAGGATTAGTTTTTGGGCATCCAGATCGGCCCAGCAAAAGCAAAGTACATTGGCGACCAAGGCCAGGTTAAACAACCAAATAGACACCCCTAACACCACCACGCGTTTATCTTTATATTTGGTACTCTTTGAGGCCCAGCGACGGCGTTGATTAATAAAAGCAGCAAGATTTTCTTTCGCATCGGTATACACCATCGCTTCCTGCGCTTTACAGAAGCCTATGCGGTCGGCATATTTTTCGGCAACCTTATGCAAGAGCAATTCATCGTCGCCTGACGCTAAATCATCAATCCCTTTAAAGCCTCCCATTTCAAAAAATACAGATTTTCTGTAGGCCAGATTCGCACCATTGCAGGTGGTGGGGTTCCCATTCCCAATTCCGGCGGCTCCCAAGCCAATCAGATAGAGAAACTCCAGCGTCTGTAGGCGTTCGAAATAAGATTTCTCTTCGTTATAACTTACCGGACTGGACACCATATACAAATCATTGGCTTCCATAAAATGGACAATGGTCGATAGCCATTGTGGCCCCATGCGGCAATCTGCATCAGTGGTGATAATAATCTCACCTTCCGACGCATCAATGGCTTTGGCGATGGCAAATTTCTTATAGGAATTCAGTTTAGATCCCTCATCCAATTGAATGAGTTTAACGCCACGGTCGGCATAACTGCTGATGATTTCACCCGTACGGTCTGTAGAATGATCGTCAATCACGATAATTTCCAATAATTCCTTCGGGAAGTCCTGCGCCATCAGGCAGTCTAAGGTTCGCCCTATATTCTGTTCTTCATTACGTGCCGCAATAATAACGCTGACACTGCTGTGCACATCCACCAGCTTTGTCTTTATCACCGGCAGCTTCATCCAGCCGGCCCGCATGTAAAGCACTAGCACCACGTAAACGATGCACATAATAAAAAGAAACAAACTAAGACTTGTTATCACTGATGTAATTGACGTTAAAGACAAAAATAGACCCGATGATGGCTGGAAAGATCAAATTGACAAACCATACACAGGAAACAATGGCCATAACGGCCAACTCTTGCGTAGTGACATAGGCATAGAGGTTACTCGCCACAAAGCTACGGACACTAAAATCAAAAATATCCAACGAAGGTACGGCAGATTGGATAAAAAACAAGATAAATATCAGCAAAACCATGGAAAGCATGGGCAGCTCCGGCAGAAACACCTCCATTAAAATGATGTATTGGGAGGTAAAGATGGCAAATCGGCATGCCGATAGCCAGAGCACATAGGCCAACTCGCGGATGCTATAATCTTCCAATACCGCAAAAAAGGGCTTTATCTTCTCCAAAAACCTAATCTTACCCACCAAGTAATCTACCCAGGAAACATTAAAATATAAAATAATAAAACCTAAGGCATAGATTATGGCAATCATCCAGACCCCGAGGTCTACCGCGGCCGGCGTTTCAATAAAGGTGGTAATAAACCAGGCAATGCTGAGGGCGCCAAACACCGAGGTCAATACCAATTGGGCAAACAAACCTACCCCCATCGCTACCGCTCCAGTGGCCCGGTTTTCAGGCTTCAGCAGCATCACCCGACCGCCATATTCACCAATTCTATTCGGCGTAAAAATGGCCCAGGTGAGCCCACAAAAAACCGACTTAATGGCCTTCCATAGCCCCAATGGCTCAATGCGCCGACTTAAATAACGCCACTTCACCACTTCCAAAAACCAATTGATAAACATAAACAAAACAACCACAGCCAAAACCAGACGCAACAACATCGGGTCGATGGTTTGCATCAAATTCTTAAACTCCGCAAGGTTCTTCTGGTTATTCACCTTACTGACCACGAACCACATCGCTAACGCAACAATGGCAACTTTAATCAGCAGGTTGAGATATTTACGCTGTGTCTTTGTCAATTGCTAATTTGAAAGCACAATTTTAACAATTTTTTAATTAATAAAAGAGATTGGAGGAGTCTTGATATCTTTTTGCAATCAGTTTGTCTTCGTGCTGCCATCGTGCTGTCGTCGATTTGTCATCGTTTTGTCATGGTGAGCGGAGTCGAACCACGAACGACAGGTACGTCAGTGCAATCCATTATACCTAATCAGCTTTTTAAAAACAATTTGTTAAATGCTTTAGCAGGTGCTGTCATATCAGACCTGAAGGTCGAACAATTGATACATAGGTACTTGTAGAAAATGACAACCTGTTAATTAAGTGATTGATGTAAAACGTGTTATGTATGGTGGATAGCACTGACGTACCAGTCGTTCGACTCCGCTCACGATGACAATACCTCCAATTTGGTTTTATCTTAACCCCTTCCTCTCCCCTTGCTCTCCCCTTTCTCACCCGTATCAATCCCCTTTGCAATGGGCTTAGCAAGGGGGAAGCAAAGGGAGAGAAAAGCCGCAGAAAACAACCTTATTAAAAGGATTGCCTTTACAAAGGAAGCGATACCAAGCTATTGCCGATAAAATCGTAATATTGCATATGCAAAAGGAAAAAGCCAAGGAGCGTATTATTTTAGGGATTGACCCCGGCACAGTTGTACTGGGATATGGAATTGTGAAGGAGGTGAACCGCAAAATAACCTTGCTAACGATGGGGGTGATAAAAATGGGGCACTTGGATGACCATGGCTTAAAACTCCAGCGCATCTTCAAGAAAACATCGGCCTTGATTGCAGAATACCAACCCGACTGCGTGGCTTTAGAGGCACCCTTCTATGGCAAGAACATTCAGGTGATGTTAAAATTAGGGCGGGCCCAAGGCGTTGCTATGGCCGCTGCACTAAATCATGATATTCCTATTTTTGAGTATTCGCCACGGAAGATCAAACAATCGGTTACCGGCAGTGGGAACGCCAGCAAAGAACAGGTCGCAGCCATGTTGCAGACCTTACTGAGCTTTAAGGAAACCCCGGAGTTCCTGGATGCTACCGACGGCCTGGCGGTAGCAGTCTGTCATTCCTTTCAGCAAAATAGCTTGGGCAATAGCAAGTCATACTCGGGCTGGGAGGCCTTCGTGAAAGACAATCAAAAAAGAATTCGCTAGAGCTGCACCTGCCGAATTACATTCTTCACATTCAATTCAATAATATCGGTCATGGATTGGCAGTGGATATACTGCGCATTATCGTAAAACTTAGCATAGCCTTCGCGCAATTGCTCAATATGCGCGCGGGTGGAAAGTTGCTGCGTTTTAGAGGCATCCCGCAGGTCTTTAATGCGATGGCGTTCTGAACGAACCCGGTGCACAATGGACGAGCGCTCCTCCTGCTGGTATTGCAGGACTGTTTTTTCATTGAGATGTTCCATGGATAGCTTTACAAAAGGGTAGTTCTCTTTGAAAAACTGTGGCATATAGACTTTGATATTGCCTTCGTAAAATTGCTGATCGAAATCGATGGCACGGATGCGGAATTGGAAATCGTCAAAATCCGGCGTTATCTGCATCACAAAGTTATAGGCACGCATATCGCCGAGCAGGGAGATGACGCAGCGTTCATTAAATTTCACAAACTCCTTGGCAATCCGCGTCTGGTTATAATCGGGGGAGGACATATGGGTTTTGGCGAAAACATCTCCGGGTATACCTACAATATGCTCTTCCACCAGGGTATCCCGATCATACAGATAGTTCACTTGATTGGGCGATAAGATCTCCTCCAATTCCAAGCCATAGATACGGGAGGCATCGGCTTGCTTGATGTAGAAATAATCATAAACATCATTTAGCCTGTTGACGATCTTTACGCGAAAAGGCTTGGTGTTCCCAAAGGCACAAAATTCAATCTTTTCGATCACCTTATGCTGCACAATGCGGGTATTCCCGGACGCCTTCAGCTGGGCATAAACAATTTTCAATTGATCGTACAACTGATCTTGCACATGCGGTGGATATAAAGGGATTTCCCAATAGGTATCTTGCCCGTTTTTATCCATAACCGGCACGGTTTCCTGGAAGTTCAAAAGATCGGCATAGGCCAAGGGCAGTTTGCTATCCCGTTGGTACATTTTGAGGTACTTCAACAATCCTGATCCTACGGGGTATACCGGTTTCTTACGGGAAATTTTTACGTCTTCGATCTCCATGGCGCGCAATTATGTGATTAATCTAATGTACTAAATTTTAAATCAATTTAATACGGGAATTGAAATGTAAATATGTTAAAAAAAATGACGTAATTTTATCAATTAAATATTAAAATAACCCGAAAAGTTGTTATTTTTGAAAAATGCTTAAGCATGGGCGTATCGCTAATTGTTTAGAAATGGAAGAAGCTCCCCGGGCGAGGAGCTTCAACGCTAACCAATTATAAACCTATGTTATTTTGAGGGCAATATTTGTAAGAAACAGCAGGTTTTCTTGCTTTTCTTACATCAAATTTACATTTTACATCAAAAATTTGAAAATATTTTTTAATTTTTTTGATATTTTTAAAAATAAAACAAATTAAACAGTCAATAATACCATTTTTATGGAAAAAAACTATTCAAATTACGATTTAGACAACCTAGATGTTCAAATTTTATCCATTTTAATGGAGGATGCATCGATTCCCTACACAGAAATCGCTAAAAAACTAATAGTTTCTGGAGGAACCATTCATGTTCGCATGAAAAAAATGGAAGAATTGGGAATAATTAAAGGATCAAACCTGATTATCAACCCACAGAAAGTCGGATTTGACATCACTGCCTTCTTAGGCATCTATTTAGAGAAGGGTTCGCAGTATGCGGACGCTGTAGAACAGCTAAGACAGGTAAAAGAAGTGGTGGAATTGCATTATTGTACCGGTCAATACAGTATGTTTGCGAAAATTGTATGCCGTGACACCTCACATTTGCGCAAAGTATTGAACGAAGACATCCAAGGCTTGAAAGGCATTCAGCGCACAGAGACCATTATCTCGTTGGAGGAAAGTATTAAAAGACAGATTACGTTATAAGGTTAAGCCTGAAAATGTTAAGGTAGACTTCGCGAGCGGAATGCCTTTGCAAAGGCATCAGTGAGCCATAGGCTGTGGAATTTCCCTTCTGCAAACTATGGCTTTCTTTTTTAAGCGATAATGCCTTCCAGGAGTTTGATGTAGAAGGCCACACCGGCTTCAATTTCTTGCAGGTAGATATATTCATCGGCGCTATGGGAACGTGCTGAATCGCCGGGCCCTACTTTTAACGAAGGGATAGGCAACAGGGCCTGATCGCTCATGGTTGGGCTGCCGTAGACTTGCTTACCCAAACGTAAGCCTGCTTGCACAATAGGATGTTCTGGCGCGATAGTGGATGGATTTAAGCGGGTAGACCGCGGGCTCACGTCCGACTGCACATGGCTGCGAATGATATCCAGAATTTCTAAGTTGCTGTAGCAATCGGTGCTGCGCACATCCACTACATACTGGCAGCGTGCGGGCACGACATTATGCTGAGAACCGGCTTCAATCATAGTGACGCTCATTTTCACCGGCCCTAAGAAGGCAGACTCTTTAGGAAACTGAAACGTTCGGAACCAGGCTATATCGTCCATGGCAGCGTAGATGGCATTGACACCTTCATTGCGGGCGGCATGCCCAGATTCACCATGGGCCACACAATCAAGCACCATCAATCCCTTTTCGGCAATGGCCAGATCGAGTAAGGTCGGTTCGCCAACAATAGCGAAAGAACAGGCTGGCACATGTTTGTAGGCTTCTTCAATGCCATTTTTACCCGACACCTCCTCTTCCGCAGAGGCGATGAGACAGAGGTTAAAAGGCAGATCTTCCCGCGCGTAGAAATAACGAAAAGCAGCAATTAAAGAAACCAAGCAACCGCCGGCATCGTTACTGCCCAAACCATAGAGTTTCCCATCGGCCACGATAGGATCGAAAGGATCTTTGCTATAGGCCGGATTGGGCTTCACGGTGTCGTGATGCGAATTCAGCAGGATATAGGGTTTTTCGGGGTCTTCTGCTTTATTAAAAGCGATGATATTATGGCCCACCTGCTGCACAGGAATGCCAAATTGGGTAAAAAACTGAGCGATTTGAGCGGCCGTTTGCCCCTCTTCCCTACTGAAAGAGGGGATACGGATTAACTCGGTTAACAGCGCAATACTATCGCTTGTCAGTTTTTCCATATCAATCATTATAGAGGCCTCCCGCTTTTTTAGCCGACAATTTAATGCCTTTGATAAAAGCGGAGCTAAAGCCGTTGTGCTCCATTTCATTGAGACCGGCAATGGTACAACCTTTTGGCGATGTTACCTTATCGATTTCACTTTCGGGGTGGCTTTGCATCTGCAAGAGCAGATCTGCGGCACCTTTGGCGGTTTGTATGGCCATTTTTAAGGCATCATGGGCATGGAATCCTATTTCCACCCCACCTTGGGATGCGGCACGAATACTGCGCAAGAAGAAGGCAATGCCGCAAGCGCATAAGGCGGTAGCTGAAGTCATGAGGTCTTCATTGATGACCACCACAGCACCTACCGTTTCGAACATATGGCTTACGGCTTGGATTTGGTTTTCATCGGCTTTATCGGTGGCAATACAGGTCATGGATTGGCCGATGGCGATGGCGGTATTTGGCATCACGCGGATCACGGTTTTATCTTGTCCGATTACCTCTTTGATATCGGCACAAGTAACACCGGACACCACCGATATTACAATTTGATGGGGTTTCAAGCTGGGGCTGATTTCATCCAACACCTTGCGAACTTGCTGCGGAAGAATAGCCAATACGATGTAAGAAGCAGAAGTTACGGCTTCCACATTGTTTTCACTCACTTGATAACCTGCCGCTTTTTCTTCTTCTAGGGAAGCTAAAGAGCGGCGGGTGATGCAGATATCCTGCGCACGGCAATAATCAGCCTTTACTAAGCCCTTGGCTAGGGAAAGTCCGATATTACCACCACCAATAATTGTAATTTTATGCATTTGTATAGATTTAGGCAATTAAACAAGTGCCAAACTTACGCTGTTGATACAGGTGTAAGTTATTGGCATTGCCAATATACACATTGCTAACTCCCTTTGCAATAGCATCAAAGGCGTTTTGCAGCTTCGGGATCATCCCATCGTGGATCACCTGATTGTCTTTTAGCTGTTGAAATTCCTGGGCACGGATGGTTTCAATAACTGATTGATCGTTATTGACATCCAAGAGCACGCCGTTCTTTTCAAAACAGTAGATCAGGGATACCTCGTATACTTGCGACAGGGCCACGGCTAGGGAAGAAGCGATGGTATCGGCATTGGTATTTAGCAATTGGCCAAGGCCGTTATGGGTAATCGCGGAGAAAACCGGCGTAAATTCGGCTTCCAAAAGTTTTTTGATGGCCAGGGTATTGATGGAATCCGCTAGGATATCACCTGCGAAGCCATAATCGATTTCGCGTACCGGTCTTTTTACGGCTTTGATGACGTTGGCATCGGCACCACAGAGGCCAATGGCATCGCAATTATGCTTTTGCAATTGGGCAACGACATTTTTATTGGTCAATCCAGCATAGACCATAGTTACCACATCGAGCATCGGTGCGTCGGTAATGCGACGTCCTTCGACCATTTTGGCTTCTATACCCAGGTCGGCAGCGATACGGGTTGCGATTTTGCCACCTCCGTGCACCAGAATCTTACGGCCGGAGAGGGCGGAGAATTTTTCGAGGAAAGCATCCAGCTGCACCGGGTCATCGATTATATTTCCCCCAATTTTAATAATGTTTAACACAGACATTTTTTTATTTCAAGGCCTCCAACATTCTTTTCAACACCACTTGCGCAGCCCATACTCTATTGCTGGCTTCTTTGATTACTAAGGAATTTGGACCATCCAATATTTCGGATGAAAGCTCCAGATCACGGCGCACCGGAAGGCAGTGCATCACCTTAGCATCATTGGTTAATTTTAATTTTTCATTATCTAATAGCCAGTTCTCATTTACGGGATATACTTGGCCATAATCTTTAAACGAAGACCAGTTTTTCACATACACAAAATCGGCATCGGCCAGGGCTTCATCCAGGTTATGGCTAAGCGCGGCACCCTGGGTAAACTCATCTGAAAGTTCGTAACCTTCCGGATGGGCAATGGTGAAATCGACCAAGCCTTCTTCCTGTGCTTTGCACATCCATTCGGAGAAGGAATTCGGCACGGCTTGCGGCAATGCTTTAACGTGCGGCGCCCAAGCTAATACCACTTTTGGTTTTGCTTTTTGCTTGTATTCGGTAATGGTAATTAAGTCGGTCAAGCTTTGAAGCGGGTGACGGGTAGCACTCTCTAGCGATACCACAGGAACACCTGCAAACTTTACAAACTTATTGAAGAGGTCTTCGGTATAATCAGCTTCCTTATCTTTTAACGAGGGGAAGGAACGCAGGCCTAAAATATCGCAATACTCGCCCATAACAGCCGCAGCTTCACGAATGTGTTCTACGGTAGTGCCGTTCATAATAACGCCGTCACGGGTCTCTAAAGCCCAGCCATCTTTATCCATGTTCATAACGATGACCTGCATCCCTAAATTCATGGCTGCTTTCTGTGTACTTAAGCGCGTACGCAAGCTAGGATTCAGGAATACCAATCCGATGGTTTTATGTTTACCGAGTTGTTCATGGTCAAAAGGCCCTGCTTTTAGAGACAGTGCTTCTTGTACGATGCCTTCCAGGTTATCGACATCCGCTACGGAAAAAAAATTCTTCATTTATTGGTTATTAGGCTTTTAAACGCTCCTCTAAAGCGGTCAAGAAGCGGTCTGCAATTTCTTTAGTTATGTTTAGGGCTGGCAATATACGAATTACATTAGGTTTCGCTTCGCCCGTGAAAATTTTATGTATAGAAAGTAGCTCTTTTTTTACGTTGGCATACTCTTCCGGCAGGTCAATTCCGATCATCAATCCACGTCCTCTAACGTCCAATACCTTATCGAATTTTTTCAACTCTTCAATGAGGTAAGTTCCGACTTCGCGTGCATTGGCTAATAGTTGTTCTTGCTTGATGATATCCAACACCGCTACAGCAGCAGCACAAGCTAAGTGGTTACCGCCGAAGGTGGTACCCAGCAAGCCGTATGAAGCTTTGAATTTAGGCGCAATGGCAATCCCTCCGATCGGGAAACCGTTGCCCATGCCTTTGGCCATGGAATAGATATCGGCAGCTACGCCGGCATAGTCATGCGAGTAGAAATCACCGGTACGGCCATAGCCACATTGTACCGAGTCGGCAATATATACGGCTCCGTATTGATCACAAAGGGAGCGGATTAATTGTAAGAATGGAATAGACGCTTCGCGAATCCCCCCTACCCCTTGGATTCCTTCAATAATAACGGCTGCAATTTCATCGCCATACTCTTGGAAAGCATTAACCAAGGCATCCTCATCATTGAACGGTAGAAACACGACATTATCCGTTTCGTTCACCGGTGCTACAATGTTTGGATTATCCGTTGCCGCTACGGCCAGGGATGTACGTCCGTGGAAGGCCTTGCTAAAGGCGATGATTTTCTTTCTGCCGGTATGGAAGGAAGCTAATTTTAACGCATTCTCGTTGGCTTCAGCTCCGGAGTTACATAAGAACAGGGTATAGTCTACTTTACCGGAAACCTCGCCCAATTGTCGGGCCAATTGTTGTTGCAATGGAATTAACACTGAGTTGGAATAGAATCCAATCTTATTTAATTGTTGTGTTAGGCTTTCTACGTAATGAGGATGCGTATGCCCGATAGAAATTACGGCATGCCCGCCGTATAAATCCAGATACTCATTTCCTTGTTCATCCCATACCAACGATCCCTTAGCTTTTACGATGTTGATAGGGTTGACAGGATAAACATTAAAAAGTTCCATGTATAAAGATTGCGTAATATGTGAACTACAAATATATGTAGTAATAACATAGCAAACAGGATAAAATAAAAAAAGTCCTCTTTTTCAAGAGGACTTTTCGTATCGTTAAAGTAGCTTATTCGTCTACTTTTTTACCGCCGTCTAATTCAGCTTTTAATTTTTCTAATTCTTCGAATTTACCGTCAGCTGCTAATTGTGCTTGTTCAGCCCAAGTAGTAGGATCTGCCGTATTGAAGTTAGAACCAGCTTCAGTTAAGATTTCCTTCACTTTTTCAGCGTCGGTTTTTGCTAACTCAGCGTAAGTAGCGATACCTGCAGCAGCTAATACTTCTGCAATTTTAGGACCGATACCTTCAACGATGGTTAAATCGTCGCCTTGAGCAGTTTCAGCTTTCGCTTCTTTTGCTTCAGCAGCTGGAGTAGCTTTTTTCTTAGCAGCACCACGACGACGCGTAGCTTTTTTCTCAGTTTTAGCAGTTTTGCCGTAAACTTCGTTGTAATCTACTAATTCGATAAATGCCATTTCCGCGTTATCACCTAATCTGTTTTCTAATTTGATGATACGTGTGTAACCACCTGGACGGGAAGCAACTTTTTCAGATACTTCGCGGAACAAGATCGTAACAGCGTCTTTATCTTTCAAGTAAGCGAATACCGTACGACGAGAGTGAGTCGTATCGTTTTTAGATTTAGTAATCAAAGGCTCTACGTAAGTACGTAATGCTTTAGCTTTGGCTAAAGTGGTAGTAATACGTTTGTGTTTAATTAATGAAGTCGCCATATTAGCTAACATCGCCTTACGGTGACTGTCAGTGCGGCCTAAGTGATTAACTTTTTTTCCGTGTCTCATTTTTTAATTTGTTTTTGTGCGTACCGTTCTTTCTTTCAAGCTTGTATCGTATAATAAGATGACTTATTCTCTACTCCCAAGAGGAATTACGCAACAGGTCGCTTAATGTATTGTAATGTTGATTATTCTTCGTCTAGCTTGTACTTAGACAAGTTCATACCGAAAGATAAACCTTTAGATTTTACGAGTTCCTGAATTTCAGATAATGATTTCTTACCGAAGTTGCGGAATTTCAACATATCGGCCACATCGTAAGTTACCAATTCTGCTAAAGTACGGATGTCTGCTGCTTTTAAACAGTTTAATGCACGTACAGAAAGATCAAGATCTACTAATTCTGTTTTCAAGATCTTACGCATGTGTAAGATTTCCTCGTCAACAACTTTTGTTTCTTCTTTGGTTTGCGATTCTAACAACATGTTTTCATCAGAGAATAACATGAAGTGTTGAATTAAGATTTTCGCTGCTTCTTTCAAAGCATCTTCTGGATGAATAGAACCATCCGTAGAGATATCTAACAACAATTTCTCGTAGTCAGTTTTTTGCTCTACACGATAGTTTTCAATGGTATATTTTACATTTTTGATCGGCGTGTAGATGGAGTCGATAGCGATTAAGCCTACAGGTCCGTCTACCACTTTGTTCTCTTCTGCATTCACATAACCACGACCTTTTCCTACAGAAATTTCAACCTCTACAGTCACGGAGTTATCCATATTACAGATAACCATGTCTGGGTTTAAAACGGTGAAGTTGTTGGAAAACTTAGTAATGTCTCCTGCTGTAAATTGATCTTGGCCATTGATAACTACAAAGATTTTCTCATTATCGCCTTGCTCACCAGTCTTTTTGAAACGTACTTGTTTCAAGTTAAGAATGATTTCCGTAACATCTTCTACCACGCCTTTAATCGTAGAGAATTCGTGCGAAACGCCTGAAAATCTTACCGACGTAATTGCATATCCTTCTAGAGAGGACAATAAAATACGGCGTAAAGCATTACCAATAGTTACACCAAATCCTGGCTCTAATGGACGAAATTCGAAGGTACCATCAAAATCGGTAGATTTTTGCATGATAACTTTATCCGGTCTTTGAAATGCTAAAATTGCCATTTATGTTCTTTTAAGTTTTAGTACTTGTTATGATACAATAATAACATGCAGCCCCATTGGAGATGCATGTTATCATTATTTATTATTTAGAGTATAACTCTACAATTAAGTTCTCTTTGATATTCTCTGGAATGTCAGCTCTTTCAGGATAATTCACGAAAGTACCTTTCAATGCATTTGCATCCCACTCTAACCAGCTGAATTTATTGATTTTTCTGCCAGCAACCGAGTTAGCAATTGCTTCTAAAGTTTTAGATTGTTCGCGAACTTCCACAACATCACCAGGGCGTATGCTATATGATGGAATGTTAACTAATGATCCGTTAACTGTAATATGCTTGTGGGAAACTAATTGACGCGCAGCTGCACGAGTAGGTGCAATTCCTAAACGGTACACGATGTTATCTAAACGAGCTTCTAATAATTTCAAGAAGTTCTCACCTGTAATACCTTGTTTAGCGGCTGCTTTTACGAATAGATTAGAGAATTGACGCTCTAAAACACCGTACGTATATTTAGCTTTTTGTTTTTCTAACAACTGAATAGCGTATTCAGACTGTTTCCCTCTTCTTTTAGATGGACCATGTTGTCCAGGAGGGTAATTTTTCTTTTCTAGCGCTTTATCTGGGCCGAAAATGGGCTCTCTAAATTTACGAGCTATTTTGGACTTAGGTCCTGTATATCTTGCCATTTCTTATTTCTGTTTGAAGTATCATTCAGCCTTTAGCTGAAGAATCTTATCTTAAACAATTCTGTTATTAAACTCTTCTGCGTTTTGGAGGACGACAACCGTTGTGAGGAAGTGGAGTAATATCCTTGATGGTAGTCACATCGATTCCAATACCTTGTAAAGAACGGATTGCAGACTCACGTCCAGCACCAGGTCCTTTTACAAAAACTTCAACTTTACGCAATCCTAAGTCGTATGCCACTTTTCCACAGTCGTTTGCAGCTTGTCCGGCAGCATATGGGGTGTTCTTTTTCGAACCTTTGAAGCCCATTTTACCAGCTGATGACCATGAAATTGTTTGACCTTGATTGTTAGTCAAAGTTACAATGATGTTGTTAAAAGTAGCATTGATATGAGCTTGACCAACAGGCTCGATAACAACGATACGTTTTTTAGTAACTTTTTTACTTTTAGCCATTTCTTACTTATTATTTAGTAGCTTTTTTCTTGTTTGCAACTGTCTTACGTTTTCCTTTACGCGTACGGGAGTTATTTTTCGTACGTTGTCCACGAACTGGTAAGTGTTTACGGTGGCGTAGTCCACGGTAACAACCAATATCCATCAAACGTTTAATGTTCAATTGTACTTCTGAACGTAACGCACCTTCAACTTTGATTTCATCGTTGATGATGGTACGAATTGCTGCCAATTGATCATCATTCCATTCCTGAACTTTCACGTTCTGATCGATACCTGCTTTTTCCAAGATATAAGCAGCAGTGGAACGACCAATACCGAAAATATAGGTAAGGCCAATAACACCTCTTTTGTTTTTAGGTAAATCTATACCTGATATCCTTGCCATATAATACTTTAAGCGATTATGTTAATAACTAACCCTGACGTTGTTTAAACTTTGGGTTCTTTTTGTTAATTACAAAAACTTTTCCTTTGCGACGGATGATTTTGCAATCCGCACTGCGTTTTTTAATTGATGCTCTAACTTTCATTTTTATAAGTTTTTTTAATACTGCTACAAATGCGTTATTCGACTTATTTATAGCGGTATGTAATTCTTCCTTTGGTTAAATCATATGGAGACATTTCCAACTTCACCTTATCACCTGGCAGAATTTTAATGTAGTGCATACGCATTTTGCCGGAAATATGGGCAATAATCTCATGACCATTTTCCAACTCTACACGAAACATCGCGTTTGAAAGCGCTTCCTTAATGATACCGTCTTGTTCTATCGAGGCTTGTTTAGCCATATAAGCTCTATTTTTATGTATAAATTCGCAAAACAGGAGTGCAAAGATAAATAAAAATAATTGAATACCAACTACTTTTTACTTAAAACTTTCTCTATTGCCTCAAAATTCAATAACACGTCTGGTTTTCCTTTTCGGATGGCCACCATTTGCTCAAAGTGTGCAGAAAGCTTCCCATCGATGGTACTTACCGTCCAACCATCATCCCAAAACTTCACCCCACCTTTTCCGGCATTGATCATCGGTTCGATACAGATCACCAAGCCCTCTTCTAATTTTGGTCCGGATCCACGCTTGCCGTAGTTTGGCACTTCTGGTTTTTCATGCAAATGAAAACCAACACCATGACCTACTAACTCGCGTACAATACCGTAGTTATAGCGTGTTACATATTCTTGAATAGCAGAGGAAATATCACCTACACGTTTTCCAGCAACGGCTTCTTCGATACCTGCGTATAATGACGCTTTAGTAACATCCAATAATTGCTGTGCTTCGGCAGAGATTTCGCCTACCCCAAATGTATAAGCGGAGTCGCTAATAAAACCATTTAAATTTACCCCACCATCTACGGAGACAATATCTCCTTCTTTCAATTCATACACACTTGGAAACCCGTGTACAATCTGGTCATTTACGGAAATGCACAGGGAATACGGGAAACCGTGGTAATTTAAAAAAGCCGGCGTACCTTTATGATCTTTAATAAAATCGAAAGCGAACTTATCTAAGGATAAAGTCGTAATCCCGGGCTTAATCAACGAAGCGATTTCAGCAAGCAATTGCGAGAGTACATTTGCTGACTCCCGCACCTGCTCAATTTCTTCGTCTGTTTTATAATATACTTTGGACATTCAAAAATTAAATTGCTGATTGGTCGTAACCTTCAACACTAGTTGCAGTACTACGGCCTTTAACACGACCTGTTTTCATTAAACCATCATAGTGGCGCATCAACAAATGACTTTCGATCTGCTGAATGGTATCCAATACCACACCTACTAAGATTAATAATGAAGTACCGCCATAGAAATGTGCAAACTGATTGTTTACACCGAACAAAGTAGCAATTGCCGGTAAGATGGCAATAATAGCTACAAAGACCGCTCCTGGGAAGGTAATGTGAGAAATCACATTATCGATAAACAAATTGGTGTCATAACCAGGTTTAATACCCGGAATGAAACCACCGTTTTTCTTCATGTCTTCTGACATCTGCTGCGGGTTCACCATAATCGCTGTATAGAAGAAGGTAAATGCAATAATCAATAGAGCAAAGACCACATTATACGTTACGGAAGTATAGTTACTCAACGAGTTTAAGAAGTCAGACTGCACGTTCGGGAAGAACTGCGTTAATGACATCGGCAAGAACATAATGGCTTGCGCGAAGATGATAGGCATTACCCCAGCGGCATTCACTTTCAAAGGAATGTACTGACGAACACCACCGATTTGTTTATTTCCAACGATTTTCTTAGCGTATTGTACTGGAATTTTACGAACTCCTTGAACAACAAGAATAGTAAAGATTACAACGAAGAATAAGGCAACAAACTCTAACAACAATGGAATAGGACCACCACCGCTAGGGCTCATTCTAGATCCCCATTCTGCTGTAATACCTGCAGGAAGCTGCGCGATAATTCCTGCCATGATAATCAGTGAAATACCATTACCGATACCTTTATCAGTAATCTTTTCACCTAGCCACATCACAAACAATGTACCTGCTGTCAATACAATAGCCGCTAAAATAGAGAACATTGGATCGGCAATAGTTTTAGCTTCCGGGCCAATTTGTGTCTTTACGTAAGCTACAGACTGTACCAAAGTAATCGCTACGGTTAGGTAACGGGTAATTTGGGTCATCTTCTTACGACCAGACTCTCCCTCTTTTTGCATCTTTTGAAACGCAGGCACAGCTATCCCCAATAACTGCACAACGATAGATGCGGAGATGTATGGCATTACGCCTAATGCAAAAATGGCTGCACGCGAGAATGACCCGCCGGCAAACATATTGATTAGGTTCATAATATCATTACCACCTTCTCTGTTTACTACCAATGCATCCGGATTCACACCTGGCAATACCACGTGACATCCTATGCGGTATATTAAAAGAAATAGTAACGTATTTAAGATACGATTACGTAATTCTTCAATCTTCCATATATTGGTTAAGGTTGTGATTAGTTTCTTCATGTATTATTACATTTTTACGATAGAACCACCTGCTGCTTCAATAGCTTTTTGAGCTGAGGCAGAAAACGCATGGGCTTTAACTTCAACTTTCGCTGTAAACTCGCCACGACCTAAGATTTTCACTTTGTCGTTTTTAGAAACTAAACCATGAACGTTTAATGTTTCGAAGTCTACGGAAGTTAAATTGTGCTTCTCAACTAATCCTTGTAATACATCTAAGTTTACACTAGTGTATTCTACACGATTGATGTTTTTGAAACCAAACTTAGGCACACGACGTTGTAAAGGCATCTGACCACCTTCAAAACCGATTTTCGTAGAAGTACCGGAACGAGATCCTGCACCTTTATGACCACGGGTTGAAGTACCGCCACGTCCTGAACCTTGACCACGACCGATACGTTTTTTACTCTTGGTTGAACCAACTGCTGGTTTTAAATTACTTAAGTTCATTTTAAAATGAATTGTGTTACTCCTTCGCTCTCACTAAACAGGAGGTAACATTTTAATATTTAATGAATAAACAGAATGGAAAGGACTGTGAGAAATCCTTTCCATCGTTATTTTTAAACAGTTTCTACAGCTACCAAATGGTTCACTTTGCGAACCATGCCAATAATGGCTGGAGTAGCTTCAACTTCTACTGAGTGGTTGATTTTTTTCAATCCTAAAGCCTCAATAGTTTTCTTTTGGCGCTCGCTTCTGTCGATAACGCTCTTTATCTGGGTGATTTTAATTTTTGCCATGATATTAACCGTTAAATACTTTATTTAAATCGACACCGCGTGTTTGCGCTACGGTATAAGCATCACGCATGTTTGCTAATGCATCAATCGTTGCTTTTACTACGTTATGCGGGTTAGAAGAACCTAATGATTTTGCTAACACGTCAGTGATACCAGCAGACTCTAATACGGCACGCATCGCACCACCTGCTAATACTCCTGTACCGTGTACCGCTGGTTTGATCAATACTGAACCACCAGAGTACTTACCGTACTGCTCGTGAGGAACCGTACCTTTAATGATAGGAACCTTCACTAAGTTTTTCTTCGCGTCGTCAATACCTTTAGTAATCGCTTCAGTAACCTCTTTAGCTTTACCTAATCCGTATCCTACGATGCCGTTTTCATCACCAACAACCACGATAGCTGAGAAACTGAAGGTACGACCACCTTTAGTAACTTTGGCAACGCGTTGGATGCTTACTAAGCGATCTTTTAATTCAATTTCGCTTGATTTTACTCTTTTAATATTGCTTAATGCCATTTTCTTTCTTGATTAAAAGTCTAAACCGCCTTCGCGAGCACCTTCAGCCAATGATTTGATACGGCCATGGTATAGATACCCATTACGGTCAAAAACTACTTTGCTAATTCCTGCTGCTACGGCTTTCTCCGCAACTAATTTACCTACAGCTTTCGATTGCTCTACTTTATTGCCTGATGCAGCAAATTCTTTAGACGAAGAAGAGGCAGACACTAAAGTCTTACCAATGGTATCGTCGATAATTTGTGCGTAGATTCCTTTGTTACTTCTAAAAACGGTTAAACGAGGACGTTCTGTCGATCCAGCCAGGTGTTTTCTAATTCCTTTTTTGATTCTCGCTCTACGAGTTGATTTAATTCCTGCCATGGTTATTATTTTTTAGCTGATTTACCTGCTTTTCTTCTTAATACTTCACCCGCGAATTTAATACCTTTTCCTTTGTAAGGCTCTGGCTTACGGAAGCTACGGATTTTCGCGGCAACCTGTCCGATTAATTGTTTGTCGGTAGACTCCAAGGTAATCGTTGGGTTTTTCCCTTTCTCTGCAGTAGTTGTTACTTTAATTTCCGCTGGCAAAACAAAAACAATCTGGTGAGAGAATCCTAAAGTCAACTCTAATGTATTACCGTTGTTTGAAGCACGGTAACCAACACCCACTAATTCTTGTGTAGTTTTATACCCTTCTGTTACACCTACAACCATGTTGTTAAGCAAGGCGCGGTACAAACCGTGTAATGCTTTGTGTTTCTTTTGTTCAGTCGGACGAGATACGACAATATTACCGTCTTCTTCTTTAACAGTAATGTCGCGGTCCACTTGCTGTGTTAATTCGCCTTTAGGGCCTTTCACAGTGATCAGATTTTTATCTGACACGGAAATTGATACTCCCGAAGGAATGGCAATAGGCGCTTTTCCAATTCTTGACATTTCTTTGTGTTTTTTCCTAGATTAATAAACGTAACATAAAACTTCACCGCCAACATTTTGAACGCTAGCTTCTTTATCCGACATCACACCTTTCGATGTAGATAGGATAGCAATGCCTAAACCGTTCAATACGCGAGGAATGCTGTCAACACTTGCATACTTTCTTAAACCAGGTTTACTCACACGTGTCAAAGTGCGAATAGCCGGTACCTTGCTAATTGGGTGGTATTTCAATGCAATCTTGATGATGCCTTGAGGACCTTCCTCAACAAATTTGTAATTAGCAATGTAACCTTTGTCAAAAAGAACTTTGGTGATTTCTTTCTTTAGGTTCGATGCAGGAATTTCAACAACCCTGTGGTTGGCCTTAATGGCATTCCTTACTCGTGTAAGGTAATCCGCTATTGGATCTGTATTCATTATGATATAAAATTATGATAATGGTTTCCGGTTATCTCCTTGACGACCAGACCTATTATCGGTTAATACTATTTGCAATGCAAAAAAAACCCGATAAATCGTTTTCACGATTTATCCGGGCAAAAGTAAATATTTTTTTTTGTTTACCAAGAAGCTTTTTTCACCCCTGGGATTTTTCCGTCTAAAGCCATCTCACGGAATGTTACACGAGAGATACCAAATTGACGCATATATCCTTTAGGACGGCCTGTTAATTTACAACGATTGTGCAAACGTACAGGGGAAGCATTCTTAGGCAATTTGTCTAAGGCTGCATAATCACCAGCTGCTTTAAGGGCAGCACGTTTTTCTGCAAACTTAGCTACTAATTTCTGACGCTTTACTTCGCGTGCTTTTAATCCTTCTTTAGCCATTGTTGTTCGAATTTTGATTTTTGAATGGTAAACCGAATTGTTTCAATAACTCTAAAGCTTCGATATCGTTCTTAGCTGATGTTACGAAAGTGATATCCATACCTTGGATCTTGTTGATTTTGTCAATGTTGATCTCTGGGAAGATAATTTGCTCCGTAATCCCTAAGTTGTAGTTTCCGTGTCCATCGAAACCTTTATCGTTGATACCGCGGAAGTCACGGATACGTGGTAATGAAACAGCGATTAAACGATCTAAGAATTCAAACATATTGTTGTCGCGTAAGGTTACACGAGCTCCAATAGGCATTCCTTTACGCAATTTGAAGTTAGAGATATCTTTCTTAGATTTCGTAGGAACAGCTTGTTGACCGGTAATCAAAGTTAACTCGCCAATTGCATTGTCAATTAACTTCTTGTCAGCTGTTGCAGCACCGATACCTTGAGATACAATAATCTTCTCCAGTTTAGGAACTTGCATCACGCTTTTGTACTGAAACTTTTCTTTAAGCGCTGAGCGGATTTCTTCCGCATATTTCGCTTTTAATCTTGGTGCGTAAGTCATTATTTAATTTCCTCCCCTGATTTTTTAGCGTAACGAACGATTTTACCTTCTGCATTAACTTTACGACCAACACGTGTCGGAGCACCTGTTTTAGGGTCAATTAAAGCTAAATTAGAGATATTGATAGCAGCTTCTTTCTCAATGATACCACCATTAGGGTTAGCTGCGCTAGGTTTAGTGTGTTTTTTAACAAGGTTAGCGCCTTCAACGATAGCTCTGTTTGCATCCACTAAAACTTGCAATACTTTTCCTTGAACACCTTTAGAGTTACCAGCGATAACTTTCACTAAATCACCTTTTTTAATTTTGATTTTGTGCGTAGTTGTTTTTGTTTTCTGTGCCATAATTATAAAACCTCCGGTGCTAGTGATACAATTTTCATGAACTGCTTCTCACGTAATTCTCTGGCAACAGGGCCGAAAATACGCGTTCCACGAGGCTCATCGTTATTATTTAATAATACTGCTGCATTGTCATCGAAACGAATGTAAGAACCATCTTTACGACGGATTTCTTTTTTCGTACGTACGACTACTGCTTTAGAAACGGATCCTTTTTTCACGTTTCCTGAAGGTAAAGCGCTCTTTACGGTAACAACGATCTTATCACCGATAGATGCATAACGCTTACGCGTACCGCCCAATACACGGATTACTAAAACTTCTTTAGCTCCGCTATTGTCCGCTACATTTAATCTTGATTCCTGTTGTACCATCTTATTTAGCCCTTTCTAAAATTTCAACTAATCTCCAGTTTTTTGTCTTACTCAGCGGACGAGTTTCCATAATTAATACCGTATCGCCGATACCGCAGGTATTCTCTTCGTCATGAGCTTTGAATTTAGTAGTTTTTTTCACGAACTTACCATAGATAGGGTGTTTTACTTTACGTTCAACCGCTACAGTAATGGATTTGTCCATTTTGTTGCTAACTACTAAGCCGATTCTTGTTTTTCTTAAATTTCTTTCCATTTCGACTTTAATTTTTATGCCTCAGCGGCTGTTTCAGATTGCGCTGCATTCTTACGGTTCGATACCTCAGTAGCGATACGAGCGATAGTTTTGCGAGCTGCTTTGATCACGTTAGGGTTCTCAATAGCAGAAACAGCATGTGCAAATTTCAATTTGTTTAAGGCAGCTTTCTCTTCAGCAAGACGAGCTGTTAAATCCTTCGTTGATAATTCTACGATTTCTGAATTTTTCATTTTTTTCCAGTGTTGATGTTGGGTTATCCTTAATTTTTAAATATGGCCTTACTGGTAACGGCAGTAAGGCTAAATTTTAGACATTACCAACGATTATTATGCTTCAACGTAATCTCTACGTATCACAAACTTCGTTTGAACCGGTAATTTTTGTGCGGCAAGACGTAAGGCTTCTTTAGCAATTTCTAAAGGCACCCCTTCTGCTTCAAATAACATCCGGCCTGGGCGCACTACCGCTACCCAGTATTCTGGAGCACCCTTACCCTTACCCATACGTACCTCTGCAGGTTTTTTCGTAACAGGTTTGTCAGGGAAGATGCGGATCCACACTTGACCTTCACGTTTCATGTAACGTGTTACGGCGATACGTGCTGCCTCAATTTGACGGCTAGTGATCCATGCTGACTCCAGTGATTTGATACCGAAAGAACCGAAAGCTAATTCTGCTCCACGAGTAGCATTACCTTTCATGCGGCCCTTCTGCATCTTTCTGAACTTCGTTCTTTTTGGCTGTAACATGTTCGTATTTTGTTAAAATCTGTTCTTACAGATAGTTTTAAATCTTAATTAATTAATCTCTTTTTCCACCACGGTTGTTATCACGACGACCACCACCACGGTTGTTATCACGACGGCCACCGCCACGGTTGTCACGACGGTCTGAACCACCTTCGTTTCCACCACGAGATTTTACGCCTGACGCTTGACCGATGTTTGGAGATAAGTCACGTTTACCGTAAACTTCACCTTTACAGATCCAAACTTTAACACCGATCTTACCGTAAGTAGTTAATGCTTCTGCTAAAGCATAGTCGATATCTGCGCGTAATGTGTGTAAAGGAGTTCTTCCTTCTTTGTATTGTTCAGTACGTGCCATCTCAGCACCACCTAAACGACCTGAACACATTACTTTGATACCTTCAGCACCCATACGCATGGTTGTAGCGATAGCGGTTTTCATTGCACGACGGAAAGAGATACGAGCCTCTAATTGTTTTGCAATACCTTCAGCTACTAATTTAGCGTCAAGTTCTGGACGTTTGATCTCGAAAATGTTGATTTGAACATCTTTTTTAGTCAGTTTCTTCAACTCTTCTTTAATCTTGTCAACCTCTTGACCACCTTTACCAATAACGATACCTGGACGTGCTGTGTGGATTGTAACAGTAATACGTTTTAATGTTCTTTCAATTACAACTTTTGCTACACCGCCTTTTGCGATACGTACAGAAAGATATTTTCTTATTTTTTCGTCCTCAACCAACTTATCAGAATAGTTGTTGCCTCCGAACCAGTTAGAATCCCATCCTTTGATGATCCCTAATCTGCTACCTATTGGATTTGCTTTTTGTCCCATTCTTATTAATATTAGTTGTTAACGTTGTTAATACTATCTACGATCAAAGTAACATGGTTTGAACGCTTACGAATTCTATAACCACGACCTTGAGGAGCTGGACGCAATCTCTTCAATTGACGACCACCACCAACAGATACTTCTTTTACATACAAGCCACCATCTTCAACTGAAGCGCCTTCATTTTTAGCTTCCCAGTTTTTAATTGCTGACAACAATAATTTCTCAACACGGATTGCAGCTTCTTTTCCTGTATGTTTTAGAATATATAGCGCATTTTCTACTTTCTGACCACGGATAAGATCCACTACTAAACGCATTTTGCGCGGAGACGTAGGGCAGTTCAATAATTTGGCAGTAGAAGCTCCTCCTACCTGAGCTTTTTCCTGCTCTTTGCGCTGTTTTACTAAAACAGATTTTTTAAGTTTTTTTGTTGCTTCCATTACCTATTATTTTTTCTTTTCTGCGTGGCCTCTGAAAGTACGCGTAGGCGCAAATTCACCAAGCTTGTGACCAACCATATTCTCTGTTACATAAACCGGAATAAATTTATTCCCGTTGTGCACTGCGAAGGTATGACCAACAAAATCAGGTGAAATCATTGATCTACGAGACCAAGTCTTAATTACTGACTTTTTGTTTGTTTCATTCATAGAAAGAACTTTTCTTTCTAGGTTGTGATCGATATAAGGACCTTTTTTAATTGAACGAGCCATTATTTTTTCCTTCTCTCAATGATGTAACGATTCGATGTTTTCTTCTTGTAGCGAGTTTTGTAACCTTTCGCTAATACTCCTGTACGTGAGCGTGGGTGACCTCCGGATGAACGGCCTTCACCACCACCCATAGGGTGATCTACTGGGTTCATAGCCACACCACGAACGCGAGGACGACGACCTAACCAACGCTTACGACCAGCTTTACCTAACACTTGGTTAGATTTCTCCGAGTTAGACACGGAACCAATCGTTGCAACACAGGTTAATAAGATCATACGAGTCTCACCCGATGGCAATTTGATAATGGCATACTTTCCATCACGTGCAGATAACTGCGCGTAAGTCCCAGCCGAACGAGCGATTGAACCACCTTGACCAGGGTTCAACTCAATGTTGTGGATGATAGAACCTAGTGGAATGCTCGCTAGAGGCATTGTATTACCAACTTCTGGGGCTACTGATTCGCCAGCAATTACAACTTGTCCTACTGTTAATCCAGCTGGAGCAATGATGTAACGTTTCTCACCATCAGCGTAGTGCAATAAAGCAATACGAGCTGTACGATTCGGATCGTACTCGATAGTAGCAACTGTTGCAGGGATATCTTTTTTATCGCGTTTGAAATCAATTAATCGGTATGCTTTTTTATGTCCCCCACCGATGTAACGCATAGTCATTTTACCGGATTTATTACGACCACCTGAACGCTTGTTGGTGCCAACAACTAATGATTTCTCAGGAACGTTAGTAGTAACGTCTGAATAATCAGCACCTACTCTGAAGCGAGTACCAGGGGTAACCGGTTTGAATCTTTTAACTGCCATTTCTTATTATAGTGTACTGTAAAAGTCAATAGTTTCACCATCTTTCACCGTGATGATGGCTTTTTTATACTTAGGGCTTCTTCCAGAAACGAAACCAGCTTTCGTGTAACGGCTTTTTGATTTTCCCGCAACAACTGCAGTATTTACTGCAACAACTGATACGCCAAACATTTGCTCAACAGCTTGTTTGATCTGGATTTTGTTTGCTCTGTGATCTACTTTGAAAGCGTAACGGTTAGATTTTTCCGTTAATAAAGAAGCTTTCTCAGTTAAGATAGGTTTTTTAATAATTTCCATATTACTTAGCGAATGCTTCCTCCAAAGATTTAACAGAATCTGCAGTTAACAATAATTTTGTAGCGTTTAATACATCATATGTACTTAACTCTGCTGCTACAACAACTTTTGCTTTCTTCAAGTTTCTGCTTGATAAATAAACATTGTTATTATATGCTGATAACACTAATAATGTTTTCTCATCAGCACAGTTCAACGCATTTACTAATGACACATAGTTTTTCGTTTTGATGCTATCGAAGTTTACTTCGTCTAACACCAATACATTGTTCTCTTGTGCTTTATAGCTTAACGCTGATTTACGAGCTAATTGCTTTAATTTTTTGTTTAATTTAAAGCTGTAGTCTCTTGGTTGAGGACCGAATACACGACCACCACCATTAAACAATGGAGATTTGATAGAACCCGCACGAGCACCACCAGTACCTTTTTGTTTGTGTAATTTACGAGTAGATCCCGCAATCTCATTACGTTGTTTTGATTTGTGAGTTCCTTGGCGTTGGTTCGCTAAGTATTGTTTCACATCCAAATAGATCGCATGGTCGTTTGGCTCTACACCGAATACTGCTTCAGGAAGTTGCACCTTGGCACCTGTTTCTTTACCTGATAAATTTAATACGTTAACTTCCATCTCTACTATTTGTCTACGATTACATAAGAACCTTTAGCTCCTGGAATGGAACCACTAACAACGATTAGGTTTTGCTCAGGGTAAACTTTCAATACTTGTAAGTTTTGAATCTTTACACGCTCGCCACCTGTACGACCCGCCATACGCATTCCTTTGAATACGCGAGAAGGCCATGATGAAGCACCTAAGGAACCTGGAGCACGTAGTCTGTTGTGCTGACCGTGAGTCGCACCACCTACACCACCAAATCCGTGACGCTTCATTACGCCTTGGAATCCTTTACCTTTTGAAGTACCAACCACATCAACGTACTCGCCTTCTTCAAATAATGTAACATCCACGACGTCACCTAGTTGTTTCTCATCCTCGAAAGTTTTGAATTCAACTAGCTTACGCTTAGGACTAACGTTTGCTTTCGCAAAGTGTCCTTTTAAAGGTGCGCTTGTGTTTTTCTCCTTGGCATCGTCAAAACCAAGTTGAATCGCAGCGTAGCCATCCTTTTCTACCGTACGTATATGCGTTACCACGCACGGCCCAGCCTCGATTACTGTACATGGGATGTTCTTCCCATCAGCGTTGAACAGGCTGGTCATTCCTACTTTTTTACCAATAATTCCTGACATGTTATAAATTAATTAATTAAACGTCCATCGAAGCAGTAGGGCTTCGCTCAAGACACAATATCCCCATAAAGGGATTGCAAAAGTACAAACTATTTTATAACTATCAAATAATTAGTGCATTATTTTTTTTCAAAATAAAGAATGGGAAAGCCGCAATTCGAGAAAATTAGGATTGTATCATTTTTTTGCCCGCAAGAAGACGCTGATAACGTAGCAATGCCTCGATATAATAATAGTCGGCATAACTCAAAGGCACATCCACCTCCGAGTTTATGGGCAAGGCGCCCACACTATGCTGTAATATGAAGCCCCCATTGCTGCCATAGCTCGCAAAATAAGGTGCAGAAGATAAGTTCTTTAGCAGGGTTTCCGCTTGCCGGAAGTAGAATTCCCCTTGTTTTCCGCGGCTATAATCGGCCAGTTCCAATAAGGCCGACGCCATTAAGGCCCCAGCAGAAGCATCACGCAAAGTCCTTTTGCCATACATTTTACTGCCTTCCGGAATCTTGTCGTAATCAAAATCCCAAACCGGAACCAAATCCGATGGTAAGTTTGGATGATGGAGGATATACTGCGCAATGCGCTGCGCCTGCTTTAAGTATGCTTTATCCTTGGTTTCCCTATACATCATGGTATAGCCATATAAGGCCCAAGCTTGTCCCCTCGCCCATGCCGATTCATCTGCCGTTCCCTGATGGGTTTTGCGCCCCAGGACGGCACCCGTTTCCGGATCATAGTCTATTACATGGTAAGAACTGTAGTCTTTTCTGAAATGATGTTTAAGGGTTGTATTGGCATGGCTACGGGCAATATCCGCATACTTACGGTTCCCTGTTTGCTTGCTCATCTCCTCAAGAAACTCCAGGTTCATCATATTATCAATAATAACCGGATATTTCCATTTGCCATGATCCCAGGAACGTATCGTCTTGGTTACGGGGCTATATCGCGAGGCCAAGGATTCGGCACCATTGACCAAGATGGGTTTGTAACTGGCACTATCGCCGGTGATGCGCAAAGCATTTCCAAAACTGCAGAACAACATAAAGCCTAGGTCATGCGTACGTTTATTATATTGTTCCTTTTCCAGGTGTTTTAGCTTATCCAATCCCAATTGCTTCAATTCCGCATCTCCCGTAGCTTCCGACAGCAACAAGAGGGTGCCAGGATAGAAGCCCGAACACCACCAGGAGGAATTTGAAAACTTATGTTTCCCCTGCTCAAAATTCTGCGGAAACTTATCGGCCGGCGTGGCAGCCGCCAACAGCTTAATTTGTTTGGCAGATTGTTGCAATCTATCTTCGATAAATGATTGATCCAAATGAAGTGCATGTTTGGTTTGGGCAAAGGCAACAGTACCGCTCAATCCTAAAACATAACAGGTAAATACAATCAACATATTCCGCATAGCGATGGAGATATAAAAGGTTTATGAATTGCTATTCCAATAAATTAAACACTCAATTTAAGCATTCCATTTTATTTGCCGGCGCGAAACTATCGAAAACGATTTCGCCTAGGCACAAAAAAAAGATGTGAAGCATCTACTTCACATCTTTCCTTATGTTGTTCGGTTTAGTACTGCCCGGTGTTTAACATCACCAAGGTGCAGGCCTCAACCACTTCAATACCCTGCGCTTTGGCCTTCTCTGCCAGTTCCGCATTCTCTGCACCTGGATTGAAGATAATACGCTTCGGGTTGGTTTTTAAAATATAGTCGTAGTAAGGTGCCTGATTCTGCGGACCAACATACAGGGTAATCGTATCGATATCCTGATGAATAGCCTCCGCAGGCTCAATTTCTGCACCAGCAACAGTGCCAACCTTCCGACCCACGTTTACAATAGGGTAACCTTTTCTGACTAATTTATTCGCCACTAAATAAGAGTATCTTGCTGGATTAGTACTCGCTCCCAAAATCAAGGTTTTTTTCATATGTTGCCTTTATATATTACTGAACAAATTCACCATTTGCGTTGTACGCATTTTGTCTCAAAATAGGAATTTCTAAGATTTTATACAAATTATCTAGATGATTCAAGCTACCATTGGCCATATTGGTCAACAGTACTATGGTCACATCGTTCGTCAAATCACGTACATATAAGCTCTTAAAACCGTGCCACCATCCCGTATGATAAACAACCGGATTGTTCGGCGGACTAAACGTACGCCAACCATAGCCATAACTAAATAAACTGCGCTTAGCATCGCTGCGCGGAATAAAGGAAGAATCCTGCAAGGCCTTTCCTAAGACACGGCCATCACGTAAGGCTAAATCCAAGGCATATAAGTCGCGCACCGTACTGTAGATCCCCTTATCGCCTACGGGGCCATCCAGGTAATTCTGTACCACAGAACGACGCCATACCTTATCATGGCCGATCACCTTTGTCGGAATCTTATCATACACCGCCTTGGAATACACATTGGTATTTTTCATACCTGCCGGATCAAAGACATTTTCCTTCATATACACCGCAAAGTCTTTCCCGGTCACTTTCTCAACAATAGATGCCAGCACCATAAAGTTCGAGTTGTTGTAGTGAAAACGGCCATCGGGTGCACCATAGCGACCCGGATGGTGCTGAATCAATAAGCTCATCGCATCCTGGTTGGTCATCCCCTTCTTCCGATCGGGCCATACCGTTTCTGCGAAGTACACATAATTCGGAAGTCCGGAACGATGCGATAATAATTGCTTAATGGTAATTCCCTTATACGGAAAATCCGGATAGAACCGCTCGACCGAATCAGCTAAACTCACCTTCCCCTGCTCCACCAATTGCAACATGGCAATGGCCGTCATCGGTTTAGATACCGAAGCCAATTCAAACTGCGAATCGATTTGCAAACTATCCTTTAACAGGTAATCCGCCCAACCAAAAGAATTCTGGTAAAGGATCTTTCCTTTCTTAGCCACCAACACATTGCCATTAAATCCCGCTTTCTTATGCAAGTTCTGCATAAAGGAATCAATCTGCGGGTCGGCTTCCGCAGGATTATATACTAAACTGATGCTATCTTTTTTTTCTTGTTTTGCCCGTTCTTTGAGCTGCTTGGCCTCTGGCGAGCCACAAGACACGAAAACCAATGCACTAATTCCTAGTGCGAAAATCGACTGTTTAAAACTCACTCCTTAATTCTTGATCTATGCTGTACAATGATGATGTACAAATTACTACATATTGCGTATAAATCCAATAAGAAAATGGCAGGAATTGGTATTATTCAGGATACATGTGTAAGGTACCAAAGCCAATACGAAGCCCTATTCCACAAAAAAAGAGGCCATCCGATTGGATGGCCTCTTCCTATGCGTATGGAAAGCTTATGCCAATAAACGAATCGGCGCTTCTAACAATGCTTTTAATGTTTGTAAGAATTGTGCACCTGTTGCACCATCCACCACACGGTGGTCACAACCTAGCGACAATTTCATGATATTTCCAGGTACTACAGCTCCGTTTTTCACGACAGGAACTTGTTGAATAGCACCTACAGAAAGGATAGCACCGTCTGGCGAGTTGATAATCGATGTAAACTCATCGATACCGAACATACCTAAGTTAGATACGGTGAAGGTAGATCCTTCCCAATCAGCAGGCTGCAATTTCTTCGCTTTCGCTTTCTGTGCAAAGTCTTTCACCTCTGCAGAGATGTGCGATAAGGATTTACCATCTGCAAAACGAACAACAGGAACCAATAAACCATCTTCAACAGCCATCGCAACACCGATGTTGGTATGCTCGTTATATCTGATTTTATCACCTAACCAAGACGAGTTCACGTTAGGGTGTTGTTTCAAGGCAATGGCAACCGCTTTGATCACGATATCGTTGAAAGAAACTTTTACTGGAGCCACTTCGTTAATTTGCGCACGTGCAGCAATCGCATTGTCCATGTCGATGCTTACGGTCAAATAGAAGTGTGGCGCGGTAAACAAAGATTCCGATAAACGACGCGCAATGGTTTTACGCATTTGGTTCACTGGTTTCTCCGTGAAACGCTCTTCACCGATATATTGTGGCAAGCTAACAGTTTTCACCTCTCCTTCGGCTGCTTTAGCAGGCGCGGATGCCGCTGCTGCTGCAGGAGCTGCTGATGGTGTAAAGTTCTCTACGTCTTTCTTCACGATACGACCGCCTTCGGCAGATCCTTTTACTTGAGAAAGATCGATTCCTTTTTCTTTCGCGATTTTCTTCGCTAAAGGCGAAGCTTTCACACGCGCATCCGATGCTGCCGCTGCAGGTGTTTCTGCTGCTGCCTCAGCCGGAGCTGCTGCTGTTGCTTCTTTTTTATCCTCAGCTTTTGCTTCCGCTTTCGCTGCTGGTTTCTGGTTTAACAATGGGGTAACATCTGTTCCTGCAGGACCAACGATTGCAATAATATCGTTTACTTTCGCTGCTTGGCCAGCTTCTACACCAACGTACAATAATGTACCATCTGCATAAGCAGTTACTTCCATGGTTGCCTTATCGGTTTCCACGTCCGCAATAGCATCGTCAGATTTAATGGTATCACCCACTTTAAAGTTCCACTGCGCAATAACACCTTCAGTCATAGTATCGCTCAATAAAGGCATGGTAATTACCGTTACGCCTAAATCTTCTGCCGATACCTGTTCACCTGCAGGCTCTTCCGCTGCTTCTTCTTTTGCAGGCTCGCTTTTTTCTTCCTTAGCCGGTGCTGCTGCAGATGCTTCACCACCTTCTAATAAAGCCTTATAATCTTCGCCTTCTTCCCCAAGTACCGCAATAACAGCATCAATAGCTACTGCTTCGCCTTCCTTCGGGCCAATATACAACAAGGTTCCTTCCTGGTAGGATTCGAAATCCATTGTTGCTTTATCTGTTTCAATCTCGGCAACTAAATCGCCAGAGTTTACTTTATCACCAACTTTTTTGTGCCATTTAGCGATAACACCTTCCGTCATGGTGTCGCTCATTTTCGGCATTCTTACTACTTCAGCCATTGTTTAGGTATCTTCTATTTTAGTTAAAGTAATTTCCTTATTAATCCATTACAAAAGGATAATCCTCTTGTACATAAACGTCTTTGTAAATATCCTCAGCTGCCGGATATGGAGACTCCTCTGCAAACTTCACAGACTCATCTACAATTTTCTTAATCTCCGCGTCTACAGCTTCGAACCACGCATCATCAGCATATTTATTTTCTACAATAGCATGTTTGGTCGATAACAAAGGGTCTCTGCCTTTGTACTCTTCCAATTCTTCTTTCGTACGGTATTTAGCCGGGTCAGACATCGAGTGTCCTTTATAACGATATGTACGGATCTCTAAGAAGGTAGGTCCTTCACCCGCACGAGCACGTTGTACCGCCTCATCCATCGCGTTGTGAACAGCAACCACGTCCATACCATCCACTGGTGCACATGGCATATCAAAGCCAAGACCCATTTTGTAGATGTCTGTCATGTTTGTTGTACGTTGTACGGAAGTACCCATCGCATAACCGTTGTTCTCACACACGAAAATTACAGGTAGTTTCCACAACATCGCCATGTTTAAGGTTTCGTTAAAGGCACCCTGACGCACCGCGCCATCACCCATATAACAAATATTAACGTTGTCGGTTCCTAGGTATTTCTCCGCAAAGGCAATACCAGCCCCCAAAGGAATCTGGCCACCTACGATACCGTGTCCACCCATAAATTTATGCTCTTTGGAGAAGAAGTGCATCGAACCACCTTTACCTTTGGAACAGCCTGTTACTTTACCGAACAATTCTGCCATACAAGCATCCGCCGATACCCCTTTTGCTAATGCATGGGCGTGATCACGGTAAGCCGTAATTAAAGAATCTTCCGGTTTGATTACCGACATGGTGCCGGCAACTACGGCCTCTTGTCCAATGTATAAGTGACAAAATCCGCGTATCTTTTGCTGTCCATATAGCTGGCCAGACTTCTCTTCAAATTTGCGCATGAGTAGCATTGATTTATACCACTCTAAATAGGTCTCTTTTGTTATAGGTGTTGAACTCATTTGTACGAATTGAATTTCTTTACTTAACTGACTACAAATCTAATCAATATTAACGAGATTTCGGATAAAATTTAGTGTACATTTAACGCTTTGTGTCATCTGAGCAACAAAATTTCCGACCGATATAAATAATGAACGACCTGCAAGAGGTCGTTCGTTAAATTTATGCCATTAGGGTTAAGAGTCGGTCAGCACTAACTTTCTGCTGCTCCCCACTCTGCATATTTTTCAAACTCAGCTGCCCGCTTTGGACTTCCTCCTCGCCTACCAGCAAGACATACGGAATCCGCTTGGCATCCGCATAGCCCATCTGCTTTTTCAACTTCAGCGCCTTCGGATACAGCTCCACGGCAATGCCCGCTTCGCGCAAGCGCTGCAATAAAGGCAGCGTATAGGATTCGATGGTTTCATCGAAATTTATAATCAACAATTTGGTCTGCGCGGCAGCACTTTCCGGAAACAGGTTCAGCTCTTCCAACACATCGTAAATACGGTCGGCACCAAAGGATACCCCCGCTCCGGTCATGTCTTTTAGCCCAAACATGCCCGTTAAGTCATCATAACGGCCTCCGCCACCAATACTTCCCATTTGCACTTCATTGGTCTTCACCTCAAAAATACAACCGGTATAATAGTTTAACCCACGCGCCAGGGTTACGTCCAGTTCCACAATATGCTCCAATAAAGCCCCTTTGCCCAACTTGGTCAAATACGCAAACACTTCTTCGATTTCTGCAAGCCCTTTCAAGCCGATCTCCGAATTAGCCAATACCGACTTCAGGGAATTGATTTTCTCCGTATTCGATCCGCTTAACAGAATGATAGGTTTCAACACTTCCAGATCCGCATCCACAAATCCACGATCCAACAATTCCTTGTTCACTCCTTCCAAACCGATCTTGTCCAGTTTGTCGATGGCGACAGTCATGTCAACAATTAATTCTGGTTTACCGATTACCTCGGCAATACCCGATAATATTTTACGGTTGTTTAGCTTGATATTGAAGTCGCGCAAGCCTAAATCCAATAGCGCTTCATGGTAAATCAAGACGAACTCGGCCTCATTCAATAGGGAATCCGAACCGACAACATCCACATCGCATTGGAAGAATTCCCGATAGCGACCACGCTGTGGCTTATCAGCCCGCCAAACCGGCTGAATCTGAAAACGCTTAAAAGGAAAAGCTATATCGTTCTGGTGCATCACTACATAACGCGCAAAAGGCACCGTTAAATCATAACGTAAGGCCTTCTCCGAAATCTGAGGCACCAACTTCAAGGAGTTCTTCTCGGCCAATAATTCCGCCGAAGCTTTGCTTAAGTAATCTCCCGAATTTAAAATCTTAAAAATAAGGCGATCCCCCTCCTCTCCATACTTGCCCGTAAGGGTGCTTAGGTTCTCAAACGATGGAGTCTGAATTTCATTATAACCATACTTCCGAAAAACACGCTTCAGCGTGTTGAAAATAAAATTCCTTTTCTCCATTTCTGCAGGAGAAAAATCACGCGTTCCTTTGACTAGAGAGGGTTTTATACTTGCCATGGGGGCAAAGGTAAGAAAATTAGTAGAGAGTATTTAGAAGGGAGTAGTTAGTATTTAGTAGTTAGTATTTAGACCTAGGGTGTACAACAAACTTATTAGCTTGGCTTAGTTGGGTTAGCCTAGGTTGTACAACTAAGTTATTAGCTTGGCTTAGTAATATTTGCTTTTAAGTAATAAAGTTGGATAAGTACTTAGAATGATAGGCATTTAGTAAATACTGTACCCCCAGTCTTTGTGCATAACAAAGTAGACCAAAATAAAGAGGACTACAAGCAATTAGTATTCCGCCCAAGGTCTAAATACTAACTACTAAATACTAAGTACTCCAGACTAATTACTAACTACTAACTACTAAATACTAAATACTAAATACTCCCTCAGATATTGAGGTACTCACACGCCTTTTCGGCGGCCATTTTCTCGGCGCTCTTTTTATTAAAGTCGCGGCCTATGCCACAGTCTTCGCCATCTACGACTACTTTAACGGAGAACATTTTCGCCGATTCGCCTTCGGGGTTATCGATTTGCACAAACAGCACATCCTTGCTGTTATGTTGGCACCATTCGATCAGGCGGCTCTTGAAGTTGGTTTCTGTGATTTCCAGGGTATGGATATCGATATGGGGTTTTATTATCCGCGAGAGGAGGAACTCCCGGGTAAAGCGGTATCCCTTGTCCAGGTATACGGCTCCAATTAAGGCTTCGAAGGCATCCCCCAATAAGGAGCCTTGTTTATTCGGATAGCTGATCATCCGTGCATCAAACTCTATCAGCTCGTTAAAGCCCAATTTGCGGGACAGCTGGTTTAAGTTGGCACGTGAAACAATCTTGGAACGCATCTCCGTTAAAAAGCCTTCGTCTTTATAGGGGTAAAGTTTGAAGAGCAGTTCAGCAATCACCGAACCCAATACGGCATCGCCTAAAAACTCCAAACGCTCGTTGCTGTTCTTCACGCCCTCTTTAATGGGCTTGGCCACCGATTTGTGGCGGAAGGCCATCTGGTATAAGCGAATATTTCCCGGAACAAAGCCCAAGATATTCTTCAACTTCTTAAAGTAAGCTTTTTGAGGAGAAAAATACAGTTTATAAACACTTATCGGCATACCAGCAACGTTAAGAAGAAATAGGTAGTTTTTGGAGAAAACTACCTATTCAATTCCTTTATTTTTACTTGCTAACAATTAGGCGTTGTATTTCTTTACGATTAAGGAAGCGTTGTGTCCACCAAAGCCAAATGTATTGCTTAATGCGGCGTTCACTACCCGTTTCTGTGCCTTATTGAAAGTAAAGTTCAATCGATTATCAATTTCCGGATCGTCTGTAAAATGATTGATTGTAGGAGGTACAATATCATTCTTCACCGCTAAAATGGAAGCAATGGATTCCACCGCTCCGGCAGCACCTAACAGGTGACCTGTCATTGATTTGGTCGAACTGATGTTCAATTTGTATGCATGATCTCCAAATTGCTCAATAATAGCTTTGGTCTCACTCACATCGCCTACTGGAGTCGATGTACCATGCACGTTAATATAATCGATAGCTGTGGCATCTAATTGCGCATCAGCCAACGCTTTGCTCATGGCTAAACGGGCACCTAGGCCTTCCGGATGGGAAGCCGTGATATGGTAGGCGTCTGCACTCATGCCCCCACCAGCAATCTCAGCATAAATCTTAGCACCACGCGCCAAGGCATGCTCTAAGCTTTCTAAGATAATGGCGCCCGAACCTTCACCGGAAACAAAACCATCACGATCCTTATCGAAAGGACGAGAAGCTGTTTTAGGATCATCGTTACGGGTAGACAGGGCGTGCATTGCATTGAACCCTCCGATACCTGCTTCGTTAATCGTAGCTTCTGAACCACCCGAGATAATGACATCAGCTAAACCCATACGGATATAGTTGAAGGCATCAATCATGGCGTTGGTTGCCGAAGCACATGCCGAAACAGCCGAAAAGTTAGGACCTCTCAAGCCATGACGCATTGAAATATGTCCCGGAGCTAAGTCGATCAACATTTTAGGAATAAAGAAAGGGTTGAAACGAGGCGTTCCATCACCTTTGGCAAAATTTGCTACTTCATCTAAAAATGTTGTCAAGCCCCCAATACCTGATCCCCAAATAACACCAATGCGGTTGGTGTCTAGTTTATCAAATTCTAATCCAGCATCTTTTACTGCTTCATCGGTAGATGCAATAGCATATTGAACGAAAGGGTCGATTTTTCGCGCCTCTTTTCGGTCCATATAATTATGTGGATCAAAACCCTTTACTTCACAAGCAAACTGGGTTTTAAACTTTGACGCATCAAAATGCGTAATAGGAGCGGCTCCACTTACACCATTAATTAACCCGTCCCAGTATTCTGAAACGGTATTACCTAGGGGTGTAAGTGCACCCAATCCTGTTACAACTACTCTTTTAAGCTCCATTAATATGTTTGGCCTAATAAAATTAGTTAGTTAACGTTTTTTTCTAAATAAGCAATCGCTTGACCTACTGTACTGATGTTTTCAGCTTGGTCGTCTGGAATAGCAACGTTGAATTCTTTTTCAAATTCCATGATCAACTCCACTGTATCAAGTGAGTCTGCACCTAAATCATTCGTGAAAGAAGCTTCTGGTGTTACTTCATTTTCATCTACACCTAACTTTTCAACGATAATAGCTTTTACTCTTGATGCGATATCTGACATGATTTTCTAGTTTAATTGTTTAATAAATCTGTGCAAAGAAAAAATAAATTTCCCCAAAAATCAAATCTTTTTGACTTTTGAAAACAAATAAAGAACAAAGTTAGCCCTAGAATGGTTTTTCAACCCCCTAAAAACTAACTGTATTCAATAATAACAAAAGAAATATAGTTTTACAAACTTAATACCTTTTTAATCTTTTTTTTACGTGAACTCCCCCCTTTAATCGGTAAAAAACCGTATTTTTGTTGGAAAATCGAAAGGTACCCGACTTGAGTAAGATCACTTTTAAACTGGAAACTGACTTTGACCTAGAGCTGGATTTTATCCTGATTGGCATCAGTACCGTTCTTCGGGATTACCGACTTTGTCACTTTATCAATAAAGCAACCGGCCTCCAATTTGTCCATGGCAAGGAAGATTACATCGACCATAACGGCAATAAAAAGGAAAAACCGCAAGACGAACTCGACTACCACATCCTCTACGAAAGCAAAAAAAACAAACCCAGCATACAACATCATTTCATTACCTATCGTTATAACAATCAGACCTACGATTTCGAATTTTACCTGCTCAGCAATAAATCGATTGAAGGAGGAACCTTGATACCTGAAATTATGAGCTTCGATTATTTCCTACTCATAAAACATTATATCGACGAGGAAGACCTGGAGGCCTTAATGGACAACATTAAAAACATCCCGGAAGTCCTCTTGGTAAAAGAAATCGATCCAACTGTATTGAAATCTAAAGAAAATCTGATATTTTAGCGGATTATTTTTAGATAGTGTAGAAAATACACATAAACCTAAGTCAACTAGCTTTGGGGAGAAGCCTAGAAGAATGATTAATTAAAATTGAATTAAAACATTAAAAACACACATTTACATGGATAAACTAAAAAAGCGTACCAAGATAGTAGCTACTTTAGGACCCGCTTCCTCTAAAAAAGACGTTTTAACCCGTATGATTGCCAAAGGCGTTGATGTATGCCGCTTAAACTTCTCACACGGAAGTCAAGAAGACCACTTGAAAGTAATCAACACCATCAACGAAATCAACCAAGAAAACCCATTCAACGTAGGTATCTTAGCCGATTTACAAGGCCCGAAAATCCGTATCGGAAAAATGAAAGAAGGTGGTGCCATCCTTGTAAATGGTAGCCAGGTAGAAATTACAACGGAAGAGTTAATCGGTGATGAAAAACGTATTTACATCACTTACGACAACTTCCCGAACGACGTAAAAGAAGAAGAAATTATCTTATTAGACGACGGAAAACTACAACTGCGTGTATTAACAACCAACCATAAAGACACCGTAACTTGTGAAGTGGTGCACGGCGGTATTTTAACCTCTCGTAAAGGCGTGAATCTTCCGAACACCAAAGTTTCTATCCCTTCCTTAACCGAAGAGGACTTAGACAACTTAAACTTCGCCTTAGACCACGGTGCCGACTGGATTGCCATGTCTTTCGTGCGTTCTGCCGAAGACATCTACCAGTGTAAAGCCATCATCAAAGAAAAAGGATCGCACGCTCGCGTCATTGCTAAAATCGAGAAGCCTGAGGCTATCGATAATATCGACGCCATTATCGAAGCGACGGACGCCATCATGGTTGCCCGTGGTGACCTGGGTGTGGAAATGCCAATGGAAGAAGTACCGGGCTTGCAGAAAATTATCGTACAGAAATGTCGTAACCTTGCAAAACCTGTAATCATCGCAACCCAAATGTTGGAAAGCATGATCACCACCCCACGCCCAACTCGCGCAGAGGTGAACGACGTGGCCAACTCGGTAATCGACGGTGCTGACGCCGTAATGCTAAGTGGCGAAACTTCCGTAGGTGAATTCCCGGAAATCGTAATCGAAACGATGGCCAAAGTAATTACCCACGTTGAAAGCACTTCTTACCCTTACTACAGCGAAAAAGAAGCCCTAGGAACCGTGGAAGTAACACGTATACCTGATGCAATCTGTAGCTCATCCATCTTCTTGGCCGAGAAAACAAAAGCATCCGCCATCGCTGTCATGACCGCATCCGGTTATACCGCCATGGAAATCTCTTCCTACCGCCCGAATGCCGATATCTACGTATTCACAGGTAACAGAAACCTTTTGAAACAATTGAGCCTAGTATGGGGTGTGAATACCTTCATCTATGAAAAATACGAAAGTACCGACGGAACCATCCAAGATGTAAACGGCTTATTAAAGCAATACCACTTGGTAGAACCTGGACAAATCGTAATCAATACGTCCTCAACACCTTTGCACGCCAAAGGAAGAACCAATACCATCCGCGTATCGGAAGTAATGTAAGACGACATATAGCACAAGAAAGCCCCTCCGGAACCGGAGGGGCTTTTTTTTTAGATGTGAGATATGAGAGCGTGGGTGCGTGCTGCCATCGTTTTGCCATCGTGCTGTCATCGTGCTGTCATCGTGAGCTGTCATCCTGAGCGAAGTCGAAGGACGAACGACTGGTACGTCAATGCAATCCGCTATATGGAAAACCTTACTAACAGTGTAAAACAAAAGAAGTTTTTGGAAGCGGAGAAGTACGACACGCTTGTACAATGTGTTGATATAAAATTTTTTAGACATGATTGATTGCATTGACGTACCAGTCGTTCGACTCCGCTCACGATGACAAAACGATGGCAAAATGATGACAAAACGATGATAGCACGATAACAGCACGCTAAACCTCCCTTCCAGCTTCCCCCTTCCTCCTCCCTTTCTCTCCCCTTTCTCTCCCCTTTCTCTCCCCTTTCAACCCCCTTGGCAAAGGCTTAAGATAGGGCTGCACAAGGCCAGAACAAAAGCCTTGCAAATAACCGTCTCAAGACTATATTTAGCTAGTTTCCGGTTTGTTCAGACGAAGTATTTTTCTTACTTTGTGATAAGGATAAAAAATGCAGCAGATGCCGCACATTAAGAAGCAAACCAATCATCGAACGGCGAAAAAAGCCTGATAAGGGCTGTTAAATTGTGTTAAATGCCAAAAACAGCATGTTTCCCTTATTATTTTTGTAACAAATGAAAAAAAGAAGTATTACGTTAATTATTGGGTTGATGTCCATCGCGCTATTGGGGGTGATGGCCATGCAGTATTACTTCATCCAGGAATCCTTTAAGCAGAAATCGCAAATCTTTGACGAGGCTGTTAAAGCTTCCTTGACGGCGGTGGCCACGAAAATAGAGCGCATAGAGATCTATGAATTCGCGCGGGAACAAGAACGGATCAACCAGGAAAAATACCGCTTAAATCAGAAAAGACAGCAGCAAAAAGAATTGTTGCTGGCGCGGCAGGTGAACATACAGGAGGAAATTAAAAAACTACAGCAGGAAGCCTTCCTCTATCAGCAGGCCTTCAACCGCCTGGAGAAAAACTTGAATGAAACCTTCCCCAACGTGCCAATCGAGAACAGTTTCTTTGAAACCTATGTTCGGCGCAAGGAATACCGTCACCTCATCTCCATTACCAAGGAACAAGGGGTTACTCCCGACAACCGCTATCAGGAATTTGTAAACGTGGAAGCCACCAAGGAAATTCCGCCGGTGGCCCCGAAGGACGACAGCTCCAGATTTATCATCCCGGAGTTTGGTCCTTTCTTCAATACGGCAACCAGCTTCCGCTGGGTGACCTTACCACCGCGGGTAAACTATAAACTTGCCATCCGGATTGTGAATCTGGAGCAACAATTGGCCAAGCTGAACGAGCGAAAGCTCGATGGCGCCACCACCCTCTTTGATTCCATTGCGATGATGGGCGGCAAGCAAAGTGCCATTATTGAAGATGTAGCCATCGGGCGCGAACTATCAAAACGCCCCCTCGAGCAGCGTTTGAATAAGGAAAGAACGCTGGAATTACTGATCGAAGAACTCGACCAACGCGGCATCAGCTCCTCTTTTGTGATGCAGGTTCGCAATGCCAAGAACAGTCCTTTGGTGTTTCAGGGCATCTACCAATTGAACGACGAAGAAATTAAAGAAACAAAGAACCCAACCATCTATAAGGCTCGCCTATTTCAGGGGGACGAAGGTAAATCGCCGGGCGAACTGAGTGTTTACTTCCCCAACAAGGGTTCCATTATTGCCAACACCATGGGCTATTGGTTGTTCCCGATTATTGCCCTCTTAGCGCTATTGATCGGTTGTTTCGCCTATACCCTAAGCATTATCTTCCGACAGAAGAAGATATCGGAAATGAAAACCGACTTTATCAATAACATGACCCACGAGTTCAAGACGCCCGTGGCGACTATCATGATTGCCTCGGAATCTTTAAAAGATCCGGAGATATCGGCCGATGAGAAAAGAGTCAGCAAATTGGCGAATATTATTTATGATGAAAACGTTCGGTTAGGTTCGCATATAGAACGGGTATTGAATATTGCACGTTTGGAAAAAGAAAACCTGAAGATTGAACGGGTGAATGTTCAAATCAACAGCCTGGCGAATGCCGTGCTGGAAAGCATGAAATTGCAGCTGGAGAAAGCCGAGGGCAGCCTGAACATCAGCTTGGATGCCAGCCAGGATCTGGTTATCGGCGATGAGTTGCACCTGTCCAATGTGATGTACAACTTGGTGGATAATGCCATCAAATACAGCAAAGAAAAACCGGAAATTACCTTCAAAACCTTCAACCGTGGAAAAAATGTTGTAATTTCTGTATCCGATAAAGGAATCGGGATGACCAAGGATCAGCAAGAGAAGATATTCGACCAGTTTTACCGGATTCCAACGGGAAATATCCATAACGTCAAAGGTTTCGGACTCGGCCTTAGCTATGTCAACGATATCATCAAGCGCCTCAATGGAAGGATCACCGTGAAAAGTGAGAAAGATAAAGGCACACAATTTGAAGTAACATTACCATTAAAGCATGCCTCCCAAGAGGTAGCTTAACATAAAGCGTAAAAGAATATATGAATCAAAAAATATTATTAGCAGAGGATGACCCTAATTTAGGGGATCTTTTGAAAGATTATCTGGAACTGAAGGGGAAGTTTGATGTGGTGCTCTGCAAAGACGGACAGGAAGCCTTGGATGCCTTCCGCAAAGATAATTTTGACTTGTGTATATTGGATGTGATGATGCCCAAAAAGGATGGCTTCTCCCTAGGAAAAGATATCCGAAAGATCAACCTGACCATCCCGATTATCTATGCTACCGCCAAAGGAATGATGGAGGATAAAACCCAAGCCTTCGAGCTGGGGGGCGATGATTACATCACCAAACCCTTCCGCGTGGAAGAGCTCTTGCTGCGCATTAACGCCCTGCTGAAACGCGCCGCAAAAGACAAAGAAGAAGAGATTGCTGACAAGTTTGAAATCGGCGACTACTTCTTCGACTACACCAGCCAGATCATCTCCTTCAAAGGCCAACAGCAAAAGCTGTCGACCAAAGAAGCCGAGCTCCTGCGCCTCTTATGCCTCAAGAAAAATGATGTCCTCACCCGCGAGGAAGCCCTCGTTAAAATATGGCACGACGATAATTACTTCACCGGACGCAGCATGGACGTATTCCTCAGCAAACTCCGCAAATACCTCAAAGAAGACCCGAACGTGGAAATCGTGAATGTGCATGGGAAGGGGTATAAGTTGTTGGTGAGTTGAGTTTGAGAAAGTAGTTAGTATTGAGTATTTAGTAGTTAGACCTATGTCGTCAAACTGTCATCGTGAACTGTCATCGTGAACTGTCATCCTGAGCTGTCATCCTGAGCGAAGTCGAAGGACGAACGACTGGTACGTCAATGCAATCATCCATACTTAGCTAGCTTATTAAAAGGGTTTTACACAATCATATCATTGTTACCGAAGTTGAAGCACGAACGATTAGATCGCTAATACAAACATCATAGCTTATCAACTACCCACACCTTATTTTAAACAGTTAATTATCACAACATAACACTTATTAATTGTACTGACGTACCAATCGTTCGTCCTTCAACTTCGCTCAGGATGACAACTCAGGATGACAACTCAGGATGACAGCTCACGATGACAGCACTTCGCAAAACGATGACAGCACTTCGCAAAACGATGGCAGAGCAATGGAAAGCGCCCCAGAAAGTCTCCATAGGTCTAATTACTAACTACTCAATACTAAATACTAGCAATAGATTTCTAAAAAAATTCTTTTTTTAGAAATCTATTGCTTACCTTAGCTTCCGCTTATAGAGAAAGGCAGAGGGAATAGACCCGATGAAGCCTTAGCAACCTGTCCCTTGACAAGGTGCTAAATTCTACCTTCAGATTCTGAGGAAAGATAAGCCGAGATCACTAGACCTAGTGGCCTTCTCTTAGCAAAGTAATTTAGTGTAAAAAATTTTATTTCAATACTGTATGTTATTAACGAACAACTTAGGTTACCCACGTGTGGGCGCTTTCCGCGAATTGAAAAAAGCTAATGAGGCTTACTGGGCAAAGAAAATCAGCGCGGAAGAATTATTGCAAGCTGGACTGAAAATCCGTGAAGGCAACTGGAAGACACAAAAAGATGCGGGCATCGATTTAATCCCTTCCAACGATTTCTCTTTCTACGATCAAGTATTAGACTTATCCTTAACGGTAGGTGCAATCCCTGCGCGTTACAATTCCCTATTAGATAAAATTGACCGCCAGTATAACTTAGACTTATACTTCGCCATGGCGCGTGGTTTCCAAGAAGGTGGCGTGGATGTAACAGCCATGGAAATGACGAAATGGTTCGATACAAACTACCACTACATCGTTCCTGAGTTTGTAAAAAATCAAGAATTTAAATTGACCTCTGAGAAATTCCTAAGCGAATACAACGAGGCTAAAGCATTTGGCATTGAAACCAAACCGGTAATCATTGGCCCAATCTCTTACTTATTATTAGGTAAAGAAAAAGAAGCTGGTTTCAACCGTATCGACTTAATCGATAACTTATTACCAGTTTACGAAGAAATTTTAGCGAAGTTGGCCGCAGCAGGTGCACAATATGTACAAATTGACGAGCCGTACTTAGCATTAGATATCGACGATGCTACACGTGCGTTATATGGCAAAGTATTCGAGAAATTAGCCGCAGCAGCACAACAAACTAAATTAGTTGTTGCTACTTATTTCGAAGCATTAGGCGATAACGAAGATACCGCTGTTAGCCTTCCGGTACATGCCCTTCACCTTGACCTTGTTCGTGGTGAAAACCAATTGGATAGCATCCTAGCGAAAGTTCCAGCTTCCCTAACCCTTTCTTTAGGTATTGTGGAAGGAAGAAACATCTGGAAAAACGATTACGAAAACTCCTTAGTAAAAATCAAACAAGCCGTTGATGCTTTAGGAAAAGACCGCGTATGGATTGCGCCTTCTTCCTCCCTATTACACGTGCCGTTCGATTTAGACAACGAAAATAACGAAGAGTCCCTACCTGCAGAAGTGAAAAACTGGTTGGCATTTGCTAAACAGAAACTTGCTGAGGTAAAAGACTTAGCCGTATTAGCAGAAGGTGAAGTAGACGCTACAACTGCTGAGCGCTATGAAGCCAATAAAGCTGCTGCAGAAAGCCGCCGCACATCGCCATTGATTCACCGTCCGGAAGTGAAAGAACGCGTGAACAACATTACGGATGATGATGCGAAACGTACTTCCACATTCAACGACCGTAAAGCTGCGCAACAAGCGAAATTCAACTTGCCGGCCTTCGCCACAACTACAATCGGTTCCTTCCCACAAACAAAAGATGTGCGTAAATGGAGAGCTGACTTGAAAAAAGGCGCCATCAGCCAAGCGGAATACGATAAAGAAATTGCAGAAGAAACAGAAAGAACAATCCGTTTACAAGAGCAATTGGATATCGATGTATTAGTACACGGTGAATTCGAACGTAACGACATGGTGGAATACTTCGGTGAGCAATTGGCAGGATACGCATTCACACAAAACGGATGGGTACAATCTTACGGTTCTCGTTGTGTAAAACCTCCGGTTATTTATGGTGATGTGTACCGTCCAGAAGATATGACTGTACGTTGGTCTTCTTACGCACAATCCTTAACCAACCGTCCGGTAAAAGGGATGTTAACAGGTCCTGTTACCATCTTACAATGGTCTTTCGTACGTAACGACCAGCCTCGTTCTACCACGACTTACCAAATTGCATTAGCGATTTTAGATGAGGTTCAAGCCTTAGAAAAAGCGGGTATTAAAATTATCCAGATCGATGAGCCTGCAATCCGTGAGGGTCTTCCATTGCGTAAAGCAGATCAACAAAACTACTTGGATTGGGCGGTACGTTCATTCCGTGTATCTTCTTCAAACGTAGATGATGATACGCAGATCCACACGCACATGTGTTACTCGGAGTTCAATGATATTATCCAAGATATCGCAGCGATGGATGCTGACGTAATTACCATCGAGACTTCACGTTCTCAAATGGAATTATTAGATGCATTTGCTGACTTTAAATATCCAAACGATATTGGTCCTGGTGTTTATGACATCCACTCGCCACGTGTGCCTAGCACCGAAGAGATGGTTCACTTATTGCGTAAAGCAAAAGCTGTAGTGCCTTCTGAGCAACTGTGGGTAAACCCTGACTGTGGTTTGAAAACTCGTGCTTGGCCAGAAACCAAAGCGGCCTTAGAATCGATGGTGGAAGCCGCGAAGATTTTAAGAGCTGAGTAAGCTTGCTGTAGTATTATAAAAATTTCGTATAAAAGGCCTGTGCAGATGCACAGGCCTTTGTTTTTAGCTTCTTTTCCGACCCAGGTAATAAATGGGGATGCCGGCCAGGATCAGGATAAATCCGGGCCAAGTATATTGGGGTTTAAACAAGATCAGCAGCACACAGAATACCGTGCCAATAAGGAGGTAAAGCAGGGGCGTTAGCGGGTATAAAAAGGTTTTGTAAGGCCTTTCTAAATCGGGCTTCTTCCAGCGCAGCACCATAACGCCTAATACGGTAATCATGTAAAAGATAACGATGACGAAGGAAACCATGTCTAAGAGGTTGCCATACTGCCCGCTTAAACACAAAAGGGAAGCCCAAATGCCCTGCATCCACAGTGATTTTTCAGGTACATCATGCTTGTTATTGGGAATGGCTTGCTTCAAAAACAGCCCATCTTTGGCCATGGTTTGAAACACGCGTGCCCCGGACAATACGATGCCATTGACGCAGCCGAAGGTAGAGATCATGACCAGCACAGCCATGGCAATAGTTCCGGCATGGCCCAGCAACTTCTCTGCGGCGGCAACGGCTACCCGATCGTTACTGGCAAAGGCAATTTCCTCGCGACTTAAAGCCGAGAGGTACACAAAGTTGCAGAGCAGGTATAATCCCATCACCAAGCTTGTCCCAATCACCATGGAGCGCACAATATTACGCTGCGGATTCTTCACCTCACCGGCAATAAAGGTGACATTCTCCCAAGCGACACTGCTAAAAATAGACCCTACCATGGCCGCAGCTATGCCGCCCAATAAGGCCGTTCCGGAAATGGAGGTCCAGCCCTCTCCTTTCAGGTTTTGAAAAGCGGCCCATCCGTAGGCTAAGTTCTCCTGGAAATAATCTTGTTTGATGAGGTAAATGCCCCCGACTGCCAACAAAAACAAGGCGATGATCTTGGAGGAGGTAAACACAAATTGCACAACCTTCCCATGTTGGATGCCTTTGGTATTGATGTAGGTCAGGATCAGGATAACCGCTATGGCGAGAACCTGCATCCAGGTAATCATAAAGCTTCCATTCTGATACAGCGCCTCCGCATTGTTGAGCTCCGGAAAGAGATAGCCCGTAAACTTGCCGAAGGCCACCGCAACAGCAGCGATCGTGCCGGTCTGGATGACGGCAAAGAGGCTCCAGCCATACAGAAAGCCGGTCATCTTCCCGAAGACTTCCGTTAAATAGGTATACTGCCCGCCGGCTTTTGGAAATAAGGAGGATAATTCGCCATAGCAGATGGCGGCGGCTACGGTGGCCAAGGTGGTAATCAGCCATACCGCCAACACCCAATAACCTGATCCTAATTGCCGCATCATATCGGAGGAAACGATAAAGATCCCGCTACCAATCATAGAACCCATGACGATCATCGTAGCGTCCCATAGGCTGAGTTGTTTTTTCATAATTTAGGAATTGATGGTTAAACGTACGAATAAATTAGTATTCATAATTAACTATCCTAAAAAAATAACCCACTCACTGCCTATCACTTAGCAGCTGGCTTAGGTAAAAAGGGCTTCACTGTATATTTCCGCCACAAACTATTTGGCAATTGCATTGTTTAGAAAAGAAAGATCAGACTATGAATAGAATCGCACTCGGATTAATGGTAGTTTTAGGGGCATCCTTGTTAGGAAGTTGCTCTGTTATCGAAGGAATTTTTAAAGCTGGCGTATGGTCAGGAATCATCATGGTGGTATTAGTCGTGGTACTCATCATCTGGTTGATTGCTAAATTTGCCGGCCGCGGAGGTCGTGATTAAGATTTTAACATAATTTTACTTTGGCTTAATAATATTAGCTGTAATTTAACAGCAAATTATTATCGAATGAGAGTTGTTGTAATGCTGTGTTGCCTGCTTGGCAGCATCCTTCCGGCTTTAGGACAGTCGGGCTATCCGAAACCTACGCAAATGAAGAATGTGCTCTTTTACATTCAGCACAACCGCAATACAAACACCTATATTTACGAGCTTCGCAAAACCATGCTAGGCGATGTAGATGCCGAAAATCCCATTAAAGTATACCGGCAGATGTTTGAAGAGAACGCAGAAATTAAAGCCTTATCTGTCGTTCAACGGAACTTTGCCTACGGTATCTCCAGTACCCCTCTGGATAAGAACACCTACGAAGCGACCATCGTATCCCTACCTTCCCAGAAGTTTTACCTCCGCGTCAAATCGAAGACTAATTTCTATGTAGAGACCACCGTAAATGGCAATACATTCAAGCTTGACCGCATCTTCTTGCACCTCAAAGAGGGAACATCCGGCCTAAGCACTAAAACCGACTACATTATTTTCTACGGCAGAAAAGACAATAAGCCCGTTGCAGAAAGAATGGAGATAGAATAAGTGCAGGAAACTCTTCTTGCGCTACAGCCATCAAAGTACAGGATGGTAAAATCTTATTTTTACCCTAACTTAGGCTGTGGAAACTAAACCTCCTATTATATCATCCATGAGCAAGAAAATAGTATTTAAATACAATCCTCAATATCCCTCTGTAGTCGATTTAAAGCGAAAAGCTAAATCGCGCATTCCGAAGTTTGCCTTCGATTACCTCGAAGGAGGCTGCAACGAAGAGTTGAACCTCGCCCGCAATGAAAACGACTTCGATGATATCCTCCTGAAACCGCAGTACATGCACGTGGGTGGAGATATCGATATGTCGGTAGAATTATTCGGCCGTCGTTACTCGGCGCCATTCGGAGTGTCGCCAATCGGCTTGCAGGGTCTGATGTGGCCCAATGCGCCGGAGATTCTCGCGAAAGCCGCCGCCAAACACGATATCCCTTATACGCTGAGTACCGTATCGACCAGTTCCATCGAACGCATTGCGGAAGTCTCCGATGGGAAAGCCTGGTTTCAGCTGTATCACCCGACGGAAGATCGCCTTCGCGATGATATCCTACGTCGCTTACAAGCCGTGGAATGCCCGGTGCTAGTCGTATTGGTGGATGTACCTTCCTTCGGTCTCCGTTACAGAGAGATTAAAAGCGGCCTTTCGATGCCGCCAAAAATGAATATACAGAATATCTTACAGGCGATGGTTTGCCCAACATGGGGAATTAAGACCCTACAGCATGGCATCCCTTCTTTTGCTACCCTGAAGCCCTACATGGAAAAAGGACTCGACCTGGCGCAGCTAGGACAGTTTATGAACCGTACCTTCACCGGGAAGGTCAATGTTGAAAAGGTGAAAGCCATCCGTGATATCTGGAAGGGTCCTTTGGTGTTAAAAGGCATTACCACCGATGAAGATATGGAAGCGGCTATCCAAGTGGGTGCCGATGGCGTTATTGTTTCTAATCACGGGGGAAGACAAATCGACGCTGGGGAATCTTCTATCCACTCCCTAATGCGACTTGCTTCCAACCCGAGCTATAAGAGTAAATTAAAAATCATGTTGGATGGTGGGATACGTTCTGGCGTAGATCTTGGCCGCGCACATGCCGTGGGTTCTGATTTCAACTTTATGGGAAGACCCTTTATGTATGGCGTCGGTGCCCTTGGCGATGAAGGTGGCGACCATACCATTACGATGTTTAAAGCCCAGCTATACCAAGTGATGCAGCAATTGACTTTGGATAATATATCGCAATTCCCTGGACGCTTATTACGCTAAGCGTATAGGTTTATCCAGTCTTATCTAAAAAGAAAGGGAGCATGGCCTTATGATCATGCTCCCTTTCTTATAGTTATTGTTCTTATGTATTTACTAGGGGAAGCTATATTGCTTAATACAGTAAAGGAATTTCTTTATTATGCCTCTTTACCAAACTTATCGGTATACGCTTTTTCCAAGGCAAACATTTCATCCCTTAGCTTGGCAGCTTCCAGGAATTCCATTTCTTTCGCAGCTTTCTCCATGCGTTTCCGTACCGTTTCTATGGCTTTCTTCATTTCCTTATCGCTCATATACTCGATTAATGGATCAGAGGCAACAGCCGCAGCTGCATCCGGCTCTATATAAGCCTTTGGCCCTACGCCCATATCGGCTACAGAGGTTTGCTCCATAATCTCCTCACGGGTCTTGCCTACGGTTCTTGGTGTAATGCCATGTTCCGTATTGTAGGCCATTTGTTTATCGCGTCTTCTGTTGGTTTCATCGATGGTAATGCGCATACTGTCGGTCATCTTATCGGCATACATAATCACCCGTCCCTTATCGTTACGCGCCGCACGGCCTATGGTCTGGATTAAAGACCGTTCCGATCGCAGGAAGCCTTCCTTATCAGCGTCCAGGATAGCGACAAGGGTAACCTCCGGCAAGTCCAGTCCTTCCCGCAGTAAGTTAACTCCGACAAGCACATCAAACTCACCCAAGCGCAATCCCCGTAAGATTTCAACACGCTCCAAGGTTTTCACTTCCGAGTGAATATAGCGTACTTTAATATTCAGACGGCTCATGTATTTGGTCAATTCCTCGGCCATTCGCTTGGTCAATGTCGTCGCTAATACACGTCCGCCCTCCTTGATGGTTTTGTCTACCTCTTCTAAGAAGTCATCGACTTGATTGATCGCTGGCCGCACTTCAATGATAGGATCCAACAGCCCTGTCGGACGGATTACCTGCTCTACCACAACGCCTTCCGTTTGCTGCAATTCAAAATCTCCGGGAGTTGCAGACACGTAAATGGTCTGATTGGTGAGGGATTCAAACTCCGGGAAGTTCAATGGACGGTTATCCAAGGCAGCAGGCAGGCGGAAGCCATGCTCTACCAGGGAGATCTTCCTAGAGCGGTCGCCACCATACATCGCCCGCAATTGAGGGACCGTCACGTGGCTTTCATCAATCACCATCAGGTAGTCATCGGGGAAGTAATCGATTAAACAGAAAGGACGCATCCCCGGTTGTCTGCCATCGAAGAATCGAGAGTAGTTCTCAATACCGGAACAGTAGCCTAGTTCGCGCATCATTTCCAAATCATAGTTCACCCGTTCTTCGAGTCTTTTGGCTTCCAACATCTTTCCTTCTTCTTCCAATTGAGTTTTCCGATGAACGAGTTCTTCCTGGATTCCCCAGATGGACTGGGTAAATTTCTCCTTCGGCGTTACGAAGAGATTTGCCGGGAAGAGTGCCAGGCTTTCATGCTTTTCGATGGTTTTCCCGGATACGGGATCAATTTCTGTGAGCTCTTCGATCTCATCGCCGAAGAAGGAAATCCGGTAAGCGTTATCCAAGTAAGCCGGATACACATCCACGGTATCTCCTTTCACACGGAAGGTACCGCGTTTAAATTCTGCTGTTGTTCGGGAGTAGAGAATCTCCACCAGCTTATGCAAGAAGGCATTGCGGCTGATGGTAGTTCCTACGCCGAAGCGAAAGATAGATCTGGAGAAGTCTTCGGGATTTCCCATACCGTAGATACAGGATACGGAGGATACGACGATGACATCTCTTCTTCCGGACATTAAGGCCGATGTGGTGGCCAGTCTTAGTTTTTCGATTTCCTCATTAATAGCGAGGTCTTTCTCGATATAGGTATTGCTGGAAGCGATGAAGGCTTCCGGCTGGTAATAATCGTAATAGGACACGAAATAATGGACGGCATTATTCGGGAAGAATTGCTTAAACTCGCCATAGAGTTGTGCTGCGAGGGTCTTATTGTGGCTGAGGATCAGGGTTGGTTTTTGCGTTTCCTGAATCACATTCGCGATGGTAAATGTCTTCCCTGAGCCTGTCACCCCGAGTAGCGTCTGGTGGGTCTCCCCTTGGTCTACGGCGGCAACAAGTTCTTTAATAGCCTGCGGCTGATCACCAGTAGGCTTATACTCAGATGTTAGTTCGAATTTCATGGGATACCTTTCAAGGGCTAATCTAACAAATATTATTCCTATCTCGACAATCTACTATTCGGAAGGCCACAATCGTTAGCAATAGCGTTTAATTGCAGAAAAAAATTATTAAATTGCTATACAACAAGACTTTTTGTCATGATAACTATTTTAACCAAACAGAACAGCATTGCCAATCACTTTCTCGCGGAGTTGCGAGACGTACGGATTCAGAAAGATCGCATGCGCTTTCGTCGGAATTTAGAGCGTATTGGCGAGATGATGGCCTATGAGATCAGCAAGACGATGGAGTACCACAATACCGAGGTGGAGACGCCTCTTGGCGTGGCCAATACGCATGTGCTGACAGAGCAACCGGTTATTGCGACCATTATCCGTGCGGGTCTACCCTTTCATCAAGGATTTCTAAACATCTTCGACCGGGCCGATAGCGCCTTTATTGCCGCCTATCGCCATACCAAAAAGAGTGGCGAGTTTGAGATCCACAAGAAGTATCAGAACACGCCGAATCTGGATGACAAGATTGTTATTATGGCCGATCCGATGTTAGCTACCGGGAAGAGTCTGGTCTTATGTTGCAAGGATCTGCTGAGTGAATACAACATCAAGGAGCTACATATCGCGACGGTTATTGCCTCTGAGGAGGGCATACAACATGTGCAGGCATTTTTGCCGGAGGTGCAGATCTGGGTTGGCGCGGTCGATAACGAGCTGACGAGTAAGTCTTACATTGTTCCGGGTTTAGGCGATGCCGGCGACCTTGCTTACGGTAACAAAGAATAGGAAATAAACATAAACTTATTAATTTAATAACAATTAACAAAAAGATAATGAGTGCTTTATCGATAATTTTATATAACAAAAGTATGATCTATGGAATGGCAAAAATACAACGGCGAGCTCGTCAAGCTCCCTATCCTATCCGCAGTTGAGGATACGATTATCCGTGAACACAATTTAGGCAATCGTTTAAAGGTTTATATCGGCACCGATTCGCAGGTTAAACGAGGCATTGTTGAGTTCGCGACGGTTATTGTTTTCTTACGGGAACACCGTGGCGGCTTTATGTTTATCCGCAAAGACCGCAAAAACCATAACATGAGCATTAAAGAACGGATGCTCTTGGAAGTTCAGCACTCTATTGAGACGGCTTATGAACTTTGCCCCCTACTCGAGCAATACCAAGTTGATCTCGAAGTCCATGCGGACATCAATACCAACCCTAATTTCCAATCCAACACGGCCTTAAAGGAAGCCATGGGCTATATCTTAGGCATGGGCTTTATCTTTAAAGCAAAACCAGAGTCATTTGCCAGTACAAATTGTGCCAACAAGCTTGTACAGTAAGTAAAAAGGACTTCTTCCACCTAGCAATTGCCTTCTTTAATTACCGCCTGTAATTGAAGAATGAAAGGTTTACTCCTCATTTATCCGCCCTCGGCTCTTTCCTGAACCCCTTAAAAACTTCCCCATATTGGGTAATTTCTGTGTTGTTTATAGCAAAAAGAGGCTTTGTCTTCTTAAATTTTCCTTAATATTGCGCTACTATGCAGTATCCAGAAAGTCGCCCCTTCAAGATTGCCGTTGTAGGCCCTGAATCGACAGGGAAATCAACGATGGCCAATTATTTGGCTGCGCAATTAGACAGTTTTGCTGTGCCCGAATATGCGCGCTACTATTGCCAGCATTTGAATCGGGAATACAGCTTACAAGATGAGGTCAATATGTTCTATGGGCAGGTGGCGTTGGAGGAAGCTTTTCTGATCCGCAATCCGCAGGTCTTGGTTTGCGACACCACCATTCTTACGGTTAAAATCTGGTGCGATCATTTATTTCAACATACGCCTGCTGAGGTAACCGATGAAATCCAACGCCGGCCATACGACCTGTATCTGCTGATGGATATCGATCTTCCTTGGGAGGATGATCCACTTCGGGACTTCCCGAACGAGCGGGCGCATTTTATGAACATCTGGAAGCAGGAACTCAATTCCTTACATGCCCGCTATGAGATTATTTCGGGAACCGGCGAACAACGCTTGGAAAACGGCCTGCAAGCGGTACAGAAAATCATGCAAGGCTAGTCCTGTACCAAACGTATAAACATAAAAAAGTCCGGAATTGCTTCCGGACTTTTTCTATTTATTATACGCTTATTGCTAGCTAAGAACTAGTAACGGTACGCTTCCGCTTTGTATGGGCCTTCCACCGTTACGCCGATGTATTCCGCTTGTTCCTGGGTCAACTCATCCAATTCCACACCGATATGCGCTAAGTGCAAACGAGCTACCTTTTCATCCAAATGCTTAGGCAGGGTGTATACTTTTTTCTCATACTGATCAGTATTTGTCCAAAGTTCCAATTGTGCTAAAGTTTGGTTGGTGAAGGAGTTTGACATCACGAAAGATGGGTGTCCAGTCGCACAACCTAAGTTCACCAAACGGCCTTCTGCCAACAAGATGATATCTTTTCCGTCGATGGTATATTTATCCACCTGCGGTTTGATTTCTACCTTGCTTGCGCCGTAGTTATTGTTTAACCAAGATACATCGATTTCATTATCGAAGTGTCCGATATTACACACCACAGTTTTATCTTTCATGGCCAAGAAATGCTCAGGGCGCACGATATCTTTATTTCCTGTAGTTGTCACCACGATGTTCGCTTCTTTCACGGCATCGTTCATTTTCTTCACTTCAAAGCCTTCCATAGCAGCTTGCAAGGCACAGATTGGGTCAATTTCTGTAACAATTACCCGTACCCCTGCAGATCGTAACGATTCTGCCGAACCTTTACCCACATCACCGTAACCAGCAACGACAGCCACTTTACCTGCCAACATCAAATCAGTTGCACGACGGATGGCATCCACTAAAGATTCACGACAGCCGTATTTATTATCGAATTTCGATTTGGTAACCGAGTCATTTACGTTAATAGCCGGTAAGTGCAGGGTTCCGTTTTTCATACGTTCGTACAAACGGTGCACCCCGGTAGTTGTTTCTTCAGAAAGTCCTTTAATGCCGTCAATCAATTCCGGGAACTGATCGAACACCATGTTGGTTAAGTCACCACCATCATCTAAAATCATGTTCAATGGCTGACGATCTTCACCGAAGAATAAGGTTTGTTCGATACACCAGTTGAATTCTTCCTCGTTCATACCTTTCCAAGCATACACTGGAATACCTGCTGCGGCGATTGCGGCAGCGGCATGATCTTGCGTCGAGAAGATGTTACAAGAAGACCAAGATACATCAGCACCAAGCTCCACAAGTGTTTCGATTAATACCGCCGTTTGGATGGTCATGTGTAAACATCCGGCAATACGTGCTCCTTTTAGGGGTTTGGCGGCGCCAAACTCGGTACGCAAGCTCATTAATCCGGGCATCTCCGCTTCAGCAAGTTCTATTTCTTTACGACCCCATTCGGCTAAGGAAATATCCTTTACCTTGTATGGTACGTAGGTAGTTTCTAATGATGACATATATACTCTTTAATTTAGTTTTTCGGTTACAAAATTACTTGATAGCCAAATCAATTCAAAATATTAGGGCTAGTATACGCCATAAATTGACATTTCCTTGAGGATAAGTGCTTGACGGGGGCCGCTATTAAACTTATATTTGCATAAATCATTTAAAGGAAAAGAAAGATGTACCCAGAATATCTAGTAGCGCCAATGCGTCAGGAATTAACCGATGCAGGCTTTCAAGAATTAAAAACTGTAGAAGAAGTAGATTCGGCTATCCCATCTGAAGGAACTGTATTTGTTGTTGTCAACTCGGTATGTGGTTGTGCTGCAGCAAATGCACGTCCTGCGGCAAAATTTGCAGTGAAGAACGAGAAACATCCCGACAAATTGGTTACTGTATTTGCCGGCATGGAAAAAGAGGCGGTTGACAAAGCACGTCAATACATGTTGCCTTACCCTCCATCTTCACCAGCAATGGCCTTATTTAAAGATGGCAAATTAGTCCACATGATAGAAAGACATATGATTGAAGGCCGTCCGGCTCAAATGATTGCAGACAATTTAGTTGCAGCATTTGACGAGTACTGCTAACAATTATTGTATTTTGAATTTTTGAATACCGAAAAAGCTTCTTTTAAATAAAAGAAGCTTTTTCTTCTTGTAGACAATTCTTTGTATTTTTAGCCATCAACCCTACATTATGAGACACCTTATACCCCGCATCGTTGGCATTTGTTGTTTATTATCACTTATTGCCTGTACCACGAATCAACAGATTGACCTTATTGTTTACAATGCAAAGGTTTATACGGTAGATTCCTCTTTTCGTACCGTCGAGGCTGTGGCGATCAATAATGGGGTATTCATCGATTTGGGGAATAGCCAGGACCTACTGCAAAAATACAAAGCCAAAGAATTGTTAGATGCCAAGGGCAAATACATCTATCCCGGTTTTTACGATTCCCATGGCCATTTCTTCCTGTTGGCCGATGCCATGGAAGAGGTCAGCTTATTAGGCACGAGGTCCTATGACGAGCTGTTGGAACGCCTGAAAGATTACGTAGCTAAAAACCCCGATAAAAGCTGGATCATCGGCAATGGTTGGGATCAAAACCTATGGCCCGACAAGGAGTTCCCGACCAAGGACTCCCTGGACAAATACTTTCCGGACATTCCGATTTTCCTCTCCCGTGTCGATTACCATGCCGCTCTGGTCAATTCCCAAGCCTTAAAGCAAGCCTCCATTGATACGGTTTTCCATATTGAGGGCGGGTTGATCTCCTCGGATGAAGAAGGCAAGCTGGATGGAATCCTCCTCGACAATGCTATGAAATTGGTGAGCGACCATATCCCCATGGAAGACACGAAAGTGTTGGCTCGCATGCTTAAACGCACGCAAGACTCCCTGTTTGCTGTCGGCTTAACCAGCATCGTTGATGCCGGCCTAACCGAGCAGCAGATTGAGTCGTTAAAAATCTTGTATAATGCCGACTCCTTACAGATTCGCAACTACGCCATGGTACGTGCTACGCCAAAAAGCGTAAAAAACTACCTTCGTGCCGGCACCTTTGAATCGGAACGATTAACCGTCCGTTCCTTTAAGCTGATGGCCGATGGCGCCTTAGGCTCACGTGGAGCATGTTTATTGCATCCTTACCACGATGCCCCAACCAGTGGTTTTCTCTTGGAGAAACCGGAAGAGTTCGACCAGCTGATCAAGCAGTTGGCGGCGAGTAATTTTCAGGTAAATACCCATGCGATCGGCGACTCCGCGAACCGCATCATTTTAGACAGCTATGGTCGGCATCTGAAAAATCCGCACGATCGTCGCTGGCGGATTGAGCATGCGCAAATTATTGCACCTTCTGATTTTCATAAGTTTGCCCAATATGCCATTATCCCTTCGGTACAACCCACGCATGCCACTTCCGACATGTATTGGGCCAAAGACCGCCTGGGTGCCGAGCGCTTAAAGGGCGCCTATGCCTATAAAGAATTACTGGAGCAGTATGGTCTGTTAGCCTTAGGCAGCGATTTTCCCGTGGAACATTACAATCCGCTGTACGGATTTCACGCCGCGGTGGCCCGTGTCGATAAAACAGGCTTTCCAAAGGGTGGTTTTCAGATGGAGAATGCCATCAGCCGCGAACAAGCCTTACGCGGCATGACCATCTGGGCAGCTTATGCTTGTTTCCAGGAGAAAAAGCGCGGAAGTATAGAAAAGGGAAAAGATGCAGACTTCGTGATCTTGGAGGATGATATCATGATGGCAAAACCGGAAGCACTGCGGGATATTAAAACCATCCGCACCGTCGTGGCTGGCGAAACCGTATTTAAACGATAAATCGAATTTCTACAGCAGCTTTTTTGCTTTCAGTAATACATAGATCAAGCCGCAGGCCAGTAGACTCACTGGCAAGCCAATAAGAAACAGCAAGAAAAAACTATATTTTAAATAATACAGCGACAATACGTCGCGCTCCACCTGCTGCCCTAAATACACATTGCTATATTCACTTTTATAATAGCTATGGTTCAGCGCCATGGCCTGTAAAATTTCCCCGCCTTGGCTTCGAGGCATCGCTTCCAGGTAATTAAAATCACGCACATTGATTTTACTAAAGTGCCCGATGGAACTATTAATATGTTCACGCTCCTTTTGAATCCTTTTCGCCCTATACTCGCTTATGGAAATATAATCGCTATAGCGGAAGCCCAACCAGGCTTTGGCGGCTGTGGCATAGGCGTCTTTTCGCGCAAAGATGGGCACAATAAGCAGGGTGTTCAATTCTATCTTACCGATTTGGCTTCCCGAACCCAATTCGTAATAATGGAAGGGAATCACCCGCATCCGATCGACATACCAATCGTCGGCTTCCAAGAAATCAGTCGTTTGATAGGGCTTTAGTTCATTGATCGATTTTAAGCGCAATACATGCCCGAAATTATAACGTAGACTTTTGGCCAGGGGTTGAAAACAAATCACAGCTAATACAGCCAGCGACACAAAGGTTAGGAATACTTCAGGGGTAAAGAGCTGCAATAAGCGCTGACTAAAGGAGAATCCACGAAACAGGCGCTGGCCAATCACATGCAATAAGAGGTAGCTTAAGCCAATCGGTAACCCCCATAAGGCCCAGGTAGGCCAATTGCTGGCGCCGCTGATCACAAAAAAATAATAGACCAATACCGATGCGGCGAGAATGGCTAGAAGAATTAACCCATATGGAAATAAGATTTTTTGCAGAAATACCTTCATGGGCCGTTCAGTGCTGATCTTCCTAAAAATAAAAAATCCCTGGTGCTAAACCAAGGATCTTTATTCTTTATTGCATATCAAACAGGTGTTTTTCAGCATGGTAGGAAGATCGAACCAGCGGTCCCGATTCCACATACCTAAAGCCCATTTTCAAGCCTATTTCTTTATATTTTTCAAATTGCTCCGGTGTCACCCACTCCACCACAGGATGGTGTGCTTTGGTCGGTTGCAGGTATTGGCCGATGGTTAACACATGCACGCCTACATTGTATAAGTCTTGCATGGTTTCAACCACATCTTCCTCAGTTTCGCCAAAGCCTAGCATAATGCCCGACTTGGTGCGCAAGCCTGCCTCCGAAATACGACGTAAACATTCTAATGAACGGTCATATTTTGCTTGGATACGAACCTCACGGGTTAAACGGCGAACGGTTTCAATATTATGCGATACCACTTCCGGGCGTACAGCAATTAAGCGATCTAAGTTGTCCCATTGTCCTTTAAAATCAGGAATTAGGGTTTCTAAGGTTGTTTGCGGGCTTTCCCGACGGATAGCCTTGATGGTTTCCGCCCAAATAATGGAGCCCCCATCTTTTAAATCATCACGGTCCACCGAAGTAATTACACAGTGTTTCACCTGCATCAGCTTCACAGAATTGGCTACACGATTCGGTTCATCCATGTCCACCGCCATTGGTCGGCCGGTTGCTACGGCACAAAAGGAACAAGAGCGTGTACAGATATTTCCTAGAATCATGAAAGTCGCCGTTCCTGCTCCCCAACATTCTCCCATGTTCGGGCAGTTTCCACTTTCACAGATGGTATGTAATTTATGTTCGTCTACCAAACCCCGCACATGACGGTACTCTTTTCCCACCGGAAGCTTTACACGTAGCCAATCGGGCTTACGCTGAGTCTGGTTTGCTGGTATAACCGGAAGTTCAATCATGCTACAAAGGTAAACATATTTAGGTTATTCCTTTCTATACTTTGTTTGGATATTATCATAAAAAGGCTAGTTCTTTTGCAAATGATTATATCCTCAAGAAAATTAAGATATTTGTAATCTAAATCCTTTCCAACGCCATATGAAGTTTAACTACTACCTCCTATTTGTGTTCTTTAGTTATTTTTCGTTGTGTGCGAACGCCCAAGAGGCCCGCACTGCCCTGATTCCCAGACCAGCAAGCTTGCAAGTGCAGCAGGGTGAATTAGACCTCACGAAAGAACGCACCCCTATCTATCAGATGGAAGAGTTTTCGCAGGTTGCTAGCCTGCTGCTCGAAATCCCCGGCTTCCAAGCAGGCCCCACGGAGACGATTAAGAAAATCAAAAAAAACCAACAACAGGGCATTCGCTTGTATAAGGCGAGCGATGCCGATAAAATAGATCCGAATGGCTACAGCTTGTTGATCGATGAGTCTGGTATCATCTTGAAGGCGCATAAGCCTGAGGGGATGATCAACGGCATCTATTCCCTTGTTCAATTAAGCTATTTAAATGGCCTCAACCAATTGCCATACCTCACGATAGTTGACAAACCTCGATTTGCCTATCGTGGCATGCACCTGGATGTGTCGCGTCATTTTATGCCCTTTCCCTTCTTGAAGAAATATATTGATCTGTTGGCCTTCTATAAATTCAATTATTTTCACTGGCATCTCACCGATGGTGCCGGTTGGCGTTTGGAAATCAACCGCTATCCGGAACTTACCCAGAAAGCAGCCTGGCGCACGCATAGCAGCTGGAAAGACTGGTGGAATAATGGCCGTCAATATGTAGATCAAGGCAGCCCGAACGCTAGCGGTGGCTTCTATACCCAGGCCGAAGCCCGCGAACTGGTGGCCTATGCTGCACAAAAGGGAATTACCATTATTCCGGAGATTGAAATGCCGGGACATTCCGAAGAAGTACTGGCGGTTTATCCGGAGCTCTCCTGTACCGGAAAACCCTATACCCAGGGTGAATTCTGCCTGGGCAACCCAGAAAGCTATACCTTTTTAAAAAATGTATTGGAGGAAGTGCTGGCTATTTTCCCCTCCCCTTATATTCATATCGGCGGCGATGAAGCCGAGAAGAAGCATTGGAAAAATTGCGCCAAGTGCCAGGAGCTGATGAAAAAAGAAGGGTTGAAGTCGGAAGAAGAGCTGCAGAGCTACGCTATTCAGCAAATGGATAAATACTTGCAGTCGAAAGGTCGTAAACTTATCGGATGGGACGAGATTTTACAAGGAGGTCTTTCTGCCGGTGCAACAGTGATGAGCTGGCGTGGAGAACAAGGTGGCATCGATGCTGCGAATGCAGGCCATGATGTTATTATGACGCCGGGCGGCTATCTATATTTTGATGGCTACCAAAGCGATCCCAGAACCCAACCGGAATCTATTGGTGGCTACCTGCCCATTGAAAAGGTATACAGCTACAATCCGGTGCCTGCCGCTATTGCCAATGATAAAAAGAAACATATCCTGGGCGCCCAAGCCAATGTATGGACCGAATATATCCCCACCTATCAACAGGTAGAATACATGGCCTTTCCACGTGCCCTGGCCCTTTCCGAAGTGGTATGGACAGCACAGGAGGCCCGCAGCTGGCCGGATTTTCATACCCGATTACAGGCCCACTACCCTATTTTACAACAATTACAGGTAAACTATTACCGCCCATCCTATACCGTTAGCCATCAGGTGAAGTTTGATTCGGTTAGCATGAAAAATACCGTGGCCTTCCATTCTGAGCAATTCTATCCACAAATCCGATATACGGTAGATGGTAGCGAACCTAGCATCAGCTCCAGCTTATACAGCTTGCCGGTGGAATTATCGAAAAGTGCCGTGCTAAAAGCGGCATCTTTCCTGAACGAAGCGAAGGTGAGCCCGACCGAAGTGGTGGAACTGGATGTGCATAAAGCCATCGGCAAAACGGTAATCTACAAGAATAAATGGGAAGGCTATCCGGCACAGGAAGCGCGAACCCTAACCAACGGCATCAAAGGCGGCCTAACCTATAACGATGGGCAATGGCAAGGATTTATCCGCAATTTCGATGTCATAGTCGACTTCGAACGCCGCGAGGAAATTCAATCCGTAGCCCTCAACTTTATGCAACTGCCCGGCCCAGGGGTTTATTTCCCTGGAGAATATACCGTTTTGATATCAGATAACGGAAAAAACTACCGCGAAATCGGAACCGTGAAGAACCAGGAAAGCCGTACAGACCCGACTTTAAAATTCCACAAATTTGAAGTGAAGCTCCCTAAGCCGGTCATGGCAAGGTATATTCAAATCAAAGCGACAAACCCCATGAAGGGGTATCTGTTCGCAGATGAGATTGTGGTGTATTAGATTATTACAAAGAACTTTTTGATAAATCCTCATAGCCTGCTATGGGGATTTTTTTATGCTGGGCTTTTTTAATGCCTTTTAACAAGCCTTGCTAAGCCCTTTGCAAAGGGGTTTGAAAGGGGAGAGAAAGGGGTTTGAAAGGGGAGAGAAAGGGGAGAGTGTGGAAGGGGGGTGGAGGCGGAGGTAGTTAGTATTGAGTAGTTAGTATTTAGAGCCTGCTGTCATCGTTTTGTCATCGTTTTGTCATCGTGAGCGGAGTCGAACGACTGGTACGTCAATGCAATCAGCAATACCTAAAACACTTAATATTAATATCTTTAACAAAAAAATGATAGCGGAGCTGAACGATTGGAAGCAACAATGTGATTGTATAAATTGATTGCACTGGCGTACCAATCGTTCGTGGTTCGACTCCGCTCACCATGACAGGACGATGACAACATCATGACAAGGCGATGACAGCACGATGACAGCACGATGACAATACGATGAAAGCAATTGCCAACAGCATCTTATCACCCCCCCTCCTTCCAAAATCATTGTTCTTTTTTATCAACAATTATTCCTCCATTATTAAAATAAAAATGTAACTTTGCACTCCGACAAAGCAGTCGGAATTCCTTCTCATAGACAGGCTCTTTCGCGTCTGATTTGTCATCAAAGTTTTTGTATTTAACAATTGAAATAAATAATAATGCCTAGAAACACCTCCATTAATTCGGTATTAATCATTGGATCGGGACCTATTGTCATCGGTCAGGCCTGTGAATTTGATTACTCAGGATCTCAAGCAGCCTTATCTTTAAAAGAAGAGGGTATTTCAGTTTCCATCATCAACTCGAACCCGGCAACCATTATGACGGATAACGTCGTTGCCGATCATGTCTATTTATTACCCTTAACGTGCGAAAGTATCGAGCAGATTCTTCAAGAGCGTGATATTGATGCGGTATTGCCTACCATGGGTGGTCAAACGGCGTTAAACTTATGTATTGAAGCGTCTAACCGCGGTATTTGGGACAAGTACAATGTTAAGGTAATCGGCGTGGATGTTGCGGCGATCGAAAAGACTGAAAACCGGGAGGAATTCCGCCAACTGATGGTTGACATCGGCGTTGGTGTGGCAAAATCAAAAATCGCAAACTCCTTCTTAGAAGGGAAAGAAGCGGCGCAGATTATTGGATACCCTTTAGTTATTCGTCCTTCCTACACCTTAGCAGGAACCGGAGGTGGTTTCGTGCACAAGAAAGAGGATTTTGACGCAGCCTTAAACCGTGGATTACACGCCTCTCCTACCCACGAGGTATTGGTAGAGCAAGCGGTATTAGGCTGGAAAGAATTTGAGTTGGAATTACTACGTGATACCAACGATAATGTGATTATTATCTGTACGATTGAGAACTTTGACCCGATGGGTATCCATACTGGTGACTCGATTACCGTTGCACCAGGAATGACCTTATCAGACAAGTGTTACCAAGACATGCGTAATCAAGCGATCAAGATGATGCGTTCGATCGGTAATTTTGCGGGTGGCTGTAACGTGCAGTTCTCTGTGAATCCGGAGAACGAAGATATTATCGCTATCGAGATTAACCCACGTGTTTCGCGCTCATCGGCCTTAGCTTCCAAAGCAACAGGTTATCCGATTGCGAAAATCGCTGCTAAACTAGCGATTGGCTACAACTTGGATGAGTTACAAAACCAAATTACAAAAACAACATCGGCTTACTTTGAGCCTACCTTAGACTATGTTATTGTTAAGGTTCCACGCTTTAACTTCGACAAGTTTAAAGGTGCCAATAAAGAATTAGGCTTACAGATGAAAGCTGTAGGTGAAGTAATGGCCATCGGCCGTACCTTTATCGAGGCTTTACAAAAAGCAGCACAGTCTTTAGAAACAGGTCGTGCAGGCTTAGGTGCTGACGGACGTCAATCCAGAAACCTGGAAGAGATTATGTACAGCTTGGAGCATCCTAGTGCCGATCGTTTATTCCATATTAAAGATGCCTTTGAATTGGGCGTACCATTGGAATCCATCCGTAAGGCTACCCTAATCGACAAATGGTTCTTAGTACAGATTCAAGAATTAGTACAATTGGAAGGGGAATTACGCCGCTACCAATTAAATAATATACCACGTGATTTCTTCATGACCCTTAAACAAAAAGGATACTCTGACTATCAGATTGCCTGGTTATTAGGAAATACTACCGAGGATGATGTTTATGCACGTCGTAAAGAATTAGGTATCCACCGCGTTTATAAAATGGTAGATACATGTGCAGCAGAATTCCCGGCGCATACGCCATACTACTACTCTACTTTCGAAGACGAAAATGAGTCGGTAGTGAGCGATCGCAAGAAAATCATCGTATTAGGCTCTGGCCCGAACCGTATCGGTCAAGGTATTGAGTTTGATTACTCTTGTGTGCACGGCTTATTAGCAGCGAAAGAATGTGGTTACGAAGCTATCATGGTGAACTGTAACCCAGAGACGGTGTCTACAGACTTTAACATGGCCGACAAGCTTTACTTCGAGCCTGTATTCTGGGAGCATGTACGTGAGATTATCGAGTTAGAGAAACCAGAAGGTGTTATCGTTCAGTTAGGTGGTCAAACGGCCTTAAAAATGGCTGAGCGCTTAGAAGCCTTAGGTGTGAAAATTATCGGTACATCGTTTAGCGACATGGACCTTGCGGAAGATCGTGGAAGCTTCTCTGACTTATTGAAAGAATTAGGTATCCCTTACCCGAAATACGGTGTGGCAACTTCTGCTGAGGAAGCGATTAAAGTGGCGAACGAAGTAGGTTACCCAGTATTGGTTCGTCCTTCCTATGTGTTGGGTGGACAAGGCATGAGCATCGTTATTAACGATGAAGACTTAGAAAAAGCTGTAGTTAACTTACTGAAGAATCTTCCGGGCAACCAGATCTTAATTGACCACTTCTTGGATCGTGCTGAAGAAGCGGAGTCTGACTCCATCTGCGACGGTGAAGATGTGCATATCATCGGTATGATGGAACATATTGAGCCTGCCGGTATTCACTCGGGTGACTCTTCTGCCGTACTTCCTCCATTCAGCTTATCGGAAACTGTGCAACAGAAAATGGAAGAATATTCGATTAAATTGGCAAAAGCACTTAATGTAATCGGATTATTAAATATTCAGTTTGCGATTAAAGATGAGAACGTTTATGTGATCGAGGCCAACCCTCGTGCATCCCGTACGGTTCCATTTATCGCTAAAGCATACGACGTTCCTTATATCAATATTGCAACGAAAGTAATGCTAGGTGAGAATAAGTTGAAAGACTTCAGCATCGAGCGTAAATTACAAGGCTATGCTATCAAAGAACCTGTGTTCTCCTTCTCGAAATTCCCGGAAGTAGATAAACAGTTAGGCCCTGAGATGAAGTCTACAGGTGAGGCCATTCGCTTTATCAAAGATTTGAATGATCCGCACTTTAGAGAACTTTACAAACAGAAGTCGATGTTCTTGAATGCGCAGTAGGGGTTAGATGTGAGATATGAGATGTGAGATGTGAGATGTGAGAACTGTCATCCACTTTGTCATCCACTTTGTCATCCACTTTGTCATCCTGAGCGGAGTCGAAGGACGAACCACGAACCATTGGTACGTCAGTGCAATCCACCATATCTAACAACAGTTTAAAACAAGATAACTAGTAAATAAAATAAAGAGGGCCGGAAATTTCCGGTCCTCTTTATTTTATTTACTAGTTGTTTTTTTGCTGTAAACAATTATTAATAAAGTTATTAGATGTGATTGATTGTATTGACGTACCAGTCGTTCGACTACGCTCACGATGACAGCCACGTCAAACGAAGCGTCCTTAACCGCAAATCTTCTACCCCCTGCCTTCCTACTTACTCTTCACACAGCGGAAACCCACGTTATTTGTTGGAGAGTTCACCTCTCCTTTTCCGCGGCTGCCGGCTTTGTAGCGTTCGCAGTATTGGTCGTTGCAGAGGAAGGATCCGCCGCGTTGTACGCGTTTGATGGCGCCGGGTTCTTGCGGGTCATAGGAATCCTTTGGCCCTTGTGGGTTATTTTTAGGGCTTTGCTGGTAATAATCGGGTCGGTAGAAGTCGGAACACCATTCCCATACATTGCCTTCCATATCGTAAAGGCCATAGGCATTTGCGGGGAAGGACTTCACGGGGGCGGTGGTTTCAAAACCATCGGCTTTTGTATTGCTTGTTGGGAAGGTCCCTTGAAAGATATTAGCCATCCACTTGCCATCCTTTAGTTTCTCAGTTCCCCAGTAATAGGTTTCCTCGGTATGTGTTCCAGCTTTAGCAGCAAATTCCCATTCGGCTTCGGTAGGCAATCTTTTTCCGGCCCATTTGGCATAGGCTTCGGCATCTTCATAGGCCAATTGGGTGACCGGATGATCCATTTTATCGGCAATGCTGCTGGCAGGGCCTTGCGGATGCCGCCAGTTGGCTCCTGCAACATAATCCCACCATTGCAGGTGGTTTTGCATACCCTGTATTGCTGTTGGTGCGGTAAACACGGCCGAGCCAGGCACCAATACGGCAGGATCTACACCGGGAAAATCTTTGGGATCTAGTGGTCTTTCTGCAACCGTTACGTAGCCTGTTGCTTCCACAAAGGCAGCATATTGGGCATTGGTAACCTCATGTTCATCGATGTAAAAAGGGGCAACTTCGACCTCGTGGATGGGTTGCGCATCGGGAAAGTCTTTAGCACCCATGCGGAATGTTCCGCCAGGCACAAGAACCATCTTTACCGCATCACTGCCCTTGCTTTTTAAACCAGCCTGTTTCACCTTAGCAAAGCGCGAGGGAATTGCTTCTGTATGGCATACCATGGCAGAATCGGGGCTATGTTGTTTATGCTCTTGTGCTGTTGCCGGTACGCTGAGCAGGAGTCCAAGGCTAAGGCTAAGAAAGTAAGATCGTTTCATTGGTTCTTGTTTACGTGGTCAATATACAAAAATTATTGCAGGGGCTATTGTCACAAAAAAGAGCTATTCAGTTGAATAGCTCTTTAAAAAGTATAGGTAAGATTTTAATTATTGAACATTCAACTGAACATCTTTCTTTGTATCGACTTTCGGGCGGATTTTCGTGTTACCACCACCGTTCAACGTTAAATCGTGTGGTTTATTGGTTTTCCAATTTCCACGGGTGAAGTCAGGAATATCTACCGTTCTGCTGTTTTTCGCCACAGATTGTACGCTTAACGGTACTACTGCAGACCAAGAAGCTCCATCGTATACTGTTTGATCCAATGGCAAGCCATTGCGTAGACAGTCGATTAAACGCCAGTCCATAATGAAGTCCATACCACCGTGACCACCTACTTGCTTAGCTTGCTGGCCGATGAATTTGATCAATTCCGGTGCGTATTTATCGAATAACTTTTGTAATTCAGCATCTTTCACGGCCTCGTGTCCAAAAGCAATGGTTTCTTTCGGATACTTCTGCGCATAGGCTTTGGTACCACTCAATAAGTGAATACGTGAGTATGGACGCGGCGAAGTGACATCGTGCTGAATCATCATGGTTTTCCCTTTTTCGGTTTTGATTAAGGTAATGTCCATATTTCCTCTAAAGCGTTTTCCCACAAATTCATTGTAGAAAGCATCTGTAGACGCTAGTTGTCTGGCATGGTCGCCCATCATAAAGTCATTGGATTGCATGGCTACCAAGTGATTCATTTTATCACCACAGTTGATGTTCATACAATGCGCAATTGGCCCTAAACCGTGGGTTGGGTATAAGTTACCATTCATTTTGATGTTTTCGCGCAGGCGCCACATTCTATCGTATCCTGTTTTGGAGAAGTTTAAGTCTAACAAATCGTGGATATAAGCACCTTCAGCGTGAATAAGCTCGCCAAATAAACCTTGGCGCACCATGTTTAAGGTAATCATCTCGAAATCGCCGTAGTTACAGTTTTCCAACATCATGCAGTGCTTTTTGGTTGCTTCTGATGTTTTCACCACTTCCCAGATTTCCGATACGGTAAGTCCCATCGGAACTTCTGTAGCTGCATGCGCCCCCGACTTCATGGCCTCGATGGCCATTGGTGCGTGGTATTCCCAAGGTGTACAGATATAGACTAAATCGAGTTCTTCATTTTTCAGCATGGTTTTCCAGCCATCTTCGCCAGAATAGGCTGTTGCTTCCTTCAAGCCTTTGCGGGTTAAAATGGATTGCGCCTTTGTTACGCGTTCCGGATGGCGATCACATAGGGCCACAATGTCGGCACCTTCGATATAGGAAATGCGATCTACGGCACCCGGACCACGTTGTCCTAAGCCGATGATAGCGACTTTCACTTTATCAATTTTTGGGGCGGCAAAACCGGCCATATTAAAATTTGGAGAAGCAAACACTTCATTTTGCAAGGCTGGCAAGGTTATAGCCGCACTTGACAATAGGCCTGCTTTCTTCAGAAAATCTCTACGTGAATTATTCATGGTATATAATTATTATTCTAGCTAATATACTAATTTACGGGTTTACAAAGTTAAGGGGGATATCACATCCCCCTTTAAATCACCTATTTTAAAACAAACTAAACAGTCAAAATCGAAATGTTATCAAATTAATGAACGTTATAATTTGGTTATGGGGCTTTCAAATCGCTCCATATACAATAATAAAACGAATTTTGAAAAAACAGAAATGATTTGGGCATGCAAACGTTTGTCCAATTTACACAACCGATTGCTTTTCTGTCATATTCTTGTTATAAAGCCAGTTAGGTGGAATATTTAAGGATTTTGATGGGAATAAAGAGGCTTTAGGCGGGGCATTTTCCAAGGCTTACGCCTGTTCTCGGGGCTTTTTTTTGTAGCTTTGTTAGACAAGATAAAACGATATGAAAGTAGCATTACAACGTAAAAACCAGGCTGTTCATTTTGAAGCTTCGGCGGCTTCTTCTACAGTTAAAGTAAATATTGACGGTCCGGAATCTATTGGTGGCGAAGGAAAAGGCGTACGTCCCATGGAGTTGGTATTGGTGGCCTTAGGCTCCTGCAGCGCCTTTGACTTGACGACTATTTTGCAGAAGCAACGTCAGGAGATTGAGGACATGCAAGTGGAGGTGGAAGGTGAGCGCCGGGATGAAGTGCCTAACATCTTTACCAAGATCCATATTTCCTTCAAGCTGAAAGGTCCGATCGATGAGGTTAAAGCGCATAAAGCAGCTGAGCTAGCGGTAAAGAAATACTGCTCGGTACATGATATGTTGGTAGCCGGTGGGGTAGAAATTACCTACAGCATTCAGATCAACTAATTATTTCAGCACTAATTTAGAAGGGAAAATGACTTCTTGCGCTTGCTCGACAGCTTCCTTTTTATCGATACAGTCGAATAATATCTCGGCGGCACGCTGCGCTTGCTGATCGGGATATTGTTCGATACTTCCCATAGGCGGATTATCCATGTACTTCCATAGTGGATAATTGGCATAACTGATAAAATACATATCCTGATTCATGACAATCCCTCTTTGTTTCGCATAGCGAATCAAATCTAGGGTGACAAAATCATTAAAGGAGACCACTGCCGAAGGGCGATCTGCCAAGGCACATAGGCTTTCCATGGCGTCTTCATTGCCCTGTTCGGTTAGATCGGTGTGCACGATGTAGTTGGTATCGACAGCAAGTCCACGTTGCTTTAAAGCCTTGATAAAGTACTCAGAGCGTTGTTTTGAAGCTAATAGAGATTCTGGCCCATTGATCAGGGCGATTTTATGATGCCCCCGATCGATGAATGCGTCAATAGCCTCCATCATTCCCGTGGAAAGGTCGCTATAGACTTTATGTACATTGGGCAAATCGGGCACACAATCAAAGAATACAATAGGAATTTCTGTTTTCGCCAGGATATCTAAATAGTCCATATTGGCGGTGTTCTTGCCCAAGGACATTAGGATGCCATCGACCCGATGTTTTTTAAAGGATTGCACAATGTTCAATTCCCGTTGTTCATTGTCTAAGGACTGCCCAAGCAATACGGTGTATTTCTTCTCTTCGGCTACCGTTTCGATGGTTGAAATGGCATCGGAGAAAAAAGGTTCAGAAAGTTTCGGTAAAATGACCCCGATGGTAAATGTCTTACGTTGTTTAAAGAAGATGGCGGTTTGATTGGGCTCATAGGCCATTTCTTCTGCTATTTTACGGACTCTATCTTTGGTGACATCGCCAATGCTGGGATGGTCATTTAAGGCCCGTGAAACGGTAGAAGGGGAAATCTTTAGCTTTCGTGCGATTTCTTTTATCGTGGTCGGTTTATTTCCTGACATGCAGTAAAGTTAAGAATTTAATAATGAAGTTTTAATTCTTTATTAAATCCCTTTCCTTCGGCTGATTTATCCGCTGCAATTTCTGGATGCTTGAGCTAGAAGTCCGCGTAGAGGCCTTTCCAGCCACACTAACCTTAATTAAAGCGCCCGTTTTAATATAGTTCAGTGCCGATGCGATCATATTCTCTTTAGGATCTTTAAAATCCAGGGTAATATTATCGGTTACATTTTTCAAATCGCCCGGAATACCATCCCAATAGTCCGTAAAGCCATCTTTATTGATAATCTTGAAGGAGGCCGTCCATAAGCCTACTTTCCCCATGATATCTTGGCGGAAGAAGCCTACAGGTTTACCAAAGGTAGCATCTTTTTCAGCAATTAATTTGACGTCCATATAAGGTTTTAGGGCAGAAATGACGATCTCACTGGCCGATGCTGTTTCATTTGAGACTAGAAATACGACTTTTTGGATATTGGTTGAATTTTCACGCTGGAAGAGTACATCCGAAAACTCCGGATTCAAGCGACCATTCGGCAGGTATTTCAAATTCTTATTGACATCGTATTTAAACATCACTTGGCCATTCCCGCTACTGTTGATTATTTTGTTCGCGAAGTGTACAGCGGTGCTCACATAGCCGCCCACATTATAGCGTAAATCGACAATGATATCGCCGATATTTTTAGCGCCGAAGTTATCGAAAACCCGTTGCAGGTCTTTATACATTTGGGTTTGTCGCCCGCCATCGTCATACATTTCTTCAAAAGATGACATCGCGATATAGCCTACATTTTTGTTGTTGATGGAATATACGGTATCAGCGATGACAGGATTGATATTGTAAGTGGTATATGCCATCTTAAAACTAATCTCCTTTCCTGCGCGCAACACTTTCATGTCCAGGTTATTCCCATCGATAGCATTCTGAATAAAGTTGACATTTCCTTGGCTCATGTCAGTGTTTTTATTCATTTCTATAATACGGTCGCCCCGTTTGACGCCTTGCTCTGCCGCAGGTGATCCTCCCTCCACAAAATAGACATACAACTGCGTTGTTGCGCCTGCCCTCACAAATTCAAGGTACATGCCATACCCATCGGCGAGGTCTGCTTTAGCGCGGCCGGAACCACTGCTGATATCTTCCAATCTGGAAAAACGATCGAATGGGCCGTTATAGCCGGCATGAAAAGGGGTTTGCTTCTTTAAAGCGGCCAATACATCTTCCGGACTGGAATATTGATCGGTAAATGTTGAAATAGGGTTATATACTTTTATAGCATCAGTCCAATAGGAATCTTTTTGGTAATAGAAATAGACACTATCGCGTATTTTTTGCGCTTCAGTACGGTTACTTACCGGTGGTTCCGGCTTTGGCGGAGGTGCAAGTTTATTTACATCTTTCTCACAGCTTACAAACCATAGTAAGGCAATAAGGGGCAGTAATCTTCTCATGGATGTTTTCTGTACGTTCTTAATTTATAATTGCACACTATGCAAGGCTTCACCAAATCTCAGACCAATCCATCTGGCAAAAGATTAATGCGCTGTAAAAATTATTTTACAGCTTTGCATTTTTTCGATCGGAAAATTTAAACATCCCCAAAACAGAGCTATTAGATCCTGGAATATTTAAAGATACCGGGCTTATGCTTTCGCCTGATTTTCCAATTCGGGTACTGGCTCTTGCACTTTGATAGCTACCGCTTGCAATATGATAGAGTGCATCTTTGAACATCTGTTCGTTGGTATCGCCTAATTGATGCGCGATATCATCGTATGAATCTTTTTTCGTTCCTATTAAGCCGTTAAAATAGCCGCCTTGGCCGCTACTGTTTAAGGTTTCAAAGGAAGTGATATACAGGTCTGCATACTTGTCCATGACGGAGAAGCCAAAGAAACCTACAGGCTTACCATAACTTCCGCGGTCGTTAATGGAAATTAACTCCACCTGCATATGCGGGCGTAGGTTATTGATAAGTAATTCACTGGCCGAAGCGGTGCTGCGGGTCACAAGAAAATAGATTTTAGCTAAGTTCAAGCTGTTCTTTTTATTAAATTTAATCGGAGCAAATGGGGCACCTTCGACTGTAGGATCGTCAAATCGCCATCTTTTGAACGTGTCATTTACTTTATGGGTATACATCACGCTTGTTCCCACCTTAGTAGGCGCCAATAGATTGGTAAATAACTCTGCAGCATTGGTTGAACCGCCACCATTATAGCGTAGATCGACAACCAGTTCCTGAATACCTTGATCTTCCAGGCTCTTTACCGCATTCTCCAAACCTGCGTAATAATCCGTATGCGATCCGTCTCTTTTAAAAATCTCGACAAAGGAGGTATAAGCCAGATACCCTATTTTCTTATTGTTGAGCGTGACCACCTTGTTCTCAAAAAAGGGCTCGATATGATATTCTCCAGCTTGTAGGGTTACCTCAGACTCTTTATTAGTATTGAGGTCTTTAACCTTGATTTTAATACTTTCTGGCCCACCAAATAATTTATTGACCAAGGCAAAATCTTTAGGCTCTTGGGAGAGATAATCTATTTTAGTATCCCCGTCGATACTTAATACGCGCATGCCTCGTTTTATCCCGGCTTTCTCTGCCGGCGAGTTTTTCTGAACCAATTTAATATACAGGTCGGCGTTGCTGGCATTCGCCGAAGACAAGAAATAATCGGGGATAATACCAAATTCCTTATGTAGACCCTCACCAATTTCTTCCCCTACAACACCTTTCCTATCGATAAAGCTAAAGCGATCATCGTTGGCATAAAGGGTTTTAATTTTTGCCAAGACCTCTTCGCCTGTACTTAGGTTTCCGGTGTGGGCCGATCTTATCTTCTCTAATATGGAAGGTTCGATAATGGGCTTGTCTGCAAAGACCTGCTCGTAGTTTTTATTTTGAGCGATTAATTTGGAATCCGGGATTTTATCTGCCCAGAGCGAAAACATACCGGAGTAGTAATAGGTAAGATCCCGCAGTTGGGTTTCTTTATCCTGGTTTTGTTGATCTGGTTTGTTATTATCCTTTTTACAGGCTGTAAAGGCTACGACAAATGAAAGGAGCGCAAGAAGAAATCTGGATTTCATAAAGGTTAAATTAATTTTGACTGGATGTAGTATATATCATCTGCTGACACTGTATGTTCAGAAGCAATATAGGTAAAAGGATCAATATTTCGGAAGCGCAATTCATCGGTAAAATAAACCTTCAACTTTTTATCATAGCCCATCCAGTCTATGTGCCTTAATTTATTGAGTTGCAGGGCGGGATTGCCTGCCGTCAAGACGGCTATTTGAGCTCCTTGCTCGTTTAGCTTTTTGAACAGAGTCTGTACGTTTTCAAAGAGAAACAATTTGAGGGGTAAATGTCCATTTGCTTGCAAACGTTCAAAGTTTTCGCGATAATCGGCTTTAAGCGCAAACTTCTTGACCGTGGCCTCATAAACAGCATCTTCCCCTTCGGCTAGCAGGGTATCTTTCATAAAAGCCACCATTTCTGCAGCAACAGGGCGTGCTTCTGTAAATTCTATAAATTGTGCAAATAGATAATAGACTTGTAACAGAAAATCTTGCTTTGGATACAATACATCGTCTAATTCAAACAGATACAGCTTTTTGGTATCGGGTAATTCTTGGATCTTCATGTTGGTATTAAACTGTGCAAAGGGCAAATTCCTCGCCTTCATCGGAGAAGGCCAGCAAGCCGGAGCCGGGATAAGCCACGTCTTGCTGATTGAGGAGATTCTTGCCTAGGGCGATAATTTGGATTTCTACTTCTTTGGCCGGGTTCGGCAGGACAAATAAGGCTTTTAGCTCGTCCAAGGTAGGACTCAGCAATTGAATGCCATATTCCTCAAATAAAAGAGCAGCTTCGGCGAGGCTTTCCATTTCGCGAAAACCTAGCGGCAAGAGGTAGTTGGCCTGCTGATCGAGGCAGCATTTCAACAATTCGTGGGCAAAGGTAGGGTTTGCTGCTGTTGGTATCTGCAGGTATTTTGCCTGCAAAATGCTTGGCACCTGCTCGGAAGTGGCAAACTGCACCTGCAACTGTTCGCCTATTGCTTGGGCGACGCGCTGTGCCAAGGGCCGCGTGCCATAGGTAATGATAATTTTCTGCATATTAATAGATTAAGCCATCGCGCATATGGATAGTACGATCGGAAATCCGTGCCAATTCTTCGTTGTGGGTGACAATCACAAAGGTTTGTTGCATCTTATCCCTTAGGTCAAAGAACAGCTGATGCAGGGATGCTGCATTTTCGGAATCTAGGTTACCTGAAGGTTCGTCGGCCAGAATGATGGTTGGGTTATTGATCAAGGCACGCGCAACGGAAACTCGCTGCTGCTCGCCCCCCGACATGGCACCAGGCTTATGCTTGGCCCGGTGGGCAACACCCAAGATATCCAATAATTCCATGCCACGCCGCTCGGCTTCCACTTTATCCATTCCGGCAATAAAGGCTGGAATACACACATTCTCGAGGGCAGTAAATTCCGGAAGGAGGTGGTGAAATTGAAAAACAAAACCAATATGCTTGTTTCTGAAATCGCTAAGTTGCTTTTCACTGAGTGCAAAAACATCCTGCCCTTCCATCATCAAGGTTCCCTTATCGGGTTTATCCAAGGTGCCCATGATATGCAGGAGCGTACTTTTTCCGGCGCCTGATGCACCTACGATGGAGACGATTTCCCCCTTATTGACCGACACACTTACCCCTTTGAGGATAGCGAGGTCGCCATAGGATTTGAAAATATTATTGGCTTTTAAGATCATATTGCGAAAATAACAAAAAAAACAGCAGCATAATCCATCCATAAGGGGTAAACTTAATGGATAATTCACGATTTTATCAAAATAATAACTTGTCCCTTCCGAATAAATACGCTATTTTTACAGCAAATTTTTTTATCAATGAACATTCACGAATATCAAGGAAAAGAAATACTTAAGAGTTTCGGAGTAAGAGTACAGGAAGGTATTGTTGCCGAAACCCCGGAGCAAGCTGTTGAGGCTGCGAAAAGAATGAAAGAAGAATTCAACTCGGATTGGGTAGTGGTAAAAGCACAAATCCATGCGGGTGGCCGTGGTAAAGGTGGTGGTGTAAAATTAGCGAAAAACCATGATGAAGTATTGCAACGCGCAACAGACATCATCGGTATGCAATTGGTAACACCGCAGACTGGTCCAGAAGGTAAAAAAGTTAATAAGGTTTTAGTTGCTCAGGATGTTTACTACCCTGGCGATAGCGAAACCAAAGAATTCTACATGTCTGTATTATTAGACCGTGCTACTGGTCGTAACATCATCATGTACTCTACAGAAGGTGGTATGGACATCGAGGAAGTTGCTGAAAAAACACCTCACTTAATTTTCAAAGAAGAAATTGACCCTAAAGTTGGCCTTCAAGGTTTCCAAGCGCGTAAAATTGCGTTCAACTTAGGTTTATCAGGTGCTGCACACAAAGACATGGTTAAATTTGTGGCTGCCCTTTATAAAGCATACGATTCTATTGATGCATCGATGTTCGAAATCAACCCGGTATTAAAAACTTCTGACGATAAGATCTTAGCGGTAGACGCGAAAGTAAACTTAGATGAGAATGCTTTATACCGTCATGCTGATATCGCTGCTTTGCGCGACATCACTGAGGAAGATCCGACAGAAGTTGAAGCTGGTGAGTCTAACCTAAACTACGTGAAATTAGATGGTAACGTAGGCTGTATGGTGAATGGTGCTGGTTTAGCTATGGCGACTATGGACATCATTAAATTAGCCGGTGGTGAGCCCGCAAACTTCCTAGACGTTGGTGGTACAGCAAATGCTGAGACCGTAAAAGCAGGTTTCAACATCATCTTGAAAGATCCTAACGTAAAAGCAATCTTAATTAATATCTTCGGTGGTATCGTTCGTTGTGACCGTGTTGCCCAAGGTGTTATTGATGCTTACAACGAAATCGGCAATATTCCAGTGCCAATTATCGTTCGTCTTCAAGGAACAAATGCCAAAGAAGCAAAAGAATTAATCGACCAATCTGGTTTACAAGTTTACTCAGCGATCTTGTTGAAAGAAGCTGCCGAGCTAGTAACGAAAGTATTGGAAGAAGGAAAATAGTACTTTCCGCGTCATAAAAAAAGCGAGCTTTTGGGAAAAGCTCGCTTTTTTTATGACGCGGAAAGAGTATATAGTATTTAGTACTTAGTAGTTAGACCTATGATCGCCTTTTAGGTTTGTACATTAAACTTGAACAGCAACAAGTTACCTTTTTGTGCTTGCCCATGAAACCCTAACACTAACAAATTACGGTCATATTCGTATTAATAACACATCTGCAAGGGTCTTTATACTAAATACTATCTACTAAATACTAACTTTGCACTAAACAATCTTTATACATACTATGACAACATCAGTTTCAGATATTTCACGGAAGCAATCGGCGGAGTTATTTGAAAAAGCGAAGCAATATTTTCCGGGTGGAGTGAACTCTCCGGTTCGTGCTTTTAAATCGGTGTATGGCACACCTTTATTTATTGAGCGTGGCGATCAGGCGCACCTTTGGGATGCCGACGGCAATGAATTTATTGACTTCTGCTGTTCTTGGGGGCCTTTGATTTTAGGGCATAATAATGCTGAAATTCGGGAGGCTGTGCAAGAGCAATTGGGGAAAGGCTTAAGCTTTGGTGCTCCAACAAAATTGGAGAATGACCTTGCCGAGCTGATCTTAACCCATAATAAGAAGATTGAGAAAATCCGTTTTGTAAGCTCGGGTACAGAAGCTGTGATGTCGGCGATTCGCTTGGCACGCGGCTATACCAAACGTGATAAAATCGTGAAGTTTGAAGGTTGTTATCATGGCCACTCCGACTCCTTATTGGTGAAAGCAGGATCGGGCTTGGTTACTTTTGGGGAAACCTCCTCTGCAGGTGTACCAAAAGCCTTTGCGGATGAAACAATTGTGATTGCCCTAAATGATAAACAAGCCTTAGAGCAGGTGTTTGTTGATTTTAAAGATCAAATTGCTGCCGTGATCATCGAAGGTGTTCCAGCGAATAACGGCTTGTTAATTCAAGATAAAGACTATATCCATTTCCTACGCGATATTACTAAAGCCAATGGCGCACTGATGATCTTCGATGAGGTGATTACAGGATTCCGCCTGGGCTTTGAAGGTGCCGCAAAATACTATGATATTCAACCTGATATCCTTACCTATGGCAAGATCATCGGTGGTGGTATGCCTGTTGGTGCGTATGGCGCATCCAAAGAATTGATGGCCTGCATCTCACCAGATGGATCCGTATATCAGGCTGGTACTTTATCTGGAAATCCAGTAGCGATGGCCGCAGGTATTGCTGCGCTGTCGATTCTGGCAAGACCTGGCTTTTACGAGCAATTAGAGAAAACAACACAAGCTTTTGTTGACGAGTTACGTGCGCACATCGCAGAAAAAGGATATGGGGTTCGTATTTTTACGATAGGTTCTATTTTCTGGTTTGCCTTCAGCAACGAAAATATTCAACGTGCTGATCAAATCGATCCGGCATCGATGGAGAATTACAAGAAAATGCACCGTGAATTATTGAACCGCGGGGTTTACTTCGGTCCATCGGGTTATGAGGTAGGATTCATCTCTGCAGCACATACAGAAGCTGATTTAACCAAGAGCTTAGCTGTTATTAAAGAGGCACTTGATATTGTATTTCAATAAGGTAAAACATTTATCCTTTATATTTGTTTGATACTGTATAAACATTAATCGACTAAATATCAAAAGATGAGAACAATGAAATCAGCATTTGCAATAGTAGCGGCAGCAGCCCTACTGGCATCATGTAATAATACCCCGACGAAGAATAAAGATGGCGAGATTCGTGACTCGACCGCTTTAGCTGACTCCGTGGGTGCCATTGCCGTTAATCCCCTACAGCATGCCAAAGAGTTTCCGGGAGCCAGCTTAAAAATTGCTTCCCTAACGGCAGAGAAAGTAGGTGCTGACTCGGCAAAAATTACCGTGAAGTACAATGTAGAGAACTTTAAGCTTACAGAGCAGACGGAGCATACACATCATATGGCGAACTCTCACGATGGGCAGCATATTCACTTTATTTTGGATAATACCCCTTATGTGGCGCTCTATAAACCGGAGCATACCTTTACGGTTCCTGTAAACTCAGAGCATTACCTGCTTTCCTTCTTATCGCGTTCTTTCCATGAATCGATTAAGACTGCGGAAGCGGCTAAATTGATTAAATTTAAAGTGGGTGCTGATGCGAAGATTACAGAAGAGCCTACGCCAACTGCGCCGGCATTATTCTACAGTCGTCCAAAAGGTGATTACAAAGGCGATGAAACCAATGTTTTATTGTTAGACTTCTTTGTAAACAACACCACCCTATCGGCTGATGGCAATAAGGTTAAGGCGAATATCAATGGTCAGGAGTTTATCCTTGATCAATGGGTACCATACGAAGTGTTGAACCTTCCTAAAGGAGAAGCGACCGTAAAACTTACCCTCATTGATAAAGATGGTAATGCTATTACCGGTGACAATGTTTCTGTAGAAAGGAAGATCAATTTATTGGAACAATAAATAACGCTTATAAATAATCGAAGCCCCGGACCTATTGGTTCGGGGCTTCCTTTTTATATCCTGTAATGCTTTGGTATTAGAAGGCTACAGACTTCAAGTTTAAGCCTGCACGCTCGTCTAAGCCGAACATTAAATTCATATTCTGCACTGCTTGACCCGATGCGCCTTTCACAAGGTTATCGGTCGCATTTAAAATCAATAGGTTGGCTCCATGTTTCTCCAAATGCATAATACTCTTATTGGTATTAACGACCTGCTTTAAGTCGATATTTGCTTTGGAAACATGCGTAAAGGGATGTGCTTCATAATAGGCTTCATACAGCTCGTAAGCTTCCTCTTCACTGATTGAGCATTCTACATAGATTGCCGAGAATATCCCACGTGCGAAATCACCACGCTGTGGTATGAAGTTTATCTTTTGGGCAGCACGCTCCAGCAAGCTTCCTCCGGTAGTAGGAAGGAAATCTGCCTGCAATTGATTCAGCGATTCAGAAACCTCTTGCAAGTGCTGATGCTCGAAAGACTTATATGCCGATAGATTATTATTGCGCCAAGAGAAATGAGAGGTAGCTGTAGGCTTCTGCCCTGCCCCTGTAGATCCTGTGGTCGCATTGATATGGATTTGCCCCGGCAATAAGCCTTTACTGGCTAAGGGTAATAAAGCCAATTGGATATTGGTGGCAAAACAGCCTGGATTGGCAATGTATTGTGCCGATTGAATAGCCTCTTTATTTAACTCCGGCAAGCCATAGACAAAGTCTTGCCCTTGATAGGCGGTATTAGCCTTCAAGCGGTAATCTTGCGAGAGGTCGATGATCTTAACGTGTGACGCTACTGGATGAGCATCCAGGAACTTCCGGGCATCGCCATGGCCAACACATAAGAACAAGACATCGATATCGGAATGGAAATCGGAAGAAAAGCGAAGATCGGTATCTCCAAACAGGTCGTTATGCACATCGGAAAGTCTATTCCCGGCATTTGAAGCACTGTTAGCAAATACAATCTCTACTTGCGGGTGGTAAATCAGGATGCGTAATAACTCGCCCCCGGTATACCCTGCGGATCCGACAATTCCTACTTTGATTTTTTCCATAATATGTTAAAATATTGAGCGCCGCGCGCTTTATCCTTTGGCATTAACCTTATGCCAGATGATGGTTTGGTTTCCAAAGATCTTCGAGAATCCTTTCACATCATCACCGGTATAGCCTTCATTCATTTCGCCGTAGCTACCGAACTTACTCGACATTAAGTCGTGTGCTGATTCAATTCCGATCACCACAAAACGGTAGGGATGTAATTCAACGAAAACACGTCCGCTTACAGTTTCCTGAGAGCTTTCTAAGAAAGCCTCCATATCCCGCATTACTGGATCGTGCATTTGACCTTCGTGCATGTAGTTGCCATAGAAAGCGGCCAATTGATCTTTCCAAGAAAGCTGCCACTTGGTCAAGGTATGCTTCTCTAAGGTATGGTGTGCTTTGATAATGATGACAGAAGCTGCTGCCTCAAATCCTACGCGACCTTTGATACCGATAATTGTATCTCCAACGTGAATATCACGCCCAATACCGTAAGGTTGTGCTAAGGCTTGCAAGGTTTGAATTACTTTAACCGCGCCTATTTTCTCGCCATTTAAAGCAACAGGTTCACCTTTTTCAAAATCGATGGAGATCTGCTGTGGTTCTGTTGAAGTTGCAGGCGTAGGCCATGCAGATTCTGGCAGGTATTGATTCGAGGTTAAGGTTTCTGCGCCTCCTACGGAAGTTCCCCATAAACCTTTATTAATGGAATACTTCGCTTTCTCCGCAGAATAAGGGAAGCCATGCTTATCCAGGTATTCGATTTCCGCTTCACGTGATAATTTCAAGTCACGAATAGGGGTAATAATCTCTACACCCGGAATTAAGGTATGGAAAATCATATCGAAACGCACTTGATCGTTTCCAGCACCTGTAGACCCGTGCGCTACACAGGCAGCGCCGATTTTTTTGGCGTAGTTTGCAATGGCGGTAGCTTGGCAAACACGCTCGGCAGATACCGACAATGGGTAAGTGGCATTTTTCAATACATTCCCAAAGATTAAGTACTTAATGGTTTCGCGGTAGTAGTTTTCTGTTTCGTCAATAGTGGTATGTGATTTTACACCTAATTCGTAGGCTCTTTTTTCTATGCTTTGTAATTCTTCGTCTGAAAAACCACCCGTATTTACAATAACGGAGTGTACCTCCAAACCTAAATCACGCGACAGATAGATGCAACAAAAGGAAGTATCTAATCCACCACTAAATGCTAAAACTACTTTTTTCATCTGATAATGATTAATATGCTGATAATTACAAAAATAACAATTTAAAATCCTTTTACGGGTTTCGCCCCGATAGGAATAACGCTGGCCACTATTTTTTTGGTCGACTTCCAGAGCTTGGCTTCAATGCGTTTTAAGAGCGACTGTTTCTTAGATATACGATCCAGGCGTTCCTTAGCTTCGGCCTTACGCAAGATTTTCTCCTTCAACTCCTTTTCCTTCTCCACCGGATCCCATAACATAGCGGTGCACATGCAGTTCTTGCGATCTTTAGACATCAGGATATCGTAATTCACACAAGATTGACAGCCTTTCCAGAACTCCTCGTCTTGCGTCAATTCAGAATAAGTTACAGGTTCGTAACCCAGATCGGAGTTGATCTTCATGACGGCCAAACCCGTGGTAAGTCCGAATATCTTGGATTTAGGATACTTCTCACGCGACAATTCAAACACACGTTTTTTAATGGCCTTGGCCAGCCCTACCTTCCGGAATACCGGATTGACGATAAGCCCTGAGTTGGCAACATAATCGCCATGGCTCCAGGTTTCAATATAACAGAATCCGGCCCAGGTGCCATCCTTATGCAAGGCAATAACGGCTTTTCCCTCTTCCATTTTGCGGGCAACGTATTCTGGCTTACGGCGTGCGATGCCTGTTCCGCGAGCCTTTGCAGACTCGAACATTTCATTACAAATATCATCAGCATACGCTACATGAGCTGCTGTTGCGGGAATAATCAAAAAATCTGAGATTGTCATTAATAATGTCGACCTAAAAATTGAATACCGAAGTATTGAAACTTAATAAATAATATTTTGATGAGTATCCATCGAGCTTGATGGACCAAAAAAATGGAATTTGCCTGCCTCTAAATCAAGCTCGAGGCAGAATAGGTCGTCGGAATCGTAGAAGAGGACAATTAAACGATCGCAAAGCATGATAGGGCAATCCGGCCAACCGTTGGAAGGCGCGAGAAAGACTATTCATATATACTTTAGTACAATACATTATATTCCGTTTTTCGCTGTAATCAGACGGCGCAAAAATAAACAATTATTTTTTTCTTTTATGCAATATATCTTGAGATTTTTTATTTTCTCTCTAAATACTTAAATCCATTATTGCCAGTCTTCTAATAAGACCGGAAATTCATTAAAACGTTTAAAAAAAACAAAATATTGTCAGATTCTAATCCATTTCCCTGCTAATTTTCTGAAGAACAAATAAATCCTTAATTTTGTTGCAAATATTATTACAATCATGGTAGGTCCGAGTATCTTTTTCTTTATTCTATTTGTTATCCCTTATATCTTTTTCATGTATTGGCTGGTAAAGCAAGACAAGAAAAAGCACCTTTGGGGGGTTATCATTGTAACAGTGATTGCCATTATTGGGTTTATTGTGTCACAAACGGCGAGCAAAAATGCCGTAATGAACTATAAGCAACATCAAATTGACGCCCGTGAGGTGGAAAAGGAACAACAGGAGGTGAAATAAACGCTTCCCCAATACGGAAGCTAAGTATATAAGAAAAGAGGGACGGTTTATCACCGTCCCTCTTTTCTTATATAGTGTACCTATAGCTGTCGCTTATTTACTGATTCCTTCCAGCTTTAAAAGAAAGGCATAGTTTAAGGCGATATCTTTCAGGTAATCAAATCGGCCCGAAGCACCGCCATGGCCATAGTCCATATCGGTTTTTAACAGAATCACCTGATCTCCCTTTTTAATCTTACGCAACTTGGCTACCCATTTCGCCGGCTCGAAATACTGCACCTGTGAGTCGTGCAAGCCTGTGGTCACCAAGACGTTTGGATATGCTTTCGCTTCCACATTCTCGTAAGGCGAGTAAGATTTCATGTAGTCATAGGCTTCCTTTTGGTTCGGATTTCCCCATTCATCATACTCATTGGTGGTTAATGGAATGGTTTCATCGAGCATGGTGTTCACCACATCGACAAAAGGCACCTGGGCAATCACCCCATTCCAAAGGCTTGGCGCCATATTCATAATGGCCCCCATCAGTAAACCACCAGCTGAGCCACCTTGAGCATACAGGTGTTCCGCAGCCGTATATTTTTGGTCAATCAAGAACTGTCCACAGTCGATAAAGTCGGTGAAGCTATTCTTTTTGTTCATCATCTTACCATCTGCATACCATTGACGTCCCATTTCTTCACCCCCACGAATATGGGCAATGGCATAGATAAAGCCACGATCTAATAAAGATAAGCGACTGGAATTAAAGGTAGGATCCATGGAACTACCGTAGGAGCCGTAAGCATAAAGCAAGAGTGGCGCCTGTCCATTTTTCTCCATACCTTTTTTATAGACTAAGGAAATAGGAACCGCTGTACCGTCTTTAGCTTTTGCCATGATGCGTTCCGTCGTGTACTGCTTCTGATCATAGCCTCCCAACACTTCCTGCTGTTTCATCAAGGTTTTCTCTTTGCTCTTCATGTTATAATCAAAGGTGGAAGAAGGAGTAACCAAGGAGGTATAGCCATAGCGTAAAATATCGGTATCATATTCCACATTGGTACTCGAATACACCGTATAGGCGGCTTCGCCGAAGTTCATGTAATGCTGCGACTGGTCTTTCAGGTTACGGATGGCCAGATTCGTCAAACCATTCTTACGCTCAGAGATTACCAAGAAGTTCGCAAACTCGTCGATGCCTTCAATCAGCACATCCTGACGATGCCCAATATATTCTTTCCAGTTCTCTTTGCCTGTTTTATCCAGGGGACATTCCATTACCTTAAAGTTTTTCGCCTGATCGTTTGTTTGAATCAGAAAACGATCCGCTAAAGGAACAACGGTATACAATACATCCTTTATACGAGGTTGGAAGACCTGGAAGGTAGCAGTCGGTTCATTAGCTTTAATAAAGCGGGTTTCCGAGCTTAGCGTTCCTCCAGAATAGATCAGGATGTATTGATCGTTTTTAGATTTCCATACGCCGATATAGTTGGTATTATCCTTTTCCTCGTATACCACAGCATCCGTTGCTTCCGGAGTACCCAACTTATGGCGTTTAATCTTCTCGCTCAACAAGGTCACCGGATTCTTGGCTGTATAAAAGATAGTCTGGTTATCGGCAGCCCATACCGGATCGCCGGAAGTACGGCTAATCTTATCCGGAAGGATTTCGCCTGTTTCCAGGTTTTTTACTTGGATCACATATTCGCGACGCGATACGGTATCCACGCCAAAGGCCACAAACTTATTGTCAGGACTAACTACGATGTCGCCAAGCGCATAGTAAGGGAATCCTTCGGCCATCTTATCCACATCCAACAAGACTTCCTCTTTGGCGTCTAAACTGCCCTTCTTACGGCAGAACTTATAATATTGTTTACCGGTTTCCGTCTTCCGGTAATAATAATAGCCATTTAATAAATAAGGCACACTTTCATCGGCCTCTTTAATGCGGGCTTTCATTTCCTGAAACAGGGAGGCCTGCAGGCCTTCCGTGTCCTGCATCATGCTATCGGTATAGGCATTCTCGGCCTCCAGATAAGCAACCACGGCGGAAGAGTCCGGTCCTTTCTTAAAATAATCGTTCATCCAATAGTATGGATCGTCTACCGTTTCACCGTGAATTACACGTTGGTGGGCTTTCTCTATAGCCACAGGAGGGGTTGCATTGGGCCATTTTACGGGATCCTTCGGGGTGCTCCTTTCCGGAGAACAGGAAGATATCATAGTTGTTAGTATTAAACCTATTGTAATATTTTTGTTCATAATGATTAAAAATCACCTTAATAAAGGATAAAATTAGGGATTTTTGTGAGGTATTTTAGATTAATTAACAAATTGAAAGCTGTTAATAAATTATATTTGTTAAAATAAAACATTGAAACATGCGTACAAGCAATAAATTACTATGCTACCTAGCCTTAGGTATGCTGCCTAGCTTAGGTTTTGCACAAGAAAAACAAAGTAAGGATGCGCTTCCAGCCAATTGGTACAACCTTGATTTCCAAAAAGATGGTGTAATGGGCATCAGTACAGAGAAAGCCTACGAGCTGTTGAAAGGTCGCAAAGCAAGCCCTGTTATTGTGGCGGTTCTTGACAGTGGTGTCGAAATCGACCATGAGGATTTGAAAGATGTGCTTTGGACCAACAAAAAAGAAATCCCTAATAATGGTAAAGACGATGATGGCAATGGTTATATCGATGATATCCATGGCTGGAACTTCTTAGGAAATGCCAATGGACAGAATGTAGACCAAGATAATTTAGAAGTTACGCGATTGATTCGTCTGTACGAGCCGCAGTATATTTCTGTTTTACCTTCTACCCCGCTATCCGAAAAACAACGCCGCGAATTTGTAGCCTATCAGAAAATGATTACGGATTACACGTCGAAAATGGACGAGGCCCAATTTGGTAAATTAAACTACGGTCGTTTAAAAGAAGAAGTAGATGGCATTGTGAAAGCCATTGGCAAGGAGCCAAAGGATATCACAAAAGCAGATATCGACAATTTCCAAAGCAGCTCCGACCAACAGAAAATGGCCCTGCGTATTGCGAAGAAAGAACTGGATAAAAACAGCTTCAGCAAGTTCTACGGTGACATCAAAGATGCCTCTGATTACTTTGCACAACAGGTAGATTTCCATTTAAACAAAGAGTTTGACCCTCGTCATATCATCGGCGACAATTACGAGGATGCCACAGAGCGTCATTACGGAAATGCCAATGTGACTGGTCCTGATGCGGAGCACGGCACACACGTAGCCGGTATTATTGCTGCAAAACGCGACAATAATCTTGGTGTAAATGGGGTGGCCAACAATGTACAGATCATGTCGGTTCGTACCGTTCCTAATGGTGATGAACGCGATAAAGATGTGGCCAATGCTATTCGCTATGCCGTTGATAATGGAGCGAAAGTAATCAACATGAGCTTTGGTAAAGGCTATGTATACAACAAGAAGACTGTTGATGATGCAGTAAAATACGCAGAATCAAAAGATGTCTTATTGGTGCATGCGGCAGGCAATGATGCCAAAGACAACGACATCGTAAAAAACTACCCGATGAAGTATTTCACCGATAGCTTAGACGCTGTTCTTGGCGAGGCTAAAAACTGGATTACCGTAGGTGCTACAGGCCCGAAACAAGATGGCGATCTATTGGCCGACTTCTCTAACTATGGCTACCGCAGTGTAGATGTGTTTGCACCTGGTGTAAAAATCAACTCCACGGTACCGGGTTCCACCTATAAAGAACAACAAGGTACATCCATGGCCTCTCCTGTTGTAGCAGGTCTTGCCGCGATGTTACGTTCCTATTACCCGAACCTGACTGCCGAGCAAGTGAAAGACATCATTATGAAGAGTGTAACAAAGGTTGATCAGAAGGTAAAAGTAAAAGGTGAAGGCGGCGGCAGCAAGCGTGTATATTTGGATGAAATCAGCGTTAGCGGCGGTATAGTCAATGCTTACAAAGCCATTGTAGAGGCCAATAAATTAAATTCAAAGAAAAAGTAAAAAAATGTTAAATTTTTCACAATAATGCTTAGTATCTTGCGTTTACATAGTAAACATTAAAATCAAGATGCTTATGGTGGAAAATTCTACTCATGTAAAAGAAGTAAATTACGAAGGTCTTGGTACTGGTATCCAGGAAGATCAAAATCTCGAGGTTTTCGCTGAAAAGATCAAAAGTTGCATCTCGCAGCTTGCTAAAGATCCAGATGAAAAGACGATAGAAAAAATCCTCTCTTACTCAAAGACAGTTCGTAACTTATAAAGCAAAGCCACTCTTCGAAAAGAGTGGCTTTGTCGGTTTTAGACCTACGAGATTTCCTGACCTTACTCTAGGTTAATATTTCCGATTATTTCTTTCAACTGCAATTCCGACAGCTTGGCCTGTAACTTTGCCGAATTAAAGCGCGACACCGCATTTATAAAGTTCTCCTGCGCATCGCGGAATTCTACCGCGGAAATAGTTCCTATCTTATATTTCTCCAGGGTGATGTTTAAGTTCTGCCGCGCGATATCCTCATTATTTTCTTCCAAGCGTGCTAACGACAAGTTGGTTTGGTAGGTTTGGAACGCCGTAGCAATGGCTGTTTTAATCGTGAGGTTGGTTTGCTCAACCAGCAGCTCCGCGTTTTCAATGTTTATCTGTGCTACCTTCTCCGTGCGCCTTTGGTTAAAACCGTCGAAGATATTAATGGAGGCCGTTACGCCATAATTCAAGCCTCGGGAATTCGAGCTGGAGACGAATCCCAAGCTAGATTCCGTTTGCGAGAAATTATAACCGGTATTGAGGCGAACCGTCGGATAGCGACCAGCCTTTACGCGTTTCAGCTCCAATTCGGCCATTCGCCTGTTGATGGCAATCAACTGCAAGTCTGGATTATGCTCCTTTGCTTTCTGCATCAGCTCATCAAACACTAGGCTATCGTCATACTCCACATCGCGTTCCACATCAAAGTCCACGCTCAGCTCACGTACCATCAGGCTATTCAAGGTAATCTTTAAGTTCTTTACCACATCCGCCTGCCGCAGGCGGCTGGATTCATCCTCATTGAGGTTTACTTGCACATTGAGGACTTCCAAGCGCGAGGCCTTGCCAATAGAAAACCTGTTTTCCGCAGTGCGCAGTCGCTCTTTGGAAATGGTGATGCTGGAATCTATCGCCAGCAGAAGGTTTTTTTGCTCCACAATGGTAAAATAGGTTGAAATAACGTCAGACACCTTTTGCAGGATGGTACTCTTCAATTGCACCTCCCCTTGCTTTTGCAGCTCTTTGAGGATATCAAATCGGGAGAACATGCCCATCCCATCAAAAATGGTCCAGCCAATACTTACCCCATAATTTAAGCTGTTGTTTTTGGCATTCCTTAAGGATCGTTTTTCCCCGGAAGCCTGTGTTTGCGTGGAATTCTGAAGGTTATTGTTCTGCGTCAGGTTCCCTGTTACACTGGGTAACATGCCGGCATTTCCCCGGGTTACATTTTCCTTGGCAATGCGCAGGTCATTCTGCGAGAGCTTTATTTCAAAATTATTGTTTAAGGCTATTTCTACGGCTTCCTTCACCGTAAGCAGTCCTTGTCCACGGACAGTGGAAACGGCCAACAGGATCAAGGAAAGGACAGCTACTATTCTCATCTTCTTACTCTTCAATATTATCTAAATCAGGATTATGCTTTTTCTCCCGGGACAGCATCAGGTAGAAGGCCGGGATGACAAACAAGGTCAACACCAGCGAAAATAAGGTTCCACCCACAATCACTACCCCCATCCCCATGCGGCTTACGGATGCTGCTCCTAAGGAGAGGGCAATCGGCAAGGCCCCAAGGGCAATGGCTAGGGAGGTCATTAAAATCGGACGCAAACGTGCCTCCGATGCTTCCACTACGGCCTGGTATTTTTCATAGCCTTGCTCCCGCAACTGGTTGGCAAATTCCACAATCAAAATACCGTTTTTGGTTACCAAACCAATCAGCATGATGGTGCCGATCTGGCTAAAGATATTCCAGGATTGGCCAAAGAGCCACAGGGAGAACATTGCACCGGCAACCGCCAGGGGAACCGTAATAATGATAATGATGGGATCGATAAAGCTTTCAAACTGTGCCGCCAAGATCAGGAAGATCAACAGTACCGCTAAACCGAAGGCAAACATGGTATTGGAACCACTCTCCACGAAGTCGCGCGATTCTCCACCCAGGTCGGTGGTAAAGGTATCATCCAACACCTTCTCTTTTATTCGTTCCATGGCTTCAATGCCGTCGCCCATACTTTTACCGGGGGAAAGTCCCGCCGATACGGTCGCCGCCATATAACGGTTATTATGGTATAATTGAGGCGGACTACTCCGCTCTTCCATTTCTACGATATTATCCAGCTGAATCAGCTGGCCTCGGTTATTCTTCACAAAAATAGCCGCCAGGTCCATCGGTGTTGCCCGATCGCGACGATCAAACTGCCCCATTACCTGGTATTGCTTACCATTCATCATAAAATAGCCGAAGCGTTGGCCCGATAGGGACATTTGCAGCGTCTGTGCGACATCCAATACGGATACACCGAGGGATTGAGCCTTCTCTCGGTCAATCGTCACATACACCTCCGGTTTGTTAAATTTCAGGTTCACATCCGTAACGGAGAAGGTTCTATCCTTGGCCAGCTCCTCCATAAAAACAGGAATCTTCTCTTCCAGTTTTTGAAAGTTGGGCGCCTGAATAATATATTGAATCGGCATGCCCCCACGTCGGTTTACCGAAATAGTAGGTTGCTGCGAAACCGAAATACGTCCTTCGGAGAAGTTGCGCGTCAAACGCGAAAGGTCATCCGCAATTTCCCCTTGCTTACGCTCGCGTTCATCAGGCTGCACCAAGCCCAGGCGCACAAAGCCCGAGTTGGAAGAAGCAGAACCAAAGCCGGGAGAGGTAATAACTAAACTGACCTTCTTCTCGGGTACCGAATCGTTAATCAACATGGTCAGCTCCGTCATAAACCGATCCATATAGTCATAGGATACCCCTTCCGGTGCTGTTACGCGTAAGCTGATGTAACTCCGGTCGTCATAAGGTGCCGTCTCCTTAGGCAGTAGCTGATAGAATACAAAGATCAGGGCAAAACAGCCTAAGATGCTGGCAAAAGCCAGCCATTTATATTTTAAAAAGCCTTTTAAGCTACCGGCATATTCCTTATTCATCATTTCAAAATACCGCTCGGTGCGCAGGTAAAACTTCGATTTCTTCTGCTCGCCTCCTTTCATCAGGTAGGCATTCAACATCGGTGTCAATGTTAAAGACACAAAGGCCGATATCAATACAGCCGCCCCGATGACGACCCCAAACTCTCGGAATAAACGCCCGACAAATCCTTCCAGAAAGATAACCGGTAGGAATACAGCAGCCAGGGTGATGGAGATGGAAATAACCGCAAAAAAGATTTCATTGGAACCCTTAATGGCCGCCTGAATAGGCGACATCCCCTCCTCTACCTTCTTAAAGATATTCTCGGTCACCACAATCCCATCATCCACCACCAAGCCGGTGGCCAATACAATGGCCAGCAAGGTCAAGACATTGATGGAGAAGCCACAGAGGTACATAATAAAGAAGGTGGCAATCAGGGATACCGGAATATCGATCAAGGGGCGGAAGGCAATAGACCAGTTCCGGAAGAAGATATAGATAATCAAGACCACCAATACAATGGCAATCAATAAGGTTTCTACCACCTCAAAAACGGCCTTTTTCACGAAGACGGTATTATCGATAGCGATGTTCAGGTCAAAGCCCTCCGGCAGCTCATTCTGGAGCTTATCGTATTCCTTATAGAAGTGCTCGGCAATTTCTAAGTAATTGGTTCCCGGTTGGGGAATAATCGCCATACTGACCATGGGATACCCCGAATCGGACATCTTGGTTTCGAAGTTCTCCGCTTCCAAGGCGGCCGTTCCTACATCGCTCAGCTTCACCACCCGGTTATTGTCCGAGCGGATAATAATATCGTTAAACTCTTCCTCGGTAGCTAAGTTGCCAATGGTTTTAATGGCCAGCTCGGTATTTGAACCAGTCAGCTTTCCAGAAGGAAGCTCCACATTCTGTGTGGTCAGCGCCGCGCGTACATCCAATACCGTAAGGCCATAGGAGGCCAGTTTGTTCGGATCGATCCATAAGCGCATGGCATACTTCCGTTGCCCCCAGATTTGCACCGAGCTGACACCGGGAATGGTTTGCAAGCGCTGGGAGATCACATTCTCTGCATAATCCGACAGCTCCAACACATTCTTGGTGGCACTCTGTATGGTCATGGTGATGATAGGTTCCGAATCGGCATCGGCCTTCGAAACCACGGGTGGCGCATCAATATCCTGCGGCAAGTTGCGTTGGGCCTGCGACACTTTATCGCGCACATCATTCGCCGCTTCCTCCAGGTTCTTTCCTAGGTTAAATTCAATGGTAATATTACTGGAGCCTTGATTGGACGAAGAGGAGATATTACGTATTCCATCGATGGAGTTGATGGATTTCTCGAGGGGTTCTGTAATTTGTGATTCAATAATATCGGCATTGGCACCGGCATAGGAGGTGCGCACAGAGATTTGCGCAGGATCGATCGAAGGGTATTCCCGGATACCTAAGAAGGTATAGCCGATAATCCCGAAGAGGATCAACACCAAGTTCATGACGATGGCCAAAACCGGCCTTTTAATACTTATAGTAGATAAACTCATGCCTGCTTTGGATTAACGTAAGGTGACTTGAACCCTGGCTCCATTTCTGAGGGACATTACGCCCGAGGTCAATACGGTATCTCCTTCGCTGATGCCGCTGGTGATCAATATATCCGCATCCGTTCGTGCCCCCGTCTCCACAAGTACCTCCGTGGCGGCAGCATTTTTCAAGACAAACAGTTTTTTACCATTCTGTATCGGAATGAGGGCTTCCGCCGGCACCAACAAGCCATTCGCTATGGTTTCCAAGGGGAAGACGATATTGGCGAAGGTGCCCGGAATAAGTTGTTTGCCACCGTTGGAATTGATGGCCTTTACTAGTAGGGTTCTGGTATTGGCTTCCACGGCAGGCTCCGTTGCGTATATCTTCGCGGTAAACTCACCATCCACGCCTTGTACATTAAAGGTAATCTGATTTCCGACACGCACCTTATTCGCATACTTCTCCGGAATGGAAAAGGAGACTTTTAAACGATTGGTGTTGACTAACTTGGCGATAATATTGGCAGGGGTAACATAACTTCCTTTGGAGATGTTCCGCAAACCGATGGTTCCGGAAAAAGGCGCTCGGATAACGGTTTTGCTAAGCTGCGCTTGGATCAATTGGATTTGCGATTGTGCCGTTCTGAAATCAGCACTGGCGATATCATATTCTTCCTGACTGATGGCTTCCTTCTCCAAGAGCAACTTCGCTCTTCTTTCGTTTTCGGCAGCGAGGTTATTTCGGGTCCTCGCTTGTGCTAACTGGGCTTGCAGTTCGGCATCATTTAAAGTGATGAGCACCTGACCTTGGCCTACACGCCCCCCTTCCGAGAAATTAATGGATTCTACAATCCCCGATATTTCAGTTTGCAGGTCAATTTGTTCATCCGCTTCAATGGAACCGGATAGCGACAAGAAATCAGAGAAAGGTTGGCCATGGATAACCTTCCCATATACTTTAGCAGCAGCACGGCCTCCTCCCGGAGCTCCGGCATTGGCGGCGGCCTTTTCTTTATTGGTGTGAATTCGATAAGCAATTAATCCCCCTAACAAGAGCAAGGAGATAAGAACGATGATTAAGGTCTTTCTTTTCATAAAATACGAGGAACAGGCGTCCTTTAATTGAAATTACGCGTAAATAATTCAATTAGTAAATTAGAAAAAAAAGCGATAGAATTATGTAATAATGTTATTATAGAGCCTATTGCAAGGGAAATGATACAATGTAAAGGCGCAAAATGGGAATTTAATCCTTAAACAAATTAATAAGGGTTGGCGCAAGTTTGGTTGCTGCCGTACTTTTTATTACATATTGGTTGACGCCAAGATCGGCGCATTGCTGTTTCATTTCCGGGTTATCTAAATCCGTCAACATCACAATATGTGTTGTTGGAAACAGTTTATTTAAGATTGGAATACCTGATATCCCGTCAATTTCGGGCATCATAATATCCAACAAGATGACATCAGGACTTGTTTGCTGGTTAGATTTACGATCAATACCTACTAAAGATTCAGCTTCAAAAAGCACCGTAAAATTGTAACCAGGCACTTGTTTCAGAATCATTTTGAACGTTTCCCTACAAATCCTGTTATCGTCTATAAGTGCTACATTTATCGATTTCATACACTGCTAAATTCTATTTAAGCACAATAGCCTTCGAAGAAACGGAATTAGTTCATTTTCTTCATCAAGGCTATTCATGTAAGCAATATACGAAAAATGTAGCTAATTATCTACAAAACTAATTTTTGCTTAATAAATTATTTTTTACTCAGACCTAAAATTCTTAAGAAATTGGTAAAGAAATGTATGTTTAAACAAGGGGTTTTTTGAGTATTTAGTATTTGGTAGTTAGTAGTTAGACCTATGGCGGGCCGTTTTTATTATTTTGTTCGTACGTGTTGTCATCGTGTTGTTATAGAGAGCTGTTATGGAGAGCTGTTATCGTGAGGGGCTAAAATGTTTGCAAAATTTATTGGAAGGTGATGACATGAAGTGGCATTACTCGTTAAGCTTTGCTAGCAAACTACGGCACGCTTTGCTAGTAAACTACGGCACGCTTTATATTACGTGCCGGCAAGTATTGTCATCGTGAGCGGAGTCGAACGACTGGTACGTCAATGCAGTCGCAGTAGTAAAGCGACTGACTATCAATAACATAATTATGCAAAGTGTCGCTAATAAGGCATTAATAAGTGTTGAATGCATTGACGTACCAGTCGTTCGTGGTTCGTGGTTCGACTCCGCTCACCATGACAGCTTTCCATGACAACACGATAACAAAGCGTGCCACCGTTAAAACCTACCAAAAACAAAAAAGCCCATGATCAATGATCACGGGCTTTTCGTATAAAAATAGGCGCCGACCTACTCTCCCACCTGTTACGGCAATACCATCGGCTCTGGCGGGCTTAACTTCTCTGTTCGGAATGGGAAGAGGTGGACACCGCCGATATA
>NZ_WSQA01000007.1 GCF_009768885.1 Sphingobacterium humi
CATAACCGTTGTAAACGTGCTCTTCCCAACGCCCCCTTTTTGGCTTGAAAAAGCAATGAATTTTGTCCTGTTTGTTGCTTCCATTTCTATTCTATTTTTAAGTTTCTATTTCCGTGGACTGCCTGCCATCCGGCGTGAAACAGGGCTGTCATCCCTGCACACCGTCCGGCAGTCTTGATACAATCCCGTCTGTCGGGCTTGCCGTCATTCGTTCAGTCAGCCGTGCCGTCGTTCCGGCTTTCACACAGACAAGACCGATGGCTTGCCTGTCGTCCTGCCTGTTGGAATGGCTACCGGATAGTTTTCATGCCGTCCGGCATTCCTGCGCTCCGTCTTTCACAACTGCCATCGGGAGCGGATGCCTGCAAACAGGCTTGCGTGACTGATAGCGCAAAGAAGCAGGTTATTCCGCTCCATTGATTTAAAGCGGTAATCCACGGCATTTTTTGGCAATGTTTGGTCGTGGCGGATAGGTCAATGCTTTGAAAAAGCTACCCTTACTTTGTAAGGGCTTAAATGCAAAGGGTGAATGGAAAAATCATTGGAGAATGGAAGTTATGGGCGGAACGGCGCAAAGCCGTTTTTTTCCGCTTTACTCAATCCGCATCCGCCGATAGGCGGACGGATTTTCTGTTCACCCGAACAGAGCAAGTTATGTTTTGAGGCACTCGAAACCCGTTTCGTGCCTCAAAACCACTTGCCCTTGCAGGGAGCTTTAAAACACCCTCCGAAGTCGGGGTTTTGTTGGATATTAAAATGGATTTTATAATGAATGGAAAAGAGAAAAAGGAACAGAACAAAGGTGGGCGCAAGCCTAAAGCAAACCCAAGCATCCACCGTTATGTATTTCGTCTTACGGACGAAGAAAATGCCAAATTCCTTACATTGTTTGAGCAATCGGGAATGAAAGTAATGGCACATTTTATTACAGCCTGCATCTTTCAGAAGCCAGTCAAGACCGTAAAAATTGACATGGATGCAGTCGATTTTCATACGAGGCTGACCAATTTTTATAGCCAGTTCAGAGCGGTTGGCGTGAATTACAACCAAATCGTGAAGATACTTTACCGCAATTTCTCGGAAAAAAAGGCATCGGCCTACCTCTTTAAACTGGAAAAGCAGACGGCAGAAATGGCGGACTTGTGCCGGAAAGTGATTGAGCTAACACAGGAATTTGAAAAAGAACACTTGCAAAAACACAGATAAGATGATAGCAAAGATTGGCAAGGGTGAGAATTTGTACGGTGCTATTTCCTATAACCAAAAGAAGATTGACAGTGAAAACGGGCAGGTTTTGTTATTGAACAGAATACCCGAAACGTTGGATAATACCTATTCGACAAGCTACCTGCACCAGTGTTTTGAGCCGTATCTGTCCGCAAATATCAAAACTGAAAAGCCAGTGCGCCACATATCGCTGAACCCTGATCCTGCGGATAGGGTCAGCGATGGGCAGTTCGTAAAAATGGCGCAGGAGTATATGGAGCGTATGGGGTATGGCAACCAACCTTATATCGTTTTTAAGCATACCGATATTGAACGCACCCATATCCACATCGTAACGGTCTGTGTGGGTTTGGACGGCAAGAAGCTACCGGACAGTTACGACCATCCACGTTCGATGGCAATCTGTCGGGATTTGGAACAAACGTACAATCTTATACCTGCAACGGAAAAACAGCGCACCGGAAATGAGCAGGTATTCCGTCCGGTGGATTACAGAGCCGGAGACGTTAAGAGCCAAATCGCATCGGTGGTACGACACCTGCCGAAGTATTACGGGTACGCAAGCCTCGGCACATACAATGCCTTGCTTTCGCTTTTCAATATCACCGCCGAGGAAGTCAAAGGAGAATTGCAAGGACAGCCCAAAAATGGGCTTGTCTATTTTGCATTGAACGAACAGGGAAAAAAAGCGAGCAATCCTTTTAAGGCATCCCTTTTCGGCAAGCAGGCAGGACTGGACGGACTGCAAAACCAATTCGCACAGGCTAAGGAGAAAATGAAAGCAGACCCCGTAAGAGCCGTACTCAAAAGCACCATTGAAGTGGCGATGCACACCGCTACAAACGAAACCGATTTTAAAAAGCAGTTATTGGAACAGGGTATCAATACCGTGGTACGGCGCAACGATGAGGGGCGTATATATGGTATGACTTTTATAGACCACGAAAGCCGTACCGTTTGGAACGGTTCAGCTTTGGGCAAAAACCTATCGGCTAATGTCTTTAATGATTGGTGGAACGGGCAGGCGGTCGGGCAACGCCAAGAAACTGAAAAAGCAACCGCACAAAATCAGTCATCGACCACAGGCAACACCGTAGAGAAAGAGGAAGCCCATGCACTTTTTAACTTCCTAAATAAAGAACAGCAGACCGATGATTTGTTGATAGACGGATTGGGTGGGCTACTACCGGAGGCACAGGGCGAAGACTACGAGGAACAGGAATTTGCCAACCGTATGAAGAAAAAGAAGAAACACCGAAAACGGGGAAGACAACAATAGCTTTTTTGACCATCAAAGACCAGGATTAACATCTTGGTCTTTGTGGTTTTTAAAGTTACTGTCAAACTAAGCCACCAAAAGCCATCCGACCCCCCTTTGTATAAGTGCTTTTAAATAGCCTCTAAATTCCCTACACTAATTTTTTTTGTTATGCAAGGAGAAGACGATTTGAGAGGATTAGCCAAAATCATGGCTTTTATGCGTGCCGTAAGTATTCTTTTGGTACTGATGCACTTTTATTGGTTCTGTTACGGGTTCTTTGCCGAACGTGGATGGACACTGGAAATTATCGGTAAGATACTGACCAATTTCAACCATACCGCAGGACTTTTTTCGCACACGCTTTACACCAAGATTTTTGCCTTGCTGATGTTGGCGTTAAGCTGTCTCGGCACTAAGGGCGTAAAGAATGAAAAGATAACATGGGCTAAGATTTACACCGCCTTAGTTATCGGCTTTGTGCTGTTCTTTCTGAACACGCCATTGTTAAAGCTGTCGGCAGGGGTTGCCACATCGCTTTACATCCTTACAACGAGTTTGGGTTATATAGCCTTGCTCATGGCAGGGGTATGGATGAGCCGACTACTTCGCAACAATCTGATGGACGATGTTTTCAATAATGAAAACGAGAGTTTCCAACAGGAAACCCGTCTGATAGAAAATGAATACTCGGTCAATCTTCCCACAAGGTTTTTTTACAAAGGCAAGTGGAACAATGGATGGGTTAATATCGTCAACCCTTTTCGAGCTTCGATTGTACTTGGTACTCCCGGCTCCGGAAAATCCTACGCCATCGTAAACAACTACATCAAGCAACATATCGAAAAAGGGTTTGCGATGTATATCTACGATTTCAAGTTTGACGACCTTTCCACGATTGCCTACAACCATTTGCTGAAACACTCCGATAAGTATAAGGTAAAGCCCAAGTTTTATGTTATCAACTTTGACGACCCACGCCGTAGCCACCGATGCAATCCGCTAAGCCCTGCCTTTATGACGGATATATCCGATGCCTACGAAGCCTCTTATACCATCATGCTTAACCTTAACAGGTCGTGGATTTTGAAGCAAGGGGATTTTTTCGTGGAAAGCCCAATTATATTGCTTGCCTCAATCATTTGGTTTCTGAAAATCTATGAAGATGGAAAGTACTGCACGTTTCCCCATGCTATTGAATTGCTGAATAAAAAATACGCAGACGTATTTACGATACTGACCTCATACCCCGAACTTGAAAACTATCTTTCGGCTTTCATGGATGCGTGGCAGGGCGGAGCGCAAGACCAATTGCAGGGGCAGATAGCATCGGCAAAAATTCCATTGTCACGGATGATTTCGCCACAGCTTTATTGGGTGATGACGGGGGATGATTTTTCACTGGACATCAACAACCCCCAAGAGCCGAAAGTCTTGTGTGTGGGCAATAATCCCGACCGCCAAAATATCTATTCGTCCGCTTTGGGATTGTACAATTCGAGGATTGTAAAACTCATCAATAAGAAAGAACGGTTAAAAAGTTCCGTTATCATAGACGAGTTGCCTACCATATATTTTCGGGGATTGGATAACCTTATCGCCACGGCACGTAGCAATAAGGTTGCGGTATGTTTAGGCTTTCAAGACTATTCGCAATTGATAAGGGATTACGGCGATAAGGAAAGCAAGGTCATCCAAAATACCGTGGGTAATATTTTTTCCGGTCAGGTAGTGGGCGAAACAGCTAAGAATCTAAGTGAACGCTTTGGAAAAGTGTTGCAGAAAAGGCAAAGCATGACTATCAACCGTAATGACAAATCTACTTCTATATCCACCCAATTGGACAGCCTTATTCCGGCTTCCAAAATATCTACGTTGACACAGGGAATGTTCGTGGGGTCTGTTTCAGATAATTTTGATGAACGTATCGAGCAGAAAATATTTCATGCTGAAATCGTGGTGGATAACGAAAAGGTTTCTGCCGAAACCAAAGCCTATAAGAAGATACCGCAGATATTATCCTTTGCCGATGAAAACGGCAACGACAATATGAAACAGGTCATTGAAGCCAATTACCGGCAGGTCAAAGCGGACGTTGTTCATATTGTGGAAAGCGAAATGGAGCGGATTAAGAACGACCCCGATTTACAGCATTTGATACAGTAGGGGTAAATTACAGTTTGATAAATCGGACATTATATAATTATGTCCGGTTTATTATTTGTCTTTAACCTATAAAATATCTAACAAATCATTTTTAGAAAGACTATTAAAAAAGGAATTGTCCGTTGTGATTAAATCTTGTGCCAGTTTACTTTTTTTCTTTTGCATATTCATAATCTTTTCTTCGACTGTATTCTTGCATATTAGGCGTACTGCCACTACATTTTTGGTTTGGCCAATTCTATAACTTCTATCGATAGCTTGGTTTTCTGATGCTGGATTCCACCATGGGTCAACGAGATAGACATAATCTGCCTCGGTTAAGTTGAGACCCACGCCTCCTGCTTTCAGACTGATAAGGAAAACACGTACATTTTCATTAGTTTGGAAGTTTTGAACCTTAGCCCCTCTGTCCTTTGTCTGACCTGTTAAATATTCAAAAGGAATATTTCGTGCGATAAGTTCAGCTTTAATTAGGTCAAGCATCCCGACAAATTGAGAGAATACCAGTATTTTATGTTCCTTGGATTTATTTTCAATCTGTTCTGTCAATACTTCAATTTTTACCGCATTATCTCCCGAATGTCCCTCCTTTAGTAATACAGGCGAATTACATATCTGTCTCAATTTAGTAAGACCCGTCAGAACGTGCATACTGTTCTTATGGATCTCTTCATCGTTCGTTGCTGATATAAATTCACGTAATTCACGCTCATAGGTATCATATACCTTGCGTTGTTCAGTATTCATATCGCAGTAAATAACCATTTCTGTTTTTTCGGGAAGTTCTTTGGCTACTTGCTTTTTTGTTCTTCGGAGTATAAAAGGTTTAATTTTCCGTTGGAGTTCCAAAGCCCTCTTGCTGTATTCGAATTTGTCAATCGGCACGGCATAAATATCTTTAAAATGTTGCTTGCTTCCTAATAACCCAGGGCAGGCAAATGAAAGTTGTCCGTATAAATCAAAGGTGTTATTTTCTATCGGAGTACCCGTCAGTACAATTTTATTTCGGGACTGTAATAATCTTGCCGATTTGTAGCGCTCCGAATTGGGATTTTTGATAGCTTGCGATTCGTCTAAAAAAACATAATTAAATCTCATGGTTTTCAGAAAGCGAATGTCAGAAAGCAACATTCCATAACTTGTCAATATGACCTCATATTCGTGCATATTTTCTATACTTTTTTCCCTTTCAGCTCCATAATGGAGCAACACGCTTATAGATGGAGCAAACTTTGCTATTTCTTCCTGCCAGTTAAACAATAGAGAGGTTGGAACAACAACAAGATTAGATGTATGACCGTATTTTTGTCGTTGCGAAAGGATAAATGCAATGATTTGAAGCGTTTTTCCAAGTCCCATGTCATCCGCAAGACACCCGCCAAAATTGAAACCGTCAAGAAAGTTAAGCCAATTAAGTCCCTCTCTTTGATAATCTCTTAATACTGCTTTTAAATCGGGAGATACGGCAATGTCTGGCATTTTACTAACTTTAATAAATTTCTCATTATAGCTATCAATCTCATGCCGTACCTCTGCACTCAAGACTTCTTTTTCAAACAAATCTGATATTTCGGAAAAATTGATTTTAGGAATGGCGAGTATATCTTCATCAATTTCACCAACCTGAAAATATCGTGAGATTTTTTCTATCCACTCATCGGGTAAAATACCCTGTGTTCCATCATCCAATCTGACAAACTTACTTTTATTGCGGATAGCACGATGTACCTGCTTCAATGTTGCCTTTTTTCGTCCGAACCGAACTTTTAATTTAGCATTGAACCAGTCAATACCACTGTTTACTTCGATACTTATTTTTGCTCTGTGCGGATTGAGTTTGTTATCTTTTATTTCATTAAACCCAAGAATGGTTATACCATCACTACGCCATATTTCAAAGGCATTTAGAAACCATTTGTCATCTAAGAACTTGTCTTTATGCAGATAGAAATATTCGTGTTCTTCAATCTGTTCTTTAAAATCGTCGTGTTGTTCCAATACCATTGAGGTAAGCCGTATTTCGGCTTCGTTATCACGTTCAATTTTAAATTGGTTTCCATTTTGGTCTGTATCAAAAACCTGCTTTCGGGAATAAACGGGAATTTCAATGTCTCCATACTTCATTATCGGCGTAATAGATATAAAATTTCCTTCCTGATGCAGATAAATAATGCGTTCTGTCTTGTATTCTTTCTCCGCCAATTGTGCAGGAGTTGCTGGACGTATATAACTGTAATTTATATGAACAAGCTGTTCTAATGGTGCAAGTATGGATTGTAGAAATTCATTATATTTTGTGCCATGTATCAATAGAACTTCATTTTTTTCCTTAAAGAATTTAATGATCCGTAACATGTCGGGATTGTCTATCAAGTGGAATGCTTGATGATGATAAACAAAATATTCATTTCTGATAACAACATTCTTAAACGAAAGCCTAATATCATTAAAAACCAGTTCTCCAGTTATTTCAAAGAAAGGTTCCTTTTTAAAAACGGTAAGCTGTACCTCCGCTTTCAAAATTTCTAAACCAACAGGAAGCAACGATTTAGCAGAAATTGTTTCTGAAACATTTCTATCATGGTAATACACCTCCAACTCTAACGGATTTTTTACAATCAGCTTTAATGCTTCGAGGTCTGTGTCTATGCTATCTTCGTTGTATTTATTCTGAAAGCTAACAATAGCTGTATAGAATTTGATTTCTAATGGATTCTCAGCTTTCCAGATAAGTTGCATTGGTTCAATATTGTTGACTGGATTTTTTATTTTACCTGATTGCGTAATATCTGCCTCCATCAACAGAAAGCTTAGCTGATTGTAGTAACGATGTCTACCAATGACCAATATTTGCCTTTTATCCGTGTCTTTTACGGCAAGTTTTTTAACAACCGATTTCCGCTGGGGAACGAGACTGTTTTTTAGTACCTGCTCATCAAATTGAAGTAGCTCTTTTACTTTTGGTTCAATATGTAACCTACTATCCGAATAACTCAAATGAAAGTAAGCATCTAAATTCGGTTCGCTTTCCAATCCATACCCCTTAGCAGATTGTAATAGAACTTTATGCCTAAAGGGATTATCAAAGAAAATACGAAAATTTCTTTGTTCAATCACACAATGTATAACTTCTGCCTGATGCTCACATAATTTTGGTGTATTATTGCCACAAGAACACGATGATATAAGTGAGTTTCCCAATTGGCTCACGGCGACTTTTGGAAACCCAACTACAGAAGCTGTTTTGGTAAACACTCCAGCATTGAGTTCGAGAGAGATTGGAAAGATACTTCCAAAATCTTTCTTGTCCATAAAATTTGCGTTTTGGGTATGCTTTAACAGATCGTACACCGAAAGTATACTGATATTTGTATCGGATAATATATACTCTTTTGGTAACGCCATAAGTAACTTACAAATATTGATATAGAATAATTGAACAAAGTTCCTAAAAAAAATAGAGAGAGAAGTAAAGAAATAGGGGGATTAATAGGACAAATCACGGAATACTTCTTTACCATAGCCCTGTAAGGGCTATGGTAAAGAAGCTACACTGACCAGATATTCGGTGATAAGAAATTGAGATTTCTCTGCGAATTGCTGAAATTCTTCTATAAAAGCTTTTATTTTGCCATCCTTTTCTACTGTTTGGTACATAGATTCGAGGCTGACAATATCTATAATTTCGATATAATCATAAGGAGATTCTAAGGTTTCATTTCCCAAGACACCAATAGTGCGTAACACTTTAAAACTTTTGTGAGAAGATAGCGTAATGTTATATTTCGCCACTTTTTCTTCAAACGCTTCAAACGCTGAACGATCTATATCTTTTTTAAGTTTGACAAAAACCAAAATAACTTTTTCCATAATTAATTAGACTTTAAAAAATGCTCCACCATCAATAATAATTTCAGTACCAGTTTGAGATTCCGAACCAGAAGACGCAAGGTATAATACTGCATTTGCAATTTCTTCCGGTTTTATAAGCCTTCCCATCGGTATCTGTGCAATCAAATTATTTTTCATTTCTTGAAATTTTTCACCTTCCAATCCTAATTTCTGTAATAATGTGGAGTCTGTTGTCCCAGGACTAACTACGTTTACACGAATACCACGATTTACCCATTCATTGCTAAGTGATATAGCGAGACTTCTAAGTGAAGCTTTTGATGCAGAATAAATACTGGAGCCCCAATGAGCTTTGTGCATTCCTGCAGATGCAGTTAAAACGACTGAAGCATTCTCCGAAAATAGTTTTGAAAGGTTTTGTAATGTAAAAAATGCACCCTTAAAATTGATATTCATTACTTCATTAAAAAAACTTTCTGAAATTGTCTCCAATGGTGCGAATCTGGCAACTCCGGCATTGAGAAAAGCAATGTCAAGTTTAGAGAAAGTATCTTTTACAAATATTCCCAATTGCTCAATATCCTTCATTTTTGCTGTGTCGTAAATGAAGAAATGTTTGTTTTTATCATCATAGTCAGCGAGTTCCTTTCGGGCTTTCGCAGTTTCCTGCCCCGCAATGATAACATTTGCTCCGTTTTGTAAAAAAAGCTTTGCTGTTGCTAACCCTATACCGCTTGTTCCTCCGGTAATTAGGGCTGTTTTGTTTTCTAAATGCATAATCATTAAGTTCTAATTTCATTCCAAAACTATAATAGATTGATATTTTCATCACTATGGGTTCCTTGTATGAAACCGGTTTCCGATAGGATACCTTTTCTATTTTTAATATTTTTACAGTGACATTTCGATTTATATATTAAATTAATGCAATGGAAAAAGATACTACGATCGCTGAGGAAGTTTTATGCAAATCAAGGATATTAGCTATAAAAGATACTTCTGATATTTTATGTGGCAAATGGAAGATATTTATTCTTGGAACATTGTTGGTGACAGGGAAAATGAGATTTATGGAACTTTTACATACTATTGATGGTATTGGAAAAAAAATGTTATCAAAAGAATTACATGACTTAGAGCTAAATGGACTAATACATAGGACTGAAATAAAAACAAAACCTATTACAGTAGAATATCAGCTTTCCAAGCAGGGTAAGACTTTAAGTAAACTGATTGAAGAAATGATAACATGGGGAAGCCAATATAGAAAGGACTTATTAAACCTACACGAAAAGAAAATGAATACTGAAATATGAAGCAGGCAATTCATACCATCGAGAGAAACACAAATGCTTATGCAGGCATTGAAATTTCCAAATTGGACACATCAAAGGAAGAAGCATTTTCTGTTCATAGAGAAGATTATTTTTCGCTTATATATTTGCTAAAGGGTTCGGGAACAGTTGTTATTGAATCGGAAAAAATTGCGATAACTTCTCCCTCAATAATAATCGTAAGCCCCTTGCAGACACATTATGTGGAGGAAATAAGTTATTGTAAAGGTTATAACATTGATATTGAAAATTTTCTTATACCAAATGTTATCATATGTAAGTTGCAATCATTAAATCCTACCCAGCAAGTTATTACATTAGATTATAAACAAATAGATAAGCTCTTTCGTATAGCTGATTTGCTTTTTGAGCAATTTGAAAACAAGGGAAAAGCTTACACTAAAGAGATTATTGTCCATTTGAGTACAGCTTTGCTATTCCAGTCCATTGCTAATCTACCTGTACAACATATTGGAAAGAATGATAATGTTAAAACACAGGGGAAAATCATATCCGATTCTTTTAAAGTACTTTTAAGCAAAACACTTAAAGTCCAGTCTCCTGCGTTCTATGCCAAGAAACTTCATATATCTGTATCACATCTCAATGACATGGTTAAAAGCTATACAGGGAAGACGTCTTCATTTTGGATTCATTATTTTATTATAATTGAAGCAAAACGTTTATTATATCACACAAATTTGACTATCAAGGAAATATCTTTTGAGCTTGGATTCAACGAAGCATCTTATTTTACTCGCTTATTTAAAAACACCACTGGAGTTTCACCCATGAATTTTCGCAATCAATTCTGCGATATGTCCTAATCTTCCCTTCCTTTGTATTCTGTTTATCTAAGCCTTTAAATTGAAATTTGCAGTATCAATTTAAAATATTAGAAGAAATGGATCAATTACAGATGCAAGCAACAGAAATAATAAAAAATGTTGCACGGGAATTACAAGAGAAGTATGTCCCTAAAGAGCAAGGTGTTTCAAAGGAACGGATGGTCGAATTGTTTGAAATAGCCAATTCATTCGCCGAGCATGCAATTAGGACTGCCTTAAATAAAATTGTTCCCGATATTGCATGGGCTGATGCGGAATTTAACATTGTGGCCCAACAAAAAGGAATGGATAAGGATTATTGGGTATGTGATGCATTGGACGGTGCTGTACATTTCCTACAGGGATGCTTCCCATGGGTAATTTCTTTAGTATTAATGAGAAATAATCAGCCTGAATTTTCCATACTCTACTATCCCGAAAAAGACGAGCTGTTTACCGCTAAAAGAGGGGGTGGAGCGTTCCTCAATGGAATTAAGATTGAAGTAAATAGCCGTAAGACTTTGGATTCAGCGTTTGTAAGCACTTTTCATAGATATGGAGATGACGGAGAAAAAGAACTATTGGAAAAAACACTTTTAAGTATGAAAAGAGTAATACCCAAAACTTTTGCATTAAGAATTTTAGGGCCTGCCTCATTGCAAATGGCATATATAGCATGTGGAAGATTGGAAGCGTTTTGGGAATTTGGAAATGATATATATGATTGGTTGGCAGGAAGCCTGCTCGTAGAGGAAGCGGGTGGCGTAGTGACAGATACCGTAGGTAATGCTTTTGGTATTAAATCTAATTTAGGTATTCTATCAACGAACAACACAATTATTCGTGATGAACTTATTCGTATTTTTTAACATCCGGAGTAATGCAGATTAAAACAGTTGAAATATTTAAAACTAACGTTCGAAATGAAAACGACACTAATAAAGCGATAGCTTTTCTTTTATCCTTATATCAAAACTATAAAATCAACTTTGATCTTGAAGATGATGAAAAAATTTTGAGAGTCGAAGCCAATCAACCTGAAATAGAAACGAATAAAATTATCCATTGTATGGTTGGCTTGGGCTACAGTTGTGAGAGAATAGAATAATTCATAAACATACTTATATGGATAAAATTATGCATATGGATTTCTTAACCCAATATGCGCTTTAGTTCCAAAACTATGGTAATCATGAAAGAGAATGTCGGGAAGTACTTTTTTATTAGAAAGGTATTTTTCCGATTCTTCTCTTTTTAAAAGACACTTGAAAATTGACGTTATCTGCAAGAAACCGGATAATACAATTTTATTATCAGTAATACGGAACTCCCAATTAACAATAAAGTATGAATAATTTTTACAATGAAACACTATCTAAACTCGAAACGGGTATCAACGATTTGGAAATTGAAGCCGATTGCTCCACCCAACGAATTGAAGCCGTTATACACCTTATTCTTGAATGCCTGTCCGAACTGAAAGGGTATGTGCTGAAAAGAGGGTTTAAGAATACTGATGAAGAAATCCGTTTTTTCAAGTATCAGAAACCTGCCATTGTAGCGAAACTCATTTACTACAATGCCATTTACAAAATCGAGACAAAGAAACCCTATGGTGCAAAACCCATAAGGAAATACCTCAACAAAGAACTGAAAAAACTAAAAAGGTTCTTTGATAACAACCTCGATTTTTATAAGTACTACCGTAGCAATAACTCGTTTCTTGACGAGAAAATGTTTTTACGGGGCAACCATGATATAAAGCTATGGTTGGACACTTATTATTTCCAGTCTGACCAGTCCTTTTCCACTTCACATGATTACAAGGTCGCCAAGATAATAGCCAATGATTTGATACAGGTCTATATCGAAGACCAGTTGTATAACAAATTCCAAAAAGATAAATCGAAAAATCAAAAGAGGCTGAAATGGACAGGTAGCAAAGTGGCATTAATAGAACTGATTTATGCCCTGCACTATCAAGGCGTGTTTGACAATGGGAACAATGATATAAGGGAAGTCGCCCAATACTTTGAAAGTGCCTTTGATATTGACTTGGGCAATTTTTATCAGACCTATTTGGAGTTGAGAAACCGGAAGATGAACCGTACAAAATTCCTTGATGCGCTTCGGGAGGAACTTATACGGAGAATGGACGAGCAGGACGAAAAGTAGGGTTTGGGCGTGCCACCGTCTGCATTTTAACCCCCATGCCCAGGCTAACGAAAAAATGCAGACGGGTCGGGCTATCCGCTGTATCTTTTGCGGATCTGCGAGGACCGCAAAAGGATGTCGCTTCTATCCCTCACGCTGTATGCCGTCCAAAAAAAAACATTTATTTCCTTTTTGGTTTCCTGTTGTCAAACTCAAAGGAGGTTTCGGCTTTATCGTTCATGACGATATAGGCATTGAATTTATTGCCCGAATTGCTTTTCATGCCTTTGATAAGGCTGGTCTTTCCTTTGGTCACAAGGCTTTCTATGTCGGCAACGCTCAACGGCACTCCGCACACGGTACGGAATTGAAGCCAGTTGCAAGCCTCATCGGGGCATTTTACAACTTTGTTCCAAATCAATAGCTGACGGCTCTTGCATTTGGGGCAGGTCAGTTCCGGTTGTTTTTCATTGGCAATGCCAGTGTCCAAAAGTTCCCGTGTAATGGAAGTGGCATAGGTTTCCATTTCACACTGAAAAGCACCTGCATCCGCCTCGTTGTTTTCGATTTTCTGCAATGCCATTTCCCATTCGGCGGTCATGGCTACATCGGCAATCTTTTTGTCCTTTACTGCCCCGTAAACCTGCAATCCCTTATGGGTAGGGATTAGGGATTTCTTTTCACGCCGAATGTAATCCCTTTTAAAAAGCGTTTCTATAATAGAAGCTCTTGTGGCAGGTGTACCGATGCCGATGTCTTTTAGGGCTTTCCGCTCGTCCTCGTTGTCAATCTCTTTTCCGGCATTTTCCATTGCGGACAACAGACCTGCCTCGGTGTAAAGCACAGGCGGTTTGGTTTTCTTTTCCAGTACGGATGCCTCTTTGATTTTCAGCTCACCACCGACCTTTAATTCCGGCAGTTCCTGCACAGGCTCGCTGTCCTCGTCTGTAAATTTTTCTTTGATGCCACGCCATCCGGCTTCGAGGATTTTACACCCTTTCAATGTGAAGTCATAGTGCAGAGCCTGCAATCCAATGTCGGTTATTTCTTTGGTACAGGCAGGCGAAAGAGCTTCCAGTAGGCGGTGCGCAATCATATCATAGATAACATTTTCGTGTGCCGTTAATTCTGACGGGATTTTTTCGGTAATCAGCAGACCGTGGTGGTCTGTTACCTTTACATCATTCACGATGCGTTTGTTGAAACGACCCCATTTCACTTTTCCGACTGCTTTTTTGCAGGAAGCACGGGCTTCCAAATTCCTTACCAGTGCAGGAATTTCCGACCACATATCTTCGAGGATGTATTTGCTTCCTGTACGGGGATAGGTGATAAACTTCTTTTCATACAGGCTTTGGGCAATGTTCAATGTTTCCTCGGCAGTATAGAAAGCCCTTTTGTTCGCTTCTTTCTGCAATCCCGTAAGGTCGAACAGCAAAGGCGGTTGCTCCGTAACTGTTTTGGTTTCCACTGCCGTAACGGTCGCTGTTCCGATACGCAGAATGGATTTCAGTGTATCGTCAGCGAGTTTCCTGTCATCCCATTTGGTCTTGGAAAGGCTCTTAAAGTCTGTAAATTCTTTGCGGTGTTCCAACTGGATTTGAAAGTATTTCTTGACGGCAAAGTCTTTGTTTTCCAAATACCGCTTGCAGATAAGGGCAAGCGTTGGCGTTTGTACTCTACCAAGCGAGTAAACGCCACGCCCTGCCGAAATGCTCAACGCCTGCGAGGCATTGATGCCCACAAGCCAATCGGCTTTGCTCCGTCCTTGTCCGGCACGGTACAGCCCGTCAAATTCGCTTCCGGCTTTTAGGTTGTCAAAACCCTGTTTAATCGCCTTTTCCGTGAGTGAGCTTATCCATAGACGTTCAAAGGGCTTCCGGCACTTTAGGTATTCGTAGATATATCTAAAGATGAGTTCGCCCTCACGTCCGGCATCGGTGGCCACGATGATACTATCGCATCTACCGATGACCTGTTCGATAATCTTCAGCTGTTTTAATGCTCCGCTATCGGGAACACAACTTTTGTCCTTTTTTATCTTCCGTACCGTCAGTATAAAAGGGTCGGGCAATATGGGCAGGGCTTCCCTTTGGAAACCCGATACCCCGTAATCTTCGGGCATCGCCAGTCCTACCAAATGCCCCAATGCCCACGTAACTTCGTAGCCGTTCCCTGTGAGGTAGCCATCCCGTTTTTCGGTCGCTCCCAATAGGGTAGCTATTTCCCTCGCCACACTTGGCTTTTCTGCAATGATTGCTTTCATAATACTATCTCATTTGAATGGTTGAATGTTAGATTTCTCTTTGAGAAACCCCTCCGTTTTCTGTGAGAGGGGATTTCCAAAGAGAAATGTTTTTTTAATGGTGTTATCTCCTTACCCCTTTGGATTTAGCCGGACGGTTGTGTTCATTCTGCCGTTGCTGTTGTGTTTGATTTTTCGGCTTTTGTTGCTCCGGTTTCAGAGGCTCGTTGATGTGCTTGGTAGCCTCGTTGGTTTTCCCGTTGGAGTTTACGGCAACCTGTGTTTTGTGCGCCTCGGTAGGCTGTGCCTTATTTTTCAACGCATTGGGGTTTTTAAAGCTGAAATCATAATTTCCCGTCTCTTTGTTAAGCGTGACATATCCTTTATACGGGTTTCCTTTTCCATCCTTGAAATCCGAAACGTAAATCGTCTTGCCCTCGGTGAGTTGCTTGTATTGTTCATCGGAGAACGTTTTGCCACGGTAGTATTTCGGGTCGTTTTCCTGTGTCTGTTTGGGGGCTTTATCACCAAAGAGAAACTCCGTATATTTTTTGTCGGCGTTGAACTGCACATGGGCATTTTTGTTCGTACTGTTCTTAAAATCCAACCCCTCTAAATAAATGGCTTTCCCATCTTTCAAATCCCGTTTTTGGTCTTCGGTCAGTTTTACGCCCTTAATCTCATCGGGTACTTTTATCCTATCCTGCCGGAATGCGATAACCTCGTTCGTTAGGTGGTCGATACTGATAATGGACGGTATCTTTTCGCCTGTCTTGCGGTTGGTCAATTCCACCACACGCCCCATGTTTCCGGTTTTGAGCAGGTTTTCCCTGTCCTCTTTGGTAAACTCGTGACCAAAGAAAGGGGCTTTGAGGTTGGGTTCATGCCGTACACCGTACATCATAAGTACAGGTTTTCCGTCTTCACCGTCTTGAAACCCGAGCCTTGCATCCGAGCGCATGATAACCGCACCGAAATTGACGCTTGTGGGATATACCTTATTGGTCTTATAGCCCTTTAACAGCAAATCCAATTGCCCGTCTTTGTCAAGCCTCTCTTTGTTTATCCCAAATTGCGCTAAATAATTCCAGTCCACATCTTCCGCCTTATAGCGGTATTCGCTTTTTTCCTGTGATTGCTGCGCTTCCGGTGTCGCCTGTGGTGCTTCCACATCCTTTTTGGTTTCCTGTTGTTGCTCCTTTGGCTCTTTGACCTCATGCTTTGCCATGACAGCCTCGCCCTCTTTGGTGGGCGCATCGACCTGTTTCTGCATTTCTTTGGCGGTTTCGACCGCTTCCTTTGCAGGTACTTTGAAGAATGAAAAATGGGTCGGGTCTTTAAGCTGTCGCCAAAAGTTGGAGAAGAAATTTGTAAATAAATCTCCGGCTCTCTCAACCCGCATAAATTGGCTTTGGTTCTTCTTGGTGGCATCAACGGTTTTCAGATTGCCGTTTTCGTCAACACCCGTGACCGCTTGGATTTTCTTTTTTTCCTTGTCCATCACCAACAGCACATCCGAAAGCTGTTCGGGATATTGCTGTGGATTTTCAATTGTCTGTTCGCTCATGATATTGATTATTTAAAGATTATATTGCCCGAAAGTAGGCGAAGCAGGTACGGCATAGCCGTACCTGTCTTTTCGTGGTAGGGTTTGTCATCGGTTTTCTTTTGTACGCCGTATAGGTGCTTTGAAACTTTCCCTGATGAACTGGTGTACATCAGATAGTTTGTAGTACAGTTTTCCGCTAATGGTGTAATACGGTAGCTTGCCCGTGGAGCGGTATCGTTGCAGGGAACGGTGGCTGATTTTCAGCATGAGGAGCAGGTCTTGGTTGTCCAGTAGTTCCTCGCCGTCTATGCTGTGCCGTTCTTTCTTGATGTTTAGGACGTACTCTTTCAAAATATCGAAACGCTCCATTATACGTTCCATCCATGCGATAAATTCCATTCTGTCGATGTTCATAGCAAATACTTTTAATGATTTCTAACACCACAAAATTGGAGCGATTGGCGCAGGCTGTCTTCCGATACGTGTCTATCAAAAAGGCACTTTTTTCATTTTTTTACAATTCATGTAAAGTGCTGTTTTTAGGAGCTTTTCGCACTTTTGGTCAATCGGTCGGCATCCAAATCAATGGATTTGCCGATAGACACATATAGGCAAACGGGCAAAAAAAGACAGCACCGATTGATGCTGTCCTTTTTGATGGAAAGAGAAGACAAAATTACAAGTTGTCTTCCCTGTCCATATATTCCTCTAAGCTGTATTTGAGTTGGTCTAAAAACAACGTCCGTGAGCCTGCACGGGTTTTCATCCGGTGGAAGCTGTTATGGATGTCGTTCAGCGAGATACGGAACAGGATTTGGAATACCATGCTGATTTTGCGGATGCCTATTTTCCCGTGCGAAATGGCATCGCAGGCGTAGAGTGCATAAACCAATTCGATAAGGGCATTTTTCGACTGTGTCCAAAAAACATCTTTGGTTTCCTCATGCTGTAGCAGGACATCTGGATTTTGTTCGGGGCTTAGCTTTGTCGTTAGGTAGTTATAGATTAATTCGTTGGCGATGATTTTCGCCACCTTGTAATCAAAGTAGGTGGAAAATTTGGGGTCGATTTCAAAGACAAAGCTGTTCAGCCCGTCATAATAATTAATGTTTCCCAATGTGAAATAATTCCCGTCACGGTCTGTTCTGCCGGAACGGTAATAGCGGTAAAAATCGGAATTGCAGACATGCTCGGTGTATTCCTGTTTCAATCCCCGAAGCTGTAAAGCATAGTAATTTTGGTTAAGATTGCCATTGTCCACTGGGCAAGCCGTCTCAATCCGGTACACCTTATTGTAATAGATAAGTTTTCCGAGGATGTTCGGCTTTATCTGTTTAAAAAAATGGATTTCCTCATCCTTACTGGAAAAGCCCTCTTTTATCACATCGTCTTTGACACTGCATAATAACTCTTGGAGGTAAACCGTCATCTTATATGCCTCATCAATGAAACTGGATGTTTCGGCTGATAGCTTTCTCTCTTGCTTTTGTATTTCAGCCACAATGTTATTCAAAGGATGTCTCATAGCTAAGGTTTTTAAATTGTACACTATCACTATCTATGCACAAATATTATCCTTTACAATGGGTTTCTTACATGATACAGGTCGAAGTCGGGGAAGATAATTAAAGATTAAATGAGCATCTTATTCCTTGTTTACGCTTTGACAACATCATTTTTATGATATTTTTATCTATATTGTCAATATTTTTTGTTTCAGCCGTTTTTACTGATTTCTTTTAATCTGTAAAAACGTTATCAAACCGTATGTAACTTTTAAAACCAACAAATTAAATATGGGAGAATGGTCGAAATCCATTGGAGAAAAGGGCGAATATATAGTCAAATTTATTTTTGAAAATATCTTGAACTTCAACTCTTTAATAGAAAACCCTTCAATCGACTGTATTAAGGGCTTTAAACATAAAGACAAATATGCAGAATCAAACAAATCGTCTCACGGAATAGACGGGCTGATTAGCTATAAAAGTCCATTAGAAGACTATAGTCTTGACATCGGCATTATTTCATCTAAGTATGTAGGAGGTGAATACCCCAAATATCCGTCAACCCTGTTCAAATCCCACATAAAAGATTTAGCTCAGACTTTAGAGTGTTTTTACAACTCTAAATTAAAAAACAATATAAATCAGAATTTTACAGGTGTTAACAAAACAGAAATTTTCGGCATTTTAGTTTGGTTGTCAAATACAAGTGATTTGAATTTTGATTTAGTCTCAAAGGTTGATAACATTCAAATTGATACGGACTTAGTTTTTGATAAAATAATACTATTGGACAATAGCAGAGTCAATTTCTTATATGAGAGTATCTTTAGAACAAAAGAAATATTTGGGAACGATAATGTTGATTTTGTCTACCACAATAGTGGTCTAAACTTCACTTCCATTCAAGAAAACTCTTATGGAAAAATCTTTCCTTTAAACTATTTATACTCCGACATAATTGCACTAAGGACAGCAAAGAACAACAGAATTACATTAAGTATATTCATAAATGATGACTTCGAAGAAGAACAATTTGTACAACTTTTAAATTTTGCAAAATCATTTGACCATTTAAATGCAGTTGATAAAATAATCTTGAGCTATAAGACGTATGATTATTTGACAAATGAAAATATTGTGAAAGAAAAGCTTGTAAAATTTCCGATGTATAAGCTCGGTGAAAATTTAGAAATAAAGAAGTTCCCGTCTGATTTTAGAAATTAATGATATGAATAAAGATATTTTACCTCAAGGAGATTATATAAGACAGCTACTTGTTAAATCTAATGTCACAAACGCAAACATAAACTTTCTTATGAGAGAAAAAGGAGTGTTTCTTGGTCATAACGAGAAGAATAACTCTGTTCCATTGTTAATGAAAAGTGTTATAAGTCCGAGGGATTATTCTGTTTTATACGACACGCAAAAAACGAAAGAAGAAAGTATAAAATATAGGACTTCTTCAATCAAATGCAATTTAGACTTTGATTTTACAGATATTTTTGATACTGCAATTGACTTGCATACTCTAATTGTTGACAAACATACATACAAACCAAATTATAAAATCATTGGTAATCCAACTTTCTATTTCGAAGACGAAAACACTGCAATATTTGAATATCAGATAGAACGAGAGAACCTACTTAGTGATTGGACAAATAATAAAACCTATCACAACGGAGCGATAACACTGAAGAAAGTTTCTGAACAGGACATTCAGATTTCAGTGCAACAAAACTCAACATCAAAAGAGACTTTTGAAGTCAATAATTTGATTATGAATGTGGTGAAAGAAAAGCTCTTTCAAAAATCAATAGTCAGTTCAAATGATGATATTATTACCGTTAAATTTAATCATTTTGATAATTCTTCAAGAATTAAATTTTTCTATTCCTTTGCAAGTGACTTCAATATTTATCTCGAATTCAAATCTATAACTGACATTGATGTTTATTTAGATGAGAATGTTGAAAGCCATAACGATGTAAAGATATTTTTAGATGAAATAGACAATTTAAAACTGAATGGAAAAGGGCTACAGAACCACATATTACTTAATAAGGTCGAATACTTTCCCAAATTAATATTTGGCGCAGTAAAATTTAGATATAAACTGAATTATAGTGGTATTGAAGGCTTTGCAATAATTAATCTTGGCTTTCCTGATTATGTGAAATCTAAAGACGAAAATTCAGATTTTCAAATTTCAATCGACTTAGTTCTAAGTAAACAGGACAAAAATCAAAAAACTGACAATGCTATAAGAAAAAAACTACTGGAATTATTTGAAATTAAAAAAGTTGAAAGCTATGAAAAATTCAAAATAATATAGCTGAGGATATTACCTTTTAAATTTTCTCCCTTTAATGGTAGATATGGATTCTTTAGTTTTATTAATCTTTTCCACGAATATATCAGATTGGTACGGACTGTCTTTAAGTTGGTTTAATCGTCTTAAATCTTCCAGAAAGGAGTTCGAGTTCTGTACCAACGGGTTCACAGAGAAAAAGCCACTTGAAAAAGTGGCTTTTTTTGTTGGTGGAGGATTTGAAATTTTGGCCGGTTTTGGATTAAATTAATCTTTTCTTCTCCAATTTTTTGTGATTAATACTTATCTTTATGTGAATTCAATAATGTCGACATGGAAGTTATTTTAAAATCCGATAATGAGGAAAAAATAGCCAAAATATTGGCTTTAGCTAAAAAGCTCAATATTGATTTTGAAAAAAAGGAGTCAGGTATTGACAAGAAAGCAATCAAACAAAAAATTCTTAATTATAAGTCTGACTCTAAATTACCTTTTGGAGATGCTGCGGAGTGGGAAAGAAATATTAGAGAAGATAGAGAATTACCATTTAAAAAATAATGCTTATTGATAGTAATATCATTATCTATTCCCATGAGGAAGAATACAAATACCTTCGAAAGTTATTGATGAGAAAAGACTGTAATATTTCAGAAATTTCACGAGTAGAAGTATTAGGCTATCATTTACTCACAGAAAACCAGAAAGATTATTTTTCAGTAATCTTTAAATATTCCAGTATAATTATTCCTTCAAAGCCAATTTTTGATAAAGCAATAGAAATCCGGCAAAAACATAATTTGAAACTAGGCGATAGTATCATAGCCGCAACAGCAGTAGTAAACAATTTAACTCTTCACACTAGGAATCTGAATGATTTTAAACGTGTAAAAAAACTAAAGTGTTTTAACCCAATTGGGAAATAGCATCTTTTTTGAAAACCTTTTGTAATATTATAAGTTTCTTCGCTAGCATGTAGAAATCAGGAATTGGTAATTAAATATGTTTTATTCTATCTCTTAATTGACCAATAGTTACACTTCCAAGATTTCTATGAAGCATTCTATGACAATTTGCACAAACTAATGCTAGGTCAGACATTTTAGTTTCCATATTGTCAAAATAATCAGAGATTGGTCTTATGTGATGACATTCTATAAAACCAAAACCTAATTCACCATAAGTTTTATAAAAATCAAACTGACAAACTTCGCATGATAAGTTTCCAGTTGCTTTTAAAACCGTTTTCTTTTTGGCAGAAATAATCTTATTATTCCTTTCCCTGTATTTATGGAATTTGTATAAAACTTGTCCTTCTGAAACACCCTCAACTTCAAAATTCTCATCATCTTCAATTTGGTACAAATTCTTTCGAAGTGTTTCGTCACTAATTATTATTCTTATTTGATCCGCAATATTTTTTAAACGCACTCTATCATTATAGAATTCTTCAAAAACTTCTTTATCAAGTTTGCTATAAGCTACCATCCCTTTTCCATGATACCCTGGGTCTAATGCTAAAAAGTTGGATAGTTTTAAACCAACACCATTGGGGTTTCTAAACTTTTCTGAGTCAACTTTTTCAGGAAAAACTGGAAGTTTATTTAGCGTTTCTGAAAGTTTAATAATATTGGGATTTCTCGCCTCAATACTGCCTCTATCTGGATCAAAGTACAGATCCAAAGCAAGTATTATTTCATCTCTTTGCCATTTAGGGTTTTTCAATAGGTAGTATCACTAAAAATTGGTAAAACGTAATTCAATATATAATAAATAATTCATAAATATACCTTTTAACTTGAATTAAGTTCTATTCATACTATTCGCTTTATTAAAAATTTAAATTATAAGTAGTACGGATTTATACAACCTCCTATTCAGACTGCATCGCTTTGAGCAAAATCAAAAACTTTCAATTGGAAATCAAAGAAATATTGAAGAACAAATGAAATTAAATGGCACGAAAATATAACAACAAATTGCTTAATTAATATTTTTAAAAATTAAATACAGGGATTAGAAAATTGTAGCTTTTGAGATTTGAAAAGTAATAACGATTTCGTTTATCGGAATACTAAACAAACTACAGATAATTAAAAATTGATTTGAAGGAAACCGTTTGGACTAGGGTGGTAAATAAGTCCCTCAACAATTCTTCTTGATTATACTTATCCATATATATGTTGAAGGCTGCTTAAAAAAATAATTTCAATTTGAACCTCCTATATTACACCTTGAATATTTTTCAAATTTAGTACCTTTAATAAAAATAAAACAGGCATGAAAACAGGTGATAGAGTTTTGATTTCTTCCCAAGTTACAGGAAGAAAGGATTGGACAGCAGCCACTGTAATTGAAGTCGAACAAAACCCTTATGCAGGTATTGTGATTACTGCAAAAGCGGATGATGGAGAGATCTTCTTTGAGAAAGAGGATATGTTCAGACTTTTGGATAACGAAGTATACGCGCGTTAGCCTACGGAATGGTTGATTCTTTTTAATAAATCAATTACTAACTAAAAGTTACGTGATTGATTTAAATAAAAACTCAAATAGCGGTATTCCGACAATACTAATCTCCCCCCTAAGCACCAGCCTGTTGTAGCGCCAGTTTTACCGTCTCCTTATTTGGTTTCGAAACGGGTATTTTTTCACCAGACACCAAGCGTAATACTCCCCCATCCTCTTTTAACCAGCTTTTCACGTATTTAGGATTTACCAAGTGGCTTTGGTGCGTTCTTAAAAAACCATTTGGGCTCAATAAGTCAGCATATTCTTTTAGCGATTTAGAAACCAGGATATTTTCACCTGAGGAAAGGAAAAAGTGGGTGTAGGTATTGTCGGCTTCACAGCGGACGATTTCCGATAGCGCCACATACCTTATTTCACCTTGCATCGGCAAGGCAATTTTGCTGCTATTCGCAACAGGCTTACTAAGCTGTTGCATTAGAAAATCAAGCTGTGAAGTTTGCACCTTCGCGGCAATCTTCTGTTCGGCTTTATTGACGGCAAGCACTAATTCTTCAATATCAATGGGTTTTAAAAGATAATCTAGGGCGGCAAATTTCACGGCTTGGATCCCATATTTATCATAAGCCGTAACAAAAATAACTTCAAAATTACGCTTTGGCAGAAGCTTGAGCACATCAAATCCGGTCTGCTCCCCCATTTGAATATCTAGAAACACGACCTCAGGCTCATGCGTTTGTATGGCAGCTACGGCATCAGCCACAGTTTGTGTGGTTTCGCAAATCCTTAGCTGCGGACAATGCTTTTCCAATAAAGTCTGCAGGTTTTCCAAGTTGGAGATTTCGTCATCTATTAAAACTGCTTTCATCATCTTATAACCAGTCTTTTAATGTTATGTTTATTTTCGTTCCATCGCTGTTTGACACCATCCCTAAGGTAATGTGATTTTCTTTATAAATACTATTCAGCAAGGCTATTCTGTGCCTACTTAATTGAAGCCCCAAGCCTGTATGTTGTTTCGCGACATCAAAGCCATGTCCATTATCTTTAATCGATAACAGTAAATCATGGCCTTCCTGAAGGAAGGAGATCAGGATCTTTCCGGCACCGGCTTTTGCTGCTAAAGCATGCTTTACGGCATTTTCTACAAAAGGCTGCAGCAACATACTCGGTATTTCTATATTCGTTAAATCTAGGCTTTCGGCATGCGTTATTTTATAGGTAAATCCGAATCGCAATTGCTCCATCTGGAGATAATCATGCAGGAGTTTTTCTTCTTGCGACAGGCTGATTCGTTCCTTATCATCAAGTACAGTACGCGTGAGGCGAGCAAACTTGGCAAGGTACTGATTCGCATGATCCACCTCGTTCTTATTCATCAAGTTTTGAATACCTGCCAGCGCATTGAACAGGAAATGCGGATTGAGCTGACTACGAATGGAGCTTAATTGCAGCTTCGCGATGTTTTCTTGTTGTTCTTTTTGAGCCAGCTTTTTTTTGTTTGCTTTTTTGTTGAAATAAAGGAGTAGGAAAAAGGCGAAACCAACAAGCAAGGCTGCCATCAGTGTATACCGTAAAAGCTCCTTTTTTGTATAATTTACCTGCTCTAACGCTATCGACAAGGTATATCTGGCGGTATATTCTTCGATATCCTTTGCCGACATTTTGCAATCAAAGCATTTTTTCCAATCGATTAAGGGTTGTATGCTAATTTCATAATCTCCTGATTTCTTAAAGATGCTTTTGTCCAGGCGAACATAGGGCATAAATTTATCGTTCTCATCAACCGTTCCCCCATATTCCCATAGCTTTGATTCGAATATGATTTGACCAGTTTGCTTGTCCTTGATGGTTGTATAATACAAGTAATCAATTTCCGAAACATCTTTTAAGATGGTTAACTGTTCGTCCTTTTCCGTAATGCTAAGCTTAATATTTTCCTCCGGATTGAGGATGCGATCGTAATCTACTCCCTTATATGTTGCAAAGCGTTTTGAAAGTGCTTTGATAACCGCTTTGGGGATACGCTTCCCATAAAAAACAGACTTCCAGATATTCTCGGGGTTTTCAACACTGTAAATCAGGATGCTGATTATTTTATCTTTTACAGGAAAATCGCCCAGTGTTTTTGCTAGCAACACTTCATCTGGCCTATTGACCGTTTTTAACTCCCCTTTTTCGATCGATTTATTGACAAGGATGGGCTTATTATCGACCAGTACGCTGTACCGATAACTTTCTACAGGTTCATCTAACTTGAAATAAATCTGAAGATTGATGCTATCCACTTCTGGAAGATAATTTAAGGCTGTTTTCGGCTGATTGGGAAACATCAAGGCATAGTAAACATTTTTAGCTGCACTATCTACACGCATCAGCAACCTGCCGCCTCCGGCGTAGGAATGGTTGTAATTAATGCCCCTTTGCGCATTCACAGCAATAAGCATCGTTAAAAGACTGAGGATCGTTAGCAGGCTTCTTTTCATGGCGGTTCGTTTAATATGCATCAAACTTCTCACAATAATAGCAAAACTAAAACCTTAAACTAGTAAAGGCAGGGCTGGAAATAGTAAAGGGCGGGTTTTGGGCTGAATTTGAGGGAAGGGTATGTTCAAGGAAAGGATAAGGAATTTGTTCCATAAAATGGAATAATTAAGGTATATTTACCATATGAACATTATTGAACTTTCATCTGGAAATGTGATTCCCATTGAAGTCTTACCTGTTCATGAAAGTGATTTTAAATCCATTACTAAAAAGAGATATTTTTTTAATTGGAGGACAGAAAAAGCTTTCGAAATATTAAAATTAATAATAAGAGGAGAACATGAAATTTTAGGACTCATTTCTTTTGAAAGGATTCCGAATGAATGTAGAATCCATATAAGACTGCTAACAGTTTCTGTTGAAAACAAAGGTGACCATAAAAAATACGATAAAATAGCGGGGAATCTAATTGCCTATGTAGCTAAGATTGCTGTAATGGATTATGCAGAATTAGCCTGCATTTCCTTAACTCCAAAATCAGCATTAGTAAATCATTATATGGAAAAATATCAAATGAATATTACTGGCAAAACACTGAGTTTAGAGGTTCCTGAAATTTTACATGTGATAAATCAATATGACAATGACGAGCACTAAAAATAATATAGATTTTGGCATTGATTCTAGATATCGCTCAAAAACGGAGAAAGATTCAGAATCTAATCAATTGATGAAGGCAAGGCTTAAAAGACAGCAGAATTTGTCGAAAGAACAAATCAACAATGCTAGACTCATGCAGCTTAAATTGAGAATGGAAGATTATTTACAAAACCCTGCATATGATGCTAAAAACTATTTCACTCAATTTCTAAAACAATATGTAGATTCTTTGTACTCAAAAAGAAGCAATTTTGCGCATGATATTAATATTACGCCTAATTTATTGAGTAAAATTTTAAATAACTACCGAGAGCCCAACCAAGAGTTTTTCTATAGGTTGATGATACATTCTGAAAAAGTATTTCAGCATATAGGAGAATTTCAGAAAAAGCTATGGATCCAAGTCTATTATCACGAAAAGATTTGTGACACTATGTTTGATCAAAACAATTGGAGACCTAAAATAGAAAAACAAATAAAACTGTCTGAATTAACTATAAAATAATAACTAGGTAGGTTTATTATTTGGGTAAGTGCTACTCGTTTAATGGAAATTCCTTTTGAATTGCATGATTTGCTCTGGAATGTAATTTCTCTATACTTCATAACAATAGGATAAAGTTATTTCTTATCATCAAAGCCCACCTCTCTTTAACATTCCTAGTGTCTTTCCTCTTTTCTCCTCCCCTCTTTCTTTCTAGTATTTAAAATCTCCTATTAATTCTGCATCTTTGGCTAATTTGCAAGCACCTTACCTATAGCATGAAGATATTTTGTTTTTTACTTTTTTTCCTTTCGTCCCTTTCGGCGCTTTATGCACAGCTCACCCCTCATGATCAACTTAAAAACGATAGTTTATTAACCTTATTAAAAACGGGCCATACGGATAGTATCCGGGCAAGGGCAGCTTTTCACCTTTCCAAGCTCTGGATTGACAACGATTCCACGAAAGGCGTACAGTTTCTTCAGCAGGGTAAAATTTTAGCCAAGGATAATGAATATCTAAATGCTATTTACCGATACCAGTCTATCCGCAGCTATAAGGATAAGCAAGAAGTGAAAGCCTTATTAGCTATTTTTAACCGCTATAAAAATCCAGACAGTTGGGATTATGCCTATCGACTATCCATCAACCGGGTAACCTGGCTCATTAATCAACCGCAACCCGAGGAAGCGATTGCGATGCTGCAGCAAGATGTAATCCCTTTGGTTCGGAAGCTTAAAAAACCAAACTTTCAGGCGGAAATAAACCTGGAGATGGGGAGAGCTTTTTACAATCAAGGGATGAACAACAAAGCGGTTCCCTATTTAGAAAAGTCCGCCGCCATTTATGAATCTATTCAACCCAAAGATCGAGTTCTCCTTTTAGATCATGCCCATACGCTGACCGTGTTAGCGAATGTGTATCATACCTTAATGAACGACAAGGCAGATTCGGTTATCCAACGCACCAAGTCGCTTTTGAAACAAGCGCCTAGCCTTCCGCAGGAGCTTCGTATCGTTTCATTAGCTGCCATGCGGCTGAACCAATCGGGGAAATTCCAAGCTGCAGAACAACTGATTAATCAAACGCTGGTTAAAACTAATGGCGTTCCAGTTCGCTACCTCCTCAGCTTACATTTCCAACGACACAAGGCCCGTATGGGGATGGGCGATTATCGGGCTGCCCTGCATTTATTACAACAAAGTCACCCTATCGATAGCATACAGCATCATCCTACAAAATATGCTGCCATCGATTTAAGCGAGTTATTACCAGCCTATGCGAAGACTTATGAGAAGCTTGGCGATTATAAACTAGCATCGGCATATTGGCAACAGTACATCCAACATCGCGATTCGGTAAGTAAAGATCAGATTGCAGCAGAGATTTCTAAACTGGAAGTACAACTAAGAACCCAGGAAAAGGATGCCGCCATACAAACCCTAGAAGCGGCACAAAGCGAAACCGCCCTACGCTTAAAAAACCAACGCATCTTGAATGGATTATTTGCTGCTGCCGCCGTTTTCCTATTAACGGTATTAGGCTTTATCCTATACATTTACCGAAGCAAGCAACGCGCGAATAAGGATAAAATTCAGCAAATAGAAACCGATAGCAAATTGGGCGTTGCAAACGCCCTATTGGAAGGTGAAGAAAGAGAACGACAGCGCATTGCTCGGGACTTACACGATAGCTTAGGCGGATCCTTAGCCGGTATCCGGATCCAACTGTCTGCTTCTCGGCAGGAACAGCATGCTCCCGATCCAACAATTGACCGTGCTATCGTGCAATTGGAACATGCCATTGCCGAGGTTCGCCGAATCGCCCGTAACATGATTCCCGAAAGCCTTTTGGCGAGAGGTCTTGATATAGCCTTGCAAGACCTCTGTGCGGCATTTTCACCATCGAGCATCCACATCGAATACCAATCTTCGGGTCTTTCTCCCGACATCCCTATCCTCATACAAACGAACATCTACCGCGTTGTGCAAGAACTGCTGGTTAATGCCATACGGCATGGGAAAGCTAGACAAATTATTGTACAGTGTATTCAGGAAGATAATCGTATTCTATTGACCGTAGAAGATGATGGACAAGGCTTCAAGCTGGAAGACACGGTTAAGAACCCTGGAATTGGCCTTCAGAACATTCAACGTCGGGTAGATTATATGCAAGGTCAGCTAAGCATAGAAAGTGAACCCGGCGAAGGTACCGCAGTAAATATTGAAATCCATGTCGACTAAGAAAATAAGTATAGCCATTCTTGATGATCATCCGATTGTAGTGGAAGGCATTCGCATGCTATTATTGCAATATAATCCTAAATTCGAAGTACACACTTTCGAAAGTGCTAAGGCCTTTTTCACCTTTTTGGAAAACAAGGTACATCTAGATGTATTGCTGTTGGACATCAACCTTCCCGATGGCAATGGGCTAAGCATCTGCAAGGAGCTGCTGCAACAAAACCCTACAATAAAAGTGCTTGCCTTGAGCAATGAAATCGAACAGAGTACCATCAAACAAATGTTTGATAATGGTGCCAAAGGCTATTTACTAAAAAGTACGCCTTCGGCTAAGATTATAGCCAGTGTCGAAGGGGTTTTGCAAGGACAAGTGGTCATGGATCCTGAAGTTATGAGCATATTAACCCGTGCAAGCCAATCCAAATGCTTTCCTACTCTCACCAAAAGGGAAAAACAATTAATTGCGCTGTTAGCAGAAGGAAAGACAACAACGGAAATTGCCGAGGAATTGTTTTTAAGCAAACTAACCATTGATACCTACCGTAAGAACTTATTGCAAAAGTTTTCCGTGAAGAATACCTCCCAATTGTTAATGCTTATTATGCAAGAAAACCTCCTATAATTAGGAGGGTAAAAACTCCTGTTTATCGGTATTTCAACAGCAATCTTCGTATGCTAACTTTGCTTACCAGAAACGGTAAAGAGTTCCCCAATGAAGAAAAAAGCATTATTACTTGCGAGCACAGTTCTTTTTCTCGCTTGCAACAACAGTCCAAAAGAAGGCGAAAGTCAGCAGCTAGATAGCGCTTCAACAACAGTAACCGATAGCGGCAATCTGACTACGGACAGCTCCGCCACTACCCCATTCGATATCACCCGATTACCCCTATCTACTGCGGATATCGGCGACTTCCCTTTCATCAATCTCCCACAAGGATTAGAAGAAATGAACAAGCCTATGGTTCGAAACTATGATGTCTGCTTTTTCCCTGTAGATGGCAAGATGACCCCTTTTGAAGGCAAGCTTTATAAAACCTTTGTATCACCAAAGCGAAGGGAGGATTTTTCACAGCATTATTTTGAAAAAAGCATGGCCAACTACCTCGAATCTGTTGGTGCTGTTAAAATATTCGATAGCGAAATTACCCGGGCAGAATTCGATCGATATAACAAGCAGGATGCAAACAAAGGAGGCGAAGGCGATATGGGATATCCGGGAAGTATAATTAAGTTCTGGGCAATACGGAGTGCCGATCAGGGAAATATTTACATCCAATATACGGCGAATAATGCCGGTGGCACCTTGAATGTCCTGCAAGAAGCTGGATTTGAACAGACAATTACAAAAATAACTGCCGATCAGATTGCGGAAGAGTTGACCCAAAAAGGAAAAGCTATTCTATACATCAATTTCGACAGCAACAAGGCTGATCTAACCGCAGAGGGCAAGGAAGTGGTGCAAGAAATTGCTGCCGCCTTGAAAAAAGAAAACAGCCTGAACATTAGCATTGAAGGCCATACCGACAATTCAGGGAATGCAGCACACAATAAGACCTTATCGGAACAACGCGCCAATGCTGTATTGCAAGCCCTCACGAAGGATGGTATAGAACAGAATCGCCTTAAATCGGCAGGCTTCGGTGCAGAGAAACCCCTCCTAGCAAACGACTCAGAAGAAAACAAAGCTAAAAACAGACGGGTTGAACTGGTAAAAACTAATTAATGAAATTACTTCATGAAATATGGCTCTTTATTTCCATTGCTTCATCCAGTCCTTTTCTGCTTGCCATAAGCCATCATCTGTTGGCGAATAGTTTGCATTAGGCATGTACCATGCTAAGCCCGTATAAACCGACTGCAATTCCTTGTCTTTAAATATATAGCCACGTCGTGCATAGGGTAGATTCCGTAATATTTTCTTTTCCTTGGCTGTTTTATTATCGCCATAAAAGGCCATATCCTGTGCATAAATGGAATAAGGTAAATACTGCGCAACTCCCTTTGTTTCCGAAACGCCTATATTGGGACTGAAACTCTGAATATAAAGCTCGCCTTTGGGGCTGAAATTCTTCTTTTGAAAAACGATGCTACCCTTCCGAATATAGAACCTGGAAGCATCCACATTTAATATGGAATTTGCTGAACCCACCACGTCCTGCACCTTGCCTTGACCTTGTATTTTCCAATCCTTGCTATGCTTATAAAAGGATTTCGACAAATAGAAATCCTCAAACTCGCCCATATCGATTTCCAACGTAAAATCATCAATCTGTTTATTGGCCCACCGATTAGCCGCCGTCAGCACATATTCAAAATAATAGTTGTAGGCCACTCCACCCGACACATCAAACGTATAAGTATGCTTAATGATATTTTTACCCTTTTTAAAATTGGCCTTAAAGTGATATACATAGAAAAAATCTACTTCATTTCCTTCTTTGTTTCCTTTAAATGTCTTTAAATCAATGGCCTTAATTTTTCCAGCCTGATTATATAAGCTATCCTCTACATAAGCCACCTGATAGGTCAAGTCCTTATTGTTCATTTGTACCGTAAAGTCTCGCATATAAGGATGTTTCCCATTCTTCGGAGCACCATCCACATCTCCATTGGGCGACATGGCTTCAAATCCAACGATGATTTCCTTGGCATTGCCCGGATTGAAAAACTCGTAATACACGGACACCTGAATATACTTGTTGTCCAGTTTTTTGATTTTCAACACTTCCTTCTGCACGGATATTTCCGTTTCACTAATAGGGATAAGCTGATTGCCGGAAGCGTAGAAAGCACCATCATTGGCATATAGGCATTGACTTAGCAGCAAAATAAATAAGGATAATACGATTCTCATAGATAGTGATTAGTGCCGTGATAATTTTAGACCTCTTCACACACTAACAGGCAAATAATCTGCCAGATATGCATTGGAGCTTCTTGTTTATTACCTATTTTTATAGGAAAAGTAAAATGGAACAGAATCATCAGCTTTGAAAAAGCTTGAAATCATTAGACATGAGAATTAAAAATCACGACTTACAACATGGTAAAATAGCGGAGGTTTTTTCCGACAGTCCTCTTTTTGGTAATAGCGAGCAAGCATTGGATTTATTAGGGGATCTATATTATCAGGGCTACGACCATATCATGCTGCACGTTGAAAATATCCACCCCGATTTCTTTGAACTCAGAAACGGCCTGGCAGGAGAAATTTTACAGAAATTCGCTAATTACCGAATGAATCTTGCCATTGTCGGCGATCTTTCTCCGTATACCAGCAAGAGCCTAAAGGATTTTGTATATGAGAGCAATCAAAACAGACTCATTAATTTTATGCCAACAACAACGGAGGCATTAACTAAATGGGATACTTAAGCAACAACTGTATAATACAATCTTTCTTTTATTGTGCGGTATAACCTCCGTCAATAACCACCGCTTGGCCAGTAACTCCGCCTGCTTTTGTGCTGCACAAAAAGGCCACATAATCGGCAACCTCCTGAACGGCTAGCAACTTCTTTTGCGGAACTAAGGGATAAATTACTTCCTCCAATACTTTCTCCAAGGGCACATTCCTGGTCTTGGCCAGGTCTGCAAGTTGGTTTCTCACTAAGGGCGTATCCACATATCCAGGACAAACCGCATTTACCGTAATGCCATATTCAGCAGCTTCTAAGGCGGCCACCTTAGTCAAGCCGATAACCCCATGTTTGGCACTGTTGTATGCGGCCTTACCCGCAAAACCCACCAATCCATTGATAGAGGCAATATTGATGATGCGCCCCCATCGTTTCGCTTTCATATGCGGCAACACCTGCTTTATGGTAATAAAGGGAGCCACCAGCATAATTTTCACCAGCAGCTCAAACTTCGCGGTCGGGAACTCTTCAATAGGTGCTACAAATTGCATCCCAGCATTATTAATTAAGATATCTATGCCTCCATAAAGCGTTTGTGATTGCTGAACTGCTTCCTCAATAGCCGCTTCACTGGATACATCACAAGGCAAAGCATAAACATCCAGCTGCTGCGATCGTAATAAGGCTGCAGCAGCTTCTACTTTTTGCGCGTCCAGATCCGTTATCACCACCCTTTTTCCTTCTTGAGCCAAGGTTTTTGCTATTTCTAAACCAATACCACTTGCAGCGCCTGTAATAAACACCAGCTTTTGATTGCTTTCCATATGATTAATCTAAGTCCTTGAATTGTATCTCCTGAAAATACTGAATTTCATCCAATAAAAAGAGTCGCTTAAAAGCGATTAAGAAAAAATAATTCCCTTTTTCTTAATAAAAGAATAACATAAAACAACAGAAAGTATTTATAAAATGTTTATTTTTATTTCATTATTATTTATTTTAATTACATACCCTTTCAAAATAAACAAATGAACCTAATCAAAGACCTGTTTTCAACCTTAAAAAAAGGCAAATCCTACGCAATAACCGTATTGATTTGCCTGCTCAGTTTTTATGCTACGCGAAGCCAAGCCCAAGAGGAACTCTGCATCCTAAGTTACAATGTGATGCATGGCTTTGAGGGCGATAGCAGTATCATGAATCGCTATAAGACCTGGATCCAACAGGAAGTAAAACCCGATATTATCCTTTACCAGGAAATGAATGGCTTTAGCAAAGAAAAATTAGCTTCCTTTGCGGCAAGTTATGGCCACCCCTATACTGCCATCCTGAATACAGAGTCTGGACTAAACCCCACCCACCCTTTGGCCATCAGCTCAAAATTCCCGATTAAGGATGTCGAGTTTAAGATTGATGACATGTGGCATGGCTACTTGATGGCCAAGGTAGCAAACCTGCATATTATGGTTACCCATATGGCTCCATTTACGGTGAAAGACAGACAACGCGATGTGCAAACCATCTTAAAACGCATACATCAGCTGCCTGGCAAAGCGAACATCTTGGTTGCTGGTGATTTTAATGCCTTGGCGCGATCAGATGCCGACCATTATGGCCCCACCTTGCTGAAGTCCTTACAAAAGTTGGAAGGTCGGCTAGAACCTAAAAGCGGAACAGCCATTGTAAAATACAGAACCATCTACCGCAACAACTTGACCGATGGGCAGATAGATTATACCGTTACGGATGCCATGCTTGCCGGTGGATTAAAAGATACATTTCGAGAGAAAAACAAGAATTTCAAACATAGTGCACCCATTAAGGCCAATATGACAAAAAAATCAACCCCGAGAAGGATTGATTATATCTGGACCAATGAAACGCTGTTGAAGAAGGTAAAAAGCATAGATATTATTCATGATGATTATACCGAAGCCATATCCGACCATTATCCAGTTCTCATTAAAATATCCAAGAAATAAATAAAGAAGATCATTAGCAGGGTGCCGGGAGGCAATCCTTGAGGGAAAACAGGGTCAGCCTTTGGTTAAGGCTGACCCTGCTTGTTATTATTTTGAATTTCCAAGCTTAAAGCTGAAATTATTGCGGGCATCTGTTTTATAAGCATGCTCCTGCGTTGTTGGGGATATCCCAAATAATGGTGAATAGGTTTTCACATTCACGGTGGTATTATCGGGCATAAATTCCAGAATCCTTAACCAGCCATCCCCCCCATTACCATGTCTATGACCGCCCCCTTCAGATTGGCTATCAAAAAGCATTTGATGCACCGGTTTTCCGGCAGCATTTTTATCCGCGCGGTATCCTTCGCCTGAAATATGACCACATAACACCATGTCGATATTATGGGCAGGTTTCACTAATTTCTCCCAAATCTGCTCGCCAGAATTAGCTTTAGGCAGGGTAATTCTTTCCGATTTTTGAATTTGATTATCAATAGCATAAGGTTCGTAAATAAACCATTTCGGCGCCGCCACAGTACGTTTATCCTTTTCACTTAAGTACGCATGCGTTGTTAAAATAATGCGGTGGTCTTTGTATTGAGGTAAGGCAGCAACACGGCTCGCCCAGGTCAACACCGTATCCCGAGGGGCATACTCCACCGTCATAAACAAATAGTCTTTCCCATTGATATCTTTAATCTCGTAAGCAGAGTTCTCCAGCGTTGGCTGCCCATGCTCGTTGGTGCTGTTCTGCACAATGATTTGCCGATTTTTAAAGTTCTTATCAATTTGAAAAAACTCCTGGAAGCGGGAATTCCGCTTGCCCGAGAAGTCGATGCTGTAATCATGATTTCCGGTAGCCGTAATATAAGGCACTTTTCCATCTAACTTAGAAAAGGTTTGCGACACAAACTCCCATTGCCGCTGTGCCGATTGGTCACCATCATGCCCTTGATTAATAATATCATTTTGCTCGACTAAATCGCCGACACAAACAACCATTTTGATGTTCAAACTGTCCACATTATCTTCCACCCAACGCATCATCAAGTCCAAGATGGGTTGATTTCGATTGAACTTCGAGTAATTTTGAACATCAGGAATCATCACAATAGACCAGGCTTTCGGATCGGATAATTTAGGCTTCTCAAACTTAGCTTGAGCCAAGGCAAACTGTATGCTGCATGCAAACAATAAAGCCGTAAAAAGGGTGATTTTTTTCATTTTATGTATCAATAAACGGTTTAGAATATGTTATTCATCGTGGTATTCGCTTTTCGGGGTATCCCTTATTGCAAATTAGCTTACCTATTTTTCATTAAATTAGCTTTATAAAACTTACTAATTCAAATTTATTTATAAATATTTTAAATATAAAATAACATAAAATAAATAAATGTAAAGATATTGTTAAGGAATTAAGGAAGTAGGAAGAAGTAAGATAGCGCAATAGCTTATCTGCCGGCTAAAAATTATTTCCAATTAATTTTTATTCCTACTATAAAGATATCAAAACCTTACCTACCTTTATTATATTTCTACGAGCAGCTAAAAATACCCGAGACACATTCCTTTTATCAAACCCTATAAATTAATTATACCATGAGAATTGTATTAATCGGCGTTGCAAGCTTATTCCTCTTGGCCTGCAACCAAACAACTAAACAGCAAGCGGCAGCATTGCCAGAAGAAACCGAACATCACCATGCTGAAACCAGCGAAGGCCTTGTTCTCAATCAAGGCGAAAAATGGCCAGTAAATGCGGAAATGAAGCCCTATGCGCAAGAAGGCGAAGCCTTAATAAACCAATACCAAGAGGCAAACCAAACGGATTACAAGCAGTTGGCCCTACAACTTAGCACACAAAACAAAGAGCTTGTTAAGAGCTGTACCATGGATGGCAAGGCCCACGAAGAATTACACAAATGGCTGCATCCGCACCTCACCTTGGTTAAAGACTTAGAAACTGCCAGCAGCACCGAACAGGCAAATGAATTGATCGAGAAAATAAAACAATCATACGCCACTTATCACGAATATTTTAATTGATTGAAATACCATGGAAACCAAACCCGTTAAAAAATTTACCGCCTTTCACCGGTTATTGCATTGGATTATGGCCATCGCCATGCCCGTATTATTTATTACCGGATTTTTACGCATGTATTGGATGAGCAAGGGCATCATCATCAGCAGCGTGGAAAGCAATATTGCTAACGTATCCAAAGAGCAGCTCGGCAATATTGTCAAAAGCATCCGCTCGCCCATGTGGGAATGGCACGAGCTATTTGCCCATATTATGATCTTCTCTTTCCTAGCTCGCATCATTTATATGCTGGTCAAAGGCATTCGTTTTCCCAACCCCTTTAAATCGCAAATTCCAATGAAGGAAAGATTACAAGGACTAACCTACGTCTATTTCTATGTATTTGTCTTCATTTCCGCTGTCACTGGCATTGCCATAGAAAAAGGATTTTTCACGGCCTATAAAGAAACCATCGAAACCGTACATAAATGGGGATTGTATTGGTTTCCAATCTTTATCCTGCTGCACATCGGCGGAATTTTTCTAGCAGAACGTGGTCGCCAAAAAGGAATTTCTTCCAAAATGATTGGCGGCGATTAAATAGGTTTACATCAGTTAACAGTATTTAAAGGGAATAACCTTATTGCTTATTCCCTTTAAAAATAAAATTAGCCTCGGTCGGCACTTCTCTATTTGTAGTTACCGATAGGTATTTATCAGCTACCTCATAAATAAAAATCCCTTTCGGGTCATTTACGTCCGGATTCATCAAATCTCCCTCAATGCTTTCTACGGTAAAAGTCTTCGCCGTTGCGCCATACTTAGGGTCTGGTGTTACCCGCAATTCGGTATCACTTACTTTGGTAATGGTAACTTTCGCATCTTTAATTTCGGTATGTGGCACTTTAGGAACCATCACCTTTAAGGTGCCGCGATACGTTCCTACGGCCTCTTCAATAGGAAACTCTTTCGAATCTTTGCTACAGGAACTTAAAGCAGTAGAGCCCATGGCAATAAGGGCAAGGCATACTAATTTAATTTTTGCTTTCATAGGTTGTTATGTGTAATTCACAGAAGCGATTCCCAAATATCTTGCCAAGAAATATTTGTTGTAAACAGCTATTTTTAGTTAAATATTTTTAACAGCATGAGCCTGAAAGCCTTATCTTAGCAAAGAAAAATAAAATCATCATCATACCTACAACCTATGCTCATTACTTACACCCTATCCTTTATTTTTCTCTGTATCGCAGGAATACATTTATACTGGGCCTTTGGCGGCCAATTCGGGAAAATGGCAAGTGTACCCAGCACTGTAAGTGGCGAGCCTCTGTTTATACCCGGCCCTTTGCCTTGCATCCTCGTGGCTTTAGCCTTCTTCGCTTTTACCCTGGTTCTTCATCTTCCTGAAATCTTTATTTACAACTTGGATTTGTTGCCCATTGCTTCATGGATCTTAGTCGCCATTTTCGCCTTCCGTATCATCGGCGATTTTAACTATATCGGACTCTTTAAAAAAGTAAAACAAACGGATTTCGCGATACTGGATAACCGATTTATTATTCCTCTATGTTTACTTATTACGGTATTGTTGATAATTCGGAATTAATTCAAATCCTTAATTTCCTTTTTCTTAATTAATAGTCTGTACATCAACCTCCCTCATCCCTTCTTTCGAAAATTCTTTCCCATTCCAATGTTGTAAAAGGTAATTCAACTCTTCTATAATTGCAGTGGATGAATTTGCCACATAATGCTCCTTATTGATTTGTCCGACAAAGCGTTAGATCATCATGTTTATATAATGTTTTGTCCCCTCTTTCTCTACCCTATTTCTCCCCTTTCCAAAGGGGATTGAAAAGGGTGAGAAAGGGGTGAGAAAGGGAGGTGAAATGGAAGTGAGCAAAAGGAGGATGAAAGGAGGGTGAAGTTTAGGCAGGTGTTGTCATCGTACTGTCATCGTACTGTCATCGTGAGCGGAGTCGAACGACTGGTACGTCAATGCAATCAACAATAAATAATAAAGTCACTTAAAACTTTTTTTATAAACATCTCATTCCTGGCAACAAATGAGATGTTTGTGTAAAATATTGTTAATAAATATGTTACGCATAAATTATTGCACTGACGTACCAGTCGTTCGACTCCGCTCACGATGACAATACTTGCCGGCACTTATTATAAAGCGTGCCGTAGTTTGCAAGCAATGCCAAATCATGTCATCACCTTCCAATAAATTTTGCAAACATTTTACCCCCTCACGATGACAGCACGACGACAGTACAATGACAGCACGATGACAGCACGATGAAAACACATTCTTAACAATTAAATACCAACTACTTAAAAGAAATTTATAATATTTTGTAATAAATTTTTTACAAAATTTAGAAACAAATTTGTATTTTAGCGTTAATATTTACACTAAAGAATAAATTAATTAACCAAAAATCCACTTTAATACAACACTAACTAAACAAGACTAAATCATTGTATCACACAACTACACCTTTATTTTTTTGCCAATCTAATGATGAATTTACTTTACAAACAAATCACATCCCTCCTATTCTTGCTTTTGCTTTGCGGTATCTCAACTGTATATGCGCAAAAAAGCATCTCCGGAACGGTTCGTTCTGAACAAGGCCCGCTTACAGGGGTTACCGTACAGCTCATTGGGAGCATAAAAAAAACACAAACGAATGCTACAGGTCAATTTAGTATAGAAGCTAAAATTGGCGATAAGCTACGTTTTTCCATTATCGGTTATACTAGCCTCGTGCTCAGCGTCGATAAAGAAACCATGCAAGTGAACTTGCAAACAGAATCGGCGAGCATCGATGAGGTTGTAATAACGGGTTTAGGCGAATCGCGCGAACGCCGACAATTGGGTTATAGCATGACCCAGATTAGCAGCGAGGATATCCGTAAAACAAATGCTATTAATCCTATTGCGGCCTTGCAAGGACTTGTTCCCGGCCTGCAAGTCAATGTTGGAACCGGCGGACCGCAATCTACATCACGCTTTCAAATTCGCGGTGCCTCTTCTTTAAACCAGTATGGAAACACCCCCTTAGTTGTAATCGATGGAATTATCATGGACGAAGAGGTGGTATTACCGAACCGTGGAGGCGACCAAGATTTTGGGAATATTCTTAAAAACATCAACATCGATGATATTGAGTCTATATCGGTGATAAACGGCGGATCTGTAACCGCTTTATATGGTAGTAGAGCAAGTAATGGTGTCATCTTAATTAGCACCAAAAAAGGCTATTCGCAAAAAGGATTAGGCATAAACTTTACGCATAGCCAAGGATTCGACAAGCCCTACTCCAGTACAGAAATGCAAAATAAATATGGACCAGGTTCTAATCCAACTTTGATTTTCCAAAAGGATAATGATGGAAATGAATTAATGCCAGCGCAAAACTATGCCTATAGTTTTGGACCAGCATTCGATGGGAGAACCTTAAAAGATATTGATGGCCGCATGATTAAATACCAGGCCAACAACAATGCCCTATCCATTTTTCAAACGGGCCGTTATATGAATTCCAACCTGGGAATACAAGGCGGAAACGAACAAACTACCTTTCGCTTTTCCTATTCTAACATGTATTCACACGGTGTGGCACCCAATAATAAATTAACCCGAAATAATTTCAATTTCCGTGCTACCCATCGTATTGGTGAAATACTGCTTTTAGACGCCAATGCAACTTATGTAAACGGACAAAGTTTCAATCCTCAATATGGCGGTGAACGCTGGAATATGGGAAATAACCTTTTCTATAGTCTTTCCTATGGGATGCCCCGCACCTATGACCTAGCCCATTGGCGACATAACTATTTAGACCCGATTCAAGGCGGTGTCAATACAACTGACCCGACGGGGAAAGCAGCCATTTTATTTTTACTTTACGAAAATAAACAACAACAAAGTGAAGATAATTTCAGAGGTTCTTTCAATGCTAAAATTAATTTCAATCGTTACTTTCAGTTAGAAAACAATTTTTCAGCAAACCTCTTTAACACGCACTTAGAGGTAAAAAACAGGGGCTATCAAAAGGCATTTCATGGAGGCTATTATGCTACCTACACATCCAGAGTATTACAAACTCGCTACCGAAGCAACCTGAATTATAATCAATCCTTTGAAGACTTCGAGGTATTTACACAGGCCGGTATGGAACTGAACCATTCCTTAAGAAACGGCCTTCGAGCACGAGCTCCAAAACTAAATATTCCGGATGTCTTTCGCTTATCAAATGCCAGTGAAAAGTTTATGGACGAAGATAAACCCAATCAATTCCGTTCTATATCAGCATTCTTCCAGGCGTCCCTGACCTATAAACAAAACCTCAACTTGAATTTATATGGTCGTAACGATTGGGATTCAAGTTTGGTGTATCCGGATGGCCGCGGTAATTTCAGTTACTTTTACCCGGGCATGGATATCGCTTGGACATTTTCCGATATGTTAAAGCTACCGCAACATATCATCAATTATGGGAAGCTACGATTCTCCTACAACCAAGTCGGTAAGGGAACAAGTGTATACAATGCTATGACTGGCTATTATTTGCCGCGTGACATTTACGATAAAATACCGAATTATGGTTTTGACTCTAAGAAACTCGGAAATGCCGACTTAAAACCCGAACGTAGTGACACCTGGGAAGCCGGAACCGAAATAAAGATGTTGCAAAACCGTTTTGGTTTTGACTTTACCTTCTATAGAAAAAACACCAAAAACCAAATTATTAATTTGCCGATTAGCCGGGAAAGCGGCGTTACGTCGAAATTAATTAATAGCGGTTTGATCCGAAACCAAGGTATTGAACTTAAAGTATTTGGAACCCCAATAAAAACCCAAAACTTCTCTTGGGACATGTACTTCAACTACACCCGAAATTGGAATAAAATTATTGATTTAGCACCTGGCGTAACCACCCATGAGTTAGATGGAGATGATGGCATCCGAGCCATAGCTGTAGTCGGTGGAGAATACGGTACCTTAATTGCCCGGTATGGACATGCGCGCTACCAGGCAAAAGATGAACAAGGGAATGCGGTAGCTCATAAGTACAATGGCCAACCGGTGATGAATGCATCAGGTACTCTTGCTTATTATGTACGCTCACAAGATTATGCACATGGCACCGAAAGGGAAGTAACCCTAGGTTCAACACTCCCGAAATTCTTAGGTAGCATCATCAATAAATTCAATTACAAGTCCTTTAGTTTAAGTTTTATGTTGGATGCTAAATTCGGCGGATTGGTTTATTCACCAACGTACAATTACGGTATGCAAACAGGTCAGATTGCGAATTCACTTTACGGCCGTATGGGTGAAGCTGGCAGCGTATCATACAGCGATTCCAAAGGCAATGAAGCATGGGGAATGATTCCTGAAGGTGTTTTTGGCCAGGGTGTGAAAATTAATGGAACCAATGTAGAAGGGATGAGTTATCAGGATGCGATGGATGCTGGTTTATTAAAACCGATAAATGCCGTGAACTACTACAATATAACCTATGGCTGGGGAAATGGCATCCGGGAGAAATCAGTCTTCAAATCCTCTTGGGTTATGCTACGTGATATTTCCGCCAGTTATGACCTGCCGAAAAATTTAACTTCTAAAATGAAGTTAAATAACCTACGTATGACCATCAGCGCCAGAAATATAGGCTATTTATACAATAGTTTACCTGTTAATTTAAACCCAGAAGACTATCGGTCTAATGGTTCCGTTTCTGCCTTCTTAGGGGGTGGATCGCCATTAATCCGAAACTTCTCTTTCACTATAAACACCAACTTTTAACGGCATTAGTTATGATTGCTATGAAATTTGTAAAACAAACCCTCCTAATCCTTTCCGCATGTTGCTTTTTAACGGCATGCGACAAAGATAAATTCGGTCGCTATAACACCGACCCCGATGCTGTCATAAGCCTTGATCCTGATTTATTACTCACCCGGGCGATTATCAACATCCACGACAATGATTTTGAAGCCTTTTACGATAATTACAGCTATATCAGCCGTTGGTCTCGTGTTTTTTTACAACGATCCGGCAACAGCATTGACGTCACGCAGAATGCCTCGAACGCCAATCATCGCTATGGAAAATTCTTCGAAGACAGTGGCCCTATATTAGTTGATATCCAAGAGCTTATTGATAAGTTACCGGCCGAACAGCAAGCGCGGTTAATATATAAAAGAGCGATTCCGACCATCCTGAAGGTATACCAATATTGGTATGTGTCGGATGTGAATGGCAGCCTGCCTTACAAAGAAGCATTTCAAGCCCGTTATCAAGGAACTTTAACCCCGAAATATGAAACGCAGGATGAACTGTACCATTTATTTGATGCCGATTTAAAAGAAGCCGCAACCATTTTAAGCACGGTTCAGAAGGAAGAACAAGTATCCTACGGACAGGCCGATTTATACTTCCAGGGCGATGCAAAAAAATGGGCAAAAGCGGCAAATTCCATGCGTTTATTAATAGCCTTGCGCTTATCGAAAAGAGATCCAGAACGGGTAAAGACCATTGTAAAGGAGGTGTTAAACCATCCTGCCGGCCTTATTGAAAATCCCGCAGAAAGCTGGGTATTCAAAGCGCGCGCAGGATTTACCGCCGGCGGCAATTGGAATATTTCCGGCAATGGACGCGCCTTTGTGGGCGAACATGGCGTGGTAGACTATATGTGGGAGACCAAAGACCCAAGATTGCAGCTCTTCTTCAAAGAAAACATGTGGAATATAGAAAATTTCGAAGAGGCAAAAGCGCAGGAGGTCATTCCGAAAGATGCCGTATTTGACGAACGCCGATACTATGGCCAATATTCCAATCCATCAGCCAATAAGGACCCGAAAAAAGCGCGCTTCTTACGCCCCCTAAGCGTTAAGAAAGGAAAAAACACCCTCTTTCTGGATACGGTTTCCCGCATTCAAGATCGATTATTTCATCCAGACAATAATGGGGGAAAAGGTTCTGGCATATTTCCCATTTTAACCTATGCTGATTTATGCTTTATTCGTGCCGAACTTGCTCAACGTGGCTGGTCGTCGGAACAGCCCAAGGAATGGTATGATAAAGGGGTGAGAGCTTCCTTAGACTTTTATAATGAGTTGGCCATGCGGGCGCAAATTGAACCCTATAACCCATTGACGAGTTTGGACATCGATGGATTCCTACAACAACCGGACATCGTTTTTCAACCCGCTAAAGGACTAGAACAAATCGTTTTACAGGCATATCTAAACTATTTTAGAAACTTTAATGAAGCCTGGGCGCTGATTAAAAGAACAGGCATGCCGAACGAACAAACTCGCTTATCTTTTGAACCATGGAAAGACGAGGAAAGAATTTTAGAAATGCCGAGGCGTTTTCCGATTAATTATCCAGGAATTGGTGATTACAACTTTGAAAACAAGAAAAATGCTTTAGATGAAATGGTCAAGGATCCTGATTTCGGTTTACCGTCCAGCATCCAAGGTCGCGTGTGGTGGGACAAAAAATAAGAACTCCTTTATCCATATATAATCCGGGGAGTTTCCATTGGGGAACTCCCTTTTTTAATAAAAAAACGGCCTGTTTTTTCAAACAGACCGCTTTGGAATCATATTACTAAAACTTATCAAACAATGCTTTAATTTGGGGGTCGCTAGGGCGTGGAGCCTTATACAACTGCAATGTGCCATCCGGGTTATACAACATAAAATGCGGAATACCGGTGATACTCATCATTTTATCGAAGCGGGAATCACCGAGCTCCCATTGCAGGCCATGGAGATTTAACTCCGCCACTTTATTGCGCCATGCTTCTTTACTGGAATCCAAGGATAAACTGATAAACACGATATTCTTATCCTTATACTGTTTTTCTAAGGCTTGAAGGGCTGGAATTTCCTGAATACAAGGAACACACCAGGAAGCCCACAGGTCGATATATATATACTTCCCTTTAAACTGCGCTAATGAAACTTCTTTCCCTTCGATATCTTTGAATTTAACATCAGGCATAGCACTTCCGATAGTTGAGTACTGCAAACTCTTAAAATCGTCGATGATTACAGTTCTCGTCTTTTGGTCTGTCATTTTTTGCGTGAAAGAAATCAAACTTTCGATATCGGCTGCATATTGCTGTCTATCGGTAATTTTATATTTCTGCATAAATTCAAGCAGGTAATCCAAGTAGAGTTTCTGATGTAAAGCCGGAGATTTGATATGCTTATCTAACAAATCACTTTTTAATTGCAGTCTTTTAAAACCACCTACATTTTTTGGCAATTCGCGCTCAAAGAGATAATTAAGATTACCCACTGCCAAATAATTAGAAAGTGCATACTCTGAATCTAGGGTTTCAAAGCAATTTTCTGGCAATGATACCTTGAGGTTTTCCGAATGAATGGCCATCAGGTAATTGTTAAAGCCGAGGAAGTTTAAATAGCCCAGCACCTCTTTATCTTTGAGTTTATTCCGCTTTACATTACGGGTTACCTCATCCAGGTAATCCTGGCAAAAAGCTTCCATATCTGCATCTGCAGGCTTATTTACAAAACGCTCCTTCATTTTCTGATTGCAAAATGAAGTGTATTCGATCATGCTCTTATGGGTTCCTTTAAGCTTACCCGGTAATACTTGGAGGTAGCGGTCTTTATCAAAATGCAGGTTCAGCAGCACCTGCTCTCCCGGTTGCAGGTATAAAGGGAAGCTAGCGCCTAATTGGCGATTACGCGCCAAGGGTTCAAAGGTAAACTGAACCCAGGTTGGGCGCTCCAAGCCATTGGTCCAGGAAAAGCGACCATCGGCTTGCAGGCGGATTTCCTCGGTTTCCAAACCACTGTTCGGAAACAGGGCGGCCACCTGAAGCTGATAGTCTTCACCCATATTAATTTTACCTTGAACTACTGTCTTTTTCGCTGCTGCAGCAAAGGCTGCAGGAATGCTGAATAAACTAATGAGCATCAAGCAGATGCCCATTAGTCTTATTGATTTTACCATGTACACTTAACTTCTCTTTTTAAACATTATTTTCACCGGTTTATCGGCAATGGCGGCAAAACTTGCCTTTTTCGCGCCAGTATCTAAATTATAAACCAGGATACTGCCTTTTAAACCTGCCGCATCTTTATTGTAAACCCCAACATAAAGCTCTTTGCTAACAGGATCTTTTTGCATGCAGGTGATTTCTCCGGGAACATCAATGGTGATGTATGGCTTCTTCGGAAAATCATTCGTGGAATAGAACCATTGGTAGATCTCCTTCGAATTCGCATATATGACTTTAAAGTAAAAATCATCCAATAAAGTCACCGATTGCTTGTTGAGCGACATTTGATCCAAATTGAATTCATGCACTTCCAATACATCTACTTTCTTCCGATCGAAGGTGGTTATTAATTCTCCAAACACCGTTTTACGGTAGGCATTCGGCGTGGTTTTGCTCTTGGTTAAAACCACACAGCGTCCGTTGGAGGTGAAAAAATGAACCAGCTCCTGCCCTTTTAACTCATTGCCTGAATTACTGTTATAATACCAGAAGTTCCACATCTTGGAATTCTTGGCATCCCAAAAGTAATTGTTGGTAAAGTTCGCATTACCAAGAACTTGGGTTTTCATATCAAACCGCATGGTATCCGCATCGGTGAAATTGGAAATAATAAATTCCAAGGTAGCCAGGCTGTAAACTTTGCCACTGCGTGTTAACACCAAGGATGAACGCGCTGCCGTGTTCGGGATGTTCATAGCCACCGGCTTGAAATCTGGATATTCAGGTGCTTTAATTGTACTTTCCAGCTCCAGGGTTTTGGTATTCAATAAAGAAATACCGCCGTCTTCACTCGAAACAAAAAGCTGAGCCAAGCGCGGCACAATATCAGTCGGTTTTTTCCCTAAGGATAATCCCGGGTTATTGACTGCGAAACTATTGATATCAACCGCATCCAAAGGCGTTTGGGAGATAAATTGATTGGCACGCTTTGGAATAAAGCTTAGGGTTCCATCGCCATTGCTAGCCTCCCCTAAGATCATTAATCCCTCTTCATATTGCGAGTTCACGCGAATAGTAAATTCCTTAAAATTGGCACCATCCTCATTACTCACCTTCAGGCGCACTTTATAGGTGCCCAAGTTTGTTCCCACATATTTAAAGGCCTTCTCCGTAGAAACGATTTGTTGATCGACCTCCCACTCATAACTCAAAGGCAGTTCTCGTTGTTGACTTACCTCAGGCTGCAACTCAAACACTTCATTTTTATCGATATCGACGATTGTTTTATCGGCAAACGGCAATTTGACTTCAATCAGGGAAATATCACGATTCCCCACACTTGAATCATCTTTATTACAAGCTTGCAAGAGCACAAATAGGACCAGCAAGCAGGATAATAGGTTTGTTTTCATCATTTTTCAGTTTATCAATTAATAGCCATAAGGACGCGGAACCTCAACGCCCATCTCCGGATGCTGCTCCATAAAATACTGATACAATGGAATCACCACGTACTTGGTTAGGGAGAAGTCATAGTCCCAAGCCCAACCGCCTGGGAAATTAGGCAATAACTCGCCACCATAGGCTTTGCAGATGGCCTGATAGGTGCTAGGTGCTTTATCTTTCATCTGGGCAAAAATCTCCATAAACTTGATGTATTTAATTGGATCCCAATTGCCAAGCTTATAGGATGGCCATGATTTATCGCCCCAATAATCTACCCAATTCGGTTGCTCTACCCTATTATTAAAGGTAATTACGGTTTTTTTATGCTCGTCGATCACCGGTACAAAATCATCCGTTTCCTGAAGGGCAAAACGCACTTTAAAAAAGCCATCTTTAAGATCCTTACGCAAGAGCTTGATGGTCATTACGCCGTTCACAGAATCCGCTTTAATCAGCAGGTTGTTCGGAATTTCAAAATGTACCCCTTGCTGGGCACTTCCGCTTTCAGGAAGGACTTGCACTTTAAAGCTGCGATCTTGTGCACTAGGTGCGCCCATAATTTTTACGGGAATGGATAAATCGTGGCTATTCACGGCCAATGGTGTAATACCAAAAGAATAGTCCGTAGAATCACTTCTGAAATAAATACCGGTTTTAAACTCCTCCGGTTGGAATATATTTTCTTTGCAAGATTGCAAGCTGCAGGCGATAGCGAATAGGAAAGCGCCTACCTTCCATAATTGATGTTTCGTTCTCATGTGCACTAGTTATTATATTCCTGTTCGTCGAAAGGAATGGGCCATACATAGATTTTATTACTTGCTGGAACCTCCACATTGTTTACATTACGGATATTCAAATGCAAGCGTTTCATGTTGAAGAAGGTCTGTCCTTCCCCGATCAGCTCCTTATACCGGTCGGCAGTAATGCGCTCTAAGGTTAGGCTTAATGCCGGGCTGCGTTCATTTAACGGGGTTAATCCGCGCGAACTTAAAACGGCATTGAAATACTGCATCGCTTCTTGCGGATTACTAGTCAATAAGGCTTCGGCCATAATGTAATAGAGTTCTGGTAAGCGGATCAAGTTGATTCCAGAAATCATCCCTTCAGGACGAAAATACTCCTGGTTATCTGCCAAGTATTTATCGAGCAATTTGGAAAAACGGATAGCTCCTTGGCCTGCAACCGGCAGTCTAAAGAACGCTTCCCAACGGTAGTCGTGTCCCACTTGTTCATGTTGATAGATGCCGGCCATGTTAGGACGTAAATCATAGGAGAAATACGTGGATTGCAATAAAAACCGATCGCGAACCGTAGTATAATAGCGAGTGCTATACAAGCCAAAGATGGTTTCTTTCGCATACAAACCACCATTTGTGCTGGCTAAGGCAAGTTCAGATTTATCCATTAAGGTGAACTTCTTCGAATTAATTACCTTCTTGGCATAGACCGCAGCATTCAATAAATCGCCTTTGGTTAAATATACACGTGCCAGCAAAGCCTGAACGGCGTAAAGGTTAAAGTGGGTTTCAAGATCGCGGAGGAAGGAAACCGGTGGATTTACCTTCGGTGTGGTTAGGTATTGCGCATCTGCAGCTAATAATTGCTCTGCTTCCTTTAAGTCGGCGATAATAAGCTCGTATACTTTTGCTGCGTTGCTGAATTCCGAAGGCTTTAAGGAAAACTTCGTCGAATAAGGAATTCCTGAAGCATTAGCATTGGCCTTGATGTTTTCAGTATACAAGCGTAGCAAGTCGAAATGCATGAAGGCACGGATGCCTAAAGCCTCCCCACGGTATAGCTTATAATGCTCCAATTTCCCCTCGTACTTTTCTAAGCTGATCAGAATATTATTGGCATTCGCGATATTGGTATACATATCCTTCCATACATTATATAATGTCGTTTCTAAGAGGGTATGTTTATAATTATAGGTTTGCACCTGTTCTACATATTCATTTTGAAAGCTATCAAAATACTGGGCCAGGATTTCGATCATTTCATGCGACAAGGTTTTTCCATACAAGTTTTCCGTGCTCATGCTGGCATATACCCCGTAGATGGCAGATTCAAATCCGGCTGCATCTTTTAATAATCGATCACTAGGCAACTCACCCTGTGGTCGAACGTCTAAGAATTTATTACAGGAGCTGGTACCGAGTAAACCAATACTCAATCCCATAAAGAGAAACTTCCGTAAAGACGATTTTATAGTCAATTTCATAATTTTTCGATTAGAAGATCACATTGATATTAAAGTCCGCACCACGGCTGTACAAATAACTTGTACCACGCTCGATTCTTACCGTTGATAAACGGAACAAATCATTAATACTCATGCCCACGGCTAATTTACTAGCACCAATTTTCTTCGCTAAAAGAGGTGAGAAATCGTAGGCAAAGTTTAAACGCTCCAAGGCGAAGGTGTTTTCCTTCTCTACAAATCTGGTAGTTTGTTTCGGTGCAGATTGATCGGCAATATCTTTATAAAGAGCAATATCTCCAGGGTGTTTCCAACGATCGTTAAATACGCGTTCATCAGCATTCAACTTCGGATTTGCACCCTCGACTTTGCTGGCACGCGTGGTGTTATAAATATAACCGCCATTCCGTAGGCCGAAATAAGCTGCCATAGACAAACGCTGGTAGCGAACCGTCGTAAATACATTGCCAGATAGTTTAGGCATTAAATCGCCAACCACAATCTTATCTGCCGGGTTATAGCTGAACGTACGCTCGCCATTCCGTTTGATATAAATCTCCTGCCCTGTGGCCGGGTCGATACCTCCCGATTGTACAACCTTAATAGCCGTTGTCGATTCGCCCTCTTGGAACTGTGGCATCGGTGCTAATGACTCGTAATCGTTATTGATTTGGTTCTGCTTTTCTAAGGCACTACTGATTTTTAAAATCTTATTGGTATTGTGCACCAAATTAGTACCTAACTGCCATGACCAGCTGGAATTACGGATAAGGTAACCATCTAAGGTTACTTCAATACCTTTATTTTCCATTTCACCCAGGTTGTCTTTTCCACTAGTTACACCTGTGGAAGGTGCTACGGTTTTATCGATCAATAGGTCCGTGGTTTTGCGTAAGTATACATCGGCCGTTAAGTTTAAGCGACGGTTTAAAATGCTCACATCGGCACCTACGTTATAGTTCAAAGTCCGCTCCCACTTCAGGTCCGGATTACCGATGGTAATCGGAACGGCACCTATGCCATTCAAATAAATAAGCTTATCGCCGAATTCGTAGGTAGTTAAAGCCTGATAGGAATTGAAGCTTACCTTTCCGGTGAAACCTACAGATCCTCTAAGTTTTAACAGGTCGATATTTTTATCCTTTAAGAAAGATTCGTTATGTAGGTTCCAACCCAAACCCGATGACCAGAAATGGCCATAACGGTTGTTTACTCCAAATTTAGATGATCCGGAGATTTGGTAAACCGCATCTACATAATAGCGGTTATTTAAGGAATAGTTCATATTTAAGAAACCAGCGACATCCGCACTTAAGTCTTGCGAGCCGGAAGGCTTCTCATTGGCTGGATAGCCTGCTGCAAACTTCATGAAGTCCAATTCATCGGAGTAAAATCCAATTCCGCGGTGTCCGAAAGACTTGGTATCAAATCGATTGATGGTACCCCCGATATTGGTGCTCAATAAATTATTATTGCCATGTACCTTATTATACGATAAAACAAGGTTACCGGAATAGTTTAATGCTTTCGATTCCTGAATGGCCAAAGAGCCTCGCTTGGAAAGATCCGGTTCGTTTCGGTACATGCCAGATAATGGCGATTGAAAGTAGGTTCTCCTCATATCGTTCATCGATAGATTCCAATGGGAGGTTACTCTAAAGTGTTGATTCAGCTCCCAACGGGCATCAAAATCATTGCTGAATATTTTTGAATGGTTCTTATCGTAGGATCCTAAGTTCGCTTCGTATAAAGGGTTCATATTGTCCCAAGAAAGCACTTGCTTCAAATTGCCGTAATCATCGCGAATGCGATCATAAGGGTTCATCTGCACGTAATGAGAGAACTCGCCATAGGGAGATTTTACCACGCCTACATAGCTGAAGTTGGTACGGTTGCTGAACGATAGACCATGCTTAGCATAATGCTCTAAAGCAAACCCTAAACCATAGCGGTCGCGGCCATCGCCTTTCATAACGCCGTTTACTTGGGCAAAGCGGGCATTCACCTCGTATCTTGTGCCTTGAGAACCGCCTGCTAACCGTAAGGAATGGTCGTGGGTAGATCCGATACGGGATGGTTGTGCTAACCAATCGGTATAAACACCGCGACGAATATCTTGATAACGGCTATTGTAAACCGAATCTAAGGCATAACGATCTTCTAAAATAGGGCTGGAATATAAACCGGCAAGTTTCTCATATTCGAGTTTCTGCATCGGATTTAACACTTTGTAATCGGAGAAATCCGGCGCCTGAATACTGGAAATAAGGTTGTAGATTACCTTTAATTTTCCTTCGGCAATGCGCTTACGCTCGATTACGATTACCCCATTTGCTGCTTTGGCACCATATAAAGAGGCCGCAGAAGCATCTTTTAACACCGTAATGCTTTGGATTTCGTTGATATCCATATCATATAAATCGGCTAAGGTCACGATAGTTCCGTCGCGAACGATTAAAGGCTGATTAACCGACTGATCGGTATTGGAAAATGAAGTGACCCCACGAATTAAAATGTCGGGCAAGGCATTCGGGTTAGACCCTGTTGCTTTTTGCTCTAGGGTAACTAAGCCTGGCGTTAGCATACTTAAGGCTTCAATAACCGATGTAGGTGCTACTGCTTTCAGCTCCTCCCCTGTAAAAGAACGGGATGCCCCCGTAAAGGTGGATTTATTTTGTGCATATAAACCGGTAACTACCACATCTTCCAAGCCTACGGATGAAGGATTCATTTGCACTTCCACAAATGCTTTCCCCTGAATATTAACTTCAGTCATCTGCATCCCTAAAAAGGTAACCTGGATCTTTTGGTCCTGATCGGTAACCGGAATGGTAAATACGCCATTTCCATCGGTGTAAGACATGGTACCACTTGGCAGGGTTTTGATACTCGCGCCTACAATAATGGCACCTGTGCTGCTATTGGTGACGCGTCCGTCTAAAAAATTTTGTTCTCCTGATCTTCTTGCCCTTGTCGCCGTATTCCCCGCGGCAGCATTGGCCTGAATAATAATGGAATTGCCTTCCAACTTATAGGTTAAAGGTTGCCCTTTAAAAAGATTGGCTAATACCTCTTTCAATGGCGCATTGTCTACCTGCAGGCTTACAGGCTTGGCCTGCTGCAATACATTGGCATTTAAGAAATAGTTGTAGCCACTTTGTTTTCTTATTTCTTTGAGCACGTGCTCCAGATTTCCTTGCTTCACTTTCAGCGTAATTTGCTGAGCAAACAGGTTGCTTTGCAACATAAAACACAACAGAAAGCCGCAGGAATAGCGCAGGACAACAGGAAGTTTTCCTTTCCCTTGTCCTCCTGATTTTATAGATGCTAATTCAGCATATAGCTGCTTGAATCGATCTATAAGAAGGATTTTATTCATAATTGTTTTTCATTAGGTAGAATAATCTATTGTTTGGTTTTGGTCAGGAATTAGGTTGTTCGTTGACCATTGTTAGTTTCGGGTTGGAAGTAAAGTTTACTGCATCAACAACCTCCTTTCACTTCCTTCACTTACGACTTTAAATTTCAGGTTACTGCTCATTTGTATCAGTTTCAACAATTCTGATAAGGGCACATCCCGTTTAATTTCTCCATAAAACCGGTCGGATGGCCACTGCTGTATTTGCACATCGATATCATACCAGCGCTCAACCTCTTTCATAATTTCTTTTAAATCACAGTCATGAAAGCTAAACAGGTTGTTCTTCCAGTCTAAGATGGCATATACATCCGTTGGACTAACTTTTAACAATTGCCCCTGCTGGCCTACATGTGCTTGTTGTCCAGGTTTCAATAAAGCCCGACGACCATGCTTATCGGCTACCGCAACAGAACCTTCTAGCAAGGTTGTGGCTGTAGCATCCTCATTATCATATGCTTTGATATTAAAATGAGTTCCTAATACTTCTACTTCTTGCTGCTTGGAAGCCACAATAAATGGCGTTCTAACCTGCTTGCCTTGCGCATCCACATGGTATTGCTTAGCCACTTCGAAGTAGGCCTCGCCGGTGATTTCCACACGACGTTCGTTAGCAGAAAAGGCCATAGGATAGCTTATTGTCGAGGAGGCATTTAACCATACCTTCGTGCCATCGCTTAAGGTTACTTGGAATATCTTTCCCCTTGCGGTACTCAGCTTCAGCATTTTAGGACTTGATACGGCATCAGCATCGGCTAAAACCCGCGTGCCATCCAAGTATTGAACCCCGTCTTTACTGAGAATAATGCCAGACTTTTCATCGCTCATCGCTATTTCTTCCCCATTATCCACGGATAAAACGACTCCTTCATTCGCGGGCATAATGCTCGTAGCTGCAATTTCTTGCAAGACAATTGGCGTTGGTTTCTGCAGGAATAACCAGCTGCCAACAGCCAATAAAATTACCGCTGCCGCCGCACTTAACCACTTCCAAAGCGCAATAGACTGCTTTTTCGGAGCAGACTGCCCTAGGATTTGCTGATAGATTCCCTGCATCTCCTTTTCCGTCCATTCCTGGTTCTGGTCTTGGCTTCCCACCTCCTCCAACCACTGATCAACCAGTTCCTGCTCCTTCTTCGAAAGAGACTGCTGTTGGTAGTTCGCTAATAGCTTATCAAAATCCTTAAGTTCCAAAGTCTTTTATTTAGGTGTTCATAAATAAGGTTGCACTTCTCGGAGGCAACACACAGTCCGTTTGCAATATTTTTTTTTTCGCTGAAAAAATCCTTAGTTTTACCCCCTGTACATCGTCTACCTCTTCCAGTGGAACCACAAAGCACAACCTACGATATCGACGCCGCCCTTCTCCGCCAAGTACAGGAAGGAGATGAAACAGCTTTCAACAAGCTGTATCGTAAGTATGCGCCCAAACTCTTGACCTATTGCTACAGCTATACCAAGAATCGGGAAATAAGTGAAGAATTTGTGCAGGAGATATTCACCTCCATCTGGACGAGAGTGCAGGATTTGAAAATCGAAAGCAGCTTTCAACACTATATTTTTGGGGCTGCCAAATATAGAATTTTATCTTATATGCGATCGGAAAAGGTGCGAGAAAAATACTTTAATCATTTCAAACTTTTTTTAGCCCAATACGAAGTCTACAGCACTGAAGAAGCATTAAATTTAACTGATTTAAAAAAAATAATTCTAAAGGAATTGCAAACACTTCCTGAAAAATGTAGTTTTGCATTTTATCTCAGTCGATTTGAACAAAAGTCGATAGATGAAATTGCAATAGAAATGGGGATTTCTAAGCGCACAGTGGAAAACTACCTGACTCGTGCCTTAAAACATCTTCGATTGGCACTGAAAGATTATGCATGGCTAATCCTATTGTTGTATAACAGTTAATTTTTTTCAAACATAGTAAAGTTTAACCCCTGAAAACAGTAACCTGCTTTCAGCTGAACTGCCTATAGGTGGAAACTTGTTAAAATCAATTATTGTTAAAAACCTATTAATTAGTAATTATTATAATTTTATGAAAAAACAAACGGTTAGTATTTTATTATTAAGCCTTTCTGCGCTGGTATTTCAAGCGGAAGTAAAGGCACAGGCCTTCGACAGCAACAAATGGGAAGGCTTCTTTGACCAAGAGAAATTCCAGATGAATTTCGAAAACAAAACTGCCGACTTATTGAAAAACGCAGTCTACCTAAAGCCTGAGCAAGCAGCTACAGACCTTGTAGCAGCAGAGGGTAAAAAAGTAAAAATTGACCTGCCAAAAGCCCGTAAAAAAGACCTTAAACCAACGGCAATTGCTGACTTGTTGAGAGAGTCTTTTGTTTCTTTCGCCATTGCTTACGATTGTGGAAATTGCCACAGAACGCACGTAAATTCTTCCTCTGGTTATGTGATCAGCGAAGATGGACACATCGTTACGAACTACCATGTGGTTGAGGGCTTTACACAAAAAGATAAAAACAAATACTTAACCATGTCGGTTCAAGGAAACGACGGGGAAGTGTATTTAGTAAATGAAATTGTTGCGAGTAACCAAGCGGCAGATTTAGCCATCGTAAAAGTGGATACCAAGGGTAAAAAATTAAAACCATTGGCGCTAGGAAATACAGCAAAAGTAGGTGAAGAAGTTTTTGTTTTAAGCAACCCAGCTCCAATGATTAATTACTTTACCACAGGAAAAGTGGCTAGAAATTACTTAAGCCCTTCGAACAAAAGAAATAGACTTCCGCAAACGGACATTACAGCTGATTATGCTGCAGGATCTAGCGGTGCCCCTATTGTAGATCGCTTTGGAAACTTGGTATGTACCGTATCTGCTACGAACTCCATTTACTACAATCCGCAAGAGCAAAAGAACTTACAAATGGTTGCAAAAAACACCATCCCTGTAATTTTATTAAAAGAAATGATTCTTTAATAGTTTCCAAGAGCTTTGGAATTTATGAAGTAAAAATGTGAATAAAAACAAAGCCCGGATGCCAACATTCGGGCTTTATTTTGTGCAAAAAATTGAAGGTCTTTCAAATCGAAATACAGGATAAAATCGCTATTTTTAGCAAGCTAAAAATTAGAAACCATGAGAAAAGGCCTACTCCTCCTTTGTATGCTATTCACCTGTTTGTCAGGTAGCTTTGCCCAACTAAAATACGCAAATAACATCATAAAAACAGGCGCAGACCAGACCGAACTTTACTTTCCTACCCTACAAGGAAAACGAGTGGCTTTAGTGGCAAACCAAACCAGTATCATCGGAAATAGCCACTTATTGGATAGCCTGCTGGCTAGCGGAATAAACGTCGTTAAAGTTTTTGGCCCCGAGCATGGTTTTCGTGGAAATGCAAGCAATGGAACCGAGGTAGCAGATGAGAAAGACCTAAAAACCGGCGTAGCAATTATCTCCTTATATGGTAAGAAAAGAAAACCGAGCAAGGAAGATCTAGCGAATGTGGACATCCTGATTTATGATATCCAAGATGTAGGATGCCGCTTCTATACCAATATCAATACCTTACGCGACGTGATGGAATCTTGTGCGCGATTTGGCAAGAAATTAATGATTCTAGATCGGCCTAATCCCAATGCATATTTTATTGACGGCCCCATTCTAGATATGAAGTTAAAGTCGGGTATCGGTCAATTCCCCATTCCGATAAGCCATGGCCTAACCGTTGCGGAATTTGCCCAAATGGTCAACGGAGAACGCTGGCTGGCCGATAATTTAACATGCGAATTGCTTTTGGTAAAGAACAAAAACTACAAGCATAGCATGCTTTATAGGCTACCGGTGCCCCCTTCCCCGAATTTAAATACCCCTGAAAGTATCTTGCTCTATCCCTCCACCTGCCTGTTTGAAGGGGTTAGCTTAAACCATGGCCGAGGCACAGATTATCCCTTTACCCGAATTGGTGGACCTATGCTGAAAGGGAAATACGATTTCAGCTTTACACCGCGGTCGATTCCCGGAAAGGCAGAAGATCCGCTCTACCAAGATCAGCTTTGTTATGGAATTGATCTTCGACACATCAATCTAGAAGCCTTGGTAAAGAACAAGAAAATCAATCTGCAATGGATGATAGAACTCTACAAAAACTATCCTAACAAGGCTAAATTCTTTGATCAAAGCATCCACAGACAGATCGGCAACATCAATTTCCTAGCCGGTGATTATGCATTTAAGAAGCAAATTGAAGCGGGAATGAGCGAGGTTGAAATCAGAAAAACCTGGGAACCAGGCCTCAAAGCTTACAAGCAAATGAGAAAGAAATACCTACTATATCCGTAATTTTTTTAATTTTTTCTTGCGAGAGAAAAGTTATCATCGTAATATTGCGATATATAAAACAACAATGGGCATCTCCAAGACTGAAATATTCACCGAAGAACAAAACCGCTTAGCCAACTTATTTAAGGTATTGGGTCATCCGGCGCGCATTGCCATCCTCCAACATATCATCAAAGAAGAAGGATGTATTTGCAATGACTTGGTGGATGAGTTAGGCCTTGCACAAGCAACTATATCCCAGCATTTAAAGGAATTGAAGCAAGTTGACATCATTCAAGGAACGATTGAAGGCAAAAGTATTTGCTATTGCATCAATCAGAATGTATGGAAGGAAATTCAGGAACATTGCCAGCTTTTCTTCGAAGAGCCTTTGCGGAAGATCTCCTGTTGTTAATATTTTTTTTAACCTTATACATCGTAATATTACGATGTTACAAAAACAAAATACAGTATGAAACTCTCAGAAGTAAAAGAAGTATTGAAAAACCTATCGGAAGTAAACTTCCAATTAGCCAATGGAGAAGCTGTTCCAGCCCATTTCCATGTAACCGAAGTCGGTATGATTAATAAGCATTTTATCGATTGTGGAGGCACTATTCGCAATGAAAAAGCCGTTAACTTTCAACTCTGGTATGCCGGCGATGAAGACCATAGACTGAGTGCCAGCAAACTGTTAAAGATTATTCAACTTTCCGAAGAACAATTGCAAATGGAAGACGCCGAAGTGGAAGTAGAATACCAAGCGGAAACCATCGGGAAATATAGTTTAGCATTCAAGGGTAGTGTTTTCCTCTTAGAAAATAAACAAACGGCTTGTTTAGCAACAGATGCCTGTGGAATTCCCCCGGAGAAAATAAAACGTAATCTAGCCCCTTTGCCTGTTCAACAAAACACTTGTGCGCCAGGCTCAGGCTGTTGTTAATCGTAAAAAGGATGGATAATTTGAATAGAAAAGACCATTGGGAAGGAATTTACCAAACGAAAGCCTTGGAAGATGTAAGTTGGTATCAAGCAAAGCCCACAACTTCCCTAACGTACATAGAACAGCTTAATCTTCCTAAAACGGCAGCTATTATCGATATTGGAGGCGGAGACAGCCTCCTCGTCGATCATTTATTAGCCTTAGGTTACAGCAACCTAAGTGTATTAGATGTTTCTGCCGAAGCCATCGCTAGGGCGAAAAATAGACTTGGCGACAAAGCAGCGAACGTGCAATGGATTGTTTCAGATATCACCGACTTTAAACCAAGTACGAAGTATTCCCTTTGGCACGATCGTGCGGCTTTCCATTTCTTAACCGAAGCTACAGACATAGCCCAATACAAACAAGCACTCCTGGCAGGAACCCAAAAAGATTCCTATTTGATTATAGGCACCTTCTCTGAAAATGGCCCTAAGAAATGTAGTGGCATTGAAATAAAACAATATGCAAAGGAAGACTTAGCGCACCTTTTTAAGCCCGACTTCGAAACCTTATATTGTGAAAACAAAGACCACGAAACACCTTCGAAATCCATTCAGAATTTCTCCTTTTGCACTTTAAAAAGGAATTAAAATACATGCACAATGATCAACCTTCAAAGCATTCAAACTATCCAGCAACTTCCAATCGATGAAGAAAGGAAAACTGCCTTACAACCCTTAATTGATTATATTATAGCACAAAAGGACTTGCATGCTTCGATCCAGTTGCATTTTATTTGCACGCATAATTCTAGACGCAGTCACCTGGCCCAACTATGGGCGCAAGTGGCTGCCTGGCATTATGCTATCCCTACCGTTAGCTGCTATTCCGGAGGTACTGAGGTGACTGCCATGCATCCCAATATTAAAGTCTGCTTGGAATCGGATGGATTTGAAATCCAAGGCAACACAGATGCTGAAAACCCGCATTATCTGGTTTATTATAGCAGCGACTCCGCTCCTATCCCTGCCTTTTCAAAGCTTTACGATGATAAAAGCAATCCTAGTTCTAATTTTGCAGCCATCTTAACCTGTACGCAAGCCGATCAAGGCTGTCCGTTTATTCCCGGTGCTAGCCAGCGCATTCTGCTACCTTATGAAGATCCAAAGCGCGCCGATCATCAACCTGATTGTGCTGAAGTTTATCTGGAAACCAGCAGAAGGATTGCTTCTGAAATGTTTTACGTGTTTTCGAAGATTTAATTATTTAATTAAATACACTTACAAAACCATGCAAACCAACATCACTACTACCTTAAAGGCTTCGATAAAAAATTAAATTCACAATCTTTTAACAAATCTTTATTTTTTTTACTAACTAGGAATTTTCCCCAAATTTCTTATATTTATGTTGCTATACAGCATAGCAAACCTAACATTACGTAATACCAATATCCTAATCTACATGGAAGCTTCTGATCAGGAACTTTTCGAATCGATCCAACAAGACCGACAGGATGCCCTCAAGCAGCTGATGGAAAGGTATTGGCGTCCCTTATTCTTGATGATCGATGCTGCCCTGCACGACCCTTCTTCCAGTGAGGATATTGTTCAGGAGGTGTTTATCAATATTTGGAATAAACGTAAAACCATCCAAATCAAGCATTCTGTTAAAGTATATCTATTTGCCTGCGGTCGGTATCAGTTATTTCGTGAAATTCAAAAAAGAAAGATACCTCATGTCGCCATAGAATCTTGCGAGCAATACTTGGTCGATCCCTACGACCCCAGTCAAGTATTACAGCAACAGGAAATGTTACAAGCACTAGAGACCTTAGTGAACCAACTGCCAGGCCGTTGTCGTGAGGTCTATCGCTTGAAACGTGAAGAAAACCTTTCCCAAAAGGAAATTGCAGAATTGCTACAGATCTCCCGCAAATCTGTAGAAAACCAACTAACCATAGCCCTCAAAAAAATCAGAACCGGCTTAGCTCGGTATATCTTTTTTTTATAATTTTTTCAATCTCCTTTGGGGGATACCTGTATTATCATACTCTATACCATTAAACCAATATAAATTATGCAATCATCATTTATCAATGCAATCATAAAAATGCTCTCTGGAAAATCCAACCAGCAAGAGTCTAATGATATTGATAATAAACTTGCTGAAGAATTTAACCGGACGGATTGGCCAAACAAATATGGTGATCCAGATGACATTCAGCAAAGATTGATTCATAAGATAGAAGAACATTTAAACGCTGAAAACAGTTTACAACCACATCTTATTAAACGAATCTTTAACAATAAGGCCTTTATTAAGATTGCTGCTACCGTAATAATTTTCCTATTTATAGGATTGCATATTTTTAAGCACGAGGCGCAACAGTTTGTAAATAACATAATACACTCAAATTCTTCGAATCCTATCGTTGGTTTGAGTACGAATTTTAATGATTCAATTAATATAGCTGAAATGGAAGTTGGTCAAACGTATAGTAGTGACTATTTCAGTATAAAAAAAATAGATAAGCAACATTTTAATTATCAGCCAGGGAGCACCTCTTTAAATAAATTAATTATAAAAATAGCTACAGGAAATAATCAAGCTTATACAATCAATTTAGAAGATGGAAGTCAGGTAACACTCAATTCAAATAGTGAAATTACTTTCCCAAGCCATTTTGAAGCAGATAAAAGAGAAGTTAAAGCAGCAGGTGAACTATATTTTGTAGTTGCAAAAAGATCACATCAACCATTCACGGTTTCCGCTAAAGATATTATTGCTGAGGTAAAAGGCACTTCCTTTGTCTTTAATACCAATTCGAAAACCAATAAACCATTTATCGCTTTGGTTGAAGGAAGTTTAGAAATGAAGGCAAAAGACGAGAAAATCCTGTTAAAACCCGGTGAAAAAGGTGTATTGGAAAGTAAAAAATTGCAAGTTGATCCTTTCGATGAGGAACAGATATTAGCCTTTACAAACAATTTGTTTCTTTTTCAGGATGAACCAATCTCTCACATTCTACAAGATATAGCTTCATGGTATGATATGGAGTTAGAAATGAAAGGAACTGGATGGGAAGACATTCGATTTACCATTCGTATTAGTAAGGAAAATTCAATAGCTCAGGTTATTGATATATTAGAATTAACAAATGATATTGAAGTTAATATAAAAGAAAGGAGGCTCATAGTACGTAAAAGATAAATTAGAACTATGGCTTATCAAAAAATATTGTCAAGGTGCTGGACACACCTCGACAATGAGGCATAAGTCATCAAATAAATGCGATTCATTAATAACTAAAACCAGACAAAATTATGAAAATTTCATGGAAAAGAAGGTATTACCTATTCTTTTTTAAACCACTCCTAGTGATGAAAGTATTCTTTTTAATTTGCGCCTTTAATTTAGTACATGCAAGCTCACTTTTGAGCCAGCAACTGCAATTCAAAATGAAAAACGCAAGTATTGATCAGGTACTTTTAAAAATCAGTAAAGAAGTAAAATATGATTTAGTATATGATGCTAAATTATTTGTAGGCCTAAAGAAAGTCGATGTCACATTTAATCAAACTACTGTAAAGGAGGCATTAGACCAACTATTTCTGAACCTCCCTTTTACATATGAAGTCAAAAAAAGTGTCATTGTAATTCGTAAATCCAAAAATCCTATCAAAGTTGAAATTACTTCCAAAATCCAACAAAAGAAGATTACTGGTAGAATAACTGATGAACAAAATAATCCTTTAGCTTCTGTTACTGTACAAGCTGTAGGATCAACCAGTGCTGCAAGCAGTAATGCCGATGGTAGTTTCGAGCTTACTGTGCCTGCATCTGTAACTACTCTGCATATTTCCTTAATTGGCTATTTAGATCAAGAAGTAAATATAGCAAACCAAAACAACATAAACATTCAATTAAAAACTTCCATAAATAATTTAGATGAAGTCGTTGTTGTTGGTTATGGTACTCAAAGCAAAAGATTGATTTCAGGATCCGTAAGTAATTTAAAAGAGGAAGAATTCAATAAGGGAGTCAACCGAAATGCGGTAGACCTTTTAAGAGGTAAAATCCCCGGTTTAACAATTACTTCTGGTTCAGGCGATGTCAGCAAAGGAGAAACCATCCGCCTTCGAGGAACCTCTTCCCTAACAGGTAGTTCTGCGCCTTTCGTTGTTATTGATGGGGTACCTGGCTTAAATATAAACTCTGTTGCGCCTCAAGACATTGAATCCATCAGTGTATTAAAAGACGCCTCTGCCGCTGCAATTTATGGTTCAAGGTCGGCTGGCGGTGTTATCCTAATTACCACAAAAAAAGGGAAACCTAATGCCCCTATTATCAACTATGAAGGTTATGCAGGTGTAGATAAAGTAAGCAATAAACCTAAAATGCTGACTGCTGACGGATGGAGAGCTTATGTTAAAGAGAAAAACTTAAATGTATCTGGCTTAGATAAAGGTGCCAATACAGATTGGTTTGATGAGATATTGAGAACAGGTGCTTCACAAAACCACAGTTTATCGGTTTCTGGTGGAAATGACAACAGTGTCTATCGTGGATCTATGAACTATTTAGATCGTCAAGGTCTCGCTATTGGTAACGACCTCAAACTCTTAAATGGTAGACTTGCTTTTACGCAAAAAGCAATGGACGATAAATTAGAAATTTCTCTTATCGGAGGAATAACTCAACGCGATTATAGTCCAACTAACGATAGAAATTTTGTTCTTGCCTATAACATGTTACCTGTTTATCCTGTAAAAAATGAGGACGGAACGTGGTTTGATAGCCGAGGCTATGACGAAGGAAACCCTGTTAGAAATCTTACCTATAATAGTATTGATAACAAAGAAAGTCGGTATTTTTTAAATGCACAAGGGAAGATCAATATCCTTTCTAATTTAATAGGTAGGGTAAATCTATTACGCGAAAGAGGTTCTAATGATTATGGGTTATACAATAATTCAGAAACTGAAAGCGGTCGTGATGATGGTGGTTTTGCGTCACGTCAATCTTGGACAAACGATAGGAACCTGTTAGAAACAACATTAGAATATTTAATTAATACGGAAAGTAAACATAACTTAAGTATTCTTGGCGGTTACTCTTATGAAGACAATTATTATCAAAATGCTGGAGCTCAGTCCCGACAATTTGTTACTGATTTCTTTGATTACAATAATTTGGCAGCAGGAGAAGTTTTAAGAGCAGGTGACGTATGGTCCGGAGCCAATATGAACAAGTTAATATCCTTCTTCGGACGGGCGAATTATTCATTTGACGAACGCTACGTATTAAGTGCTTCTGTAAGGAGAGATGGGTCTTCAAAGTTTGGAAAAAACCATAAATGGGGATTTTTCCCTTCTGTTTCTGCTGCATGGAATATCCTTCGTGAACCTTTTGCCAAACAGGAACTTTTCGATGACCTTAAATTAAGAGTAGGTTATGGTATTATAGGAAATCAAGATGGACTAAACCCATACCAAACTTTGGAGCTATATGCATCAAGTGGCCGATACTATGACAATGGAAGCTGGTACCAAGCCTATAAAATTGGACAAAATGCAAACCCTAATCTAAAATGGGAAGAAACAGCCATGTTTAATATAGGGGTTGATTTCGCCTTATTAAAAAGTCGGTTAAGCGGTACTATCGAATACTATAATAAAAATACTAATGATTTGTTATACATGTATCAAGTGCCTGTTCCACCCTATTTATACCCTTCCATGATTGCCAATGTAGGCTCCATGTCTAATAAAGGTGTGGAAGTCCTATTAAATGGTACAGCCATTCAAAAGGACAATTTTTCGTGGAATGTTTCCGTCAATTTTGCTAAAAACAAAAATAAAATCACTAAACTTTCCAATGAGGATTTCTCTACCTCTTCCATTAAGTTAGGATCTGCTGCTGTGCGAGGTGCAGCACATACAACAACCCATATTTTGGAAGAAGGAAAAGAAGTAGGAACCTTTTTTGGTTGGAAAAGCTTGGGTCTGGATGAAAACGGAAAATACATCTTTGACGATATGATCGATGGAAAACCAGGTCTAACCGACGATGACAGAACTTATATTGGTTCAGCCCAACCAAAATTCACATATGGAATAACCAATTCATTTACTTATAAAAATATTGATTTTTCATTTTTCTTAAGAGGGGTCTATGGCAATGATGTATTAAACTTTTCTAGAATGGCTTATGCAACAACACTTTGGTTACCTGGTGGAAATGTACTCGAAGAAGCCTTAACAAATGGGCTTACTGACAACCCTAAATACAGCAGTTTCAATATCGAAAAAGGATCTTTCCTGCGATTAGATAATGCCACTTTAGGATATCGTTTACCAGCAAATAGCATTAAATATGTAAAAGGATTAAGACTGTTTGTTAATGCCCAAAACTTGTTTCTAATTACCAACTACAAAGGGATGGATCCAGAAGTCGATATGGGCGGTTTAGCACCAGGAATGGAAGGTAGAAATTACTACCCTAAAGCAAAAACTATTTCTTTTGGACTTAACCTTACACTTTAGATCTTGAGCATCATGAAAAAAATATTAAAATATAGCCTTTTTGCCCTTCTTTGCTTAGGAGGGTCGGCATGTACCAACTTAGACGAGGAACTATATGATAAACTTCCAGCGGATCAATTTGGTCAAAAAGAAAAGGAAATCAATGCACTCATAGCACCAATATACAGAGCATTAAAACCTATTTGGAGTCCCGCTTATTTCTGTATGGTGGAAGGCTCTTCAGATATGGCTATTACACCTACTCGAAAAGGTGGTGATGGCTGGGAAGGTGGCCTATTTAAAGAATTTAGATTTGGCACCTGGACATCCGGAAATCGCTATGTAACAGATTCTTACAACGGCATGATGCAAGGAGTTTCTACTTGCAACCAAATTTACCATATGGTAAACAGTAATCCTTCTGTACAAAATAAAGAACAAATTTTAGCAGAAGTACGTGCAGTACGAGCATTGTGGTATTATTTCTTATTAGACAATTATGGGAATGTGCCAATAGTTACTGATTTCAACAATACAGAAAAACCAAAAACGTCAAACCGAAAGCAAGTTTATGAATTTGTTCTATCTGAAATCAATGCCGTAAAAGACTTATTACGGTCCGATGTAAGTAGTAGCAGTTATGGAAAAATGACCCAAGGAGCTGCCTATACTTTATTAGCAAAAATGTTTTTAAATGCACTAATTTGGAACCCGGATGGTGGAGCAAAATGGCAAGAGACGATCAACGCTTGCAATAAGGTAATGGAGCTTGGTTACACCTTAGAGCCCAATTGGAAGACAAATTTCGCAGTACATAACGAAGTTTCGAAAGAAACCATTTTCCCAATTGTATTTAGTACGGTTGATGGGGGGAATATTATGTTGCAACATACCTTACATTACCTCAGTAATACGGCATTAGGATTAAGTACAACAGGCTTTAATGGAATAAATGCGATGCCAGGTTATGTTCATGAATTTGATCAGGCCGATAAGCGGTATTTAGGGTCCTTTTTAATCGGTGAAATGAAAGACCCTGCGACTGGACAAGTTTTGATGACCGCTCATGGCAGACCATTAATCCACCATATAGATTTTACTTTTAAATACAGTGTAGATGCAGATGGTTGGGGTCAGGTGGAACAGGAAGATGGCGCTAGATGTTATAAATGGGAGTTTGAAAAAGGTGTAAATGGAAACATGGAGAATGATTATGCTATTTTTCGATTAGCTGATATCTACCTTATGAAAGCCGAAGCACTTGTGCGCTCTGGAGGAAATAATGCAGCAGCTACCCAATTGGTAAATGACATTCGGAAAAGAGCTTTCGAAGACCCTGCTAAACTATTAACATCCGTTACGTTACAAGACATTTATAAAGAACGTCGATTTGAATTCGCATGGGAGTTGGTAAGCCGTCAAGATATGATTCGATTCGGAACCTTCCTAAATCCGATACCCGGCCCAGTTGGTCGTGGGGCAATTAATAATAATCATCTCATTTATCCGATTCCAAGAACAGCAATAGATGCGAACCCAGGTTTAACGCAAAACCCAGGCTATTAATATTAATCAATCAAATATGAACTACAAGCTTAAAATCATCGGATCCCTTCTTTCCTGCGCGGTTCTTTTCGCTCCAGCAATCGCAGCAGCTGCTAGCCCTGCGGAAAGTTCCAGCCAGCCAAAGCCTCAGCAGAAAGGAAAATGGATCAATTTACTCGCCAACAACTCCCTATCCGCCTGGCACAAATACCTCGGCGGTGCGGAAACCGGATGGCAGGTCGAGAACGGCATCCTATCAACGCCTGGAAAGCAAGGCGATATTGTCACCAACCAAGATTTCAGCAACTTCGAATTGGAAGTCGAGTGGAAAATTCAAACCAAAGGCAATAGCGGTATTTTCATCTATGTTGTTGAAAAACCAGAAAACAAATACATGTATCAAACAGGTCCTGAGTTTCAGATTATCGACAACATCAACTATCCCCAACAGCTGACTGAGCAACAGAAAACCGGTGCTCTTTCTGACGTTGTGGCGCCAAATAATGCTAAACCAAAGCCCGCCGGACAATGGAATAAAACACGAATTGTCTCTAACAATGGTCAGGTGCAGCATTGGCTAAATGGCAAGCTCATTCTGGAATACCAAGTAGGCACGGCAGCCTTAAACCAACAGATTGCGGCCAGCAAATTTGCCCAATTGCCATACGCCAAAACAACATCTGGCAAGATAGGTATCCAAGACCATGGCGACCCTGTATATTTTAAAAACATCCGAATCCGTGAAATCAAATAAACCGCATATATCATGAAAGAAAATTCAAGAAGAGAATTTATCAAGCAGGCAGGCTTGCTGACCGGCTTTACCATCGTATCAAACACTGTATTAGGTAAGAAATTTGGCCATATCGCCCCTAGCGATAAACTTAATATTGCCGGCGTCGGTGTAGGTGGCATGGGCCGTGGAAACCTCCGCAATATGAGTACGGAAAACATCGTCGCCCTCTGTGATGTCGACTGGAAATATGCCGCCAAAACGTTTAATGATTACCCCAATGCAAAACGATTCAAAGACTGGCGTCAGATGTTCGACGAGATGGGAAAAAGCATCGATGCTGTTATGGTGGCCACACCAGATCATACCCATGCCGGCGTCACTGCCCATGCCATTACCCTTGGAAAGCATACCTATACGCAAAAACCCCTAACCCATAGTGTTTATGAGTCCAGGCTGTTGACCAAGCTCGCCAAAGAATACGGCGTTGCCACCCAAATGGGAAATCAAGGAAACTCCTTTGATGGCTGTCGTGAAGTGGCCGAATGGATCCAATCCGATGCTATCGGTGAGGTCACTGAAGTGCATTGCTGGACCAACAGACCGATATGGCCGCAAGGATTAATGAAACCTAAAAACGGCATGCCTGTACCGGAAACCTTAGATTGGAACCTCTTCTTAGGGCCTGCTGCCCAGCGAGATTTCAATGAGGTCTATACCCCATGGAATTGGCGCGGATGGTACGACTTTGGAACCGGAGCCCTAGGAGATATGGCCTGCCATATTATGGATCCAATCTATTGGGCCTTAGGTTTAAAATACCCTACCAAAGTCAACGGAAGCTCCACCTTGAGTAATTTATACTCGCCACCCCATGCCGAAATCGTTAAATACACCTTCCCGGCACGCCAGAAAATGGGCAAGGTAAAAATGCCGGAGGTTGATGTTTACTGGTACGATGGAGGCTTATTGCCCGACCGCCCGAAAGAATTGACCCCAGGCATGATGATGGGTGATGAAAACGGTGGTATTATTTTCGTAGGTAAGAAAGGAAAAATCATGACCGGTTGTTACGGCATGAATGGCACCCTATTACCGGTTGAAAACATGAAGGATTACAAAAAACCTACGCCATGGATTCCACGCGTAAAAGGTGGCAATGGCGATATCTGGAAAACCAATGCCCACGAGCAAGATTGGATTCGCGCCGCCAAGGAGTCGAAGGAAAACAGAACCGAAACAAGTTCGAACTTTGCTTTCTCCGGACCTTTCAATGAAATGGTGGTCATGGGCGTGCTGGCCGTACGCCTGCAAGGCTTAAACCGCGACCTCCTTTGGGATGGCGAAAACATGCGTTTCACGAATATTTCACCAAACGACGAAATTAAAGTCGTATCCGTTGATGAGTTCACCGTAACAGACGGCCACCCGAAATTTAACCGGCAATTCGTGACCTTAAATGCTGCTCAATCGGCAGAAGAATGGATCAAGCATACCTACCACAATGGGTTCAGCTTGCCAGCCATGCCGAAATAAGCAAAACCTATTTCATAATCAACCTGTTTTTACCAAGAAGCCCTGAACAAATTCAGGGCTTCCTTTTATAGCAAAAAATAACAGCTTCCTAATCATACGCTTCTGCGTGCAAGCTAAGTTTTTGCAAGAAAGCAGCCGTAAGTTTTATTCCCTTTTGCTTTACATAGCCTAGAATATCAGGCCCCAAACGGCTATTCACATGGTTCCCTTGCAAGGCTCCATTCAACTTGATAAAACTATACTGCCCCAATAGATCCGGCCGATACTGCCCATTTAAACGGGGTGAATAAATAATGGTATTACTCATAAAAGCACCTAAACTCGCCTGCATATCCAGCTGTATTTGTTCCTCCTTCGTTATTTCAGGAGCAATAAAGCTCTGGTCCACCGTTAGGCGTCCCTCCATTTTACCCCCATCACCAAAGCTTAGCGCAGATATATCGGTATTCCGAATTTGCAGTAGCATCGGAGTCTGCTCGGCGTGCAGTAGCAGTCCCTTGCAGTTTGAAATCTCCAAATCCAGATACAATGAATGCGCATCAGCTTGCGCATAATTCCCGCTCGATATCGCCACATGATATGGCTTTTTAGAGGTTAACACCGTCTTAATGGCTTCCAGATCAACATTCTCAACCTTAATCCGCACATTTCTAGCTAAGCGAATCCCATCATAACTGCCAAGTTGTTCCGTATAGAAACCTTCCGGATTTACCATATTCAAGATTTTTAATCCCGAGAGCTTCCCGCGGCAGCTGATATTAGAAAACTCAATATAGGAAGGGAAAATAACCCGTTCGCCATGGCTCATCTTCGAAAACACCGGTAAGCTCATCGCATAAATCTCCGGCTGCCCCGTTAATTTCAAGGCATCCACAACAATATTCTCCAGGATAATAGATTTCCCCAGCACTATCGGATAATGGTAATTGAAGTTTGCCGGGTTTAGGTCTAACAAGCAAACTTGAAATGTGCCAATCGGCATAAATCGAACATTCGAAATCCGAATATCGCCGTCCCATTTAGAACCGAAATCACGTCTAAAATTCACGATATTCCGGCCTTCCACAGTACAATTCTGAATCGTCAAATCTCCTCCGCCTGTTACGGAAATTCCACGAAAGCCGATCTGGGAATTTAAGATACGCAGGTTCCAACAGTGGAAATGCACGTCAACCCGATTTAATTTACATTGCTCAATCGAGAAATTCTTATTCATATTCGTCCCGAACACGCCCCAGTGCACTTTGCCACCCTCAGCGGTTACATTCCGAAAGGTGCCATATAAAATGCGGTCGCCCGAAATGCCATAGGTGCCCATGGGCACATCACGCTCCTTCCCTTCCCGATCCTGCTCATATGGAATTAATTTAATATCCTCCAAGCGAACCTCAAATACCTTATGGAAGTTGTAGAAACCCGTGCGAGCCACCATCGCCACATCTGAAGCACCCTGCTCCAAACGAACCACCTGCTGCGCAATAATGGTCCGAGAGCGACGGATTAAAAAACCGTTCTTCGTATAGCCAGTGCCAGTACTATTTCCAGTCAACACAAAACAGCCACCACGCATGTATAAATAAGTATCATCCACCGGAATAACCTCAAAGCTACTGATGTCTTTAAATTCATAGGCAATATCACCCAACACTTTCCCATGGTCTTCCACAAAAAACAACTCCTGCTTGGCCCAGGATTGACCGCCATAACGATCGCCTTCCCGATAACCCACACGGTCGTTTTTATCCTCCATATAAATCAGGCTTCCCCGATAAGGTGCCAAAGCTGCAATTTCCTGAACCCCCGGAACCAAATGCTGAACAAGCTGCTGTTTAACCGAGGCCTCCAGGTCAATGGATTTTAATTCCTGCCGACTGCCGATGATAAACTTAAAATCCTTGGTATTATTAAAGCTTTCATCAATATGAATAACCGTCTCTCCCCAATCAACCGAAGTTTGAATCAGGATACTGTGGGTTTCTTTAATCCAAAACTCCCCATTTAAATTATGTACAGGAAGCTGATAGGCATTCGCATACTGATGTGCTGCTTTTATAGCAATACCATCATCGTATTGTGCATCGCCTTTCGCACCAAACATGCGATAATTCACCGCGTCTAAAGCTGTCAACTGTGCAAACAAGCCGTTTTCCAAGGGCAAAGCAGTCTTAAACGCATCCGATTGTGTCTGCAATATATAGCTGGCATGTCCCCCATCACCGGCCTGAAAATACCCTTGGGTATAGACGAATTGACCGGCCTGTAAGCGCTTATTGCGCAACATGGCAGCAACCGTAGGAAATACCTTGATTTCGCCTTCTTGTTTTTCTTTGTCATCCTTCGCAGAGGCCACACCCGCCGTTCCGGCAAGCAGCATACCCACACCCAGACTTTTAATTATATTCCTTCTAGCATTCATTGGTTTAGGTTAAAATTTACTTTATGGGCTTCACCTGGCTCTTTAACCAGCCGTAGGTTTTCTCCACCTGCTGCGGGTAAATCCGGTGGAAGCCTTCTTTGATAATAAATAATTGTTTCGTTGGTTTCACTTGATTGTATGCCGCATAAAAAGAAGTAGGCGGCGTGGTTTCATCATTAAATCCCCAAGAGAAATACATAGGCACCTGAATGCGCTTGGCAAAGTTCACCACATCATAATAGGCCAGGGTTTTAATCATGTCCTGTTTCTGCTTTTCAGTTTCAATTGGCTTCGCAAAATAATGTGGCCAGCCACCGGCGCGCCCGTGCAAATAACCTGTATAATCGCACATAGCCGGGCATAAGGCTACCGAGCGTTTAATCCTTGGTTCCAAGGAAGTCGTAATGATGGATAAGGCTCCTCCTTGGCTAGATCCCCAGGCCATCAGGTTTTCACCATCAAACTCCGGAAGAGAGTAGATAAGATCCGCCGCCCGCACACAGCCTAAAATCACATTTTTATAATAAAAGCTATCCCGATCGCTAGTTCCTTTAAACTGATAATCCTTTAGTTCGTTCTCCTGCAAGCCTTTATAATAGGCTAAATCCTTATTCACCGGATGCCCATGTATGTATACACTAAATGTTATATAGCCCTCTTCGGCGGTTTTAATATCGCCAGACAGTGGCACCCACCCTGCTCCCGGAAGGCGCAAGATGGCCGGATATTTTCCCACTTTTTTCGGGACGCATAATACGCCATAGAATTTCTTGGCGCCATCATTTTCAAAGCTATATTCCACCTGAAAAACATCCACCAAGGTAGAACCATTATTTCCCATTGGCGTCATCTTGGTTTCCAAACCCCTAGATTTGGACTGCTTAATGGCCGCCGCCCAGAACTGATCAAAATCCTGCGGCTCCTTCACCGTTGGTTGAATAGCTTCCGCACTAACGGCTGCCGTAGCAATCGCAACATACTCCTTTCCATTCACGGCTAGCTTGGCCTCCCCGCGTATAAAAGATGGTGAATTCACCCCCTCAATATCAATGCTGCCTTTACCATTTTTCAAAACCAGCTCCCCCGATTTCACCGCCTTCATCTTCTCAGGACCGATGCTGTAGCGAACCGCAGCCAAATCTTTGGCATCGCCGCTCCAGCTGATATCATAGCGAATAGGTTCACCCAGCTTATATTGCCAATTCTCATTAGATAAGGTCATGAGTAGCGTATCGCCTTTTTTAGTTTGCTCGGCAACTGGCGCCTTAACATCAATGCCACTGGTTGAAATTTGCGCGTGTAAGGGCTTGTTTGTCAAGGCAAATAAGCCGATAAATAAAATGGAGGTTATGTATTTCATAGAATAATAATTAGTGCCATTAATCTTCCACTGTAAGATGAACTTCATGCATTACTCGTTCTTCTTTTTGAATGGTCGGGTTTATCCCTTCAAAAACCACCTTATATACTCCCGGCCTTTTAAAAGCATACTTATAACTTTTTAGCCGCGCGTCTGAATAAGATTTAATAGTAATCGGTTTATCCGGTCCTGCATCTAGCACGGCCGACACTGGATATCCCTTGCTGACAAAGTATTCTTCGGTATAGGTTTTATTCGTGTATTCTTTGCCGTCTACAACGGCAGTCGGCGCATTACTCCACATAACTAAGTTGCTGGATCGGTTATCCGAACGAATCGGATTTTTATCCGGGTTCCCGGTAGAGTAAGATAAGAAATCATTTATTAAGGTTGAACTTAAATTTAATTTTCCATTCTCTGTTTCTGAAGTTACTTGCACCGAATTTATCCACATTACGGCACCCACAGAACCCTTCGTCGGATCGAAAACATACTTGTATGCAAAATACAATGGCTTGTCTTTCACCACTAAATCAGAAACATCAACCTTCCCTGATGAAATATAAGCATCCTCTTTTTTAATAACACAACGACTCGTTATATCGGTCCAGGTGGCTGCCTTTATAGCCTCAAAAGAATTGCGTTCACCGTTAAAGTCCGAAGAAGCCAAAACAAAGAACGCGGAAGGAGTTCTCGTCGGATAATTGTATCTCAAACTAAAAGAAAATTCAATTTTACCTGGTGGAATTTTCCGACCTCCTATCGAGTCGTAATTATTTCCAAATTCGCCTGAGTAGAAATTTACAATCTTTGGATTTCCGGATAATAAAAATTCAACTTCCTCACCAACTCTATACGTATTTTTTAGACTTGTCACCGTGAAATCTGAAGGCATTTCTGCATCCAGAACATCTTTACAGCCACAAACTGTGGCTAGTAATATTAGATATAAACCTATTCTTTTCATGATAAAATAATTTACCAGCCTGGGTTTTGCACCATAGCTTTGTTCATTGTCATTTCAATTGCAGGAATTGGCCAAATTAAGTGGCGTTCTTGTTGCGCATTTAAAAACCGCTCTTTTGCATACAGGTTCGAGGTGTTGGGCACTACTACATCCATCCGGTCAGAAACTGCTTTCATTTCCTGGATAAAAACACCCCAGCGAATCAAATCTGCTTTTCGCATTTCTTCAAATGCTAATTCTCGCATGCGTTCATCTCGTATTTGTAATTCAAATTCTGATGGCTCTATACTCGCAGGCAAATCGAATGCATGAATATCTATTGCTTCAGGTTTATATTTTCCAAATGCACGGCGGCGGACCATATTTACATACTCCAACGCCTTAGTAGTGACATTTTGATTTTGGGCATAAAAATCAGCCTCAGCATACATCAATAACACATCCGAGAATCGTAATAGCGGAAAGTTCTGCGGCGTTTGCCCTGTTGCTTTTGGTTTTAAGGTTTCATATTCACGCCTCCATTTTGCTACTTCTCTATTATAAATGGCCGGTTCTAACACCGAGGCTATCATTACTTTATTACCCTCAGGGCCTGAATTCACATAATTAAAATTCGCGATGGTCCAATCTCGTCGTTCATCTCCTTCTTGATACTTGAAATATAACTTCGCCGTAACCTTTACGCCACCAAACCCATTTCCTGTTAATGCATTGCTGGTAATTGGGCCATTTGCAAACCCTACAAAACCCGTTTCGGTATAGGTATCCGTCCGATTTCCCCAATATTCCACCTCCCAAATACTTTCTTTAATATCGTACTGATCGCGCGCATAGTTCTTAAATACCTCAGTAAAATCAGGATTCAGTTGGTGACCTGACTCCGCATCATCAATTAGCTTGGCTGCCCAATCGCGTGCTTCAGCAAACTTCGAAAGATCCTTTAAGGGTTCTCCTGCCATATTCAAACATACCCGAGCGAGCATGCCACGCACAGCAGATTTACTTATACGACCTCCATGCTTAATACTGGTAATATTCGCCACCAATGGTTCAGCTGTATTAAAATCCAATAACACCTGGTCATACACTTCTTTTGCGGAAGCACGCGGTATATCCATATTTTCATTTGAATCTTTGGTGGCTTGTAAAATTAAAGGCACGCCTCCGTATTGCTGAACCAATAGGAAATAAAAATAACCTCGCAACGCATGTGCTTCACCACGAACCTGATTACGAAAATCCGCATTGATAGTCGTATTTCTATCTATATTTTCAATTAGCAGATTGGCCCGAAAGACACCTTCATATAAAGTTCTCCAAATGGAGGCAATATCATTATGTGAAGCTGAATAATTAAAATTCTGAGGCCCTTGAGGTAAATTATTTCGCGCATAATATCCTTCATCCCCTTCCATCCCCAAACGATAAAGCCAAATTGAGCCGTAAACATTCGCCAATCGATCATAAACAGCAGCTAGTCCGGCTGTTAATTCTTTTTCAGTTTCATAATAGCCTTCAGGCGATAAATCATAAGGCCCTTTATCTAAAAACTTATTGCATGACGCATTCATCATACTTATAAGACCTATTAGCAAATAAATAATTCTATTTTTCATAACTATCGATTAAAAGGTTGCTTTTAAAGTTCCCACGATGGTTCTTGCCATCGGATATGCTGAAAAATCAAATCCAGGCATTAAAGTTGCATTTCGCACAGAAACTTCAGGATCCATTCCCGAATACTTTGTCCAAGTAATTAAATTTTGCCCAGCCACGCCAATAGATAAGCCCTTCAATTTCGCAGCTTTTACCCAGCGTACTGGAATTAAATAATCTAAAGAAACCGTTTTTAAACGTATATAAGATCCATCTTCTAATACTCGAGAGGAGTGCCAGCCGATTACCCCCTGCCCATTTGCACGGAAAATATCGGAGTCCGGATTTTCCGGAGACCAACGATCTGCATAAGATGCATATTGATTTAAATTCGTGCGCACATTTCCATTTCCTTCATAATGCAAACGGTTGGCATTGTAAACATCATTCCCGTAAGACCATTGAAAGAATACCGCTAAGCTTAACCCTTTATAAGTAAATTGATTGTTTATACCTCCAATATGAATCGGAAGTCCACGACCGATAATGGTTAAATCTTTATTATCAATGGTAAAATCACCATTGATATCACGGTATTTTACATCCCCAGGTGCAACATTCGAGGTTCCATTATTCGGAACGGTATTCTTCAAGGTATACACATTAGGATTCGGGCTATCGAAATCTTCGTACTTATAAGTCCCTTCCCACACCAATCCATAAAACATGCCTACTGGACGTCCAACCTCAGAAATATAAAGAGGATTGGCACCATACTGACTGATGAAGCTTGGGAAACTCAATAATTTATCCTGATCACCATTTAACGACAAGATCTTACTCCGATTAAAACTGATATTGAAATCAGTCGTCCAGGTAAAATCTTTCTTTTTTAAATTGGTCGAGCTTAATGTCAATTCTAAGCCCTCATTCCGAATTGAACCTATATTTTTCATCGCGAAAGAAAAACCCTGGCTAGTTGGGATTTGGGTATTCATCAACAAATCCCGTGTATTTTTACGGTAGAGATCTACAATAACTTCTAAACGGCCTTTGAAAAAACTTAAATCCAAACCCATGTCTACATTTTCAGTGGTTTCCCATTTAATGCCTTGAGATGGCAAGCTGGTCATTACCGCACCTAGTGTAGGGCTTTCATTCCCCCAAGAATAGGCATTACCAACAGGTAGGGAAATCATCGGATACCTGGTGTATTCACCAATGCGGTTATTCCCATTCATACCATAACTCATGCGAATCTTGGCCGTATTGACAAGTTTTTGACCTTTGAACCAATCTTCTTGATGAATATTCCATGCCACAGCTGCCGCAGGGAAATAACCCCATCTGTTCTCCGGAGAAAATTTAGACGATCCGTCTGCACGCAATGTACCGGTTAAAATATACTTCGATTTATAACTATAATCTACTCGACCAAAAAATGAAAACAGAGAATACTCAGTCCAGATTGATCGAATATCTAATGGAAGACCTTGTTTTACTGCAGCCATTCCCAGTTTTTCATTAGGCAATTGCTGTACAGAAAAACCATATGATTTGTAATTCGATGTCTGTAACTCAATACCCGCTAAGCCATATACCTTATGTACTTTGTTAAAAGTTTTATTGTAATGCAGGGTATTGTTTGTCGAAAAGGTTTTTCGTTCACCGTTATTTACCGCAGCATTTACTCCCTTGCTATTAAAGTAACTAATGTTTGTTCCTTGAGGAGTTTTTGAACTATAAAAATCATCAAATTGAAAGTTATTTGATGAGAAAATCAAGGTGCTCTTAAAATTCAATTCTGGGATAATACGATAATCGATATATCCATTGGTCATAAAGTCAGTGTAATACTTTAGATTATAGGCGTTGTTTTGGGTAACCACAGGATTAAAACGTGCATCGTATTGGTTCTCCGCATCCGCATCCATATCCTCTTCCAGCAAATTACTGCCAGAACCACTAATGGGCCGATATGCCCAAACCCTACTCATTAAATATGAAGTGATGGTAGCACCATCAGATTCCCGGATAACGCCTCCAAATGTTTTACGACGGGTATAATTCGCACCTAAGCCTACCTTCAACTTTTGACCGATTGCTTGATCTAAATTCATACGACCTTGATAGCGTTGATAACCCGTATTGATGATTATCCCATTTTGATCATTAGCTGAACCGGATATGGCATATTTGGTTTGTCCGGTGCCTCCACGTATCCCTAAATTATGAATCCGATTAAGCGAATTCCTAAACACTTGATCTTGCCAATCGATACCTTCCATCTCTCTATAATCTTCCAAAGTACGATTCATCGAATCCAAGTACATCGACTTGGCATTGGCCATATTCATCTCGGTCTGATATTTCACAAACTCATAAGGATTCATCATTTCAATGGTTTTCTGTACTTGTTGAACACCTAATGAATTATTAAAGGTGATAACAGGAGCACCAATTTTACCTTTTTTTGTTTCAATCAGCACCACGCCATTGGCTCCCCGAGCACCATAAATACTGGTGGAAGAAGCATCTTTCAAAATACTTATCGATTCAATATCATCCGGGTTCAATGAAGAACTTGCAAAATCCTCCATTGGGAATCCATCTACAACATACAAAGGAGAATTATCCTGTGTCAACGAATTTCCACCTCGGATAACAATATTGAGGCCTTCACCCGGTTGGCCATCAGTGCCTGAAACCTGAACACCAGCCACTCTACCTTGCAAAGCTTGATCAATATTAGGAACCGGAGCTTTTTCAATATCCTTCATTTTCACTTGCGATACAGCACCGGTCAAATCTTGCTTGCTGATTTGTTGCCCATAGCCTACCACAACCACTTCATCCAAATTTTGCTCTAAGGGTTCAAGGGAAACATTATACGTACTACTGTTCCCAATGACAACTGTCTTGCCATGATAGCCAATAAAAGAAATTTCCAAGGATTCTCCAGTTGCGGCCTTAATTTCAAATCGACCTAATTCAACACTGCTTATGCTTCGATTGGTTCCTTTAACTTTTACCAATGCACCAACTAAAGGCTTCTTAGAAATACCATCGATGATATTTCCACGAATGTTCCTTAACTGTTGTCCACAAAGCCAAACAGGAAAGATTAAGCACATAAACAATAGGCCAGAGCCTATTTTCATAGCGTTTGTTACTTTAATCATAATTTTTAAATTGGTTTTAAATGGAATAGGAAAAATTGGAGAATTTACCCTATTCAATTAGCTCATACTATTAATTACAATAACCGTGCACGTACACGAAGTTCTTCTAAAAAAAACAGCCATACTGATTTCTTGAATTCATATAAATTTAGTTTTAATATAGTTTATAAGGGTTACCTATTACGAAGGTAAAAATGATTTTCAAAAAACCAAGAGATTAACTAACAAAAAAGAAAATATTATAGATAATAACCGAAACTTTATAAACTCTTTGTAACACAACAATCTTCCTTGGTAATAATTATTTGCCAGACTAACTATTAGGATTGAAACAAAGTAGGGAAACAACCTCTGTTTCCCTACCATACAACCCGCGCTTAACGGCCTTTCTCCTTAAAACGCAACCCTTCAAAGGTACGCTTCGGGTTCCCGCGGTCCAATTGAACTTGTTGTTCCCACTGTTTCCGCTTTAACTCTAGCTTATCCTCATCAAAGCCTGCAGCAATTTTCTCCTGCAAGCGTTGCAAGGCCAATTGCTTATTTTGCAACTGCGACCGGCTATCCATCACCTGAACCATCAAACCCGAGGGTTTATGAATTGCTCGAACGGCTGAACTCACTTTATTCACATGCTGTCCACCAGCTCCCCCACTGCGCATAGTCTGAAACTCCACATCCTTTTCCGAAAACTTCAGCCTTTCCGGGCTGCTTTCCAACGCATGAACAGCAACAAACCAATTCTTACGGGCATGGTTCGGTCGAAAAGGGCTTGCACAGATCCACAGGATGCTTCCTACCCATTGCTGGCAGAAGGCAGCTACATCCGGTCCGTGCAACTCACAACGGATCGAACTCGGCAAGCCATCCTGCATCAGCTGGCTCAGCATTTGCACAGATATCCCCCTTTCGGAAGCCTCGGCTTGCAAGCGTTTAAAAACCTGCTCCACGGCATAATTGCACTCTTTAGGACCACGTCCTGCGCTAATTTCTATCGTCTTTTTCATCACCTTCCTATTTATCCATTCTAACAATCTTCGGCGAAAATACACCGATAACGCTTACTAACTCCTCTTGCAATTGCATCACCTTATGGATATCCTTATAGGCCATCGGCGCTTCATCCAACGTCCCTCCAATTAAAGTAATCCCGGCCTCTTGCAATGAATTTGACATCGCCGCGCGCGAAAGCTTCTCTTTACAAGCACCGCGAGACATCAGCCGACCCGCACCATGGGACGCCGATTGCAAGCTTAGCGGATTTCCTTTCCCCTCCACCAGGAAGCCTGGCGAAGCCATAGAGCCCGGAATAATACCCAAAGTTCCTGCTGATGCTGGCGTTGCCCCTTTTCGATGCACAATACATTCCTCCCCTGAGACAAGTTCCTTCCAAGCGAGGTTATGGTGGTTCTCGATGTTGGCCAATACCCTTGTTCCTAAGGCTTTGGCAATCCGACGATGGATATCGTCATGGCAAGCCTTCGCATAATCAGCTACCAAGTTCATCGCCAACCAATACTCTTGCCCATCATGGGTATCCAAATCGAGCCAGGCTAATTGTTGCACCTGCTTAGGCAGCGGACATTGCTTTTGAGCCAAGTAGGAATAATGCTTGGCAACTTGAGCACCCAAGCCACGCGAGCCACTATGCGAAAGCAAGGCCAGGTATTCCCCTTTGCCCAACTGCAGATCGGGCCGATCGGCTAATAGCTGAACGCTGCCAAATTCCACAAAATGATTTCCAGATCCAGAAGAGCCCAATTGCTTGTAGGCCTTGGCGCGCAAGGATTTCAAAAGTGGCAAATCGCGAAAGCGAGGATCATCCAATACCGCATGCTCCGCCTTTGTTTTCTGTACTTCATAGGGCCCAAAAGCGGTATGCTCTTTTAAAATATTGCGCAGCTGAAAGTCCTTCCCTTTCATAAAGCTAGCCGGCAAATCAAAAACCGACAAACTCATCCGGCAGCCAATATCAACGCCTACGGCATAAGGAATGACTGCATTGTTGGTCGCCAAAACGCCACCAATCGGCAGGCCATAACCGGCATGCGCATCCGGCATTAACGCCCCCTGCACGGCAATAGGCAACTTCAAGGCATCATAAAGCTGCCGTTTCGCTTGTTCATCAATTTCATTTTCACCAAAAATGGTAAATGGAACGCGCTGAGCCAACAGTTGTTGCATCCTGACTTCCACCGGCTTGATTAATCCCTCAGCCAATTTCCCCCAGGTACCATGCCCCATAAATTGCTCCGGATGTACTAACACCTCCTTCGCCTCCATTAAGATTCGTTCCTTTTTATCGCGCTTCCGATAGCGCGCAATTTGCCCTAAGGCAATATTGATAGCATTTGTTTGCGGAAAGCCTAATTTTATTAAGTCCTTCCCAGAAAGTTTACTTCCCATGATCTATTTGTTAACATCATAAAAAACTGCCCCTCGGGTTATTTCAACCCTAGAGGTAGTACAAATTGATTCGGGCTCTTCGTTTTCCAAGAAGGGCTTATTTGGCAATCTGCCAACACAGCTTAAAAAAGGGAATAACAGACAAAAGCCCGAATGTGCTTCGGGCTTTTATTCATATAACGTATGGTAAATTACGAAAGGAATAAAGCACGAAGGATCGCTCCAGCAAATCCATTTGCTGTAAAAGCTAGCGTAGTGAAATCAGATTCAAACATCTCTTCGTCTTTTTAAAGGGTTAAAAAATTATTTATCGCTGCAAATGTATAAATAAAATGCTGATAACAAAAAAATCGATAACATTTTGTGAATCAACAAATCAGCACATCGTGCTTAGTACAACCTTGCCTAGGTTGCTAAAATAAGGCCTGCCTAATAAAAGAATTGATCTACGAAAAACCAAAGAATATCCTTATCACTTCCTAATTTCCGTTGCAAGCGCGACCAGGTTTTTGGCGCAAATTCTAGCTTATTGCCAAAGCTATCTTCATAAGACCATTTGTTAAAAATATCTTTATCCAACCAGGCTTTATCGCCGTTTTCTTCGTATTCCCAAAAATCGAATATATTCTTTTTAATACTCGCCTTGCCACCGGTATTTATATCGGTATAATATTCATTACCGAAGATATCTACCCCCGATTCCGTTGCCTTGCCTTGATTATCCTTTACTATTTCCTTCCCAAAAATATCAATGCTATAGCTAATTTGATAGCCTTGGTTTCGCCGATGCTGGTAAATCAATTGCTGAAACAAATGCGTCTGTTTTTTACGGTCTTGCTGTATGCCTGGAAAATACTTATCCAAGTACCTACTTTCATAAGTCTCTTTGTTATTCCTGGAGTCGCTAAACAGTAGATCATTGAAAATATTACGCTCCAATTTCGCCTCATAGGAACGGTCGGGACGGCTATAAACTAAGTTCCCGAAAAAATCGGGTTCTATTTGACCAGATTGCGCTGTCGCAAACTGAAAAAACAGCATGGAAAGGAGTAATAAGGCTAATTTTTGCATGATTTGAGTTTATTGGTTAGAACTGAGGTATGGGTAAAAAGTTTAATTCAAACAAAAATATAAATAGGGTGATTTTAGTGGAAAGATGATGGGTAGTTCGGGTGTGCTTGTACTTTGAAACTTGAGGTAGCAAACGTTCGCCCTTTAGCTTCGCTATCAATGAAATATTTATGTAAACCGTTGGTAAAAAATGCTTTAGGCATTCTTGATTGTATTGACGTACCAGTCGTTCGACTCCGCTCACGATGACAAATCGATGACAAATCGATGACAGCACGACGACAAATACAATGGCAATACCATGACAGCTCACTTTGACGGCAGGTCTAAATACTAACTACTAAATACTAACTACTAAATACTAACTACTCCGACCTCCCCATCCTCACCCCTTTCTCACCCCTTTCTCACCCGTATCAATCCCCTTTGCAGTGGGCTGTGAAAGGAGTGTGTAAAAGAGTAGAAATGCCTTAAAGAAATGGCAAAGCAAAAGCAATAGTAAGCAATTTCTGCTTCGATAGCTGCTTTACTTAAATAGAAGTTTGATAATAAATAAAAGCTTGTAAACTTACTCCGTTTGAATGCGGTCGAAGTAGGTTTTTAGGAGGCGAATCAGGCCATCGTAATATGCTGTTTCATGCACGACACCTTCATCTTTGAAGGTTTTTCTAAAATCACCAACGTCATTTGTGCTTTGCTGGGTTTCCAGGTTAATTTGGAAGTCGATGCGTTGTTCATTGGTTTTTTCAGAATGCAGAAAGAGATTGATATACAAGCGTCTTTCGCGGGCTAGAATACCTTTACCTTTGCTGATGTATTTCCATTGCTGGAAGCCTACTTCCGGGTTTAACGAAGTAATAAAGTAATCGTTCTCCTGGGCAAATTTAAGTAACTGCTTATAGGTTTCCTCTTTGTCCATGTTCATGACCATCATTGATTTGGCCGAATGGCTTTGGGCGGTAACTAAGGAAGAATTGAACAATAGAAATAGGGCAAATAGGAAATATCGTCTCATAAGGATCATCATTAATTTAGCGAAAAATAAGCCGGACTTGCAGACCGTGGGTATAAGGTAAAGTTAGCAATTCAAGAGGGCAAAAAAAAGACTGAGAGCCGAATGCGGGCCCCCAGTCCAAAATCAACCTATAAATTGGTTTGGTTAGTTGATTTTAATGATATTTAAACCATCCCTACCGGTCGCAACGAAAAGGATATTATTTTTTGCAACGACAAAGTTGCTGGATTCGGCTAGCTTGAAGGAGCCAACTACATTGAAGGAGTACTTATTTAAAACAATAACACCGTCGTTACCATTTGCCAGGTATACATAGCAATCGTCTACCGCTACGGCATTGGTTAATCCGCCCGCTTTAAATACTTTAGAACCATTTACGCGGTAATCTTTTGGCACGAAAGTATTCATCTCAGCACCATCGCTCAGGCGAATTTTAGCAACGCCACGATCACTTAATGCGAGGTATGCATATTCCTTATCCAAAGCCATGGTGTTTTTACCTTCCATCGTCACTTGCTTCAAGTTAGGATAGCGCTTTTCAATAGACCCAGAACCATCAAGTTTTGCAATACGCAAATACGCTTGCTCAGATTCTACAGCAAAAAAGGCTTGGTACAAATCGTTTTTAGCGACGTATTTTGCACGACCATTGATGGCAATTTGATCTAATACTTCATAGGCGTTTAATACGTTCAAGCCTAATAGACCTCCTTGGTTACCACTGCTAACCACCCATAACTTGTCGTTCAATAAAACACTATTCTTAGCGGAAGTTCCAGGTAAACTACGTTGAGAAATCTGGCTTAGATCTGTTACGGCCATTGCCCCAGCTTGAATAGGTGCATTAACCAATTTCGCACCAGATTTAGCCTGTCCGGTAGCAAATAATTTATCTGTACTTACCTCAATACCGTTAAATTCAACGGTTTTAAAGGTAGCCTGATTAAGAAGAACTGGTGCCGTACGGTCTTTTAAATCAACAATATTGATGGCTCCATAAGGAAGATCTCCGTATAGCGAATCATTGGTATGGTAAGAGATATAAGCCATATCTTCTGCAATACGAACGTCAGTTGCACTTAAACTTACATTTTCAATTTTAGGACTACTTAACTTCCCTACCATTGTAAGCGTTAATTTCTCATCCAAACAAACACTTGCGCCTAATGCAGGGGTACAACCGTTGGCTGGGATATAGACATTTTGATTTTTCGTTACCTCATTGGCTTTGAATTTAGCTGCAATAGCATCTTGGTCCGCTTGAGAAACTCCTGTAAAATTAACGTCTAACAAATCGGTAAATAAGTTACCTCCGTTTAAATTACCGCGGGTAATATTTTTAAAATCCAAACGAGCGAAGGCGTTTGTTCCACCTTGGATTTTTCCGTTGATATCAATACGGCCTCCTGTTACTTCCATGTACGATTGATCCATATTGATGATGCTGGCACTGCTGTTCATGCTTATTCCATTTTGGAATTGCAAGTGGCTGTAGTTGCTAATGCTGGAATTGATACTGTTTGTTCCGGCAAAAACTACCATACAGTAGTTGTTGAATTTACCGCCAGAATTTAAATTCTCATGGCCTAGGAAGGTTACCTGGTTGTAGTTGTTCCATTCCCCTTGGATAGATCCTGCTTTTAATTCAATAGCACCGTAGTTGTTAATGGTACATGCAGCATCGTTTACATTGAAGGAGTTTGGCGCAAAAGTAGCACCTGGCCCTACTTCTAATAATCCATTGCCTTGTAAATTCACATTTCCGTTAAAAGTACCCAAGACAATAATCTTTCCTTGGCCATAATTAAAGTTAATGGTTCCCGAGAAGGTTTTTCCTTTAGCCACCACGTAGATCGGGTTTTTGCTATCCAAGGTTACCGTTTGGTTGCCTTCAATCGTTGGTCCTGTTGCCGAAGGTTGGTAATCGGCAATGGCCTTTTTGGCCATGGCTGTAGCCTTAAAACCGCTTTGGCTTGCTGCCGGTCTAACAAAGCTGATGGCTTGGTTCAAGCTGTTCATTTGCTTGGCCAAAGCCCCTTTGTCATAGCTAATACTGGTTGTTCCATCGCTCAGGTTCATCCCGGCAGGTCCATCCGCCTGGCGAACGTCCTTCGAACAACTTGCTAATAATGCCATACTCAGTGCGATGGCGCTTACATTTTTGTACTGTTTATACATTTTTATCTAGTTAATAATGTTTGCTGTTTTACATGCCATATTCCCGAGCTTTTTTCGAGGTCTTTACTGGATTCCACACATCCTTATACGACTCGAAGAAAAAGAGCTCGCCCACATAGGCCATGGTTCTTACCATCCGCATATAATAACCCATGTAAAGGGGCATAAGCGGGATATAGATAAACTTCTTTAATAAATCCTGGGGGCTATTCACCACAAATAAGGCCATGATGAACTGAACCAGGGATAGCAATAGGTAAACGGTATACTTGAAGGGAAACCAAAACCATAAAAATTGAGGCTCCACGACAGCAATTTTTACCGTATAAAAAATCCACATAAAATCGAGCACGAAACCAAAGAATACATTCTCGAAAAAGGCCAGTAGATTCGATAGGGAAAAGTTCCGATCGGGAAACCAGACATCCTTATGTTTGCGGATTCTGAACCGCACTAAGGATCGTGACCAGCGTCTGCGCTGCTTGGTCAAGGCCTTCCAAGTGACTGGCACATGGGTTAGGCAAAGGGCATTTTCTTCAAATAACACCTTATAGCGAAGTTTCCGGATTTTAACCGTGATATCACCATCCAGGCCCGGGCCAATATCCCAGCCGCCTAAACGCATTAATAATTGCTTGGGGAAGGCGCCAAAAGCACCTGATACTATTTTATACAAGCCAAGCTTAGAAACCACCATGCGGCCTACGCTTATGGTTTGAATGTATTCCAGGAACTGCATCGTGGTGGTTAGGGAATCGTTTTCATTGCGGACAACGAGATTACCTCCAACAGCGCCTACTTTATCGTATCGATAAAAAGGAGTCAACACCTGTTCAAGGGCATCGGGTGCTAAAGAAGAATCGGCATCTAGGTGCACGATGTATTTGCCTTTGGCATAGCGCAGCCCCATATTGGCCGCCGAGGCCTTACCACCGCGTTGTTCGCCGCGCAAGAATAAATCAATATCTCCCTTTTTCTCCAGCGACTTCCCGATAATAGGCGTCTCATCTGTAGAGCCATCATCCACCACAATAAGCTCGAAATTTTTATAGGATTGCCTTTGAAGCGATTTTACTAATCGCGACAGATGCTTTCCTTCATTATGGCCAGGCACCAAAACCGTCACCAAGGGCATCTCTGCAAAAAGTTTCTCCCGGGCTTCTTCCCATTTTTCACGCGTCAGAATCCGGCGTGTTCTACTATATATCAGAATCAATGCTTCCAGAACCACATAGCGCGGCAGGTCTAACAAAAAGATAAACCAGGCCCATTTCCATAAGGTCTGAAAATCGACATGTGCTATTGTATATAAGTATTGGTTCCAGAAATTATCCATTCCTTAGCTATTTACCTCTGTTTTTATACCATGCGCTCCATATACGTAGCGTTGAATGCCTCGCTCGGCCAAGGCATATTCATACACCTTCTTCACGACCAACTCATAGGGATCATGTTCTTTCCCGCAGTCTACACAGCAAACCCGAATCGGCGCTTCCTGAAATTTATGATTGCACTGCTGATTTTTACAGATGAATACTTTCCCGGGTTTATCATAATCAACACCTAAATTGCGTAGCGCTGTTGAGCATTTCGGGCATACCATATTATCGTGAAGCATAAAATCAGACTCCGGACCTACGTAGGCGCAACGGAAGTGATGCACTAAAGGCATGGCCTTGAGGTTATGGTTTTTGCATTTCGGGCAGATCTCGTGGTAATTCAGAAAACCCGAGTTACAGTCGCTACACAAATGTTGTGTATCGTGATATGTACGTACGAGGAAGCCCTCTTCGGCTGCTTTTTTCAGAATTAAACGCGAATTCATATACGCGTCTTTGATATTAAAGAAAAAAGAATCAATTCGTGGATAAGCATATCCTGTTAAAGATTGATGCGATCGCAGCGGTATAATAGCACTCCCGCGAGTATAGGCCAGGTCAAAAATATATTGCAACACCCGTTCATGCTGATCCATACCCGGCAAAACCGGATTTAAAAAGCGGTTGAGGTAATAATGGACCTGATCGATCAAAGTGGCTAATTTTAAAGGACTCATTGCCTCGAAATAACCATCTGAAAGACGCCCAATGATGGCAGCATCAACCCCTAAAAACGGTCGAATACTATCCTCCAATAAAATAGGTTTTAAGTAAACGCGTCGATCATTAGAACGCAGCACCTGACGTAAGAACTTTTTAACCTTGCTGCCTTGGGTGCTATTCACCAACCATACATCGCCCATATCTCCAGCGGGGAGCATATCAGCATCAATAAAGTCATTAAGCAAGAGAAACTGCTTGCCATTGATTTGTTCAATTTTTGGCTGTATTTGCATCATAGATTTACCCTTCCTTTTCTAATTTTCACCGGCATGTTACTGGCTCTTAAATCGCCCCAGGCTCCTTCCTCTAAAGGCTTTACCTCCACCACCACACCGTATTTTTCTTGATCTAGGGCGTTGAACAGAATGCGTTCTTTATCTTCACCCACGGTATACATTTTAGTGATATGCCCTTGCAACTTGCGGTTGCCATAAGGCAGCATTACCATGACCTCATCCCCTACCTTAAAGCGTTCCAGGTCGGCAAAATCAATATAGGCGCGAACCGTATAGCTGGAATCGACAATGGAGGTAATGATCTCCTGCTTATAGGCCACATCTTGTTGACGAATGCGGATCCGATCTACCAATCCCGATTTCGGAGATACATAAACCTGGGGTTTCACCTGAATGCCCGCCTTGGAAAGGGCAAGTTGATGGCCCTGCCCTGCCAAGCGTTGCAATTGCGCTAACTCGCCCTGTAGGGCTTGCATTTCTGCTTGGTAGGCATTTACCTGAAATTGGATATCGTCTATGGTTCGTTCGATTGTGCTTAATTCTCCTGTTTGCAACACCCCGAGGTAAACCAAGTCCTGTTTTCGTATAAATTCCTGTTGCCAATATTGCAGTCGTTTTTGTGCTTCCTTGCGCAGCAGTTTCCGCTTAATCAGCTGACCTTGTACCGCAATCAGGTTTCCGGCATTGCCATTCGCCTTCATTTCCACTTCCAAGGAGTCGCGGGTTTGCCCTTGATTGTCTAGGCGATATTCTTCATAGAAAAACAAGGTGTCACCGGCTTTCACGGAAGCTCCTTCCTTGGTTTCTATAGACAATAAGCGGATATCCTGCATGAATTTCACATCGAACTGATCGCTGTAAAGCACACCATCGGCCGAGAAAAAAATCCAGGGCCAGGTAATGTATTTTAAAAAGGATAATAGCAACACAGCCAATACCGACAAGTAGAGCCAACGATCCCATCTTGCTTTCTTTTTGGGTTCGGCCACTACGGGTTCAAAAGACTCCATCGGCTGGTTATAAGATATTTTCATATTTCAAAGGATAAGCCTCTGCAAGCAGGCCTATTTCCGTTTTAACTGTTAATAAAATTGGCACTTACATAAGTATCGATAAGCTGTTGGCGCGCATCGCTCATCTCCAGCAGTTTCAATACATAATGGTCGAGCATTTCAATAAATTTCAGGGGGCTTTTTGCTTCCCCAGCTTTTGCAGGTTTCACTAATTCTTCCTGCAGGTTAAAAGCAAGCAACCTTATTTCGGCCGCTAGCATCTGCTTCTTTTGCTGGGCCAACAGTACCTTTCGCTTCCACTCCACTTGCTGCCAGGATTCCTGTAAATGCTGTTCCTCAAAATGGCGGAGCTCCTCTTGTTGCAAAATCTGAAAGCGCTGTTTGGCGATACTTTCTCCAAATTTCAAAGGCACCGATAAGCTGGCTCCGATACTGGCAAAACTGCGATCGCCGGTCTCCACACCGTTGTAATAATTATAACGCAACTTCACCCGCAGGCTCATCCGGTCAGCATTTGATTTGGATTTCACTTCCTGATCAAAGGCTTGCTTACGGATCAATAAATCTCGTTGCTGATCGATATAACTGGAATCCGCCTGCAATAAAGTGGAGAAATCAAGCAAATCTGTGTTACTTATTTGTTGATAGGCCTGCAATTGAGGAAACTGATAGCTTTGGAAAAAACCTTGCAAAGATTCTTGCCAATACCGGGTTTGGGCCAAAGCAGTCTCTGCAGCTAGCTGCTCGGCCTGGCTGATTAATTGCTGCTGGTATAGGGTCTTCTTAAAGTTGGCTTGTAGGCTGCGTAATTGCAACAGCTTATCGACAAGATTTAAGCGTTGCGCATCAAACAGAATTTGAAGGGCTAATTTCTGCTGTTTCAAATTAGGAATACGCTGTTCCTGTTGTTTCGCTGCTTGCAATAATTGCAGTTCGGTACGCAGGTTTTTCTCATCTTCCAGGCGTTTTTTCAAACTTCCCTCACCGAGCACTGCCCAATCGAGCCCGGTTGCTAAACGGGTTTGGAAATAAAGGTCTTCCTGCTCGGCAATGCCGGGTTTAAAGTTATGTGTGGCATCGCTCACCCATTTCAATCCGATATCGCCGGTTGGTTTCAGGGTCGCTATTGCATAGGATTTGTCAACATCAGTTGCCCCTTCAAAAAGGTTTTGATCTCGCAAGAATGCTTTTAGCAATTCGATATCCAGTGGGCTTTCTTCCTGTTGTTTTAGCTGCTTCCACATACCTTCACTAAAGGCATAGGCTTCCTGCAGCTGCCCTTTCGCGGCTTGTAATTTGGGACTCGCCTCTTGCTGTTGGCCTAATAAAGGAAAAGCAGCAAAGAGATTAATCCCGAACAGGAAGTAAACAAAGCATTTCATGGTAGGATGCGTGAGATAATAAAAAGTGTGATTTTACTAATATGTGAAGAGCTACCTAAAAATCAAAAATAGGGCAACTCCACTGTTCTATTAATTAAATATTGTAATAATACAATACACAAAGATACAGTGGATACTTGCTTCTTTTCCCCACCCATAAAGGTGGTTTTTAACGGAAAACCGAAAAAAAAACTTGATTATAGGAAGAAGTAGATATGGCTTTTTCGCCCTCTAGGGGATATAAAACCCCTGATACAAGGTTTTTAGCTCATAGATTCCTGTTTTTAAAATGCCATGTTGCTGAAGGGTAGTTTGAACATCGGCAATTTGACCAACACTAGCATAATCAATCGTTCGCAATACCCATACAAAGTTATCTTGTAATTGCGCGCGCAGGTCCACCGTCCGTTGAATCAACTTCAAAACATTCGGGTTCTCATAGGCCATGATGTAGGCCGGAATGTTCAGCTGGGCCAATAAGATGGCCGTTGAAGCTTGGGTATGCATCGGGATGCTGATGTTTATGTCAATTTGCTGGTAGTTGCACCAAGTTTTGGTACTATCGATCAACTCGTTGAAGCGATTGGTATACAGGTTTAAATTGTCTTTATAATCTGACAAGGCATGAGGTTCTACATCTAGGTGAACACCCGTATAACCTACGGCTTTCAGGTTTATCAATTTCTTCTTTAGATCTTGAAAACCATTATCTTTTTGCACATAACTATTCTCACCAATGAGGCGATATATACGAATCCCATTGGCTTTCATCAAGGCAATAAAGCTGCGGATTTTGTCTGAATCTTCAGCACCGGGCGAAAGGAATACTTCCTCGATTTGAAACAGATGTAGCTGCGCCAATAAGTCTTCATTGCTTGTTGCTTTGAAATATGCAGACCATATGTAGGTGCTTTTAAAGGTTAAGCCTTGTTGTTGCATGCGAGCAGAAACCGCTACTTGGGGCACATGCGCCATCAATGTAAATGGTGCCAAGAAACAGGCTAACAAAAAGAATAAAATTGGAGTAGACAATGATTTCATAGGGGAAATGGAAATGCTAAAGTTATTTATATTTTAATATGAGTTCAGATCGGCTATTGACTTCTAGCTTTTTATAAATATTACGGATATGAAATTTTACGGTATCCACACTAACAAATAATTTAGCAGCCACATCTTTGTAGGTTGCCCCTTCCTGCAGCATAGATACAATTTCAATCTCCCGCGGGGTCAGTTGTTCTGCTTTATCGTATTTTGACTTGGTTTGCACCGGGTTAAAATGATCAAAAACCAAGCGTGCGACCTGTGGGCTCATCACAGAGCCTCCTTTCATCACTTCCAACAACTGTTCTTCAATTTGAGCCAAGGGTGTACTTTTCAATAGGTAGCCCGAAGCACCCGCACATAAAGCCTGGAAAACATTGTCCCGGTTATCAAAAACGGTAAACATCACCACCTGTGTTTCCGGCCTCCGGCGCTTGACATACCAGGTGAGTTCGATTCCTGTTTTGCCAGGAAGGCCAATATCGCTCAGCACAATATCAAGGTTTTGGCTTTTCCAGGTTTCAGTAAATTCCTCAAAGGAAGAACAAACGATCTCCAGATCAAAATGTTCCGAATATTCAAAAAAGGAACGGATTGATTCCAACACGGGAATCCGGTCTTCAATGACGGCAAGTTTAAAAGGGGCTTGAATAGACTGTTCTTTCATATCAGGGGTTTAGGATGGGTTGATTGCATTGATTTTCACGTTATTTTGACGAATAATAAAAATACTACTGAACAACATCCACAAACTAAAGCCAAAGAAATAGCTGCTAAACCAAATCATTTGATTTAAATCTTGAAGTATAAAATTCGCCTGCAGCTGATTGGACATTAAACTTAAGATGACACTAGACTGCATCAAAATGTGAATGGTGTAAAATATGGTAAAACTCATGACATAAGGCTTGTAAAAACCCGGTACATTAGAATTGTTTTTATCGAAAAGATAAACCAATCGCCATTGCGCGGTGAGGTAAATAAAAGCAAGGCCCGTTTTGATGATATAATGCCATTTCTGCGGAATAAAACCATAGGAATGCGTGTAACTGACTCTAAAATCTTGAATAACCGCATCGATTAATTGTAGCTTATCAGGCCTACTGGCCAAGGCATAAGGCAAAATATCGATCAATCCGAAGATGAAGGGCAATAAATGAAGCCATAACAAGCGGGGTTTTAATGAACCCTGTGGAAATAGACTATACAGGGTGAAGAAATAAGCTGCAGGGGCCAGTAAATAGTAAAGAGGAATGCCTTTGTTATATAATTCCGGCAGCTTACGGATCTGCCCACTATACAGCAGCACATAGACCAGCACTGTCCAAAAGAATACGCCAATGACCACGCATAAATACCCTTCTATTTGCCGCCTACTTCCACGCAAATAAATTAAGCGCAGCATCACGGCAAGCAGCATAAACAGCAAGGCCAGTAGCGCAAGAAATACAGCAGTATCATAAAGACCTTGTACGGGCTGCAAGGCAGCCATAAAAATTTCACCCATAGTGTTAATCATACGGTTAGGATTGTTCGACCAAATTGGAAGGGGAATCGTGCGATTATACCTTCATTATCTTTTTTTCTATAACAAAAATCCTAGGATTTTCCCGGAAATCCAGTGTCGTGCATCATCCTAAAATGAAAGTTTAACCACATATTTTATGCTTAAACACCCTGTTTCGTCACTATTTTTTATGCATACGCTTACATTTTTTTGTAATTATTTTATGTCCAATACCTTAACTATCCATGCTTAACTTCCCCAATTGCAGACGGCGCCAGAAGCTTTTTGCCGCCACCCAACGAACTTCCACCTCAAAGACCGAGGCTTGGTTGCTATACTGAAATGTGGCGCCAATTTGTTTGGCGCGCAATTGCATATTCTTTAAGCCATAACTCCGCCGTTTTATCCCCTCTTGCTCTTGTTGCTGTGGCACCTCATTTTTCACCACTAAACAGATAGCACTGTCGGTTGACCGAAACCGGATATAAACCGTTGAAGGGGCAGCATGCTTGCAAATATTATGTAAAGCCTCTTTGTAAATGAGGTATAAATTCTGGCGAACCAAGGTAGACAGGGTGCCTGGCGATTTAATGCGGATATCAAATTGCACCTGAAAGCCTGCAGGAATCAATAACTGACTTGCTAAATAGCGCATTCTATGCTCCAGGCTAGTTAAATTGCTATTCCCCGGATCTACCGTCCAGATAATATCGTCCATCACTTGAATGGCTTCCCGACTGTAGGAGGCAATGGTTTCTACGGCATGTTCCTGCCGGGGTGCTAAACTGCTATGGCGTACTAAGTCGGACTGCATGGAAATTCCCGTTAATAATCCGCCAACCTCATCGTGCAGATCGGCCGATATTTTCCTACGCAAGGCCCTATCGTTTTTTACCCGGCGTCCATTCTCGAATAAGACTAATAGCACGGTTGTCCCGATAAAACATAACAAGAGGAGGTAAAACATCGGAGTTTCTATAAACTCCGGTTTTTTATAGATCACCCATTGCCGTGTAAACTCTTCTTTGGAGTGCGTAAGCATTGCTTTTACCTCCACGGTATACTCCCCCGCCGGCAAGCCTGTAAGGTTGATTTGGGAGAGCTCTGGCATTTCCTGAAACTCCTCCATCAAGGGACTCACTTTAAAATATAACTGGTATAACTGTCGATATTGGTTTGGTTTTGCAAAGTCCATCGTCAATACGGCCACATCACTCGGCAAGGATATGGTATCCTTCAATTGATATTGCCCATAGCCATCGGAGTGGGTATTTGCCTTTTGCCCCAAATGAATGCCCGTCAGCAAGGGCTGAACAGTTTGTGACGCTTCGGTTTTCTCTAACAAACTGTTCGGATCGAAATATACATAGCCATTTACACCGCCCATAAAAAGTAGCTGTTGGGTTTCATCCCAATAGCTTGCGGCATGGTTAAATTCTTCAAAAGGCAAGCCATCGGTATGGAAAAAATGCTGCATTTTATGATTGGAGTACACTGATAAGCCCTTGTAAGTCCCTAAAAACAAATGGTCTTTATACCATTTCATTTGGTAAATGATATTACTTCCTAAGCCCTCCTCTTCGGTATACAGCTGTTGGATTTGCCCTTTCAGATCTTGAATAACCAGCCCACTCCCCTTCGTAGCGAGATAGATCGAATTGTCCTTGATGCTAAAATCATAGACTTGCATATCCTTATGGTCTTGGGGGAATAGTTTTTCACTGCGCCCCCGGGTATAGCGATAGAATCCTCGATCGCAGGCATAATACAATACCCCACGATGCATGGCCAACTGATACATCCGCATCCCTTTGGTAAAGAATTCTCCTTGCTGGTTTAGTAAGGGTTTGAGTTCGCCATTATCGCGCTCATAGCTCCATAATCCATTATAAGTACCCACCAATAGCTCCCGCTCTTTCGTGGGAATTACGCAAAATGCCAAACCCGAATACCAGGACTTATAGCGGGCCTGCATATGAATGGGGGCAGATTTTATTTTCCCTTTGATGAGATAGGCTAAGAAATCGCTTTCTAAAGCAACGATACTGGTATCCGGATGGATGGATAAAAAATCATAGTAATTATCGCTTCGGTTGCTCAAGTCTTCTTTCGGTTCCTCGCCAGGTTTCCAGGTTCTTAATAATCCATAGCCTCCAAAATAATAGGTATCGCCTTGTTTTTGCATCCCCCGCACCGAGCCTACATCCAAATGATTAAAAGGCTTAAAGGTTTTGAAAACACTCAACAATCCTTTTTCTGTCGCTAACAACCATTCCTTATCCCCCGGTTGTCTGGAATTTACCCGCCGCGAGAAAAACTCCGTACCGAAGAGGTGGTTCCCTTGCGATAAAAAATGAAAGTCCGTATCCCTGGAAAAAGCGCGGTACTTGCCGTTAGGTAAAAAGAAAAGAACCTTATCCTGATCTGGAAGCACCCAATGGCTCCAATTGACGACATGATCGAATGGTTTTTCGCTAATTTTAACCGGCTTGAAGGTCGAGCCATTATAGATGTAATAGCCTAGTTTATAATTTCGGATCAGCACCCCACCTTTGATGGCTATTAAATCATCCAGCCTTTTATGCATGCCTTCCGGGAAATTCTGAAAATTATAACGTCCGGTGTTAAGCTCATAATGATGCAGACGCCCTTTATGCGCATACCAGATATGTTGATCATCCAGCGAAATCAATTGATTTACAGGTTCGGAAAAGTTAATGTTAGATGGTATAAAATCGGCGAGCTTCTTTGCCTTTTTAGGCATCACCTCCCAAAGTTGAGTATGGTCGACAATCACAAAAAAGCGTTGCGCATTGCGGTATACAGTGATTTGTCGCTTATTCAGAAATACGCCTAAACCATCTACATCCGTTAAAAAGCTCCAGGAATGGGTATCGAATATATGCATTCCGGCGATGGTCTCGATCCAGATTCTTCCCCATGGATCGGCCTTGGCATGAATCGCCTCTGCAAAGGGCAATTCTTTCCCATAGAGCTTACTCAAGGGCAGCAGCCGTACCCCATCATAACGGTATACCTTTCCCCCGGATACCATCCAGAAGATGCCCAAGGGGTCCTTACTGGCACTGGAAATCATGGCATGGAATTTATCTACCCCATGTAATACCTCAACACATTTATACGATTGCGCGTATAAGCCTGCCGGCCAACAATGGAGCAGCAACAAACAAAGCACAGAAATAGTCAAGCGGAATCGAGGGTAGAATCGCTTTTTGAATTTCATAGAGATGGTTAAAAATCGGAGCAAAGATAATGGAATATGAATACCCTCCAAATTTCTTACCTCCGACTATTTATCATTTACAGAAAATGACAAATATTTAAGAATCGGGCAATTAACTCCTTGATATAAACAACTGCCTGATGATATCAAGGAGTTTCTTCCCGATATTTTTTTGGAGAAAAGCGAGAACTAATGCTGACGAATAGCATTGATTAATTCGGCTTTCGTCATTTTGGAGCGGCCCTTAATTCCGATGGTTTTCGCCTCCTCCATTAAGGATCCTTTATCTCTTTCATCCAATTTCTTGGAATTATGATCGATGGTTCCCGCCGCTTGGGCATTGGAAATACGAGCTGCCTTTTCATCGCTCATCCCTTCTTTCTTCAAGGCTTTGTAAGTATCCTCTTTTTTGATACTTGGGTTTTTAGACTGTGGCATGATATTATTCCTTTCCTTTATAAGGGGAACAGTTCAGGGAATGAATAGTTGTAGCATGGAGGTAAAGTGTTGCTACCTTTTTCTATGGAAGGGCTAAAAAAGGCCTTGCATGATGCAAAGCCTTTTATACGATTTTTAGGAATGACTTGATTGCTTAATCAAATAAGCCATATTTTTCACAATATTATGGTGCTTGGCCACAAAAGGGTTCTCCTTATTCCAAACATAGCCTGCCAATACCGCACATATCCTTTCCTTCACTTCCGGATTTTCCGGCTGATGGTAGAATAATTCCTGCAAATTGCCGGTATACCATTCTTTCACATAGGTCGTAAACACCTCGATACCATACTGCATATAGGCTGAATATTCCTGATCCCAATCCACTTGCTCACCAGCTAATTGGCGGTGCGCTAGTTTGGCGGCCAATATACCCGATTCGGTGGCAAAGCATACGCCCGACGAAAAGACAGGGTCTAAAAACTCGGTGCTATTTCCCGTCAAGGCATAACCCGGGCCATGAAATTGGGAAACCGCAACGGAATAATTGGTCAATCGGATTGGATCGAATTCATAAGGTAAACCCTGGAACCGATTGACATAATGATCGGATAATTGGATGGCATTTTGAATCGCCTCTTTATTATCCATGGTTTCCGATAATTTATTGATATAGTCTGTAGGTCCTACAATACCAACACTGGTGTTGCCATTGGAAAAAGGAATAACCCATAGCCACACTTCCCTTTCGATAATATCGAAGGATATTTGTGTTCCTTCTATGCCGGCCGGCCTGCGCAGGTCGTTGATATGGGTAAAAATAGCAGAGTGGTAATCGAGCTTGGAAGGCATTTCCAGCTTCAACAAGCGTGGTAATACCCGACCATAGCCACTGCAATCAATCACAAACTTGGCAGATATCGTACTTTCCTTTCCTGATTTATCACGAATGGTACTGATGGAATCTGTTCCATGGAATTGGACATCCAACAGTTCAGTTTCAAAGGCAATATCCACCCCTTTACGTTGCAACTCATCGGTCATTGCTTTATCGAAATCAGCCCGTGGAATCTGCCAGGTCCAGTCCCAGCCTGCTCCAAATTTCTCACTGAAATCAAAAACACATTGTTGTTCGCCTCGGATAAAACGTGCGCCCGGTTTTTTCTCAAAGCCATAGCTGTCCAAGGCCTCCAAGAGTCCGGCTTCCTCAAAGTGATCCATCACCCTGGGAATCAAGCTCTCACCAACCACTACTCGTGGGAAGCGCTGCTTCTCGACAACTTTAATCTTCGCGCCTTGCTGTTGCAGATAACCGGCAGCTACACTACCACTAGGGCCTGCTCCAATGATTAGGATATCAACATTTTCGTTTTCCATAGCCTCAAATAAATAATTAAATTCTATTTTTGGGAAATAAAAATTTGTCCCAAAATTACAACCATTTGGAACAATTAAAAGATAAGAAACTAATTATTTTTAATGAAAACCATAAACAACTATTTATCGCTTAAAGATTTTAAGGATATAATTTTTGAAAATAAAAAAATCAAACTGAGCCCTGAGCTGGTTGAACGCGTGACGAACTGCTATGATTTTTTAACCGGGTTTTCTAAAAATAAAGTGATTTATGGCGTGAATACCGGCTTTGGCCCGATGGCTCAATACCGTATTCAGGAGCAGGATCAGTTGCAATTGCAGTATAACCTCATCCGTAGCCATGCCTCCGGAACCGGCCAGCCCCTAACCCAACAACAGGTGAAAGCTGCCATGCTGGCGCGGCTAAATAGCCTATCTCTCGGTAAATCGGGGATTCATATCTCTTTGATCGAATTGATGCAAGAATTGATCAATAAGGAGGTATATCCGCTCATTTTTGCCCATGGTGGTGTTGGAGCGAGTGGCGACTTGGTGCAATTGGCACACCTTGCCTTGGTGTTGATTGGAGAAGGTGAAGTGTATTATCAGGGCGAACGTAGACCGACAGCGGAGGTATTTGCAGCCTTAAACCTGCAGCCTATCGAGATGAAAATTAGAGAAGGCTTGGCCTTGATCAATGGCACCTCAGTAATGACGGGCATCGGCATTGTAAATAGCTATAACGCGCTGAAATTACTGGATTGGTCTATTCAGGCATCCTGTTTTATAAATGAGCTGGTGCAGGCCTATGACGATCATTTTTCGGAAGAGCTCAATCAAGCTAAACTTCATGAAGGGCAGCGCGAGGTTGCCAAAGCCATGCGTAGCTACCTAGCCGAAAGCCCCCGCATTAAAAGAAGACAAGAACACCTTTACAACGGTTCAAATACCGAAGATATATTTAAAGATAAGGTTCAGGAGTATTACTCCCTACGCTGTGTTCCGCAGATTTTAGGTCCTATTTACGACACGATTAAAAGCGTGGAGGGGGTGTTGGAGCGCGAATTGAACTCAGCCAACGACAACCCTATCGTCGATGTGGAAACCGAACATGTGTACCATGGCGGAAACTTCCATGGCGATTATATTGCCTTGGAAATGGACCGCTTGAAGCTGGCCATCGTTAAATTAAGTATGCTCGCCGAAAGACAACTCAATTACTTACTGAACTCGAAGATCAATGAAATCCTCCCTCCTTTTGTTAATCTCGGGAAGTTGGGTTTTAACTTCGGTATGCAAGGCGTGCAATTTACAGCGACTTCCACGACGGCAGAAAACCAAGCCTTAGCGACTTCCCTATACATCCATAGCATTCCGAACAATAATGATAACCAAGATATTGTGAGCATGGGTACCAATGCGGCAATTCTATGTTCCAAAGTAATTGAAAATAGCTTTGAAGTACTCGCCGTTGAATGGATTACTATTATTCAGGCGGTGGAGGCTCTAGGTATTGCCGAGCAGCTTTGTCCGGCTTCTAAAAACCTATACCAACAATTAAGAGCCATCGTGCCAGCCTTTAAAGAAGATGTGGTGATGTATCCTTATGTACAACAGGTCAAAGATTTTTTAATAAAATAAGGACTGAAAAAACTTGTAGGTTTATCGGTCAAAACCGGTAAATTAGTGATACAAGCAAAATATGAGAAACGATAAGCCAATGCTGAACTTTTAGCAAATAGCATGACAGAAACAAAAAAATACGCGATAGTAACGGGCGGATCAAGAGGGATAGGAAGTGCCATCTGTAAAAAGTTGGCCGTAGAAACAGACTATCAGCTTTTAATAAACTACCAATCAAATAAACAAGCCGCAGAAGATACCCTTCAGGAAGTCATTGCCTTAGGGGGATCAGGCGAAATCATTAAGTTCGACGTATCCAATGCGGAAGAAACACAGCAAGCCTTAGCAGCCTGGGAAGAGCAACATCCGGAGGCCATGATTGAAGTTATTGTGAATAACGCTGGGATTACCCGTGATGGCCTATTTATGTGGATGCCTCTGCAAGATTGGAATCAGGTGATTCAAACCAGCGTAGGTGGCTTCTTCCATGTGACCAACTTCTTCATCAAGAAAATGTTGCATAACCGATACGGCAGAATCATCAATATTGTTTCCGTTTCTGCGGTAAAAGGTACGCCGGGACAAACCAACTACTCCGCGGCCAAAGCAGCCCTCATTGGCGCTACTAAAGCCTTGGCTCAGGAAATAGGGAAACGCAACATCACCGTGAATGCCGTTGCACCCGGTTTTATTAAAACCGAAATGACGCAGGATCTCGATCAAAAGGAACTGAAGAAGCAAATCCCTTTGAATCGCTTCGGCGAAGCAGAAGAGGTGGCTGATTTAGTCGCGTTTTTAGCATCGAAAAAATCAAGCTATATTACAGGAGAAGTTATTAATATCAATGGTGGGATTTATTCATAAAGGATGAATAACAGAGTAGTGATTACAGGAATGGGGATTTACAGCTGCATCGGGAGCAGTCTGGATGAGGTGCGGAAATCCTTATTTGAAGGGAAGTCGGGCATTATTTTCGACGCTGAACGTAAAGCTTATGGCTTTCGATCGGCATTAACAGGTACCGTTCCTCCGCCGGAGTTGAAGGCTTTACTGCATCGCCGACAACGCGTCACCATGGGCGAAGAAACCGAATATGCTTACTTGGCTACGATGGAAGCCCTAAAAGAAGCAAATATCTCCTTAGAGGCTTTCAACGAGCGTGAGATCGGGATTATCTATGGTAATGACAGCGTATCGAAAGCCATCATTGATGCTACCGATATTGTCCGGGAGAAGAAGGACACCACCTTGATCGGATCAGGAGCTATCTTCAAGTCGATGAACTCCACAGTCACGATGAACCTATCTACCATCCTGAATATCCGGGGTATCAACATGACGATAAGTGCTGCATGTGCCAGCGGATCTCATGCAATTGGACTTGGCTACATGATGATCCAGAATGGTTTTCAAGACTTGGTTATCTGCGGTGGAGCACAAGAGATTAATCAATATGCTATGGCAAGCTTCGATGGCTTAGGCGTATTCTCTGCTAATGAAGCTGACCCGACGAAAGCCTCCCGCCCTTTCGATGCTAACCGCGACGGCTTAGTCCCAAGCGGAGGTGCCGCGACAGTGATTCTGGAAAGTCTGGAGAGTGCCTTAGCGCGCAATGCTCCCATTATTGCTGAAATTGTAGGCTATGGATTTTCATCCAATGGCGGTCATATCTCAACGCCGAATGTAGAAGGGCCGGCAACAGCCATGCGAAAGGCATTAGCACAAGCGAACCTACCGGCTTCTGCCATTCAATATATCAATGCACACGCCACTTCTACCCCCGTTGGAGACGCCAATGAGGCGCAGGCCATCGATGAGGTGTTTGGCGAAACACGCCCCTTTGTGAGCTCAACCAAGTCGATGACCGGCCATGAGTGCTGGATGGCAGGTGCCAGCGAAATCGTATATTCTACCTTAATGATGAACAATGGATTTATTGCGCCAAACCTTAATTTCGATACCCCTGACGAACATTCAGCAAAACTGAATATTGTCACCGAAACGAAAAACCAAGATTTTGATGTATATTTGTCCAATTCTTTTGGATTTGGTGGAACAAACTCTGCTATGATCGTCAAGAAGTTCAAATTGTAGAGGAAATGAATATTGAAATTGTAGACATCGTCAATAAAATTAACGTGATCCTGGTCGAAGAGTTTGAGGTGGATGAAGATGTCATTGAAGCTGGAAAAAACCTTAAAGACACCCTTGATCTGGATAGCTTAGACTATGTAGACTTAGTGGTGATCATCGAGTCGAACTTCGGAGTGAAGCTCGTAGAAAGTGATTTTGCAAATGTTATTACCTTTCAAGACTTCTATAACCTTATTGAACGTAAAATCCTGGCCAAACAACAGTAGCCATGAGCCAATGGGATGGGCAATCGAAAGGAACCCTCTTAGGTTACCAAATATTCGTCGGAATTATTAAAAAACTTGGGGTAAGAGCCGCATATGGCCTTTTGGTCTTTGTTGCCTTTTACTATGTCATCGCCTATCCGCGCATGGGTAAGGCCATGTTCTATTACTTCCGCCATCGGCAACAATTCCCTTATTTCAAAGCATTAATCGCCCTTTACCGCAGCTATTTCGTATTCGGACAGGTATTGATAGACAAGTTTGCCATCTTCGGCGGCTTGCGCAATCGCTTTACCTTTGATTTCGATGGCATCGATATCCTAAAGCAGCTGCTAGCCGAGAAAAAAGGAGGAATCCTGATCTCTGGGCATATCGGCAACTTTGAAATAGCAGAGAAATTCTTCGCTGATATTGATTTCAATCAGCAAATCCATATCGTGGCGGCCGATCAGGAAAGAAATGTCATTAAATCCTATTTCGCCAGCATATCCAAAGAGCCTTCCACAACTAACTTCATTTACATCAAAGAAGATATGTCGCATATCTTTGAAATCAACGCAGCCTTGGCTCGCAATGAACTTGTTTGCTTAACGGGAGATCGCTATTTTGACCAAGCAAAAACCCTATCTGCAGCGTTATTAGGTGAAGAGGCCTTGTTTCCTGCCGGCACCTTTATGTTGGCTTCCCGGCTGCAAGCGCCCATCGCCTTTGTCTACGTCATGAAAGAGCCAAACCTGCACTATCACCTGTATACACGCCGGGCACCCCAGATAAAACACCGAGATGCTGCTGCCCTACTGAATGCTTATACACAAAGTATGGATCAGATGCTGAAGAAGTACCCCTACCAATGGTTTAACTTCTTCGCCTTTTGGAAGATCAAAAATTAGCGAATTTCAATATCCATTCAAACCTTTTCCCACTATTTGCGTCCAATAGCCTAGTATATCCAGTATCCTGAAAGGCCTAAATGGCATTGGAAACCTGATATATTAATCAATTTGTTATTTTTGCAGTTTTAAGCAGCAGCATAATTATGAAGCACGGCATTCCATTACCTATCATCGATCAGGATATCATTCAACAGTGTATTCCACAACGGCCCCCTATGCTGATGTTGGATAGCCTGTTAGCCTATGCGTCCAGTTCGATTACCGTGGGATTGACCGTTACTAGCGATAATATTTTCACCCAAAACAGCGCCTTACAGGAGGCCGGTGTTCTGGAACATATGGCCCAAGCAGTGGCGCTACATACCGGCTATGGCTATTTCCTACGTCAGGAAGAAGCCCCAATAGGCTATATCGGAAGTATCTCCAACCTGGGAATCTTCGACTTACCGCAGGTGGGACAGCAGATTATCAGTACCGCAGATATCATCCAGGAGTTTGCGGGGGTAACCTTGGTGGCCATCCGTAGCGAGGTCGATGGCAAGCTGATTGCCGAAGGACAAATGAAAACCGTTATCGCAAAATAAGTAGGAATAATTACCTTTGCTTAAACATGCTAAGGCCCAACACATCCCGATGAGTAAAAGAAAAGAGCGATTTAGAACCGATAAAATCTTACAACATACCGAACATTTCAAGGTGAAGTTTAATGAAACCGATGCCCTAGGCATTGTGTGGCACGGCAATTACATCGCTTATTTCGAAGATGGTCGGGAAGCATTCGGCAGGCATTACGGCATTTCCTATAAGGATATCCAGAAACATGGCTGTGCAACACCCATCGTGAAAGTACAGAGCGAGCATAAAAAACCACTTCGCTATGCAGACGATGCTTATATCGTTAGCACCTATATCGACAGTGCTGCCGCCAAGATGATCTTCAACTTTGAAATCTACAATGCTCAGCACGAGTTGGTGTGCAGCGGAGAAACCGTACAAGTATTTACCGACTTCGACGGTAATCTGATCTTAACCATGCCTCCTTTCCTGGAAGCTTGGAAGAAAAAAGTAGGATTATTATGAGGTCAGCCTACATACAAGAATCTGTAATCATCAGTCCTTTAGGATTTGATACAGCGCAGAACTTCAAGCAGCTACAAGCAGGAAACAGCGCATTGCGCAAAACAACCTTATCTGCAAGCCTAGGAGAAACAGTAGTTGCTCAGCTTGATGAGGAGGCACTGAATAACCATTTCCAAGCATTAGGCGTTGAAAGCTTCGGATCACGTATGGAGAAGATGAGCCTGGCAGCCTTAATGCCAATCATCCAACAGCGCCCGATTACAGCGAACTCCCTATTGATTTTATCGACCACAAAGGGAAATATCCAAGCCCTTGCCGATCAGGATATCCAAGGCAGTTTTATCCCGGCTATGGCCAAGCGGATTGCCGATTACTTTGCTTTCCAGCAGGAACCCCTAGTGATCAGCAATGCCTGTGTTTCCGGATTAATGGCACTTTCTGTGGCCAAGCGCTTTATCCAAATGGAACAGGTGTCCGATGTCTATATAATAGCTGTAGATGAATTAACCCCCTTTGTACTTTCGGGCTTTCAATCCTTTCAGGCTTTAAGTCCTGAAAATTGCCGTCCCTATGATCAGGATCGCCAAGGCGTAAACCTCGGAGAAGCAGCCGTTGCCTGTTATGTATCATCGGTAAAGGAGGCCGATAGCATCCGTATTGCCGGTGATGCGAACATCAACGACGCCAATCATATATCGGGACCATCCCGTACGGGCGAAGGGCTCTATTTAAGCATTCAAAAGGCCCTGCAGGAAGCTAATCTAAAGGCTGAGGACATTGATTATGTGCTAGCCCACGGAACAGCCACCCGCTATAACGACGATATGGAAGCTATTGCTTTCCATCGCGCAGGGTTAGCAAACTGCCCGACAACAAGCTTAAAAGGCTATTACGGACATACCTTAGGTGCCGCAGGATTGCTGGAAGCGGTCATCACGGCGGAATGCCTTCGCCGGCAGTTTGTGCTGGCCAGTCTAGGCTATGCCCATCCCGGAACAACAGAACCTATGCATATACAGCAAGAAACCCTTGCGAAGGAAATCAAGACCGCCTTAAAAACAGCCTCAGGATTTGCTGGCACCAATACAGCTTTAATACTCACGACAGATTAAGGACCTATGTATTACATCAGCCAATATATTCAGCTTCAAGCCGGTACGGTCCTATTTAACGGGAATCCCTTTTTCCAGAGTGAGCATTCCGAATTTAAAGGATTCGCCAAGGAGCTCTATCAAAAGCTGGAGCTGCAATATCCGAAGTTTTACAAAATGGATAATTTATGTAAATTAGCCTTTTTAGCATCGGAAATCATCCTACAGGGGAATCAGGAAAGCGATGTTGCCTTGTTGTTTAGCAATCAGGAAGCGAGCTTAGGCAGCGATTTACAACATCAAGCTCATATTCAAGATCCGGAACAATACTATCCCAGCCCGGCGGTATTTGTTTACACCCTGCCTAATATTAGTATAGGCGAGGTCAGTATCCGCCATCAGTTTAAATCGGAAAGCATGTTCCTGCTGGCAGATGCGTATCCTAGCACCTATTTACTGCCCTATACGCAGTATTTATTGGCAAGCGGGAAAGCTAAAAAGGTACTGTGTGGCTGGTTCCGAATGCAAGATGATAACTATGAAGCATGTTGCTATCTGGTCGAAAAAGAAGGCCCTATAGCTCATGAAACCCAAACAATTGAATAGATAATTAATAGAAGATAAAGATGGCGGAACTAAAGGAACTGTTAAAAGAACAAATTATTGACGTTTTAAACCTCGAAGATATTACGGTAGCCGATATTCAAGATAACGACCCTTTGTTTGGCGAGGGATTAGGCTTAGACTCTATTGATGCTTTGGAACTTATTGTATTGTTAGATAAGGAATACGGCATTAAACTCGCAGACCCCAAACAAGGCAAGGAAATCTTCAGTTCCATTCAAACCTTAGCTCAATTTGTTGAGCAAAATCGTACGAAGTAAGATGCCTCGCGGAGTTGCCATAACGGGAATGGGCATTGTTTCCTCCATCGGCTTGTCTATGGAGGAGAATTTTCAATCCCTTATCGAAAGGAAAACCGGCATCTCCCGATTAACCAATTTCAGCAGCAAACATGCGGATCATATTAAAGTCGGTGAAATTAAACATACCGACCAGGAGCTTGCCCAATTACTAGGCTTAGGCTCTGCGCATAGCTTTACCCGCACTAGCCTACTTGGCGCATTAGCTGCCAAGCAAGCCCTAAACGATGCTGGAATTACCGACATCAACGCCGAACGAACAGGATTGCTATCCGCGACCTCGGTAGCCGGGATGGATTATACCGAAAAGTATTTTCAGCATTTTGCAACAGATCCTGAACTGCGCAAGTATATCAACAGCCATCCTGCCGGCGATAGCAGCAATAAAATAGCCAGCTATTTAGGCCTTAAAGGCTTGGTGAGCACAATTTCTACGGCCTGTTCATCAGCTGCCAATGCCATCATGCTCGGTGCAAGGTTAATCGAACAGGGCAAGCTAGACCGTGTCCTTGTTGGAGGAAGCGATGCCCTAAGCAAGTTTACCATCAACGGTTTTCATAGCCTGATGATCCTCTCGGATAGCGATTGTCAGCCTTTCGATCAACATCGCAAAGGACTTAACCTCGGCGAGGCAGCCGCTTACCTGTTGTTAGAATCCGATGCCCTACTCGCGAAACATCCTAAGAAAGTACATGCTTACCTTAGTGGCTATGGCAATGCCAATGACGCCTACCATCAAACGGCATCCTCCGAAACGGGCGAAGGCGCTTTCCTGGCTATGCAAAAAGCCCTTGAAAAAGCCGATTTAGCCCCTATTGCCATTGATTACATCAATGCGCATGGCACAGCAACAGGCAATAACGACCTTTCCGAAGGCCATGCCCTGTTGCGCTGTTTCCAACAAGTACCAGCCTTCAGCTCCACGAAGTCCTATACCGGGCATACCCTGGCCGCTGCAGGGGCCATTGAAGCCGTCTACAGCATATTGGCCCTCCAGTCGAGCTGCCTATTTCCGACCCTCAACTTTCAACATAAAATGGAAGAATTCGACCTGCAACCGCAAACTGAATTACAATCCAAAACCATTAATCACGTGCTTTCCAACTCCTTTGGCTTTGGTGGCAATTGCTCATCCCTTTTATTCTCGAAAGCCTGATGAAAAACTGCTATATCAACGGAATAGGAACCATAGGAATACAGCATCCTGATTATAAGTTGCTGGAACAGGAACCGCAGGCCCTCTTCGCCCGCAATCAAGCGCAGCATCCGGTCTATAAGGAGCTGATTCCCGCAGCCAGCCTACGCCGCATGGCCACAGGCGTAAAGATGGGCTGCTATGCCGCCCAATTGGCCCTGCAGGAAGCACAACAGCCCGCATTAGATGCCATTATCTGTGGCACAGGACAAGGATGTCTCCAAGATTCCGAGAAATTCTTAACGGCAATGATTGCCCAGGATGAAGAATACCTGACACCAACCTCCTTTATCCAGTCGACCCACAATACAGTAGCAGCGCAGATCGCTTTGCAGCTGCAATGCCATGCCTATAATTTCACCTACGTGCAAGGTGGCAGTTCGTTTGAATCGGCCCTTTTTGATGGGCTGAACCAACTCAACTATAGCAATGCACAACATATCCTAGTCGGTGGGGTCGATGAACATGCCCCGCAATTTGATGACTTGTATACCTTAGCCGGCAATTACAAAGCCGAAGACGAGGCTGTCGATTTTAAAAACCCTACACAAGGCGGCGTAGCACAGGGCGAAGGCGCTAATTTCTTCCTCCTATCCCAAGAACAACAGGCAAATAGCTATGCCCAATTGTTGGATGTATGGCTTTTTAATCAGCCTCAGCGCAGTATTGCAACAGAAATAATGCAATTCTTAAGCCTGAACAACTTACAAAGCAAAGATATCGATGTGCTGATGCTGGGCTACAATGCCGATGCTAGCCAGCAAGCCTATTTCGATGCCATGGCAGCCTGTTTCCCAGAAACTGCCATTGCCTATTACCAGCACATCAGCGGATCATACGATACGGCCTCTGCTTATGGGCTGGCCGCCGCTGCACAAGTACTTAAAGCGCAGCAATTCCCGGCGCATCTTTCCTACAATAGCATTAAACCAAACAGGCTAAAAACTATCCTACTTATAAATCAGTCTCGAGGAACTGATTATAGTTTTGTACTGTTAACCGCATGTTAAAACACCGCTACATAAAATACCTGATGCTGGCCATCCTAGTTGGAATTGGCCTAGGGGCTTTTATGGGGGCCTGGTCAGCCTGGTTCCTCTTCCTGGTTGCCGGCTTATGGTTGGCCATTACCGCATGGGGAAGTTTAGACGTACGGTCGAATTATTTTACGAAGGTATATTACAAAGGAGAAGCATTCCATCCGCAAGAATACGCCTTAACCTTCGACGATGGTCCAACCCTCCATACCGAAGCGGTATTGAATTTATTACAGGCCTACCAGATGAAGGCGACCTTCTTTTGTATTGGTAAACAATTGGAGAAATACCCCGAACTGGCGAAGCGCATCCTGCAGGAAGGCCATCAATTGGGCAACCATACCTATACCCATTCCAAGAATATCGGCACCTTTTCAACGAAAGAAGTACAAGAGGAAATCGCCTGTACCGACCTGATTATTAAAAAACTAAACAACGAAAACAACCCTATATTCCGACCACCCTTTGGCGTAACGAACCCACAGATTGCCAAGGCCTGCGAAGCCTTGAACAAGGCGGTGATCGGCTGGAGTATCCGCTCCTTAGACACCGTCATACAAGACGAACAGCGTATTTTAACACGCATTATCCCCCGCTTAGCCGGCGGTGAAATCGTCCTCTTGCACGATACTACGGAGCGTACGGTACGGGTATTGGAACAGTTGTTGATTTATAGTAAAGAACAAAACCTAAGGTCGGTTCGCATAGACCACCTGTTAAAAATAAATGCACATGGATAAGTTGAAAGGATTATTATTTACGGTTTTACTTATTTGGGGGTCTACCCTACAGGCACAAACCAAGATGTCTGCTACGGAAGCCAGCAGCTTTAAGCAAAAAGTCGAAAAGCAAGCCCAAAGCACGAATAGTATTACGGCCGATTTCGATGCCAGCAAGCAGGTTTCGGTCTTAAAACAGCCTTCCACAAATTCCGGAAAATTCCGTCTGAAAGGCAATAAGCTCCTTTGGAAATACGATGCACCCCAGGAAAATGCCATGCTCTTCGATCAGGATAAGCTTTATATGCGCGATGAAAAAGGAAAAAAGTCGACCATCGATTTAAACAAAAACCGTCGATTCCGGCAATTGCAAAGCTTAATGACCGAGACCAACAAGGGCAATGTATTCGATGAGGCAAACTTCATCATCCAATTCTTTAAAACAAATGCCGATAAAATTGCCATCTTAACGCCCAAGAACAAAGATATGGCCCGCTTTATCAAAGAAGTGGTGTTGACTTTTAAAGCCAATGAATACAGCGTATCGGAGATTAAGATTGTAGAGAAGACGGATGATTTCACTGTATTTAAGCTTAAAAACAAGAAATTCAACAGTAACATCCCCGATAGTGAGTTTAAATTGTAATTTTGTGTGCAAGCAGTTCATCAAGCCATGTTAATTCCAGATTTTTACAGCATCCTACATGCCGATATCAGTGCCGATAAGGTAGAAGCCCATATTCGTTTACAGGCCGAGCACCCTATTTTTAAGGGGCATTTCCCCGGAAACCCTGTCACTCCCGGTGTATGTATGCTTCAAATCGTGAAAGAATTAACCGAACAGGCCACCCAACAGCACTTGCGCCTTCGCCATTGCAAAAACATTAAATTTACCGCCCTGATCAACCCTTTTACCGATCCAGAGCTTCATATCAGCCTGCAAATCAAGCCAGAAACAGCAGGCGGCTTTAAGGTAACAGGAGCAGCAAGCTTCGCCGCAACCCAAGCACTCAAAGTTCAAGCCCTTCTTAGCGCTTAAAACATGGAAAACAACCCTCAAGAGCCAGCGAAGGTCTGCGTAATCATCCCCACCTACAACAATGCGAAAACTTTAAAACGCGTTATTGATGGTGTATTGAACTACCTGCCGCATGTTTTTGTAGTAAATGATGGTAGTACCGATCAAACAGAAGCGATATTAGGCGAATACCACAACGTTCAGATCATTCGGCAACCCAGCAACCTCGGCAAAGGAAAAGCCCTGCAGAAGGGATTTAAACACGCCCTAGCCGCAGGTTTTGACTATGCCATTACCATTGACTCCGACGGACAGCATTATCCCGACGATATTCCGGTTTTCCTAGAAGAGCTCGCCAAGCATCAGGAACCAGTCCTGCTGATTGGCAACCGCGATATGAGCCAAGCGGGAATTCCCGGCAAGAGCAGCTTCGGCAACCGCTTTTCGAACTTCTGGTTCTGGTTTGAAACCGGCATCCGCTTGCAGGATACCCAATCCGGATACCGCCTATACCCCCTGCGTCATCTACCCAAAAAACTATATACCAACAAGTTTGAGTTTGAAATTGAAGTTATTGTTCGAACTGCCTGGAAGGATGTCTTAGTCAAAAATGTACCCGTCAAAGTGCTTTACGACCCTGCAGAACGTGTTTCCCACTTTCGGCCCTTTCGCGATTTCACCCGCATTTCCATCCTGAATACGGTACTGGTCTGCATCACCTTACTCTACATCATTCCACGTAATTTCTTCCGAAAGCTAAAAAAAAAAGCTTTAGCCAATTCTTAAAAGAAGATATTCTGCATACGCAGGATTCTCCAGAAATTAAGGCCCTATCGATTGCTTTAGGGGTATTTATAGGCATTATACCGGCTTGGGGTTTTCAAACCTTCTTATGCCTGGCCTTGGCTGCTGCCCTGAAATGGAACAAGGCCCTGGCCTTTCTAGGCTCCAACATCAGTATTCCACCCTTTATTCCCTTGATCGTTTGGCTATCGCTGCTCCTCGGCGGCTATGCCATCCCATCGGCACGGGATATTCCCTTTGATTTCGAACACATCGACATGGACTTAATCAAAATTCACCTCCTCCAATATGTGGTTGGCAGTTTTCTTTTAGCTATTTTTGCTTCGCTGACCATTGGGGGCATTACCTACCTGGTCTTGAAACGAGCAAAACGGAAACCCGATACGCATGTCGAATAGCTTTTATTTCCTATACAAACTGATACAGAAGCACCCGAGGCTGGCTTTGCTCTTCGCCATATTATTCCTGCTGGGCAGTATGGCGGTCATCAAGCAAATCCAGTTTAACGAGGATATCAATAAGGTTATTCCCCTCGATGAAGACAAGGCGAAAGCCAGCAACATCATCAGTCAACTGGCCTTTACCGATAAAATAGCGGTTATATTCAGTAAAAAGGACAGCAGCAGTACGGAACAGCTCAGCGATGCGGCACAAGCCTTTCTCGATAGTTTACCGGCTTATCAAGACTATTACCTCTCCGTACAGGGAAACTTGGATGAGGAACTCTTTAATAGCTCCTTCCAATTTATCAATAGGCATTTACCGATCTATTTAGAGGAGGCCGATTACCAAGCCATCGAACAGAAGATTCAGGCCGATAGCATCCGCACGCAAGTCGAAAGCAATTACCAAACCCTAACGGGAATGTCTGCCGGCTTCATGAAAGATATCATCATCCAAGACCCGCTACAGCTGTCCTTCTTGGCTTTAAAGAAATTACAACAATTCCAAGGAAACAGCGATTACAGCTTTGAAGACGGCTTTTTATTTTCGAAAGACAAAAGCAAGCTTTTTCTTTTCATAAACCCCAAATACTCAGGAACAGAAACCAAACACAATGAAGTCTTTGTTGACAGCCTACGAAGCCTGCAACAGCAATTAGCAGTTGAGTTCCCGCAGATAGAAACCCGTTATTTTGGCTCCCCTTTTATTGCCGTGGCCAATGCCAAGCAAATTAAGCAGGACATCCTCTACACCATCGTTATCTCGGTCAGCTTACTGATGTTGCTGCTTATTTTCTACTACCGCAGTTGCTGGGTACCGCTCATAGTAATGCTCCCCTCCGTCTTCGGTGGGCTATTCGGTTTAATCTGCTTATACTTTATCAAATCGGAGATTTCAGCCATTAGCCTGTCCATCTCTGCCATTCTGATAGGCATTACCATCGACTACGCATTGCATTACCTCACACATTCCAAGGGCAGCCAAAACCAAAAGCAGCTGTTCAAGGATGTCTCCAGGCCCTTACTCATGAGCAGCAGCACCACGGCCATCGCCTTTCTCTGCCTTTTATTCGTGCGTTCTGAGGCTTTGGTAGACTTGGGTATATTTGCCAGCATAGCGGTGGTAGCAACGGCTCTATTTACCTTAATCATCCTCCCGCATATCTACAAGGGCGGAAACATAAAACAGGCGCATATCATCGATCGCATTGCGCGTTATCCTTTCGAGAAAAACAAAGGTCTAATTGGGCTATCCTTGCTATTGCTCATCATTAGCCTCTTTACCTACCATCGCGTTCGTTTTGATGGCGACCTGAGCAAGATCAACTACATCCCGCAGGATCAGCAAGAAGCCGAAAAGATCCTCAATCAAGGGCAGGAAAATCAGAAATCCCTTTTCCTGGTTACCTATGCCAACAGCCAAGAGGAGGCCTTAAAGCAAAATGAGGTTCTATTGCAAAAGCTAAAAAGCGCAAAGCTAGACCTGCAATACCAATCCATCAATCAGTTGGTGCCTAGCCCCGAAAAACAAGCAGCCGCATTAGCCCGTTGGCAGCAATTCTGGACAGCCGAAAAAGTAAAAAACACCATAGATAACCTAGAAAAAGAAAGCAGCTCCAAGGGTTTTATGGACCAGACCCACCTACCCTTCTATCAATCTTTAACGAGCAAACATTCAAGGGTAAACCTAGATTCAATTAAAGTCTTTAACGAACAATTCTACCGGGAGTTTGTGCATGGAAAAAGTCAGCAAAGCATCCTTTCTACCTTAGTCAACTTAGCGCCAAAAGACCGGGATCAATTTGCTAAAACATTCGAAGCCTTTATGGCCGATAAGCCTATGCTTTTGGTAGACCGCCAAGCCTTAAACGAGCAATACCTCAGCTTTCTGATCAATGATTTCAACAGCTTAGTCAGCTATTCCTTTGTGGCGGTGCTGTTCATCCTGTTTGTCTTCTATAAGCGTATCGAACTGGTTATTGTGGCTGCCATCCCGATTGCCCTCACCGGATTTATCACCGCAGGCCTAATGGGCCTATTGCAGGTGCCGTTCAATATATTCAGCAGCATCGTCTGTACTTTGGTGTTTGGCCATGGTATAGACTTTAGTATTTTCATGACCTCTGCGCTGCAAAAGGAATACAGCTATGGAAAGAACGAAATGCCGATCTACCGCACCTCGATTATCTTGGCGGTACTCACCACCATCTTGGCCATCGGGGCCTTGATATTTGCGCAGCATCCGGCCTTACGCTCCATTTCTTCCATTGCCCTCATCGGTGTATCCGTCGCCGTTTTAGTTACATTTGTACTTTATCCCATCCTATACAAATTCCTGTTTTTCAACAGAATTAAAAAAGGATTGTCGCCGATTACCCTCGGGCTATTGCTCCAAGCCATTTTCTTGTTCGGATACTTTGCCCTTGCCAGCATTTTCGTATCGGTTTTTATCCGAAGCATCACCCATATCCTCCCGATCTCCAAAACACGCAAGCAATTGTTCTTTGCCAAGCTGCTGTCTGCCTACATGCGATCGGTGCTTTATTTGAAACTCCAAGTCCAGAAACGAGTCTTCCATGCCGATAACTTCCATAAAGCCCCGCAAACTGTATTTATTGCCAATCACAGCTCCTTCTTAGACAGCCTGAGTATTGCCATGGTGTATTACAAGCTTGTCTTTTTGGTGAACGACTGGGTCTATAATTCACCTATATTTGGCCGTGCTGTTCGCTTTTTAGACTTCTTCCCTACCTCTGCCGGCTTGGAAGCCCATATCCCGAATTTACAGCAACGCATTGGCCAGGAGTTCTCCTTAGCGGTGTTCCCGGAAGGAACCCGATCGACAACCTCCGAGATCCATCGCTTTCATAAAGGCGCCTTTTTATTGGCTCAAGAGTTAAATCTACCGATAACTCCGGTCTACCTGCATGGCAATGCCGACAGCTTACCGAAGGGAGATTTCATCATTTATGATGGCATCTGCCATATCCATGTGGGCGAACCAATCGATCCACAGGACACGCGCTTCGGCACAAACACCCATCAAAAAGCTAAAAACATGGTCGCCTTTTTCCGAGAAAACTTCAAACAGATTCGCTTGAAAAATGAAGATGCCAGTTATTTTAAAAAGAAACTTTTCCTGAATTACCGCTACCACGAAGGCGATATTTTACATCAAGTAAAAGTTGATTTCAAAAAACATAAAGATACATATTATCAATTATTTAAACGAATAAGCGATAAAGCAAAGATTGCCCATATCAGTGGGGATTATGGACAGGTGGATTTTCTCTTAGTCCATCAATTTCCTACCCGAAAAATAAGCAGCTACCTGCCTGAAGAAGCGCATGCCGACATCGCCCGATCTAGCTACATCACGCAGAAGTTCCAGCTCAGCTATGTGCAAGATCCAGCGGAATTATGGCCGAAAAAAGATACCCTCATCCTTTCTCACTTGGCCGATTTCAACGCTGCAATACCTGCACATATCCAGGAAATCGTTGTGCTCTGCTGTAGCTTCCGGAAAGAATTCGTAGATTTCCACTTGAAGCATGAGGAAGAAAACCTGCTAATTTATGCACGGAATGAAAGAAACGCGGCAATTTGATGTAGTGGTCATGGGGAGTGGCTTAGGCGGTTTGACTACGGCCTTGCTGCTTGCCAAAGCTGGCAAGAAAGTGGCTGTGCTGGAGAAAAACAACCAATTTGGCGGCAATCTGCAAACTTTCGTTCGCGACCGAGAGATCTTTGACTCCGGTGTACATTATATCGGTGGCTTAGCGGCAGGACAAAACTTGAACCGTTATTGGTCGCACCTAGGCATCTTGGACAGCCTTGAATTTGAACAAATGAATCCCGACCAATTCGATGTCATTCGCTTTAAAGACGACCCCATTGCCTACCCACAAGCCCAGGGCTATAGCAATTTTATCGAACAACTCAGCCAGCGCTTTCCCGCAGAAAAACAAGCCATCGGCAGGTATATTGACAGCATAAAGTACTATTGCGCTGCTTTTCCACTATACAATCTGGAGAAAAACTTCGATTATCCCGCAGCCCTGATGGGCCATACTTGTTTGGAGGTTATCCAGTCCCTTACCCAGAATAGCAAATTGCAGGCCGTGCTCTTGGGCAATGGATTTTTATATGGCCTACATGCCGATAGCCCCTTCTATGTGCATGCCCTTACCATCAATTCCTATATCCAAAGTGCCTGGCGCTGCCTAAAGGGGGGCAGCCAAATTACCAAAGCCCTAACCAAGCAATTACGCTTGCATGGCGCAAAACTGTATAGCCATCAGGAAGTCGAGCAGCTACATTTCGATGGCGAGATACTCCTGAGCTGCGAAACAGCAGCCTATAAATACCAAGCCGAGCATTTCATATCGAATATAAGCGTTTTAAGGCTCTTTGAGCTTTTCGATGGACACCAGCGCCGCAAGCCCTACGTTAAGCGCATAGAAGGCTTAAAAGAGGGGCCCTCCGTCTTTTCTACACATCTAGTATTAAAGCCAGAGAGCATCCCTTATTTCAAACATAATATTTTCTACTTTGAACAAGCGGAAGATTGCTTTGGCTATCAGCACAACTGGACCGGCCATCGGCCCAAGTCCATGATGATTTCCTGCAGCCCAACCCTGCCCAATCAAGACTATGCCAACAATATTTCCATGTTGAGCTATATGGACTGCAAGCAGTTTGCCCCTTGGGCAGAAAGCTTTAACACCGTAAAAAATCCAGGAGAACGCGGCCAAGGCTACAGCGAGTTGAAACAGGCTATTGCCACCGAAATGATCGATATCCTTGAAACATATATCCCTAACTGTAAGAAACATATAAAATCCATCTACACTTCATCTCCACTAACCTATCGGGATTATATCGGTAGCAAATCAGGCGCCATGTATGGCATTGAGAAGTCCGCCAGCAATGCATTAGGCAGTATGATTTCGCCAAAAACTAAAATCAAAAACCTGTTTTTAAGTGGACAGGATGTGCGGCTCCATGGCCTATTGGGAGTTACCATTACTGGTTTTTTATGTGCCGCAGAAATCATTGGTCGGGATGAACTGTTTGACCCCTTGATACAGGAGGGTGTCCATGCCTAAATACTTGGTCTTCCTAGGTATACTTCTGCTGTTTTCCGGCTGTCGCAGCGTGCGGCACCTGAAGCAGGAAACCACCGCATTTAAAAAAGCCTTCGACAGCAGCAAGGTACATTTGACGGCGCAAGATCGCCTCAGCCAGTCGCCCCACGGCAATTGGCAGTTGCAAGTGCAGGGAAATCCCTTCGAACTCGGCTATAAACGCGGGGTATTAACCAAAGACCTGTATCAATTTCAAGAAAAGGCCTTCTTTCAACAGGTGGAAACCTTTATTCCCAAACCTGGGCGCCAACGCTTTCTGATCAAGTTCCTGAAATGGTACTTGCGCGATATCTTAGAAGACATTCCCCTGCCCTACAGGCAGGAAATATTTGGACTCTCCCGGGTCGCGAATCAGGATTTCGATTGGGTAGGCAGTAAATACGAACGGGCCTTATTGCTTCATGGCGCCCACGACATCGGCCATGCCCTGCAAGACCTCATGCTGGTTGGTTGCTCCTCGGTTGCCCTTTGGGATCAATATACCGAAGACGGGCAGCTACTCATAGGGCGCAACTTCGATTTCTATATCAATGCCGACTTTGCCAAACACAAACTAGTGGAATTTGTAAAGCCTGCGGAGGGCTACCAATATGCCGCCGTTTCCTGGCCTGGCATGATTGGCGTCGTATCGGGCATGAATGAAAAAGGACTCAGCATTAGCATCAATGCCAGTAAATCGAACATCCCGCTCAAAGGAAAGACGCCCATATCCCTTGTTTCCAGAAGCATCTTGCAGCATGCCCAAAATATTGAAGAGGCCATTGCCTTAGCAAAAACCTTTGATGTATTTATTGCGGAATCTCTTTTGATTGGTTCGGCACAGGATAATCGAGCCGTGAGTATAGAAATCAGCCCGAAGAATTTTGATGTGTATGAAGTGGGAAATGGCATCTTGTTTTGTACCAACCACTTCCAGTCCACCAACTACAGTAAAGATAAACGAAACAACGCCCATCGATTAGAGACGCATAGCCAATACCGCTTGGAAAAATTGCACGAACTTTTCCCAAAGGCCAAGCCTTACAACCAAATAGAAGTGGCGCAGCATTTACGAGATATCAGCGGATTGCAGGGCAAAGATATAGGCCTAGGTAACGAGAAATCGCTGAACCAGCTTATGGCTCACCATGCAGTTATCTTTAAACCCGGCAGCTTACACATGTGGGTATCAAACAGCCCCTACCAATTGGGTGCATTCGATGCGTATGACCTCAAGGCCATCTTTGAACAACAGCAAGCCGCCGAACCCGATGCTAAGCTGACCATACCTGCCGATAGCCTCATCCACAGCCCGCTTTTCCAAAACTACCGGCATTTTAAGCAGCTCAAGCCCCAGATTGAAAGGGCGATCCAAACTAAAAAAGAACTGCCCAATGACCTATGCCATAACTTTGAACAGCTGAACCCCAACCTATGGTTGACCCATTCGCTGCTTGGCGACTATTATTATTCGCAGAAAGATTGGGAAAAGGCGCTTCATTATTACGAAATTGCAGGCAGCAAGGAAATAAGCTCGGATAAGAACCGCAAAAACCTCGATAAAAAACGCCTTAAAGCGAAGAAAAAGTATGATTCCAGCCATTGAAAAAGCCAGTAGAGCAGACATAGAACACTTTCAAAACGAATTGCTACAAAAGCAAATCGCCTACCTGATGGCGCATTCGCCCTTTTACCAGCGGAAGTTGAAAGCGGAAAATATTCAATTTGATACCATCCAGTGTATTACGGATCTGCAAAAGATATCAACGACCTCAAAAACGGACCTGCAACAGTTTAATGATGACTTCCTCTGTGTTCCAAAACAGGAAATACGGGATTATTCAACCACTTCCGGTACCCTAGGTGACCCGGTGACCTTCGGCTTAACCGATAAGGATTTGGATCGCCTAGCCTATAATGAAATGCTGTCTTTCGCCTGTGCTGGCGTACAAAAAGGAGATTTAGTGCAACTAATGACTACCATAGACCGACGCTTTATGGCAGGCATGGCCTATTTTCTAGGCTTGCGAAAGCTGGGGGCCGGCATTATACGTGTAGGTGCAGGGGTGCCGCCCTTGCAATGGGACTCCATTCTGCGCTACAAACCCCAATTTCTGATTGCCGTACCTTCCTTCATCTTGAAAATGATTGAATACGCGGAGGAAAATGGCATAAACTACCGCGAATCGGGTATTAAAGGCATTATTTGCATTGGCGAAGCTTTACGCACTGCCGACCTGCAGCCCACGCTGCTGGCCCGCCGCATTCAAGAAAAATGGCCTCTTGCCCTTTATTCTACCTATGCCTCCACAGAAATGAGTGCCGCCTTTACTGAATGTGAAGCTTTCCAAGGCGGACACCAACATCCGGAGCTGATTATCACGGAAATTCTCGATCAAAACGAACAGCCGGTCGCCGATGGCGAACTGGGCGAATTGGTAATTACCACGCTAGGCATTGAGGCCATGCCCCTACTGCGCTTTAAAACCGGCGATTTAGTACGCAAGCATGCTGAAGCCTGCAGCTGTGGCCGCAGCACCTACCGCCTGGGCCCTGTAGAAGGCCGAAAGCAACAGATGATAAAGTACAAGGGCACCACCCTGTACCCGCCGGCCATGCACGATGCCGTAGCCCACTTTAAAGAAGTGAAGCTGCACCTGATCGAAATTTCATCCAACGATATTGGCACCGATGAAATCCTAATTCGCCTCTATGCCACGGACGAATCGGAAGAATTCGCCGCCAAACTGAAAGACTATTTCCGCGCCCGCCTTCGTGTCAGTCCGCAGATCAGTTTTGAGCCAGAAAGCAGCTTGCAGCAGGTAATTTTTAATCCATTATCACGAAAGCCAATCACTTTTATCGACAATCGATAAGGTATTGTTAAAATATGTTAATTCCAGTTATTCATGAAACGAAAGGCACTCGCTTTGCGTTAGAGTTAGAAAGAAAAGAAATTTCATAATTTAGGTTAATAATTGGTTTGGTAAAAATCCTGAAGCTCCCAACTTCAGGATTTTTTTTGCGCTTTTTTTTGCGCGATTTTTTCGTGTCGATTTCTAACCGTGCTGTCATCGTGAGCGGAGTCGAACGACTGGTACGTCAATGCAATCAAATTGATTTACAGTAATTTAAATAACTTTATTATTGGTAGTTATCAATGACATGTTTACCAAAGCTTATCTATATATAACACTATTAATAAAGCTGTTAGGTAAGAAAGATTGCATTGACGTACCAATCGTTCGTGGTTCGTGGTTCGACTCCGCTCACCATGACAGGGCGATAACAAACTGATAACAAAACTATTATTAACTCCTCTCATATCTCAAATCTCACATCTAATATCTCCCCAATCACTCCCCTTCCCAAAGGGGAGTGATTGGGGTTTGAAAGGGAAGTGAAAGGGGTCTACAATGGATCTACACAAAAGCAGCTCTTTGCAAATTACCTTTCTTCCCTATTTCCCTTTGATTTTTCGTAACTTACAGCAGCAAGAATCGCTTCAACCTTAAAACAACCGCGATGAAAATCTTTATCAACAAGTTAATTCCTGAGGCTGGCATGCAAATTCTGGCGCGCCCAGATATTGACCTCCTAATGCCGGAAAAGCCTGAACTGAGTTATGACGAATGGATAAGCTATTGCCAGCAATGCGATGCCATTTTAAATATTGGCGCTTTTAAAATTGATGGGCAATTTTTCGACCTATGCCCTTCCGTGAAGGCGGTATCTTTATTTTCTGTAGGCTATGATCAGGTCGATTTAGCCGAAGCCAGCCGACGTGGCATACCCGTATCCAATACCCCGGATGTGCTGAGTAAGGCCACCTCCGACATTGCCTTTATGCTGATGCTGATGGTTTCTCGGCTGGCATCCTTCCATAGCAACCAGGTGCGGGTGGGTGTGCGCTTTAAATATTTCAACCCCATTGCCAATTTAGGGCAAGAGCTCTACGGCAAAACGCTGGGCATATTTGGGCTGGGCCGTATTGGCTATGAAATGGCTATAAAATGTAAAGCGGCCTATGATATGCCCATTATCTATCATAACCGCAACCGACATCCGGAGATGGAGGAAAAATTAGGTGCGCGTTATGTTTCTTTTGAAGAATTACTGCAGCAGTCAGACGTCTTATCAATCCATGCAAATTATACCCCTGAACAACAGCATACCTTTAATGCGGAGGTTTTTGCCCAAATGAAGCCGACCTCGATTATTGTGAATACGGCACGTGGAGGCTTTATTCAAGAAGACGACCTGTATACGGCTTTGCAAGAAGGACAAGTGTGGGGTGCCGGCTTGGATGTTAGCGATCCGGAGCCAATGTCGCCCGATTCCCCTTTGTTAAAGCTGGAGCGGGTTTGCGTATTGCCGCATATCGGTTCGGCTACGCTGGAAGCACGCAGCGGCATGGCGAGCACCGCTGCCCGCAATATCGTTGCTTTCGTGGAAGGCAAGCCCATGCCTACCTGTTTAAACCCGGAAGTATACCGCTAAAGTACGTTCAATATAATTGCAGATGCTACAAATATTAATTGCCCCCAATAGTTTTAAAAACAGCCTAACGGCGGAAGAAGTTGCCGATACCATTGAAGCGGGATTACAGGAAAGTAAGCTCCCGGCACAAATCCGGAAGTTTCCTATTGCCGATGGCGGAGACCATACCTCCTACCTGCTGACCAAGCATTTGGAAGGGGAAATGAAAAAAAAGCAGGTTCAGGGCGCCTATCTCCAACCCACGGACGCGCAATATGGCTTTATTGCAGATTTGAAAACGGCCATCATTGAGGTTGCTGAGACTTCCGGTTTCAAGTCTATTCAAGGGGCTATCCAAAGCCCGATAAACTCCAGCAGCTATGGTTTAGGCGAACTTATCCTGCACAATATAGAAGCAGGCGTTCAGGATTTCATTATTTGCCTGGGTGGTTCGGCGACGGTTGATGGCGGTATTGGCCTATTACAGGCTTTGGGTGTGATATTCAAAGGAAAAGACGGACAAACCCTACAGGCTAGCCCTGCCAACTTTAAGGAGGTGGATAGCTTGGATGCCAGCGCCTTTAAAACCCGCATACAAGATTGTCGTTTTACCATTTTATGTGATGTAGAAAATAAATTATTAGGAGAAGCCGGCGCTGCTGCCGTATTCGGCCCCCAAAAAGGAGCCTCGGAAGCCGATGTGGAACTTTTAGAAGATTTTTTAAGTCATTTCACGAAACTTAGCCAAGAGGCCTTGGGCGAAGATCTCAATGCTATCATCGGGGGCGGCGCTGCAGGAGGCTTAGGCGCATGTTTTGCCGTTTGGTTTAAGGCGAAAATGGAAAAAGGAACAGCTTATTTCTGTAAGATTACTGGTTTTGAAGCTGCCTTAGCCAAGACCGACCTGCTGATTACGGGTGAGGGCAGCATAGACAGCCAATCGCTGGAAGGCAAGGCTCCCCTGGTGGTTGCGGGCTATGCGAAAGACAAAGGGATTCCGACCATTGGCTTGGCCGGCAAGATTCCGCAGCACATCTCCTTGAAACTGCAAGCCTATTTCAGTATGCTGTTGGCGATTGGCAGCCAGCCGGAAAACCTGACGGCAGCCCTATTGCACACGAAGGTAAATTTAAGCCGAACGGCCAAGCAAATCGGCTTATTACTGGCTAGGACAAATGGACAAAAAAAATCGGCTGACTAAGGGGATTAGCAGCCGATAAACATCACATGATTGAAACAAAAACGTATCTTATATTTAATTAAAAATAACCGTATTGATTAACATCGCCATATTGCAAGGCGACTTCTGCGCGCTTGACCACAAAGACCCCAGCTTTCGATACCACAGCAATTTCATTTCCGCCTGACTTAAGCGCCGCGGTCGGAATTTCAAAAACCTGCATATCCTCGCCTTCTTGCATTCCATGCATACGATCGTAATCTTTCGCCAATTGCTTGTCCAAGGCTTGGAGCCTGACACCATTCATGTCCACCTCCATACGCGCTTGCTTATCGGTTCTTAAAAACAATAATTGCTTTTGTGGCTTTTGTGCCGTTAATGGGTCGCCGATAAATAGGCCAATTTTACTCTTCTTGCCATTGCCACAAGCCATGGGTAAATCGGCAACCTGCAACACGCCATAGGCATTGGTTACCCCATCGGAGGCGCAATAGATCTTATTGCCTTGTTGTAGGGTTTTCGGGTTTCCGATTTCAGCCAATAAACGTGGTGATAGGGTTCTGTTTACCAAACCACTGGCATTTAACGATTTGCTATAATCGACCTGAGCATTGTTTGTAAAGTAAAAATTAAACAGGTATAAGCCATCGCCGCCTTGCCCCATAATATGGGATGCCATGCCTTTATACATGCCATCGGAAAAGAACTCCCGAGGCTGATAACCGCCATCGTCAATGGAACCATAAACCGGGATCCGCTTTTTGCTACCCTGGAAGAAGTCCTGCTTGAACTTGGCGATCGGCGTAGCGGTTTCGCCGCGCCAATGCGCACCTATCGTAATGAAATCCATAAGGCCTAAGCGTAACCATTCCTTCACATCCAGCCCTTTTTCCAAACAGCCTTCCACCGTTATGGGAACACGAACGGATAATAAAATCTTTTTGCCCCGTGCTTTGGAAACAGAATCGACCATATGCTTCACCTCCTGCACAAAAGAAGTAATCAAGGGTGCTTTTTTAGGGCCATCGCCGGTTTTAAAGAGGACGATAAAGCGCATAAAGTCCAGATCATAACCATCAATCTGCTGATATTTCTCCAATTGCTCGCGAATCAGGTTTAGCTTATGCGTGCGAACTTCCGGATGGGTAAAATCCAAGGCTTGCGCCGAGTTCATGCCCTGGCTGGCATCACCCGTATAATACTGCGGGTTTTTGTACCAAAAGTCTGGATAAGAAACCCGGCAATTGCTATTGGTATCGGCAAAATGCAGGTCGTTCACCCGAAAGGTGATGAATGCTTCCATGCCACGTTCTTTTGCACGACTTAAGGAGGCATCGATAATATCGGTTCCCTCCTTTTCCAGGCTAAGGAAATTCTGGTAATAATGTTTTAGAGCATCGCGCAGTTCGGGATTGCCTTCACAGCCTAATGTACCGTTGACATCATCGCCGAAAGGGCGTTCGTATTTAGATCGGTAATAGACAAAGTCGCTACCGGTACACATCATGTAGGTGGTGACCACTTTTGTATCGGCGACAATATCAACATAACGATTGATATCGGCGCGCGAAAGATTTGCCTTTTTATTGAACCACATATTGGCCAAGGCATCTGTTCCGTCGTTGTTGTGGATGATTCGAAAAGCCGGATTGCCCTTGCTTCGCTCCTTGTTGGAGGAAGAAGTTAAACTGACAAGCAGTACAAAGGCAATCAGGATTTTTCTAATCGAGTTTAGGTTTAGGTCGATTAACATTCCGATTATTTAAGGCAGCTTCTCCCGAGAGAGGCACTGCGTTTCTTTTCATGATTCAATAATACTAAATAGATGCTAGGTAACTGTCCTGTACTTACCTTGTCTACTTATTGTTTTTTAATAAAAATGGGTTGGGTTTAATCAATAACATCACCAGGGCAGCTATAATAATGAGGACAGATGCGAACTGGAAAATCACGCTTAAATTGATATTAGAGTCGCGTAAGGCGCCACCAAAGTATAAGCCTAAGCCCCCAACCAGGGTTCCGCAGAAATTTAAAATCCCATAGCCTGTTGCGCGGTATTTTTCATCGACCACCATACTTAAAATAGGCATGGTGTTGGTATCGACAAAAGACTTACAAAAGGAATAGATGATAAAGCAGCCAATGGAGATGGAAAGCACGATGGAATAATTGGCAACAAATATGGCCGGTGCAGCGATAAAGAAGCCAATGGCCGGCATATAGATGCGTGCTTTGGCATTTTTCTTACTCCATAAATCGGACACGATGCCACCAAACAAGACCCCAAAGATGGCCGCGGTAAAGACATACCCTGTAGAATAAACGCCTGCTTGGGTTTGGGAGAGGCTAAATTTCTCTTGAAAATAGGTAGGTAACCAGCCCACAATTAGCCAGCCCACGATACTGATGAGGCCAAAATAGATGACGATATAGATAAAAGATCGGTTCTTGAGCAATACCCGCAGGGAATCGCCAAACTTGGGCTTTGGTTCGGCCTGTGTAACTTCACTGCTCGCCGTTTGTGGCACGTCTCTAATTAAGAACAGCATCGCGACGGCATAGCACATGCCGAATATACCGAAGATGGTAAAGGCATAATTCCAAGTATGGTTTTCGGCCAACCAGCCACCAACGAAGCCTAGACTTTGCCCAAGCATAATCCCGGCCATGTGGATACCTGTGGCCAAAGATCGTGTTGGCCCTTTATGGTAATCCATGATTAAGGCCAATGCCGCCGGTATATAACAGGCTTCACTAATGCCCATTAAGGCCCGCGTAACCAACAGCTCGTTGAACGTAGTAGCATAGGAGGTCATCCAGGTGACTAATGACCATACAAATAGACTAAACAGGATGACCTTGCTACGGCTATAGCGATCGGCCAGGTAACCGGCGAAAGGACTAAAGATGCCGTAAACCCACAGAAACACCGCCGTTAGCAATCCAAATTCAGCATCGCTCATGGGGATGGAATCGACAATGGAGGTTCGCATGGTGGTAATCATGGTCCGGTCGATGTAATTCAACATGGCGATAATAAACAGGAGGCCGACGATTAGCCAGGAACGGAAAGCGCTCGGTTTTAAGCTGGATGCAGTAGGTAGGGTCATAAGGTTAGTTTATTTGGGGTATGGAGCAATTAAGGTTTAAAATTCGCGAAGCACCTGATCGACAGCTTCGATGGCTTGTTCGATTTCTGCTTCGGTATGCACCGCAGAGATGTACCACAAGCCACGGCCAATCACGCGGATGCCTTGATCTTGCAGGCGCGCGATAAACTTACCCAGCTTGGCCTTGTCGGCCGCCAGGGTATCGCGGTAGTCTGTTAATGTATCTAGATCGGTAAATAGCGTCACGAACATCGGCCCTAAACCAAATACTTTCAGGTTTTGACCATGTTTTTCAGCCGAGGCAGCTATGCCTTGCATCAATTGCTGCCCTAAGCGGAACATGCGCTCGTAAGGCTGTTCTTCTTCTAACACACGAATGGTGGCTAAGGATGCCGCAATGGTTGGGTTACTGGCATTCATGGTGCCGGCATGGATGACCTCTGAATTAGCAATGCAGTCCATCCATTCGTTCTTGCCGACGATAGCACTGATCGGATAGCCGGAGCCCATGGCCTTGGCAAAAATAGAGAGGTCTGGCGTAATGTTATAATAGGCCTGCGCACCGCCTAAACCCAGTCGGAAACCGGTAATGACCTCATCTAAAATAAAGGCAATGCCATATTGGCTACATAATTCACGAATACCGGCTAAGAATCCGGGCTTTGGCGCAATACAACCGTTATTGCACATTACAGGCTCGGTTATGATGGCCGCAAGCTCATCTTTGTGTTTCTCTACCGTGGCTTTTAATAATTCCAGGTCATTCCAAGGCAGGACAATAAATTCTGCGCGGCTATCAGGAGAAATCCCCTTCGACCAGGCAAAGCAGGCCGGATCTTCCCGACTGCCCAAAGCTTCTATGCCCGGCGTGGAGATCCCCCAAGCGACATTGTCGAGCCAACCGTGATAATGCCCTTCAAAACGGAGGAACTTATTTTTCCCGGTTTTTGCACGAGCCACCCGAAAGGCGGTTTGCACCGCTTCGGAACCATCTAGGCAAAAACGGATCAACTCGGCCGATGGAATGAGTTCGACAATCTTTTCGGCCAATTCGATTTCTTGGATATGTTGGCCGGCGTACAACTGTCCCTCTTCAGAATAGCTGTTTACGGCTTGTAATACCCGCGGGTGGGAATGTCCTAAAATTAAAGGTCCCTGGCTTAAGGTAAAATCTAAATAGGTATTGCCATCTACATCGGTAATCTGGCTACCCTTCGCTTCCTTGTAAAACAACGCATGCGGGTGGTTATATTTTCGAAATTCGGATGACACCCCTCCTGCCAATACTTTACTGGCTCTGGTTAACAGTTTTTTGGATTCGTCAAATGAGTTCATGGATAGGCTATTTAAGGTTGTTTAAATCTATACTTAAGATACTGTTGCTGCGCACACCGGGGCCCACCTCGCCATTGATGAGGTAGTACATGTTTTTATGCTGCACCGAAGGCAGGGTTAGGCGCATTTCTTTCTTCGGTAGCACACCGACTTCTCGCCATTGATTTTTGGCAATGGAATAAGCCCATACTTCAGGTTTAAAACCAGGATGGGTTGCCGGATCGGCATATTGGGCGGTTTGCTGATCGAGCCCGCCAAAAAAGATAAATTGCTGATCGTTTAAATTCGCGGCTTGTAAAGGTCCTGCGGCCAAAGCAACAGGCAGATCTTGTAATTTTTTCCAACTGTATGGTTTTTCACCAAAATCTAGCTGATAAGCATCGGTCAGCATGGTGCGTATGGTTTTCCCCTGAGCATCGTTATGTAAGGCAATGCCACTGAATACGTAAAAGGAATCTTTGCTAGTTGCGCTAACCGCATTAATGCGGGCTTGACCAGGAAGGTCGGGCAATTGATGCCAGCTATTCTTTTTTAAATCGTAACAGAATACTTTGCTGGCAGGCGTGCCGGCAAGATCGGAAGAGCCCGTAGCCAGGATCACATGATCGCCAACGCGGGATCCACACATATTCACTAGGGCCTCCGGCGACTGACTCAGCTGTTCGATCTGCCAGGATTGGCCTTCTTTTTTGAGGTAATATACGGCAGCGGACGGGACATTATCCTGTTCGGATCCGCCAAATAATAATAGGCCGTTCTTATAGGAAACCGTAATGCCATAGGCTAGTTTCTTAGGTAGTTTAAGGGGCAATTGGCTCCAGCTGCCAGCCTGCTTAGAATAGACAAAGATGACATCGTGCCAGATTTTCTTTCCACCCTCCCAAGGCATCTTATCGGGAAAGTTGGCTCCGCCGGCAGCAACTAGTTCATCGCCGACAAAGCCGGCATACATACCCGCAAAGCCTTTGGCATCTGGAATTGCTGGAACAAGATCCGTAGCGGATGGAATCATACGTTGAGCAACAGCTTGCTCCTGTGGAATTAGCATCATAAATACTGCGATTATAAAGATATAGTAGTGCATGTTTTTCCTCCTTACCAGCTTGTCCAGCCACCATCGACCAGGAGGTTATGTCCGGTGATGAAGGAAGAAGCATCCGAAGCCAGGAACACAATAGGTCCGGCGATATCTTCATCTTCGGCAAACCTGCCTAATGGGGTCAAACGTTTATAATTAGTTACAAATTCATTCTCGCCATAGCTTTCCTGCACCCCCGGGCCGTAGCCTCCGGGGCTTAAGCAATTGCAGCGGATACCATCTTTTCCGTAATAATTGGCAATCCATTTGGTAAAGCCGACCATGGCCCATTTATCATAGGTGTAATTTAGGGGTGAACTCATGCCGGTATTGCCATAGACCGGGAAATTAGGACCTACGGCAGCCTGTATAGATCCGATATTGATGATATTTCCAGATTTCTGGAGCTGCATCTGCGCCACAACGGCTTGGGTAATCAGCATTAATCCGGTGCTGTTGATTTGCTGGGCCTGCTCCCAATCGGCTTTGGTTTGCTCGGCAAGGTTCTTGATCCCCTCCCGAGAGACGGCATTGTTTATCAGCACGTCGACTTTACCGAAGTCGCTGATCAGCTGTTGTACTAAACTTTTAATGGAATTTTCATCGGAAAGGTCTAAGGAATAGGCATAGGCGGCATATCCCGCGGCGTTGAGCTCCTCGGCTAGGCTTTGGCAGCTTCCCAACGAACGGGACGCAATAATAACCTTCGCACCGGCATGTGCCAGCGCAATGGACATCGGTTTACCAAAAAGACCGGTTCCTCCGGTGATTAAGACAACCTTTCCCTGGAGTGAAAAGCGTTGCATGGTTACATTTTCCATAGACGTGGGGTTAAAATATGTTCCGGAATGGCTGCAAAAGCTTCTGCAGCACGCTGGGCGATGGCTTCCGGAACGGCAGCGCCTTCGGCCAATTGTATGTTTTCTTGTAATTGAATAAGTTTATCAGGGCCAATCACGACCGAAGACTGCGGAAGAAGATCGCGGATATAGCTAAAGCAAAGCTGCTGTACAGACATGTTTGCATCACTCGCTAGCGATTGTAAGGTTTGAAGATAGGGCTTTGCCTCTTGCAGATTTCCCGTCAAGCGCTCAGAATCCTGTAACAACAGCCCTTTTAAAAAGACACTCCGGATAAATACATAAGCAGGACCTTGCACAAGGCGTCCCCAGTATTCAGAGGTTAACAAGCGTTGATCAAGAATATTCATGGGAATCTGGAACGCAGCGTACAGCGGGTTATCGATAAAATATTGGATTTCTAAGGGATGATCGAGCGATACGCCGGCAAGATCGATTAATCCCTTTTCCCGAAGTGCGGTAAACACCTTCGGCAAGAGGGTCTGGATTTGCTTCGGATTAAAAGAGGATACCATATGGAACAAGCAAAGCGGCAAGCAATCGAGTTTCAATTGCTTCAACGATTCGCGCACGCTGCGCTCGGCTTCGGCAATAGCAAGCTCCTCCCGCTGCAAGGCTGCAGCAGAAAACTTAAACTTGGATACCACAAACGCATTTGGGGTATCAGCTTTAGAAAGGGTATTCCCGAGGAGCTGCTCGGCATTTCCATACTCACGGGCGGAATCAAAACAGGTTATCCCTGCCTGATAGGCAGCCTGGATAAGTTGTTCGGGATCCTCTTGTTGTCCGGCTGTAGCATCATCGAAAACAACGTAAGGTATTCCTAAAGCAACAGTTCCCAAGCAAAGTTTAGAGACTGGATAGCTTTTTAAATTCGGCATGTTTTTTACGGTCGATAATTCGTATTCGTCCTGGTCCTGGCTCCCCCTCTCCCCCAGTAATCACGATGGTATCTTGATTGACAAAGATGTTGCTGGTTAATGTAATGCCGCTTTCATAGGAATGTAAAGCTTCCCGTTTTAGGTCGTAGCAATGAACCTTGCCCATTCCATAATGGGCAATCCAGAGCATATCTTCATCTTCAAGGCAAAGTCCATCCGGAAGGTTTTTCGTCATCTCGCCGGAGGGGTGTGCAGGAAGGTTAACCAAGCAGCTGATGGGCTGCTTGGTTGAGGATAGGTTGATTTTAATAATTCTGTTTTTATAGCTTTCTGCCACGTAAAGGCAGTTTCGTTTTTTGTCATATACAATGCCATTGGGATAATCGAGATCCCGGGCAATAAGCTTGACCATACCGTTGCTGGCAATAAATACGACAGCACCGGTATGCCGAATGGAATCGGTGAAGAATAATCCCTCTTCCCCGATCCATAAATCATTCGGACAGCTCACTGGGTAGCCATCCACAGATCCTTCAAAAAAGGTTCCTAAATATACACCGCGAGCATCATAGCGCTCGATGCTACCTTTCAGGCTGTTGCAGATGTAATGATCACCATTGCTTGCAATAAATTGTCCGTTCGGACTACTGCAAGCCGCCCATTCCATGGTCGACTGGCAGTCTTCCACCCGAAGAACTTGCTGACCCAGTAAATTGGTCACAAAGATTACCCCCTGTTGATCAATAACAGGTCCTTCGGTATAATAAGAAGTTTCTATCAGGTGAGAACTCATATCAGGCTAAGCGGTAAGCGATTCAAAAGGTAGCATCGGTTTTCTGCGATGCTTATAGGTAAATTGTGTGGCGTCAGCATTGCTTTCACCAGGGGTTTGTATTTTCAAATAAACAGGACAAATGTCTTGATAAGCCGCTATCGGTGCATTAACGCCTTTCGCAATGATCCAATGTAAGCTCTCCAATTCCAGATCAAAAATCCGGAGTTGCTGACTGCTGAATGGCGGCACACGAAGACTGCTAAACACGATATAGTTTCCCGCTTTCGTTTCTACTAGAACCACCTTCCCCATATCGTAGGAAGTCTGCCCACCGTGCTTTGGCGTCTTCTCCGAGAATTTACCATCCTGGATAGCTAAGACATTAACGGTTAAGGAATACGGCTTCCCCTGGGTAGATGCATCGGTCAGGTCAATTTGTTGCCAAGAATTTAGCGGTGCTTTGGATAGACTATTCACAAGACCCGGCTGATATAGCACAATAATGCCTTTGGATAAGCCCTTGTTTTCCAAGGCTTGCAACAGATAAGAACTATCGCCTAAAGCGCCAGCTCCTACATTATCTCCCATATCTAATAATAGAACAGGTTTCGGATAGCAAGTCTCCTTTTCAAGGACCTCCTCAATGAGCAGCCGTTTTCCTGTAAACCGCGGATAATAGCTTTCAAAAATGGATAAAACCTCTTTCTTAATTGCTGTCGTATCAAAATCAGCTTCACTAACTAAAATCAAGGAAGTTCCCATCTCTTCTACATCGGCATAGGGAAATCCAAGGATGATGCTATGCGACAGAATAGCATCCTGCTTCAGGCAATCTGCAATCTTTTGATAAAGTGACACGCAAGGCTCTACGGCGGTTTCTTGCTGCTCTAAACTTAATGAAGCCGGCAATTGGATGAGCTCCTGCTTCAAGTGCTTCCCATGTAGCACAAGCTGCTTCATCAGATCGGCACAGCGATTCCCGGTTTTCCATTGATCTAAATGCGGGTTTGTAGCATAGGACACCATCGCGTTACTTACGGAAGCCATCAACGGACTCACATTCGCATGCGGATCCAAACTAACGACCATCGGAATCGATGGCCCGACAAGCTTGCGCAGCTCCTGCAACCAATAGCCATCTACATCGCGAATTTCCTCACTGGCTGCCGCACCATGTGCAACACAATAGATTCCATCAAATGGCAATGCCGTGCTGATTGCTGCCAACAGCTCTTCCACAAGACGTTGAATCACCTCCTTCCGGATTTCTCCTGAAGGGACAGCATCCGCGAAGAACAAAGGCACAATCTCGACATCCTCAGCCGCCATGCCATCGATAAAGCCGGCAATCTCATGATGCGCCTTCGCATATCGGGAGAAAATCTCCTCCCCACGAAAGATATGGCCATCAGCGAAATTCTCCCAAACTGTTGGGATACTGCTGAAGGTATTGGATTCATGATAAATGCCAGCCAGGGCAATGCGCTTTTTCATTCGTTTATTTTATAAATGCAGTAGCATCCACTTCAAACTTTAAAATGGTTCCCAAACATCCAATTAAGGTTGTACGTGCGGGAAAAGGTGCTGCGAAATATTCACGGTAAATTGAATTAAAAGCTGGAAGATCTTTCTCATCAGCCACATAATTACGTACTTGCACCACATCGGCCATCGATAATCCTGCTGCCTCAATAATGCGCTTTAGGTTATCGAAGGATCTTCTACACTCATTCTCGAAGGTATCTACGACAATCTTTCCTTCCATATCAACGGAAGCTTGTCCAGAAATAAATAAGAACTGCCCACATTTAACGCCCGGTGAGAAAGGCAGGTGGCTTTGCGGAACACCATCGCCGAACACAAATTCTTTTTCCATAGGATTCTACTTGTATATTTTCTTTACTAATTCTTCTTTCGTTTGTTTTACGGTATCTACATAGCGGCAATCCTGCTGGGTATAGATCTTATTTAAGGCTTGCTGATCTTTGAAACCATGACCTGTAACCAGGCATACCACCGGTTTCTTGGGGTCTACTTTCCCTAGGCTTGCGGCAGCCATTAGGCCAGCTAAGGCTACAGCACCGGCGGGCTCGCAATAGATACCTTCCTCTTGGGCCAACAGTTTCTGATAGTAGAACACTTCTTCATCGGAAACCAAGATGCCATCCGTATCATTAAAAGGCGTTTGCTCCATAATGGCCTCTGCATCTAGCAGGGAGGATACTTGCAAACCGCTAATTTTCGTCGTACTGGTAGGCAGAGCCACTGGCTCCTTTCTGGAACGATTCATTAAGGAAGCGATGGTATCATTGCCCTCCGGTTGTACGCAATGGATCGTAGGATTAAGCCCCGATTGCTTATGTGCTTTCCATTTAGCAAATCCCCGTAAAATGGACAAGTACAGACCTCCTCCTCCAGCCGGCACGAAAACCTGGTCAACATCTTCCAATTCTTCGGCAATTTCAAAAGCGATGGTCTGCACGCCTTGCATCCCGATCGGTGAGAACTTATAGGCGCTAATTTCCAGCGAGCTATCGTGCTCTGTGGCCAATTCGCGTAAGGTTTCCATCACTTCGATGGTGCAGCTATCGGAAATCCCGAAATCCTTAATCATCAACAGTTCGGCACCATAGACGCCCATCTGCTGTACTTTTCCGAATGGCGCGCCATCTACTAAGCAGATGATACATTTCAATCCTGCGGCTGCGGCATAGGCTGCCAATGCAGCTCCTGTATTTCCGCTGGAAGTGGCCAGGATAGCTTTCTTTCCCTGCTGCAAGCAATTGGCGACTGCCAATGCTGCAAAACGATCCTTATAGGATCCTGAAGGGTTCAGATTCTCTAACTTAAAGTATAAGTTTTCCAGCCCTATTTTGTTCCCGATGTTTCTAGCTTTCACTAGCGGGGTATTCCCTTCCCCTAGCGCCACTTGAAATTCAGGCGCTATCGGGTGGATCAATTCTCGATATGTCCAGATGCCTTTCAAAATGTATCCGGTTTTAAACGATGCTTCATACTGTACGAATTAAAGTTATGTTCCAGGCCGCCGTCAATTGTCAGGCAGGTTCCAGTAATAAATCCTGCTTGCTCAGTGCATAGCCAAACAATGGCTTGGGCTATTTCTTCCGGTTTTGCGGAGCGCTTTAGCGGCGTTCTATCCTCAATTTCAGCCTGAATTTGCTGGCTGATATTATCACCCGAGGTACTTTGGTAATCCTGACTCATGCTGGTATCCACGCTGCCGGGTCGCACGGCGATAGCACGGCATCCATACGGGCCATAGGTGGTCGCCAGCTCGTAGGTCAGGCTCTCCATCGCTCCCTTACAAATACTGTAGGCGCTAGCATATCCAGATACCAAGCTCGACATCACACTGGACAGGTTTATGATGCAGCATTTCTGTTGTTTTTCCAGCACCACTTCAGCCACGTATTTGGAGAGAAAGGCCGGAGCAGTAATGCCGATGGCAAGGGTTTTATTCCAATCGTCGGGGCTACTTTCCCGGATACTTTCCACTTTGCGCCACATGGCATTATTTACCAGGGCATCAATGCGCCCCCATTTATCCATTACGCGGGTTACTAATTCTTGCAGAAAGGCATCATCACAGAGGTCACCCGGCAGGAATAGCAGATCCGCAGCGGTTTCTTCTCCATGCGGAATAGCCGCTTTCATGCTATCCTCTTCCCGGTCTACCAGGGCGATGGCATAGCCTGCATGCAGAAAACCCGCAACGATTGCTCGGCCGATGCCGCCTGCGGCACCTGTAACGATGGCAACTTTCTTTTCCATATTATCGTTTTAATGGTAATATACCACCCAGAGAGTCCGCAGCCTTCACCTTCGGTACGGCTCTGGTAAAGAGCACCAAACCATCGGTATCTGCAAACACTTCCTGGGGTTCAAAATCTGTGGAAGCATATACAATCCCCCATAGATCCCCTTTTTTAACCTGATCTCCCACCTGCACGCGTCCTTCAAAAATACCCTCTACCGGCGATTGCATCTTTCCTTGCAGATAGCCTGCACCCAGATCATCATCCTCTACCCAATAATCTGGTTCTTTAAGCAGCAATGCAGCGCCCTCAATCATCTCCAAGTCTTGCAATACCTGCATACAACCTTGCAGGTAGGCCTCCACTACTTCGGTACGGATAGGGCCTGGCCCGCCATACTCCACATAAATGGCCGGAACCTGATGATCGCGTGCCACAGACAGGGTTCTACCGTCCAAATAAGGGTCTGTTCCCCAGATCAAGGGCAAGCCGAAGCACTTCGCCATTCGGCGTTGTTTTTCAAGAATTGCCACATCCGTATGGAGCATATAGCCACTTAACGGATAGAGATCAAAAAGCTGCCCACCGGTATGCAAATCTATCAGGTAATCGACGCTAGCAATCTGTTCAGAAACAAGTGCCGCATACCTCAAGGTTGTACTACCGTCCAGATCACCCGGACAAACGCGTGCCAAATCCAGCCCGTCTTCACCGCAGCGTTGCCCTTGCTGAAAGGCACTCTTATTGACTACCGGCATCAGTTTTACCCGTCCTTTTTGCAGTTTGTTTTCCAGCAATTGCCTTAATCTTGCCAGCGCCAGCATCGGCTCATATTCATCGCCATGCACCCCGGCCAGTATTAATACCGTTGGGCCATCGGCCGCAGCCTGATAGTCATAAAGCTCCGTTTGCAGCTTTTCTTTCATCCTGTCCACTAAAATATTGATTAATTTTCTTAATCTAAAAGCTAATTATTTATAAATATCAGTTAAACTAAGCAGAGCTACGTCGGTAACATTTAAATAAGATTTTGCTTTTTGACTTCCCGCACAATAGGAAAGCAACACGTTCTTTTTATTGAAGTGAATACCCATGTAGCAATACCATCCATCCGGATCGATTTCAATGTTTTTCACTTTCTGCCATGTTTTTCCGTCGTCTTTGGAGATAGCAACCGTCAATGGCGTACGCTTATCTTTAATTTTCGGATCAGAACCATCGTTATTGTTCCAGATGGCAAACAGGTCTCCCGTACTCGGGATGCGCTCGATACTGGCTGGCGAAAGTGGTGATTTTAAGTTATAAGGTTTTGCATACGACCAAGTGGCACCTTTATCTTTGGAATAAGAAACAAACTGCTTTCCGCTGGTCGCCCGGATGAACATCATCACATCGCCATTTTTCAGCTCCACTACGCCTGGTTCCTGCGTCACAATTTCGCTAGGCGCTTCCGCTTCCGAACTTGATCTCCAGGTACGGCCGTTATCATCAGAGTAGTAGCTATATAAGTGTCCTTTTCCAGAAAACTGCGTTTTCGTATTTTTATGCAAGGCCACCGCCATCAGCAAACGTCCCGATTTCAATTGAATCACGCGGTCATTATTCAATACAAAATAACCCTCTTTATCGGAAATACATTTAACGGGTTCAGACCAGGTTTTCGCCTCATCTTTGGAGAAACGCACGTATGGAATACAGTCTTGCACCGTATTTTTACGCAGGTAGAACAAGGCGATTTCCCCATTTTTCAAACGCAGTAAGGATACCGACATCACATTCATGCCGCCTTCGTTATCCAAAACACGGGCATCTTGTTGCGTCCAGGTTTTCCCACCATCGGCCGATATTCTACTGGCCAGATGAGCCGGATCATGGTCGCCCCCATTTCCGGAGGTATAATGTGAATAAACAAACAGGATTTTACCATCTTTTAAGGTAACAAAGGAACCTTCACTGTTTCTAGGATTGGATGCACTCGGATCGAGTTTCAAGACGACATTATTCTTCATGTAAGGCACCTGTTGTGCTTGAACATCTGAAACAGCGGCCAGGCTCAGGGAGCAAACGGCCAGGCAAATGGATAAAAAATGTTTTTTCATAATATGCTTTTTGGTTATTATTAATATGTATTACATATATACATCTAAACTAAGGAATATTTTATTAGATAGCAAGCATTTTAGAAAAAAATGCCGTAAAAATACCTGTATAATTGTTGCAGAAAAAACTTAGCTAATAAAATAAGTAATACTTATATTTGAAGAATATTTAAAGTAAAGCGAAACACATGAAATTACAAGGTATTAAACCCATTGAAAACATGACGCAGGTTGATCGTATTGAAATGAACCTGCATGATTATTTTCGCAATGAAAACTTCTTACCTGGCGATTCCATCCCCAAAGAAATTGAGCTTGCCGAAGCCATGGGGGTTAGCCGTACCGCGATGCGGGAAGCATTAACGCGTTTTAAAACCTTAGGCATTATCGAGTCGAAGAAAAACAGAGGGATGGTAATTACGGAACCCGATGTGCTTCAAAACATGAATCGCGTGTTAAATCCGCAACTTTTGCATCAAGATACCATGCAAGATTTCTTTGAATTACGCTTGGTGATTGAACTGGGCATTGCCGATTTACTTTATGTGCGCAAAACTGACGAAGACATTAAGAAGCTGGAGGAGATTGTAGACAAAGAGAATGCCGCCAAATCTAAAGCCGAAAAGTTGAAGTGGGATATCGAATTTCACGCAACCTTATACAAAATTTCAGGAAACCAGACCATCGAGCGCTTTCAGCGCACCTTAATGCCGGTGTTCGATTACATGAAAAATACCCTGCACATCCGTTCTCAGGAACAAACTGCAGATTATGTTTCGCATAAGGTTTTAATTCAGATTTTAAAAACGGGAACGGTTGAAGACTTTCGCCAAGGCATGTACAAGCATTTAATGCAATACTTCGAACAGATAAAATAAAAAGATTTAATCATAAAAAAAGGAGATGCGCAGCATCTCCTTTTTTTATGGCTAGAAAGGTAATTTTTTATAGTTAGAAGTTCTTTTTTCTATAGTTTAGATTTCTATTTATACCCTTCGTTTTGTTGCACCTTAGGTTCCAAGCTCAGAGTTAACTCCGAAATCGGGAACAACATGAGGTGATTTTGTCCTTTACGGTTTTGCAAGGAAGGCACCAGATCGAAGGCTTTATTAAAGCGGATCAAATCCCACCAGCGTTTACCCTCCAAGGTCAACTCCAACAAGCGTTCTTTTAATATTGCCTCATCCCCGGCCTGCTGCGTCGTATGCACATATACATGGTTGTTGTAGTTCGTACCATAGGCACGTTTGCGGATTTTGTTAATCGCTTCCGTCGGATCCTGGCCCAATGCATTCTGCGCTTCCGCTTTCATGAGTAAAACATCGCCGTAGCGGAAGAGGACCATATCGTCGATAAAGCGACGGTTACCACCGATCACGGTGCCGCTGAATTTCGAAAATACCGAGCCATAATATTGGGTACCGCCATTGGCTGCAGGCACCCGGATTTCGATAAAGGTGGCATCACGACGCTGATCATCCATCGTAAACTGATCGCGAACCACTTGACTCATGCCGGCGAACGGGAATCCACCCAATACACCCAATTTATCCTTGGTGGCCTGATCCGTTTTATCTGTCATATAAGCTCCCGGCATATACATCAACTGGAAGATGTTATCGCCACTTTCCAAATCCTGATAGCGCACAGCCATCAAAATCTCCTTATTTCCTTTATTGTCGTAATCGAAGATGCTAGCATATTTATCCAATAAAGAAACATCCGCTTTCTCCACTTCATCAATCGCTGTTAAGGCTGTTCTAAAGTCGTTTGCACCGCCTCCCATGGTTTTTCCGGTCCATAAGTGCACTTCGGCCTTCAAGGCATTCACTGCAGGTTTCGACCACATATTACGTCCGGATTTGAAATTCGCATTTGGAAACAAAGCCAACGAAGCCTCCAGATCCGATTTAATCATTTTCATGATGTCTTCCTTGGAAGAACGCTCTTTCATAATCACTTCCGGGTTATAGCCTTCGGTTGGTTCGGTTACCATAGGAAGAGCTCCCCAGGTTTTGGTCAGCACGAAATAGGCATACGCCCGCATAGCATGCGCCTCGGCCAACACTTGATTTTTAACCGCATCGGAGGAATAGGTAATTCCCGGCGCATATTTCAACAACAAGTTTGCATCATGGATAACCGTATACATCCCTTGCCAAGTACAGACTACAAAACCGTTCGCTGAACTGGCCCCCACATTGGAACGGTCGAGTTCGTTCAGGTAAAAAATCTGCATACCCGCAACGCCACCCAAGCTGCGATCCAACACTTCCGAGCGCATTTCACCCCAAGCAAACAGGTTTCCATTGGCCTGCGTTCTCAAGCGCACATACATACCGTTCAAGGCCCCCATCACATCACCTTCCGATTTCCAGAACGACTGGTTAGAAATCTGACTGACAGGATCCAGTTCCAAGTTTTTCGTACAGGAAGACAGGGAAACCATCATCACCGCACTATATGTTAAAATTCTTTTAATTCTTTTCATAACAATCAAAGCTTAAAATGTCAAATTAGCACCGAATACAATGGTTCTAGGCAAAGGATACCGACCGTTATCGGTTCCACCCTCCTCCGGATTCAAGCCTTTATATTTCGAGAAATAATGCAGGTTCGAACCGGTTACATTGAAACGTAGCTGACTGATTTTTAATGGTTTCACAATAGACTCTGGCAAGGCATAGCTTAAGGTAACTTCTCTTAAGGCCAAGTAATCCCCTTTTTCGTAGTAATAGGAGTTACCACGGAAGATGTTACTGCGCGCCTGTTGATCGGCCCAATACACACGAGGAATATCCGTTACGTCACCCTGCTTTTGCCATGAACGCAATAAGGCTGTTGAAAGTCCATTTTCACCTTGAAACTGCCCCACACTGGTGGCTTCCGTATAGTTATAAATGGTATGTCCGGTGGTATAGTCCATCCGCACGGTTAAGCCAATATTTTTATAGGCAAAGGAGTTGGTAAAACCACCGGTCCAGGTTGGGTAAATATTACCCACATACACGCGGTCGCGGGAATCAATTTCACCATTGCCATCCACATCTTCCCAATTCACATCCCCTCCGAATTTGGTTTTGTCTGAAAGCGGCACCATGGTGTCTTTCGGTCCTTTGGCCGCTTCCTCATCGGTAGCATAGATGCCCAATTGATGGTAGGCATACAAATCGCCAAAACGACCGCCTTCTTGCAATCCTCCTACCCAGGCATAATCGCCTTTTGAAGGCACATACACAAAATCACCTCCGATGCGGTTGTTTTCGATTCCATTTTCCGGAAGGTGCAAAATCTTGTTTTTCACTTTCGCCGAATTCAAGGAAATATCCCAGCTTAAAGGCGAGCTGCTTGGCAATACGCGTGCTGAAAGCTCTAATTCCACGCCTTTATTTTCTAAACTACCCAAATTGGTTAAGATACTGGCAAAACCGGTAGAATGCGGTAAAGACATGCTGGTCAATAAATTATCAGTTACCCGACGGTACACATCTACCATTAAATTGATGCGGTTGTTCAAGAAACCCACATCGGCCCCAAAGTTTAAGGTTTTAGACTCTTCCCAAGTCAATAAAGGGTTGGCTAGGGAATTGTTCATAATGGCGGCCAGCCCTGCATAGCGTTGACCTACGCTGTATTCGCCTTGCGCACCATATGGTGATAGGGAGCCGATATTACCGTTAACCCCATAACTCGCACGTAGTTTAAACTGGGAAACTGTTTGGTTGATGTTCTCCCAAAATGGCTCGTTATGCACATTCCAGCCGGCAGATACCCCCGGGAAGAAACCCCATTTCTGATTCCCTAAATTTGAAGCCCCATCGTAGCGCATATTCAGCGATAAGAGGTACTTCTGCATGTAGTTATAGTTGATACGGGAAAAGTAACCGATGATGCGTAACTGCGATTCCGCACCGGATACTGTCACGGCTTCCGCCGCTCCGTTTAAAGTAGGTATCAAATCGGTTGCCGCTTTTCTTCCCGAAGCACTGATGTTCGAGTTAACGGTTTGGAAATAGGAGAAACCTAGTTTTGCATCAATTTCATGCTTTTCTAAAAAGGATTTGCTGTAAGAGAAAACCCCATCGGCCTGATGCTGTTTCAACTTGGTAAAACCGGCGCTGGCATCGCGGGAATCAACAAAAGTACTTACACCGTTGTAGTACGCTTGTTGAAAAAAGCGGTTATCGGTCGTCACCTGGTATAAGGAGAACTGCGGCGAGAAATCCAATCCCGGTAAAATATCCCATTTACCGCCCACGGAAATGGTCATGTTATCGTTATTATTCTTGGCGTCGATTTTCTGTAAATAATATTCCGGGTTACCGATGGAGCTTCCTACCCCCGGTGCCAGACTACCGTCTTCGAAGGTATACTTCGCCACTGGCGTTAAGGCTAGGGAACGACCGAACATGTTATTTTCGGTACCAAACACCTTTTTATCGTTCATGTTCGAGTATAACAAGCGCCCGAAAACGGTCAAATTATCCGCGGCTTTCACCTCGCCATTCAAGTTTACAGAAAGGCGTTTGTAATCGCTATCCAAGGCGATCCCTTGGTTGCCCAAATACCCTAAGCCTAGGTTAAACTTAGCCTTTTCGCTACCGCCGGCAAAGGTTAGGTTATGATTGTTGGTACGCCCAGTATTGAACAAAACATCCTGGTAGTCGGTACCCTTGAAAATAATGGTACGTGAAGGATCGATCGGATCGGGCATGCTTTCCCAACCCTCGCTTAATTTATGCTTATTGGCATCGGTAAGGTATTGGGTAGTAAATGCTGTTTTATTGGTCAGGTCGTTACCCGCTCCGCCGGAAGTGGCCAAGCCCAGTTTAGTCAATTGACTAGGATCTTGCACCGCCCGGGCAGCAATCCCCAAACGTTGGAAATAGATATAATCACGCGCACCCAACAGCTCATATTTCTTTTGCAGGTTCGAAATACCATGGTCGTAACCATAGTTCACTTGCACTTTCCCCTCTTTTCCGGATTTGGTGGTTACTAAAACGACACCATTGGCACCACGGGCGCCATAAATTGCGGTGGAAGCCGCATCTTTTAATACTTGTAAAGATTCAATATCATTGGCATTGAGGTTATTGATGTCACCGCGGATGATACCATCCACAATATACAATGGTGTTGCGCCATTCGGATTGTTGATGGAGGTACCGCCGCGCACGATTACCCGTGGTGTGGCACCCGGTTGTCCGGAGGTACTTTGCACGCGCACACCTGGCAATGTTCCCTGCAAAGCAGAAGCCGCATTGGCCAAGGGCACATTTTCTAACACCTTTTTATCGAGTTTGGAAACCGAGGTGGTTAAGGTCTCACGCGATTGTGTACCATAGCCGATAACCAAAACCTCCCCTACGGATGTTTCATCATCTTTCAGGGCGATCGTAAACTCCGCTTGTCCGTTTACCGGCACTTCCTGCACTTGTTTTCCGATATATTTAACGACAAGAACGGGCACGGCCGAACTTAGCGTCAGGTTAAAAGTCCCTCCTTCCCCGGTTGAAACCGCATTGTTGGTTCCTTTTTCGGTAATGGTTACGCCGGAAAGGCCGAGACCTTGTTCATCCGTTACCTTTCCTCTAATCTGGGTTTGGGCCATGACCACATAGCCCCAAACCAGTAGAGAGAAAGTCAACAAAAACTTGTAAAACTTCTCCTTGTTTTTCATAATTCATTTATTTGATGTTTATCTTTTTTTGGTTAGATGTGTTGGTTCTGTTATTCCTTAAGGGTATCCTCCAGGCTTAACAGAATTTTAGCCACTTCAGCCGAATCCCAATTCGCTTGCCCTCGAGCTAGAGGTGACACGGTTTGGCCGATTTGAATCTGATAGCGCTGTTGCATGGCCTCTTCCAGGAATGTCCAGATATTCGGCAATACGTATTCAATAATTTCTTGGAACTTCAACATAAAGCGGCGCGCCAGTTCAAAATCCCCAGCTTTAAAGGCATTTAACACATGTTTACACTCGGCAGCCCATAGGTTATAGAAGGTTCCGATGGCGCCTACAGTGCCGGATAGGGCGGCCTGGCAGATCAATTCATCCGCTCCGCTGAATAATTTTAAGCGATCTTTGGCGATGTTATGGATTCTACTGATTTCCAACATATTGCCCGTGGTCAATTTCATCCCCGCACTATAAGGGATATCGATAATGGCCTGAATAAAATCGGCGACATTGCCGGGAATGGAATTATTCCCCAATTGATACGGAAAAAACGGTAGTTGCCCTGCTTTGGCAATCTCTTCATAATGGTATAAGGCCATTTTGGCACCACCGCCAAAATAGATGGGACCTACGGATGATACCGCCGCAGCGCCTGCCTCAGAGGCATGTGCCGCCAAAAGACATGATTCTTTGGTGGTCACCGTCCCAACTTGTACCATTACCGGTACGCGACCTTGCGCCGTTTGCAATACAGTTTCTAATACCTGCTTTCTATCTTCTTGATTGAATAAGATACCCTGCCCGGTAGAGCCTAAGACGTACAAACCGTCGACCCCTTGGCCGATTAATACGTCTGTCAGTTTCTCCAATTGCCCAAGGTTAGGACGTTCGTTTTCACCTACCGGCGTGAACAAGGCAGGCCACAAGCCGTGAAATTCAGTGTTATGATTCATTGATATTGTTTTGTTATTGGTTAATGCGAATACAATTAATATGTATTACATATGTAAATATAGCTAAGTTTTTAAATAATCAAATGAAATATTAAAATATTTCTAAAAGTATGTAGCGAATGGACAGGATTAAGTCCTACAAGCGTATGTAGCACTTATTTCCCCTTGCTTGCAGAAGGAATAGAAATGGTTCTTAAGTGTTTTATGTTTTTTTAAATTATTGTTAGGGGATGATTTGGGAAGGATACAGCCTTAGGTAGTGGCTGGTTTTGATCTGTCTTTAGACTTTCTTTTAACTGGGCTTGGGTAGGGTTTTTGAATGGCTTTTGATGAGCTCTATCTCTCCCCTATCTTCGCCTACTGCAAAGGGGATTGATACGGGTGTGAAAGGGGTTTGAAAGGGGAGTGAAAAGGGACTAAGCAAAAGCAGGTCGCGCGTTGGGGCGAGGAAAAAAAGAAGGCAGGCCTTATGGGAAGAACCTGCCTTTGCTTAACCTATGAATGAAACAAAAATTACATGGTCTGTTGTTGGTTTATTCCAACTGCACCTTCCGGACGCAGTTATTTCCGTTGTCAAGGATGTAGCAGAAACGCCCATCGGGGCTGACTACGATATCGGAAGCTGTACTGGAAATTTTGGCGGTTCGGAAGTCGCCATCAGCAAAGCCGGCATCGTTTTTAAAGATCGTGCTTACTTCGCCAATATCACGACTTACCATCCGGAGAGCATTATTCCCACCATCCAGGACTAATAAATTTTCCTTACCACACATGGCTATGGCTTTGATATTATTAAATAAAGCCTCAGAACTAATGCCATCTTGAAGACCTGTTTTGCTAGGGCTGCCAGCGAAGGAGGTGTTTACACCTCCGGCAAAAGAGGCAGTGAATGCCCCATTATTAAAGTATTTCGTAATAACCGAATGGTTGAAAACAAAATTAAGGCCGGGGCAAAACATATCCCCTAAATCATCTATAGCAAATCTTACATCAGCTGACAAATTTGACATTTTGACAAAACTAAAAACTCGTATTGGATTCTTTTCTGGAGTAACCAGAACTTGTAAACCATAATTGGAATTATTTAGGGCATTGGAAAGAATTAAACCATTTTTATAAACCCAATTAATATAAAAGTCAAATTTTCCAGGTGGATTGACTGTTGATTTCCGGGTACTTGTTGAGCCATCTAACTTAATGGTTCGTAAGGCCATATTCTTTGACTCTGTAAGATACAATTGATTATTCGTAGGGTTATATTTAAATCCAGCATTCTTATCCAAATCAAATAAAACATAATCACCCTGACCATCTCTTAATCCCCTCTCGCCTATTTTACTTCCGGCAAAATGACTAACTACACCATTTGGTGCTATCTTTTTTATACAATGTTTATTAATTTCCAATACGTATATATTCCCAGATTGATCCAATGCAATACTCCCCCCTGAAGTAGCTAGATTTAATTCCCCTTTACCCAGCGTTTCTACAAAAGCTAATTTGAATTGCAAGCCTGGATTAATGGATACTGACCCAGATTGCACTTGCAGAGGTCCTGTGGTATAGCCTGCTGGGACTCGAATTACTAATTTATTTTCTGCTGCAGTTAAAATTTGCGCTGGAATACCATTCATCAATACTTGGTTTTCCTGAATAATAGGGCTAAACCCAAAGCCTTGCAGCTCTATTTCTGTTCCAATTATGCCGTTTTCAGGAACTATTTTCGTAACTCCTAAATTCGCATTAGAAAACACGGGACCAATAGTTACTTGACCATTTACCTCCACCTTTAGCAATCCAGATTTTATATTATCAGGAATAATTATGCTAATTTCATCTTCTTTTACGCTATTAATGGGAATTTGCACATCACCGATATACACTTTGTTTTCTTTTAGGTTTGGGCTAAAATAGAATCCATAAATTAGAACCTTCGTACCTGAAGAGCCTGAATTTGGAGATACTTTTAAAATTTTAGGTGCTGGAACGACTGTAAATTCCGGCCCTGGTAAAATTGATTTACTGCTTTCCTCTATAATATTGACCCCCCCTGTCATAACAAACTCTGGGACTTCAACAGAAATTAAGCTGTCTGTAATCTTTAAAATTTTACCTGGTGCATAATTTACTTTTTCATTATTAAAAAATGGAATTATACTATTTTTAACCCGATCTAATCCATCCACTTTTATTTCAACTACCGTACCTTTCCCGCCAGATCTAGGCTGCATATCCAAGAAACTAATAAATTGAAAATTTGGCCCAGTTGCCTCCACTTCATCTTGAACAATTTTTACAGGACCAATACCCTGCCCTTTAGGCACAGTTACGTATAGGATGGTATCGGAAATACTTACAATTTTAACTTCATAATTGTTTAAGAATACCTTAGGCAAATTAGCCCCCATAATTAACCCCTCACCCCTAATCGCTATTTGCATATCCAATGATGCAAAATCTGGGGCAATACTGTGCAGGCTTAATTTTTGATAGGTATATTTTCCAATTGCTAACTTATCTTGTTTATTTATTAAAAAAACATCTACTGTGCCCCCTCCTTTTGGAACTTCAACTAAAATTTGACGTCGCCCAACACTTACAATTTTTCCATTTTGCTCGCCAAATAAAACAGATAAATCAGAAAAATGGTTGAAATTTTCACCTTCAATAGTTACCAGTGTACCACTGTTGCCAGAATTTGGAAAGTATCCAACGATTTCTAAACTTTGCTTATCAGAATCTTGAATAACCTCTTTGTTTTTACATCCAAATAAACAAAGCGATTTTAAAACAAAAAGCAAATAAAATATTTTTTTCATAACCTACATATATAGTAATGGAATATCGACCAAATGAACAATTCCATTTTGACAAATAATATCTCGTTTCAATACATCTATTTTCACTTGTGTACCACCATTCGGCAGTAAAAAGGATTGGTTGATTAATAAGGATTTATGAATACCCTCTTGGTATTTTATGGATATTTTTTTTTGATTCTCCATAATAAATGAAACTAATCCCTCATAACCATCTAAGGCTAACGATTGTCCCTTTGTATCAACGAAAGAAATTCCCTCTTTATAAGACAGATTTAAAGTAAAAGATAAATCACTAAGCAAAAGGAAATTATTATAAAAATGACCAAGAATAAAGGATTTTAAAAGCTCAGGGTCGACTCGCTTAATTACTTCAAATGATGTTAAGCCAATGTTAAACATACCCTCATTCGAAGGAGCAAAACAGGTCATATTATTATTCTCTCTGACCCATTTCTCTAAACCTGCACATTGAACGGCATATAAGAAAAATGTTGTGGTTTCTGAATCAGCTAAAACTTCAAAAATACTCGAATAAGATTCTGAATTTAACACACGATCTAAAATATAAACCTGACCATTAGTTGCATTTAGCGGCTTACCTCGAGCAATTGCTCCATTAATAGTAAAGAAGGTTTGCTCGTTTTTTAGCCAACGTGAAATGTAAAGAATAGAATTGTCTTTAGAATAAAATTTGAATTTTGTGAAATAGGGCAAGGAATTCAAATCAATATAATCGTCCAAAATATGTCGTTTTATTATGTCTCCAATTTTTGTTCCTGATAGTGCAGTTAGTTCATTTTTATCAAGCTCGATACTGCTAAAAGCTAAATCATTGGGTACAAATACTACATAACTTGAATCAGAATTCAACCAACTTTTATAAGCTGTTCGGTTCAGACCTGCATAAAAGGTAGATAAATTATAATTGTTAGCAAGCACGTGATTTAATTTATTATAATCAACGATTTGAAAAACATCTTCAGCAGGTTTACATTGGCTTAAAAGTAGCATCAGAAGTATAAAAACTGCCAGACAGCTATTTAAATGTTTTACTTTTAAATTTCGCATATTAAAATATATTTAAAGAGTCAGGAACAAGAATTCGATCTACGCCTTGAATTATTCCATTTAAAGTCAATACATCTTGTTTTGTTAGAATTGCATTATGGACTTCATTTGGTAGTTTAATTGAATTATTGCTACTTATAAAAGGGAATAAATAGTAAAGGTCTGCTTTATGCACACCATTAAGAATCAGTTTTTCATAATGTGCTATAGGGAAAGTTTTTAAGCTTTTTGAAGGAAGATCATTTGAAAAAACAAGAATTTTCATATGACCTTGCTTATAAGGTAAATCCGCAAATCGAAGTCCCCAATTATGATGATAATCAAGCAATGTATCGGTTGCAAACTCTCCACGGATTCCGTAAAATCCAGCATAACCAGAGATGGGTTCTTGCCATTCACGTTCCGGCTCTCCTCTTTTTTTATTAAAATTTAGCAGATCATCCAAGGAATTAAATCCTAGGTCATGAAAAGCTTTATTTGTTGGAATAAACCAAGTCGTCAAGTCATCAACATAAAGATCATTATCCTTATTATTTTTAAAAACAAAGTGGTATTTTTCTAATGAATTTCGTTGGAAAGTTTGTGCATTCGAGTGTCCATCTTGGGGTTTGTACCCATTTGCTTTTTCAAAAATTGCAGTATACATAGAATCTGTGGCTATCATTAATTGGGTATATAATGAATATTCCGGATCGGATTGTAAAAGCTCCCAAGCCGATTTAGATGGGGGAACCAAGGGGTCAATAATTTCATAAAGCGAGCCGTTTTTCGTTTTTATTAGCTTTAAATTACCCTGTTCTTTTCCATTAATGAAAAGTTGATTATCCATTATTTTTAGACCAATGGAATAGTTATAAGGTAAGCCTTTCGAGCTGTAAAGAATATTTGGGTAAATGAAATTTGTTTCTACAATTAAATTACCCTCTTTTTTCTGCAAGCAATCAGGTTGAATATTAATGGATAATATATGAGCTTGTATAAACTCTATTAATTCAGTTTTGGATTTTTTCGTTATGGATTCTAATGTCCATCCCCCTTGTTCTAGACCATGATTAGAAGGAATAAAGACAGTAAATTTCTTTTTATTATCGGACATCTCCAAAATGGAATCCATATGGACTATATTCCAGATTTTGCAAAACAAATTCTCTGACCGACCATTGATAATATTTTGAATTTTAAAATGTATTGTATCCTGATAATTTAATTTTAAACCATTCTCTTCCACTTGGAACTCTTTCTTTCGACAAGAAAAAAGAAAACAAAATCCTAATAAAATAAAAATAATTATATTATTAATTATCTTCCGTTTTATGATATATATATGCATAATGCGATTATAAAAATTCTACAATTTATTTTAATAAGGCTTCATCGGGAAAAACCAACAAACCATTAATAACTTGGACAACCCCGTTTTCCATTTGTAAATCTGTTGAATATCGATCTTGTGTATAAGGCAAACAGCGAAAACCAATAGTTTCAAAATCAATAATTCTACCACCTAAAAACCGTGCACAACTTGGACGATCCCCGGGTTCTGCATAACCCAATGGTTGATTTATTACTGAAATACCTACATAAATCGAAGAAAAAGGTCTATTTAAGCGTCCATAACCATTTCTAAAATCAAGCGATGAAATAATTCGGAAATAGGGATGGGTATTATTTAATTTTTGGCTTAGCCAATATTCATGGTCTTTATTAAGAAAAAAACAATTATCAGATAATAGAAATCGTTTATTATTCCAAATGTAAGATCCAAAAAGCAGCTCTCCATTAAAACGTGTGGCATCAATACTGTTTATAATTTCTTCCGTTATTCCAAAGCTTTCAAAAGTTTTATTTTCAGGAACAAAAACAGTATGGAACCCACTATCAGCCAATTTATGCCAAAGATTAAATTTTCTAAGTCCAGCAACGAAAATTGAAAACTCAGGTCTAGCAGAAAGGAATTCTTGAAGAGAATCTCCTTTATAATATAGTATTAACTTGTCTAAGTTATGTATTACTCCATTTTTAAGAAGATAGTTTCCTTCTACATTTGTCCCCCCACTTTTTTCTACCGTAAAATCATTGGAAACAAAAGCACCTGAAAAAGAAACCATTTCAATTCCACCGGACGGAGACACTTCTGCATTCAACTTAGTTCGATTAACATATAATATGTCTCCAAAGAGTGATTTGTAAGTTATATTAAAGTCATTTTGAGGGATATCATTAAATAAAAGCCTTTTGGGTATAATATGGTAACTTAACACACTTCTTAACCATTCCTTATCCAAAATTTCAAAATCATCTTTTGAATAAATAAAAAGCTGATTCCACACAGAATTGTCAATTGCCAAAAGTGTATATTTTTTATTAATGTTACGCAAAGTGTCTAATAGGTCTACGTAGATTAACGCATCTACTAACAAACTATAATCTGCATTTGCAGTTAAGTAATCTGCAATTGTACGATCTTCGACCCTAGGCTGATTAAGAAAAACAGTATCATGTTTACAGGACATATTGCAGGTTTGTTGAAAAATAATCATGATTAAAATCAACAATTTAATTGTGGTTTTCATATTAGGTTTTAATAAATGGGTGGAGCAAATTTTCTTTGCATGCTAAGGAGGTAAACTTCTCCATTAATAATTTCAAAAGTATTTACGGAGGTAAAGGATTTGGGGTTATCTCTTCCTGAGTGAATATTAATTAAAAGATTTGGTAAATTATAACCTAGATGATATTCATTATCTTTCCCTGTAAAAATCGCGGGGCCATTAAGTAAACAATTAATAATCGCAAATTTACCTTTTGAATCAATATAAGGGCCACCTGTAAACTCACGATTCCAATCACCATATTCATTAAAAGGATGGTTTTGAGGTTTGCTTTGCAAATTTGGTTGTAAAAAGTAAAATCGTTGCCATAAATCTGTTGCAATACCATTATCATTTTTTGACACCCACATAGGAAAACTCACAAAGGGATTATCTTGATTTGAATTAATATTTCGATTTAAAGTATAAAAGTACTTCCATTCATAAGATGGATTAGGAAGCATAGCATTCCGAATTATTACTGAAGGCTTTGGAATATTATAGGATGAATTAAAGTAAATAAAATCTAAACCTTTCATTAAGGATAAATAAATATCCATATTACTTTCTATTCCTTCCTCAAATAAATGCCTCTTTTTCTTTCCATTCGGAAATTTTAAAGAAATTGGGGCTTCTAAAAAGTTATCAGCGGTATAATTATAGAAGTTGACATATACTAAAGAGTCTGAAAACACTTGTTTATGAAAGGTTTCTTGTCTTAAGATTATTTTTTTTGACCTTTTTATAAAATCATCAAATATAATTTGTAAAGTATAAACTTCCCCAGCTTCTAAATTAACTTCAGTAATTGCTGCAATATTTTTTCTCAAATCTGAGTCAAGTTCAAAAAATGGCACATCATTCTTTGGACGGTACATAAAAACAACTCGATGTCTTTTGGCGGGGACTTGAGCCCAAGAACTTAAATCAAACCCATTTAAAACCGGCCCTACCAAAACTGTTTCCTTTCCAGGATATTCAGGATTTTCTCGCGTAGTTGAAACCCCTATTTGTTGAGGAAAAGGAGGAGCATACTTGGCACGTTTTCCTAAAAAGTCACCAACAATTTCAGCCGTAACAGGCAATCCTTTTCCATCAAAAACAGGATTTATTAGCATACATAAATAGGGTAAAGTATCTATAAGCGAATTGCCGGAAATATCAGGAAAATTTAAACTATTAAATACGCGAAGGTAGGCCGGATTCTCAATGGATGTGTATTCAATCTTTTGGCAATTCCAAAAAAGAAAAATGCTTATTAAGATCATACCCATTACAATTTTACAATTTCTTATTTTTTTTATCATTCGTTTCATATTCTTAGGAATTAACGATTTAAAGCCTATTTCGTGTGTTTTATGCTTATAATTTTAGCTGGCAAATCGGCATCTTTTTTTGTACGGCCAATTAATACGACAGAGTATATTCCTCCAGTAAAACTTGGCACATCTCGACCTACTTTGGTATAAAGTTCTGGCTTGAGCACAAAAGCAGAACTTAAAAAAGATTGCACATTTGGTATAATAGTTCCGGGTGTGATATCCTTAGATTTACTTCGAAAAACATCTATTTTAAATGGAAAAGAATACAATAAGCTATATTTTTCATCACGTATACTATATGGATCTATTAATTTGGGAATTCCAGGTTCCAGATTTAAATTTCTATTTTCAAGATTTTTCCATAAATCCAGAATTTCGTTATTACCAAATTGAATGGAAGCCTTATCTATTACAAAATTTATTAATTGTTCATCTGGAGAAAAGTTCAAAAAGCGAAATCCTGCATAACTGGTGTATTCAACCCGATTAAATTCGCCAAATTCACTACTGTAACCTTTATTCAATTCGGGGGAAAGTTGATTTGAAACGGGAGTTATATTTAATTTATTATGTTGGTCCTCCCAAGCGTAAAGGCTAATATTTTGATTAATTTGCACAGCTAAATCAATTTTTTTTAATAACTTCCCATTTATATTTTTTATCTCACAATACATTGGGTTTTGTTTCAATAAAATTTCTGGTTCAGAATATTCTCCATAACCTAATACTTTGCTAATTGATTTGCCATTGACAAAAAATCGAATCTTTTGATCAATACCGGCATTTACCCCCTGTATTTTAAAAAAAGATTGATTTCTAGAAATTGGAGAATCCTCTAAAATTTTAAATTGATTTTGATAACCCTCTAAAATTGAAGGATTAAACATCGAAGTTCCATATAGCATTTTTTGTGGCAACACTACGATTGTATAAGTCCCACCTGCCTCAAATCCTTCAAGAGGGGCATAAGTATTATTCGATAAAATCATAAAATTTTGAATTAAAAAGTTAATCCTAGAAGTTTTTGGATTTATAATACGTTCTGGAAAATAGTTCGAATTTACCCCATGAACAGCAGCGGAGATTTGACGCCCATCAGCGGTCAATATCTTAAACTGGTATGTTCCATAAGGCACTTCAACGTAGTCAGAAACTCTATTTTTAACATCAATATTAGTTGTCTTAGAGCTCACTAAACTCCCATCCGCATAGGCGAGGCTAACTGCTCCATATAAATTTTCTAATGGCCCAAAATCAGGATCAACGGGCACCGGTAATGGCGGCATTATTTTAGTAAGGTTAATAATTCTGATTTTAAAATGGTCTTTTTTAGTTACTGGGGTTTGGTCTCTAGGAATAGGCACCACCCATGGTTGCCCATATCCTTCGGTTGGCAGGGTATAATAATCCATTTGTTTATTGGAGTCTGCGGGAATGGTAAATTTATTGGACAAACCCTCCTCATTAATCAATTCAAAAGCTAAGCTTTTATTATTTTCAAATAATTGAGTTGGAATTGTCCAGTTTTCACCTAATAATCCTCCGGGTTCTTGAAAATATTTCGCTGGTGGATTACCATTAATCAAATTCTTTCCCTTATAAGTAATGGTATCACCATTTAAAACTACATGCTTAAATTTTCCAAAGTTTATTATTCGGGTATTGGATAGGCTTATTTTCTGCTCTGCTTGCAGATAAGAAAAATCAATTTTATCCTTTTTGCAGGCGATAAACAAAATGGAAGTCCAGAGAATAACTGCTAAATAAATTTTCCTATCACAAAGATCTCTTTTTAATAGTCCAATTAAAAAGAGGTATATTTTTATCTTTAAATTCATTTTTAAAAAAGATTATAAGTTAAGCCAATCATTATTTCCGATCCTCGTTTGTACTTTCGGTGGATATACTCTTTGTTGTACCATAATCCACCGGTACCCGGATTTGCATACACTGTTTTAATGCCGGGGTTGAGTATATTTTTAGCAAAGCCTTTAATTACCAGCTTTTTTGTAATATTTTGTGACCAAACAAAATCGAGCATGGGAACAGGTTGGGAATAGAGATCAGGTTCACCTAATAAATTAATCTGCACCAGACGTTCGCCAACCATATTAAAGGTTAGGGTATAATCTGCGCCCCATTCTTGTCGGTTGAAATTTAACCAGGCATTTATAGAATAGGGTGCCTGCTCGAAGAGGGGGCTGTTTCTTGGCGTATGCCTATCCAGGGTTTTATTGGCTTGATAACGGAGCTCAGATTTTACGATATTAGATTGGGCCAGCATCAGGTTGGAACCTAGAAAAACATCCTGCAAGGGAGACCAAAAATCACCTAAATTTTGAACAGCTTCTAGTTCCATGCCCCAGACATGGCCTTTATTAAGTTCATTTTCAAATCTTATGGCAGGGAATTCCGGATAGATTGCCGCCAATCCCTCTGTTTTCAGAGAAAAGACCTTAATTAGTTGATTATGGATGCGTTTGCCAAAGAGAGAAAGCGCGAGGACTTCTCCTTTTCCGGTGAACCATTCCCAGCGGAAATCCAAATTTTGAGTCTGTTGGTTTTGGAGGTCAGGATTACCGACGACTAACCCCATTTGGAAAGGGTCATATTCAAAGACATTAGTAATCTCCCGCAATTCCGGGCGTGCTAAGGTAGAATTAAATCCGCCGCGTAGATTCATATAACCTTCTTTGAGGGAATAAATTACATTCGCGGAATAAAAAGGCAAAAAACCGGTACGGTATAAGGAATTGGGTTCAATAAATACCAAAGGAATAATTTTCCCATCTTCATTGGGCTTAGCTAAAGTAGGATCGAGAAAAACACCGGCTGTATCCACAATGGAGCCCATATCAGTAGATTCAAACCTTAGACCCCCTGTTGCCCGCCATTTATTCCCTAACTTTAAATCGGCCATTCCGTAAAATGCCTGCACCTCATAATAACCTGTATAATTATTTGGCGATTTAAACATATTGTATAAATAGCCAGATTCTGCGATTTCTCCCTCTCCCAGCCCAGCTTTGCTCGATCGTAAGCCAATAATTTCATTGGAGACCAAGCGGTCTAAATCCCCCTGAACCATGTAAAGCGGCACAGATTTTACATCACCATAATTTGAACCGGGCAAGAAAAGGTGATTTTCTGTGAACCCTCTATTTCGAAATAAATAATCGCCTCCGAATTTTATTTCTTGTCTGGTTCCCTGTAAGGAAAAAGGTACTATAATGTCTGCCTTATAATTATAGTTTTCTTCTTTTAGAAATCGCCATCGGCGACCATTGGGCTCGGCTTGAATAACTCCAAAAGGTCCATATCCATTCACATAACCTGAAGTCAAAGCGTATAAATGGGATGAATATCGTTTTTCTTTTGAATATTTTGGAAGAAGATCATATTCATTAGTTACGCGATTGTGCCAATACCAAGACCAATCGGGGTCTCCAGGAATAAATTCAGCTAATGAAGCATACCGGTAGTCTGGATCATTATGGGTTGCTGTTGAGTTAGAACCTGCGTAAGAAAGTTGTACCCCCTCAAACCATTTTGGGAATTTATGTTCGCCTTGGAAATTATAGGTATATAAGGTTCTAAAGGTTTGCTTTAAGGAATAAATATGACTATTTACCTTTCCTGGAAGGCCTGTATATTCATAACCTCCCTCCAAATTGCTAGCATTGTTTTCCCCACCCCAAGAGCCAAGGAATTGACCAGCAATTTCATGGAAAGGTGAAAAACGATAGGCTAAGCCACCTAAGACCCCATAATTCAAGGTTTCATTCCCTGTATTCTCTAGGTAAGTTTGGTATTTACCCATATTTAAATTATTGGGGGTAATGAAATTGGGAATATTTCGCCAGCTATACACATCCGGGTTGCCTGTAACCACCCCTTGGTAAATGGACCATTGGGTTAATTGTTGGCGGTATATATCGGTTTTTCGCCGATAATAATTCCCACCTAGGATTAAACCTAGGGTATGCTTACCTTTAAATAAAGGGTATTTGTTTCCAAAATTCAAGGTATAGATTTGATTTGGTGAGGCAGGTTTATATTTGGTAGTAAGCACCGGATCGAAGCCCTGCATCAACGCATTTATTCGCTGCGCTTCCTGATTTACTTGTTCCGAAAGATGGGCGTTTGCAAAAATAGATTGAATTTCAAATAATCCATCAGGGTATTGTTTACCTAAATTCAAGAAGTCTTGAGATAGGTTTTTTTGATTAATCCGAGTTCCTAATACCCCCATTTCGGAATTCCAGAAGGAATTGTATTGACCTCCAATGCCAATATTAGAATTTAGGCCTGTTTGCACAATAAATTCTAGCACAATGGTATCGGGTACCGATTTGGTTTTTAGGTTGATAATTCCGGATGCGGCATCTGCTGGCTTATCCGGGGTGTAAGATTTATAGACGGTTACATTATCTAATAAACTGGCCGGGACTAAATCAAAGGGAATTGAGGATTGATCAGGATTGGCTGAGGCCAGTCTTGAGCCATTTAATTGGCCAATCACCGAACGATCGCCCATCCCACGAACGGCAACATATTTTTCATCGGTTACTGTTACCCCTGTCACTCGTTGAAGCGCCTGGGTTACCGTAATGGAGGCTGTTCTTTTCATGAGCTCGGCCGAGATACCATCCTGGATAATACCGGCCTTTCGCCGTTCCTCCAATAAGGCTGCCTCTGTATCTACTCTTTTGGTGGTTTGCACCTGTACAGCTTCAATTCGATGGCTGATTGCTTTCATGTAGACCTGCATCCCCCCTATTTGTGGATTCAACTCCATCGTTCGGTAGCCTAGGGAGGAAAATTGCAGCTTATGGTCTAACGTATTTACTTGGATGCTGAATTGGCCTTTTGCATTCGTAATGGCCATATTTCGGGTTCCCTTTTCATGAATGGAAACACCCTGTAATGGTTTTTTATCGGCTTCATCTCGGATAACTCCTGTAATGTGGATTTGGGCCTGTGCTTGCTTCCCAAAAGCCGTTAAAAGCAAAGGAAGCAACAGAATGCAAATGCGGATAAAGTAGTCTATATGTAGAATTGGTTTCATAATTCGAGTTAATTATTCAAATCGGATCCATTTTTGGTTTTCAGCATCTATAGAGACCAGGTCGTAGGAAGCTGGCCCTGACTTAATGGCGTAGAACCCTCCTTGATCGACTAAAGCGGCCACCGTTGGGTTGAACATGGGTTGGATTTCTGGCGGAACTGTACCAAAAGAGCCGTAATAAAGAAAACGGAATATGGACTTATCGGGGGCAAATTGAATGATAAAAGCAGGTCCAAAATTGGAAATGGAGGAATTATTAAATATTATAAAAAGAGAACCATAAGGATTCGTGAGCCAGGTTGGATTAAACATTAAATAGCTATAATTAGGAATGGATTTTATTCCATAAGCATCGGGCACACCCGCAACTGTAAAGCCATTGAATGATAATTGATAAGGCTGAGAATAAATTTGATTATTTCCCAAATTCAAGTTCATGGTTCGAAATGGTTTTTCCATGAATGCTGAAGCTGCCTTAATATCATAAGCGGAAGGAGAACCCTGATTGGTGAGTACCACCTCAGCTCCATTTATTTGCGCCTTCAGGATATGAGCTTGCCGATCGATTAAAAAACTTAGCCCTTGAAAACCCGAAGCCTCGGCAGTGAAATAATCTTGAAACACAATTCCTGTTGCCGTATAGGCAAAAGCCGATTCAAAGGCCTGAAAGCGGTCAACACCACCAAAATGAAGGTATACTTTTCGCCATTCGGGATTCAAATGTATATCGACAGCCATTCCACTATAGTGCAAGGTTTTAAAATACTTAGGCAACTTCTGCAGAATAGCCATAATATCCATTTGTTCCTGTACACCACCGTTTTTATAGGCTGTTTGTTGTGCTGCTGAATTGGGATAAAGGGTCAGCTTTTGACCGTAGGTATTGCCGCGCAAGAAGATACTATCCTGATGTTGCGCAATAAAAGAAAATGCGGTATCTAAGCCCTCCATTCTGGTTTTTAAAGACGCTGACACATTCTGCACCTGAAAACTGAGGCAAGGCTTACGATCGACCATGGCAATGCGGTAGGTGAGGTTCCGCATAAGCGGGTCAATATCGATTAGAAAATCGCCGGTACTTGCTGCTTTTAGGTCTATATAGCCCGCATAAAAACCTTTTTTATTAGCTGACCAGGTAAATTCAAAGCCATGGCTAGCATTCGTTATTTGCTGTTTAAATTCCAGCATGAGGGAATCCGGATCCTCAAAGCTTTGCTCAACCGGATAGCTGGTCAATTGTTCTTTTCGACAAGAGAGCATTGCTAGAATAGCCAGACTAAATAATGCTATACGTAATATGTAACTCATTTCTTTTTTGCTAAATATTAATTGAATCGTATCCAGAGTTGGGAATCTGCAACAGACACCAGATCGTATCCTGTTGTTGCTGTTCGATAGACATAAAATCCTTCAGGCCTTAAAATCTGTTGGGTCATTTGTTGCACTTTATTGTATAGCTCATCAGTTACTGTGCTGGCGTTGTTTGCATCATAACCCAATAAATTGGTAAAGCGCATGACGCCTTGCGCATCTATTTGCGTTTTAAAACCTGGTCCGAAATAGTTTTGTCCATTATTATAAAGCAGGTAAAACACATCCGTGCCATCGATATACCGGCGTGGAATAAATTGCAGGCCAGCATAACCCTTGATATCTTGCAAATGCAACACATCTTCAACGCCCTTATAGAAAAAGCCGGTAGGCGAATAATATTGGTATTTCGCTATGTACATATGCGTAGCGTCCATGGGATAGCGAGATAAAGGGGCTGCTTGGTTTTTGAGTTCCGCATTTTCTGTTCCGATTAAAAATGTTCCAGCCCCTAAAGGAGTATTCAAGTTAAAATTCGTTAAGGTTTGATAGCTCGATGGCCCAATTTGAAAAGGTGTTTTCAATTGTATGCCATTGGCCGTAACGGCAAATTCAGATATAAAACGGATGCTATCTTGAGCTCCAATTCCACGAAACGACACCGTATGCAGCTGTCTGTTCAGCGTAAATTGAAAACTATGCCCTCCAAAAGACACCTTATTGTAGTAGTAATTAAACTGATCGAATTTTGATAGATGCTGTTGGTTGTAATGATATACCTGTTGTATAAATTCATCCCCTTGTTGCGCTGTAGCCCGTACAAGCAATAATTCACTGCCATTTAAATTTCCTTTGAGCTGAATAGAATCTTGCGACACCTTCAAAATGGAGAATTCGAAATCAGCATAGCGTCCTTTACCGGCAATACCTCCAGCTACTTGCGGGTTTGGATCGGAAAGTAAATGCATATAGGTATAAGTATCGAAAAATAAGGAGGGCACCTGGGTAGCCTTTAGGCGATAGGAACTTTCCATGGCCGTGCTGGCTGTATTCGCATTCAGGTCGGCATACATATTGACACGGTTCTCGGTATTGAACTTCATCTTGAAGGTATAACCACCTCCGGATTTCGGAAATAAATAAGCTATCCATCCATTTTCCGCAGCACTAAGCTGTTCAGAATAGGCATCTAGCTGTTCCTGCAATTTGACATCCGGGCGTAGACCTTTGAAATCATTCTTGGTCTGGCAGGCTGTCAAGCTGCAGCAAATAAAGAGTACGATACTATAAATCAGTCTTTTCATGGATGTGCTAATCTTGTGTTATTTTATTAATTCCGGCTTTAACCTCAGCTTGCAATTGCCGGAAGTCTATGCCAAAGTCTTTGTAATATTGCACCACCAGTTCTTCCTTCCGTCTAAAGGTGAGCTCCTGTTCCGGGTTATCTTCAATGACCTGATCGTAGGCCTCCTGCCCTTCTACCAATAGCGTAGAAATTGTTTCTACAAAATCTTCCTTCTCCGAAGATTTGGCATAAGCGGTAATCAGCCCTTGGGCATTGGCTTGTGCATTGTTGGTATTGAACCAGGTGGCGGTGTACCATTGCGAACTTAGGCCTCGCCATTCCTGGGGAATAGCAATATGTTGATGGAGGATATGCGCAAATTCGTGATGGATGGTATGCATCATCCGGATCACTTCTTGCCGGTTCTTTTTCGCAAAGTAATTGATGACAAAGAGGGTAATCTTGTTGCCCCCCTCGGCCGTTCCTAATACGATTGTTCCATTTTCCTGATATTCAGGAGACCCAACTAATACATACTTTAGAATCTGGTATTTCCGCAAGAAATCATCCCCTGCCACCTTTTCATAAGGTGCCATCCAGATCGCTTTCACTGTTTCCATGACGGGAATGACTTTGGATTCCATTGGAGGTACTAACGTTTTATTGTAATTCACCTCATAGGGGTCCCATTTGTATTTTACCTCGATATTATAGGGCAATACAAAATTCTCGAACAAGTAATCATCAATTGCTGATCGCGACCAATCATCGCCGCCTAAGCCTATGATTGGCTGCTCGGGCAACTGTTCGTTTTTACTACAGGCCAGGAACAACTGGCTAATCCATAGCAGCAATAACAATCGTAAAACAGGTATATAGTTTATGTTCATTTTTATCTTGGATTAGTTTCCATACCAGACATTGCGACTTCTTTGGGAATTTGCAATACGCGTCTTAAATCGTTCGATCCTAACAAATGTTCTTCTTGGCCATCTTTGGTTTTATGCAATACGGGCAAGCGATGCCTCAGGATGTCGAGATAGCGCATGCCCTCAAAAATGTATTCCCGACGCTTGAAATCTAATGCTGCATTTACAATGCAGTATTTTAAATCAGGTTGCTGATAAAAACTGATTAGTTTTGCGGCATTAATTTCGTGGGACTTTGCATAGTAATAAGGGTTATTCTGCGAAGCAAATACTTTCTTACTGGCAAACACATTGAGGTCGGCAATGGCTTCATCTGTCCGCCCTTCCATAGCGAGTGCTTCAGCTCGATTTAAGAGCACTTCCTCTGCAGAAAATAATGGAATCATATTGTAGGAGTATCCGAAATTGGCATTGAGGCCTGAGCGTACGAAATGAGTTTTGAACTTGGGAATGTTGAAGGAAGTCTCTTGTCCAAAAATAGTATAGGCAAAGGAACCGCCGGTCACATTCCTACTAAAGAATAGCTCGGCTAAAATATCGGCAGTAAGGCCAAAGCGGAAGCCCGGGAAAGAACCTCCCCAACTAGAAATCGATTCTACTAATAAAATATTGGCCGGATTATCGGCTCTCGTGTATTCGGCTTGTCGTTCATAGTATTCCATACTGCGGAAAGCCGTTTGGTTAATTGGGCGTAGCCTGCTGCTAAAATCACCGTCTGTAAACACTTGAGACGCATGTTCAATAACTTTCCCATATTCTTTTTTAAACAGGTAAAACCTAGCAGCAAAGGCATGCGCAGCCGACCGTGTAAAATGATATTTAGGGGCTTTGTATTTGGAGTCATTGAGTAATGGCAAACCAGTTAATAAGTCCTGTTCAATCATTTGATAAACATAGGCTACCGTTTTGCGTTCATATTTAAGTAATAGCTGCTCTTCTGGCTCTGTTACATAAGGGATGCCTGGATCGGTATCTGCAGTAAGTCTATCGTATGTGTTAGCGAAAAAGACGGCCAACATAAAGTGAGCATAGGCTCTAGCAACCAAGGCTTCTCCTTTTTGAGCTTGATAGCGTTCCGGATCATCAACTGTGGCAATATAAGCGAGGGCACGGTTTGCTGCTGCAATGGCTTCATAAGAGCCATACCAAAAGAAATCGGGGGTATCTTGATTCCTGGATCGGATATCGGAAAAAGTCCAGGCATCGAAGTTGATAAAGGTCATGCTTCCCATTCCAGCTCCTTTATCTCCCGCATTATCGGACATCGTTTCGGCGAAAGGAAAATAGTTCGCTTTTGGATAAGCGGAAGTCAAGAGCTCCGATATTTTCTCTGGAGAATCCAATACGGCCCTTTGATCTGGTGCTTCCTCCAAATACTTCTCACATCCTACCATTAGGATACTATAGAATGCTATATAGATATATTTCAACTTCATAATGCTACAAGGAGGTTTTAATGGATAGGGTAAATTGTCTTGGAATCGGCAAGGCCACACCCCCTGAGCCATAAAACTCAGGGTCTTGGCCATTTAATTTTTTATCTGCGTAAATCAGGTATAGGTTATTACCCACTACACTTAAGGACAGCTTATTCAGTCCCCATCTATTGATTAATTTATGTGGTATTTCATAGTTTAAACTGACTTGTTTTAAGCGAACAAATCCACCATCGGCAACTCTTTCCGTAGAATAGTTGTAAGATTGGTAAGCAGAACCCTCTAAGCGAGATGCATTTCGCATCTCGACAATAGAAGGCACTTGATAGTCATTTGGTAAAACAAAACGGTCTAAGAAATCGCGTGACATGGCTTGTAAATCCGTATACTGATTTTGGAAGATGGCATTCTGCCGAATTTTATTTCCAGCAGAATAGGTAACTAATGCAGATAAAGACAGGTTTTTGTAATTAAACATATTATAAAAACCACCAGTAAATGTAGGATCAATATTACCCTCGTAATTCAGGTAGCCGGTTTCATAGCTTTGTAAATAAACATTGGTCGATTTTACGCCCTGTTCATTAATAAAATAGGGAACCCCAGTATTAGGATCTAAATGACTAAAAGGGATGGAAAAAAGCCCACGAACCGGATATCCTACCTTTGCACCTCCGGTATTACCGATAAGGTGAAAAATAAGAGGTTCGTTCAATAAACGAGTAATTTCACCCGTGTTGTAGGCATTGGTTAACTGCATTTTCCATCCCCAATTATCACGCTTAAAAACTTGCGATTTTACCATCAGCTCAATGCCCTGCGACTGCATATCGGCATAATTAGCTAACTTAAAAGCCTCACCACCAATTCCCGATGTACGTATGAGTCCAATCAAATCAAAACCTTGACGTCTATATACATCTACCGTCCATTCTAAGCGACGGTTAAACATGGCTGCATCTACGCCCATATTAAACTCATATTGTTTTTCCCAGGTGAGGTCTTTATTTGGGTTGTTTTCAATATTTAACACCGGTTCTACCTCCGACAAATAAGGTCTCTTGGTACTCGCAGAGCGAATAATAAGGGAGGAATTGCGCGCATTGCCCATAGATGCATTAAGGCCGTAAGTAGCACGAAGGGTTAGGGTATTAAAAGCTTTTGAATCTTTTAAGAAGGCCTCCTCATCCAAATTCCACGAGCCCGAGATATTCCAGGTCGGTAGCCAACGTGCAGTAGTTGATTGCCCCATTTGATTGGAACCGTCATAACGGACTGTTCCATTCAACTGATACTTTCCGAGAAAGGAGTAAGCAGCATTCCCAGCAAATGCTAAGTAACGATCATGAAAGGTCGCCATTTGATAATAGGTACTACTGCCCTCCACTTCTCTTTTTATCGCATTCGGATCGACATACGCTGTTCCACCGCGATCAAACTGATAGCCATATCCAGTGAAGGTTTTTCCTACGCGATCTAAGAATCGGAGTTCTTGGGATAGGAATAACCGTAAGGTATGCCTGAAATTGAAACTCTGCGTCCAATCCAAGGAGTTTCGGAAATAGAAACTCTTCAGGTTATCTCCATTGGTGGTATAGAAACCACCATAGGGCAACACAGATACAGGTCTGGAATCAGGATCTGCGGGATCTGTATATAAGAATTTATTGCGATCGGCAATCGTGGCATTTTCCGGCCCTCCTGCATAGATAGTGCCGGCACGATAAGCCATCGGCATATTGGATTGCTCTCTAATTTTATGTTCATTTTCCGTATTTACATAACGGTAAGAACCTACAAATGAATAATTGATATCTTTAGGTAAACGGTACTTTGCTTCCCCCTGCACCTTAAGATCTAGCATTCGCAGTTCAATGGTATTGTTTTGCAATTCATTGATAATATTGAATGGTGCATAATTCATGGTAAAATATTCCAGGCTATTTTGTTGATCATAAGGCGTCAAGGTGCGCGTAGTATTCAACGCATAACTAAAAGGATTGATATCAAAATCACGAGACACCTCTCCAGTTACCGGATTACTTTGCCTTCCCAAAGAACCTGGTGTCAGCTGATCGCGGATCGAGGCCGTCGTAATTAACCCGACAGAAAACTTCGGACTGATTGAAAAATCAGAACGTACATTTGCTGTATAACGATCGGCCTTGTCACCTAACGACCATCCATTATCACGTAGATAGGATGTTGAGAAATATTGCTGACTTTTCTCTGTTCCTGATGAAAGGCTTAAGGAGTGTTCTTGCATCAAGGAATTCTTAAATAAAATATCAAACCAATCTGTATTTGCATAGACATAGCGCTCTAAAAAAGCTTTCCGTCCGCTTACAGAGTTTTCTACCACTGCAGTTCCATCTTCATTAAATCGAAGCGATTGTGCCAACTTTGTATAAACACCTCCATTCGGATTATTGGCTAAATCCGTATAATCTAACCAACCTTTTCGCTCCATTTCAGCGAATATGGACATCTGGTCATATGAATTCACAATATCAAACTGTTGGTATCCTGGCTTCATATAGGAGCTATAATTTCCGGAATAGGAAAGCGCTGCTCGGGCACCTGCTTTCCCCCTCTTGGTTGTAATTAACACCACCCCATTCATCGCTCTGGCACCATACAAAGAGGTTGCAGCCACATCTTTTAAGATTTGAAAGGACTCAATGTCGTCCGCGTTCAATCCTGCTACAGAAGAACCTAATAAGGTATTCGGATCACCTGAAGATAGCTGCTCATTGGAGATATTGATGACATCTTCTAAGATGACTCCATCTACAACCCATAAAGGCTTATTATCTCCCGTAATCGAAGTAGACCCTCGAACCCTTATTTTAGGTGCTGCGCCGAATGTTCCCGACACATTTTGGACGGAAACACCGGCCGCTTGCCCTTCCAGCATCCGACTAACATCTGGAACACCTGGGCGTTGAACATCCTCAGCATTAATTTTAACTGCAGCACCTGTAAATTTCTTTCGATCAATATTCTGGTAGCCGGTATTAATTACTACCACATCCAACTCCTTTACAAGGGAAGAAAGGGTTACTTGGATATAATCCTGACCGCTATATACCATTTCCTTTTCCAAGTAACCCAGATATTTAAAATATAACACATCTTGGGGGGCTCCCATTATGCTAAATTCTCCTGCTTGATTGCTCGAGGTCATTGTTTTCTTTCCCCTGATACCAATGGATACGCCTGACAATGGTTTTCCATCAATCGACTTTACTATTCCACGAATTGACTTCTGCTGAACTTTGGGGTGCGGTTCAATGACTATCCGATCATCAAATAAGGAGTAGGTAATATTCTTCCCTCTAAAGAGTTGATCTAATACTTCTTTCATAGTCCGATTATTCATAACCATACTCACATTCTCCAACAAATCGGGATGTTGACTATAAATAAAGCGGATCTTTGTTTGTCGACTAAGCTCTTTTAAGATAGCCGTACGAGACAAGTTCTCTACATTTATGCTAGCTTGTCTATCAAGGATTCCTTGTGCATTAAGGTTGTCGGCCATACAAATATTCAATAGGAATACTATCGCCGAAATAGTTGCTACCGATAATCGCATAATTTTATAAATTATGTACAGCCGTTGGCTATTTTCGTAAATTATTGTATTTTTATGCACTTGAAATCTAATTAGTTAGATGTTGTTCAAACAAAGGACTTCCACTCCCTTGGACAACAAGAGTTCAACATGGGGATACATTTTATGTATCCCTTTAATAATTCCTGAATTACCTTTTAGCTAAGAGGTTCGTAGATTAAAACCCTCGCTGAGGCATATTTGAAATGCAATCATTCTATACATCGGGTAGATTTTAAAGGTTTATAATATTATTTTGGCTATTTTATTACTCGTCCAATCCACTTTACTTTGGGTAGATTGAGATATACTTGCCAATACCTTACGAATAGGATCCGTTCGGTAAAATATGGCTGTTATTTTATGTTGTTTTGACTTGGGATTATTCACCTGAATTTCAACGCCATAAATCTGACTAATACGGAATAATGCATCAGATAGCGGTGTTTCAGCAAATTCAAGGTTCCCTGTTTTATAGTATTCAGCAGACAGATTATTGCTCAACTGTTTCTTGATTAAGGTGCCTTGGCGGTCGTCATATTCTACCGCTTCATTTGGCACTAGAATTACATCGGCTATATTCTCCTTTTCTTGCATTTCTTGCTCGGCATGAACGGCTATCTTTCCTTCAATTAAAGAAATGGACTTATTGTGCAATTCTTTATACGCTTGGATGTGGAAACTTGTTCCGAGCACCTTTGTTTGCAGTTTTTCCATTTTTATAAAAAAAGGACATTGTGGGTTTTTTGTCACTTCAAAAAAACCGTCCCCCTCGAACTGAACTGTTCGACTTGCAACAGCACCAAATCGTTTCGGATATTGCAAGGAACTTCCGCCCTGCATCCAAACGGCTGTCCCATCAGAGAGTACAATTTTCTTACTCTCTCCAACTGGAACCTTTAATGACAACCATTCTTGCTGTTCCTGCTGTTGAATCTGCTCTTGTTTCCAATATTCCTGATATACATATACCATTGCGGCAGAAGCGAGACTAATTACTAAGGAAGCTGCAATCCATGAATATTTACCTATTTTATGGCGGCCTGGCAATTTCTGAATCTTTGTAGCTGATTGGTTATCTAAAATAATGGCGTCAAAAAGCTCCGCTACGAAAATATCCTTTTGCGCTGTCGGCAAATTGTCCCATTGGCTAACTTCAGACAGTGTTGATGTCGAAAGCCAATTTTCAATCCATTGCCTTTCTTCATCGGTACAGCAGTCTGTTATATACCGCTCCAGGAGATTTTCAAATTCATTTAAGCTCATGTTATTAGGTTCTTTATACTAGCTAAGACACATGAACACAAATAAGTACTATAGGAATTTTGATTTTTTTTTAAAATATTATAAAATAGAGCTTAAAACAGCTTTTAGTGTGCTGTACAAAGATTTATGATCACGATGATCATAAAAATAAAAGTAGTCAACCAGAGAAGGATAACTCTTCTTACTACCGTTCTGATAATGTTCATTGCGGTGTTAAGCTGATTCTTCACGGTTTGCTCAGAAATATTCAATTGCTCAGAAATCTCTTTATGACTTAGGTTTGCCTCCTTACTTAAGAGATAGATCTCGCGTACCTTAGGAGGCATCTTTGATTTCGCCTTTTCAATAAGGTCTTGCAGCTCCTTATATTCTACAAAGCTATCAGGCCCTTGGTAAAATTGATGATCCATTTTAATAAGGTGATTGGAATAGGCGGTCTTATAGCTGTTTTTGCGATAATGGTTAATGATGCGCTTATTTAATGAACTGTACAAATAAGCCTTTAAAGAATACTTTACATCTATCTCTTGCCTTTTTTCCCAAATATTGGTAAACAGATCATGAATCAAATCTTTCGCTTCTTCTAAAGACTCAACCCGTTGTGCTGCATATTGAACCAAGACCTTTACATATTTTTGATATATACATTGATAGGCATCATCATTGCCGCTCTTGAAATCGTTGAACAAGGCTAAATCTTTCAAATTAGATTAATTGGTACACAGATAGATTAGCAGTAAATATAAATAATAGAAGAAAAGAACAAAACAATAAAATAAATAATGTTATAATTTTTATCCTAATAACAGTTTAAATAAACTAAAATTTAATATTTATTGATTTTTGTAACTTTTACAAAGAGGTTTTCCGCCTGAATGAAGATATCAGGAGAAGTGATTAATAATCAAAAAACACCTACTTAAAATAAATCCTCAACATTTCCTTTCGCAGTTCATTTTCCACCTTCAACTTAGCCAGGTTCATTTCATTATTAAACAAATCCACCCGCGATTTATTCAGGTCATACATATTCACCACACCCGACTCATAGGCCTTCATCGACATCTCAAACACCTCCTTAGAAATTTCGATGCGCTCTTCAGCGATGTTTATCATGCCACGGGTTTGGTTATAGGCCATGATTTCAGCATGAATCTTCCCCTTCAGTTCATTTTCCAAATGGGCGATAGCATTCAGTTGCCGCTCTTCGTTATACCTCGATTGCTGAACCATACTTCGGTCAGCATAGCGGTTTACGATAGGAATCGCCAAACGGATTCCCACCCGATTGATGACATTGTTTTTCCATTGTTCCAGGATGGGATCCCGAACAGCATCGCTATTGTTTCGGTGGATAAAGTTTGTACCCAAGGCATAATAGCCGTATAGCTTAGGCTTTAGGTTCGCCTTAAACAGTTTAGTATCCTCCTGAACCGAAATCAGCCGGCTCTTTTCGGCCTGCACGGCGGCATATTGCTGAATCGTTTCCTCCACTTGATCTGTTGGGAAAATCGCCGCAGCGGGCGATGCCTCGGCTAACACATCCTTCACCAGCGCCTGCGTAATCGGCACATCGACTTGCAGAAAATTAAGCAATAGAAAAACGGTCTTATCCAAGTTCAGCTTTTTTGCGGCCAATTCATACAGCCCTTGATTATACTCCTGCTTGGCCTGCGCCAGTTCAAATTTGGTAATTACCCCCACTTCAAATTTCCGGGTCGACTGCTGCAATAACTGCGCAAGATTGTCCACATTCTCTTGCGCGATGGCCAGCATTTGCTGGTTCAACAACACCTCAAAATAATGCTCATAAAGCTTCATCAGCACCTTATTCTTTACTTCCTGCTGCTCAAATTGCGCTGTTAGCAATTCAAAACTACGCTGCTGCTCACGCAAGGCCTGCGCCCCAAAATTATAGAGCAGCATACTCGTTTCCAGGCCCATTTCATTGCTAAAATCTGTATATAACTTGCGAAAATTCTGACTCGGATTATCCGGTGTTGGAGCCAACTCCGACTTGTATAGGTACTCATACAGAATATCCATTTCCCGATTACGGGGGTAGGCATTAAAATAATTGTTAAAGTAAGCCTCAACACTTGGAATCCAATACTTTTCTGCGGCCTTTAACTTCTCTTCCGAGAGCTGCACAACGATCCTTGCATCCCGGATTTCATAATGATTCGAAAGGGCAATCTCCTTGCATTTAGCCAGCGTAAATACTGTCGTATCCTGCGCCAACAAGCCCTTCCAAAACAGGATCAAGCCAAAAATTAAGACAATGCTAACCCTTGTTTTCGCCATAGTGAAGCATACTTTTCATTTTTCGCCAATAATTCCTGGTGTGTTCCCTCTTCAATTAAAGCCCCGTCTTCAATCACAATAATCTTGTCAGCCGCTGCGATGGTACTCAAGCGATGCGCAATCACAATCATGGTTTTCCCTTGTTCCTTAAACTTCCGGAGCGCCGCCTGCACAAAACTCTCCGCATCGGAATCTAAGGAAGAAGTAGCTTCATCCAGAATCAGGATTTCCGGATCCCGATAGAGTGCCCGTGCAATTGCGATGCGTTGCTTTTGTCCGCCAGATAACAAGGCACCATCTTCACCGAGGTGCGTTTGAAAACCATTCGGTAAGCTTTCAATAAAACTTAAGATCCCGATATCCTTGCTGATGGCAATAATGCGTTCCATATCCGGATGCTCATCCCCTAGCGCAATATTATCAATCACGTTTCCCGAGAAGAGGTGGATTTGCTGCGGCACGGCCGCTACCAACTTCCGCAGGGAGTAATTAGAAATATACTTGATATCATATTCGCCGATTTGAATTTTCCCTTCCTGCAAAGGGTAAAGGTTTTGCAGGAGGTTAGAAATGGTGCTTTTACCCGATCCACTTTCGCCTATCAGTGCGGTAATTTTCCCTTTCTCAAAGGTACAGGAGAAATCTTCGAACACATCGCGTCGGGTGCCATAAGAAAAACTGATATGCTCCAGGCGCACATCCCCAATCTGGGAAGGTTTCAGATCAAATTTCTCTAGGGTTTCCTCGCGCTCTAGGTCCATAATTTCAAACAAGCGGTCAGAAGCGATCAAAGCACTCTGGATCGTTTTGTTTGCATTCACCAAACTGCTTATTGGCCCTGTTAAATAGCCTATTAAGGCATAAAAAGACAAGAGTTCGCCAGCTGTAATTTCCTTATTGATTACGAAATATGCCCCTACCCAAATCAGAATAATGGTAAAAATGCGGGAGATAACCTCCGTTGATTTCCCGGAAAACAGCACATTCTTCATCGAGCGATAAACCGATTTCAACAATCGATCAAAAGCATTATCGGTTTTATTTTTCTGAAAACCCTCCACGCCAAATTGTTTTACGGTTTTCATCGCATTCAACGATTCCACCAATTGGCTTTGCAACACTGCAGAATCCTCCATTACCTTCCGCTCCACCTGCTTGTTCAAGCGATTCACAACCACATACACCAACACATATAAGGGTATGGACAATAGCATAATCGTTGCCAAGCGCCAATGGTAAGTAAACATAACAGCAAAGCTGAACAGAATGGTGAAGAAATGAACCAATAGCTCTACGGAAACATCATTGATAAAACTTCGGATTTTAACCGCATCGTTAATGCGGGAGGTGATCTCACCAATCTTCATGGTATCAAAAAAGCGCTGCGGCAAATCCAACAAATGCTTATAGTAGCCTAATATCAAATGCCGATCGATTTTCTGACCGGTCTGAAAAATATAGAGTTCTTGTAAATAGCCGATAATGATCTGGAAGAACAGGATAATAAGCATGCCTACCGACAATAGATTCAGCAAGCGCAGATTCCCATCAATCAGCACATAATCGGTTATTTTTTGAATATATATGGCCATAGAAAGGCCCAATACCGTATACACAATCGCACCTAGCAAACTCTGGAAGAGGATAGATCGATGCGGCTGAATTAAGGCCACAAAGCGCCTAAACCGACTAACCCTTTCGTTTTTAGCTTCAAAATATTCATTCGGCTCCGCAAGAATCAATACTCCGGTCCACATCGTATTAAACTCCTCCTGACTCATTTCCTGCATTTCTCCAAACTCAGGATCCATGAATTTAACCTTGCCCCTGCGCACCTGATAAACCACTACATAATGCAGATGAACTTGATTTTTGACCACATGGGCAATGGCAGGCAAAGGCACCCCATCCAGATAAAGTTCTTCCGCTTTCACGCCCTTGGCCTTAAAGCCCATCTTCTCCAAACCAACCACGAGTCCTAGGGCATTGGTGCCACGGGTATCGGTATGGCAGATCTGCCGTATTTTCGCAATAGGTAAATAGAGGTCATAATAGGCTCCTATCGAGGCTAAGCAAGCGGCACCACAGTCTTTTAAATCCTGCTGTTTTACACGTATTCCTTTCTTCATCTAGCCGAGATTAGGGTTCAACCAATTGTCAACCTTGTCGAATAAAAGCTGCCACAGCGTTCTATCTAACAAATAAAACCGCACATTAACCGTCATGCCCTTTTCTATATGTCCTTTGTAGCCATTTTTCAATTGTAAATAAGGCGCATCCATGTTGCAATACACCACAAAAAATGGCGCCTTGTCGTTTTCCGTAAAACGCAGGTTCTTTTGTATTTCGAAGACCTCACCCGTGAGCAAACCCCATTGATTGTAATTAAAAGTTTCGATCTGCGCTTTTATCGGTTGTTTTTCCCGGATAAAGCCAATATCGCGAGGCGATACCTGGGCTTCAATGACTAAGGAGGCTTCGGGTGAAATAACACCAATTTGGGTTCCCGGCGTAACAAAGGCATTAAGTTGGATGCCTGAAAAATCAACCAGCCGACCATCTACCGGACTGGTGATGACATGGTTTGCAATCTGCCGTTGTGTGGTATTTATTTCACGTCTATTTTCGCGTAGCGTACGTTCAAGATCGCGCTTTTCCACTTGCCAGGTCGCCAGCTGTTGGGAGTGCGTGTTCTCTAACTGTCGCTTTAGGTTTTCTACTTTATACCGGTTCTTATCGTATTCAGCCTGCGTGTATATCCCTTCTTCAAAAAGCTTTTTGACCCGATCGTAATCACGAACCGCCAAGTCGTACTCCGATTGGATTTGCCCCATCTTTTCCTGATAGGCCGCCACCTGCTGCTGATAAACGCCTGTTTGCATGGCCGTCATCTTCCCTGCAGTTAAGCGATTCAAATCAGCTTGCTGGGCGTTAAAGTCTTGAAATTGCCGGCTTTGGTAGGATGCATATTCATGCAGCTGATCGGTATTTAAAACCAATAAGGTATCTCCCTTCTTGAAGACCTGATTGTTGCGCTGAATATTTGATTTTACCACACGCCCTTCTACCATGGATATTATCGGGTTATTACTATTTAAATCATTAACAATGCCGGGAGCGGTTGTTGAGATGGGAACTTTTATGAAGGGTAAGGCTATAAATACAGCCAGAAAAAAGAGAACTAAGATAAGGTAGATACTTCTGCCTCGCATAGAAAACGTTAAGATGGTTTATATATTACAACAAACAAGAGCAGGCATAGGTCCTACTCTTATTCATTATCGAAGAAAAAATGTACTTAGCACATCTTAAAAATAAAGCCCTGCAATTATCAAAATAAAGGAGGACTTGAGACTTAATTTGTTCCGGTAATTTTAGCCAGAAAATTAGCAATAAAATCAGTGATCTTATTACCAATAACATTTCCTGTTCTGATAAATAAGGTTAACCATTCTGTAAAACTCATGGTTCCACCTTCTACAGCACGAAGCTCCTCGCTGTTTAAGTCTTTAAAATTTTTCATAGCTTAATGGTTTTGAATTAATAGTGTTTTTTGTGTGTGATATCATACAAATTTAGAGGATTAAACTTTCCGCTAAACTTAATACCAAGAGAAAAATAATCTTGTAGAAATACACCTACAAGCACCTCTAAGGCAGATTAATAAAACATCAGCTGCTAGCTATCAACTCATAAGGCAACAATTATGCTTAGAAAAGCAGCAATAAAGAACCAAAAAGAAAAGGAATAATGAACCTCCTAATGAAGGCAAAAAGGTATTGCATAAACAACCAAAACAGCACCTTTTAATCTTGACGACAAAGCCTAAAAGCACTCATTTAAGCAGAATAGGTTTACTGTTCCATTCGACCTCAAAAAAGGCTGTTGCTTAATTAATAAGAAACCGTTATTTCAGCTTCAATTCTTGCCCAATTTTACTGGAAATACTACGGATTAAAGATGGAATATCAAAGCGATCTAAGTCCTCCCAAAAGGGGGTATTATAGTCACTTTTTTCTTCCAAAAAGGAGGATCTATTGAGTTCCGGTTTCAAGGCCTTAAATTCTTCATTTGTAATAAAACTTCGCTCCATGACATAGAATTCATGGGAATAATCACGAGGAACGAGTCCATATTTTTTCTGACGCTTGAAGGCGGCAGAAACAGTTACAACGGCACTGTTTAAATCGGCGATATCCGGATCGCTTAAGTTTTTACCCCGATAGGTATGCAAAATAATACTCTTATAAAGCTCTGCTTTTAATCGGAAAAAGCTAATGCTGCGCACTGTGCCAGGGCTAACCAGGTTATAGAAAACTTGCATATTGCCATCTGATCCGAGCTGCGCATAGCCTGCTTGTCTCCCCTCGCGTTCCAAAATTAAGCGGTCGCCAGATTTTATCAGCTTCCCTTCTTCGGCCACCCGAGCCACAATGCTTTTCTTTTGCATAGGCGAAAGCATGGGTTTGAAATAAAACAACTCGCCTTGCGTATCTCTTAATTCCTCATTTGCCACATCATTGGCATATATACGGTATTGATGGATTTGCGTGCGCGGCTTGCCCTTGGTCTTATTGATAGGAATATAATGCGACACGATTCCATCATACAAATATCGCGACCTGTTATTATAGGTTTCGTAATTTCTGAAATAGCCTTTTAACACGACGTAATCAAATTTAGACCGATCAACAATGCCAATTTCCTCAATTGGAATCTGTCGGGGTGCTAAAAGAATGACTTTGGCCTTTTTAAAATCAGCAAAGGAAAGCTCTATATTTTTATAGGCAATATGATTAATCAAGACATCCTTACTAGGAATTGCTTTTAAGGAGTCAAGCTGTATGATGCCCTCCATGTCTGACATCCCTAACAAGGTACCGGAATCGGAGTAAACATTCGCCCCTGCGATTGGCGCCAGACTGATACTATCTTGAATTTTTAGCTGTGCGATGGAATGCAAGCTCCAGGAAACAGCAAGAAAAAGGAGGAATATTCTACGCATTTTTGGCTTGTTTAATAGCAACAAAAATAACAGAAAATATTCCTCCTAATGGAACAATAACCTTTTTTAACAGGTATCCAAACCCTACCCCACTGCCTATGGGTAAAAGATCAGCATAATGAATACAATAAACAGAAGGATATGCATTAAGCCTAATATAGGGGAAGTACGGCGCCCTAAGAACGTCATTAAGCTTAGCAATAAGGTCACAACAAATAGTATAGTTTCATAACCTGCCAATCCGAAACGCACGGTCTTATCGGCTATTAAGCCAACTACCAATACGGCTGGTACGGTCAATCCTACCGTCGAAACAAAGGCACCATGACATAGATTGATGGCCCGTTGGAACTCGTTGTTCAAGGCCGCTTTTACCGCTGTCATAGACTCAGGGGTAAATACAATAATGGCAATTAATACACCGCCTAACAAAGGAGGCAATTGGGCTGCTTTAATTCCAAAATCTACCACTACGGCCATATGATGTGCCAATAAAACAATCGGCAAAATCATACCCAATAATACGATAGACCGAATGAATAATTCTCGGAAATCCTTAGGCGCTGTCAATTGATCTTGGGCAGCAGCTTCCTTTTCTTTTTGCGCTTCGGCATAGCGAATCTCCATCATCCCTACAGCAGGTTGCACATAATGATGGCGATAGGTCGTCATTTGGAAATAAAGGAAAAAACCATACAACACCGCCACCATAGACGACAACACGATAGCCTGCACAAAGGAGAATTCCCCATTTCCAGCACCGGTAATAAAGTTTGGTAGCATCATGGAAATTCCACCCAGCATAATAATCATGCTGTGGTAGGCCAAAGAACCTTGCGCATTATATTCCTGCTCGCCAAATTTTAAGCTTCCTGCCAAGAGACAGAGACCCATCACCAAGTTCATGATAATCATCATCACCGAGAAGATAGAATCTTTCCCAATAGTTGCATTATCACCAGGCCCTAGCATCACCGCAGCAATCAAAATAACTTCAATAGAAACAATGGAAAGAGTAAGGATCAGGGTGCCATAGGGTTCTCCCAGTTTATGAGCCAGTTCATCGGCTTCTTTCACGACGCCGAAGGCCGCAGTAATAATAGTCGCCAAAAGCAGCAAGAAAACAGCAATAGCCGTTCCGGTACTCATCGTGCCCTGCATCACATCATGTCCATAGATGGAAAATAGCAGCACCACTATCCAGGTTATGGCAAGACGTAGCCAAGTTTTTTTCGGTATAATTTCTCCAAGAGTTAATTTTTGTATCATGTTGTTGTTCGAATTAAATGCGATGTTTTTAAAACCATGCAAAAATACTGCCCCCCACAACAGGAAAAATTATCCTAGGATAATTAAAATATCAGCTTTGCTTAATTCCCTTCCGAATACGACTTAGGCTGACAGGCGTCATCCGCAGATAGGAAGCGATATACTTCAGCGGAACACGTTGGATAATCTGTGGCGCATCCTGCATCAGTTCATCATAGCGCTCCTTAGCAGATTTAATTTGGGAGGAAATCCAGCGTTTCTCCATTTTTAGCAGCTCGCGTTCCACCATCACCCTACCCAGATTTGCAATATGAATATCTTCCTGATAAAGCTCTTGCAAGCGTTCGATAGCAATGCCATATAGCTTACTATCTTCCAGCAGTTCTACATTTTCATAAGCCTTTTGTTTGGCCACATAACTTTGCATGGATAAAATCACATCCCCCTCAATACCAAACCAAAAGCTTACATCATGCTCTTCTTGTGGCGCATAGGCCCGAACCAAGCCTTTGCTTAAAAAATATATTTTACGTTCAATGCGGTTAGCCTCCAAGAGCGGATAGCCTTTCGGGAAGTTCACTTCTTGTAAATGCTTCGCCAAACGTTCAAAAGATGCCGATGGCAGGGGATGAATAGCGTTTAAAATATGTTCAATTTGCATGCGATTTGGCCAATAAAAAAAGGCCTTAAAGACCTTTTCTAATGCATAAGTTACGAAAAACAGCAACAATAAAAAACTATTTGTTTAGCAGCTATGCTGAATTCCTTATTTTCCACTTTTAATTATGGGTTAATTCAACTAAAGGCTTACCATCTTTACAGACAACAGGTTTTGCTGCATTTGCACAACCGCCCTCACAAACGGTTCCTTCCAATTGCATTTTACGTTGCACCAAAACATTATAAGTAATCACCAATTCAACGAACTCGGCACTGCGAATCGTCTTATGGATTGCCACTGCTTCCGGGCAACAGCCTGAACGAAGAAAATAGGCACTCCAATCGTTCGGGTTAGTACAAGGTACATCCTTATAAAAGTCTTTAACAGCTTCGTATTTGCCAGGCATCATGGCCTTCACTTCTTCGAGGCTCAGTTCTTGCGCATAGCGCAGGGTTGCTTTACCATTGACGCAGCTTCTACCTACTGGGGGATTCATTTGTGCAAAATCTACTACACCTCCTTCTTTTTGAATGGCATCAACCCATTTATGGAATAAAATTTCATATTCTTTGGCCAGTTTATCGGCTTTCTGTTCAATGGAAGGATGAACTAAGTAATACGACATCACATAGGTCTTTTGGATAAAATCATCCACATTTTCACAGGGAATGGATTCTAATAAGGCGACCAATTCCTTGCTCTTTTCGTCTGCTTTCGCATTCCAATAGTCTGCATTCTTTTCCGTAGCATCCTTCGAGCAAGCGCTTAATATATTCAGTAAAAGTAAGGGTATCCAAAAGGTTACAAATTTCATTTTTTCCATAAGGTTAGTTAATACATTGTGTTTTTTGTAGAACGGTAAGCCCCATCAGAATGCGACAGCATGGTTGAAATAATTGCTTTCCTCAAAATAATTCCTAACTTAGCCCCGAACTTTAGGGGTGTCTGCAGAAGTGCAGGCTGAGATTTTACCCTTATAACCTGATCCAGATCATACTGGCGTAGGGAAAAGTAAGATGTCACATGGGTGCGTATGCGTTCCTGTAGTCATTCCTAAAGTATTTTAACCCATATAAAATCTATTAGGAATGCATTTGACCATCAACCATCAATCCAAAACTTTCGAAATTGCCCCAAACAGCTTAGCGGAACTCCTTGCTATCGAGCTGCCTCAGGCACGCAAAGGCATTGCTGTGGCCTTGAACAACCAAGTAATCCCGGAGGGGCAATGGCCCCACACGCCGCTTTCCAACCACGATTCTATTCTCATTATTACAGCCACCCAAGGTGGTTAATATCCAATTTTTAATATTTTTGCTATGAAAGAAACAGGCATCTCCCAACAGCCATTCCCAAATTCCTGTAAAGTCTTTATTCCTGGAAAATTGCATCCTATTCAGGTTGCAATGCGCGAAATTACCTTAAGCCCTACCAAATTAAGCAAAGGAGGTCTGGAGCATAATCCCCCTATTACCATTTACGATACGTCTGGACCATACACCGACGGCAATGCGGACATCGATATCCGCAAAGGCTTAGAGCGCATTCGCGAACCTTGGATCTTAGACCGTCAGGATGTTGAAGAACTGAGCAGCATCAGTTCGGAATACGGACAAGCCCGTTTGGCCGACACGAGTTTAAACAGTCTTCGCTTTAATTACAGCCATCGTCCGTTGCGCGCCAAAGGCGATGCCAACGTTACGCAATTGCACTATGCCAAGCAAGGGATCATTACGGCAGAGATGGAATATGTGGCTATCCGCGAAAACCAACGTATTGAACAATTGCAAGAGGCTACCCCCGGCATGGAGCAGCAACATGCGGGTGAAAGCTTTGGCGCGAATACCCCAAAAAACCGCATTACCCCGGAGTTTGTTCGTGATGAGATTGCAGCCGGACGCGCCATTATCCCCAATAACATCAACCACCCGGAGAGCGAGCCCATGATTATCGGGCGGAATTTCCTGGTTAAAATAAATGCCAATATTGGCAACAGTGCCGTTTCTTCCAGCATTGAAGAAGAAGTGGAGAAGGCCGTTTGGGCCTGCCGTTGGGGTGCCGACACCATTATGGACCTATCAACGGGCAAGAACATCCATGAAACCCGCGAATGGATTATCCGCAATTCACCGGTTCCGATTGGCACCGTGCCAATCTACCAAGCCTTGGAAAAAGTAAAAGGCGTACCAGAAGATTTAACCTGGGAAATCTTTCGCGACACCTTGATTGAACAAGCCGAGCAAGGCGTTTCCTACTTCACCATCCACGCCGGCGTACTCCTTCGCTTTATCCACCTGACGGCCAAACGCGTGACGGGCATCGTATCCCGTGGTGGATCTATTATGGCCAAATGGTGCCTGTATCATCATAAGGAAAACTTCTTATACACACACTTTGAAGACATCTGCAAAATTATGAAGCAGTATGACGTAGCCTTTTCCTTAGGCGATGGTTTACGTCCAGGATCTATTGCTGATGCCAACGATGCCGCCCAGTTTGCCGAGTTAGAAACCCTCGGAGAACTGACCAAAATTGCTTGGAAGCACGATGTGCAAGTGATGATTGAGGGGCCGGGTCACGTGCCTATGCACATGATTAAGGAAAACATGGAGAAACAGCTGGAGGCCTGCGATGAGGCTCCTTTTTACACCTTAGGGCCACTTACCACAGATATTGCTCCGGGATACGATCATATTACCTCGGCCATCGGTGCCGCCATGATTGGCTGGTATGGCTGTGCGATGCTGTGCTATGTTACCCCAAAAGAACACCTTGGCTTACCGAACAAAAAGGATGTGAAAGACGGCGTCATTACCTACAAGCTTGCAGCCCATGCGGCCGACTTGGCGAAAGGGCATCCGGGCGCACAATACCGCGACAATGCCTTAAGCAAGGCCCGCTTTGAATTCCGCTGGGAAGATCAGTTCAATCTATCCTTGGATCCGGATACGGCGCGCGAATTCCACGATGAAACTTTACCCGCCGACGCCGCCAAAGTAGCCCATTTCTGTTCGATGTGCGGACCAAAATTCTGCTCGATGAAAATTACACAGGAAATCCGCGAAGCGACGGAAGAAGGCATGTTAGAAAAATCAAAAGAATTTATTGAGGCTGGTAAAGAAATCTATCTATGATTTTAGTCATTAGTCAGGATATCCAATGCCATCAGGAAACGCTGCTATCGCCCTTGTTTTGGCAGCAGCCTTTCCTACTGCATCTACGCGATTACTCGGCCACGGCTGAGGATTTAGCACTCTTTATCGAGCGCATTCCTACGGCCTATCGCGAGCGGCTGGTCTTGCATCAACATCCCCAAATCGCCAAGGAACTTGGCATTCATAGGCTCCATTTCAATACGCCCATGCGTCAACAAAATAAACATTTAGCCTATAAATCAGGCTATATGCTTTCCACATCGACGCATAGTATGGATGAGTTTAACCAACTGGAACCCTTTTGGGCCTATGCCTTCTTGAGTCCGTTTTTTCCGAGTATTTCTAAATTCCCCTACGGGAAAGACAGTAGCCAGCTGTCGGAGGTAAAAAACCGCAGCAATAAGCTTTGCCCCTTGATTGCATTAGGTGGTTTGAGCCCGGATAATATCCTAACCGCTATGCAGGCTGGAGCGGATGGGTCTGCCCTCTTAGGAACGATTTGGCAAGCCCCGGATCCCATTGCGCAGTTGGAAAAATGTGTACAAATTTATCAATCCTACGATGCTTAAATCCCCGAATTCCTTACCACGCTTACTTTTTATATCAGCGGGCGAAACGCTGCATGCGCAGCTAAACGGCATAAAAACCGCCTTAGATGCCGGCCTGCAATTCCTACAGATCCGCTGGAAAGAAGCCGAAGTCGCGCAGCTGCAGGAGCTTATTGAACGCAGCTTGCCCCTATGCCGAGAGTACCAGGCTATTTGCAGCATAAACGACCACCCCCAACTCGCCAAGCTATCCGACGTCCAGGGTTTACATTTGGGCTTAACCGATATGCCCATTGCCCAAGCCCGAGAAATAATAGGCGAGCCTAAAATTATTGGAGGCACGGCCAATACCTTGGCCGATGTGCAACAACGACAGGCAGAAGCCTGCGATTATATCGGTTTGGGGCCTATGCGCTTTACCCACAGCAAAAAGAAGCTGAGCCCCATTCTCGGATTGCATGGCTATGCACAGATTCAAGCCGCCCTTGTCGAACAGCAAGTTCCCCCCATCTATGCCATTGGGGGCATCCTGCTGGACGATGTGCTGCCGCTCCGTTCCCTAGGCATCCATGGCGTAGCCGTATCCGGACTTATCCTTCAACAGCCTTCATCGGTAAAACAACTAAACGAACGTTTACATGAGCAACTTGATTATAGCAAATAAAACGTTTTCCTCCCGCCTATTTTTGGGCACAGGAAAATTTGGAAACCTACAGCAGATGCAAGACGCTATTTGCGCGGCGGAAAGCGAACTGGTGACCATGGCCTTAAAACGCGTAGACTTGCAGCAACCTGAAGATGAATTGCTTGCTGCCTTACAGCTACCCAACATCAACTTATTGCCCAACACCTCCGGAGCACGAAACGCACAGGAGGCTGTGTTGGCGGCACAATTGGCGCGGGAAGCCCTGCAAACCAATTGGCTGAAACTGGAAATACATCCCGATCCCCGCTACCTCCTTCCCGACCCGATAGAAACCTTAAAGGCCACGGAGGAACTGGCCAAGCTGGGTTTTATTGTATTGCCCTATATTCATGCGGATCCCGTACTGTGTAAACGCCTAGAAGATGCCGGCACGGCAGCAGTGATGCCCTTAGGCGCACCAATTGGCAGCAACAAAGGCTTAAAAACGGTAGATTTCTTAGAAATTATCATAGAGCAAAGTCGTGTTCCAGTGGTGGTGGATGCGGGCATTGGCGCCCCTTCTCATGCTGCCTACGCGATGGAGCTGGGCGCTGATGCCGTTTTAGTGAATACCGCAATTGCCAGTGCCCAAGACCCTGTTGCCATGGCCATCGCCTTTAAACAGGCTGTAGTCGCAGGGCGGATGGCCTATGAAGCCGGCTTGGCCAAAGCAAGCAATCAGGCTGTGGCCAGCAGCCCATTAACATCATTTTTATTGGAGGATTAATCATGAATGCGCAGCATTTTGCAGAAGTTTTTAAGCAGTATGATTGGGAAGCAGTGAAAGCAAAGATTGCCCAATGTACGCCAGCCATGGTGGAAGGGAGTTTAGCAAAAAGCAGAAAGAACCTGGACGATTTTCTAACCTTGCTGTCGCCGGCGGCTAGCCCCTATTTGGAGGCAATGGCGCAGCAGGCACAGCAGCTCACCATCCAACGCTTCGGAAAAACAATCCAGCTGTATGCCCCACTCTATGTCAGCAACGAATGCCAGAATATATGCACCTATTGTGGTTTCAGCATGGACAATAAGATTAGAAGAAAGACCCTCAGCGCGACCGAATTGGTTATGGAGGCCTTGGCCCTGAAAAGCATGGGCGTAGACCATGTTTTACTGGTAAGCGGTGAGGCCAATAAAATTGTAGATCGTGCCTATTTCGAGCGCGCCATCCAAACTTTAAGCCCTTATTTTTCGCAAATATCCATTGAGGTACAGCCCTTAGATCAACCGGATTACGAGCTGTTGCAAGCCGCGGGAACCCATGCCGTATTGGTATACCAAGAAACCTACCACCAGGAGGTATACAAGCAATACCATCCTAAAGGCAAGAAATCTAACTTCGATTACCGCTTAGCAACGCCCGATCGGATTGCCCAATCGGGATTCCATAAAATTGGACTAGGCGTACTGTTAGGATTGGAAGATTGGCGAGTAGACAGTTTTTTTAACGCCTTGCACATCGACTACCTGCAGAAACGCTATTGGAAAACCAAGTATTCTGTATCCTTTCCGAGGCTACGCCCTGCACAAGGCATCATAGAGCCTAACTTCATTATGGAAGACCGGGATTTACTGCAACTGATCTGCGCCTATCGCTTATGGAACCCAGACCTCGAGATTTCCATCTCCACCCGCGAGCGCGAAAAATTCAGAAACCATATTATCGGTTTAGGCGTCACCAGCATGAGTGCGGCCTCCAAGACGAATCCGGGTGGCTATGTTGTCGATCCGCAATCCCTCGAGCAGTTTGAAATATCGGATGAACGCAGTATGGAAGAGATAAAAGCGATCATCCGCCAGGCTGGTTACGACCCGGTGATGAAAGATTGGGACAGCTCCTATTCCGGGAGGGTGTATGGTTAATCCGGATGCACAATTCGAGCGGTACAGCCGTCAGATATTCATGGATGAGATTGGCGTGGCGGGTCAACGGAAAATCAATGCGGCCAAGGTACTAGTCATTGGTGCCGGTGGTATTGGCTCGCCTGTACTGGCCTACCTGGCTGCGGCGGGGGTTGGCCATTTGGCCGTCGCCGATTTTGATGTCCTGGAAATCCATAACCTCAACCGACAGATTATCCATGCCGAACAGCAAGTCGGCAAGCTAAAAACGGAAAGTGCCGCAAACTTTGTTGGGCAGCTTAATTCCAGTATCCACTTCGAGCCAATCGCTGAAAAAATTACCGCCACCAATGTGGAAGCGCTGCTTAGGCCTTACGATATCATTGTAGAAGGCTCTGACAACTTCACTTGCCGCTACCTGGTGAATGATACCTGCGTCCGCTTAGCAAAGCCCTTGGTATATGGCAGTATTTTTGGGTTTGAGGGACAGGTGGCCTTGTTAAATCACAAAGGCTCGAAAGACCTGCGCGCCTTTTTTCCGGAAGCCCCCAATCCGGAAGATGCCCCCACCTGCGATAGCAAAGGCGTACTAGGGCCGCTGCCAGGCCTGGTCGGCAGCATGATGGCCATGCTGGTGCTGCAAGTAATTTGCGGATTAGCGGTGCCAAAAAACCAACTTTGCATTATCGATTGCCTCAACTGGCGCTTTAGCCAGATTACTGCTTAATTTTATTTTATTTAATACCCATACCGGCACAAGGAAGACCTTGTGCCGGTATGGGTTTTTCTTGTCCTTTTGTAGAAGCGTTTGAGAGCCGTAGTTAAGCCCTCTTGAAAGGGGTTTGATACGGGTGTGAAAGGGAGGTGAAAGGGGTGAGCAAGGGGGGAGACTTAGATCGTTTTGGCACGTGTTGTTACGTGGTGTCATCGTTTTGGCACGTGTTGTCATCAATTTGTCATCGATTTGTCATGGTGAGCGGAGTCGAACGACTGGTACGCCAGTGCAATCAAAAACGCATTAAAATGCTAATTAGTTATGATAATCGCATGTAATCAATTGATAATCAATCACAATTAGCTGGTTGATTGCACTGACGTACCAGTCGTTCGTGGTTCGACTCCGCTCACCATGACAAAACCATGACAAAACGATAACAAAACGATGACAGCACGTGCCAAAACGAAACCAACACGATAACAGCCCCCCTTCCCTACTTCACAAACAACTGCTTTAACTGTTCTATCACCTGTCCGTTTCCGGAAACTGAAATACTATTAATCTTCTCGGCGATTTTCTCCACGTATTCCATTTCCCGCAATTTGAACAACATCGCGTTCTCTTCCAATAACTTCGCGGTATTCAACAAGCTTCGGGTGGAAGCTGTTTCTTCCCGCCGGGTGATGATATTGGCTTGCGCCTGTTTCTCGGCAATTAACACCTGGTTCATGATGGTCCGGATTTCTCCTGGCAAAATGATATCCTTTACGCCTGCTGTAATCACCTTCACCCCTAACTCGCTGACCTGCGTTTTGGTTTCGGCAAGGACGTATTCCGAAATTGCCGATTTATTTTCCATCAAGCTATCTAAGGTTAAGTTGCCGATGTAAGCCCGCAAGGCGAACTGCATACAGGTATACAATTGCACTTCAAAGTTCTTATTGTTCATCACCGCCTGCTCCACATCGATCACCTGATATTGAAAAGCAAAGTTGATTCGCACTTGCGCCTTATCTTTGGTCAAGATTTCCTGTCCGGGAATTTCCATGGCCAAGACCCGCAAGTCGACCAATTGCACGCTTACTTCCAAGTTGTTCTTCCAGAAGTAATAGGTTCCCGCTTTCAATTCCTGTTGCAATTCACCGTTCACAAACAATAAACCTACTTCGCTTGGGTTTACCTTAAACTTCCGCACCTGGTATGAAAAAGGAACTTTCTCATACAATTGTTTATTGATGCTGGCCGGTATTTCCAAACCCTCTATATTGTACACTTCAAAATGCATCGCATGCAAGCCCTTCCAAAAGACATGGCGTCCGGCAGGCAATACGTTTTTAAAGTTTTTATTCACATAGTGCAAGGCAATTTCGTTATCGCCTACCTCGACAACTTCCACACATTCCTGAAAAGCAGGCATGGCTAACAACATATCGATATCATGAGCCACATGAAAAGGATTCGAAAGGTTGTAGATTTGGATTTTTTCACCAAAGCCTAACCAGAACTTCCCTTCCTGAAGCACGCGAACAACCGTGTTGTTCTTTACTACTAAGCCTACTTCGTTTTTGTTAATTGTTACTCGTTTCATCGTGTTATTATTTATGTTTATACCTTAATTCATCTTTGTTAATAAAGCCTTCCGGACCTGTTCCCTATCCGTCATCGGTAGAAAAAGGGGCCTTTCAGGTTTTCCCTGCTTTCAAAATGAGGCATGGCAAGCTTTAAAAAAAGCAGGCAAGGCTGATTTCTGCTACAGGAGTAACCTAAAAAGATGCTGTTTCCCACAGGATGGCATTTAGTTGTTTTCTGCCAATCAAGAGATTGGCGAAAAACCGAACCGGTGCGGAAAGCTTCGGAGACCTTTTTAAAGAAGGTCATAACTTCATGTTGTAGGCATTGCTGCCCCTTCGATAGGGCACTCCTTGAGTGCGTGGGAGTTTCCTCCCGGTTCTATTGTTCTTACCACTTGAACTTCTTCGCAAGCGAAGGCGAGATTCGAACTCGCAACTGACAGATAAAAAAGACAAGTACTTTTGGCTATAATCAGGATATTAAGGTTGCACCCTAACACTTCCCTGCTATTCAGAAACAGGCGATTGGATTACCCCGCATTTACTCATCTAGATCTTTACTATTTTTCTATATAAAAAGCTTTCCGCTTTATCGTCAAAGAACTCATGTCGCAACCGACAATACAAAGATGCAGGGCATACTACGCAGTGCTTCTGCGTAGTTTAATAAAACTTTAAAAACACAAGCAAACAAACCTTAAACACCTAATTATCAATCTAATAATTTTTATTAATAATCTGTTTATTTTTTAGCAACACATTATTGCGCAAATAGACTGCGCAGTAAAAAAGGAAATCCTTATCTTTAATATAGATCATAAAGAGAGAATAAGCCATGTCTACCAATAAAGTAGCCCTGATTCGGTATAAAACCATCGACAATTGTTTGCGGCAAACCCACCGAAAGTGGTCCTTGAATGATTTAATAGAAAAGGTTTCGGAAGCCCTATATGAATTGGAAGGCATTCATAATGGGGTTTCCAAGCGAACCATTCAAGCCGACATCCAATTAATGCGCAGCAATAAACTGGGTTATAATGCGCCCATTATCGTTAGTCAACGCAAATATTACCAATATGAAGACCCGCAATACAGCATCAGCAACTCCCCTATATCTACGGCGGAGATGGAAAAAATGCGGGAAGTGGTGGATGTGCTCAAGCATTTGAACGGCTTTGCTTATTTCGACGAAATGAGTGACATGATTGCCCGCTTGGAGGATAATATGCTGCTACCCGGTGGTATTCAAAAACAAGCCATACAAATGGAGGGCAATACCCTGGTGAAGGGCTTAAACTGGATTACGCCGCTGCATAAGGCCATCCGCGAAGAGATTCCCCTGCTTATTTCATACCAGTCTTTTAAAGTCAACACCACGCAGGATATGGTGTATTACCCTTATCTGTTGAAGGAGTACCGCAATCGCTGGTATTTAATTGGCAAGCCCAAAAAGATAAATGGCATAATTGCCCTAGCCCTAGATCGGATTCAGGATGTGCAGGAAATGGCCAAGGCACATTTTGTACCTTATGATGGTGTAGCTTTTGACAGCTATTTTGAGGACACCTTGGGCGTAACGAAAACAAAAAACGACCGTGCAAGAAAAACGATTATTAAAGTGCATGCCAATCATGCACCTTACGTAGAAACCAAGCCTATTCACAATTCGCAAATAATTTTAAAGCGCGGCGAAGATGGGCATATTATTATTCGCTTGGATGTGGTGTTTAACTTTGAATTGGAGCGGGAATTGCTTGGTTTTGGGGAAAGCATTGAGGTGATAGCCCCGGCCCAACTGCGGAAAATAATGCACAAAAGATTAAATTTAGCTGCCCGACAATATGATCAAATGCCCCTGAACATAAGCTCTAAACCCCAGAAATGATGAAACTAGCAAACAGCATAGCCATAGATGCGCAAACCTGCCTGAAGGTATTAGTACCTAGCGATGGGCAAACTATTTTCAATATCTTAACAAAACAAAGGGCCTATTTTTCGGAATGGCTGCCTTTTGTCCAATTCACCCATAAAGTGGAAGATAGTAAAGGCTTTGTAGCTATGGCCATTGAGCAACGCAAAACCAAAGGCGAATATGTGTTTAAGATATGCCATGAAGACCGAATGGTGGGCCTTTTAGGGATGAAAGACACCGATTATATTAATAAGAACACGGAATTGGGCTATTGGATTGCGCAGGATTTTCAAGGTCGGGGGATTATGACCAAGGCTGTTTCCACCTTGGTTAACGAGCTTTTTGCTAGCCATAAAATTGAACGTGTACAGATTTGCTGCGCGGTAGGCAATGAAAAAAGCATTGCCATCCCGAAGCGATTGGGTTTTACGCTGGAAGGCATTAAACGCAATGGCGAATGGGCCGGCAACCTGGAGTTCCGAGATCTGTTGGTGTTTAGCAAGCTAAAAACCGATAAATAAACATTACTTATTCTGGTTTTTAGCCTCTTTCATGGGGTTGCTTTCTGTAGATTGCCCCCGAACCCCCTGCCCTTGCTGCTTAAAGATTTCAAAACGCGAGGGTTGTGCTTGGCGCGGCCAGGCATTATTGCTCTCCTCAATATCTGCCGTTTCCCGGTACGGGTCTATACAAATACTGGCCACTTCTTTCTGCTTCGCAAATACCTTATAGACTTCCTTTTCATTGAGGCGCCAAATATAGGCTGGAATATGCTCTAGCTCCTTGCTACCATCGGTATAGGTCCATTCTAGAATAATGGGCATCACCAATCCGCCGTTATTTTTAAACTGCAATTCGTAAAAGGAAATTTTACCATCCATAATATCCTTTTCCTTAGGCGTTAATGATTGGTAAAACTGCTGATAGCCGGCCTCATCGGCTGGGCGCACGGCAAAACGATCCCATTTATTATAGAAATCGAGTAAAGAGGTGTCCTTTTCAACCAGAAAAGCCATATTTTCTTCCATATTGCGTTGCCGCGTAATGGTATTTAAATCGTCCTTAAAGGCCGTTTCCTGTTGTTGCTTGGTCTGCTTCGGGCTGCCTCCTTGCATGCGGTATTGGGTAACATTTTCTAAAGAAATATCCACTGCTTCAGTCCCAAAGAACCAGCCTCTCCAAAACCAATCGAGGTCAACGGCGGAAGCATCTTCCATGGTACGGAAGAAATCTGCGGGTGTGGGGTGCTTAAAGGCCCATCGGTTTGCGTATTCTTTGAAGGCATAATCAAACAGTTTCCTGCCCATCACCGTTTCGCGCAGAATATTGAGGGCAGTTGCCGGCTTGGCATAGGCATTCGGACCGAACTGTACAATATTCTCGGAGTTGGTCATGATGGGCTCTAACTGGTCTTTCGGCAGTTTCATGTAATCGACAATCTTATGCGCCGGACCACGACGGGATGGGAAATCCTTATCCCACTCCTGCTCGGTCAAGAATTGCAGGAAGGTATTCAAGCCTTCATCCATCCAGGTCCATTGCCGTTCGTCGGAATTGACAATCATCGGGAAGAAGTTATGTCCCACTTCATGGATAATAACGCCTATCATACCATATTTCACGGCTTCCGAATAGGTGCCGTCGGCATCTGCCCGTCCGTAGTTAAAGCAAATCATTGGATATTCCATGCCATTGGCAGCCTCTACCGAAATAGCCACCGGGTATGGGTATGGAATGGAAAATTTAGAATAGGTTTTGAGGGTATGTGCCACCACCTTGGTGGAATACTTGCGGTATAAGGGATAGGCTTCCGGGCCATAATAAGACATGGCCATGGGTTGATTGCCGGCAATGCCTTCATTTACTTTTAAGGCATCCCACACTAAGCGGCGGGAGCTAACGAAAGCGAAGTCGCGGACATTCTTAGCTTCGTAAATCCAGGTTTTCTTACTGCTGGATTTGGTTTTCATGGCCTCCTTTGCATCCGCCAGGCTTACCACCTCTACCGGTTCTTGGCTATTTTGTGCTTGCTTCCAGCGGCTCAGCTGGGTGGCATTGAGCACCTGGTTATAGTTTTGACACTCGCCTGTGGCGCCGACGATATGATCGGCAGGCACTGTGATATGAACTTTATAATCGCCGAATACCAAGGCAAACTCACCACGACCGGTGAACTGCTTATTTTGCCAGCCTTGAAAATCGGAATACACCGCCATGCGTGGAAACCACTGCGCAATAGTGTAGAGGTAATTATCATCTCCCGCAAAATATTCGTAGCCTCCCCGGCCACCTTCTACCATGCGGTTGGAAATCTTGTAATCCCAATCGATATTCAGCACAAACTTAGCACCCGGTTTAAGAGGCGTAGGCAAGTCGATGCGCATCATGGTGTAATTGATGGTATAAGGCAAGGGTTTATTGGCACCGTCGGTGACCTTGTGAATATTCACCCCGTAGCCATTTTGCGTTGGCACAAGGCCCTGCAATTGCTCTAGAGACATACGCTCCGTTAAGCGGCTTTGGTTGAAACGTTTGTTCTCCGCATCATCGGCATGTTCGTTTTCATCCAGTTGAATCCAAAGGTAGCTTAAGGGGTCGGGGGAATTATTGGTATAGGTAATGGTTTCCGATCCTTTCATGCGCTGGTTTACTTCATCCAACTCGCAATGAATAACATAGTCGGCTTTTTGCTGCCAATACATAGATCCGGGTGCTCCGGACGCGGTGCGAAAGATGTTGGGATCGGAAAGCAGCGTGCCTAGCTGTTCGAATTTATTGCCATGATTGGATTGGCTATTGTTCGACACCTGCGCCGAAGCCAGGTTGAACAGGCCTAAACTAAAAGCAGCCAAACTGCCACGAAGTACATATGCTCCTAATTTTTTCATAAAGGAAGACGTTCTAAAGCCATAATAAAAGAAATACCTACCACCGCGGAGGATAGAAAGAAACTCCAGTCGCGCTGCGTAATGGAGATAATCTTTAACATCAATTCCGATAGGAGGATAACAAAGAAAACAATAATCAATTGTCCGAATTCTAAACCCAAGTTAAAGGACAGCAGAGGCCATACAATGGAGGTTTCTTTGCCCAACAACGATTGGAGGTAATTGGAAAAGCCCAAGCCATGAATAAGCCCGAAAAACAAGGTCATGCTGTATAATAAAGCGGGGTTTCTTTGTTTGCGACGCTTGGGTAAATTGTATAAGGCGGTGACCAAAATGGTTACCGGGATTAAAAACTCGATCCAATCGCTATTGACAGAAACCAAGTGGAATGCCGCTAAGGCCAGCGTAATGGAATGGCCAAGGGTAAACGCAGTAACCAACCAGAGGATTCTTTTCCAATCTTTAAGCACATAGCTGCAACACAAGACCATGACAAAAAGTATATGGTCGTAGCCATTAAAATCTAAGATGTGTTGCCAACCCAGCTGGAAATAGATGGAAAAGTCACTCATGAATTAGGGTTTATACTATTGATGCAGCAAATTTAAGATATTTTTAAATAAGCAAACCATTCTTAGAAAATTTAGATAAATTCGTTACGAACTAGACAGGATAATTCAGGATGAAACGAATGAAAACATACCTCGCCATACTATTGGGCTGCCTCATCAGCCTAACGGTTTTTGCGCATCCTTTCTATGTGAGTATCAGTTCTGTGGATTATAACAGTTCAAAAAAACGACTGGAAATAGCCTGCCGCTTATTTTACGATGATCTGGAGGTGGCCTTAAAAACCCATCAGCATAAGAAATTGGACGTGCTGAATCCGAAGGAAAAAGCCGTTTTAGACTCGGCCATCAGCAGGTATATCAAGGCTAATTTTAAATTGCAGGTGAACGGACAAGCCAAGGAGATGAAGTACGTAGGCTATGAAGTGGAAGAAGATGTGGCCTGGTGTTATTTTGAAGTGCCTCAGGCGAATCCGGTGCAGCGCATCAGCATTGTAAATCAACTTTTGTATCAGGACTTTAAAAGCCAATCTAATATTATGCACGTCACGGTGTCCGGAAAGCGCAAAAGCAGTAAACTGGACAATCCAAAAAGAACGGTTGAGTTTTCTTTTTAGCTGTCTGGTTTAAGGATTAAGAAATTGTTTTTGATTTTGGGGAGGAGTGGTTACCGCTTTGGGCTCTCACTTCCTCGGGTGGGTTTGGTTTGATTGTTTCCGATGAATCCCCAGTTGGTTACATAGAAGTAGTATGGGTTGTTCATCATTTTTTCGATTTTCTTACTTTTCTTTTTCATCATATATATTACCTTTCTTTTAGTGTATACAAAGAATATAACAAATTTTGAACCAATTTCCAAATAATAGTTGAAAATGACGTCCAAATGATGAGGAAGGAAGGCTGATTATTTCGCTAAAGCCTGTGCAGAATGTCGGTTTACAAACTCGGTAGGCGATGTATTGAGGATGCTCTTGAATACGCGATTAAAATGAACCACCGTATTAAATCCGCATTGATAAGCCACCTCGGAGATATTCTCGGTAGCCTTATTGATTAACAATTGGCAAGCTTTCTCAATCCGGATTTCATTCAAGAAAGTAACATAGGTCTTCATCGTATGCTTCTTAAAGTACTTACAAAAGGCCGATGGCGTCATGTGAATTAATTTAGACACCTCCTCAATGCTGATTTCCTTATCGTAGTTCGCTAAGGAGAATCGCAGCACTTCGTTGATACGCACGCCGACCTTATCGTTAAAATTAGACTCGGGTAATCCGGAATATAAGGAATGCATATCCTGCTCATGAGCAATCAGGAATTGAAAGACTTCCAAGATGCACATCAACTTATGGATCCCCTCCTCTTTGGCCAGCTCCTGAAACTTCGCCTTGATTTTTAAGCTGATGTCCTGTTCTATTTTCTTACTGGAATCAATGTTCTTAAAGAAATCGCGCGCGGGTTGTAGCTCAGAAAGATCGAAGAAGGACCATAACTTATCAAAAGCTACAAAAATATGGATTGCATGAATCTGCTCCTCCTCCGCGCCTTCTTTGATAAAGATATGCGGGTCATTGGCCTTCAAGATATAAATCTCATCTTCTAAGAAGGGTTGTATCAAGTTTCCGATCAACATCGAACCTCTCCCCTTCAGGATATAAGATATCTGATATTCTTTATGCCGATGGTAATGATTGTAGAAATTACTGCGGTGATCTTCTTGCACATAAAAAGAACCTACACCAGAGGCTGGTACAGTAAATTCGATGGGATGTTTTGCATCTACTGTCTTCATAGATCCTGTTTTGTCGATTGAACCAATGCGCCATTTAGGGCATTCTTAATTCCTGTCCAATTGATAAGAATGTTCAAATGTAAAGATTAAAAACCTTAACCAAAATAATCTTTTATGGTCGAATTGTAAAAAGTAAACCTATAATGTGGTTTTAGGTAGAAAAAATGGCCTTCCCAAAGGAAGACCATTCTAAATAAAAATTAGTTAAAATAAAGAAACCCACCTAGCAAATAGGTAAAAATCAAAACCTACTGCTATTATTTTTGTCGGAATTGCTCGTAGTTTTTCTCGAACAATCCTTTTAATGCTTTCGCTTGTTTTTCATAGGCTTGCGCATCTGCCCATAATTCTACAGGATTTAACACTTCTGCAGCTACGCCTTCGCAGTGGGTCGGCATCTGCAATCCGAAGACAGGGTGCTCGCGGTAGGCTTCTTGTCCTAATTTGCCAGCTAAAGCTTCCCGGATCAAGGTACGGGTGTAAGAAAGCTTAATGCGGTTTCCAACGCCATATGGCCCGGCAACCCATCCGGTATTCACTAACCAGACTTGAATATCCTCGTGTTCTTGAAGCTTTTTCCCTAACAGATCGGCATAGGTGCTTGGATGTAGGGGAAGAAAGGCCTGACCGAAACAGGCGGAGAACGTAGCCTGAGGCGTGGTAATTCCTGCTTCCGTTCCGGCAATCTTTGAGGTATAGCCATTGATGAAATAATACATCGCCTGCTCTACACTAAGCTTGGAGATTGGAGGCAATACGCCGAAGGCATCTGCCGCCAAAAAGAAAATATGCTTAGGCGCTGCACCGCGTCCTTCAGGAACGATATTCTCGATAAACTCCAAAGGATAGGAAACACGGATATTCTCGGTGATACTTTTATCTTGGTAATCGGGCGTACGCGTGCCGGCTTTGAACTTTACGTTTTCCAAAAGGGCATTAAACCGTACAGCTTGGTAGATTTCAGGCTCCGACTCTTCCGTCAACCCAATACACTTGGCATAACATCCGCCTTCAATATTGAATACTTGATCTGCTGTCCACACGTGCTCATCATCACCAATTAGCTGTCTGCGTTTATCGGAGGAAAGGGTAGTTTTCCCAGTTCCCGATAATCCGAAATAAAGGGCAGTTTCACCATTCTCACCACGATTGGCAGAGCAGTGCATCGTTAAATACTGCTTATAGGTTGGTAATAAATAATTTAATACCGTAAAAATACTTTTCTTGATTTCTCCTGTATAGCCGGTTCCCGCGATTAATACAATCTTCTTGCTGAAGTTGATGGCCACGAAGTTCTCATTGTTTAAGCCGAATTGGTAAAAATCTTCTACCAAATACTTCGGCGCAACAAGGATAGACCAATCTGGCTGATCGCTGGCCTTGGCTTCCGGATTATTGATAAAGAGGTTGGAAGCAAAAAGATTATGCGACGCTAAGGTCGATACCACCCGGATGCTGATTTCCTCCGTTGGCTCGGCACATGCTTTTGCATCTAAGATATAAAGCGATTCTTTGGATAGGTAATCTGCCACCTGATTCCAAAGGCTTGTAAAGTGCTCCTCAGACATCGGCTGGTTCACCGCATTCCAATTAACTTTATCCGTTGTCTCGGCATCTAAAACAATAAAACGATCTTTCGGGGAACGACCAGTGAACTTCCCGGTCATGATACATAGTGCTCCGTTATCAGCCAGCTCTCCTTCTTTGTTTTGGATTGCTTCTTCGACTAGGGCTGCTGGTGGCAACTGATATTGTGAATTATTCTGTAATTCAATCTTCAAATACGTCAAATCTGGAAGATTCGATATAGTTTTATATTGCATCATAATAGGTGTATTTTATGCTTATTACGAGGGTAAAGGTACAGGAGATTTTAGCAAGTAATTTAACCACAAATGGCAGATGGTTAACCTATATTGTCCAAATTTTCTAGAATTTTTACACAAATAATTAAGAACAGTAAAACAAGCCGAATTCCTATCCATTTCGCTTATATTCGCTTAAGAAATTTTAGCAAATAAGAAACGAATGTTCAAAGATATACTGATTATAGGAATTGGAGGCGCAGCAGGTAGTATCCTCCGTTATACCACCGGGCAATACATCAGTAAAAACTATCCCCATGCCATCCCCTTCGGCACCTTAACAGTCAATATCCTGGGTTGCCTTATCATTGGTATCTTAATTGGTATATTCGATCGGCATGCGCTGATCAATCCACAATGGAAACTCTTATTAATTACCGGATTCTGCGGAGGCTTTACCACCTTCTCAACCTTCGCTGCTGAAAACTTCCAACTGATGCAGAACAACCAGATCCCTCAGGCCTTCTTATATATTGCATTGAGTGTCATATTAGGGTTGATGGCTATTTGGGGAGGCTTATTAGTAGCGAAGGCAATAGGCTAATAACCATAGCCTATCGACACACACACATCAGGAACCACAACAATAGTTTCCTATACACATTAATATTCGTTAGAATAGAAATACAAACCCTTGATTATCCTAATATTACAACAATTATCCGACCTTGTTTTAGCCAATAATCAGTTCCCTTTTCCTATGGAATCTAGAATGATCTCAAAAAAATAGAATTCTTCCTTCCATTTCTAGCGTCATTAACAAAAACCATAGCGCAGTGTATTTTTTCAAAAAAACGCCTTTGTAGCCATTTTTATATGGCTTTTAGGCGTACTATCCTAAGTCTAAGATAACCAAGCTATTCCCGAGACCTTAGGCCAGCCTTTTCATACAAAACTGATTGAAATCGTAATGCCTTTGTGACAAAAGGTTACTAAAACAACTTCTTTTAGAAAAATTTTAACGATAAAAGGTAACAGTTTTAAAAAAAATAACACACTTCACCATACTTTCATAAACACCTAATAAGAAGCCACTTATAAAACATCAAAATAAAAATATTTCGTTTAGAATAAACAAATTTTTGCACTAACAATCATTTGTTACATAAATAAATGTTAAAAAATGTAAAAGCTTGCTCAAAATTTCAATAGTTTTATTTCCGTGTTAGTCATCTAGCCCTAGAAAAACAACACAACTTATAAAACTAAAAAACAAACAATGAAACAAAGATTACTTAGTATTTTGGTGCTATGTACGCTTTTGGTTGGAGCGTCCTATGCACAAAATCGCCAAGTGACAGGTAAAGTAACGTCGGCTAACGACGGTTCACCTATTGCAGGCGTATCTGTTACAGTAGTTGGGAGCACTACTGCTACACAAACAGATGATGCAGGAAATTACAGTCTTGCTATTTCTTCCACCGATAAAGAGCTATCCTTCTCTTACATCGGTTATGCTTCCCAACGTGTTGCTATCGGCAGCCGTTCTTCCATCAATGTTCAATTAGTATCCGATGATGAAACCTTAGACGAAGTAGTGGTTACGGCTTTAGGGATCTCGCGGGAGAAAAAATCATTGGGTTATGCTTCACAAGAAGTTAAAGGCGATGTATTAACCGCAGCACGAGGTGGAAACGCCTTACAATCGCTATCTGGAAATGTAGCAGGTGCGGTGGTAAATGCGCCTTCTTCCAGCTTAGGCGGTTCTACACGTATCGTTTTACGTGGTATAGGATCCTTAACCGGTGAGAACAAACCCTTAATCGTTGTGGATGGTATCCCGATGGACAACTCTAACTACAACTCTGCGAATGCAGAGCGTGGTGCCGGTGGTCGTGACTACGGGGATGCCGGTTTCGACATCAACCCAGACGATATCGAGTCGGTGAACGTGTTGAAAGGTGGTCCTGCGTCGGCATTATACGGTGCCAGAGCTTCTAACGGTGTGGTTTTGATCAAAACTAAAAAAGCAAAATTAGGTCGTGATGAAATTATCTTCAACACCGGCGTAGGTTTCGAAAACTTAGGTATCACACCTCAATTACAGAAGTTATATGGTGCAGGTTTTGGTCCTGATTTTGCAACGCAAGTGATTGACGGCAAAGAATACAAGCTAGTAAATTACACGGCGGATGAATCTTGGGGTCCAAAATTAGACGGCCAACAAGTTTTACACTGGGATGCTTTCGACCCGAATGACACCCAGAACTACATGAAGACCAGAGCCTGGGAATATCCTAAAAACGACTACAAAACCTTCTTCAATACCGGGGTAGCTTATAACAATGCTATTTCCTTAGCGAAATCATACGAAAACACAGCGGCTAGATTATCATTATCGAATGTTTCGCAATCAGGTATTGTACCTAACACAGAATTAAAAAGAACAACGGCAGCATTAAGCATTGACAACAAATTCTCAGACAAATTTTCTGCAAGAGGAACCATTAACTATGTTCGCACAAACGGTTTTAACCGTCCTGAACAAGGTTATGGTGATGCCTCTATTGGGCAGAAAATGTTCCAATGGGGTCAAACACAGTTAGATTATAGCCGTTTAAAGAATTATAAGACGATTAATGGTGAGCAAAAAACCTGGAACCGTACTTCCTGGGATGATGGTACGCCAAAATATTCCGATAACTACTTCTGGATTATCAATGAAAATATTGCGACAGACCAGAGAGACCGCTTTTATGGCAACGTAGAATTACGTTATGACATTATGCCGGGATTATATGCGATGACGAATGTATATGGTGATAACTATACCTTGAAGATTAATGATAGAATAGCCATTGGCTCACAGGCAGAATCCTTTTTCGCTGAGAATATCAGAGAGTTTATGGAAATGAACTACGAAGGTCGCGTGCATTACGATAAAAAATGGGATTCTTTCTCTTTAAATGCTTTCGCAGGTATTAACCGTAGAAATACAACCCGATTTGCATCTTCTGCATCTACTTCCGGAGGTTTAATCGTGCCAGAACTTTACACTACTAATAATAGTGTAAATGCGGCAACATTGAATACCGTACTTTCGAAAAAACGCGTAAACTCCGTATTCGGTAACTTCTCATTCGGATACCAAGATTTCTTATATGCAGATTTCGGATGGCGTAACGACTGGTCTTCTACCCTTCCAGCTGATAATAATTCCTACTTCTATCCATCGGTAACCGGATCATTCGTCTTCACCAGATTTGTTGATGCCGATTGGTTAAGCTTTGGTAAGTTACGTGCAGGTTGGTCTCAAGTAGGTAATGACACTGACCCATACCGCTTAGTGGATGTATATTTAAACAATATTTATACGAATACGGCATACCTAGACAATCCTTACTTCTTGAAAGGCTTATCTAAATTAAACCCGGAACTTAGACCGGAGACCAAAAGATCTTACGAATTCGGTTTAGAAACGCAATTATTCAAAAACCGCGTAAGCTTAGACATCACGTACTACAATGAAGAAACAACAGACCTAATCATGCCGGTTTCAATCGGTGCAGAAACAGGTTATTCTTCTAAAATATTAAATGCTGGACGTACAGTAAACAAAGGTATCGAAGCCATGTTAACCTTAGTTCCGGTTCGTAACGATAATTTTGAATGGTCTACATCTTTAAACTTCGCGAGAAATAGAAATAAAGTCGTGGAATTATTCGAAGGTTTACAATCATTAACTTTAGGAACTGCTCCATTTAAAGCATCCTTAGTAGCTATGGTTGGTCAGCCTTACGGACAAATCTACGGTTCTGACTTTATCTATGATGACCAAGGCAACAAAGTAGTTGGTGCCAACGGTTTATACGTAAGTTCAGATGTGAAGAACCTAGGGTCTATCCTTCCAGATTATAACGCAGGATGGAGAAACAACTTCAGCTACAAAAACTTTAATCTAAGTGCCCTTATCGACATTCAAAAAGGCGGTAAATTCTTCTCCGTTTCCCACATGTTCGGTAATTACACCGGGGTATTAGAAGCAACTGCTGCAGACGGCGTTCGTGAATCGGGTGTAACGGTAGATGGGGTAACAGGAACAGTAAAAAGAAACCCTGATGGAACCTATACCGTAACCAATACCGCTGAAAATACTCGTAACGTAACGGCCGAACAATATTTTGGTCACTACTATGCAGGCCCAACTATTCAAAACGTTTTTGATGCTGACTATGTAAAACTTCGTGAAATCACCTTCGGTTATACTCTACCTTCAAGCTTTGTAAATAAACTACGCTTAAAAGGGGCTACTATTTCTGCCTACGGTAGAAACTTAGCTGCTTGGGGATTAGCCAATAAGAATTTCGACCCTGAAATGGCGACAACAGGTAGTGGTAATATCCAAGGTTTTGAAGGTGGTAACCTTCCAGCTTCCAAATCGTATGGCTTAAACCTCAAATTACAGTTTTAACATTTTGTCTCTAATAACATGAAAAATATAAAATCAATAGTAATAGCTTCTGTATTAGGATTCTCCTGTATTTCGATGGTATCCTGTACAAAAGACTTAGCAGAAATCAATAAAAACCCCAATTCGCCGGAAATAGTACCGACCAATTTGGTGTTTAACGGAGCAAACAGACTCTTGTTTGATAATACACGAGACGGATGGTGGATGGCACGGATGTCTATGCCTTGGATGCAGTATTCCGCGCAAAACAACTACGTAGAAGAAGATAAATATCAATACCGTGATGTGCAAACCAATAATGGCTGGACATTTTTATATCGTATTGCCAATAATTACAAAGATATTATTGAAAAATGCGAAGATCCAGAATTAGCGAAACAAATGGTTAATTATGGAGATATAGACAATCAAATTGCCATTTCCAGAATTATGCTGGTTTATGTATTTGACAATCTAGTAACCCACTTTGGCGATATACCTTATTGGTCATATGGCCAACGTGATAATCCGAATTTCCAAGCTTTGAATGTAGAAGAACATTTGGCACCAGTCTATGCTTCGCAGGAAGAAATATATGCCGACATGTTGAAGGAATTAAAAGAAGCTGCAGCTCAATTAAACGGTAATTCCGGCTTTGTTGCTGGCGATAATATTTATGACGGAGCAACAGCAAGTTGGAAAAAATTCGCAAACTCCATGCGCTTACGCATTGCCAACCGTATTAAAAAGGTATACCCTGCGGCTGCAGCTGAAATTCAAAGTGCCATTGCTGCTGGTGTATTTACTTCAAATGCTGATAACGCCATTCATGCCTCAGGTACTACCAGTGTGGAAGGAAATCCATTATGGAAAACCTATTTTGTAGGAAGGAGATCTGACTTTTGGGTAAATAAATCATTTATGCAATTATTAAAAGGTGAAACCGGAAATTTCGGATTCGATCATCGCCTTTATAAAATTGCTGCACCTAAAGGTCTTACGTTCAAACAGTATGATGAAGTAGGCTATACGGATAAAACGGACATGAGTCAGTATCCGGGTATGCCTTATGGCTTACCAACGGTAGAAGATTACTATACCCAGGAATCGAATGTTAATTATTTCTCTAAAGATATTCTTAACATTAAACGTGGGGAAGTGCTCATGGAATATTCTGAGGTCGCTTTCATCTTAAGTGAAGTCAATAACTGGTCTCAAAGCGAATACATAAAAGGTGTTCGTGCTAATTTAGAACGGCTAAATGTAGACCCAGCTAACATTGCTACATACATCAGCAAATTACCTGCTGCCAATGAGCGCAATGTATTAACCCAAAAATACATCACTTTATTCTTTAATCCAGATGAAGCCTGGAACGAATACCGTAGAACAGGTTACCCTGACACCCAAATTCTTTTATTACCGGGTGAAACGGGCACAAGACCTCAAAATGGATCTACCTATGTTTTCACACCCCTACAATCAGGAAACGTTATTGCTAAAGACCTTCCTGCACGTGTGAGATACCCTGTTACGCAACAGACTTTGAATGTGGACAACTGGAAAAAGGCTACTGCTGATATGGGAGGAGATGAGATTGATAAAAAGCTTTGGTTTGCTAAGTAATCAACCACTCAATGAAGAGGGCTGCGCTAATATAGTGCAGCCCTTCTTTTTTAAAGCAAATTTCGAAAGATCTTTATTCTTTGATCAGTGCCCGATCCAGGTGCACATAACCTCCATCCACATGAATCAATTGCCCGGTGGTATGGCTCGAACGTTCCGACAATAAAAACACCGCCGTATTGGCAATCTCTTCCACCGAAGTCATCCGATTTCCTAAAGGAATACGACTCGTAATCTTCTCCATGGTTTCCTCCGGATTGTCCAGGGTTTTTATCCAGTTTGCATACTGCGGCGTCATGCTTTCCGATACAATAATCGCATTCACCCGCATGCCATAAGGCAATAAATCTACGGCCCATTCGCGTGTTAAGGCATTTCTACCCCCATTTGCCGCCGCATAGCCCGAAGTCCCTCCCTGCCCCGTTTCCGCGGTTTTAGAGGAAATATTCAAGATGCTGCCCTTCGCCTCAATTAAGGCCGGCAAGCAATACTTGGCCATCAAGAAGTAATGAATCAAACTGTTGTGCAGCGATTGCACAAAGTCTTCATAAGAACCTGATAACAGGGAAACCCCATCATTCAAGCCTGCATTATTCACCAAGCCCTCAATCCGGCCATGGGCAGCTAAAACGGCGTTCACTGCAGCCTCACAGGCCTCAGGCTGATTTAGCTCCGCCTGTACGGCCATCGCCTGGCCCCCCAAGGCTTCCACTTCAGCTTTTACCGCCTCATTATCGGCTTGTTTACGACCAATGATTACCGGAATGGCTCCTTCGGCCGCCAAGGCCATCACAATGCCTTTGCCTATACCTTTGGCACCACCGGTAACCAGTATTACTTTATCTTTTAATTGTAAATCCATTCGTTCTAGCTTAGCTTATAAAATTTCACTGCATTATTGCCCCAGAAACCGGCCAATTCATCGGCAGTAAAGTCTTGCAATTTATCCTGCACAATGCGCATGCTATCTTCATAGGATCCCGCCAGTAAACATACCGGCCAATCGGATCCAAATACCAAGCGCTCTTTGCCAAAGCAGGCGACCACATGGTCTATATACTGTGTAAAATGATCCAGTTTCCAATGCTTCCAATCGGCTTCCGTGGCCAATCCCGATAGCTTACAATGCACATTCGGGAAGGCCGCAAGCTCGGTAATAAAACTGGCCCACTCGTCAAAAGCCTGCGACTTAATCGGCGGCTTCGCGATATGATCCAACATAAAGACCTGCTCGGGGTTTGCTGCAACGCAGTGTAAGGTGCTGGCATAATGGCGCGGGCGAATCAGCAGATCGTAGGTATAGCCATATTTCGTAAGCGCAGCAATACCGCGCAAGAACGCATCCCGATGGAGGAAATCTGGATCCTCCTCCCCTTCGATTACATGGCGAAAACCCTTGATCAAAGGAGCTTGCTGATACTTTTCCAACTGTTCTTCGACCGATTCCGATCGCAGATCGACCCAGCCAACAATTCCTTTAATCAGCTTATAGGCCGAAGCTAGCTCCAGCAGAAATTCATTCTCCCGCAGCGACTGATCGGCCTGTACGGCCACAACGCCATCGATCTGATTATCCTTTAAGGTCTGACCGATATCATTGGGTAAAAAATTCCGCTGAATCAGCGCCATTTCTTCACTGATCCAAGCATCCTTAACCGGCTCATACAGCCAGAAATGTTGGTGGGCATCTATACGCATGTTGTTTTATTTTCCAGAGTAAGCCACTACTTCCTGACGTTGCACGCCTAAGTAATCGGCACCTAATTCAATAACATCACCGGCTTGAAGGTAAATTGGCGGATTAAAACCCAAACCAACCCCTGCTGGTGTTCCGGTAGAGATCACATCCCCCGGCAATAAGGTCATAAATTGCGAAACATAAGAAACCACATGAGCAACCGAGAAAATCAAATTGCTGGTATTCCCGTCCTGGTAAGTTTTACCGTTCACTTTTAACCATAACCTTACTTGATTAATATCCGGAATTTCATCCGCAGTCGTCATCACAGGGCCCATTGGCGCGAAGGTATCACAACCTTTTCCTTTATCCCAGGTGCCACCGCGCTCCAATTGGTATTCACGTTCCGACACATCGTTATGCAATACATAGCCGGCCACATAGTCCAATGCCTCGGCTTCTTCCACATAGGATGCCTTTTTACCGATTACAATTCCGAATTCCACTTCCCAATCGGTTTTCATTGAATTTCTAGGAATCACCACCTGATCGTTCGGACCCACTAAGGCCGTAGTCGATTTCATAAAAATAATAGGCTCTGTTGGAATCTTAGCTCCGGTTTCTTCCGCATGGTCTTTATAATTCAGCCCGATACATACAATTTTTGAAGGGCGGGTAAAAGGCGCTCCTAAACGAGTGCCGGCAGGCACTTCAATTAATTTTCCCTCATTCGCTTTCACGAATTCCTCTAAGCGAGCCAAGCCATTGTCGGCGAAAAATTCTTCATTGTAATCGCCACCAAAAGCCGAAACATCGTAGTTCTTCTCTTCGATTTGCACACCGATTTTCTCTTTACCGGCCTCTCCAAAACGGATTAATTTCATGTTGTTGATTGTTTAATACGAATAGCCGAACAAGCCTATTTACTTGCCTGCCCTCCGTGTTGATTTATAATAGATTTAAGTTTTTCCGCTGCAGCTCAAGCCCAAAAACGAAGTTTAGCGCCGTTAGCCTTGCGGCAAAACGCTCTAATTATTCAGTTTTATAAATCCTCCATCAATAGGGTAATCGTTTCCTGTAATGAAGGCGGCATCATCCGAACAAAGGAATAGGGCTAATTTAGCAATTTCCTCCGGCTTTGCCATCCTTCCGATGGGTTGAGATTGCGATAATTTACCAAACATCTGCTCTTCCTGACCCGGATAGTTCTTGGCGATAAAGCCATCCACGAAGGGCGTATGCACCCGTGCCGGGGAAATGGAGTTGGAACGAATCTGATCTTGCAGGTAATCGCGTGCCACCGAAAGGCTCATCGCATAGATCGCCCCCTTACTCATGGAGTAGGCAAAGCGATCGGCAATGCCCACCACAGCCGCAATAGACGCCAAATTCAATATCGCACCACCGCCATTTGCTTTCATCACCGGAATGACCGCATATAAGGCGTTGTAAGCTCCTTTCACATTCACCTGATAAATCCGGTCGAAGTCATCTTCCGAGCAGTGCTCCACATTCCCTACATGGGCAATGCCGGCATTATTCACCAACACATCCACCTTGCCCACTTTCGCTACAGCGGCCAGTACCTGTTCTTGCTCGCTCACGTTCAGGGTATGCACAACGCAATGTCCCCCTTTTGCATTTATTTCAGCAGCCGTATCGGCTGCACCTGAAGGATTTAAATCGAAGATGTGCACGCTTGCACCTTCTGCAGCAAACAATACCGAAATCGCACGCCCGATACCCGAACCGCCACCAGTAATGATCGCTACTTTACCTGTTAACTTTGCCATGTTGTTATTGCGTTTAAATTGATTTATAAGGATACCCCGCGGCGCCAAGGAATAAAATCATCCTGCCCCAGGCGAACGGCCTTCGCCTCTTGTTCGCCACTGGCTACGGCAATCACATAGTTCAATAAGCGATGTGCCGCATCGGCAATGCTTTCCTCCCCATCGATGATCGTTCCGCAGTTGATATCAATAATGTCGTTCATTTTTTCGTAAATCTTCGTGTTGGAAGAAACCTTGATTACCGGACTAATCGGATTGCCCGTTGGGGTGCCAAGACCGGTGGTAAAAAGCACCACATTGGCTCCCGCCGCCACCTCGGCTGTGGTACTTTCCACATCATTGCCTGGTGTGCACAGCAAGTTTAGTCCCGGGCCATTCGCCAGTTCCGGATAGTCTTTCACGGCAACTACCGGTGAAGTACCTCCTTTTTTGGCCGCCCCTGCCGATTTAATGGCATCGGTAATCAAACCATCGCGAATATTTCCGGGCGAAGGATTCATATAAAAGCCCGATCCATCGGCTTCTGCCTTCGCATTATAGGTTTTCATCAGCTGCATAAAACGCTCCGCCGTAGGCTCGTCTATGCAACGATCGCTCAGTTCCTGTTCTACGCCACAAAGCTCCGGAAATTCCGATAGAATAACCGAACCTCCTAAGGCCACAACCATATCGGAAAGATAGCCCAAGGTTGGATTAGCCGAAATACCCGAAAAACCATCCGAGCCGCCACATTCCAAACCGATACATAGCTTATCGAGTCCCACGGCCTGCCGCTTTTGCGTATTCGCTTGCGCTAAGCCCGCAAAGGTGGCTTTCAATGCCTTTTGCATTAGGTCTTGCTCCGTACCTTCCAATTGCTGTTCAAAAATATAGAGGGGCTTATCAAAGTTCGGATCGCGTTTTCGGATTTCCGCTCGTAAAATCGAGGCCTGCGCATGCTGGCAACCTAAACTTAATACCGTGGCACCTGCCACGTTGGGGTGACAAATATAGCCGGCCAATAGGCCACAAAGCGCATCGGAATCCATCCGTGTACCGCCGCAACCCATATCGTGGTTTAAAAACTTAACCCCATCCACCTGCGGGAATAAGCGGCTTTTGCGGCTTTTCACAGCTGCGGCATTCAAATCTACCTGCAACAGCTCTTCCACCGAAGCCCCGCCTTGGTATTGCGCAATTAAGGCTTCTACCTCTTGTTTATAATCCTTGGCCTCCACCTGGTAGCCCAATTTTTCTTCTAGAGCGTCTTTTAGCGTCAGTACGTTTCTGTTTTCACAAAAAACCAAGGGAATCACCAACCAATGGTTGGCCGTGCCCGCTTGTCCGTTGCTACGCAGGAATCCTTGAAAGCTGCGTCCCTGAAAGGCGGAAACATCGGGCTGAACCCAGTCCAATTTCCGTTTTCCTAATGTAAAATCTTCGGAAGCATGCCGCAGGTTATGCACATCAATCAACTCGCCGGCTTCCAGCGCTGCATTTACCTTCCCCACCAACACCCCATACATAAATACTTCAGCATCCTTTTCCATGGCTTGTATGGTAAACTTATGCTTGGCGGCCACAGCACGCTTGAGGGTTATAGCCTGTTCCTGAAAACGAAGGGTATAGCCTTCAGGCAGGTCGCGAAGTGCCACCAATACATTGTCTTTCGGATGTATCTGCAAAAACGCCAATTTCTCTTTTTCCATGTTAATTCAATTCAAAAATCTGATCCATCATTACCCATTTCTCTCCCTCCTTAGCGCCGGGAATGGCTTGTTGATATTTCCACATCAGCTGTTCCCAAACCTGCACGGCCGGATTGGCGGCATCCATTTCGGCCTTACGCTCAAAGCTGAAAGTTGCATCCACCTCCATAATCATAAAAAGACGGTTGCCAAAACGGTAAATATCCATCACCGTAACGCCGGCATCTCGAATGGACTGTTTGATTTCTTCGGCCACCTGCCGATGGTATTTTTCGTATTCGGCAATCATCTCCGGATCATCAACCAGATCCAGGGCCATGGCATAGCGTGTTGTTATCATGGGTAAATTTTTATTCTTGCGGCTTCGCTTTTTCCAGCTTGGCCGATTTATTATATAATGCAAATAGGGCTACCACGGCAAAGCAGCATAACACCACAAAATAGCCGTATTGCATGTTGCCGGTAACATCCGACACATAGCCCAATAGAGGTGGCAAAATAGCGCCCCCAACAATAGACATAATGATTAAGCTGGACGCCGATTTAGTCGCCGAGCCAATGCCTGAAACGCCCATCGCGAAGATGGTAGGAAACATAATAGACATAAAGAAAGCGATCCCAACCATAGCATAAAGCGTAATGAATCCGGATCCAAATATGCTGACACAGGTTAACAATCCTGCGAAAACGGCATAGAGAAATAATAGCCTTGAAGGCGCGATAAAACGCATTAAAAAGGTACCTATAAACCGCCCCAGCATAAACAGCAAACCAGCCACTCCTGCATAATATTTCGCATCCTGCCCCGCGATACCAGACACCTCCGTGGCGAACACAATTAAGAAACTAAGCACACATACCTGCGCACCCACATAAAAGAACTGTGCAAATACAGCCCAACTTACATTCTTATATTTTAGCGTGGAGAAAAATCCGGTTTTCTCCCCTTCTTCCTCTTTTACTTCCGGCAATTTGATGAGCATAAAAATCAGGGCTGCCGCCAAAATAATACAACCCAAAATAACATAAGGCCCTTTTACCACAGCCGTTTCGGTTTGAATATATTGCAAACGATCAGCAGCGGACAGGGCAGCCACCTGCTCAGGCGATAGCGGATCTTCCGCCAGAATAAACTGCCCCCCTACGATGGGCGCCACAAAGGCTGCAAGACCATTGAACGATTGGGCGAAGTTGAGCCGCTGTGTAGCGGTATTCGGATCGCCAAGCACCGTCATATAGGGGTTGGCGGCGGTTTCCAGAATGGTAATCCCACAGGCCACGACAAATAAGGCCGACAGGAAAAATAGATAACTCATGGTATTTGCAGCGGGCACAAACAAAAAACAGCCCACAGCAAACAAGAGCAAACCGATTAATATTCCGATTTTATAGCCGTATTTCTGCATGATCAATCCCGCCGGTATACCCATTACTAAATAGGCAATAAACACAGCCGAATCTATTAAAGAGGCTTGCAAATGCGTAAGACTAAAGGCACTTCGCAAATGCGCAATCAGAATCGGATCCAGGTTATGGATAAACCCCCAAAAGAAAAATAGGGAGGTAATTAAAATAATAGCAACGGTACTGTTCGTTTTGCTCATACACAGGGTTTATATTGGAAATACTAAGTAACTTATTTATTCCTAGCTTTAATTAAAGCATTTTACCAAATTAATAAACTATTTTACCTGATTATTCTTGCAACTGCTGAAATCATTGAATAAATTAGTTAATTATGATCATCAAACAGTTTTCGATTCCTAAACAGGCGAACCAAAGCTTTCAAATCCGTAGAGATTACATTCCAAAGCATCAATCGGTTTGGCATTACCATGAAGAATTTGAATTGGTCTACGTCATTCGTGGCACGGGTACCTTATTTATCGGTGATCGGATCAAATCTTTTCAGTCGGGCGATACGGTTCTCATCGGCTCGCAGATTCCTCATTATTGGCTTTTTGAAAACCACGAGGAAGAAGCCGAAAACGATAAACCCATCGATTGTATTGTAATCCATTTCAACAGCGATCTGGGTAGCCCCAATTTGCTGCAGATGCCGGAATTGAACCCTATTAAACAGCTTTTACAAGCTTCTAAACGCTCCTTGATTTTCCCTGATCAGCAATCGCCCCGCCTCAGCTTCTTAGCAGAACGAACGTTAAGCCTGGCCGGCCTTCCGAAACTCACCTCCCTCTTTGAATTGTTGGATTTCCTGTGTAGCCAAACCAGCGAACCGCTGACCTCCGAGCATTATTCCATCTTGAACCAATCCGACGATCAAGGCCGCATGAACAATTTGATGGAGTACATTCGTGAGCATTACAAACAAAAAATAAAACTGGAGGATCTCGCCGCCTTGGCCGGCCTGACCGAAAATTCCTTCTGCCGATACTTTAAACAGAAAACAGGAAAAACACCCGTACAGTTTATTACCGAGCTCCGCATATCGCATGCCTGCAGCCAGCTGAAAAACGGACACCTCAGCCTCAAAGAAATTTGCTACGACAGCGGTTTTAATAATTTCGTCAGCTTCCATAAAAGCTTTAAAGCCATTACACAAAAAACGCCAACCCAATATAAAAACGAATCCTAAACATGTTTTACTCTCCCCCATTCTAGATCCCTTTCTCACCCCTTTCAAGCCCCTTTGAAAGCCCTTTGCAATAGGCTGTGGAAAAGGAGAAAAAAAGAACAGCAAAAAAGGAATAAAAGTGTATACTAAACCCGGTTATAGCCACTAGTAAAAGAAAGGTTTAAGCAGGAAAAAATGAACCAAGCTGGAAGGGAACTTGGGAGGAAGGAGGTTGTTGCATAAAAAAAATCCGCTAGCTAGCGGATTTTGTTGTTTTATCGTTGTTCGCCGGTTGGCGATCTTTATACGGATCTCTCGGGCGTTTCTTTCCGTAGGAACCCATAATAATTTTACCTTTTCTTGTTTTTTTATCTCCTTTTCCCATAAGTGTTTCTTAATGTAATTGTTAATAAAAAATTGTTGTGCGTGAACAAGTTAACAAAAACGACCTAGAAAAACAAATGCCCTTGGTCGGCACAACAGGAAATCCATGTTGTTTCGACCAAGGGCAGCTGCGATAAGATAATCCCGAATTAACCTCTACTGTTGTAGTTAGGTGCTTCTTTGGTAATTTGAATATTATGTGGGTGCGACTCGCGAAGGCCGGCACCTGTAATGCGTACGAAGCGTGCTTCTTGCAATTTCTCGATGCTAGCAGCGCCACAGTAACCCATGGATGCGCGTAAGCCACCGATGTATTGGTAAACTACCTCAGCCAAGGTACCTTTATATGGTACACGACCAACAATACCTTCTGGTACTAATTTCTTGATATCATCTTCTACATCCTGGAAGTAACGATCTTTCGATCCTTTTTCCATGGCTTCGATGGAACCCATACCGCGGTAGGATTTGAATTTACGGCCTTCCAACATAATGGTTTCGCCCGGTGCTTCTTCTACACCTGCAAATAAGGAACCCGCCATAATGGTATGTGCACCTGCAGCAATAGCTTTGGCAATATCTCCTGTTTGCTTAATACCACCGTCTGCAATTAACGGAACGCCGGTACCTTTTAAGGCTTTGGCTACTTCGTAAACGGCATATAATTGCGGAACCCCTACCCCGGCAATAATACGGGTGGTACAGATAGAACCTGGACCAATACCTACTTTTACCGCATCAGCACCAGCTTCTGCTAGCATTTTCGCGGCATCGCCGGTAGCAATATTCCCCACGATCACTTGTAGGTTCGGGTGTTTCGCTTTTACTTCTTTCAATTTATTAATAACCCCTAGGGAATGTCCGTGTGCCGTATCAATGGTCACCACATCCACACCTGCCTTTACCAAAGCGTCCACACGCTCTAAGGTGTCTGGCGTAACGCCCACAGCTGCACCTACCAATAGGCGTCCGTGTTCGTCTTTTGCAGCGTTCGGGTAGTGTTTGTATTTCTGTATATCTTTAAAGGTAATTAAGCCTTTTAATTTACCATTGGTATCAACCACCGGTAATTTCTCGATTTTATGGTTCTGTAGAATTTCTTCCGCTTTGATCAGGTCTGTTCCTTCCGGTGCAACAACCAGGTTGGTTTTGGTCATCAACTCACTGATTGGTCTGCGCATATCCTTTTGGAAGCGTAGGTCGCGGTTCGTTACAATACCAACTAATATATTATCCAGGTTAATAACCGGGATACCGCCAATGCGGTGTTCTTGCATAATGGTGAAAGCATCCCCTACGGTTGCTGTTTCCAATAAGGTTACAGGATCCTGAATCATTCCACTTTCTGAACGCTTCACTTTACGCACCTCTGCAGCTTGCTCAGCAATGGTCATATTCTTATGAAGCATGCCGATACCACCTGCCTGCGCAATAGCAATTGCTAAGTCAGCGCCCGTTACAGTGTCCATTGCAGCAGACACTAAAGGAATATTCAACTTTATTTTCTTAGTCAGGAAGGTACTTGTATCAACGTCACGCGGTAAAATCTCTGAATAAGCAGGGATTAATAACACGTCGTCGTAAGTAAGGCCTTCGGATACGAATTTTTGTGGATCTAATTGCATAGCAAATATTATGGGGTTATCTATTTGCAGGGCAAAATTACGGAATAATATCGAATATTAAAACGAAATTTCACTATTTACATTATTTCGACAAATTATTTGAAGCTACTGGTTTTCCGGTAATGTTAAAAAATTAGGCTTAGGCGAATAAGTTTGGCAAGCTAATTGCTAAATCTCGTGTAACATATAGTTTAATTAACAAATTATTTATGAAAAAGACATTACTATCCTTAGCAGCTGCAGCGGCACTAGCTTTCGGTTTTAACGAAGCAAATGCACAAACTCCTTATAAAACCGCAATCGGTTTAGGTATTGACTTAGGTGATGGCCCATCTTTATTCGGTCCACAGATCAAGCATTCCTTTGGTGGAGCAAACGCTGGTCAAGCACAAGTATTATTCGGTGATCACTTCACAGTAATTGGTGTTGATTACTCCTACAACAGACCATTTGCCGGAACTAACGGTTTAGGTTGGTATGTTGGTGTAGGTCCTCAAATTGCATTCGCTAATGACGATTCAGCTTTCGCTATCCGTCCAGCAGCGGGTTTAGAGTTCAAAATCCCTTCTGCGCCTTTAGCTATGCACTTCGACTGGAAACCTTGGTGGAACCTTTCTGACGAGTCTAACTTCGAAGCTGGTCGTTTCAGCTTAGGCTTTAAATTTACTTTGAGATAAGTAAAGCTTTAAAAAAAACATAAAAAAGCTCCGCAATGCGGGGCTTTTTTGTTAGTATATAGTATTTAGTACTTAGTATTTAGACGTTAGCAGTTAGTAGTTAGATGATAGTACTTAGTATTTAGTAGTTAGTAATTAGACCTTTGGCTGCCATAGATAATAACCTATTATGGGTATGCTGTGGCTATTTTATTCTTGTAGTTTATCTTGGCATATATCTAGGAATTTATATCGCCTATTCGTACTCCTTTTAAGGTTGTTTTGGGGTTAAAATTGTTGGATTTTTTACCCATTTATTTTATGCGTAAAATTATAATCGCTTTTAATTATTAAAAAATAATGAAAAATAATTTTTAGGCACTAAATACAGGCTATATCCCCATATTCCTTTCGCTTGATTTGTGTCTAAAAAACTTGCGTAACAGCATAATTACCCTATAAAACAGCCTATAGTTCAAGCTCTTTCCTAGCCGTCCTAGGTCTAAATACTATATACTCAATACTAAATACTATTTTTATTTCGATTATCTATTTTTTTTATACCTTTGCGAATCTTGGTAAAATATTATTAAGCTTAAAAACAGAACTAAATCATAACTTATTACGAATAGAAAATGCAGAGTAAAGGGCTGATTAAATTTTTGGTGATAGTGGTTTCCTTAGCGTGCCTCTATTCCTTATCATTCACTTTTGTAACACGCAAAGTTGAAAATGACGCCGCGGCATATGCCAAAGGCGACATGGAAAAAGAAAAGGCCTACCTAGATTCCATGGCCAGTGAAGAGGTGTATAACTTAGGAATTGCAAAATTCACCTACCGTGAAGCAAAAGCTAATGAGATCGCACTTGGTTTGGACTTAAAAGGTGGTATGAACGTTACAATGGAAATTTCATTGAACGAATTAGTAGCCAACTTAGCCAACAACAGCAAAGATGCCAACTTCAACAAGGCATTGAACAACGCTGTAGTAAAAAGCAAAACTTCCAACACCTCGTTCATCGACTTATTCCTAGACGAATATAAAGCAACAGGTTCAGGAACGCCAATTGCCAGCTTCTTTGCCACGAAAGATAACGCTTCTTCTATCCAGGCGACAAGCTCGGAAGGTGACGTGAGAAACTTCTTGAATAAAGAAGCCGACAACGCCATCCAAAACTCGTATAAGGTACTTCGTACGCGTATCGATAAATTCGGTGTGGCATCGCCTAACATCCAGATTCAACAAGGTACAAACCGTATCTTAATTGAACTTCCTGGTGTTAACGATGAAGAACGCGTTCGTAAATTATTACAAGGTTCTGCGAAGTTAGAGTTCTTCGAAACTTACAACAACACGCAAATCTATGCGTTGTTAGAAAACATCAACGGTACGTTAGCAAACAGCTTAAAAGGTGAAAAACCTGCTGTAGCTGCTGATACGACCACGAAAGCAATAGCAGATACTACAGCTAAAGAAGAGAATTTATTAGCCAACCTAAGTGCTGGTAAAACGGATTCGGCAAAAGACACTACCCAAACGGTAGCCAATGCAACAGCTTTAGCAAACAACCCTTTATTTGCAGTATTAAGCCCTTCTTTCTACCAAGCAGAGAATGGCCAAACGCAATTAATTCCGGGAGCAACAGTGGGTTATGCTAACTTAAAAGATACCGCTAAAATCAACCAATACTTCGCTCGTCCGGAGGTTAAATCCATCATTCCTGCGAACTTAAAATTATTGTGGGCCGTTAAACCGGAAACCCGCACCCCGAATATCTTAGCCTTATTCGCTATCAAAACCTCAGGTCCTGATAACGCAGCGGTAATGACCGGTGATGTGATTACGGATGCTCGCGACGGCTTCGATCAGAACAATAAACCTATCGTTTCTATGGAAATGAACGCCGAAGGCGCTCGCCAATGGAGACGTGTAACTGCGCAAGCAGCGCAAAATAGAGATGCCATCGCTATCGTTTTAGATAACGTGGTATATTCTGCTCCTGGAGTTAACGAGGAAATTCCGAACGGAAACTCTCAAATCTCCGGTAACTTTAGCATTGAAGATACCAAAGACTTAGCCAACGTATTGAAGGCTGGTCGTCTTCCGACAACGGCTAAAATCGTTGAAGAGGCTGTTGTAGGTCCTTCATTAGGTCAGGTAGCCATCGATTCTGGGGTGAACTCATCCATCATCGGTATCATCGTCGTAATGATGTTCATGATTGCTTACTACAACCGTGCTGGTATTGCAGCGAACATCGCTGTTATCTTCAACGTATTCTTCTTAATGGGTATCCTAGCTTCGCTTAATGCGGTGCTTACCTTACCGGGTATTGCGGGTATCGTATTGACAATGGGTACTGCGGTAGATGCCAACGTACTGATTTACGAACGGATGCGTGAGGAATTAAGCTTGGGCAAATCAATGCGCCAAGTGGTTTCTGATGGTTACAAGCATGCCTTACCTTCTATCCTTGACTCGCAAATTACAACCTTCTTAGTAGGTGTGATCTTATTCTTTACGGGTTCTGGACCTATCCAAGGTTTCGCAACGACTTTAATGATCGGTATTATCACGTCCCTATTTACGGCAATTTTCATCACTCGTTTGATTTTCGAATACATGCTAAGCAAAGAAATGAAAATCACCGTGTCTTTCCCTTGGTCAGATCACACGATGAAAAATGCGAACTTCCCGTTCATTAAGAAAAGAAAAGTTTACTATATCATCTCTTTAATTGCGATCGTAATTAGTTTGGGTGCCATCTTAACCAAAGGATTCTCCTACGGGGTAGATTTCCAAGGTGGTCGTACTTATACGGTTAAATTCGACCAAGCAGTAAGTGCTGAGACGGTACGTGAGAACTTAGATAATATTTTTGGTACAACAACCGAGGTGAAAACCTTTGGTAGCGAGAGCCAGTTACGCGTAACGACTTCTTACCATATTGAAGACACCAACGATGAGGCCGACAAAGAAGTATTGGCAAAATTGAACGAAGGCTTGTCTAAAGTTCAAGGCAACAACTACGAAATCTTGTCGCAACAGAAAGTAGGTCCTACTATCGCTAGCGATATCCGCGACCGCGCTATCTATGCCTCTATCCTATCCATCGTTGTTATTGCGGCCTACATCTTAATCCGTTTCCGCAAATGGCAATATTCTGCAGGTGCTGCAATTGCAACAGTACACGATGCGATTATCTTGTTAGGTTTATTCTCCATCTTAGATGGTATTGTACCTTTCTCTTTAGATATCGACCAACACTTTGTGGCTGCTATCTTAACGGTATTGGGTTACTCGGTGAACGATACGGTGGTTGTATTCGACCGTCTTCGTGAGTACTTGGCGAAACCTAATGCACACCAAGAAAGCATGGACTCGACCATCAATAAAGCGATTAACTCTACCCTAAGCCGTACCGTGATTACATCCTTAACTGTAATCTTCGTATTAGCGGTGTTATTCGTATTCGGTGGTGAGGTTATCCGTGGGTTCTCCTTCGCGATCTTAATTGGTATCGTTGTTGCAACCTACTCTTCCATCTTCCTTGCTGCTCCTTCGATCTTCGACATGAGCGCTGGAAAACACCTTGCTGACTCTGCAAAACCAGAGCCTAAAAAGCAAGCTAAAGTAGTAACTCCTTAATATCAAGTTATAATTGACAGGAAGCCCCGGATGTAAATTCGGGGCTTTCTTTTTGGCTATGCAACAAGGCTAAGTCAGTGGAATGTCTTAAATAGAACTTGCGGAAAGATCATCTGGATAGGGAGCGGATGAATCATGCAATTTTTTGTACTTTTACAGTTTACAAAAACAGATATGAAAACAAAGTTCTTAATTCCTATCCTATCGATATCCCTAAGTACCGCTTTTGTGGCTTGTAATAACAGCCCGAAATCAGAGCAGACACACGAACATAGCGCTGAAGATCATGCTGGCCATGCCCATGCAGGTGGTCATGATCATAGCCATGGCACAGAACAAGCGACTACAGCTCCTTCCACTGCAGCTCCGGCAACTCCGAATACAGTAAAAGCTGCAGCTTTAGCTATTCCTGAGTTTAATTTCTACAAAGTAAAGTCTGGAATCTCCTTCAGCAAATCAGATATCCCGGCAGGAAAGAATACCGTTTTTGTATTATTCGACCCTTCTTGCGGGCATTGCCAGCATGAAACTACAGCCTTGGCCAAAAACTACAGCAAAGTGAAAGACATCAATATCTATTACGTGTCTATGAACGACCCGGCGTTGATGGCCAACTTCTTTAGCTCCTTCGGCAAAGAATTGGAAGGAAAACCTAATGTAGAGATGCTGTACGATAGAAACCAGGACTTCATCCAGAAGTTCCATGTGCCAGCAAAGTTCCCAGCAAACTACGTATATGGTGCTGATGGCGCCTTAAAAACCTATTGGGAAGGCGAGAAAAATATTGATGAAGTGATTGCCGCATTTACCAAATAATGAGAATTGCCATAAACGGATTTGGCCGTATCGGCCGCCACACCCTACGCAATTTATTGAACAGGAACCTCGCTGACGTTGAAGTCGTTGCTATCAACGATTTGGCGGATAGCAAAACCTTGGCCCATCTTTTTAAGTACGATTCAGTACATGGCCCTGTAAATCGTGAAGTTAGTGCCGATGAACAACATTTGTATATCGATGGTAAAGCGATCAAGATTTGTAATGAGAAGTCGCCAGCCGCACTCCCATGGGCCGCGTTAGGCATTGATCTGGTCATCGAATCGACCGGGCACTTTGTGAAAAAAGAAGGAGCTGAACAGCATCTTCAAGCCGGTGCTAAGCAGGTCATTATTTCGGCACCCTCTCCGGATAAGGAAATACCAACGGTGGTATTGGGTATCAATGATCATGACTTTGACTGGTCTACTCCTATCTTTTCCAACGCTTCCTGCACGACAAATAACGTAGCGCCACTTATTAAGATATTAGATGATAACTGGGAGATTCAAGATGGTTATATCACCACCGTCCATTCCATGACGGGGGATCAGAACCTTCATGATGCGCCACACCGTGATCTACGTCGATCTAGAGCGGCATCAGCTTCCATTATCCCGACAACCACTGGGGCGGCCAAAGCCATCACCAATGTTTTTAAACATTTGGAAGGCAAGCTGGGTGGTGCTGGTATTCGTGTACCCGTATTAAACGGATCGCTTACCGACTTCACCTGCACCTTAGCCAAGCAAACTACGGTAGCCGAAATCAATGCAAAGTTCAAGGAAGCTGCCGCAGGAGATCTGAAGCAAGTGATGTATTATACGGAAGATCCTATTGTTTCCGTTGATATTATCAATAATCCTTATTCCTGTGTATTCGATTCGCAGCTCACCAGTATTGTTGGTGGTTTGGTAAAAGTGGTAGGCTGGTACGACAATGAATTCGGATACTCCAACCGCCTTGTAGACCTTATTGAAATCGTATCCCGCCGATGATTCGTTTTATCCATACGAAAGATACCCTCGCCTTACGCAGTTTAGTGCTGCGTAATGGCTTAGCAGAACAAGACTGCATCAATCCTCAAGATGACCTTCCAGATACCTTCCACCTAGGCTATTACAACGAAGAGGGCAAACTGGTCTGCATCTTGACTTGCCAGCATGAGCAGCATCCTAAATTACCCCATGATGGCTATCGATTACGCGGGATGGCAACCCATCCGGATGCGCGCCGAAAAGGCTATGCCCGGGAACTGCTGCTTGCAGCCATGGAGCATATCAAAACCCAATTGCAAATCCCTTACCTCTGGTTTAACGCCAGGGCGATAGCCTATCCGTTTTACGAAAGCTTAGGATTTGAATACATGTCAGATGAGTTTGACATTCCCGGCATTGGTCCGCATAAGGAAATGTTTAAGCTGCTGTAAGAAAGCAAGCACTTAGCTTGGCAAACGAATTACATCTCCCCGATTACGCCTAAGCCAAATAAAGCAAAATCATATTTCACCGGATCTTGCGGATCGAGTAAGCGAAGGTTTTCGGTTAGTTCAAGTGCCGTGTTCCAGTCGACCTTATCGCGTTGAATCAGTCCGAACTTGCGCGCTACACGCTCCACATGCACGTCGCAAGGACAAATCAGGTCTTTGGGCTGTAAGCGCGTCCACAAGCCAAAATCTACCCCGGCATCATCCTTTCGTACCATCCAGCGTAAAAACATGTTCAATCGCTTACAAGACGATTTCTGCAGGGGCGAACTGACATGCTTTCTCGTCCGGATAGGATAATCGGGCAAGGAGAAAAAGTAGCTCCGGAACCCGATCAGGGCTTGTTCTACCTTATTCCGCTCCTCGCTGAAGCTTCCTTGCAGAAAGGCATCTTCCAAGGACGTATAATGCTGATAATGCTGTTTAAAAAAAGACATAAAATACAGGAGATCCGTATCGTTAAAGGTGCGGTGTTTAAAGCCCAGTAAGCTTTTCAGGTCCTCCTCTTCATGGTTCAGCACAAAATCATAAGGCGCATTATCCATACGCTCTGCCAGCTCGATACACTTATTGATAATGGTTTTGCGCTGCCCCCAAGCCAGGATACTGGCGAAGAAACCCATAATCTCGATATCCTGCTGCTGGCTAAAGCGATGCGGAATACTCACCGGATCGAGGGGGATAAAGTCAGGCGTATTAAATTCAGCTACTTTTTTATCCAAGAAATCTTTTAGCGAAAGCTCCATGGTTTTAATTTACATAAAAAAAGCAACCGAAGTTGCTTATATTTTATTTGTTGATTTCTTTCCAGATGAGGTCCTTCAATGGCTGTATGTTTTTACCCGATACAGAAGAGATAAAGAGGTAAGGAATATCGTTCGGCACTTGCAACGCCATCTCCTGCTCCAATTCCTCATCCAACATATCCGATTTGGTAATGGCCAGCAACTTGGGTTTGTCCAGCAATTCCGGATTGTAAGCGGTAAGCTCGTTCAACAGAATTTCGTACTCCTCCGTAATCGTCCGATCGGTATCCGCAGGCACCATAAATAGCAATACCGAGTTACGTTCGATATGACGTAAAAAGCGATGCCCTAAACCACGACCTTCTGAGGCTCCCTCGATAATCCCCGGAATATCAGCCATCACAAAGGATTTATTATCTCGATAGCTAACAATCCCCAGATTAGGTACCAGTGTAGTAAATGGATAATCGGCGATTTCCGGTTTTGCGGCAGAAACTACCGACAGTAAAGTTGATTTTCCGGCGTTCGGAAACCCTACCAAACCAACATCTGCCAATACCTTCAGTTCCAGGATCACCCATTGCTCACGCCCCGGCATTCCCGGTTGAGCAAAGCGCGGCGTTTGTACGGTTGACGATTTAAAGTGCCAGTTTCCTAAGCCACCACGACCACCCGGAGTAAGAATTTTAGTTTCGCCATCCTCGGTAATCTCGAATAGCACCTCGCCGGTTTCGGCATCCTTGGCCACGGTACCCAGGGGCACCTCCAAGATATCATCCTTTCCGTTTGCTCCAGTACAAAGAGCACTGCCACCTGGCAGTCCATTTTCAGCAATAATATGCTTACGGTATTTCAGGTGCAATAGTGTCCAGTGCTGGGTAGACCCTTTTAAAATAATATGTCCACCACGGCCACCGTCGCCCCCATCGGGGCCACCCTTTGCCGTGAATTTATCACGATGCAAATGCGCCGATCCGGCACCTCCATGCCCAGAACGACAGCAAACCTTCACATAATCTACGAAATTAGACCCCTGCGCCATTAATCCTCCAAAAAATAATATTAATAACGATCGATTACTGCTGATAGATCAGTAAAGATAGTTTCGATTTCTCCGATGCCATTCACCTTGCTCAATTTTCCTTGCGCTTCATAATAAGGCAATACATGGATGGTTTTTCCGAAATACTCTTCGATACGTTTTTTCAGTTTATCTGCGGCATCGTCTGCGCGTCCGGAAATTTCCTGACGTTTAGCGATACGCTGTGTTAATTCTTCTTCATTCACATCAAGGGCAATAACGCCGGTGATGGATGTATTATTGGCTTCTAAGAAAGCATCCAAAGCCTCAGCTTGCGCTACAGTACGAGGGAAACCGTCGAAAATAAAGCCTTTTGCATCAGGATTTTGTTTAATTTCCTCTTCCAACATCGCAATGGTGATAGAATCTGGAACTAAATTCCCATCGGCAATGATTTGACTCACTTGTTTTCCTAAATCACTCTGATTTTTAATATGTGCCCGAAAGATATCACCTGTAGAAACATGGTGTAATCCATATTTTTCGATCAATTTAGCTGATTGAGTACCTTTTCCTGCTCCTGGAGGTCCGAATAATACAAGGTTTAGCATAGTTTGTTGTTATTTTTATTTTTCAAGATAAAAAATAAAAGCCTAATTCCGATAAAGAATTAGGCTATTTTTTTCTGTGCGCTCAAAGGGAGTCGAACCCCTAACCTTCTGATCCGTAGTCAGATGCTCTATCCAATTAAGCTATGAGCGCGGCAACCATTACTTCACGACATACGCCCTTTCTGTTTTGGTGATGCAAATATACGGAAATTATCAGCCTAGCAAAACTTTTTTTTACATTTTGAGCTAAGTACCATGATTTTGAGCCCGATAGTTTTTCCTAGCCTAGGCTGTTGCATTCCGCGGATCATACCGAAAGTTTGGGGGGTAATAATTTTTAAGCATACAATTTCATCACCCGATATAAGAAAAAGGTAGTATCTCTAACTCCTCGAAATACACTTCTAAAAGCCTTAAGTTTTGCATTGAA
>NZ_WSQA01000008.1 GCF_009768885.1 Sphingobacterium humi
TTTCAATGCAAAACTTAAGGCTTTTAGAAGTGTATTTCGAGGAGTTAGAGATACTACCTTTTTCTTATATCGGGTGATGAAATTGTATGCTTAAAAATTATTACCCCCCAAACTTTCGGTATGATCCTAAAACAGGAACTGCCCAATAAAACATCTTAGAGATGATTTTGTGGAAACAGCTGATTTACAAAAAAAGTCCTGAAGCGGGGAGCTTCAGGACTTTTTAACAAACCAATTATTAACCTAAATTATGAAATTATTTACTCTTATTATCCTCGTTGTCACAACGAACCTCTTTTGTTATTCACTACAATAAAAACGAGGGTTTTAATTGCTTATTATTTTCTGCTTTTCGGATTAACATCTTTTAACAATCTGACCTTCAGCGAAGCTTTTGATTATAATTTTAATGCTTTAAAATTAATTAATAAGATATTTTAAACTTATTTGGATTAATTCATGGGATGTTTTTATATTTGTAACCTACTTATTACGAAATGATAAGTCGGTGAGATTCAGATGTTGCATATTATGAAGGTTCTCTCGTTAAAGCCGTCCACTAGGTTGGAATTCCTATTTATATCAGCGGTGCTGTTGAATGTTGTTAATTTTCACTTACTTAAGAAAACCGTCATTCCACCTTATATTATTCTCTTTTTCTATCTTACCGCTATTCCATTGTATCCCTTGCTGCGGCATCGCTTTTCTCGATTTATTGAAGGGAAGTTCGAGCTGATGATGTATTTTATTGTCATCCTCGGCAGTTACATCACCTTTAGTTTGTTGAGTTTAAATATGTTGTTCTCCAGTCGGCACGTGCATGTGAAGGTGTATAGTGTCAATCGCGTAAATAAAAGAATGATGGGGGGATCCGGAGCTCCGCAAAGTGATCATATCGGTTTATTAGATTTTGAAAATGGGGTGATCCGAAAAGTAAGTTTTACACATAGTTTGAAAAGGAAAAGCCTGCGGCGTGATTCCTTACGTGTCCATCTTTCGGAAGGATTGCTGAAGTTTCCGGTAATCCATAGATACGAACTGCATAAAAAAACTCCTGAAGCGGGGAGCATCAGGAGTTTTAACTAACCAATTATTAACCTAAATTATGAAATTTAATAAAGTATTATCAAGTTCTGTGCCGAAGTAGGCGCTCCTTTAGGTTTTAACATTTATTAACATCTTACTCGACAAGCTTTTTTAATTTCTTGCCTCTTAGCTGGTTTTCTTATACTTATAAAGTGCCCATACATTTAAAAGGACAGCGAATCCTGCAGTAATTGCAAAATGAACCTTGATGTCGTTAAAAGTACTGCCTTTAAGAACCAACATGCGGATGACATCGATAAAATAAGTAACCGGGCTACAGTAGGCAATAGCTTTTGCCCAGTTTGGCATACTGTCTATAGAAGTAAACAGTCCACTCATCAGCATGAAAATCATAATAAAGAAAAAGGCCACAGACATCGCTTGCTGTTGGGTATTGGATACGGTTGAAATCAATAAGCCTAAACCTAGCATGGCAATTAAGTACAAGGAAAGGTAGGCATAGAGGGTAAGCAGGTTGCCAAGAGGCACTATGCCGTAGATTAGGTAGCCAATGCCAAATAGGCCTATTGTAAATATAAAAATGCCAATCAGCCAAAAGGGAATCAGCTTGCCTAAAATAAATTGATATTTTTTGATGGGGGTCACATTAATCTGTTCGATGGTGCCGATTTCCTTTTCCTTCACAATATTCAAAGCACACATGTAGGTGCTGATCATGGTGACTAAGAGGACCAGGATGGCGGGAACCATAAATACCTGGTAGTTCATGTGCGGGTTGAACCAGAAATAACTGCTGACCTGCAAACCGGCCTGTTGTGGATTGCCTTTGATAAGGCCCCATTCCGCTCGGATGTCCTGATTGTAGTTAGCAATAATCTGGTTCAAGTAGGAGCCACCAAGGCCGGCCTTAACGCCATTAATGGCATTGATGGCCACAAAAAGATCCTGTTTGTTTTCTCGGATAAGCTGGCGTTCAAACCCTTCAGGGATTTCAAGGATAATATCAGACTCTTCCTTTTCAATATGCTGCATGGCATCCTGATAGGAGCTGCCATAACTTATGGCCTTAAAATAGCCCGAGCCTACGATCTTTTGATACAATTGCTGTGAAAAGCTAGACCGATCATGGTCTACAAAGCTGATGTTGATGTTTTTGATCTCAAAATCTGCCGCCAAGGGCAAGATAATGAGCTGCATAATGGGCGCAATAAAGATGATGGGCAACAAGGCTTTGTTCCTAAATATTTGCTTAAACTCTTTTTTTAAGAGGAAGATTAAGGTTCTCATTCCAGTCGGGTTTTAAATTTTTTGAAACTTAGGAACAATAGGAAAACGGTCATTCCCAATAAGATGAGGGTTTCCTTCCAGATGGCGGCGAAGCCCAAGCCTTTGATCATGATGGATTTGGCAATGATGTAATACCATTTGGCCGGAATTAGATTGCTAATCCATTGCAAGGGCAGGGGCATGTTTTCTATGGGGAACATAAAGCCCGTAAAAAGTAAGGTTGGAATCATCATGGCCAAAATGGCAATCAGCATAGCCGCCTGTTGGCTGTTAGTGACATTGGAGATTAAGAGCCCTAAAGATAAGGCGGTAATGATTAAGAGGGTGCTCTCTGCAATTAACAGCAATAAACTGCCATGGATAGGCATATCCAATAAGGTTACACTGAGGGTTAAAATGATGGCCAGGTTGATGAGAGAAAGCCCTAAATAGGGCACCGCCTTCGCAATAATCAGTAAGAACGGATTGACCGGTGAGACCAATAGAATTTCCATGGTTCCCAATTCCTTTTCTTTAACGATAGAAATGGACGTCATTAGCACACAGACCAACATTAGCACCAAGGCCATAACGCCCGGAACGAAGGTTGGTGCGCCTTTGAGTTCCGGATTGTAGAGCATGCGGATTTGCGGCGTGAGCTGCAACGGAAGCTTGCTGTTCAGCATGCGTTCCTGTTGAAAGCTATTTAAAATACTGCTGGCATAGCCGTTTAAGGTGTTTGCCGCATTGGGATCGGAGGCATCTAGCAACAGTTGAACGGCCGCTGTTCCCGTGTGGTTCAGGTCTTGATCCAAATTCGCCGGTAGGATGAGTGCCATTTTAATGTTCCCTTTTAAAAAGGAAGGTTCGATTGCTGCCTCATGGTTTATTGTCTTCTCAATCTGGAAATAGGGGCTAGCGGCAAAGCGTTCGATAATCTGTTGCGAGCTGGCATCCTTGGCCTGATCTAAGATCATCATTTTCGCATTTTTAATCTCATTAGATAAGGCAAATCCAAATAAGACTATCTGAACTATCGGCAATCCAAAGAGCATTAACAGGGTCTTTCCATCGCGAAAGACATGGTAAAACTCCTTTTTTATGAAGGTGATAAATTGATTCATAGCTTAATCTCCTAATCGTTGTGCCCCGCGTGCCAATTCGAAGAATACATCCTCCATTGAATCGACCTGGAACTGTTTTTTTAGGTTTTCCGGCGTGTCCAGGGCTTTAATTTCCCCATCTACCATAATGGATACACGATGACAGTACTCTGCTTCATCCATATAGTGGGTGGTGACGAAGACCGTAATACCGCGGACGGAAGCGGCGTAAATAAGATCCCAGAACTGCCTTCTGGTTACTGGATCGACACCGCCGGTAGGTTCATCAAGAAAGATGATTTCAGGGTCGTGCAGACTGGCCACGGAAAAGGCTAGCTTTTGCTTCCAGCCCAACGGCAGGCTGCCTACCATGTTTTTGGCTACATCAGCTAAGCCTAATTGATCGATCAATTGTTGGCCCCGTTGTTTTATTTCTTGTTGACTAAGCCCGTAAATACCGCCGAAGAACTCAATGTTTTCCAAGACACTTAAATCTTCATAGAGCGAGAATTTCTGACTCATGTAGCCTATTCTTTTTTTGATAGCCTCTGTTTGCTTATAGATGTCAAATCCTGCAATTGTAGCCTTTCCGGAACTGGGGGCAGAAAGGCCACACAGCATCTTCATGGCTGTTGTTTTGCCGGCGCCATTGGCACCCAGAAAACCGAATATCTCACCCTTAAAGACCTCAAAACTTATTGCATTGCAGGCAATAAAGTCGCCAAAATGCTTACTGAGATCAACTGTTTGTATTACTTTTTCTGCTTCCATATTAATGCATTAATTCAATAAAACAATCCTCGATGCTCGGCTCGATTGCCAGCATACTGATCTCCTGATGTCCTGCTGCTTCCAAGGTTTGTTGTAGCTGTTGCAGCTGTTGCGCATCTTGGCTTTTAAAACTGATGTGGTGGTATTCGCCAAAGGCATAGCAGGAGGCAAGCTGCTCTTGCTGACGCAGCGTGGCCAATAGGCTAATCATGTTTTTGGCTTTTACGGCATACAAGGGCGTAGGGTATTGCTTGATAATGCCTTGTGGGCTGTCGATGGATAATATTTTTCCATTCTGGATCAATGCAATCCGCTCGCATAAATTAGCTTCATCCATATAAGGAGTTGATACTAAAATACTCATGCCTTGCGCTTTTAACTTCTTAAGCATTTCCCAAAACTCTTTTCTAGAAACAGCGTCTACTCCGGTGGTCGGCTCATCTAAAAACAGCAGCTTGGGGCGGTGAATCAAAGCACAGCAGAGCGCTAGTTTTTGTTTCATACCGCCAGAAAGCTTTCCGGCGCGGCGGTCTTTAAAAGGGGCTATTTGCTCGTATATATCCTGAATAAGGGCATAATTATCGGTTAACTTTTGTCCAAAGACCGAAGCGAAGAAGCTTAGATTTTCCTCTACCGTTAAATCTTGATATAAGGAGAATTTCCCCGGCATGTAGCCCACCTCACGTCTTATTTTCTGATAATCGGTGCGGATATCCCAGCCGTAGACAGTCGCCTCCCCGCTGTCAGGAAGTAGTAAGGTGGTCAGGATGCGAAAGAGGGTAGTCTTCCCTGCGCCGTCCGGGCCGATAAGCCCAAATAACTCGCCTTCCTGCACTGAGAAGCTAACGGCATCCAAGGCTTGTATAGCTCCTTTGTTGAAGGATTTGGATAGGGAGTTGATGCTTACCGCTTCCATATTAATTTAATTTTACTTCACCATACATCCCGATTTTGTACGTGCCATCGTTTTTAACCAGCACCTTAACGGCATATACCTGATTGGCTCTTTCGTTTTTGGTTTGGATGGTTTTTGGGGTAAATTCTGCTTTATCATTAATCCAGCTAATGCGGCCTACCGTTTCTTTCATGCCTTCTTTACCGTCGTCCGTGAATACGCGTACTTGTTGGTTTAATCGGATTTCCGGAAGTTGATCGCCTGAAAAGTAAACACGAAGGGTCAATACACTGAGGTCGGCAATTTTGTAGAGTGGTTTTCCGACGCTAGCCATTTCCTTGGCTTCGGCATATTTGGCAAGCACCGTGCCCCCTATGGGATTGATAATTTTGCTTTTTTGCAATTGATCGTCCAGCTGCAGGAGTTGTACTTCCAAGGGTTGTACGTCCTGATCAATACCGGAAACCGAGAGGTTAAGCGTAGAGCGTTGTGCCGCCAATTGCTTTTGGATAAGGTCAATCTGCGCATTGATATCATCCAGCTGTTTAGCAGGTACGGCATCTTCAAGCAATAGGTTTTGAATGCGCGTACGTTCCTGCATGGCTGTTTTCAACTGCGATTGTAAAGCCGCTAATTGGGTATTGACACTTGGCTTTTTACCCAATAATGCCTTGGCCTGGCTTTCCAATTGTTTTTTCTTTAAATACAGTTGAACCGTGTCTATATAGCCCACAAGCTCGTCGGCCTTGAGCTCCTGACCTTCTTCCAGGTTAAAGGCCTGAATGGTACCCATGGCTTCGGCTGAAATAATGGTTTCAATGGCTTCGAAGGTGCCTGTGGCATCGAAGGTTTCCTGTTTTTTCTTACAGCTATTCAGGAAGAGAAGCGGTAGGAGGATGGCTGCTAGCAGCAGCTGATAGGGTATTGTATGTGATTGATTATTTTTCATAAATCTACTTGGTTTATAGAGATGTACTAGGTATTCCGGCTTTTCTAATTTCCGCGGGTTGCTTGTTGTTTGTATTGGCTTTGTAGCCATTGGATTTTATGGACGATTAAATTCTGTCGTGCTTGATCTTCTTCACTTACAGCGTTCATGTAATCATAACTGCTGATAATGCCATTTCTTAATTGAGCTGCACTGGCCTTTTTTACACTTTCGCGTAAGTTGATTATCTCCGCATCGCTACTTAAGAGATTTTGGTATTTCCTCGCGTCTTCCTGCTGCTGCATCAAGGATAGTTCATTATTGAAAACGAAGGTTTCTTGCTGTTGGGCAATGAGGCCTTTGTTTAGTTCCAGCAGTTTCTTTTCGTTTTTATAGGTGTACAAAGGGGCTAGGTTCCAATTTAAGCGGATGCCTGTGAGGTAAAACCCGCGCATATCCGGATTCAGCATATTGAGTGCGGGTTGGCCTACGCCGCCTTGAATAAAAGCATTGAAGCGTGGTTTGTTTTTGTTTTGAAGTACCTGTTCCTGCATATCCATAGCGGATTGCTGGAGTTCGTAAAGTTTGAGCTCCGGACGGTTTAAGGCCTGGTTGAGCTGCAAAAGCTCTGGTGCAGTGAATTGACAATCCTGAGCAATGGGTTCCCCAATTAAATGGGCTAACATATTGACAAAGGCTTGCTTGTTGGAAAGCAATTCGATATCCTTTTGTTGAACCTTAAGGTATTCGGCTTGCAGTTTATTCAAATGGCTTTTGGTGGAGGTGCCATTTTTGATAGCAGCCTCTACTTGTTGGATGCCATGTTGAATATCGGCTTGCATAAGTTTGCTCTGGGCCAACTGCGCATCGATGAGCATGGCATTAAAGAATAGCTGATTTACTTGCTCGCGTAACTGGTAGAGCTGAACCTCGACTTGTTGGCTTTCAATGGCTTTATGAGTTGCTAATAAATTCTTTTGATCTTTCGCTAGAAACAAATCGCTTAACGATTGGCTTAGCTCTGCATAGGCTTTGTATTGGTCTTTATCCAAAACCGGTACTTCCATATTGGGTACTTGGATGGGAAGCTTGGTAACCTCGGACTGATAGGTGGCAGATGCATTAATGCTGAGCTGGGGCAGCAATGTTTTATCTACATTGGCTAAGCTAAGCTGCTTGGATTGTTCCAACAGGCCGAGCTGCCGAATCAGTGGGAAATTACGTTTTGCCATGCTGAAGCAGCTGTCGATATGGAGTTGATTTTTGCTTTGCCCCTTGCTGTTATTCGGGATGAGAAAGAATCCGAATAGGATAATGCAAAGGGTATAAAAGGTTCTTGTTTTCATGGTTTTTATTTTAATCAAATGATTAATATCATACTAAAAAAATTAAGGTTTGCTGTACATGCTTTTGATCCAGATCGGAATGAGCTTTTTCCGTTCCTGCATCATTTTATGGAATTGGCTATCTTTTGTGCCGGTAATATTTTGAAATACTGGTTTGGCTACAAAAGGAAAGATGATTAAACTAACTAGGTTTAACAAATATTGCAATGGCGAGATATCGGCATGGTTCCCTTCTTGTAATTTCTCTTGAAACTGCTGGTAGAATATGGATTCTAAAACAATGGTCTTTAACGGGATTTTGTCGCCAAATTTGACCGGATTGTTGCGCATAGCCGTGAGGATGAATAATGGAATATCGGGTTCCTTACTGATGAAATCGATGTAACGATCAGCTAGTTGTTCAATTTTCTCATCAAAGGAACTGCTCTCATCATGGAAGACTACAGCCAAGTTATGCATAAACTTAAACACCGTTTCCAGGGTGATAATTTCGTAGAGGTTTTCCTTGCTTTTGAAATAATAACTTATCAAGGCTAAGTTAATGCCAGACTCTTCGGCGATGTCACGAGTCCGCGTTGCGGCATAACCTTTTTGATGAAATACCTTCCGCGCCGCAGCTTTTATTTTCTCTTCGGTAGATTGATCTAATTGCTTTTTCCCTTTCGATGTCGCCATGTATGCCTATAATTTGGCGGTAAAGGTAAGACCTTCAATTAAGTATTGCAAATATTTTAATCATTTGATTAAAATATAAGGCTTTAAAGATTGCTATAATGAGGGGCTTCAAACAAAAGCCTTCACTTTTTTGTTTAATACTTAGAAACTAAAACGCTGTATTATGGAAGAGAAAAAAGAATTTGATGATCAGGAGCGGTTAGAAGACCAACAGGTTCCTGAGGTAGTGAAAGAGGAACCGGATGATAAGCCCGCGGGTATTAATATTATTCGTTCCGTAATTATTGCCATTATTATTTTGGCTATTATCTACTTTGTTTATTTACAAATGATGAAATAGCGATTCATTTATACGTGATAGGAGCGTCTGCAGGATGCTCCTTTTTTTATGCACTGAAGGCTAATTTTTTGTAAATTAGAAGGAAACGTTGATTTTAGCTGTGAAAAAGGAGGGCAGGATGGTATGGGTTGCCAAGCAGATTAAAGTTGACGATTTTGCTAACATTTACCTTTAAACCTATTTCCATGAGCGACCATTTTTCAAGACGTCAGTTTCTGAGTGCCTCTAGTTTATTATTGGGAGGTACCGTATTATCCGGAGTCAGCAAGGCCGATCCGAATGGCTTGTTAGCCGATCTATTACCAGCAGATGGCGCTGCAAAACTTAAAGTAGCCCTCATCGGTACCGGATCTCGCGGTGCCGGAATGTGGGGAAGAGACCTGCAGCGTAATTACAGCCAGCAATTGCAATTTGTAGGTTTATGCGATAAAAATAAAGGACGCCTCGCCTTTGCTAAAAACTATATTGGCTGTGATTGTCCTACCTTTACAGATTTTGAGCAGATGATGGCTCAAACGAAACCTGATCTGTTGATTGTATGTACGATGGACGCTACGCATCATGAGTTCATTATCCGCGGTATGGAACTCGGTAGCAATGTGCTGACCGAAAAACCCATGACAACGGATGAAACCAAGGTGCAAGCCATTGTCGATGCCGAGCGACGCACAGGAAAACAATGCCGCGTGACCTTTAATTATCGCTATTCGCCACACCGCGCGAAAATATGGGAATTGATTCGAAATGGCGCCATTGGGGAGTTAACCTCTGTAGACTTTCATTGGTACTTGGACACCTCACATGGAGCCGACTATTTCCGACGTTGGCACCGCAAGACGGAAAACTCAGGTTCCTTATGGGTTCATAAAGCCACCCATCACTTTGATTTACTGAACTGGTGGATTGAAAGTGATCCTGTCTCGGTATATGCTCAGGGAAGCTTGGATTTTTACGGTAAGAACGGCAAGTTTAGAGCAGAGAACTGCCGCACTTGTCCACACACGAAGGAATGTGATTTCTATTGGGATGTGACCAAAAGTAAATATTACACAGATCTGTACGTGAATAACGAAAAGTATGACGGTTATTTACGCGATGGCTGTGTATTTAAAAACGATGTAGACATTTATGATAAAATGGCGGCAACCATTACGTATAAAAATGGAGTCCAGGTCGCATATTCCTTAACCACCTATTCGCCCTATGAGGGCTATCGAATTGCCTTTAATGGTACCGAAGGCCGGATAGACGCTTGGATTGAAGAATCGCAACCAGAGCAAAAGAAGGATTACGATGAGTTGGTACTGTTTAAGAATTTTGGAAAACGTGAGTATATCCGAATACCGCACGGCACCTCGGGGCATGGCGGTGGTGATAAATTACTGCAGGATCAGATTTTCTTACCGAATATACCAGATCCGCTGAAGCAATGTGCAGCAGCACGTGATGGTGCGCTATCATGTTTGATAGGTATTGCTGCCCGAAAGAGTATTGAACAGAAACAGGTAATCCAAATTGCTGATTTAACCGATATTGAGTTGATGGTAGAAAAGCCTTATCAACGGATAGTTTAATTTGGATTTACCCCTTTACGGAATGCATTAGCAGGCGTTTGAATGGATAGATGGCCGGGAAATGCTTGTATGCTTTGGAGATTTTCTGCAGGAAGCTTTGACGAAAGGCTTCCTGTTGTTCTTTATGTAGTCTTTCCAGGTAAGGGATCAGGGCTGAACCGGAAATAAAATCATAGAGTTCCTCGGCGTTATCGGCAATAATAGGGTAGGTGCGGATGCTGATTTGAATATCCTTCATGCCGTTTTCAAAAAGTAACTGTGCATATTCATCCAGGCTAAGCATCGGCGATTGCCGTCTGAATCCCTGAAGGGCCGCAGCATATTCCGGTTCCTGTACCAATTCGTCCAAGAGGATATTTAAGGTATTGTCTTTTTGCATCGGCATTTGAACCGCCAGCTGTCCGTCCTTCTTTAACTTATCGATAAGCCTCGGGAATAAGCGTTCATGATCATCTACCCATTGTAGCGCGGCATTGCTAAAGATGAGATCATATTGATCAGCTTCCTCTAAAAAATGCTGTATATCTTGCTGTTTGAAGCTTAAGCGGTCGTATTGTATTTCCTTTGCCTTTTCTAGCATTTCCGCAGAAGCATCTATGCCAAGGAATTGCGTGCGTTTGAATCGCTGCGCCAAGAGGAGGGTCTGTTCCCCGGTTCCGCAGCCTAAATCTACCGCAAGGCTGTTTGTATCATCAATAAGGAGCGCCATCAAATCATAAAAGGGTTGATAGCGGATTTCTTTATAGCGATTGTAAATTTCAGGATTCCAAGGCATTTCTATTCGTTTTAAGCCATAAGCTACGAATAATATGCCAAGTTGAAGAAAGTAGGCTTGTTACTTTTCTTTTATTTGATGTTTAGGTTTTAAATATAATTCAATGAAATATAATCTAAAACATGCTATTGTACAGGTTTTTGAATTTTATTTAACTTTTATTTAGCAGTTTGCTTGATGGATTATTAATTCATTGGTAATTATTACTTAACTTTAGATACCTATTATTGTAATCAATTATAATACAAAATACAGTTTGTTTTAAGCTGCATATGAAACTACTATCCGAGCGAGAATCCTTGTTGTTGAAACGAATGAGTGATGGAAATCATCAAGCTTTTGATGAGCTTTATCATGCCTATCATGGCTTATTAATTCAATATTGCCGTCCCTTTATTACCTTAGAAATATCGGAAGAAGAGATTGTTCAGGAGATTTTTGTAGAATTATGGGAGGGTAGAAGCAAGGCTGTCCATATTCGGAACCTCAAAGGATATTTGCTGCAAACTGCTAAGAATAAATTACTGAACATCCACCGTCATGTGTTGGTTGTGGAGCGCATGAAGCAAGAATTTATAGGGAAGCAGCAGCGAGAGACTGCCGAAGATCATCTGATCTTTAAGGAGCATTATGCGCTTTTCCAAAATCAGCTGCAAACAATTCCCGAAACCAAGCGTCAGATCTTTGAATCCCGAGTGTTTGAATCCAAAACAAACAAGCAAATTGCCGATGAGGTACAGCTTTCGGAATCGATGGTGAAGAAGCATTATAAGTACGTTAAGTCCATTTTTGAAAATTTCCTAAAAATTTATCGCTAAAGGGGTGTCCTTTTTTGCAGGCTTGGTGTCTTTACATTAAATGGGAAAGACAATTCAGGAATTATTTGCAAAAATACAAGCAGGAACCGCCAGCGAGCAGGAGCTTGAATCCTTTCGTGAGCTTTTGAAAACCATTCCGGAAGAAGAATATCAATTTTGGTTGGATCAATGGACTTCGCATATGGAGCAAGCTTCGGAAGCTCCCGTTCATCAGCCTCGTCCTATCGCTATTCGCTGGGTAGGCCTTGCCGCCGCAGTGCTACTTATTGCTATTGCATTTTATTTTCCCTTTTCCAATAACACGGATGACCAGCTGGTGCAAGTTGATTCCATCATTGCTGCGCCTGCTAGCGATAAGGCAGTTTTAAAGCTGGCATCTGGTCAGGAATTTAAATTGGATAAAGAAGGTGACATCCTTAGAATTCATACGGAGGAAGTGCTGCTCGGAGGAAAAACCCTAAGCACCAGTCTGGGACAGCGAACGACCGCTATTCAGTACCACGAAATCCAAACGCCTAAAGGAGGTACTATGAAAGTTGAACTTCCGGATGGAAGCCTGGTTCATTTAAATGCAAACTCTACTTTACGTTTTCGGGCCGACTTTCAAACGCATCGAGAGGTCTATATGACGGGCGAGCTGTTCTTTGAAGTAAAGCGCGATGAAAATCATCCTTTCCTGGTTCATACTCAAAAGCAAACAGTGAAGGTCTTGGGGACAAGCTTTAACATTAGTACCTACGAGGGAGATGATCGGGAGGAAACAACAGTAGCCTCAGGTCTGGTGGAAGTAGCTGCAGCAAATCAAAAGGTGCTGCTGAAGCCTAATCAGCAAGCTATGACAGCGGGAAATGCCCTACGCGTTGCTGAAGTAGATTTAGCCAGTATCTTGGATTGGGTGTCCAATGAGTTCGTATTCAAAAATGCAACGGTTCTGGAAGTGATGCAGGAATATGAGCGCTGGTACGATTTAGACATCAACTTGGTCAATCCGAAAGAATTAGAAACAATCAGACTCTGGGGGAATGTAAAGCGTTCCTTAAACGCTTACAAAGCCTTGGAGCAATTAAGCTATTTTGATATCCTATTTGAAGTAAAATCGGAAGGAGGTAATAAGAAAATCAATATCTACAAAAGGTAAAATATGGAGGGCTTCCAGCTTGGACCCTGGAAACCCGATCCTAATAATTGACATACATATGCGATCTATCAACTATCAATTTCTCAAAATTAATGAAATTTAACATCTTTACCCCTGTAGTAAGGACCTGTGCCGCCTTTTTATTTTCCAAAAGGAGAATTCGGGTGTCCAGTACCTTCGTATTGATGCTATGTGCCCTACACCCAAGCTTAGGATTAGGACAACATATCAATTTAAATCGCCAAAACATCAGCATCAATGATGCTTTAATGGAGTTTAAAAAACAAAGCAATGTTTCCATTCTGTATAACGATGCAAGTATTGGCCAGTTTAAAGTAAAAGCCATCAATTTAAAAAATGCGTCCATCCAACAAGCTATGGACAATTTGCTTCAAAATACAGCCTTTGAATATAAGCTAACTGCCGAAAACAGTATCCTAATTAAAAGGAAAGCAAACCAGCCTGTGAATGCACCTAAGCTTCAGCAACAAGACAGCTTAAAAGGAACGGTTGTCGATGATAAAAATAAACCTTTGGAAGGTGTGACAGTTTCCTTGAGTACAGGGAAAGCCAGCACAACAACCGACCGTGCCGGACATTTCAGCATTGCCTCCGCAAAAGATGATGTGTTGCAAGTTAGCTATGTTGGTTTTACCAAGAAAATGCAACATGCACAAATCGGAAAACCCATTACCATTCAACTACAACCCTTGGAAAATCTGGTGGATGAGGTGGTCGTGATTGGATACGGTGAGGTGAAGAAAAAAGATCTGACAGGATCTGTATCGGTGGTGAATGTCGAAGATTTACAGAATATCCCAGTACCCCGTGTCGATCAAATGTTGCAGGGTAGAATCGCCGGAGCAGAGATTGTATCCTCATCAGGAGAGCCCGGAGCAGGAACATCTATTCGTATCCGCGGTACCCGTTCAATATCCGCTACTAATGAACCCTTGTACGTTGTAGATGGGGTGATGGATGCCATTACATCCCTCAACGATATGAACCCGGATGATATCGCCAGCATTCAAGTGTTAAAAGATGCGTCATCAACGGCTATCTATGGATCAAGGGGTAGTAACGGTGTCATCTTAATTACCACCAAGAAGGGGACTCCCGGCAAGAACGACGTCGCTATCCGTGCGGATTTTGGCTATTCAGAATTGCCGCGTTTTCTGGATTTAATGAATGCCCAGGAATTTGCAGAGCTCCAAAACGACCGTTACTACTTCGCTAGTGTTGCTAACCAAACAAAACCGATCGAAAGTTATCCTTATCCAGATCCGGAATCTTTGGGCGAGGGTACCAACTGGACCGATGTGGTTTCGCGCAAGGCGCCCTATCAGAACTATACCCTGACTTCAGCAGGAGGTTCCGATAAAACTCGATACTATTTCTCCGGAAACTTCAATAATAATCAAGGGATTATCCAGGCCTCCGGCTTATTACGCTATCAGGCACGTTTGAACTTGGACCATACCTTCAGCAATAAATTTAAAGGCGGTTTCCGCTTCAATTATTCCTACTTAGACCATGAGTTGAATAAGGTTGATATCGGTACGCAAACCCTTTGGTACCGCTCGACCATCTTCTTGGCACCAACCATTCCTGTTTATAAAGAGGATGGAAGTTTAAACGATTGGAACTCCCAATGGTATACAGGAACCTTATTTGATTCCCCTTTGGCCAACGTTTTATTGAAACGGATCGATCAGGTGAAGAAGACAACATCGCCCATGATGTTTATGGAGTATGAACCGCTCAAAGGATTGAAGTTTAAAACGCAATTCTCCTTTTACGATTATAACAGGTTCGATGATACATTCTATCCATCGACATTACCTTCCCGTTTAAGCAATAATACTGGAGCGTACGCCTCGAAGCGTTCCTATACAGCCAATAACTGGTTGAATGAAAATACCATGTCCTATGCAGCTAAAAGAGATAAGCACGTGTATGATGCTTTATACGGTTTCACCATTCAGAAAAACTGGTATAACAATTTACAGGCTTCAGGAGATGGTTACTTTATCGATGAAATCAATACCAACGATTTAAGTGCCGTTCCTTCAAAGGAAATGCTGAATGTGGCTTCCAACTTTGAGAACAGAACCCGGGTTTCGCATTTGGGCCGTTTGAATTACCAATATAATTCGACCTATTACTTAACCCTAACAGGTCGTGCCGATGCGGGTTCTAACTTTGCAAAAAACCATAAATGGGCGTTCTTCCCATCAGCAGCTTTTAAATGGAACATGAAAAATGAAAGCTGGTTGAAAAATACCAATTGGCTGAATGAATTGGGATTACGTTTAAGTACAGGAGCTTCTGGGAATGATGCAATCGCTACATACCAATCCCTGGATCGTATTTCCTCATCCATGGGTGGCTATATCTTTGACGGCGTGATTCCGGTGTCTTATTTCCCAGCACGTATCAATAATGAAGACCTCACCTGGGAAAAAACAGTAACCTATAATGCAGGATTAGACTTCGCGATTTTAAACCGTAAGCTGACCTTTACCTTAGATGCGTACATGTCGAAAACCTCCGACCTATTATTGACGGTGCAATTACCACATCATGGCGGTTTCCCTACGCGTTTAATGAACCTAGGTAAGACCGAAAATAAAGGGGTAGAGTTAACGGTAGAGTCGCAGAATATCAATAGAAAGGATTTCTCCTGGAACTCCACCTTTACCATTGCGCATAATAAGCAAAATGTAGTAGATATTGGTGTATTTGATCGTGTGCCAACCTATGAAAACCCTTATGGTAGTCGCTATATGATGTACGGTTATGTGGCAGGCAAGCCTTTGAATGCACTATGGGGCATGCAGTATGCCGGAGTTTGGAAGAACAAGGAAGAGATAGAAGCTAATAAAGTCGATAAGCAGTTTGTATCCGCTTCAACAGCCTATTACCAGCCTGGACGCCAGCGCTACATCGATCAGAATAACGATGGAATCCTGGATAATAATGACTTGGTTTACTTAGGCAATGCCGATCCTATTGTGTATGGAGGATTGCAGAATAGCTTCCGCTATAAAAAGCTTTATGTGAATATCTTCTTTAACTATAACCTAGGTGGAAAAATCTATAATCCTACGGAGTTATTCATGGGTACAGGTACTTACTTGTCAAACCAATACCGCTACATGGTTAATGCTTGGCATCCGGTTCGTAATCCAGACTCCGATTATCCGAGAGCAGATTCCAAGGATGATATCCCGAACGACCGTTTCGTCTATGATGCGACCTTCTTGCGCCTAAAGAATGTAACGGTAAGTTATGTTTTTGATTTGAAGAAATTGACCAATAATAAGATAAGCTCCGTTACGGCAAGCATTAGTGGAAATAACCTATTCCTATGGAAAGAGTACAATGGTTATGATCCGGAGGTTTCTACAGATAGTGGAAGCTCGACAATCCGTCGTATGGATAACGGTGCTTATCCGAATAGCAGAACCGTTATCGGCAGTTTAAATCTTAAATTCTAAACATCATGAAATTATTATCTATCACGAGTATATTAGCTGCAGTAGTTTTGTTTAGCAGTTGTTCCAAGTTTTTAGAAGAAGAGCCTTCCAGTTTCGTTGGTGCCGATGGATTCTTTAAAACCGAAGAACAGATCAAAGCCTCCGTGAATGGGGTGTATATGCCTTTAACCAGTATTTATAGTCAGAATTTAATTATCGCCACAGAGGGGGTAACTGACCTAGCATTCTTAAACTCGTCCAGTGTGGATGCGAAGATGGAAATCTCACCTGCCAACCCGGGAATGGGGGATGACCTTTGGCAAAATGCCTACAAAGGCGTGATGTATGCGAATGCTTCCATTGCGGGAATTAAGCGTTCTACGGTGGATGAAGCAAAGAAAGGAAGCTATTTAGCTGAAGCTATCACCTTGCGTGCTGTGTATTATTACCTATTGACATCCACTTTTAATGGTGTTCCTTATTACACTAAAAATGTAAACTCTGTGGAAGTTTTAGAGGAAGTCAATAAATTGCCTCGTACGGATGCAAACATTGTGCGTGACTCTTTAATTCAGGACTTGCAAGCGCATGTCGAGTTGCTTCCGCAAAAGCGTACAAGCGATATCACAGGAAATCGTGTTTCTGCGCCTTTAGCTTATATGCTGATTGCTAAAATGGCACTTTGGAATAAAAAGTATGAGGTGGCCAAGGAAGCCTTATTGAAAATCAAGGAAATCTATGGCGATTTAGCTCAATACCCTTTAGTTGACACCTACTATCGTAATAAGAATACGCCAGAATCTATCTTTGAAGTGCAATATGCTTGGTCAACAACAGGAATCAAAAAGACCACCCAGGTTGCTTGTTTCTTTACGCCAGCAAAGAAAGCAGGTACTGCTACCTACGATGGTGTTGATATTCCAGAATTGGGCGATAAAGCCAATCCATTTACCTCCATCACGCCTTCCGAATATTTCATGGGCTTGTATGATGTTTATGATCCACGACGAGAGATCATCCTGGCTTATACTTATAACGGCAAAAACTTTTCCAGACCAATGGCTAATAACGGCACAGGTAAAGCATGGATGGGGCCTAAGTTCTGGTGTCCAGGAATGCAAAACCTAGCAGATGGAAATAACCAGAAGGTATTCCGTTATGCTGATGCGCTGTTGATGCTTGCGGAATGTGCCAATGAACTTGGCGATACTGATTTAGCCATGAGCAGCATCAATGCAGTGAAAAAACGTGCCGAGGAAGAAGCTATTATTGAACGAGAATTTCAATTAGCAAGCTATCCGGGAAAAGCGGAGTTCTTTAAAGAGGTACAGGAGGAACGAGCGCGTGAATTAATGGGCGAGTATGGCCGTAAATATGATCTAGTACGTTGGGACATCTATGCGGCTTCCATTCAAAATACCATTGCAGAGGAATTCCCTGATATCAAAAGTAATTTCAGACCATACCACCGATATTATCCGATTCCCGATGTGGAGGTGGTAAAATCAGAAGGAGCTTTGTCTAATCCAGAATATACCGGTCAATAGGAAATCGATGAAAAAGTTATTATTTACTGTTTTTATCTGTCAGTTCTTGCTGGTTGCGCCGGTTTTCGCGCAAAAGGAGATCAAAATATTATGCTATAATATTTTGGAGGGCATGAAAACTGATAGTACAGCTGGTAAGCAATTGTTTACCAAATGGGTGAAAATGCAACAACCGACCATGCTTGCTTTGCAAGAGGCGAATCACTTTACGAAGGAAAGTCTAGCGAGTTTAGCAAAAGGATGGGGGCATCCCTATTCCGTATTGCTTAAGGAAAAAGGTTATCCCGTTGCTTTGACCTCAAAATATCCTATCGAAGATGTAAAGATCGTTATCGAGAATTTCCATCATGGATATATTCAAGCGAAGAGCCATGGGATAAACTTTGTGGTGCTGCATCTATCCCCACACCGCTGGGATAAACGCCGTGAGGAAATCAGCAATATCTTACATAGCTTGGAGCAACAGCAGATTGTCGAGAATTCGGTCTTATTAGGTGATTTTAATGCCTACAGCCCGCTAGATTCGGTGAACTACCGCGATGGTAAGGCCGTGGCCTTTTTGAAAGGTTTACAAGAGAAATATCCAAAGAACAACTACCTCATCAATAATGAAGATATCGATTTTCAAACCATCCAAACGGTTTTAGATGCCGGTTATATTGATGCATTAAAAGTGCTGGCTATTTCCCGTCCGAAGGAGGCCAATATGATTTTGCCTACCAAGCACCGTATTGATTTTATCTACCTGTCTGGGGATATGATCGGTCGGATCAGTTCCGGTCAATTTATCATCGATGACTTTACCAAGAAGTATTCTGATCACAAACCATTATTCATTAATTTAAAACCAAAGCCATGAATAGGTTATTTATGAAATTTTCAGCCATAGGCTGCCTATCAATACTGGGAGCTCTGCTTATTTTGGGCTGCCAAAAGGAGGAGCTGCGCTCCTTTAATACGGATCTAGCCATTAATCAGCGGATCGTGCAATTGGCCGATTCCGCAGCTAGCACCAAGGTTCAAATCTACGCCGAAGACAATTGGAATATCGAAACGACGACCAAAGGAGAGGAATGGCTTAGCGTTCCAACAACCGCTGGATCTGGCAAAAAGCTCGTAGAGATTACTGTCACCTCCAATGCGGGTAATTTGCCTCGTGCCCAAACCCTCTATATCAAGAGTGGTAGTAAGGTCGATTCCATTTCCATTCAGCAGAAGGGCTTAGTGCCCACTTTAGCCATAGTAGATGAAGAATTAAAAGCAATTGCAGGAGGAGGTACCATGCGTACGGCCATTAGCACCAATATTCCTTTTAGCGAAATGCAGGTCGAGTCTATCACTGCAGAAGGAGGCAAGCTGGATTGGGTATCCGATCTAGATATTAAAGAAGGCTATTTGTACTTGAAAATAGCAGCCTCCAAGTTAACAACCACACGTGAAGGTATGCTGAAATTTAGTTACCTAGATGCCTTGAATGTGTTGGTAAAAGATAGTATTAAGATAGCACAGCAAGTAAAAGGTGATTATGATAATGCTGTTGCGGTAAGCTTTGATGCGGTACGAATGAAGGCCAGCGGAGCTATTCAAGACGACATCTATATCGAAGGAATTGTTCTAAATGATAAAGGTGGTAGCAATATTGCCCTAAACAGCAACTCCAAGGCAAATAAACATGTAATCGATCGGACGCCAACCAGCGTAACAGCTTATATCGCTTCCTTAGATGGTAAGCAAGCTTTCCGCATTGAAACAGCAACTGCCGGCGATAATATCTTCGATAAAAATCAAAAAGTGAAGCTTTGGCTAAAAGGAGCTGAGCTTAAGAAAAATACAGCACCAGAGTTTATCACCATTAGTAATGTGCAGTCTATTCAGGTGATGGAACAGATTGCGCAAAGCAGTGCCTTAATCCCACGTGAATTGACCATCTCCCAATTGACAGATCGCGACATCTTTACCTATGTGAAGTTGAAGGATCTTGAGATTTCAGTGCCATCCGGTGCGTTCTCCAATATCAATGAAGGTTATGTTGCCCGGGCAAGTGTATATCCACTCAATCTACGTGATATTCAAGGTAAGAGTTTATATGCTTTGTTTAATGTGGATGTTCCATACCGTAGAGATGGCAAGCAAGTGCCGCAAGGATCTGGATCTTTCGCCGGTATCATTGTGCATGAACAGATTGAACGCTACGGCACCCAAATCGGAACATATGCTATCCGTCCGCAAGGGGAGTCGGATATTCAATTGCAGGAAGGTAGAGAACAAGGATTCTCCAAAGTTCTGGTAGAATGGAGTCGCTTTAAAGTAGAGTTTGAAACCAACCCAACAGCTGCGGAAAACCCATTGACCCCAGATGTTGGTCAAGGTAAGCTGTGGCGCTCCGGACTTGATCCAATGAACTATACAGCAACGGCCGGTATCTATAAAACCACCGATTATAATGGTCTATTACAAGAGCCAACAACGGTAAAAGGGGTGGTATCTAATGGAGGATGGGGCGCTCGTGGCTGGTGGAACAACGATAAAAACCGGGGTGAAGCCTGGATTATTGCATGTAATAGCCAAGGAATTTCCAAGCAATTGTCCATGCAGGTAGAAGGTAATGTGGATGTCGGTGCACCACGAAACTTTATCGCCGAGTGGAATACAACGGATGATATGGAAGATGCAAACTGGAAGCCGGTAGCTGAGTTTACCTTGCAAGATGTTACCCAATGGTCAAATACCTTGATCTCGCAGGTGCCAGGCAATAAAGTTGTCAACTTCAACCTACCGATGGAAGCCTCTAATCAGAGCAAGCTTTATGTACGCTTAAAAGCTAAAAATAAAGTTGCCGGAACATTAACCAATCCGACAGCAGGAACAGTGACCGCCACAGCAAATGTGCGCTTAGGCCATGTATCCATCAAATACAATAAGTAATCGAGGGAGGGTGTTCACATCCTTTACATACAACTACCTAACCTAATTCCATAACAAAGGGCGCTTTCTCAAGCGCCCTTTTTACAAACTAACCAATAGCTGCCCTAATTATTTGACATCAGGCGGGCAGCAGAAATATAAAAGAACCCTGTGCCATTTGTATTGTTTTCTCCGGCAGTAACTGTTACGGTGATTTTTCCTTCAGCATCAGGCTTAATATCCTTGGCAACAACAATCTTGCTATTGTTACTAGACGTATTTAAAGCCACTGACACTTCATTCTCACCCTTACAGATATACTTGGTCTCGCGGTTGTCAGAAACATTGCCACGCGCGCCAAAGAAGGATAGATTATACGTTAATTTCTTGTCTAAACCGGAAAGTACAAAGGTACTTTTCACGATGGTCATGCCTCCGAATGCAGCTTTAGAGTTTCCAAAATACGAGTATCTCGAAACATTCGCCGGCATATTCAATGGTGTAGTGGTCACGGTAGGACCATCCGCATTCACCCCATTAAAACGTTCGGTGATTTCCAATTGGATGCCGGAAAGATTTCCTAAGCTATCTTTCATATTAACAGCGGTTCCTGCGAGGAAGCTATTAATTTGGTTCCAACGTTCCGATGCTGCATTATTACCAAAGTCGATTAATACCGCACTGGTTAATGGGCCACTGCTACCGCCTTGGAATTCGGTTAATTCAGTTACTTCATACGGTTTCTCTACGGCAAAATGCGCCGCATTTTGAGCTAAAGCAGCATCCTCTTCCGATACCCCTTCTGGACGGTAAGCCATGCCAACCACATTTTGCTTGAACAAGGTCTCAAACCAGGTCAAGGCCGCAATATAGCGTCCGAAAGGGATGGTTAAGTGATAGCCATCGCGAGTGAATTGATCGCCCATATAGGAAGTCCGCGCATTTTGGATGGCCGTACCGGCAGGCACAACAATACCAATTGGCACGATATCTTTCACCTGCTTAGAAACATCCACAATGGCTTGGTACATCTTCATTTGATCCTTATCATAGTTCAAAAAGCCCTCATGGGTAGATGACTTCGCATAGGCCCATGTTTGGTGGTAAATAAACTGTACCTCAGGATTCAAGGCCTTCTCTTTAACAAAGTTAAATACAGTTGGCAAGGCATCTTTTACCGATTGCAATTGCCCGGAGTTCTGACTAACCTGTTGGAAGGAAATGTAATCCCAATGCTCGTCGACTAAGGCCGTACCAATAGAGATCTTTTTGTAAACCTTTCTGACGCCGTCTATGCCTACCTTGCGGTATTCATAGGCTGCTCCGTCATATTCTACATTTCTTTTATGCAAGTCTAAGGAAGCACCGCCGATATACAGATTCCCGATGATAACCGTTTTACCGCTTTCTTTTGCCAATTCGTATAGATGTGATTCAATCGCATCTTCCGAGAAGCTGTTACCAATGGCTAGAATACGGATAACATCATCATTCGGAGCCACTAAAGAGGGAGATATATCAGCGTCAGGCAATCCATTCGGATTTCCATCTTTGCTGCAGGAAAGTACCATACCCATCATAAAGAGGAGAAGGATACTTTGTGATATTTTAGTGAATAGCTTATTCATAGATTTCATCTTTTAATAAAGGATTAATAGCCTGGGTTTTGTTTCAAAACACCTTTGGTAATATCGATCTGTGCTTGCGGAATAGGCAATAGCACATCTCTGGAATTCTGGAAGTTGGTCTTGCCGGCAGCGTGTAAGGCTGTTTGTGCAGTTCCCCATCTTACCAAATCAAAGAAACGATCGTGCTCCATGGCCAATTCAATGCGGCGCTCATGACGGATTTTATCACGCAAACCTGCTTGGTCTGTATTCGTCACATTCGGCAATACCCCCGTAGCTGCACCACGACGAGCACGCTCGCGAACCTCATTTAATAAAGTCCGAGCCTCATCGGTTCTGCCAAGCTCATTCGCTGCTTCCGACATCATTAAGACGATATCAGCATAGCGTAAAATCCTAATATTCATCCACCAGGATCCACGGCTAATGCTATTGCGTAAAGCAGGATCGCTCAACACCTTATGGTTATACATCGGATTAGGTACTTCTGAAGGGTATACCGGCATTTGCTCATTAAATAAAGAGAAGTGCTTGGTTGCTGTCGTACTGGAATACAAGATCGTTCTTGCTTTCCGCGGATCGCCCGCTTCATAGGCAGCTTCCAAAACTGGGCTCGGCACATTCCATCCCCAGCCTAAGTTCCAGTTCCCTGATCCGCGCACGCCTTGCAAGTTGGCATATTGAATACCATTTGCAGTTTGTTGGTCAGCAGAAGCCGTACCTTGAATTTCAAACACCGATTCTTTCCCGTTTTCACCCTTTTCAGAGAATATTTCAGCATACGACTGCGATAAATCATATAGCCCGGAACCTCTCACCATATTGGCAGCATCGTAAGCCGGTTGCCATTTTTTCTGCGTCAAGTAAACCTTAGCTAAAATACCGTTTGCTGCTCCCTTCGTAGCACGACCAATATATTGCCTATCCCAAACATCGGGTAAGTTCTGCGCAGCAAACTTTAAATCCTCCTCAATAAATGCATAGATTTCTCCTGCTGTACTTTGAGGGATGTTATTCTGGCTGGCCGGATCTTCGAACCATTTGTCGAACTTAGGCACCGAACCAAATAAACGAACCAACATAAAGTAGGAGTAGCCTCGGATAAACTTCGCCTCTGCTTCGGTTTGAATCTTCATCGCCTCATCCTGATTCGGATTCTGAACAGAATCCATTAAGTGAATGGCCCGGTTTGTCTTATTGATCAACCCATAATAGCCCAACCATAAGGAATTCGCCCGCCCTGAGGATGGCAATACAGGAAAGTTATCCATCGCGATAACATCAGCACCACCATCAGATGCGGTACTTCCTTTATCGGCATCATCACTGCGGATGCTGGTCGCATTCACAAAGCCGTCCACATGCACGGAGTAACTCCGCAAATCGTTGTAGGCTGGAAAAATATACTGATCATACGTACTACCACCTTCCGGATAAGGGTAATTATCCTCGGTATATTTCCCTTGGGGTGCCGTATCTAAAAACTTCTCACAACTGCTGAATAGGATGATTGACGATCCTAAGGCCAGTGCTATATTTAAATATTTTGACATGATGTACATTCTTTAATTGGTTAGAAAGATAGGTTAACTCCAAAGGTGTAAGTTGCAGGTAGTGGATAAGTCGCATTATCTGTACCGCCAGCAATAATGCTGGAAATCGCAGCTTCCGGTGTATATCCTGTTACTTTACTCCATGTTTTCAAGTTCTGCGCACTTACAAATACCCGCGCTTTACGGATAATGGATTTCTCCAATAAAGCATCGCCGAAGCTGTAGCCTAATTGTAAAGTACGAATCCGGAAGAAGTCGCCCGGCTCTAAGAAATAAGAGCTGAATTGGTAGTTGTTACCCCGGCTGTTATCCAGAATAGGTTCTACGTTGCTGGTTCCAGGAGCAGTCCAAGCATCCAAGCGATTTGCCTCATAGTTCAAATCCGCAAAGTTGCGCGTTCTACGTTGTGCATAGATTTTATTGCCTGCTACACCATGGCCTTCCACCTGTAAATCGAAGTTCTTATAGCCAAAGCTTAAGTTGATCCCGAAGTTATGGGGAGGGAATGGAGTTCCTAGGTAAGTTCTGTCCTCAGGGCCAATTTTGCCATCGCCATTGATATCTGCAAAAGCAATATCACCAGGCGCAGAGTCAGCAAATTTCGGCATCTTATCTAGGTCCGCAAGCGTTTGGTAAATACCAACCTGTTTGTAGCCATAGAAATACCCAATGGATTTGCCTGTTTCTGTCACGTTCGCCCCCTCATTTCCCGTAATCTTAAAGTCGATTTTATCACCGATAGAATTTACAAAGTTCTTGTTGTACGAATAATTGGCATTGATACCGTAACTAAAATCATTCACTTGGTTGTTCCATCCTAATGTCACCTCGATACCGCGGTTGGTAATTTTACCCAAGTTGGTAAAATAGGAGGTCTGTAACGATGGTAAGGTCAAGGAGGTAAGGATATCAGAAGTCGTCCGATCATAGAGGTTCACTTCCGCACTCAATTTACTATTGAAAGCCTTCAATTCCAAGCCTAAATCCATCCCGTTCACCACTTCCCAATGCAGGTTCGGATCGGGAATATAAGCCGGAGCCACAGAACTGTAGATATTATCGCCGAAAATAGCGGTAGCACCATTGGTAAGTCCCGGTAAATACACATTATCGGCTACACCATTGGAGTTACCGATTTTACCCCAGGCAAAGCGAAGTTTCATGAAATTGATTTTCTCTATGCTTTTAAAGAATTCTTCTTCCGACACAACCCAGCCTAAACCTACGGATCCGAAAGTTCCCCAACGGTTTTTAGGAGCGAATTTAGAGCTACCATCCCGACGAATGGTGGCATTCACTAAATATTTGTTCTTAAAGGCGTAATTCGCACGGGCAAAAAGACCAACGACAGAATTTTTAGACCCATTACCTGCGTAATCGCCTTTTGGATTGGAGTTCTCATTAATAATATCCCAATACCAGAAATTAGGGTCATTAGGCACATTTAATGTCGTGTCACGACGTGTACCACTAATGCCGGTATTATCATTATAAACCGTCGTAAAACCTGCTACTCCGGTTAAACGATGGTCTTCATTGAAAGATTGTTCCCAAGTTAGGGTATGATCCTGTTGGAAGCGTCTGTATTCTTGTGCCGCTTGATTTACGGATGTATACACCCGATCATCCTGGAAGAAGGAGTCCGCACCACCATTTTCACCTAAGTAGATAAAGCGTGTGGCTAATGGAGAGTAACCTCTGGAATTGTTAAACCCTAAATCGGTATATACAGTCGATTTCCAAGTTAAGTTATCTAATATTTTAATTTCCCCGAATAGGCTACCCACAAAACGGTAACCACGTTGTAGCGAAGTGCCATCCATGCGGTTTAAGGAAGCAATCGGATTTCCCACCTGCGCACGTTGAAAGCTTGGCATCGCATAATAGGTTCTTTCATCATATTGCACATCCACAATGGGTGCTGCCCATAAGGCATTGGTCAATGAGGCATTCGTTGGTTTCATCTTCCAGTAAGAACCGGCAATTTCACCACCAACTCGAATTCGTTCCGAAACTTTAATTTCTTGATTTAGACGGGCAGTAAAGCGCTCATAGTCGCCATTACGTACCACACCCTCTTGTTTACTATGGCCTAAACTAAATTGCGTCGATGATTTCTCACCAGAATTCGAGATGCTTAGGTTATTGTTGCTATTGAATGCTGAACGAAGCACCAAATCCTGCCAATCTGTATTTGCCGTGTATTTGCTGTAATCGAAAGGTGCTTTGCCCAGGTTTACCAATTGTCTATCGTATAATTCTTTAAATCCGGCAGCATCCACCAGCTCAATACGGTCATTTACTTTATTGACGCCTACAGACCCCGTGAAATTAATCGCTGTACGTCCGCGAGCTGCTTTTTTCAAAGTCACAGCAATTACCCCCGAGGCACCGCGAAGACCATAAATAGCAATGGAAGATGGATCACGTAGTACGTCGATGGTTTCAATATCCTGTGGCGAAATGAAATCGATGTTATCATGCAATACTCCATCCACCACATAAAGCGGGTTGGAGTTGTTGGTACTATTGATACCCCGAATACGAACCGTTGGTGCTCCACCCGGTGTACCGGAGTTGGAGATGGTTAAACCTGCCACCTTACCTTGTAGGGAACTGATCGGGTTGGCATTGGGCATATTCGCAATTTCTTCCCCCTTTACCTGCGCGATAGCACCGGTGAGGTCAATTTTACGTTGCGTACCATAACCCACCACAACCACTTCTTCTAAAGACTGGTCGCTACTTTGTAAGGAGATGTTGAAAAAGGTTTGATCACCTACAGGAAGCGTACGCGAAACATAACCGATAAAGGTAAAAGTAAGCGAGTCAGTAGGGGAGGCCGTGAGGGTAAATCGACCGGCAGCATCAGTTTGTGTACTGGCACCTTTCCCTTTTAGTATGACTGTTACTCCCGGAATCACGTTAGCCGATTGGCTATCTTTTACTGTTCCGGAGATCGTACTCTGGGCAAATAAGAGGTTTGCGCTAAATACGAAACATAAAAACACGTATAGATGCTTCATATGGATTTGGATTTTGATTTATAATAGGTAACCTAGATTTAATATAACTATAACAAATATTGTGATGTATATGTTTGGAACCAAATTATTTATTTACACATTACTACATCAGGAATTAGGGTACTGCTCAATTTTTAAATTGCTATCATTTATATAGTTGATTTATAGCTATTTAAAACGCATAGTTACCTCTCATTCTTCTGCGCTTAGTGTTGATAATACACAATATATCGAGAGAGGTAATGATGTAGTGAATTTCAATAAACTATCAGGTTGTTTTGAGTATCCTGTCAGGCTGTAGATGTTTTGAATATAGGTGAATTTGCTGCCGTTTAGGATTCAAAAAGACCTGTAAAGCAGTAAAAGACATGCGTTGTTGATTTAAGTCAAAGCTATTTGTTTTTCAAGGTATTTTAGGTTAACCGAATGTTATTTAACAAAATACTTTTATTTATTTAACCTTCATTTTAGGGCAAGCTCCATGGAAAAAGATTAATTTGAAGGCTACGATTTGTTGATAATCAATAAATAACTCTAAAGAGTGGTGCTAATTAAATAGGTGTTCATTAATACCAATGCGATGAAGCAAGAACTTTTACGCGTATGCCTCCTGTTAGAGAAGATTCATATTCTCATAGAAAAAGGGCTACAACAAACGATTTCTAATTCCCTAGATGCGGAAACCCTGTCTTCCAAAAGCGATTCCCCTTCCTCAGCCAAGCCTGCCTATCCGCATTTATTAGATGCGGCTGATATTCGTCGTTTATTGAATATCAGCCGCAGCACATATTATCGCATGGTAAAATAGGGGAGTGAAAGGTTGGAAAAAAGATTGAATTAAGCCGAATCTCTATTGATGAGTTTGCAAGGAATAATTACCGAGCGGGGTTCATAATCTTTATTTTTGATATGTTTTATTAAAAGCTGGCAACTTTGCTGGCCAATTTCGAAGGCGGGTTCTTCCACCGTAGTCAGGTTGGGTTCTACAATGGTAGAGATCGGGTCATTCGTAAAGCCAATAACACCTATTTCTTCACCAACTTTTATCCCCGCTTTCTTTAAGGCTAAAATGGCACCAATGGCTTTACGGTCATTTACCGCAAAAATAGCATCTACTTTTTCGCCACTCGCCAATAGTGCTTCTACATCATCAAAGCCATGTTGCTGGGTAAATCCTGAATAAATAATGAGGTCTTCTTGAATGGGGATACGGGCTCGTTGAAGGGCAGTTAGATAGCCCCGAAGGCGTTCTTTACTGAAGTTCATATTTTCCGGACCGGCAATATGAGCAATATGTTGATAGCCTTTTTCAATAAGATGATTTGTTGCTATAAAAGCGCCTTCAAAATCGCTCTGCATCACCTTAGATGCTGCGATATCTTTAGGTACGCGGTCGAAAAAGACAATGGGAAAATCATCTTTTAATAAGGTTTCAAACTGCTCTACAACAGAAGAGTTTGCGGAAATGGAAATTAATAAACCATCTAAACTCGTGGTATCCAGGTTTTCAATCAGATTGCGCTCGCGTTCCATTTCATCGTTAGTAACAAAAAGGATGATGTTGTAACCGAGTTCAAAGGCAGCTTCCTGTATACCTGATATCACAGTGCTGAAATAGTAATTGGTGATAAATGGAATGATGACTCCGATGTTTTTGGTACTCCCTGAGGCTAAGGCGGACGCATTTTTATTGGGTTTGAAATTGAGTTCGCGGGCAAGGGCTAATACCTTTTCTTTAGTTTCAGGATTAATATCATGGGCATCGCGGAGGGCTCTGGAAACAGTTGACACAGATATGCCGAGCATTTCGGCTATATTCTTAATCCCAAATCCTTTCTTGATCATAATTCACGTATTGGTACGGACGTAAATTACGGAACGTAATCGGAGTTTACAATACGTAATTGGAAATTAGGAGAGCTGTGGGGGGAGCTGATATCGAATTAAGAATTGACTGATAAGCAGGAAAGGATTTGATATTTTAGGAAAGATTTTATTAATTCGCTTTTTTAAGAAACCTTTAAATTGAACGAATCCTCCCATATCGAAGAGCGAAATTACCTGAACCGATTAAAAAACGGGGAAGTAGATGCATTTGATTATTTATATCATCGATATAAATATCAGCTAGCGGGTAACCTTTTTAATTTACTTAAATCTACCGACCTGGTTGAAGAGATGCTGCAGGAATTGTTTGTTCGTGTTTGGGAAAAGAGGCACCTGATAGATCCTGAAAAATCATTTAAATCTTATGTATACCGGATAGGGACAAATTTAGTAAATGATTATTTTCGTCGTTTAGCCAAGGATAGAGAGCTGATGCAAGTGGTATGGGATAATATTGCGCAGGTAGAATATCCGGAAGCTTTAAAACTGCAGTTACTGAAAGATAAGGAGTTGATGCGAACGATAGAAGCGCTGCCAGCACAACGGAAATTAGTTTTTACGCTTTGTAAATTAGAAGGGAAATCTTATGCGGAGGTTAGTCGTTTGTTACAGATTTCTGAAAGTGCCGTAAATGATCATATTAGTCGAGCTCATCGATTTATTTTCCAACATTACGATCGCTCCATCACTCTGATGGTCTTGATTTTTTCTTCCATCCTCATAAATAAAATCCCTTAAATCAATTTGTTACAGTTGTTTTTTAAAAAAAAGTAAAAAAAATGAAAACCAGAGCTGCTGGTTTTTCATGTTGCTCCGTATTAGCTAAAAAATAACCAGTGATAAATAAGCCCGAATTAGAAATCTTATTACAGAAATACATCAACAATAGTATTAACCATGATGAATATCAGTTGTTGTTGACCTATTTTTCCGATCCTGATCAATCGACTTTGCTCGATTCTTTAATTATGCAACAATTGGATAATGAAAAATTTTCACATCCTGAAGAAATTGAGGCGCTAGTATTAAGGGTTGATGAAAAGATAAAAGCACGTATTCCTTCTCCTGTCGCTAAGCTTAGTTTGTTAAAACGTTTTTATCCTTATGTAGCTGCAGCCGCTGTATTAATATGTTGCTTCTCGGCCTATTTTTATTTTGGAAACAAGCAATCCGTAAACCCAACAGAAATTGCTTTTTATGATGTTGCTGCTGGAGGCAATAAAGCTACCTTACGGTTAAGTGCTGGTCAGGAAATCATCCTTGATGAAAAACAATCTCAATTATGTAGTAAAGAAGAAGGATTGACTTATGAAAATGGAGAGTCAGTTTTCCAAACAGGAAGTGAAGTACAATTTTATACGTTAGAAACACCTCGAAAGGGGCAGTATCAGGCCGTTTTACCAGATGGAAGCCGTGTTTGGCTGAATGCTGAATCATCCATTCATTTTCCTTCCCAGTTTACTGGTGACAGTCGTACTGTCCGAATTGAAGGCGAAGTATACTTTGAAGTCGCGAGGGATAAGCATAAAAAATTTATTGTGGAACTCTCCAATGGAAATCGCATTGAGGTTCTAGGAACTCATTTTAATGTCAATGCATATGAAAATTCTATGGCTACCAAAACGAGTCTCCTGGAAGGATCTGTTAAATTTCTGAACAACAAGAATAAATCGGTTATACTAAAACCAGGTGAACAGGCCATTCAACCTATCAATGCCGCTGTTATTACTATTAAAAAAGCAGATGTTATGGCCGTTGTTTCCTGGAAGGACAACAAGTTTAATTTTGAAGGCATGCCTTTTCCTGAAATCATGAGTCAATTAGAACGCTGGTATGATATTCAGGTTGTGTATGCCAGCGCAATTCCGAGGTTGGAATTCTATGGTGAATTAAATCGTTCAAATTCCTTGCAATATATAATGAAGGCATTTGCAGATTCTGGGGTAAAAATGGAATTAAAAGGAAGAATCCTGTTAGTTCACTAATCTGCATTCCTAATTAGAAAAGAAACCAATCATTAATTAAAAACAAATTATTATTAACTATGAAAGAAGTAGCTTCGTTTTTACGATTAGCTCCGATTAAGTCGTGCCTTACCTGCCTATTTAGGAAGGGTAAGATGGCCTATTTCGTGCTCTTGTGCTTTTCTTTGGTCTCCATGGCCTATGGACAAGTTCTCCAGATAAAGCATGATAATATGACTTTACGGGAGTTATTTAGCTTATTGAAAGAGCAATCCGGTTATTCGTTTTTTATTCGAAAGGATATTATGGATAATGCGAATCCGGTCCATTTTGATGGTCGAAAAATGACCATTGAACAAGTGTTAGATCATGCCTTACGGAAACAAGGTATTCAATATAAAATTGAAGGAAAAGAGGTAATACTTTCTAAATTACCAAGTCAGGGAAGTGTAGTGCGTGTGGGTAGCAGCAATGGGGCTGCTTCGGTTCAGCAACAAGAAATTTTGCATGGATTTGTGCTTGACGATCAAGGGAAACCTATTTCCAATGCGACAATAACTTCCAAAAATTCTGGGATTAAAACAGCCAGTAACCAGCAAGGTAAGTTCATGATTCGGGTTGAATTGCCCGATCAGCTTCTCATTTCGATGATAGGTTTTGAATCGAAAACAATGGCTGTAAACAGTTTGTCTGCGACACAAATTGTGTTGCATTCAAAAGCTGTGCAAATGGAAGATGTTGTTGTAAATGGAATTTTTAGCAGGCCCAAAGAAAATTTTACAGGTTCTGCAATAAGTATGAAAGGGGAGGATCTTAAAAAAATCAATCCTACAAATATTTTTAAGGCTATTTCAGCGGTTGAACCTTCCTTTCAAATTGTTGCCAATAACCTAAATGGTGGAAATATCAATCATGTTCCTGAAATTCAACTTCGAGGACAGAATAGTTTTCCAAATTTAAGTGGAGAAATTTCGCAACGCCCAAATCAACCCTTATTTATATTGGATGGTTTTGAAGTCGGCATCGAACGGATTATGGATCTGGATATTAACTTAATTGCGGATATCACCATTTTAAAGGATGCTTCTGCTACTTCTGTGTATGGATCCAGAGCTGCAAATGGCGTTATGATTGTGACAACCTTGGCTCCAGAAAAAGGTAAACTCAGACTTGTGGTGAACAATGACTTCGGTATAAATACGCCTGATTTAAGTGTTTATAACTTATTAAATGCGCAGGAGAAATTGGATTTTGAACAACAAGCTTTATTATATACCGATGAAAGTCCCATTCGAAGAATTCAAAAGGATCAAATTTATAACCTTCGATTGAAGGCTGCTGAAGGAGGGATCAATACCAATTGGCTACAAATTCCGGTTCAGAACGGAATAAATAACCGTACGACGCTCTACCTTTCTGGTGGGGATGATGTAATTCGCTATGGCGTGCAAGCCACTGCTGGATTTCAAAATGGCGTGATGAAAAATCAGGATAGAACAAATTATTCCGGCCAGTTTGATTTATCCTATCGTACTAACAAGTTGTTGTTTAGTAACTCGATACGTATTTATCAAACTAAATCCAATGAATCTAATTATGGAAGCTTCAATAGTTATGTGCAAATGAATCCTTATTGGTCTCCATATGATAATGATGGAAAAATTAAATTTTATTTGGAGGACATCAGCTTTGAAGATGGTTATTCCAGTAGAATAACAAATCCATTATTTAATTCCTCGTTGAACACGATCGACCAACAAGGTTTGTTTGGCTTTCAAAACAATTTTCAAATGCGTTATAACGCCATGGATGGTTTGTTCTTTGAAACTCAGTTTAGTATAGGGAAAGAAATGGGAAAAGCTGATCAATTTTTACCCGCCCAACATACATCCTTCGGTCAAGTTGCAGATCCAAAATTAAAAGGGTCTTACAACAAAATGAATAGTGAATTGCTTAATTATGAGTTTAATGTATTAGGAAACTATAATAAACGGTTTGGTAAAAGTTTATTACTTGGTACCGTAGGTGTAAATTTAGCCAGTCGGACTTATGATTCTTATCGGGTAAAGGCCGTAGGTTTTGGCTATGATAAGCTAGATCATTTATTATATGCAACCCAATACGAGCCGAATGCAAAGCCTTTAGGGGATGAGAGTATTGTGAATCGCTTAGGTTTATTATTTAATGGTAACTATAGCTATGCCAACCGGTATCTTTTTGATGTTTCAATCCGACGGGATGGTTCTTCGCAATATGGTACTAACGAAAGATATGGTACTTTCTGGTCCTTAGGAGCGGGCTGGAATTTGCATCATGAAGCCTTTATGCAGGATTTGACAGCTGTAAATCGGTTGAAGTTAAGAAGTAGCTACGGAAGTACCGGATCTTTAAATATTCCGGCCTATTCTTCTCAAACCAGGTATTCTTTTTTGGGCCAATATATTTATGATGGTGAACTAGGCTCCGTTTTGCAAAATATCGGTAACCCGAATTTAGGATGGCAGGAAAAAAGGGAATGGAATATTGGTTTGGATGCTTCCTTTTTAAATGAGCGTTTAGAGCTGCGTTTCGATCATTATCGTGGATTAACCAATAACACCATTATTCCGGTTTCTTTAGCACCTTCCGTAGGTTTATCCTCTTATTTTGAAAATTTAGGAAAGATCAGAAATGAAGGCTACGAACTGTATGGACGTTTTAAAGCATTTGAGAATAAAGAACAAGGCATCCTGTGGAGCATCTTTGCTAATGCTGCACATAATAAAAATACCTTAGTTGAGATTTCAAACTCCTTGAAAATCAGTAATGATAAACTCAATGCAAGTTCAGAAGCTAATAAAAAACAAACGGTTCCTAATATTCAGTTTCAAGAAGGACAATCGATGAACACCATTTATGTGGTTAAATCATTAGGAATTGATCCAGCGACAGGACGTGAAATTTACCTAGATCTTGCTGGTAATCCTGTTGCCAATTGGTCTTCAACCAATAAAATAGCTTATGGAAATACTGATCCAATTTTACGAGGAACTATCGGGACGAACTTTCTATACAAAGGCTTTGACTTAAATATTTTATTGGAGTATCGCTTTGGTGGTCAATTGTATAATGAAACCTTAGCAGATCGTGTGGAAAATGCTTCCGTTCTTAATAACGTAGATAGAAGAGCGTATGACTTTGGTTGGAAACAACCTGGAGACCAAAGTATCTATAAGTTTATTAGTATTTATAATACGAATTCGCCAACACGTGCTACCTCTCGCTTTGTGCAAGATGATAATACATTAAGTCTCATGAGCTTATCACTTGGTTATACGTTAGTGAAACAGCCATTTATTAAAAAAATGGGATTCAATAGTTTAAAATTAATGGGTTCTACTAATGATTTATTCCGTTTCAGTAGCATTGAAATTGAAAGAGGAATTAATAATCCATTTTACCGCAATTATACATTATCCTTAAGAGCTAGCTTTTAATCTTATGAAAATGAAATTTATAACTATAGCACTTTGCTGCATTCCTTTACTGCTCCTAAGCAGTTGTTCTAAATTTTTGGAAGTAGAACCAAAATCAAGTGTTTCCGACCAAAAGTTATACGCTGATGAAGTCGGTTTTAAACAAGGCCTTACCGGTATTTACGTTAGTATGGCAAGCCAACAATTATATGGCGATAACTTGACGATGGGCGTTGTGTCTGCTATGGCACAAAACTATAACTTAACTTCAATCAACACACTTTACAATAGCAGTAATTTCTTATATGCCAATAATGCTTATACCCGTGATATTTGGAATAAAGGTTATTTTACAATTGCAACGATCAATAATATGTTGAGCTATATCGATGCTAAGAAGTCCGTATTTACAGGAGATAATTATGCTTTAATTAAAGGTGAGGCTTTGGGCTTAAGAGCATACCTGCACTTTGATTTGTTACGGTTATTTGGTAGTCAAGATATAAATGCATCAGGAAAAGCTATCCCTTATCGTTTAAACTTTAATACCGTTTCTGAACCAGCATTAACGATTCAAGAAAACTGTGAATTAATTCTCAAAGATTTGGATGATGCTGTAACCTTATTGAAGAATGATCCCATCATGGAAGGCAATGTCTCCAGAAAATATAGAATGAACCATTATGCTGTTTTGGCAACTAAAGCACGTGTTCTTCAATATTTGGGTAAATCGTTAGAAGCAAAACAACTTGCGGAAGAAATCATCAAATCCGGTATTTTCACCTTTGTAAAACCTGCTGCCATTACGACAACGGATGTTAAAATTAAAGATCGATTATTTTCAGATGAATTGATTTTTGCTATCCGGGTATTTGATATGGAACGATGGGTGAAAACAGGTGTTGGGGTTGGTAAGGTATATTTTTATGAATCTTCTTTGCCTAGTAATCGATTATTCCGAAGCATAGCAAACTATAGAACCTTATTTGAAAGCACAGTTGCTGTTGAAACGAAGGATTATCGTTTTAAAAATTTGATTGAAATTGATGGAGCTACCTATTTTACCTCTAAATATTGGCAAACTTGGGCCGGTGCTACGGGAACGAATCGTTTGGATCAAACGGTGCCCTTATTTCGCATGTCTGAATTGTACTACATGATGGCCGAAGGTGCTACTACGATCGAGGAAAGTCTAGCGCATTTGAATACTGTTCGTAGAAATAGAGGCCTTATAAACGATTTAAGCACTCAAAAAATTAATACTAAGGAACTCTTGAGAGCAGAGATTACCAAAGAATATCTGAAGGAATTTTATGCAGAAGGGCAAACGTTTTATTATTACAAAAGAATCGGTGCCACAAACATGTTGTTCAAGTCTGCCCAAATAACTCCACAGAATTATCAAGTAACAATTCCGGATGCTGAATTAGAATTTAATCCAAGCTATTAAACCCATGAGAAAAATACAATTATACTACAGCTTCGTGTTACTCAGTATAATCATGAGCTGTCAAAAAGATAAGTTATCAGTTTATTCTGCAGGATCGGGGCTCACTTTCGCAGAAACTACAGATATCACCACCGATAGTTTGAACTATACTTTTGCGCTGAATATTGTACCTAAGGAAAAAGATACCGTTTATATCCCACTAATGCTTACGGGCTGGCCAAGCGAACAAGAGCGGGAATTTAAATTGGATATCGATCCCATTTCTACAGCCAAACAAGGAATTCATTTCGATTTCACTAAAATGAGCTTCCCGGCCAAGGCGGTTACTTTCTTATATCCTATTGTGGTTTATAAAACTGAAAACATGAATAAGGAAATCTTTCAGTTAAAATTAAAAGTTGCGGATAATGGGATTTTTCAAACAGGTGCCTCGGGCAACTATGTGAAAGTAACAGCAAATGAATTTCCAAAAGGGGCACGAAGCCATAGTTCATTTAAGTTGAATATCACTTCCATTGTGAGCAAGCCTGGTAATTGGACCTCCGATGTTACCTATTATTTTGGTGCTTATTCCAGTGAACGGTTATTGTTTATGATTCAAGTTTTAGGTATTAATGATTTTCGTACTGTTCCATATGGCGGTAAATATATTTATGCTGATATCATTAATATGTATCAAAAACTGAATATAGCACTTGATGCCTACGAAGCAGAGTATGGCTTCAGGAAAGTAGACGAAAACGGACAAGAAATATCATTCTAAATTAAGCTAAGAAATTATGAAACTTAACTATACATTCCTTCTACTCGTCTTGCTAGGTTTTTCCAGCTGTACGAAAGAGGAGAATAATTATAAGCAGGCTGAGGTTAATGAATTGACCATTCAAACTGATGCTGATACGTATCAAATTGAACAAACCAAAGTGCTGAAAATTCAGCCAAAAGTACAATCTACATTAAATCCAAACGCTTCTTATACCTATGAATGGAAGTTGTACTCGCAAACTGAAGAATTTATAATCAGTACAGAACAAAATTTGGATAAGGAAATTGATGTAACTCCAGGGAATTATTCCTTATTATTCACAGCAATAGATTCGCAAACTAAAGTGCGTAGTTATAAATCTTTGAACTTAATTGTGAATAGTACCTTATATAACGGCTATTATATCGCTGCTAATAAAGGTGGAAAAGGGCATTTAAACTTTGTTCGGGAAGATGGAGAGGTTTTTTATAAAGTAGAAGAGAGTTTTAGTAAAACGAATTGGTCTGTCCCCATCCGTAAAGTAAGTGCTGCCATAAACAAGGGTCTACGTTTTGTTTTTGTAGCCACTGATGATAATGTTTACCGTATGAATGCGGATGATCTATTCATCAATGGTGATAAAAAAACGATATTTCCAGGAGAGGTTTCTCCAAAGAAGGACTTCTATTTTGGAATGAACTTTTATAAGGCAGCGGGTTATCCAACGGATATCTTTTTGATTAATAACGGACTAGTCTATGGTAATATTGGGCCGGATTTTGGTGGGTCATCCAATACTTATTCAGATCCATTAGCCTATACACAAGATTATGAAATATTTCCTTTTGTAGCTACAGATAATGCGATTTCTTCCATCTTTTATGATAACAAGGGAAAACGATTTTTAAGAATGGGATATAGCACGCGGAACCTTTTAGAAATGGTGCCAAATCCGGCAAACCAGTTTAATCTAGCTAGTATTGGTAAAACAGCGATAGCAGCTATGAATGGTGCTAATGATGAAGTGCTATACATCATGAAAGATCCGAATACAGGCAGCTTTTCTATTTATACCATAGCGCAATTTGTATCTGCTATGGCTAAAGCAAAGCAAGAAGTTTCTCTTCAAACTGCAGCAGAGTTTGATCAGGCCAAATTCTTCTCGGCTCTTACCGATCGACCTATTTTTTATTATGCTACCTCACGTAATATCTACAAGTATGATTTACAAACAAATCAGGCGAGTTTGGTGCTTCAATTAGCTGCTAATGAACAATTAGGCGATTTCCAAGTGCATCAACAGCGATCCTGGGAACTTGATAAACATGATTCCTATAATAAAGAATTGGTTGTTGCAGTTAATTCGGGAGGGGCAGGAGAACTTCGTTTTTACTCGATTGAGTCAGATGGCCAAATTACGCAGAAAGTTCTCCGAAAGTTTACAGGATTTGATGAAATCGTAGATATTGATTATAGAAATAGAAACAATTAAAAAAAGATTATGAAAAGAATCTATTTAGGAACATTTTTAGCGTTGAACCTCATCGGTTTGCAGGGGGTAAAAGCGCAACTAGCAAAACAAGAAAATCTTACTTTTAAGCAAGTTCAGGATCGAGTTAATAGATTATTGGCCTCCGGATCTGAACTGGCAAAGGATAGTATTAAATGGGAAGCTACTCATTTGTTGAACACTAAAAATCAGGATTACATATTGCATGCACGAAGTATCTTTGGATTTTTAGGCGACGTAGAAACAAGTAATTTAGCCAAGGAGAAAGCTATAAAATTATTCCCTAAAAGCAGTTTTGCCGCAAATGATGAATTAGGAATCTTGTTGAATGATTATTTGGATTATGATAGCTTCAAAAAGGACTTCAGCAAATGGACAAAACGTCATAAGGGATTATTAAAAGAAGAAGCTTTCTTGAATTCAACTTATGCGAAAGTAGCCAAGAAACTTTTGGCCAATGATGAAGTTGAAATTGCGAATTCTTATATTCAAAAGGTCAATGATGCTTCGCGGCTCTTAGAATATCATTATGATTTAGCCTATCATTATTTTGAGGCGCAGGATTATGATAAAGCAGAACAAGTACTAGAAACTGTAGTTGCAAACTATAACGCTGAAATAAGTAAGTCAAACCGTACAGAACAACAAGTATATGGCTTATATGCTCAGGTATTGATAGCGCAAGAGAAGTGGGATCAAGCATTAGCGATGATAGAATCAAAAAAATTAAACCTAAAGGATGAAGAGTTTAAAGCTTTGTTAGGTGTAAAACGTTATTTTGATGCTTTCTTGCTATTAGATAATCAGTTTTCGCAAAAAGATTTAACCAAAGTTCAAGAGCAAGAAGGGCCAAATCTATTCCAACAGCTAGGTAGCACGACATCTAGTTGGGCTAGTTATAAAGAGCGCGTAGAGAAGAAAAAGGAGAAGGATAATCAGCGTGAGTGGAAGGCTGCTTTAGTAGACCAAGATGCTATTCCATTCGAGATGATGGATATGCAAGGCAAAGTCGTAAAGTCCTCAGATTTCGCAGGGAAAGTGATTGTATTAGATTTCTGGGCAACATGGTGTGGTCCATGTATTAATTCTTTTCCAGGTATGCAGGCCGCAGTAGATAAATATAAAGACGACAAGGATGTAGTGTTTTTATTTATTAATACTTGGGAACGTGGAGACGACTATAAAGATCGTGTAGCTAAGCTTATGAAAGAGAAAGACTATTCTTTCCATGTGTTATATGATCAGATGTCCAGCAAAGATGCTTTAGTAGAAAAATATGAAATAAAAGGTATTCCAACTAAAATCTTAATTGATAAGAAGGGGAGAGTACGGTATAAAGCTTCTGGAAGCTCGCCAGTGGTAAAAGATATTGTAGATGAACTAAGCTATAAAATAGAATTACTAAAAGGCCTCGAGTCCTAAAATAAAAAGCCTGAAATTTACATTTCAGGCTTTTTATTTTATTTCCATTTTTTCAACCTCGTTAATGCTTCCAGGTAATAATAATCGGCGTAGGTTAGTGGTCCATCAACTTCTGAATTATGTGGCAAACTTCCCACGCTGTGTTTCAAAAGAAATCCGCCATTGCTTTGGTAATCCGCAAAATAGGCAGGTTCTGATAGAGTTTCTAAGGTCTGTTTCGCGAAGTTTAGGAATAATTCTTTATCCTTTCCTTTCGAAAAGCCAGCTAATTCAACCAATGCAGAGGCAACAATAGCTGCTGCTGATGCATCTCGAGGGATGTAAGAAAGTTGGCGGCCAGAGAAATCAACATCCGATTGAAAGCCTGCTTGCTGGGCATTAAAATCCCAGTATGGAATATTGTCCTGCGGCATGTTTTGATGCTGGATATAATATTTCGCTGCCTTTTGCGCAGTTTTGAGGTATTCTGATTTTTTTGTTTCCCGATACATCATGGTAAATCCATAAATGCCCCAAGCTTGTCCTCTCGACCAGGTTGAGTTATCTGCGAATCCTTGGTTTGTTTGCCTATGGATAGCATTGCCTTGGCTATCATAATCGACCACATGGTAAGTCGAATAATCTGGCCGGAAATGGTTCTTCATGGTTTGATCCGCATGTGATATGGCTACCTTTTTATACTTCGGATCGCCCGTTAAGTCGGAAGCATAACACAGCATTTCCAGGTTCATCATATTGTCGATAATTACCGGATATTTCCAAAGGGTTTTACCGTCCCAGGATTTCTTTTCGTTCCAAGATTTTATAAGACCAACCTTTGGATCATAGCGATGTAAAGCGGTGTTTGAAGAATGGACAATAATATCTTGATATTCTTTGATTTTTGCTGGGTCTTTTAGGTACTTAATTGCATTTCCATAAGAACAATACATCACAAAACCGATGTCGTGATGTTGGTCTAGATCCTTTGCTTTTTCTAAAGCTTCAGTCCATTTAATGGCTGCTGCTTTCGTTTGCTCGTTGGCTGTTTGATGATAGATATACCAGAGTGATCCTGGGAAAAATCCGCCAGTCCAATCCCATTCATCAGTTCCTTTTAACTTTCCGTTTTTATCAGTAGTCCGTGGAAATTTCTTCAAGACATCGGCTTCTTTTGCTAAATAATGATATTGCTTTTCGGCTTTTTTGAAAGCTGCATCGATAAAGGCCGGCTGCTTATAGGGTGTCATATTCATAAATAGGACTGCTGCAGCAGCGGCAGCTATCGATGATGCTTTGAGCTTGTTAAATCGTGTTTTCATCTCTAGTTTTTAATAGGTTACATAATAGTCTCGGGGAAATTGCTCCCCGGAAAAGGCCTTTTGCGCCGTCCATCTTTCCGGTTTGCTAGTCCAGAATTCATCATTCGCAGGTAATCCTAAGGCGATGAAGGATAAGGAGGCTTCATACAAAGACCCAACATTGGTGTAAGAATCTGCTAAATTACCTTGCGCGGCGGAGGTCAATCCTAACACCAACCAGCCGTGTTTATCGTAAATATTAGGACTGTAAATATGTTTTAGCATAGCAGTCATTGCTGCGCGAACTTGCCCCGGTTTTAAGTCATCAGGTAATTTTTTATCTAAAGCAACTGCTGCCAAGGGTTGGAATGCAGCATTTCTGTAGGTAGAACTACGACCGATAATCGGGTAATAGCCATCTGGCGAAATCATTCGTTCTTGGTGGTGCGCATAGCGTTGCATACGTTTATAAGCTCTCTCGAACTGTGCTTGGTATGCTTCGCCTGCGGAAAGGTTATGTCTTAACGTTTCAACCAGCATACAATGGATCACGTAGCCGTTGTAATGATCAAAACTAAATCGATCGCCATCACTGTACCAGCCATCGCCTACATACCAATCTTGATCGAACTTCTGGATTGCATAATCAATCTTTTGGCGGTCAGGTTCTTCTCCAATGCTGTAAAGGAATGTTTCGCACATCGACGCAAATAGAAGCCAATTACTTTCATTGGGCTTAATCCATCGAATGTATTTAAACTCTTCGATTACTTGTTGTTTTGTTTTTACTGACAGGGGTTCCCAAAGCGCCTTTGGAGCTCTTAGAAAAGCCAAAGCTAAGTGTGCGGCATCGACTAGGGTTTGCTTCGATTTATCGCGCCAGGCAAAATAATCAGCAGATGTAGGGTCAACAGCATGTGCTATCCCTTGTTGGGCTTGTCTTAAAAAACGGGAGCGGGTTTTACCTTCTTCTGATTCATCGCCCGGCAAAGCTAGCCAAGGTGCCATACCTGCTAATAATCGACCGAAGGCCTCCAAATAGCCTACTTTCGGATTGCGGCCATCAAAGGATTCGCTGACGACCATTGGCATGTTTTTTTGTAAGGTGCCTTGGCTAATATTGGATAAGATAGGTTTTGCCATCTGGCTAATCAGACTCACCCAATAGACCCGGTCGTTAGTTTCTTCCGACATTCCCAGTCCTGGTGCATTCTTTTTTTGAGGAGATCCTTCAGCATTTGTATGACCTAAAGTTAATCCAGTAAATAGTAAACTGGCCTGTTGTATCCAGGTTCTTCTTTTCATAGGAGCCTTATTTAATGCTAAACGTGTATTTTCCTTTAGCCTTGATATCTTTGGCTTTAAAGGAAAGCCTGTAAACAGTAGTACCCCAAACTTTGCTTAATCGGTTGTCATCTTGTTCAACAGCATCTACACTGACATCGAATTGCTTAGTATCATAAGTTAGTGAATGTGTTCCATTATTCAACAGAATTTTACCATTCTGGAGGGATGGTTCTTTGGCTAGCAAAAAGTGAATGATATTTGCATGGTTTGGATTTTGAATAGAAAACTCGTCAGAAACAATTAATCCATTATTACCGGCCTTATAAGATCTAATCCATGAATTTACGTTTGCCGGTGCCGGATAAGCCTGTGCGATATCTAAGCTGAACTCTTGTTTCTTAGCATTGAATTTAACATCCTTAGCTTTAAATTGAGCACCAAACTGCTGATCTATACCATTGATTTGCGGAATATTATGGTAATTACTCTGCATAGTCCAAATGTCGTAACGCTCCTTACTAAAGGTCTTTTTGCTATAAGTTCCAACCCCTGCATCAATAAATACAGGTTGTTCTTCAAGGTAAAGTATAAAACTTCCTACATCATTATGGTTGTGACTTTCATTGTTAAAACCACCTTTTGCAGCAAAGAAATATCCCTTTTCACGGATATATAGGAACTCGGTTTCTGGATACCACTTATACGGATTCGTTGGCAATGCCGCTGATTCCTGTTCAACCGCCTGGAATAAACGCAGGTCTTCTAAGTTGCGATAAATATCCCGAGAAAAGGAAAGCTTATTGGTTTCCCTATCTAACAGGTATTTCGCAAATTGTTGCATCTCTTTACTTTTTACAGCGGTTCCATATCGGTAAATCAATAGGGGATCACCAGCACCTTTTGCCGAGGCATCAGCAAAATTAACAACCCAAGAATCACCACCAATATAAGATTGAGTTATGTATTCGCCCATGTTTTTAATTACAGGTTGATCAAATAGATTTACTTTATTGCCCGTTGCTTCCGCTAAAATAGCTAGGTAATCGTATAGCTTCCCAGCAGCATGTCCCCAATAAGAAGGACCTTCCTCACACGCGCCGTCTTGTTTTACATAATTGATGAATTTGTCAACGGATCGCATTGTTTTATAGATGCCTTCAATCTTTTTATCCTCATCATCCTCTATTAAAAGCATGCAAGTAAGTACGTTGAAATTACACCAAGGGTTCCAATTGTTTACCAATTGTTGTGGAGATAGTTCAAAGGCTTGCCACCACATATCATTTCTATTCATATAGGGGTTAATGATGCGACCCTCAATATTACTTTTCAAACGGTTACTGATTTCTGGATTTACCTTATCCATTTCTGCTTTTAAGAAATAATGTATCCAAGAAAGGAAAGAACCCATATCGCCCGCCATAAGATCCACTACATGGGTATCGGCTTGTGGCAGTGTTCTTTTGGAGGATTGAAACGCTGGCACATGCGCAGATAGGGACCAGGTACTCATTTCCGTAAAATACCAAACCCCATTAATAATCTGATCTAAAAACCGACCTTTTCCTTCAGCGAGTTCGGCCATTAGAAGGCCATTCAATGCCATGGCATTTTCACCCATTGGCTTTTCCATAATTACCCGAGATCCATTTCGCTCGTATGCCAGATAATCTGTGGCTTTCACCACTTGCCATTGGTAGTCTAATAACTTTTCGCCTTTAGCAATGAGCTGCGGGTAAAAATCGGCAGTCATTTCTTTCCAAGCCGCTCTATCTGCATATTTTGGATAGGGAACCCATTTATCAGTGGCTAACAAACTGTTTTTAACATCAGTTTTGCTGAAGTTATTAATAAGCAGGTCTAAAGCTTCAAAAGTATTTCCACCAGCAAAGGTGGAAATATTTAGGATTAGCAGTAGGGTTAAGTTGATTAAGCGTTTCATATTACCATCCCGGGTTTTGTGTTAAGGCGGCATTCATTTCAATGTCTTGTCCTGGAATTGGCCATAACTGGTGACGAGTTTGGTATCCACGGGTAACAAGGTTGTCACCTACGATACTTTTCTCTATATAATCTTTGGAAACAATTTCTAGCTGATTCCAGCGTTTTAAATCGAAATAGCGGTGTCCTTCGGCACCAAGCTCCACTTTGCGTTCGTGGGAAATACGCTTCTGCATATCTACTTTGTTGCTGACCACAAGGAACGGAGATCCTGAATTTAAGCCCGGCATGCTGGAGCGCGCTCTAACTTTATTAAGCTCGGTTACTGCTTTAGTCAATTCTCCATTTTCATTATAAGCCTCGGAAAGCATTAATAACACATCTGCTAAGCGTAGAATTGGAAAGTTAATTGGGGTATGGGCTCGATCTGTTAAAGCTCCTTTAAGGTTGCCTTCCGGAACAAACTTGCGCCACATATAGGTCAACCATCCTCGGTTATTCCGAATCTGTCCGAAGTTTTCATTCACGCCCGTTGCTAGAACAAGCTTCATATTTCTTTCTTTATTCGCATTCCAGCCAAGGTAGTCTGAATAAGGAACGATTAGGTTTTGCCTCAGGCGCGGATCACGGTTGGTATAGATTTGACGTAACTTGGCTGTATCCGGAACATGAGTTAATGTTCCATTGTTTTGAGTTGCCATCATAGCTGATTTTTTAACCGCATTGTCACTGTTGTAGTTAGGGTAATAATCATTCCAAGAGAATGGAGATCCATCTTTATTTTCAAAACTATCGGCGAAACGTGTGCTAGGCATCACATTGTTCCAACAACTTCCAAATGTTGATCTGGATCCCATGTAAAAGGCCATTGGCATGCCATAGCTAAAGCCAATACCGCCCATATTTTGGATTGCAAAGATCATTTCAGGACTTTGGTCGCCATCCATAGTAAATAGGGAAGCATAGTTATTCGCAAGGGTATAACCATAATTATTAGATTTATTATTGACGATTTCTTCAAAATCCGCAATGGCTTCCGTCCATTTTTTCTCATATAAACTTACCTTTCCACGCAGGGCATAGGCAGCACCTTTGGTAATTCGACCATAGTACTTATCCTCATACTTCACGGGTAAGTTTTGAATAGCATAGGTAAGATCATCTTTAATGAACTTCTGTACATCGGCTAAGGATGCCCTTTCCTTCATCAGGGTTGCAAATTCTACGTTAAGATCCACCGTTTCATCGTAAATCGGAACACCGCCAAAAAGGTTACTCAGCTGGAAGTACATCAGTGCGCGCAAGAACTTAGCTTCCCCGATAAATACATTCTTTTTATCATCAGGAATACTCATTTTTTGGATTTGCGCGATAGCATGATTGGCGCGTTGAATCATATCAAAACCACTTTTCCAACGCGAAACCACCATACCTGTTCGGTCGGTGAAAGTTCCGCTAATTATTTCTCCAAATCCAGGAGGATCATAGCCTAAGCCAATATCGGTCAGCATATCGTAGCTGAATTGTAATCCAAAGGTGTTTTCCTTTTTTAAATCGTTGTAAACGCCTAGAATTCCAGCTAGGGCTTGATCTTCATTTTGCCAAAAGCTATTTGCACTTACTTGGCTGTAAGGAACTGTATCGAGCTTGTAGCAAGAGCTAAGTCCTATACAAGCGGCTATATATAATAATGATATCTTTTTCATGATGTGCTAATTAAAAGGTTAATCCAAGGCCAAAAACCACTTGTTTCATTGTAGGGTAGTTTGTTCCACTTACTTCCGGATCGAATCCTTTGTAGTCAGTAACGGTCCAGAAGTTTTCCAATGATCCGAATAATCGCAAGTTTTGTACGGCAAAGCGTTGAGTTAAATGGTTCGGGATGGTGTATCCTAGTTGGATGTTTTTCACACGCATATAGGCTTTGTTTTGTAACCAGAAATCACTAGCACGTGTGTTTTTAGAATCTGTATAAGGCAATAACCTTGGAAAGGAAGCATCAGTACGACCTTCCGTCCAGCGCCCATCGATGATTTCCTTATTCAATTGATAGCCCCAACGAACCGTTGGAGTGTAGTGGATGTCGGAATAAATTACTTTATTGCCGGCGGCTCCTTGCAGGAATACATTGAAATCGATGCCTTTATAATCAAATCCTATGTTAAAGCCATAGGTGATGCGTGGCGCTGTACCATGTCCTACAGCAACCCGATCTTCATCATTTAGGATACCATCGCCATTGCTGTCCTTATATAAAATATCGCCCTTTTTAGGATTTCCGAAAGCAGCAAATGGGTTAAGTTTATTGTTGGTGTTTGGGTCGACTGGTGCATTGTTTACCATATCTTCTACTAATTGCAGGTCGGCATCTGTTTGGATAATCCGATCAGCGAGTAAAATATATTGGGTATTGATGGCATAGCCTTCCTGTAACAAGTTAGAACCGGATATAGAGCGATCTTTTCCTTTAAACTTAATCACTTTATTATCGATAAAGGTGAAATTTCCACCAATATTGAAGTTGAAATCGTCGCCAATCTTGTCGCGATAGGATAGGTTGGTTTCTATACCACGGTTTCTTACTTTTGCAGCATTAGTACGGGGAATAGACGCATCACCAACTACTAAAGGTGCGGGAAGATTAATGAGGATATTATTGGTTGTTTTATCGAATACATCAATAGATCCACCGATTTTATGACCTAATAAATCGAAATCCAATCCGAAGTTTAACACATTGGTACTTTCCCAAGTTAATAAACTATTGCTTAACACTGTTTGAGCGAAACCAACATAGAGTTGATTGTTGAGGATGTAATTAGCAGAGTTATAAAGTGCTTGATACTCGTAGTTATTGATGCCTGAGTTATAATAAAAAATATCATCAATGGTACCGTTATTTCCTAAAGAACCATAAGAAGCTCTTAATTTTAACGTTGGCATCCATTCGGCACTATAAAATTCTTCCGAGGAGATTTTCCAACCTACGGAAGCTGATGGAAATGTTCCCCATCTGCTTTTGCCCGACGCAAAGCGGGACGAGCCATCTGTCCGCAAATTCGCCTCTAATAAGTACTTATCATCCCAGGAAAGGTTTATCCGACCGAAAAAGGAACGCATGGCCCAATCAGTTGTATTTCCGGAGGCTGAGGCATCCATGGTTGCGGCATTTAGCACAGTTAAAGAAGGGTCAACCAAATCAAGCTTAGAAGCCGAGAACCAACCGTCCTTTAATAGCTCCTGGCTGGCACCCACCATAACTTCATATTGTAGGCGGTTGTCAACAGCAGAATTTTCATATTTAGCAATTCCATCCATGTAATAGCGGAAGGATTTCACTGAGGTGTTGGATACAGAGGATCTTCCAGTTCCCGCTGTAGCTACTGTATTAGTCAGAAAATTCCAACGATCATTAAATACAGGTTGAGAATAAATGAAATCATCATTATACGTATAAGTATAAGAACCTTCCATGGTTAAGCCTTTAATCGGTTTTAATTTTGCAAAGAATCTGCTGACAACGCGGTTCTTATTGATATCTCCTTTTGAGCTATATAATCGATGTAGAATGTTGTTTGATTGGGGATCGTCCTCAGGATTATTAGGTGAACCAAAACGGCCATCTGGTGCTCGTAAAACCATACCAGGCGTACTCGCAGCTGCATATAAGAAAACATCATTGATCAAGTTCGTTCCTATTTCAGTTTTTGAAACGACACCATTGATATTGGCGCCTAAAGTTAGCCAAGGTTTTAAATCAGCTTCTAGATTTACCCTTGCAGTATGACGCTTATAGGTTGCACGTTCTACAATGCCGGGGTTATCCAATAGCCCATAGGATCCGAAGAATCTTATTTTCTCGCTACCTCCCGTAAAGGAAAGGTTGTGGTTCTGTGAAATTTTATTTTGGAATAATGCTTCTACCCAATCCACATTCGGATATTGCAAGGGATCGCCATTTTCATTGGCTCGCCAAAGGTCTATTTTCTCTTGGGAAAATATCATTTTGGCATTGGGATCTCCATTTTTGTAACCTTCGTTTACCAATTCCATGTAATCTGCATAATTAGAAATCATGGTCATGACATTCGAAGGCTGTTGTGAAGAAAAGTAATTGTTGTAGATCACTTTAAACTGATCGTTCTTACCACGTTTTGTGGTAATCAAGATAACTCCATTGGCTGCTCTTGATCCATAAATGGAGGCCGAAGCCGCATCTTTTAACACGGAGATGCTCTCTACGTCCTGGGGGTTGATCAAGTTCATATCGCCTACAACACCATCAATAACGACAAGTGGATTCGCATTGTTCAACGTTCCTTGACCGCGAACTCGTAAAGTACCACCATCAGCACCTGGTCTACCAGAACCTTGTGTAACAGATAATCCTGGTGCTTGACCCGATAGGCCGGCAGATAGGGAAGTAATTGGTCGGCTTTCCACCACGTCTGTCATTTGAATGGAAGCCACGGCTCCTGTGAGGTTTTCCTTTTTCTGGGTACCGAAACCAACAACTACAACAGCTTCTAAATCTGTCGAGCCTGCCTCAAGGCGAATGTTCATACTGCCCGTAGTGGATGCTTGAATTTCCAACGTTTGATAGCCAATGTAACTAACAGTTAACAATGCATTGCTTGTTACGCCAGAAAGCTGGAAAGTGCCATCATCATTGGTTTTCGTGCTGATAGCCGTCCCTTTCACAGAAACAGTTGCTCCGGAAATGGGCGTGCCATCTGTGGAAGTTACTTTCCCGCGAACGGTGTGCTGCAGGTTGGATTCTATCCGAATTGTAGGCGCTTCTTTTAAGGTATTCCCTTGAACTTGAATAACACTAGCAAAGCATAGCGACAGGAGTAAGGACCAACTTACGCGTGGGGTAATCGTCCTCACTCCATAGGATGGGTGAGTAAGGTTATTATTCATTTATATAGGTTTTGTTATTAGCCGGTATCTAAATTAGGGGATAATCTTCTGGAGTAATGAAATAATCACGAAAACGATTTCTTTGCGTTTGGGCAGCCTATAATACCATTGTATCCTTTAATTATTCTGTTTAAAGACAGTCGATTAGCCATTTGTGTTGATAAATTGTTATTTTAGGTCATAACTGTATGCGATTTGAAATCATTTACTTCCATAAAGCAATTACTGGCCACCTTAAGTCGAGAACAGAAGCTTATAAGCGAAATCTTTGAAAAGAGGAAGCTATTTGCCTATAGGTATGATGACGCTCTGGAGGTATTGGATTATAATGAGGATAAACTTCGCTTGCTGTTGGAGTATAATGTTCTTCGAGAGAATGGGGCATTTTTAGAATTGGATGATCAATTTTTACAATTCTTTGAACAGATTCTAGAGGTTAACGAAGAGATAAACGTCTCATTTATTAATGAAAACATACAAGCTATCCGCCATAATATTTTGTATTACCTGCAAGAAAATAATGATTACAGGCGATACAACTATCTAAGACAAATTAAGAATGCGCTTCGAAAAATAGGTGTAATTGCTATTCGTAATGTTGTCGATTTAAAACGAAACATCGATAATACGTTTAAAAATGAACCTAATTATAAAATCAAAAAGTCTAAACTGGAGAATCTGGATAGTAAACGGAATGATATATTCAATTTAATTAATCTTACCGAGAAACTAATTTCAGGAGATGAAGAGCAGACTTTTTTTAAAGTAGCAACAGATGAGCAACTCCAACAAATCATTCTATATTTAAAAAGTCAGCTTAATGCCTGTCGACACAACCTTATCGATAGTCAGAAGCAGATTATAGAATATTTAAATCGACTTCGTGCACAAAATATCTTGGTAGAAAAAATTCGGCAGCTAATATATCTGAAAGACCAATTTGAACTACGGACTAAAACCAATATTTTGGATGTTTTGCGAAGGGAAAACCCATTACTTTTTGAGCCCAATCCGGTTTATTCGTTGAAGCTATCCATTGAACAGCTTCAAAATGATGATACCTGTTTAGATTTGATTAAAAAAATCCGTGCCAAGCATCTATCTGGTATTAGAATAAAACAGTCGATTGCTGAAACTAATTTAAGTGCGTATTTGGATTCAGAGGTTGAGCAAGTTCCTCAAATTAATCTGGAAGAAGTAAAAAATAACTTTCTCGCGGGGAGTAATAATTTATTCGAATTTTTGCAAAGCTATGATTTTGGAATGCAAGTGGAATTTGAAGAAAGAGTAACCGTCTATTGCCAACTTGTTTCACAATACGATAACTTTTTTAGATTTACGGATCGATACCATGTAAAATCTGGAACAGAATATTTACTTATATATCCTGCTTAATATGAGTGTAATACCTAAACAATCTGCTAATGTTTTCGAAATTTTGAGTAAGGGTCAGTTCATTTGCTCAAATAGTACCAAAGAACATATCCGAAAACTTTACTTAGCCATCAATGAAGATTTTGATGCCTATAGAACCTATTTTCTTGGAATTAATATGTTATTGGAAGAAGGAAATGAATATTATCACTTTGTAAGATCCGAATACCGTGCTGAAATTGAACGTAAGCTCGAAATTGCAATGAAATGGATTGATATATTAGACTTTTTAAAAACTTTCGACCATGGCTTTGGTTCAGGGATGCGTTTTCGGATGGCTGATATATTGGTAAGGCTTGGTGTAGACGCGGATCTCAAAAGTAAACTTGAAAGTTTAAGAAAATATACAACCGGCAAGGATAAGTATGCTGAAATCTTGGCGAAAATTTTAGATATGTTAGAAAGGGATAATTTTATCGAGCTTGAAAACGATATATCTCAAGAATACAAAACATTGGCTTCCTTCGCTTACTTAGAAAACCTAGTTTCAGCTATAGATATACCAGAAGATATACAGCATGAGATACCTGAATAAAATTATTTTTATAAATAGTGCCAGTATTGCTTATGCAGAAATAGGCCTCTCTGGAAATGTGCACTTTATTGGAACTCAAGGTGTAGGTAAGAGTACCTGTTTGCGGGCCATTCTCTTTTTCTATAATGCAGATAAAATAAAACTGGGCATCGAAAAAAGTAAGCGAACTTTTGATGATTATTATCTACCGCATGCCAACTCTTATATAATATATGAAGTTCTAACAGAAAATGGTCCCTTCTGTGTTTTGTTATTTAAATCTCAAGGCAGAGCTGCCTTCAGGTTTATAAATTCAGCATATCATAAGGAAAATTACATCGGGGAGGACCATAGGGCAATGCTGTGGGATCAGTTGCGCAATACATTCGCTTCGCATACCTCATACAGTCGAAAAGTTGACCGTTATGAAGAATATCGGGATATAATTTATGGTAATAATAAAGGACTTGATGCTGTGTTCCGGAAATATGCCCTCATCGAAAGTCGATCCTATCAGAATCTTCCACGCACGATTCAAAATGTCTTTTTAAATTCTAAACTAGAAGCGGAGTTTATTAAACAAACGATTATTATGTCGCTGAATGAGGAGGACATCCGGATAGATTTAGATCAGTATGCTCTTCATCTTAAGAATTTTGAACAGCAACTTAATGACATAGGTAAATGGTCGGAACAAAACAGGTCTGGGGAAGTCCTTGTTCGCATGCTTGCGAGTAATATTGCAAAACTCAGGAGAACAGTTAACTTTTTGACGAAAGAAAAATATGAACTTTTTCAAAATTTGATTGCTATTCATAGCCAGATTGAGCAAGCTCATCCATTTTTATTAAAGGAGCTTGAGCAACTACAAGGAAAACAAGCTCAGGCTGAGAAAAAAGTTAGGGAAGCAAATGATAAGTTTCAAGAGAGGATAAATAAGATTAATAAAGAAATAACATTGATGGACGATAGGTTATCGGATGCCAAAATAAAGAATGAACTCTATCAGCGATTGGACATCAATAGCATAATAGATCGAGTGTCTAAAAAGGCTGTTTGGGAAACTAAAAAACATAGCATGGAAGCCGAACGTCATTTACTTTCATTTCGTTATCAGGAAATCACTGATAAATATAAAGCCTTGTTACAACAGCTCGACAATCAATTGCAAATGTTCATCAATGAGAGGGAGAGGGAAAATAACACATTAAATGCAGAGACCAACCAGAGGAAAGACAAAATTAAAGATCAGTTTGATAAAATTTTAAAAGAAATGGATATGGAGTTGGCTGTTTTAAAGGAAAATGCCGATATAAAAGAAACATCCATTCAAGAGATCATTCATCAGATTACATTAGAAACTGCTGTAGCAAAGGTGAAACGTTGGTATGAAGATGAGTTAAATGAAGTCGAACAGGTGATCAAACATGCAGATCAAGAACTTATAGCTATTAAAAATTTCAGAAACAATAGTCGGGCACAGATTGAATCATTACAGAAAAGTTGGGCAATGGATGAAAAAGAAGTGCAAATGAGTTATGCTGCGCAAAAGGCCGAACTTGACCAACGGATAGCTGGTGAAAAATCCATAATCGACGAAAATGAGTCGATAATTAGCAGAAGTAGTAATTCATTTTATGAATGGTTGCACAACAACAAACCGGGATGGGAAGAAAATATTGGTAAGGTAATTAATCAGCAATCTATTCTTTTTAATTCTGAATTATCCCCGAAATCAGTGGATGCCAATGGACACCTTCTGTTTGGTGTTGAACTTAATTTAGCGCAATTACCGCTTCGTATTAAAACAATAGCCGATTATGAACAGGAAATTAAGACTTGTTATGCAGAAATTGCAAAACATCAAGCTTCCATCACTAATCTTGAAGAACAGGAAAACAAAGAAATAGATAAAATTAGCAAAAAATATCAGCCTCAGATTAAACAACTAAAAGAAGAAATTGGTATAGGAGAGTATAACGAAACAAAATTTATCCAAAAACAGAAACAGGCAGTACTGAGTCAGGAAGAATGGAAGCGAAAAGCTGAATCTAAGAAGAGTCAAATTCTAGATGATCTGAACAAGCGAAAGTTTGAAGCGGAACAAGAAAAAGTACAAGCTCAAGAAGAATGGAAGGCTACCAAAAACAATAAAACAAGGCAACAGGAGGAACGAAAGCGAGAGTTAAAAAGTAAACTACAAGAAGAGGATCAACGACTCGCTAACCTTCTAAATCAATCTGATGAATCTATTGCTGCAGAAAAGCAACAGGTGGCCCTTCGCAGAATTAAAATTGAGGAACAACAAAATAAGGATCTACATCAGGAAGGAGCAGAGGTGGAGCGACTGAAGGAAATAGATACTGAAATTCTTCAGATTGAAACAGAATTAAATTACATCGAGGCAAATAGAGATCGGGTAGCAGAATACAATAAAGATAAAAGGGAATTATTTGATCTGGTTGATGAGTTTAAAGCAAAAAGAAAAATAGCTACGGGAAAACTCGCTACTGAAAAAGAAAGTCATGTCATTGCAAAGTCCAGACTCCAAGAATCGCTGTCTGTGTTGCAAAATCAAATTTCATCCCTTGAGCTTAAACTTCGGGAGACTAGGGAAGACCTAACGGCGTTTGAAGAATTCTGTAAATCTGATCTTTACCTGAACCTGGCAAATGAAGAGCCAAATATCATAATGGTTGAGGCGGATCCAATTCGACTGGTAAAAATAATTGCAACGATTTATGAAAAAATAAGTGAATCAAACAACCGGATGACGGAATTACGAAGTCATATTAATCGATTCCTTAGTAATTTCTCCGTAGGTAATATTTTTGGATTTGAAACAATTCTTGTTGATGATCAGCAATACCTTCACTTTGCTGATAACCTCAGTGAATTTCTGGAAGAAAATAAAATAGATGAATACGAAAGAAGAACGAATGAGCTTTTTGCATCTTTAATACTCCAGGTTGGAAGGGAGACTACTGAATTGGTCTCTAAAGAAGCAATTATTAATAAAGTAATCAATGATATTAACCGTGACTTTATGGAACGTAATTTTGCGGGAGTAATTAAGGGCATTGAATTAAGAATGACACCTAGTGCAAGCAAGATCGTGTCGCTACTACAACATATTCGTCTTTTCAATGACGAATATGCGATTGCATTAGGTACTGCAAATTTATTTAGTCAGGAAGATTCAACGCTTAACAATAAAAAGGCTGTGAATTATCTTCGAAGCTTTGCTTTGGAAATTGCAGCATCGAAACAAAATGAAGTCACCCTTTCTGATACTTTTGAATTACAATTTAAAATTGTAGAAAATGATAATGACAGTGGTTGGGTAGAAAAACTCACAAACGTAGGCTCTGAAGGAACTGACGTTCTTGTGAAAGCTATGATCAATATCATGTTGTTGAATGTATTTAAGGAAAATGCTTCTAAAAAATTCAAGGACTTCCGGTTGCATTGTATGATGGATGAGATTGGAAAATTACATCCGAATAATGTGAAAGGCATCCTGAAATTCGCTAATGACCGAAATATCGTGCTCATTAATAGTTCGCCAACTTCTTATAATGCAATTGATTATAAACATACCTATTTGTTGAGTAAGGATAAAACGCATGCAACCTTGGTGAAAAGATTAATAACAAACAACCAAGCGTATGAAAATTAGTCTGGCTCTTGCTATTAAATTATTACGCATGGCTAGGGGTGAACAATTGCCCGCTAGCAGCATGCGATTCTCTCTTGTCAATGGATTTATAGAAGAAGGAATTATTCTAGATCAGCGAAAAGGAAGATCCAAAAGTTTACTTTATATCCCAGATGTAAATGGGTTAAATAGCTATCTGCGAGTCCGTTTTGCTATACTAGATCTTGAAACTTATGTTGCAGTGCTTCAACAGCAGGAAGTCTCCCGATCGGATTTAACCCGGAGTGCCTCAGATTCCAAACTTATTGCTGTGCGGTCTTTTAAGGGCTTTTTGGTCAATAGCTTTATGCCGATTCCTGGTTTATTAGATGGGCTTGAAATTATAATTCATCCCACTGATGGAACTTTTCAATTTATCCATCGCTATGAAACCTTTATTCCAAACCCCGAAGTAGTCATCGTGAATGTAGAAAATTCAGAGAACTTTAGTACCATTGCACAGCAACGATTCCTATTTGAAGGACTTACACCACTCTTTGTAAGTCGCTATCCTCAAAATCAGAATAAAGACCTGCTAAAGTGGCTGCAGGGTATACCAAATAAATACCTCCATTATGGCGATTTTGATTATGCTGGAATCAATATCTATTTAAATGAATATAAAAACACCTTAAAAGAGCGTGCTACATTCTTTGTTCCACAAAACTTGGAACAGCTACTTTCTAATTATGGAAATCCAGCACTTTATGATCGACAAAAGCTCAACCATAAAGTTAATGAGGTAGGGGAGCCTGCATTAATAGAGTTAGTCAAACTTTTACAGCAATATAAAAAAGGGTTAGAGCAAGAAGCTTTGATCGGATTAACATAATCCGAATGAAAAAATACCCCAGAAAAATTTATACAGCTTGCTTCTTTTGTTTTTCCTGACTGATGAGGTGGTGTAATACCTCAGTTGATAATCCATGAAGCACTAAGCGGAAGCCCGCGCCATAAGTAGGCAAGGGAATCATGGGATGTTTATTGTTTAAAGCCACCAGCTTTTCCGGACATTGCATAATCGTGGCGGCATATACCCCAATTACCTCATCTAACTGCAGGGAGTTCGAGGCGCGCCAAAAGTCATTATCCGTTAAAAAGAATTGATAAACCGGGGTGAAGATTTCAATAGCGGAGGCAAGATCCAACATATTCGTCCATTTATCTCTAAACGGTTCAAAGGGTATGGGCTGAGCACCGATGGCTTGAAAATTAGGGTCCAGCACCGGTTTAATACTTAATCCACGTTCTTGAATGGCCTTGTTCAGGTTTATAATAAAATTATAGAGATTTAGATCGTGCTCTAAAAACAAATTGTCTTTAACGGCTTCAAAGGAAAGAGGTTTTAAAGGATTCATCGGTATTTCTTCCGCACCCTCTACATTATCTTTAATAAAGCGTAGCACCTCGGAACCTAAATAGAAATGGCGTAAAATTAAAAAGTTAGCCTCCGGACTTACCCAGTACTTCATGCCCCAATAAAGAAAGCGGTGTAAGGTTTTGGGAGCATTTATCAAATTCGGCGCAATGGCCTTAAATATTTGCAGAATAATAATTGTCAACCTGCCAAAGACCCGGAGAAAGGGCAATAAAAACTGCTTGCTCTTGCGGTTGGAATCAAATAAAAAGGCCGCTTTGGCATCTTTATGAAAGGGAACAGAATTATCCAAAAATAGGGCATGCCAATGACTGGGATCCCTTGGGTTATTCTCGAGGTTTTCGAAATATGAGCTATTGTGAATCATATTCTTCTAATTTAATAGTTTCCTAGCTCGGCTAGTTGCAGTTGATATAATCGGGCGACCACCTTCGCCGTTTTTGCTACCTTATTGGCCATGTCCTCTGTTAATAGATCGGAGTTTAGGGCTTTTTCAAAGCGTTCGAAATGATTGTCGTTGCTATCGCTTGTTTCATGGTAGGTGAAGAAGGATACTTGGTCATTCGCTAATCCGAGTTCCTCTTGAATGGCACGGCCCCATTTTCCAGCCAATCGGTTTCCTAAGCCCTCAATAATAAACATTCCTCCTAATAGATCAAAGGGATTCGGTTGGCTGGCCTTATGAAACATGTAAGCTGAAAGAGCCTCACTACCGATATTCTTCGGTGTTTGATAAAGGTCTTCTTGCTTTCCACCACAGTTGATGAAGTTTTTCTCCAGAATCTGATAGTCTTTATGTTCATCGCGAGAATGGGAAATAAAAGAGGACCTGATGTCAAAATAATCCATGCTAACATTAGATGCTGCACGTGCTATCCATTGCGAACCATCGATAACTTGCTGTCTTAAGTTTAACAGCAGTAATTTATAATCTTCCAGGGTAATGCTGCCTTTATAGATACGGTCGATAATTTCAGTATTACGAAGGGCAAGTTCGAAATCTACCCAGATATCGGTCAACTCGCGCACTAATTTTTCCTGGATAGGTTTATTATCAATGTGAATGGAAGGGGCAAGGATTTCATCGGTTTTAGAAATGGCATGTTGTCTGGTTTCGGGCCGGCCACTGACCACCTTTAATTTGACGAAGCTGGTGATAAATCGGCCACTCTCTGGAACCATACAAACAATTTCATCGCCGGCTTTTAATTTGCCGCTGTATAAGAGTTCTTCCAGCATAATGTAAATAGAAGCCGATCCAGTATTGCCTTTACTGTGTAAATTGGTAAACCATTTTTCATCTTCGATATGGAGGCCGCCTTTTGCTAAAAGATCCACAATGGGCTTTTTAAAGTATTCGGAGGAATAATGGCACACTAACCAATCTAAAGATTTCGGATTAATTTTCCCAGCTTCAATCAATTGGAAGAAGTGCTGCACACCCAAACTCACCGTATTATTCACCAGTTTGATGTCTTGTTTTAAGTTAATGGCAGCATCTGCATCCGCTTCGGAAAAAGAAGGATAATCGAGCCAACTTGTTTTTATGCTTCCATCTTTTGCTTTATTGGCACCAGCATACATACAGGGTTCAAAGCTGTTGGCATAAGATTTTACCTCAATCCATTCGATTTGTAGGGATAAGCCTTTGCTATTTGGCGTATCAGCTAGGTACATGGCGCCAGCACCATCGGAGAGCATCCAACGGAGGAAATCAGTATCCAAGGGAAGTCCTTTTTCCTGTATATGGGCTTGATGGGCAAATCGGGAAGCCTTGAACATGCGACTAGGCATATCGGCGGCACAAGAAAGAGCATGCTGATGCTCGCCGGATTGAATATGTAGAAAGGCATTCTTTAAGGCCATAATTCCAGCGGCACACACACTTTGATGGGAGGCAATATCACATACAGGCAGCTTACTTTCCCCATGCAGCATGCTGGCAAAGCCAGGGACGGGCAAGTCGGCCTGCGTAGTACCGGCCGCAAGAAAGTCTATTTGCGATTTAGCAAGCTTGGCTTTCTCTAGGCAATCTGTTATAGCCTTAGCTGCCATGCCTGAAACAGAGTCTGTAGCCTCTTGTTGCTTATTTAAGGCATAATAACGTGTTTTTATTCCGTTTTGCTGCAGCATACGCTCTTTGCTTCGCGATGGTTTACCGCCAATAAGGCCGAGGAAATCTTCCATTTCCGTATTGTCAATAGGTTCATTGGGTAAATGTGCTCCTATTGCATTAATATAGACTGTCCGTAATTCTTTTCTCATTTATGTATTTTTCTTAGGGAGTTGTGTGCCAAATAGTTGGTCTAGCCAAGGAAGCATAAAACCAAAGTTGCCTTTGCCATATTTATGATGCATGCTATGCCGAAAGGTATATTTAGAAAAAGCCGCCGGATTATTGGCCTCGCTTAGCTCATGATTGCAATGGCCTAACAAGTTGACTATCACACTAAGCAATGGTAAGCTGAGCAATGAATAGGCCTGGAAGGTATGGAAAAACAAAGGAAAGAAGATTACAGTGCCCAATAGAAAGGCTTCAAACCAATGGAAACTGTAAATGGAATAGGCGCTGGGCTCTACTGACCAATGGTGTACCCGGTGGACATGCCTCAAAAGCCATCTGCGGTGTAAAAGCCAATGCATGGCGTAGAAGTGTAGCTCATTCCATAGAAACAAAACCGGTATTTCCAAGATGCAGGCCCATGGTTGATCAAAAGCAACTTTAAATATTCCCTTTGCAAACAAATATTGAAATGCAATAGCTTGCAAGCTAAAGACTAAGATGGAGCTTAATGAATTCAGGACTTCCTTTCTCCGCTGTCCCTGTTTTTCGGCCAGCACGATTTTAGCTAAGGGTGGATTCTTCCTGTTGATAATCCATTCGGTTAAAAAGGCACCTAAAAAATATAATAGACTGAAAAATAGAAAAAAGAAAAGGCTAGTATAATACCATTGTGATAAAACGAGATGAAAGGCTTTTTCAATAAATTGGTTCATGCACAGGTTTTAACTAATTCTCGCAATTCGTATGCCAGCTTACTTCATAGCATAGCTTAGGATACGAACTATGCTAATAACGTTCGATTTACTTTTCTATTGTAAAATTCAGTTTACTAAGCTGCATTATGCGGGAATTCCTAGCTATAGAATTCGTTTAGTTCAAATTAAGCTTTACATTTGCTGCCGGCCTACTTTTCGTGTAGGTCATTAATATCTTAGAAACGATCTACTAGCGTCATGATTTTTAAAAAAGCTGCGACTTATCAACCCGATAAAACATCATATCCCATTCTGATTGCCATCTGTTTTGCACATCTCGCCAACGACCTGGTGCAAGCTGTTATTCCTGCATCTTACCCCTTATTGAAGGAGAATTTCCACTTAACATTCGCGCAGATTGGTGTCATTACTTTTTGTTTTCAATTAGCTTCTTCCTTATTACAACCGGTTGTCGGACATTATACCGATAAGCATCCGCAGCCTTATTCCCAAATTATCGGGATGTTGTTTTCTTTTGTCGGCATCATCGCTTTATCGGTTGCCCATAGCTACTACGCGGTATTATTTGCTGTGACGATGGTGGGGATAGGTTCATCGATCTTTCACCCGGAATCTTCACGGGTTGCCTATTTATCCTCCGGTGGTAAGCGTAGCTTTGCCCAGTCCATCTTCCAGATCGGCGGGAATACGGGAACAGCCTTAGCTCCTTTATTAATGGCCTGGGTGGTCTTGCCGAAAGGTCAGCTCAGTATCCTTTGGTTCATTGCCGTGGTATTGATAGCACAGCTTATTCTTGGCTATATCGCTAGGTGGTATGTTCAGGTATTGGCCTATTCCAGAACCCAGGCGAAGAAAGCAATTCAATTGCCCGATTTATCACAAGGAAGAATCGTAGGAGCTATTATCGTGCTGTTGATTCTTATTTTTTCTAAATATGTATATGTAGCAAGCATTACCAGCTACCTACAATTTTACTTAATGGATAAATTCGCGATATCCGAGATTTCAGCACAGGTTTATCTGTTTTACTTCCTAATAGCCATTGCACTAGGTACTTTGTTTGGCGGGTTTTTAGGCGATATTATCGGTCGGAAATACATCATCTGGTTATCCGTATTAGGTTGTGCGCCTTTTACCATGTTGCTGCCCTATGCCAATGAATTCTGGACAGGAATCTTGGTTTCTGTTATCGGGTTAATTATGGCTTCAGCGTTTCCTTCCATCTTGGTCTATGCTCAAGAATTACTACCTAAGAAAATAGGTATGGTATCGGGGCTGTTTTACGGTTTTGCCTTTGGAATGGGGGGCTTAGGGGCGGCCATACTTGGTTGGTTTGCCGATCAAACTTCTTTAGAAGTAATTTATTTGGTATGTTCTTACCTTCCTTTATTGGGTGTGGTAGCTTATTTTCTACCCGATATGAAGAAAATTGGATATAAACCTAGCGAATAGCGGATTTATACTGCGCTAGCCATACGGTTGCTCCGCCACAGCTTGGATCTTCCACCTGATGCTTCAGGATTTGGAAGCCGTTTTCGGCGAGCAGGCTTTTATAGTCTTGTTCCGCTAATGAGGCATGGTACAGCAGTTCTCCAGCATTATCGGCCCATGCTTCAGATTCCGCAGGACCAGTAGTAAACAACAATATGCCATCATCCTTGAGATGTTTTCGAAATATAGGAAACATCTCCCGCTGATCTTCAGCAGGCAGGTGGAAGAAACTATGCCAGGCTAGTAGGGCGTCGAATTGCTCGGGTAGACTTAATAAACGCATATCGGCTTGCACGAAATCTCCATCAGGAAAGTTAGCATGCGCATGCCTTAACATCTCTACGCTGGCATCGACACCTTTAATGCTATAGCCTTTTTCATAAAAATATCCGTAAATGGGAAGTCCGGTTCCACAGCCTATATCCAAGAGATGCCCATCGGCAGGGATACGTTGGATTATATCCTGAAGATAGGCTTCTTCCATCAAATGTGTCGAGCGGTTCTCCGCAAACCAATCGGCAATCTTATTGTAGGTATTAAATATATTCTTTTTTTCAGCCATAGCATGTGCTATTTACTCAAACGAGATACTGTATTTTTTATAGCCTAAGCCTTCCAATAAGGGCTTAAATACGTGCTCAGCATTTTTCTTCGTTTGTTCCAAGATATCAGATTTCTTTACTTGCTTGGTAATTTCTTCTTCTGCATTTTTAAAGGCTTCATCTACCAAGCTCGCTTCCCTAAAAAAGGCCATCTTCGTATCGTATACTTTAGAGTCTTTGTGGTCAATCTTAACATAGCAGATTTCCGGATTCGGCAAGGAAATATGTACGGAATCTTCGATTACCTTTACATCACCAGCTTGCAGCTTACTCAAATCAACACAGCCTACGGCATCAGCTTTAATAATCAATAAAACACTGGCCTCCGGTAAAAATGTCGATAGTTCTTTATGTTCAATAACATCCGATAGGCGGTATTTCACCAGTTCCAATTTTCCCATCGATTCAATTCGCTCCAATAATATCTGATGGCTGCTGATACGTTGCGTCTTCGGCTTCATATTGCTCCATACTAACCATCCTAATAAACCTAGGATGCCAAGGAATAGGAGTGTCTTTACTAGTTTTGTCATCATATGTGTATTTAGTCAAATAATAGACCATTATGCGTTTAATATGTTATTTGACGATTAAGTTGCTGTAAAGCTTATTTGCGTAACTAAGTATTTACATCCCAAAGGAATAAACTGCCATATTTTCCGATTATGCTAAGTAGTAAACCGAGTGATCCTGTATTTTGTTCCAAATTAATTCCTAAATTTAATGCTAATCTACGAGACTATATATGCAGCTAAGCCTTAAAAATTCACGCTATTTCTCCTTTTTAACTTTCTTTTTCCTAAGCAGCTTCTGGATGCTATTTCCGGCTGTTTCTGCGAACGCTATGTTGCAGGATCCTTATACGGTCCAAAGTTTGCCGAATCCAAAAACGAATGGACAAGGGGTTTATATAAGCGATCCGGATCACATTCTTTCTGCAGATAGCAAGGCGCAACTGAATTTACTGTCCCAGCGATTGGATACTTTAGCAGGTGTGGAGTTTTCAATCGTCATAGCTAATGATTACGTCGGGGATAGTGACTTCCAATTCGCCCTAGATTTGTTTAATCATTGGGGAATAGGGAAGAAGGGTGCTGACAATGGGCTCCTATTATTTGTGGCTGTCTCCAGGCATGAATACCGTTTTATTACAGGCTACGGTATGGAGGCCGTATTACCGGACGCGTATTTAAAACGAATAGGTGAAAAATACTTGGTGCCCAATTTTCAAGCCGGCAATTATGAGGTAGGCATATGGGAGGCCGCTAACTTTATTGCTGAGGTGCTGCAATCTCCAAATGTGCGCGCGGAACTGGAAGCAAGGATGCCAGAAGCAACGCCATTTTTCAGTATGCGCAATGTATATTTAAAAAATGCCTTAATCGTATTGGGATTCTTTATGCTGCTCTATTTATATGTACATGTTGTAGCTGCATCACTCATTAGGAAACCTATTAAGAAGAGCTTATTCGCCCCCATCTTTATGGGGATTGGCTGTATGGGCTTGCTGATGTTTTTAACTATTTTTCTCTTTGCCTTTCTTTTGCATAATGTAGAAGAGGTGTATCAACGGAAGAACCTGCCTTATTTTGCGGCTGTTTTGGGCGGACTTATCCTTGCTATGAAGATCACGGTAGCTCGAACAAGTATATTAAAAAGCTATGCAGATACACAAGAAAGGGCCAAAGCCACCAATAAGTTCTTCATGCTATCCTTGATCCCGATGTTATTATCGCCCTTAGCATGGATTGACATATCGGTTATTTTACGGAGAAATTTGAAAGATAAAGGCCGTTTCCTAGCGCCTGATCCTTCGGGAGATTGGCACAGGATTCCGCGAGACAAGCGAAACAAGGGAGCTAAGGCTTTTATGGATGAAGGTCATTTTAAAGAGGAAAAGCTGGGTAGCCGGCAATATGAAATATGGGAAAACAAAAGAACCAAAGAAGTGAAACTCATTCCTTGGGATATAAAAAAGAAGTTTTCGGAATGTCCCCAATGCCATTACTATACCTTGGTTAAGAATCACAGGAAAACCATTAAAGATTCAACCTATACGATATCAGGTAAGGGTGAGCTGGCAGACGATTGCATGAACTGTGATTACTATTTATTGTTGGACACTTACATCATTCCTATCAAAACAAGGAGCTCGAGTAGCTCTGGCGGATCAGGGTCGGGAGGTTCCTCAGGAGGCGGAGGCGGTGGTGGCAGCTTCGGCGGCGGATCATCTGGTGGTGGAGGAGCAGGCGGTAGATGGTAGTAAAACAAGCTTCAAAAGCAGTGTTAAATAAGAAGGCCTGTGCAAATCCACAGGCCTTCTTATTTAATTGATTAAATTCTTATCGTATAATTTCTGATGAATCTGATGCAGTTCCTCAATTGGAATTTTAATAACCTTCCGGTCATACGTCATCAGCCCATTTGTTTCGATTTCTACATCGGTAGTTTGGGTATAGACACCGGCAGATAAGCCCAACTTTATCAATTCGCTAAGCTCCGTAATCAATTGACTGTAGCGTGCTTTTAGCTCCTCTTTTGTTTTAAAACTTTGGTATCCCCAATTGTCTTTCTGCTGCCAGGTATGGCCTTCAATAGGCAATCCTAAGCCACCAAATTCCCCAACGGCTAAGATGTAATCTTTTCCAAAGCGTGCAGGATCTGGAATCGCAGGATCTGGATAGTTATGCAGATCCAGGATATCCGCAGGCTCGATGAAGTTACCGCCACTGGCTCCATTCACTAATCGCGAAGGATCCTTTTGCTTCGTCCATTGTACGATTTCCTTGGTTTTAAATTGACCCCAAGCTTCATTAAACGGCACCCAGATGACGATACTAGGGAAGTTATGCAGATTCGTCATAATACGATCCCATTCTTTCCGATAGATGGCTTCCGATGCTGCCGTTCTGATCTTATCGTGTTTGCCGAAGCGGAATTTCCCTGGATGCATATCCCATATATTTCCCCCTAAATCTCCGGACGGCATATCCTGCCACACCATAATACCGATACTATCGCAATGCCTGTACCATCGGGCGGGTTCCACTTTAATATGCTTACGGATCATATTGAAGCCCATTTCTTTGGTCTTTTCGATGTCGAATTTTAGGGCTTCATCACTTGGGGCTGTATGCAAACCATCCGGCCACCAACCTTGATCTAAAGGGCCGTAGTGAAATAGGAATTCATCATTCAGATACATCCGTTCAATTCCTTTGCCATCGGTCTTTTTACTGATCTTCCGCATGGCAAAATAACTTTGCGCCTGATCGACCACTTTCCCTTTGCGAAGCAATTTTACCTCCAAATCATATAGCTTTGGATGGGAAGGACTCCATAATTGGATATTGCTGAGCTTAAGATCTTGTTCTTGACCTGCTGCAGCGGTAGATTCTGCTATTTTTTGGCCATTATCATAAGCAATCAATTGAATTTGATCTTGCGCTTGTGCACCTTCAATCGCAGCAGCTACTTTTAAAACCGACTGGTCAACGTTAGGGGTTTGTTGGGTACTGCTTATATAGCTCTTCGGTACAGATTCTAACCATACAGTTTGCCATATTCCAGATACCGGGGTATACCAAATACCATGCGGATTGTTAATTTGCTTTCCCCGAGGTTGTGGCCCATCGCTGGTCGGATCCCAAACCCGAAGGGTAATTTGTTGTTTAGCACCTTTCTTTAAGGCATCACTAATATCTATGCTGAAGGCATCAAAACCGCCCTCATGTGTTCCTACAGATTTACCATTTACAAAGACCTCGCATTGCCAATCCACGGCTCCAAAATGAAGGAGGGTTTTTCCTTTATTTAGTTTTTTGGATAGGCTAATCTCTGTTTGGTACCAAAGGGATTGGTCCTTGTTTAAGGGCTTGCCCACTCCGGATAGTGCCGATTCTACAGCGAAAGGCACCAAGATATCCCCATCCCAATGGTTTGGAATCTGTTGATGATCTTTGGCTAAAATAGCATACTTCCAAAGGCCATTTAGATTTTGCCAGTTGTTCTTTCTAATAAATTGGGGTCTTGGGTATTCAGGGTGTGGTTGCTGTGGGTTTACTTGGGCTGCCCAAGGGGTCATGAGCTTATCGCCCGCGGGTTTCCATTCTTGTGCAGATAAGCTGCAAGTGCTGGCCGCCAATAAGAAGGCCAAAATAAAAGATTGTTTCATGTATGAATAGGTTTAGAATTAAAACGTTCAAGTGCATAAGCCTGAACTAGTTAAAAATAAGGATTTTCTAATTAATACACGATAGCAAACCTTTTAAATGAATAAAATACTTCCTTTAAACCTTCAATTCCCTATGCTATTTCCCATCAAGAATATCGCTATGCAAGTCCCAGAAGTCGGCATAGAAATCAGGGATTGCACTTTTCCGAATTGCAGCCATCACTTTCTTGCGGTCGAATTCCAATTGAACAATCTCCGGTCTTAAGCCTTGCGCTGTAATCTCCAGGATGGCATAACTTGCTTTTCTATGGGCTTCTTTAGATCTACCTACCGATCCCGGATTGATCGCCCAACCCTGCGAGACTGCTTTACAATAGGAGAGGTGGGTATGGCCGGAGAATAGCACATCAACCTGTTCTCGGGCAAGGAGGGCTTCCATTTCGGTAGTATCCTCGGCATAAATATACTTTTCATTACTATCCGGATGCGCATGAACCAACAGCAGTTTATATTTTCTGCCAGCAATCGCATATTCCAGGCGCATACTAAAGGGCAGCTGTCGCAGGTATTGCTTATGCGCGGGAGAAGTTTCCGCCTTCGATACCTCAATGGCCGCTATTCTGGCGGCATTCTCTGCATCGTTATGCTTTTTCAAGGGGATCACCTCCTGATCAAAACCGATGCGTTCATCATGATTCCCTAAAACGCAGGGAATATTCAGATTCCTGATCAGCGCGATGACCTCATTATCCCAGGGCGCAAAATCCGTCAAGTCGCCCAGGCAATAAATCTGTTGAATGTCCCGGCTGTAAATATCGGCAAGCACCACTTGCAGAGCAGGCAGGTTGCCATGGATATCAGATAGAATAGCAATCTTCATCAAGCAAAGGTACGTTTAATGCTTGTTATATGCTGGTAATTAATCAGCTGCCATTGGCGTTATTTCAGCCTGCTGCATAAAAAAAGGGATAAGCGGTAGAATCCGTTATCCCTTTTGGTTTTATAGATAGATGCGTGAAGGATCGCTAATTAGCCAGCAGCTTATCCAATTCTTTTCGGATCTCCGCAGAATTGGGCGCCGGTGCTTGGTAATGAATAAGCTTACCTGCCGGATCATACAAGAGGTAATGCGGAATTCCGGTAATATTCATCAGTTTTGCAAAGGTATTGGAGGCATCCCACAGCTGATAGCCATGTAGCCCCAATTCATCGCGTTTCTTCGCCCATTTTTCTTGATCCTCATCAATGGAAAGCGCGACAAACGTAATGTTCTTTCCTTCGTAGGCTTTTTCTAATTCCTTCAAATGCGGAATCATTTTAATACAAGGCACACACCAAGAAGCCCATACGTCAATAAACACATATTTTCCTTTCAGGTCATCCAACTTAAGTTTGGATAGATCGGCTTGTACAAATTCAAGATTCACCCAATCGGCACCTTTCAAGGTAAAACGTAAGTTCTCAAAGTCAGCAACCACCTGATGGCGCAACTCTTCCTGCTGTAGTTGATTGGCAATACCTTGGAAAGCCTGCAAGTCCGCCTCAAAAGAATCGCTCGCTCTGTAGCCGCTGATGTAATTTTCCAACATGCGTTTAACCACTTGATCGACAACTTCTGCATGAGTAACCGTTTGTTTTAAGATTGCTACCTGTTTTTGTAGGAGGTTTAGGTCTTTCCGGCGGCTATAGGGACGAATTCCAACCGCAAGGTCTAAGTAGTTGACCATACTTGAAATGCCGGTATAGAGGCTCAAAATAGCCGGATTATTGAAATAAGCTTTCGGGTGGCGTGGCTGCTGATAGAATGCCGCATACTGTGGGTCTTTCGGGTCTTTCAAGGCCATGCCCATGCGATACATATTCGCATTATATTCATTAAAGGCCATCAGCTGCACATAATCCTTTACTACACGTTGCGCTTTGCTTTTCTTGGTCAGGCTATCTGCAATGCTGTAGAAAGCCTGCAATTGTTGCTTGGAGGCTTGCGGTTCAAAGTCTGCCATGAATAAGGCCCGTACCTGGTTTAAATTGCTTTCCTGTGCTTCCAACAATAAGCGGTTATTCCCATCTTTTACTTGCTTGGCATCGCTGGCCAGGCCGTAGGCTTCTTTTGGAAGAAAAGGAACAAACAGCTTAGCCTTTGGTTTCATATAGATCACGGCATTGTAGTTCGCCTTATTACCATCAGCAAACATGCTGATAATAGAAAGTTGGTAGAAACCCGCTTCCTGAATCGGAAGCTCAAAAGCAAAGCGCTGTTGCGCATCGGCTTCCACGTCCATCGTCTCGCCAAATTCGGCAAGACCCTCGATTGGTTTCAGGTAAATATGGTATGTACGGCCCTCACTTTGGGGCAAAGTGCCTGTAACCATCGATTGTGCCATGCCAAATTGAAATAGAAAGAGGGCTAAACAGCTGAATAGGAATTGTTTCATCATATATAAATTTAACAAAGCAGGAGAGCATGGTCGCTCTCCTGATGGGTATAGGTATTACCTAGGATTTTGTACTAAATTCGGATTCACAGACATGTTCTTCGCTGGAATTGGATACACCAATAAAGGGCTATTGCCTTCGTAGGTTTTATCGCCACGCTTAATCTGAAACTTGCGACCTTCTAGGGTCAAACGCTTGATGTCTGCCAAACGATGGCCAAGAAAGGCCAATTCAATACGGCGCTCATTCAACACCCAGTTTAGCACTTCATTTTTATCGGTGCTTTCCAATTTCACAAAGCTTGCTGTTGTAAAGCGTTTAGAACGAAGCAGGTTTAAATCTGCTAAAGCCTTGGCCACATTGCCTAAGCGTGCTGCTGCTTCGGCACGAACCAACACTAACTCTTGGGTGGTGATACCGCCATTGTTGTAGTCATAGGCACCGTTCATTTCCAAAACACCCGGTGCTGGCAATAAGGCCGAAGTATAACCTTTTGGCGATGTGCCAAATAACTCGCGTAAATCGCCTGCTTTATACAAGGCATATTGTTCTGGCGCAATTAAGAATTGAAAGTCATAAGCACCAACCTTGGTCATGTATTTATTGTATACAATATGCTTCTTTTCCTTTTGCACACTTGGGTAGCCGGTCAACGTACCTCTACGGTTGTTCGGATCGGCATAAGCAAAGGTATTATAGTCATAAACAAAGCTATTTATTGCCAATGCTTTATCGGCATTATCGAAAGCCTTTTCCCATTTTCCTTGGAAAAGGTACATGCGTGCTAAAGTACCATAAGCGGCACCTTTGCTTGGGCGGTAGGAATAAGTCGCCACATCCGGAAGCAATGGAAGCCCCTCCAATAAATCCTTTTCGATTTGCGCATAAACCTCCTGCACTGTACTACGCGACATTAATGCGTTGATATCTGGTTTTAAAGGCAAAGGAACACCTAAGTCACTGCTGGCCGATTCGCTATAATGCTTAGCATATTGGTTTACCAAGGTTAAGTACGTAAAGGCACGGTGCACCAAAGCCTCACCCTTCAAGCGGTTCTTTCTGTTCAGGTCTGCTTCCGTATTGGCGGCTACGCCTTCAATAACCGAGTTGTAGGTGTAAATCGCTTTGTAGGCAATATTCCAATCTTCATCGTTTTCACTTACATCATAATGCTCGGGCAAAAAGTCATAGGCATTTACGGCATGGCGACCCGGGTAACCACCTGCTCCGGCGCGGTGTGCATCCGGAAGGATAATCTCATCGGTTTCATAAACCGAGTTATTGGCTGTTCTGGTCACCACCAATGGCGCGCTTAGCAATGCTTCATAGTCTTCCAGTTTTTGCGGAATAACAACGCCTTTTGGCACCACATCCAAGAAATTGTCGCAAGATCCCAAGGTAAACAACATCGGGATGGCAGCGAATTTGAATATATTTTTAATCAACATGATAGCGAATTAGAATTTAAGGTTAAGGGAAAAGATAAAGTTCTTTGCCGGTGGCATGTTTACAGCACCTGTGCTCAAGCTAACGTAATCAGGATCTACGCCCTGCTCATTGGCCGACCATAATAGGAAGTTATTAGCCTGTACCGAGACATTGGCTTCATTAAATACGTTTTTAATGAAGGCGTTCGGTAATCTATAATTTAAGGTTACGGATCTTAAACGGATAAACGATGCATCGGCAATCCAATGGCTAGACTTTTGGTAATAATCACTCCAAACCTGGCTCACTGTTACGCGGTCAAATACACGTGGAATATCCGTATGGGCTTCATCACCCGGATTTCTCCAACGATTAGCAATATCGCCTGTAATACGCGGGTATCCATCCATACGTGGGGATGCCGTACGCATTTTGTGGCCAGCCTTAAATGTAAATTGCGGACTTAAGGTAAAGCCTTTGTAGTTAAAGTGAATAAAGGCACCACCATAGAATGGAGGAACCATGGTTCCATTATAAACCAAGGCATTCACATCGGTTAAACGCGATTTAGACCAAGAATGGATATTTCCATCGGCATCATAAATTTGTGGTTCCCCTTTATCCGATAAGCCTGCCCAATTGTAGCTATATAAATAGCTTAACGGCAAGTCTTTAATCGGTTCATTTCCTGCGATATAAACTGTGGCCGTTTTATTTGGTGCAATCACATCGGTTACTTTGTTTTTGTTGTAGCCCAAGTTCAGGTCAACATCCACTTTAAACTCCCCGGTTAATACGCGACCTGTTAAATTCAAGTCGATACCATGGTTGTTCATGATGGCTGTATTCCGGTCGGCAGAAAGGAATCCTGTGGTTGCATCCAATAAGCTTTTCGCTAATAGATCATAGCTCTTGCGGTTATAGTAATCTAAGCTACCGCTGATGCGATGCTCGAACAAGGCAAAGTCAACCCCGAAGTTGGTGGTTGCCGTTTTTTCCGGACGTAAGAACTGATTCTCCGGATTGCTAAAGGTCAACATATTCTCTTGCGTAGCAAAGCTCTTCCCGGTTGTCGCAATAGGGTATGGGCTCGAGTTTCCGATATTACCATTCAAACCGTAGGTTGCGCGTAAAATCAATTGATTTAAGAATGTAGCGTCCTGCATGAAGTTCTCCTTGCGGATGTTCCAACTCGCACCGGCACTCCATAATGGGCGGTATCTGTATTTCGGATCGGTACCGAATAAATTCGATTGATCTGTACGGATACTTCCAGATAGGGTATATTTTGATAAATAAGTATAGGCAGCATTGGCAAAGGCCGAGAAGAATCTATTCTTGGTTTCCACAAAGTTTGGATTCCAGGTATAGCTGCTGTATTCACCCAGTGCATTTAACGTAAAGTTGGAAATCGCCAAGGCATTGAAAATATCTTGCGTTAATGCTTGGGAGTTATAGTTGTAATAACGTTCTGAATTGCTTTTTAAGCCAATAGAGCGTAACTCTACCCCGGCAATGGCAGAAACGGTATGATCAGCACCAAACTGACGGTCTAATGTTAAGGAGTTTCGGAACGTCCAGCTGTCCTGTCTGCTTTTATCTTTATCGAAGATTGGCCCTGCCGGTAATTTTTGCTCATAAGTGCCCTTATTCGCGTCATATACCCGCCAGGTATTGGCCAAGTTACGCACGAAATACGTATCCATATTCTGCAATTTATCGCCATTGATAAAGCGAAGCTCCGTTTGGTACTGCGACTGGAATTTCAAACCTTCCATAATCTGGTAGTTTGCACCCACGTTAATTCTCGTGGCAAAGCTATTCTGATTGTAGGTTGTACCACGAACGTTTTGTAGTGGATTATATTCCCAGTTGTAATAGCCCTTGTTGTAGTAATCGCCTAATAAATGGTTCCCCACACGGGCAGAATGCGATACATACTGATCTTCATCGTCTAAGAAAAGGAGGTAAGGGCGGCTATCAATAAAGCTGTAGCCATCGTTCGGCATGATGTTCTTCACAAAGGTGCTGTTCACACCAAGGTTCAGGTTCAACTTCGGCAATACCTGCAAATCATTCTTGAAGTTCAAGTTAAAGTTGTCGTTCTTATTGCCTTGAAGATTAGTTAATTGATTGGTGTAGAAAGAAGAAATAAAGAAGTTGTATTTCTCTGTACCACCGCGTACGGAAAGGTTCAATTGTTTCTGTACCGCTTTTCGGTAAAATAGGTCTTGCTGACTCAGGCTATTTACGCTGCGCAGTTTATCCAATCCGGCTTCCACTTCGGCATCCGTCAATTTTCCTAAGTGTTTTTTGTAGAATAATTCGGCAACAGGAGAATAATGGGAGTTCCCTAGGTTGCTGAAGTTGATCCAGCCACGCTTGATGGTTTCCACCTCAAAGTCAATATAATCGCTGCTGCTTGCTGGATTCATATAGGTGAAATCAGGCTGCTCCTCGATGGCTAAGTTTGAGGAAACCTCGAATACAGCACGACCTTCGGTCGCCATACCACTTTTCGTCACGATGACAACCACACCATTGGACGCGCGAACACCCCAAATGGAGGCGGCAGCAGCATCTTTTAACACCGATATGCTTTGGATGTCGTTCGGGTTAATGGTGAAGTTTCCACTCTCCACCGGAAAACCATCCACAACAATCAATACGTTTCTGGTGGCCGAGCGGAGGGAGGAAGCCCCACGAATTTCCATGGAACCGTTTTGCCCTACTAATAATCCCGGTACCACACCTTCCAATCCTTTTGCAAAATTGGTCGATCCCAGGTTGGTCAATTTTAATTTCTCTTCATTTACAAAAGAAAAAGATCCGGTAGCACGTTCTTTCGGTAGGTTTTGATAACCGGTAGATACCACTACATCCACTTCTTCCAGCTGATTTTGCTGAACAGCTAAATTGAAGTTAAGCTCATTTTGGTTGCTGCTCAATGGCAATTGTTGCGTCTCATAACCAACATAGGAGGCTACTAAAGCAGTCGTCGAGCGTTTTACGCCTTTCAATTCAAAGTATCCTTTGCCGTCGGTTTGCGTTTTATTGTTGCTGCCAAGCTCCGAAATAACCACACCGGCCATCGGCTGCTTATCAGTAGATAGCACGCGACCTTTTACCGGGCGGCTATCTTGTTGGCTTGTGTTTAACCCGTTATTATCCGTTCTAGGACGAATAAGAATGGTTTTATCTTGAATGGTATAGGTCAGGCCCGAACCTTCCAGGCTTTGACTCAAGGCCTCATCTAGCGAGGCATTTTTTAATTGTACATCAATCTTTCCTTTACTGTTAATCAGGTCGCTGTTGTATAATACATTGTAGCCGCTTTGCTGGCGGATTTCATGTAATACATGGTTCAGGCTACTGTTTTTTTTCGATAACGTAACTTGTTGGGAATAACTCGTTGCACTAAGTTGCAAGGAGGCAAAAGTTAAAAGAGCGGTAGCAAGCTTCATAGTTGTTGCAGGGTTAACGCGAAAAATGGAAGCGGATAGCCAGGGCACATCCTTTCCCTTTACACGTTGATTTAGTTTGTGTAAATTCATAAATTTGATTCTGATTAGGGTTAATTATTATGCAGTAGTATAATGGTTGACTTTTGGGCTAGTAGTGTTCCCGCACTGCTAGCTTTTTTCCATTTATACCGTTCTGATTCTATTTTTTAAACGCTATTATCTGATTGTTCTCTACTTTAAAGCCAATATCGCCGGTTATTTCCAACATGGATAACACTTCCGTTAAGCTGGCCTGTTTGCTGATTTGACCGTGGTAATGGCTCTCCGGTAAGCTCTTAAAATCCACATCTACGGCATACCAACGGGCTATTTGCGCCATAATATCCCGAAGGCTATCATCATTGAAAATAAACTGACCTTCTTTCCAGGCTAGGGTTTTCTGCACATCGCTCAGGTGTTTATCGGCTTTATTTTTCCGAATTTCCAACTCCTCTGAAGGTTTTAAGATTACCCGGCTTTCGGTAGCCTCTTTCGGATGATAACTCACCACTTCCACCGACCCTTCCAATAGGGTCACTTTACGATCTTCTTGATTCGGATAGGCATGTACATTAAACTTGGTGCCCAATACATTGACTTCCTGGTTTTCCGATTTTACGGTAAATGTTTTCTTCGGGTTTTTCTCCACTTCAAAATAAGCCTCCCCAATTAAGCAGACTTCCCGTTTCGCATAGCGATCAAAATTAATCGGATAGCTAAGCGTAGATCCGGCGTTTAACCAAACCTTGGTGCCATCGGCTAGCAATACCTGCACATTACCACCCATGGGGGTTTCCACGGTATTAATGTCATTTAACAAGACAAAGTTTGCCCGGTTTGCCAGCGTGAGGCTGTAGTCCAAATTGGCCATCGTATACAAATCCATTCCCGATTCGGAATCTTTGGTCAAATGCGCCAGTTCCTGCATGCGCTTGGTCAGCTTAAAGCGCTGCCCATCGGCAGAAGTCATAATGGCGGTGTACTGTCCGGGCTTTCCAGCCTGATAAACAGGCTTCGCTGTTTCCATCGGCTGTTGAGCCAACCAATAACCCGAAAAACCAAGTAACAGAACGGCTGCAGCGGCAGCCATAGATTTCCAGGGCCAGGTCCGCTTTTGGAGGTCGGGCTGCATACGGCTCCAAACCTCTGCTTGTGCTTGCGCCAAGGCGGCCTCCGGTTGCGGCTCCACTGCTGGGGGCTGCATCTGGTTATACCAAGTCTCCAACATGGCCAGCTCGTCTTCCGAACAGGTTCCTTGTTTATATTTTTCTAGTAAGGCACGTGCTTTTTTATTATCCATACCGGTGCTGCGGGGCGTTTATTGCCGTCCCAAAGTATAAGTCAATCGAGTAGGGGCTTGGGGGTATCGAAAAAAAAATATTTTTTAGCGTAGCAATAAAAACAGAAAACTGAACAGGGGCAGGCGCTTTCGTAAAATACGTAAAGCCTTCTTTACCTGAGTTTTTACAGTTTGTTCGGAGAGCTCTAGGCTTGCGGCAATTTCTTTATGGCTCAGCTGCTCAAAGCGACTCATCATAAAGATGCGGCGCATGCCGGGAGGCAATTGCGCAACTTCTTGCTCGATTAAGCTGCTGAGATCCTTCTGCCGAACCAGGAAATCTGCTTGTACAGGCTCCTCCCGGTTCATAAAGTCCTCCAGACTATCCAAGTACTTAGTTAGGTGTTGTTGTTGCTGATAAATATTGATGACTTTAAACCGGACGGCTGCATAGATATAGGCCGAAACAGATTGCTCGATGTGCAGGGTTTTCCGATTTTTCCAAATCGAGGTAAAGATATCTTGTAACAAATCTTTAACCAGCTCCGCATCGGCAATACGCTTTTGGGTATGCATATAAAGTACTGGAAAAAAACGCTGGTAAATCTCCTGAAACGCACGTTCATCGTTCTCTCGTACCAACGCCATTAATTCCGTATCACTAAATATGCTATAGTTTGTCCTTGCCATATAGCCTTAAATCCAACAGGTAGAAATTCTAAGGAAGGCAAACATACTAAATGTTTCCCCTTTTTTAACGGATTATGCTCCGTAAAAGCAATTTTTTTTTATTCAAGCAGCGCGTTTCCAGCTAGTTAATGTGATTTTATTGTATATTAGGCTTAGCATATGACGACACAATTTCTAATTGACCAACAAACCTTACAAGATCTTCAGCTACGCGACCGCACCGGCCGGAACCTCTTAGATTTTTTTGATCAAGCCATTACGGAAGGCGGGCAGGAGTTCCTGCGCTATATTTTTTATACGCCACTAACCGATAAGGACGCCATTATGGATCGACAAACCAAGATCCATCGCTTGGCACCCGTTGTTCAGGAGGATTTCCCCTTCTTTCGGGTGATCTTAAAGGACTTGGAAAAGTATGTCAATGCTTCCCACTCCGGCCGCATGGCCTCGTTAACCTTTCTAGATTTCATCGGCGTACGCTCGCCGATTTATTATTACCGCAAGCGATCTATTATTGAAGCCTGCGAATTTCTGATCAACAGTGTTCACTTTTATAAGAAGGTTAATGCGCTGAAGGTATATCCCGATATGGAGGAAATGATTGCCTTAAGCGAGGAATGCCTACGTAAGTTTTTTAAGAATAAAACCCCGGATGCCGATAAGCTACGGGTCAATATCTTCAATATCGAATATTACGATCGCCTGATCCGTTATGACCTGGCTGCCAATATGCGCAAGATCATTCGTTTTTTCTATGAAATTGATGCTTACTTGGCGGTGGCCAAGGTGGCCCATCAGCATGAATTCTGCTACCCGGAGTTATTTCAGAAAAATGAAACCGGACAGATCAACATGCAAGGTGTGTACCACATCTTCCACCGCAAACCCGTGAAAAACGACCTGACGATTTATCAAAATAAAAAACTCTGGTTCTTAACCGGAGCGAATATGGCCGGAAAATCTTCTATAATCAAATCCATTGCTACGGCCTTGTATTTAACGCATATTGGCTTCCCGGTACCCGCCGATGGTCTAAAAACCGATATCCTCGACGGTTTATTTACCAGCATCAACCTGCAAGATAACCTGGAGCTGGGCTATAGCCATTTCTATGTAGAAGCCATCCGCTTGAAGGAGATCATCGATCAGCTGCGCCCCGACAGCAATGCCCTAATTATTCTCGATGAATTATTCAAAGGCACCAACCACAGCGACGCCTCCCACGCCATCCTGGAAGTCATGGATAAGCTGGCCAAACTCGACGGCCCATATGTCATCGTCTCCTCCCATATTACAGAACTCTCCGAAAAACTTAAAGATTGCCCGCTCGTCGATTTCCGCAAAATGGTCATCGATAATGATGAAAACGGAATGCCAATTTTTACCTATAAAATAACGGAAGGCATAGCCGAAGAAAAACTCGGCATGTGGTTATTGAAGAACAGCGGCGTCTTTGAATCGATAGAAAGCTTGAGGAAAGAAGGGTAGGGGAAATTGCTTTTTTTTTGGGCGTTTATACTGGGTTGTGGCCTGTCATCGTGCTGTCATCAATTTGTCATCATTTTGGCATCAATTTGTCATGGTGAGCGGAGTCGAACCACGAACGACTGGTACGTCAGTGCAATCGACAAACATAATTTTCTTTTTTATCAATCAATTAAATAATTAAAACATAAGTAGTACACTGCGGTATGTTTGTTTAAAACGCTGTTAATAAACAATTTATGCATTATTGATCGCACTGACGTACCAGTCGTTCGTGGTTCGACTCCGCTCACCATGACAAACTGATAACAAACTGATGACAGCTCCCATCGAACCCACCCCTCTAGATCTCCCCCTTTTCACTTCCCTTTCTCACCCCTTTCTCACCCGTATCAATCCCCTTTGCAAAGGGCTTTACTACGCCTTTGCAAAAGGAAAGCATAGCATCTCCAAAGCCCCATATCCATCCCATTCCTTAATAAAAGCTTAATAAAGATTTTTTAACTCTTTTACAATATTCCGAAACATAAGTTTTATTTTTAATACTGCATAAGGCCTTGAGCCTCTGTTGTTCCCCATAAACTAAAAACAGTATGAAAGAGATAGATCAACCTACATCCTTTAACCGAAGATCATTTTTAAAAACAGCGGGTTTGCTGATTGGCACCTGGGGATTATCCTCGACCTCTGCTTTTGGAGCGATTGACACAGCGACCCTAGCAGAAGATAGCCTGTTTAAGTGCAAACCCTTGGTATTACGTGCTGGCGAAAACAGTATGCAGCTTGTTGTGGTTACCAAGGAGCCCACAGCTTGTTGGTTAAGCTATGGAACTACAGCCAAGCAGCTAGACCGCAAAACCAGGGAAGTAAGAAACGGCATGGCCCATGTAGGAACTATCCATCATTTTAAGCTGACTGATTTATCCCCCGGACAGACCTGCCATTATCAAATTGAAGCGACGCCCGTAGAGAAATTGGAACGTAAAGATGCTGTTTTCGGAACCAAAGAACTGACGCCGGAAGCGAGCCTGCATGCTGTGAATCCGAATGGGCAGGAGGCCTATTGCCTTATCTATAACGATATCCATGAAACCCCCGAATCCTTTGGATTATTGCGGAAGCTGGTTCCTGCGGCACAGCCTGATTTCTATGTGCTCAATGGAGATATGGTGAGCAATATGCGGTCGGAAGATCATTTTATTAGCAATGTATTAGCGCCTATGGCGGCTCTTAGTGCGTCCTCAGTTCCGGTGCTCTACTCGCGGGGAAACCACGAAACCTGGAATTGGTATGCGCGGCATATTACCGACTATTTATTGGATGATCCGCATCCTTTTTATTATGGCTTTCGCCAAGGGCCTGCCTATTTCCTTATCCTGGACTCTGGCGAGGCACGGCCGGATTCCGATCCTGTAAATTGGGGATTAATAGAATTTGATGCCTACCGGGAAGCCCAAGCACGTTGGCTGCAGCAGGAGGTTGAAAAACCGGAATTTAAACAAGCCAAACACCGAATCGTGATTACCCATATCCCTCCATTTTATGCGAGCTCGCCCATTCATGCGGCGACACATTCCTTCGGACTGTGGGGTGATATCTTAAATAAATCAGGCATTTCGGTAATGATTTGTGGCCATACCCATCAACCGAAAGTGCATCCGGCAGTTGCGGGAAAGCACAATTTCCCCATCGTGATTGGCGGCGGCCCCAAGGAAGGGAACAGAACCATCATCAGTCTAAAGGCTAAGGCACAGAATTTGCATTTACAGTTAATACATGAAAGTGGAAAGCTATTGGGCGAGGTGAAGCGTTAAGAAGCCAAGACATAGCCGGATGCTTTAAAGCACATAAACTAGAAATAAAACATAATTTGCACGTACAATGGAAAATAAAGCAGTAACAGAACAAGACATGCGCGAGCTGGTCATAAAATTAGGCTTGCCAAAGGTTATTTTAGATCTTTTTGACGAACAGGTGAAAGATGAGCAGGTGGCAGAGCTCATTGGCTATAATTATGCAAAACCTTATAGCATACTCGCCCTGAATGGGAATGAACAACAGACTTATCAAACTGCTCGCTATATTCCATTTTTAGAATTAAACGGTTCCGAAATATTTGCTTACGATAAGGAAAAGGATGGTTTTGTATCCTATTACCTGGAAGGGGATATGGACAATCTGCAAGTAAAGACTTGGGAAGGCCTTTTTCTGAATGAAGTGACGGAATGGATTGAGAATGAATGGGAAGACGAAGATGTTATTTTCCTAGGTGAACAACTGAACTTACCGCATATTAAGGAAATATTAAAGAATTATTTGGAAGCATTGGAAGATCATGGATTGAGTACTTTTGAAGAAAAAAATGCCTGGATAAATATGACAATGAAGCAGATGAATATGCTGAAATCCTAATTTTTCTTTCCTGTCAGAAAAGGGTATGTTCGCCTAAACAATGTATTGAAATGGCTGACTAACAGTTGGTTACCACTGTTAATGGCTTAAAATATATGATGATTATCATTTTATGAGCCTAAGCTTTCTATTATATTTAATAATTAAATTATTATAATATGAAAGCTCTAGTTTATCGTGGGGATCATAAAATTTCCCTGGAAGAAAAATCAAAACCTGTCATCCTAAAACCAACTGATGCCATCGTTAGGGTGGTGAAAACAACTATATGCGGAACCGATCTGGGTATTTACAAGGGTAAAAACTTGTATATGAAAGAGGGTACCACCTTGGGGCATGAAGGCATCGGGGTTATTGAGGAAATTGGGAACAGTGTTTCTCAATTTAAAGTGGGGGATAAGGTTATTATTTCCTGCATTACCTCCTGTGGATCTTGCTCGTATTGTAAAAAACAATTATATGCACATTGTGAGGATGGCGGATGGATATTAGGCCATATGATCGATGGGGTGCAGGCCGAATATGTGCGGGTACCACATGCTGACAATAGTTTACATCGCATTCCCGATACCATTGATGATGATGTAGCGGTTATGATTAGTGATATTCTTCCTACAGGCCATGAAATTGGGGTACAATATGGAAATGTGAAGCCGGGGGATAGCATTGCGATCGTTGGTGCTGGTCCGGTGGGGATGTCCGTATTACTAACGGCTCAATTCTATTCGCCGGGAATTATTATTGTCATCGATATGGATGATAATCGCCTGGAGATGGCGAAACAATTTGGTGCCACCCATACCATAAATTCTGGAAAAGTAAATCCTAAGGATGCTGTGCTGGCTATTGTTGGCAAAGAAGGCGTTGATGTGGCTATTGAAGCCGTGGGGATTCCTCAAACTTGGGACCTTTGCCAAGACATCGTAAAACCCGGTGGAAATATTGCCAATGTAGGTGTACATGGCCAAAAGGTAGATTTTCAAATCCAAGACTTATGGATTAAAAACCTCACCATTACCACCGGATTGGTGAATACCAACACCACCCCGATGCTATTAAAAGCCGTAGCCACGAAAAAGTTGCCGCTGAAAAGATTGGTGACCCATTATTTTAAATTAAGTGAAATAGAAAAGGCTTACGAGGTATTTTTAAATGCTGCCAAGGAAAACAGTATGAAAGTAATTATCAATGCTGATTAGTCGATTCTTTACCCGAATGGGATAAAATGAAGGCCTGAAATTTTTAAATTTTAGGCCTTCTTGCTTATATAAAGACAATAAATGGGTGGCTTTCAGTGTGTTAAAATATTTTCTAATCAATTAAACGTTTGCACATTATTACGGTCTTTTATGTATAGCGCGGGCAAACGAAGACCCAAGCAACTATGAATAATCTATAGATCGTATCTTATTATGAAATTATTATCCCTTTTATGTTTTATGTGTTTTTTGCTTCCTGTTCATCAAGCGGCAGCGCAATCAACAAAACCTGCAGTCTTCCAAATGCTCGCTACCGATAGTACGCTGTCAGCGCATGAGGCCTTTTTTAACCGAGCCGTAGATCAAGAGTTATTATCTGTTGTTTACCTGGAGCTTTTCGGTTTGGATACCTATATGGCCGTTCAATGGTTTCAAGTGTTTACGGATGATACCTGGTCGGCCATTCACGACAACAGTTTATTGATGCTGGAAAACCATCGCTCCGGCGGTTTTGAGTTGTCGGATGAAGTCGGCAATTTTATATCCTTTGCCAAAGATTATGATGATCGATTGACGATGGAAACCAGTAATGGGGTTTGGGTAAGAGCAGGCACCCAAGGCATATGGAGTGTTAAATATACCACCAACAAGGGCCATCAATATATTATGCAGACGAAACCAAGTTTGAACGAACGGTTGGAAATTAAAGCGGAAGATGGGTATAAGCTGAAATACAGCAGGAAATTAAGTGGAAATGTGGTGATATCGGATAATGAGGGGCGGCAAGTCACTATCATCAAAGAGAAGTCGGGCATTTTTCGGGTAATGGAAGGGAAGGAGCAGAAGAAAACCTTTATTGTGCATAGCCGGCAGAGTTTTGCCATGGAAAATGGCGATGGTGAAACCTTAAACATTCGCTTAAGAGGTCGGTATAACGATGTAGAGATCAGCAATTCAAAAGGGCAGGAGCTCTTTATCGAGAATCATTTTAGAAAACCCTTACCTCCGATAAAAGTGGAGGAAGTGAAAAAATAATTTTTAGTTTAACAATGAAGGCCATCTTTTCCGGAGAGAAGATGGCCTTTTTTATATAAGGGAGAAAAAGTATGCTATTTTTCTAATACGAGGGTTAAGGTCGTTTCTAAGGCAATTCCGGTGCTTGTAATTGCTTTTACGGTCAGTTTATAACTTCCTGGCTTCAGGTTATTCTTTTCTTTCGTGGAAACAACTCCGTTTTCTGTATTAATGGAAAAGATCTTATCGGAATCGCTAAAGGCTTGTCCGTCTTTTTCAATCTTAACGAGTTCAAATTTCGACTTGTATTTTTCCGGATAAAGAGAAGGTGCCTGCGAGGTATATCCTTCATTTAAATTGACAATGAGGTAATTGTATTTCACGCTGAAGTTATATTCGGGGTAATAGGTGCCGAATACAAATTGAATTTTCGGGATAAAAATACTGCGGAATTGAAGCTTGGCAATCGGGAAATCGTCTTTTAATAATTCCGGGGCTACATTATAAGTTTTTTCTTCTTGATTCGTTAGGTTACCCTCGGTGCCTGCAAATACAATCTTATTATCCTTTAGGCTCACTTGCTTGTCATGAGGTTCTGGCAGGTGCCAATAAGCACCTTGGTTTAGCCATTCCGCCGCTTCCAATGGAAATGCTGTTTCTTCAGCGCTGTAAAGTGCATAGCTGAATTGATGATTATGATCTTTTGTAGCACCTTTAATTGCCAAATCAAGGGGTAAAACTTTGAAGTTAAATTGTTGCTGTGCAGGTAAAGTACCGGAGAAGGTATTCAAGGTCATTTTTACGCTAAAGTTTTCCGGAATGCTGATATCGCGGCTGTGGTTTTTACTCCCGTTGGGATAGAGCAGACTGCTGTTAATATGCAGTTTTAAGGTTTTATGATCAAATGTGATGGCTTTTGCTAGCAATTGTTGCAAGCGGTAGGAGCTGTTGACCAATAAATCGGGGTTATCCTTAAAATCTAATTGAACATTTATGGATTTGTATTTTACGAGTTGTTTTGAGAAATCGATAAGGGTATCCGTTCCAAATTTTAGTTCAAAACTTTTTGGGGCTTCAAATTCAATTTGTTCAGGAAAGGGTTCGGCTTTGTTGCAAGAGGAGAACTGTAATAAGCTGCTAAACAAGCCAAGGCTAGCTAGGAGGGCAGGGTAATTTTTTAATTTCATTAAGGTGTAATTTATTTAACGCAAAGATAAAACAATATAGCTATATAATGCAACTATGTTGCAATAATTATTTTAATTTTATATTTTTGCATTTACTAAAATCACTGTTAATGCTACTTAAAACTTTGCTATCTTCCTTTTGTATACTAGTTTCCATACTTAATGGGGCTGTAATTTTTGCGCAAGATAAAAATTTGAAAGATAGTTTAAAAGAAATAAAATTAACTGAAATTATTATACAAGAAACTGTTCGTCAACAATTGGGGCAATCGACTTTGAATGCAAATACATTAACAGGCAGTCAAGCCTCTAGTTTAGGGGCTGCTTTAAACCGAATGCCCGGCGTTCAACAAACCGCCTATGGGGCTACATCTTCTGCTCCTATGATCCGTAGTTTGTCGGGTAATCGGGTGAAGATATTGCAAAATGGTCTTTCTTTTCACGAGCTAAGTGGCATCAGCCCTAACTTTTCTATTGCTGTTGATTTAGGCAATATGGCTTCCATTGAGATGCATAAGGGCAGTTCAACAGTGCTGTATGGTGGACAGGCGATAGGTGGCGCTGTAAACCTACGGGAGCAAAGCATACCTGCACACTTGCTTCCAGAAAAGACACGATTAACCGTGGGAGCAGAGATGAATAACCATTGGGGGCATCGGCAGACCCTTTCCGTAAGCGGGAATATGGGGAAACGCTGGGCATGGAACCTGGGGGGCTTTAATCAGCAACAAGCGCTTGTGCGTATTCCGGGGGATAGTAAGCCTGCATTCGTATATCAATCGGATATCGATGCCATGACGGAAGTTGCCGCGCAGGTACATGTGGATGCCCATTGGGTATTGGATAAATCTCTATTTCCATACCTCAGTAAATTGGCGATGGAACGCTTGGATGATCCGAAATGGGGCCTTACGGCAGATGATGTTTATACCTTCGATCGCTATTATATGCTGGCCGGAAAGGCTTATGAAAACCCTGTTAATAAAGACTATATAGCGGGGCAAGATGGAAATTTACCCTTATCTCATCGAGTTGTGTATGGGATTCATGATTATGTGCCGGTAGAAAAAGGAAAAATGCCGAATAACCATGCCAGTAGCCGTGCTATTCACGCTGGTTTCAGTTATTTTCTCAAGCCTATTAGGTTTGGGTTTGGCTATCAGGCAAATGAGGGTGATTACGGCATTCCGGGAGTTGCTATGCTAAAGAAACTAGAGCATTCCCATAATCATAATGGCTCCATGCCGGCACTACATTATGACCCGATCAATAGTCAGGCTTTAGCCCATAGGCTGCAAGCAGATGCGAGCTATATTCAGGAGGACAAGCTGCTTAAGGAGGTGTTGATCCGCTATGCTTATCATTATGGCGATGATCGGGAGTTGCTGGGTATTTATCGGGTCAATAAATTCAACAGCCATCAGCAGGCTTTACGCACGGAAATTAACCTGCAACCCTTGGTGTTTTGGCAGGTTAAATTTGGTTGGGAGGAGACAGCATTAAACTTACTATCCGACGGTGTAAAACGGTATTTGCCAAGTGCCCATAGCCGAGAGACGGGAATTTTTTCGATGCAGCATTTGCAATGGAAGAACCTGTCTCTTGATTTGGGCTATCGACACGATTGGCTAGCCCGGAAGGTGCTAAAGGCGGATGGCTATCAACCTGGTCGCGGACTGGCCGGTGGCAACTTAAATAAGCGCAACTTTAGCCTGCAACAGTTTTCCTCAGAAATAAGTTATACCTGCTTTGAGAAAGCCTATATCAAAGGAAAGTATAGCCATGCCGAGCGTGCGCCTGCGCTCAATGAGCTGTATGCAGGAAACGATCATTTTGCATTAATGATTGAAGAAAATGGAAATGATAAGTTGAATCCGGAACGTTTAAGGGCTTACGAGCTCGCCCTAGGTGCTGCAGTTGGGCAACTTAGCTTAGCCAGCAATGTGTATCTCAATAACTATCAGGATTACTTGTATTTAGGGCATACGGGGATGGCTCGTTCTGGGGGCTTTCCGATTAAGGAGTGGCGAGCAGCAGCAACTACACTAAAAGGGATGGAAGCCGAAATAACCTATCAATCAACTTGGTTGAAGCAGCAGCCTTGGCAAATTTCCGGCTTTATGGATTTGGTAAAGAACATCAATTCCGATTCCAATGCCATGCGAAGATGGTCTGATGGTGATTATATGCCAAACCTACCTAGCAGTCGCTATGGTGTTTCGGCGCAAGCCGCATATCATAAGCTATTACTGCAAATAAGTGTCGATAAGTACCTCAAACAAAAGTATCTGGGAAAACAGATTAATCCGGAGCCGGCGATGCCTGCCTACACGCTTGTTGCCGCAAGACTGGAAATGCAGTTTACATGGAAAGGCTATAAGCTGCTGAGCTATGTGTCGGGGAATAACTTGTTGAATATGGAAGCCCGACCACAGCAATCGCTGATGAAGTATTTAACCCCTTTGGCAGGGCGCTGCGTAGCCTTAGGAATGCGATGTAATTTTTGTATTAGCCATTAAAATGAAAGGGTTGCTTAGCGATAACTTGCAAATAAAACGCAAAAATATTGCATTAATTTGCGTGGTTTTGCTATTTATTTGATTAATATTGTATGCTTGAATGTAAATTCAGCCCAATAACGAATGCTAGTAACCTGAGCAAATTAACTGTACAGATGAAAAAGAATAAGCGTCAAGAGATTATCCTGAAGGAAATATCTTTGCATAATAAAGTTCATTCGGTAGAATTGAGTGAGCTTTTGCAAGTTTCAAATGACACCATCCGAAGAGATATCGCGGAATTGGACGAACAGGGTCTTATTTCCAAGGTGCATGGTGGAGCCATTAGCAAATCTTTTGTTTCCCCTTTTAATTCCGATAATATAACCTATGCGGCTGAAGAAAAGCAGCTTATCGCAAAAAAGGCCTTGTCTTTGTTTAAAAATGATATGGTTATTTTAACCGAGGGGGGGACCACGATATTGGAGATGGCGAAATTGATTCCCAGTCAATTAAAGGCAACTTTTATTACTATTAGTCCGCAGGTAGGTATTGTGCTTGCGCAGCATGGCAACCTAGATGTTATTGGCATTGGCGGCAAGCTTATTGAAAATGGCAACCTTTATATTGGTTCCAGCGTGGTGGAGCAATTATCGAATTTACGTGCTGATTATTGTATCCTGGGGGCGAATGCCTTTTCTTCGGAAGCAGGGCTTACCGATGCCGATTGGGAAGTGGTACAAGTGAAAAAGGCCTTGATACGGGCGGCTAAAAAGGTGGTAGTGGTTTGTATTTCGGAGAAGGTAAATACGCAAAAATGGTTGAAGATATGTGGGATTGAGGAGATTGATTACCTGATTACGGAGTTAGATCCTACTGATCCGCAATTAGCTAGTTTCGTGCAAAAGAACATTAACGTGCTATAGGCAATTCTTTCTGCCTTAGCGGGTTATAGCTATCCCCCAGCTTGCAGCATTTCAGAGAAGGAATGTGCAGGCTGGGGGATTTCGCTTTTTAAGAGCGATTGTTCTGATACATTTTTACGTAGTTACTTGCTGTAATCAGCATTTTTTACGCATCGCAAAGCTAAAACAGCATAATAACAGAAAAAATAATGCAAAATACTTGCAAGTAATTATTTTTTTTATTTATCTTGCATTATAGATGCTAAACTAACCAATTCAATGTTGCTGCCATCTCGCGCAACATCGTTTATGCAATATCCTGTTAAACACAAAAATTAAACCTCATTAATTTCAATTCATATGGATAATAACCTAAATAGAAGAAAGTTCCTGCAAAATGCAGCCATCCTGGGCTCTGGATTTGCGATAAGTAGTTTCCCTCATTTTTCATTAGCTTCTTGGCAAGATGGGAAGCCGGCGATTTTAGGCGGCAAGAAAGCCTTTACCGGTGCAGGTTCTGCCTGGCCCATCTTTGGGCAAGTGGAAGGCGATGGCTTGCAAAAGGTATTGCAGAGTGGGCTATGGGGGCGTTTAAATGGATCGGTTACCGGGAATTTTGAGCGTGCTTATGCTGACTTATTGGGGGCACAACATGTGCTTGCGGTCAATAGTGGCACATCGGCCTTGACTGCCATTATGGGCGCATTGGATATTGGTCCGGGCGATGAAGTAATTATTCCGCCTTATACCTTTGTGGCTACCTATAATGCGGTGGTGTTGAACCATGCGCTTCCCATTTTTGTGGATACGGACCTTAGCTCCTCGCAGATTGATGCCACGAAGGTGGATGCTGCCATTACCACCAATACCCGAGCTATTATGCCTGTTCATTTAGGTGGTACGCCAGTAGACATTGATAAGTTTATAGAAATTACGAAACGAACTGGCATTCCTTTCATCGAAGATGCTTGTCAGGCCCATATGGCGGAGTGGCGCGGTGTTAAGGTGGGTAACCATGGTCTTGCCGGCGCCTTTAGTTTTCAATCCTCTAAAAACCTTAATTGTGGCGAAGGTGGGGCGGTTGTAACCAATGACGGAAATTTCTATAAGGCCTGTTCCTCCTTTCATCATCAAGTGCAAGAAGGTATCGATAAATCTTTTAAAGATCGTGTTGGCACGCGTTCAACGAACTTACGGATTACTGAATTTCAGAGTAGCATTTTGTTATCGCAAATGACACGCCTCCAAGATCAAGTGCAACGACGTCAAGAAAATGCATTTTACTTAGATAGTTTATTGCGTACCATTCCAGGTATTGTGCCTGCAAAGCAATATGAGGGAACCACGCGAAGTGCCTACCATATTTATATGTTTAGGTATTTGAAGGAGCATTTTGCAAACATGAGCCGCGACCAGTTTATTAAAGCCCTGGCGGCTGAAGGTTTGGCCTGTTCGCCGGGATATGGCCCGCTAAACCGAAGTGAATATGTGCAAAGCTTAGCGGAGAACCGCCATTACCAGAAGATTTATGGGAAACCACGGATGAAGCAATGGTTAGAGAGCAATGCCTGCCCCCAGAATGATATTCTATGTGGCGAGCAAGCGGCCTGGTTTATGCAAAATATGCTACTGGGTACACGAAAAGATATGGAGCAGATTGCCGAGGCTATCCGCAAAATTCAGAAACACGCCGCAGCCATAAAAAAAGCCGTTTAATCTATCAATAAGAAACAAATTACCATGAGAATAACAGAAAAATCATCGCATTATCGCCACCTGGAACAGCAGGATGTGGATACGCTGGTCAAATGGATTAACCAGGAGGATCAGCAGGTGGCACTGCGCATTCAAGAGGCTTTGCCGCAAGTAAGCACCTTAATTACGGCCATCGTGGAGAAGCTGGAGCAAGGGGGACGCTTATTTTATATAGGCGCAGGCAGTGGGGGAAGACTCTCGGTGTTGGATGTGATTGAAATACCAAATACGTTTGGTGTGTCTAAGGATTTGATGAATGTCGTTTTAGCAGGTGGTGTTCATAATTTAGTGGAAGCCTTAGAGGAGAAAGAAGACGATATATTAGAAGGATGGCATGAATTGGAGGCAGCTGGAATTAGTACAGCCGATATAGTGGTTGGTATATCTGCCAGTGGCACAACGCCTTTTGTGCTGGCAGCATTGAAAAATTGTCGTGAACATGCTATCCCTACGGGCTGCATCGTGAGCAATCCGGATTCACCGATTGCGCAATTTGCGGATTATCCGGTGGAGGTGATTACGGGTCCAGAGTTTATTACTGGAAGTACGCGGATGAAAAGTGGAACAGCGCAGAAGATGCTGTTTGATATGATTAGTACAACGGTTATGATTCGGTTAGGGCGGGTGGAAGATAATAGCATGGTGAATATGGCGTTAATGAACGATAAGGCTGTAGACCGTGCTGTGCGGATGTTTATGGAAAAATCGCACATGGATGATTACGAGTCAGCCAAAAGATTGGTATTAGCCCATGGTGGAGTCCGCAAGGCGCTAGATACCTTAATCAACGCAAATAAAAGTTAAAAATCACTTTATGAAGCAGTTTAAGCTTGTTTTTGTTGCCTTATTTTTCGTGGTATCGTTAGGGTTCCTGCCGGTTGCTCTGCTGGGGCAAGTTTACCATTATCAAGTAGGCAGTGGGTCTACTAGTTTGGAGCCTGGGTCAAACATCATCTCTTTATCCTTGGCTGGCTATGGCGGCCCTCGCGATGGGCGCTTTTCCTTGCGCTGGGAGAAGATCGGAGATTCCATGCTTCAAGTAGCCGATATGACCTTCACGAAAGATAAACTCTTTATCATAACCAATGGGGAGGTTCGCAAATATGACAAGAATGGCAAGCTTGAAGTATCAACAATTGGAAACCTGGAAGGTTTATCCTTACTGACTTCAGATGACAAACAGCTATATGGCTTGCGGAACGATAAGGAAGTTTTTATTGCGAAGTTGAAAAATAAGATGCGATGGAAATCGGCAGGATTTAAACTTCCTGTGGATGATCCGGTGGCTATCGTGAAAGATGGAAAGAATTTCATTATTGCGGATCGAGCGGGTGTGGTTTGGGAAGCCTTGCCGACAGGACGAGACTACAAGCTACAGCAGCTGGCCGTTAGACCGGGTATTATCGATCTATTGGTTCATGCTGGACGTTTGTATGCCTTAACAGATACTGAATTATTGTATTTGGAGCCGGATGGGAATTGGATGCGTAAAGCGATACGTAACGATAAGAATCTGCCGGAAGAGATTAAGCTCATCGGGGCCGATCAAGGTATTGTTTTTGGCTTTGATGGGCGCGGAAACTTCTATAAAGCCGGACAACATACGGACGGGAATTTAACAGCCTCTGCCGTTTCCATTAAAAAAGGGGCAGAACGGGTGCTAATTGTGAGCCTGGATGTCTGTGGTCTGGATGGAGATTTTGTGAACCTGCTGAAAGAGGAGCTTGCGGCAAGCTATAAGCTGCCTAAACAAGCGGTATTGATTAATTCCTCGCATACACATTTTGCACCCGTTACACAGCGCTGGACAACCTGGGGCGAGCATTGCCAGCGTCCGGATAGTTTGTATTTACGGACAACTGTGAAGCAGGGGATATTAGACGTGGCGAAGGCTGCTATTAAAAGCGAAAAAGAAGCCAATTTATATTTTGGTAGAGATACGGTGCAGATCGGTCGAAACCGAAATCTGCGCGGTGATAACTTGCCATATGATGATGCTGTAGATGTGGTTCAGATTGCCTATAAAAATCAAGAAGCTTCCGATGTGTTGTTTCTTGCGGGGTGCCACCCTGTATTTACGTCGAATGAAATGGACTTTTACAAACTTAGCGCGAATTATCCGGGTGAAGCTCGGGAGCAGCTTGTTCATCATTCGCAGGTTCGGCGACCTATATTTTTGCAGGGCTGTGGCGGCGATATCAATCCCGTAGATCTTGATTATAAGGTGACGGGGAGAAGGCTGGCGAATGCGGTGAAAGGGATTTTAGATGGAGATAAGCTGCAAGAGATTCATGGCGATATTAACTATGGCATGGATACCATCAACTTTCCAACACGACCCTGGCCAAAGGAGGATCTCCTGGCCTTGAAAGCCGAAAAGGAAAAACTCGTCGGGGATCTGTATGCGGAATCGCGCGTGCGCTGGGCGAATTTGATGCTTTCTTATTATGAAACGGGGACCATGCCTCGTGAAATGCCGGTCTATATCCAAACGCTGAACATCGGTAATTGGAAGTTGCTGGGCATTTCGCGCGAAACTACCACGGAATATAGCCTGGCCGTGAAGCAATTGTGGCCAGGTAAAATGGTGAGCGTGGCTGGATATAGCAATGATGTTTCCAGCTATTTGCCAACAAGCAGACATATCAAAGCGAGGATTTACGAAGGGGAGGATTCCTTTTTCTGGTATGGACAACCGAATGTTTTCCCGGAGAATGTGCATGAGGTGATTATTGAGGCAATACGGAAGAAGAATAGGTGAGGCGGGGGGGATTTTTTTTCCTTCATTATTGCATCCTACAGGAAGTTTGCTTAAGTTGAAGGGCTATATTCGATTATTATGATTATCAGAAAGAAGGAGCATTGGTTTAGAATGCTTTTTGTGTGGCGTGGTTCGGTGCTGCCTTCCTTGGTACCTAGACTCGTACTACTATTAATATTCTCTATTGCTGTTGTCTATTTTCACGGAACAATACTCTCCTTTAAGGTGCCTTTAAATCCGGCACCATTGACTTTATTTGGCTTCGTGCTGGCCTTGTTCCTAGGGTTTAGAAATAATGCAAGCTATGAGCGGTTTTGGGAAGGCAGAAAACTGTGGGGCGAATTGCTGAATACCTCCAGGTCCCTGACCAGGCAAGTAATAACACTTAATAATACCGGGGAAGATAAAGCCTTTACCTTGGAGATGGTGGCCTTAATTAGCTCCTTTGTATTGGCCTTGAAGCATCAGCTTCGGGATACCGATCCGCGGGCTGAATTGTCGGAACGCATGGATGAAAAGACCCTGGCTCTGGTGATGGCGGCTAAGTATAAACCGGCTATTATCATGAAGTTAATTGCCGAACGCCTGCAAGCTGCACAAGCTGTAGGCCGGATAGATTCCATTCAATTCGCAAGAATGGATCAGAATTTAGATAAACTAGCCGATATTTTAGGTGGTTGTGAACGGATTCATAATACCTTAATTCCGTATAGCTACGGCGTTCTTCTGCATCGAACTGTCTATATTTATTGTGCCATGATGCCTTTCGGATTGGTAGATTCCTTAGGCTGGTTTATGCCGATACTCGTGGTATTTATTGCCTATACTTTTGTGGCTTTCGAAGCTATTGCCGATGAAATTGAAGAGCCCTTTGGAAATGAACCAAACGACTTGGCATTAAATGCAATGGCTGAAACTATTGAAGAAACGATATTTGAAATGGCAGGGAAGGAAGTGGAAAAGGGAAGGAAGGTTGGCAAGGAGATAATTGATTAAAGCTTGATTTAAATATTTTTGTTGATTTTTTCATAGCCATGCTTTTAGGTATATATGGACATGGCTATGAAAAGACTAATTCAGATGTTTCTTAGCGATTTTTAAACGCAGCTAATCATATGGTTCATAGAAAAGTTTGTAATTTTTCTCTGAAAGTAATCTTTTGGCGGCTAACTGTATATCACTAGCTGTAATTGAGTTCAATAAAACTTCATATTTCTCCAGCGAGGAAATAGTTCCATAGCGTAAATAGTATGTCCTAAGTTGCTCTACCCACATTTGGGGGGTTGCCATTGCCAAATGGCTTTTTTTATTATTAACGATGGTATTTTTTAGGCTCTTCAATTTGGCTTTACTAATAGTATTATTACAGATTCGCTTAATCAATTCAATTGAATACTTTTCCATACGCTCTAGATTTCTTTTTTCAGTTGAAAAACCAATTGTAATAGATGCTTTAGGTTTCTTTGAACCCATCATATTGAGATTTGTATAGGGAGAATAACTTAATCCCTCTTGTTCTCTAGAAAAAGATAAAAACTCAGCGTTAATCAAAGAGTTGATTATATTTAGGATAACATTATCTTTCAGAGTGCCATTCATCTGACAAAGAAAAACAATTGCGGCTTCAACACGAGTACTGTCGGCGAGTTCCGGATTGTTATTCTGGATGCTGACCGTCTGACTTTTCCTAAATACTCCTTTGGCTATTGATAAGGAATCCGCCTTTAAATGGCTAAAGTAATCGACAAAATTATTCCTGGCTTCCTCAATATTGACATTTCCAGATATGAGTATGTATGCAGAATCAAGATTTCTTGCAGAAAGATCAAACAATCTAAACATGTTGTTTAAATTGACTTTAGCCCAGTCCTCCTTAGTTTTTAATCTGTATTCGAAGCTTGGATCACCGCTTTGATAAAATGAAATTCTCTTCTTTAAGCGCATACTGGAATACTGATCAAAAGGTGAGGATAATTGCTCTCTTCCTAATTGTTGAATTTGTTCTTTTCGATATGTTTCAAAGTCTTCTACTGGCATTGAATAGGCATATAGCTTCCGAAAAGTTAGTTCGTATAGATCTTCTAGATTACCTTCTAAACTAACTGCGTTCAATGTTGTTGCATCCTCTGACATGTACGTTAAAATAGAGAGGCCTCTTTCAATAAGCATTGAATTGTATATATCCGTGCTTAAACCAGAAATTTTAGACTCTCCAATAAAATAAGAAGCATCTTGATAATAAGGATATTCCGATTCAAGCAATTGATTTAGTCCAGCTTTAACAGTAAATGAAAAGATCGTCTCCTTGACATTCGGAATAGGTTTAACGGCAAGGCGAATGCCATTTTTCAATACAAATTCCGTCACTCCAATTCCGGCATAAAAACTTTCTTCTAATATAGCTGAAAGGCCATTACCATCATGTTTTACTTTGGGTAATTCATTCCAGTTAAATATTAGTTTTGAGGTATGGTTTTCTTTCTTTTCAGTTAGATTGCTCAATAGCAAAGGGGAATTCAAAGCTGTGTTCCAGATACTATCTAAAACCGAGGCATTAATATCAAACAATGCTGAATTGTATTCAAAAAAATAGGATACATTTTTTTTATTCAAAAACCATATTTTATTGTGTTCTCTATTTATATCTTCTTGATTTATTTGCGATAAAAAATGTAGCGTTAGGCTGTCTTTATGTGTCTTAGAAAGATAGTTGTGGCCAACTGCAACTTCATCCACATAAGCATCTGCTAAATTCTTTGCCTCTATTGGGTAGGCATTGGAGGGGTAATGTTTTAAAAAATCTTTTTTGATTATTTCCAGGTCGTCTACCGCGATACCTTGTCGGTTTATTGCGCCAATTACAGAAGCTGCACTTTGTAGCCTGTTTATTTGCTCATCTTCACTCATGGATTTAATAGTCAAAGCATTTTCATTTTGGTGGGGTAAATACCAAATTGATTCATATTGAATCATAGTATTTGCCTGCCTTAACTTGGATACCAAATATTTTTTGTAAAGATCTTCTACCAGATGCCGCCTAAAGTCCTGTTTTGTTTTCATCAAACCAGATTCGGTGAAACGGATAATCTCTAATTTGTTGACCTTCAATGACGAATCCTTGTTTTTATATAGTTTCCCATCCGAAACAGGATTAAAACTATAATAATTCTGTTGCCGCTGAACAGTCCTATTCGGTGTGAAAACCTTTCCAAAAGTCTTATTTATATTTAAAATAGTTTGTGCTGTATCGAGTTTTCCGGTAATAATTAATGTCGCTAGGTCAGGTCGGTACCAATTTCTATAAAATGAAATAAGCTTTGGTATTTCGATCAGCTCAACATCCTTTATCTGGCCAATTGGTAATCTATTTTCATATGAACTTGCTAATAGCTTTTGCTCAGAAAAAATTTGCTGCTTATAATCTTTGATCTCCTGAAATACAATATTTTTTTCTTTCTCAATATCCTCATCTCTGAAAACTGCTTTCGACAAGATGTTTAATAAGATGTTTAATGATAGCTTCTCTAAGCTTGAGTCTAAAATAGATAACGAAAAGACCGTGCGGTCATAGGTGGTATACGCATTTATGTCTCTACCAAACTGATACCCTAAATTAGATAGGGTATCAATTATTTTTCTATTAGGAAAATCTATGGCATGATTAAAAACAGCATGCTCAAGAAAATGTGCATACGCCCGTTCATCCTCTCTTTCTTGAAGAGAACCTACGTTTAAAACAAGCCGGTATTCAGTTCTTACACCAACTGTTGGCTGCAAAATATAATGGAGGCCATTATCGAGCCTCCCGAATGCTGCCTTCTCGTCTTTCGACAAATTATCTGTATGTTGCGAATAGCAGATGAAAGGAAAACTAAAAACTAACCAAAAAATAAACCTTTTGATTATTCTACCCATTAAAATACGTATTTGACAGATACTGTAATGTAGTTGCCAGCACCTGAGTGCCCCATAAGAAAATCGAACGAAAGAGATTGGTCGGACAGCTTTGCTGTAGATGCTTTCCATATACTTTGATTTCCGGGATACACATCTTCAAGAATATTATCAGTATTGAGGTATTCAGCAGGATTCACTGTACCACCCTGTTCACTATTTTCGATTGCAATGGGATTATTAGCTTCTATGAGTTTTTTTAGTCGTTCCCACGCAGAATAAGTATAAGTAAAATTGACAATATTTATTTCATTGTTATAACTTGAGGGTTCAATAAAGGAAATCGTTTTAATTTCTAAATCAATCTCTATATTATCTAATGAAAGTTGAAATGACTCTGCCGAAGACGGGCTAAGACCGATTAATTCCATAATCTTTTTAGGAGCGGGTGGTGCATTTTGGCCTTCATTATTCCAATATTCTTTATCTTCAATAGTTAGCTGTCTAAATAAGGTGTATAAATAGCTTTCTAATCCCATTGCGTTGGAAACCATTTTTAGAACAGGTTTTTCTGCTGTGGCTTTTTCACTTAGGGTAAAAACACTAACTCCCTTAATCGTTGAAACCTTACGATTGTACATCGTTTCAAGTGATCCATTTCCAAAGTATATTACCGTTCCTTCTAGCGAAACCTCGCCCATTAAAGGATAAAGATTCAACCCCTTGCTCTTATAGGTATCTAAAAGTTTGATCTGCTCACCTGTCAACTGCTCAAATTTTTGAAGAGGTTGCAAGGTGATTGTCAGAGGAGACTCGAGGCTTATCTGACTATTATTGCGGAGTAAATTCAGTAAAATATCTTTTTTCTCACCAATTGTAGCCTTCGCTTTACTCTTGATTGTAAGCTGCGCTTTCTTTTCACCTGCTTTAAAAACGACTTTCGAGTCGCGAATTTCGAGCTGCTCCTGTCCATCAATTAAATTGTTTTCAAGTTTAAACTCCAATTCAATATCCTTATTAACTGTTTTTACCAGTAGTACATCAATCAAAATCTCATCAACACCGTCATTCTTTATAAATTGGCTGGAATTAGCTTTTAGTACAATATGATTGTTCCCTTGGTATGAATTAATATCGTTGTCTTTACTACATCCCAAAATGCTGATTAAGATAGTGCTAGTTACGGCAGAAAGGCTTAATGCCCTTTTTAAGTAATTTTTCATGTATTGATTATTGTTTTAGTGAATTTATTGTATTGTGAACCAACCTGAGTTTTGGCTGATATTTTTATTATACCTCAGTTCTGAAAGCGGAATCGGCCAAGTCCATCGATAATCGTCCTTATCTATTTTTATCGATACGTTGTCACTGTCCGCTGTATATCTTACTATACCAGTGTTCCAGCGTTTCAAGTCAAAATAATTAATCTTCTCTCCAATGAACTCTTTTTGTTTTTCTGTCCGAAAAATGGTCAGTAAGGATTCATGATCATGCGTGTAGTCTATTTTCCTGCTATTGACTTTGCCTAGAAATCCGTTTAGGAGTTCCAAAGCCTCCATATCTTTATGCTGTCCTAGAAGGCTTTCAATCAAAATAAAATAGGGATCGGCGCTACGGTACATTACCAAATTATATGCTTTCTGGTCTTGTATGCTATTCCTATATTTGCCTAAAAGCCGGCGCTCAATTGGTATTCCGCCAAGTGATTTCATTACATGTGAAAACTGAAAGCTTCGATAGCGAATGTCATCGTGATGGTATATGTATTTATTAGAAACGTACAGGTAATCCCCTTCATTTGGCTTATCATAAATAAGGAATTTGTTAGGGTTGTCTTTATAGTCAATTGACCAGATAATAGCAGCTGTTTCTTTATCGGTATTGTTTCTCCAAAGATTCTCATAAATGTTAGCCGTGATCTGAAGTTGTCCCATTAATGGAAGTAACTCTTTGGCTAGGGTTTCAACTTTTAAATACTCTTTTTTATACAACTCGACCTGCAGCTGAAGTATCTTTGCGGAATTCTCATTTAAAAAGAAGGGGGTTGGCATGGGATATTTAGCCATTAAACTAATTCCTTCACTCAAAATTTCGCGGATCAAAGTAACACTTTGCGTTTGATTCAAGCGTTCTGCTGTTGCCATTTTGCTGCTCTGCTTTGCAATTATACCAGGCGCCTGGCCATCATTACGATTACAATACAATTGAAGCAAATCAAAATATAAATAGGCTTTAAATACTAGTGCATTGCCTTTTATATAATTCCATTCAGCTCCTTTATTGATGATGTCTTTTTCGCTCTCCAGTAATACATTTAATTGCGCAATAATATTATAATAAGTTTCCCATAAATGGGCGGAACGCGTTTGTATAAGTCTGTCATTCCAGTTATAATACCTTAGAAGATCTTGATTGTAGGATATTAAATAGGAGGGCTGTAAATCTTCGGTAAGCGGTGTGAAATAGTCTGGAGATATACGAAACGAATGGAAAGCCTTCGACAACACTGAATTAGCCCTTGTTGTTGTGTTGATAATGCCATCTCCCGAGATTTCAGTCTCTGAAATAACATCAAGACTACAGGCATAACATAGTATAATAAGGGTGTAAAAATAGAGTTTCATCAAAATTTTAAATAAAGTGATAAGGTAACAACCGGCTGGTGTACAACATTTAAACCTCCAATATCTTTCTGTCTCCTGTATGTGGAAATATTATCTGCCTGCACGCTAAAACGGGCAGATTTAACATACTTAATTGTTTTTTCGTTCGGAAACCAATTGTAACTCAATTGCACATAGTTCAGTTTTATATAATCAGATTTGTATATAGTTGTTGTATTGGCATAATTTTTTAATAAATCATATAGTATAGTCGGCAGGTTTTTGGCTGGATAGATTTTATTCTCATCTCCAACATCGAACCACATGTTATCCAATTGCCCTTTTATAGCATTGAAATGAGCATCTCTTGATTCCCTAACATAGGAGTTGCTATATCGATTTATTCCACCAAAGCCATAATTGAAATTTATATTTAAGGACCAGTTTTTAAATGATATATAATTATTAAAAAATCCATGGTATGGTGCTATTGCATATCCTAAATGCTGAAAGTAAGATGCACGTAAGGGGGCTTTTAAATCAATAACATTTCCATCAGGCTGAAGATATTCTGGTATTCCCTTCAAAGGATGGATGCCATTACTGATTAGGCCATACATTACTCCCAATGGTTTACCAACCTCATATTCAGGTATAAAAGATTCATCTGTCAGAAAAAGTCTGTCAGTTCCATAAAGTTTTTTAACAAGATTTCTGTTATAGGAGAGTGAGATTGAACTGTTCCAGCTAAAGACTCCAAAGCGTAGTAAATCACCGCTAATTGTTGTTTCCAATCCACTATTTTGAAGCTCACCGATATTCTGAGCATATGTTTTGAATCCATTGCTACTCGCAACTGGCGTATTAACAATCGCTTGTTTGGTCATATTATTATACCAGGTTAATAATAGATTAACTCGTTTGTCCAGGCCAACATCGATACTCAAATTGGTAGAATAGGTCTGTTGGGGACGCAAATTTCGATTGGGAAGAGCCATGAGCTCTAAAAGACGATTTTGTCCATAAAAACTATGGCTGCTATTATTAAATGTTGTCCTGATATCTTTAGCAGTAATTCCAACCATACTTGCAGTGTAGCCAACAGAAGCTTTTACCTTGAGATGGGATATGATATCTTGCTTGTTTAAAAATGAGTACGAAGAAGGATTCCAGCCGATACCTGCAGACCAGGCATCATTCCATCTTGCATTGTTTGGCAGCAATGACGAGCCATCCCTTTTTAAACTGGCATAGAAATCATAGGTGTTGTCATAGGAATATCCTAATGCAGCACCAAATCCTAGCTGCTTATTTTGCGACTTTATACCAGAGATGGTAGGGGCATAAGATTTGGTTAGACCTTGGTTTATTCCACTCAGACTCTCAAGCTCATCAGGAATACCAAAACCAGCAGCTCCTATCGTATTTACATTCGCTTGATAATAGTCTGTATTAATGCCCCAATAGAGGTCATGTTTAGCAAACTGTCGCTGGTAATTGAGCCTGAAATTAGAAGTAAAACCCAAGTCCTTACTATCACTCTCATTTAGATATCCCATTGCGTTTATAGGAGCTTCCCGTTGGCTATAAGCAGTACTATAGATCCGTTGATAAAGCTCGGCTAAGCTATAGTCAATACCAATAACACCAGACAAACTTATTCCTTTTAGAATGTCCCAATGTCCGATTAAAGTACTATTTAGCCGCTTTGACGTATTTCTTTTTCGGTACTGTTTGATAAGATCTTGATAAGACCTCCCCGGATAACTTGTCAATGATTCAGATTGTTTAGTTTCATATGGATTGAGGGAAAATGCCAATGCTGTTGGGTCATTATTCATTCCATTTTCAGTTTTTGAGGTTGCTATACCGATGCTATTGTTGAAGGAAAGGTTTAGAATATCACTCAAAGGATAATCAAAATTTGCGCGTGCTGTCAGCTGTTCAATGGAGTTTCCGGGTATTCTACCACCTTGGGAGCTGTAATTTGCAGAATAGAAATAGTTGCTGTGGTTATTGCCTCCCCTAATGTTTATAACATGAGATTGAAAATGATTCATTTTAATTAGTTCTTTGAACCAATCTGTTTCGAAACTTCGTAATGAATCTAAGATTCTCTGTCCCATCCTTATTTTTTCATGTAGATCAGATGCCCCTTCGTATAGTTTTCGAATATAGCGTTCTGAATATAAGTATCCGGGAAGGTCACTTCTTTCCATTTTCTCCTCGAATCGCAGCTTTTCATCAGTACCCATCATTAGAACACTGCGTTCACCTCGTAAGGTAATGCCCTGTTTCATATAAAAAGACACTAATGGTTTACCTGAAAAACCTTTTTTTGACGTTAATTCAATTACACCATTCGCCGCTTTGATACCATATAAAGCTGTCGCAGGTGCATCTTTTAGTACTTTAATTGTTTGAAAGTCATTAGGGCTAAGTGTTAAAAATGTTTCTGTACTAATCACAACCCCATCCATTACAAACAATGGTGCGTTAGCATTTCCTTTATACAAGAGTGAAGAATTTCCTCTTAGTCGAATTTGCGGCTTGGTTCCTAGCTCCCCAGAATAAGAAATTGTAAGACCTGGAACTTGTCCCTCAAATAAACGTCCCATATCAAGTTCTGATCGCTCACTTAATTTTGTAATATCAACGGTAACTACGGATCCTGCAAGATTACGGATATCCACATCGTTTATATTGTTTCTTCTTACTACAACCTCTGAAAGCGAGGTGGTTTTAGGAGTCAAAAAAATCACTTGAAAATCCTGTTGGAGTGTAATTGAGGTATCACAATAATTGATGTGTGTAAGCGTTACGTGAGGATTATTTTTCCAATTGAAAGAAAATATACCTTCTAAGTTTGACCTGTTTATTGGTTTTTTATTAACACTTATAGTTGCGCCTGCAATAGGTTTTTTAGAATTCTCATCTACAATCTTTACAATATATTTTTGCTCTTGAGCGGATAAACTGTTGTTAAATTGCATTATTGTATATATGCACCCAATTCTCAAAACTGTCCTAAGCATAGAAGTTGAATATAATTATAGCTTATGTGAAACCGTATAAATGTAGGTTATTATTTTTAATTAATCTAAATAAGAATATATTATTGCGAAATAATTTTTTTCAATTTATTGTTTACAACAATATTCAATTAAATAAATATAAACTATGGCTTACTATATAAGTTAAAAACATAGCCTTATTTGGCTTCGTATTCGCCTTGTTTTTAGGCTTTAAAAATAATATGAACGATGAGTAGATTTGAGAATGAAGTAAACTGTGGGACGAATTATTGAATACGGCCGGGTCCTTATCTAAGCAAGTAATAACACTTAATACACCAGCTTTGGGATACCGATCCTAGTGCTGAAGTGTCGCATCGCCTCGATTAAAATACATTAGACCTAATGATGCAGGCAAGGTATAAATCGACCATCATCATGTAGTTAATTGGCGAACATCTGCAAGCTGCCGGTAGGATAGACTCCATTCAATTCATAAGAATGGATCAAAATTTAGAAAAATTGGTCGATAATTTAGGTTATTGCAAGCGGATGTATTTTCGAAGCTATTACCGATGAAATTGACAAGCCTTTTGGTTATGAACTAAACGATTTGGCATTAAATGCCTCGCCAAAGCCTAAAGTTGATCATACTAAAGAGGCAATAAAACTATTGATAAGGACAGCTAAAATCGTCAAAACAGGATTTTATTAATTGTTTTGTGCGCTATCTAAGTTACAAAAAGGGGAGGTGTTAGATCGGATCAGTTTCAAAACCTGTGGATTAAGCAAATAATTTGGTCAATCTAAATAAGAAAAAGTTGACATCTCCTACACCTCTGAATTGACTTCTGAACGCCTTTATCTTAGCATTGAACGATTCTGCTGATGCATTAGTACTTCTGTTATCAAAGTAGTTCAGGATGGTTCTATAATGGTTCTTTATTGTCCTAGATACCGTATTGAATGATTTGAATCCCGAGGCCTCAACATGCTGATGCCATAGCCCCAATTTGGCATAGGCTACTCCTTTGTCCTTGATACTGTTATAGATCCACGATAATCTCTGGCTTAATTCATAGGCCTTTTCTAGGTCTGGGTAGAGCCCAAAGAGTATCCCGGCTCTTTCCTTCTGGTCAGGAGTCCATTTGTGCTGGGACTTATAGAGCAGGTACCTAGATCTTGCCAGCAGCTGCTTAAGGGTATCGCCATTGGATAATATCTTTGCAGCATAGGGCTTCTGGAGCTTACGACCCTTCTCAATGGCCTGGTTTTCATCATCTATAGCCTTCCACCGATGCTTTATTCTGATTTCCTGAAGTGCCTCCGTAGCCAATTGCTGAACATGGAATCGATCTGTTACCTGAACTGCCAGTGGAAAGCATTTCTTGGCGATAAGCCCCATATTCCCTGCAAGATCCAGCGTTATCTCCGATACCTTTTTACGTAATCTTTCCGGGATGCTTTGAAGGATGGGAATGATATTCTCCGATTTGGTGCCGTTCAGTATGGCGATAATAGTTCCTCTTTTGCCGCGAGCACCCTTGTTGGTGACCACGGTATAGAGCTCTCCCTGCGACAGACAAGTCTCATCAATGGAAATATGGCTGCCAATGTTCTCTGGAAAAACAAGGCCTTCACGAGCGTTCTCCCGGTGTTCCCAATCCTGAAAGCCACTCAGCTTATTTCGGTAGTAACGCCTTAACTTACTGGCTGATATACCATAGAAGGAACTGATCGTTTGGATGCTATGAGCCTGGTTGTCCGCTGATACCTTTTAAAAAAGCCGCGAAATCCTGTGTGATACGCGTCCCTTTGGCTACTAACTCCCAATTCCTACTAACTACTTTATTGCTGTCTTGATTGAGCCATCTGCGACGCTTGACATGTAAGTAAACTTGTTGTCCACGAATAGGGAAATCCTGAAGGGTAACAGGTTCAAAGAAGCCTTTGGATATCAGTTTATTCTTTTGAAATTCTTCAGGAATGACATTCATCTCTTCCAAGAAAATATCCAACCGACCCGCTTCTTGCGTATAATGGGTCATCTCAAAATAATCGGAAACTCCCTGTGGAATAATAAGGGGCATTAGGGCTTTAAAGGAATCGTGCATCTGCTAAAATTTCAAAACACGAATATCCGATTATTTTTTGTCCTCTCCACAACTTTTGTACATGATCCGTTAGATCAAGCCGCTTGGATGCACCCAAGCCCGCCAAAAAAACACAAAAAAGCCTTCATCGTACGATGAAGGCTTTTTCAGCGGAGAGTGAGGGATTCGAACCCCCGAACCTGTGACAGTTAACGGTTTTCAAGACCGCCGCATTCGACCACTCTGCCAACTCTCCGCGACAAAAGTAGAAATTTTTATTTGCTCTCCAAAACTTATTTAGTACAGCCCTGAAAATGAGCCCAATTAATTTATTTCGCCATATTTCTTCCCAAATACCATTAAAAAATTCTTCAAACTCATTTTCCATAATATCTCAAAACCAACCATTCCCAAAACCCAAAACAACAGCCCCTAACAAACTAACAATCTGTAACTTATAAAATATTTTTTCGCGTTTCAACATAAAAGGCATCGCTTTTGCTTATCTTAGAACATAAATAAGAACTATTAAATATCATATTATGATAAAACGTATCAGTATTCCATTAATCTTGATGTCGGTTATTTTTATTTCTTCCTGTGGAGTAAGTAAGAAAACCCACCAAGCTTTAGAGCAACAACATCGCGATTTAGGTGAGCTCTATCAGAAAAGTCAGGTTGAACTTGCCGAAAGTCGCTCTAGGGTGAAAAGCCTGGAGGATCAACTAGAGCAGGAACGTAAGAATAATGCTGGTTTAAAAGAAGCCTTAGCACGCTTACAAGCAACATTAGATAACAGTATCAGTAATACATCACAAGGAAACGCCAATATTTCAAAACTCGTTGATGAAATTAACGCTTCCAATAAATACATCCAGCATTTAGTAAATACCAAAGCGAAGAGCGACTCGTTGAATATGGTATTAACCAACAACTTGACCCGCTCCTTGAGCCGCGAAGAGATGAAAGATGTGGATGTACAAGTATTAAAAGGGGTAGTTTACATCTCCTTATCTGATAATATGCTGTACAAATCAGGAAGCTATGAAATCTCTGATCGCGCAGGTGAAACCTTATCGAAAATTGCCAAGATTATCCAAGACTACAAAGATTATGAAGTCTTAATCGAAGGTAATACCGATACAGATCCTATTGCGAAAACGAATATCCGCAACAACTGGGATTTAAGTACCTTGCGTGCATCTTCCGTAGTTCAAGCCTTACAGAACAATTACGGCGTAGATCCTAAACGCTTAACAGCAGGTGGTCGTGGTCAATACAACCCTATTGCCAGCAATGCCACAGCAGAAGGAAAAGCAAGAAACCGGAGAACACAGATTATCATTACGCCTAAGTTAGATCAGTTCATGGAATTGATCGATAAAGCACCGGAAACAACCGATGCCCCAGCCACAGGCGATAGCACTTCTTTCTAAACATAGAAGGCATATAGAATAATAAAACCCCAAGGGAATCATCCTTGGGGTTTTATTATGGGTTATTATTATGTTTATTATTTAGCTTATTTAATGTTTATTATTAAGCTTATTATTAGTGTCTTTTTTAAGCTGAACAGCCCATTAAAGAAGGATTAATAAAAGAGCCGATAGCACTACCAAGCTCAATATAATAATCCGGAACTCCCGTTCTGGTAATATCTTAACCAGCTTAATCCCGATAAAACCACCCAAGAGGATAAAGGGAACCGCGAGGAGGTTAAGGATAAACCCTTCCCAGGAAAGATTCTTCCATACAAATAACTGCAGGGGAATTTTACTAAAGTTTAAGATCATGATAAACCAAGCGCCGGTTGCTACCAGGGTAAATTTATCCAGCTTCTTAGAAAAAAGATAAACCGTAAGGGTAGGACCCGCAGCATTACCGATCATCGTAGAAAAACCCGTAATCAATCCGAAAACAGGGGAGTACCACCATTTTTTAGTCAAATCAAGCCCACTTTGTTTTTTCGCAACACGTTGTCCCCACAGCATAATGGCGACCCCTAAAATAATACAGGCACCCATCAACATTTTAAAGATCCGATCATCGATATGCTCGCCGGTAAATAAACCAATCAGTAACCCTATAATTGCAAAGGGCAGCAGCTTCTTAACTTCCTGCCAATTAAATTGTTTCCGATAGTATATCACCGCAATGAGGTCGGCAATGCAGAGCAATATCAATACAATACCGGTGGAGTATTTGGCCCCGAATAATAAGGCAAATAAGGGCACAGCTAGGGTGCCCACATTTTGAATTCCTGTTTTGGAAGTACCTATTAGCATGGCGCAGAAAAAATACAGCAGCCAGCCCATAGGCGAGGGGATTAGCGCAATAGCATTATCCCACATTTTGCTGAATCATGCGAGACACCTGCTTGGCCGTAATATCCTTATAATTCTTGATGTAATCGCTGCATACGGGCAGTTCTTCCTTCGTATGGGTGCTCAATACCCCAACCACCTGCATCCCGGCATTTAGCCCGGCAGTAACCCCAGAGAAAGAATCCTCAAAAACCATACATTGCTCAGGTTGCACCTGTAGGTTTTCTGCCGATTTTAAATACACTTCCGGATGCGGCTTGTGAAGGCTTACATTCTCGCTACCTAAGGTCGATTGAAAGAAGTCGCGAATTGCTAGGGCATCTAAAATTAAATCCATATTAGCACGTGGGGCAGAGGTGGCCACAGCAATCTGAAAATCATGCGCTTTTAAGTCAGACAGGAAATCCTGAAGGTATGGAAGCGGCTTCGCTTCACTTTTATAGATCTCCCGAAACAAGCCTTCCTTTTCCGCTTCCAAGCGCAAAAGCTCTTCGCCAAGCACCTTCCGCTTAAAGAAATGCGTAAAAATATAGCTGTTATGCTTGCCATACATGTGTTGTTCAAATTCTTTAGGGCTGTAAGAAATAGCGTGTCGATCGAAGAATACCTCAAAGGCTTTAGCATGATAGGGATTGGTATGGGCAATAACGCCGTCCATATCAAAGATTGCTGCAAATTTTTTCATTGCTGCAAATTTAAGAAAAAAGGAATGGAAAAGGGAGCCCTTAATCTTGAAGAACAGGGACTTCTGTTTCAGGCTGAACCTTAGCCTCATTTATCCGATCACCAAGCATTTGGTAAGCTTGATCAATGAAATTATAAAATGCAGACTCTGGTTTTTGCCGACCAATCTTATCGATGGAATGCCCTAAACGCACCACAATTAAATCATCCTCCGGCACCACAATTACATATTGGCCTAAATGACCATCCATATAAAAATAAGGCTTTTCTTTATAATTGCCCATCCACCAGCCATAGCCATATTGAGGCGAATCGGCAAACCGAGGTTGAATAGACTTGGACACATAGGCCGAATCTAACAGCTGCTGCCCATTCCAACGGCCATGGTTTAAGTAGAGCTTACCAAAACGGGCAAAATCCTTCGCATTACTGGCTACACAGCAATAGGCCTTCTCGATCCCATGCTTCTCACTATCCACCTGCCATAAAGCCGAATGCTCCGCACCCATAGGTTGCCAGAAATGATTACTCAATAAATCGCTTAAGCTAGAGTTAGTAGCCCTTTGCAGAGCAATACCCAATAATTGCGTATCGCCACTTTGATATATAAAACGCTGTCCTGGTTGTTTGGTTATAGGTAAGGCATCTAAAGCGCCTTGAATATCCTGGTCAAAATATAAACGGGTAGTTATGGAGAACGGATTATAATAGCTCTCATCCCATTGCATACCCGAGCTCATCGACACTAAATCTTCAATCGTTAATGCTTCAGCAAAAGATCCTTTAATTTCCGGAACGAGTTCTTTCACCTTTTGCTTTATACTGCTGATTTGCCCATCGGCAATTGCTTTCCCCAAAAGGGCTGCCGTAATGCTCTTGGCCATCGAAAAAGAATTAGAGCGAGCGCTATCCGAATAGCCATCATAGTACTGCTCAAACCACACACTATCTTGATGAATAATAACGTAAGCTACCGTACCCCAGCGCTCATGAATACGCTTCAAACTATCGGTAATCGGCACCGAATTATAAGCTTTGGAAACAGCCCAAGGTTGCGACGTGCCGGTCTTAACTTCATGGTTATCAAAGTAACGGTAATCATCCAGGTAAGCGGTTTCATGGCCCTGCATATAGATCACATAAATACCTTTGAAAATGTAACCTACGCCAAAGATGTACATACCAATTACAATAACCGCAAGTATTGCAGCAAACCATTTTAAAAACCGAAGGAAGTATTTCATGAATCGTAAACTTGCTTTACGCTAAAGATATTAAAAACCTTTATTATAACGACATTATTTTAAGGTTTTTGCCTCGTTCCAATACACATCCATTTCAGCCAAGCTCATGTCCTTCAATTGAAGTCCCTGCTCTTTGGCTTTTTCCTCCAAATAGCTGAAACGGAAAATAAACTTCTTGTTCGTACGTTCTAAGGCATTTTCCGGATTGATACCGATATGCCGTGCATAATTGATCAGGGAGAACAGTAAATCACCAAATTCCGCTTCCGCCTTATCTAAGTCGTGCTGCTCCTCGTCTAGGTTAAACTCGGCCTGAAACTCCGCCAGTTCTTCTTCCACCTTTTCCCAAACCTGGCGCTTGTCTTCCCAATCAAAGCCTACGCCACGCACCTTATCTTGGATGCGGAACGCCTTTACTAAGGCAGGAAGCCCTTTAGGCACACCGGCCAAAACCGATTTATTCCCTTCCTTAAGCTTCAGATTTTCCCAGTTCTGTTTCACCTCTTCATCATCGGCAACGGAGATATCACCATAAATATGGGGGTGACGGCTTATTAACTTATCACACACGCCGTTTAGCACATCAACAATGGTAAAAGCATGTTGCTCTTCCGCAATACGCGCATAAAAAACAAGGTGCATCAAAATATCTCCCAGTTCCTTCTTAATTTCCGGCAGGTCCTCTTCCAAAATAGCGTCCGCCAATTCATACATCTCTTCAATGGTTAAATGACGTAGGCTCTCCATGGTTTGTTTCTTGTCCCATGGACATTCCAGCCGCAGGGTATTCAGTACCAATAATAAACGTTCAAAAGCTTCAGCAGGGGTGTTTTTTGCAACTGGGGGGATAAATGCCATCTTCAATTCCGATTTTCGTAAAACAATACACAAAGGTACTTGTTTTATTAGTAAAAAAACAGGCGTTATTATGGAACAATCGACATACAAATATGATTCAGCATCTAAAGCCCTGGATCATCTAAAAGAACAAGGCTATACCGTAGACTTCAATATTGAATTTGATGAACTAACGGTGGAAGCTTCCGATTACGAAATCGACCAACTGTACCGCTACGAAGGCATGACAGACCCGGCCGATGAATCAACAGTATACGGCATAAGGAATGTACATACCGGCAAAAAAGGCGTATTTGTAGCCGGAGACCTATCCCTTATCGAAGGTAAAAAGAGAGATATTATCCTGGATCTGGAACTACGTTACAGAAACCAGGAAGAAAAGTAAATAGCGAGAAATGTTAAGAGAAGCTGCCCGATTGGGCAGCTTTTTTTATGTTGCTTGGGCAGAGGTATCATCTTTTTATCATCTTTTTATCATCGTTCTGTCATGGTGAGCGGAGTCGAACCACGAACGACTGGTACATCAATGCAACTCTCTATCTATAAACAACATATTAACTACGTGATAACAAGCATTTTAAGTATGTTTGAATGTATTGACGTACCAATCGTTCGACTCCGCTCACGATGACAGCACGGGCCACATCTAAATACTAAATACTCCATACTAAATACTATTCACCTCCCTTTCTCACCCCTTTCTCACCCCTTTCAATCCCCTTTGCAAAGGGTGCTAATAGGGGAGACCTACGCCTATAAATAAGCAGTAAAAACACCATCCCCCAAACCATTCCCTATTTTGTTTATTTAATGTCTTATTTCCGGGAAAAGGTCTTCTTTTCCCATCTTCCTTTGTACATTTGTATAGTTAAAATTTATAGGATGACCTTAGTTCAATTAGAATATATTATTGCAGTAGATACCTATCGTAGTTTTGTGGCCGCCGCAGAAAAGTGTTTTGTGACCCAACCTACCTTAAGCATGCAGATACAAAAACTGGAAGAATCCTTGGGGGTAAAGATCTTTGACCGCAGCCGGCAGCCTGTTGTACCCACGGAGGTAGGCGAAAAAATCATAGAGCAAGCCCGTACCGTTTTAACGGAAAGCAAAAAAATCAATGAGATATTGATGGCCGAAAGGGGAGAGCTGACCGGCGATTTAAAAATCGGTGTCATTCCCACGGTAGCCCCTTACTTACTGCCTAATGTCATTTCGAATTTCCTGAAAAAATACAGCAAGCTTAAGCTGCATATCTGGGAATATACCACCGAGCAAATTATACAGGAACTTAAATTGGGGACCTTAGATTGCGGTATCCTTTCAACGCCACTGCATGAGCCTTCCCTTCAGGAAACGCCCTTATTCTATGAAACCTTCGTGGCCTATGTTTCCGAACGTAGCAACCTCTATGGCAAAAAAGCTTTGGGTTCTGATGAAATATCGGAAGATAAACTCTGGTTGTTAAATGAAGGACATTGTATGCGAGGGCAGGTATTAAGCATCTGTAATTATAAGCATAACCATAGCCTTGAGGGTACCTTTGATTACAATACAGGCAGCGTGGAAACTTTAAAACGAATGGTAGACCTCAATGGGGGCATCACGATTTTACCGGAGATGAGCATCCTAAACAATAATGAGGAGGAAATGCAGCATATCCGTTATTTCCGCGCACCGGAACCTGTTCGGGAAATCAGTTTAGTGACGCCCATCAATTATGTAAAAAAACATGCCATCAACATGTTGAAGAATGAAATCTTGCAGATTGTGCCCGAGCGCTTTAAATCTAGAAAGAAAAAGGAGATTATGGGGTTCTCCATCTAAATAACTAACATTAAGGGATATTAATCCCTTAATGCCAATAATTTACTCACGTATTTTCCGATAATATCAAACTCTAAATTCACGGTTTGACCTACCTGCAAGTCTTTTAAGTTGGTATGCGATAAAGTAAAAGGTATAATAGCTACAGAAAAGCTATTACGTGCTGAATTAAGCACGGTTAAGCTAATGCCATTTACGGTAATCGATCCTTTTTCAACGGTGATATTCTTCGTCCCCGGCTCATATTCAAAAGTAAAGATCACACTACCATCCTGCGGTTCTGCAGCAATACAAATAGCCGTTTGATCCACATGCCCCTGAACGATATGGCCATCAAGTCGGCCTCCAATTTGCGTACAACGCTCCAGGTTTACCCAGTCACCTTCTTTCAATTCGCCCAAATTGCTTTTTTCCAAGGTCTCCTTAATAGCCGTTACCTTGTGGATACCAGGCTCCATTTCCACCACGGTTAAACAAACCCCATTATGGGCTACACTTTGGTCCACTTTTAATGCATCGGAAATATCCGATTGTATATAAAAGTGCAGGTTCGATTGCTCGCTTTCTATTTTATGGACGGTACCTATTGTTTCTATAATTCCTGTAAACATCTGTTCTATTTGTTTTATTCAAAGATACAATATCCCTTTTTAATGCCCTAGAGCGATATTCTTAAAAAATATTAAAAAATATTTGCATATGTGTAAATTGTACACTATCTTTGTGGTATCATAATTTAGGTTTATAATTGGTTATTAAAGGTTTTCATTCTCCCCGTTTGAAAACCTTTTTTTTATGCAATTAATCTTCTCATTTCTAGTTAGTTAATATTTTTATTTGGGCGTACTGCGCCTAAATCCCAAAATAAATTTGTGAATATCGAAAGAATTTATCTACCTTTGTCTTAGGTTTAGGTTGATTACCTCGATAAGAGGTTATTTTTAAAGCTTGAGCGATCGCCCGATTGTCTCAAGCTTTATTATTTTATTACAAACCTGACTTTCCTAGAAAAACAAGTTTAAACAGCTACAACAGGGGATAGGCGATAAAATTACCGCCATATTAAGCCTTAAGAAAGTATGGTGATTAGCCTTTTTTCTTGCTTAAAGAGGAAAGATAGATATACCCGCAAGCACCCGAGAATAAAGACCCGATTAAGACCGCAAATTTAGCTTCCTCAATAAATAAAGGATCCTTAAAGGAGAGCATGGAAATAAAAATGGACATGGTAAAGCCGATTCCACCAAGCATACCAACACCTACCATATGTTTCCAGCTTGCTTCTTCCGGCAGGTTGGCCAATTTAGATTTCACACATAAGTAGGAGGTCAGGAAGATGCCGACCGTTTTCCCGAGGAATAGACCTAAAATAATGCCTAAGCCCAAAGGCGAGCTGAGGCCGCCGACCATTTCCTGATGCAAGGTGATATTCGTATTCACTAATGCAAATAAAGGAATAATCAGGAAGTTCACCGGATTTACCAAGGCATGTTCTAGTTTCTCTAAAGGCGACTCTTTATCATCTGGTGTGGTTGGCAAAGTCATCGCAACCAATACCCCGGCAATGGTAGCGTGGATGCCCGAGTGATGGATAAAATACCAGATAAATAAACCGGGCACTAAATAGAACCATATATTTTTAACCCCAAAGCGATTAAAAGCTATTAACAAGGCCATAAGCCCTGCCGCATAGAGTAAAAAGGTATAGTGTAATTCGGAAGAATAGAAGATGGCAATCACCAGAATGGCAAGCAAATCATCGACAATGGCCAAGGCCGCCAAGAATATCTTTAAGCTGGCCGGCACGCGTTTCCCTAGCATGGTGATAATGGCTAAGGCAAAGGCAATATCGGTGGCCATCGGGATTCCCCAGCCATGATGGGTGGCCTGATCCCGGTTGAAGCCCGTAAAGATTAGGGCCGGAACAATGGCACCGCCAATAGCAGCCAATATCGGCAGGGCAGCATTCTTCGGTGTAGAAAGTTCGCCTTCCACCAATTCGCGCTTGATCTCTAAACCCACTAAAAGAAAAAAGATGGCCATCAAACCATCATCTATCCATCCTTTTAACGTGTATTTCAGCTGAATTTGCTCGTTCTCAAAGCCCACAGTCTGTTGGAAGAATTGATTAAATCCTTCAGCCAAGCTGCTGTTAGCAATGATTAATGATAGAATAACACAGGAAAACAATAAAATTCCCCCGGAGGTATTGGACGATAAAAACCGCTTGAATACCGTTAAATTGATGAGCTTATTCATGCCTATAATAAATGCAGTTACATGTGATCTTTGCGGCGTAAAGATAGAGAAAAGTTCGGTAGGGAAGGGAAAATAAGGTTTTTAAAACTGTAAAAATTCGAATAGAAAACCGCTGTAAATCAAAAAAAAGCACCTTTAAATCCCTGTGGTTAAGCCGATTTAAAGGTGCTTCATTGTATAAAGCTGTTTAATTAACTTTTATAATTAAACCATTTAATTAACTCTTTGAAACTAGCCTTTTTACCGTACATCAATATCCCTACGCGGTAAATGCGTGCCGCAGCCCAAGTCGTCACAATAAAAGTGGCTACCAAGACAACAAACGACAGGATAATTTGCCAGGTGGGCACCCCAAAAGGAATACGAACCAACATAGCGATAGGAGAGGTAAAAGGAATGAAACTTAACCAGGTAGCTATGGTGCCATGCGGATCGTTGACCAACACTCCAAAGGATAGCACATAGGCTAACAGCAAGGGCGTGGTGATGGGCATGGTAAACTGATTGGCTTCGGTTTCATTGTCTACCGCCGAACCAACGGCCGCAAACATCGCACTGTAAAGCATATAACCCGCTAAGAAAAACAGGAAAAAGCAGATTAACAATTCCGGGATATCCACGCCGTTTAAGGCCGATTGTATATCCATGGCAAAGGAAGCATCCGACGCTAAATCGCCGGCCTGTGCTTGCTGCTGCTCTACCATCTGATTCTTCAACTCTTCCTTATCAATAAGCGTCGTGGTGGCAATACTGATTAAACTGAAGGTAAGGACAATCCACAGGATAAACTGCGTAATGCCCACCAAGCCAATCCCGATGATTTTACCCATCATTAATTGAAATGGCTTTACTGAGGAAATAATAACCTCAACAATTCGGTTAGATTTTTCTTCAATAATACCGCGCATCACCTGGGCGCCATACAAGAATAGAGACAGGTATATCAATACCGACAAGGCCATAGCAATACCCATGGCAATGCGTGTATCGCTATCCTTCGTTTCGCCGGCATCGGTAATCTCTTTCGCCGATACGATTACCTTAGGGTCGATGTTCTTAATTTGCTCGCCATCTATGCCCAATTGGCCGTACTCGTAGTTTAATAGGATCTTTTCGAGCTGCTTTTCAATTTCATTCTGCGTATTGATATTCGGCTTTCCAGCGGAAAGAAACTCAATCTTCTTAGCCGTATAGAAATCTTCCGGAATAATCAGCAAGTTGGTTTTATCACCGGCCTCCTTAATGGTTTTGAGCTGCTCTTGCAGTTCTTGGTTAGACTTGGCGTAGGTAATGTTCTTATTGTTCGTCAGCAATTGCTGCACAGAATCCGTTTTATCCAATACATACACTAAGGCATTGGAATCTTCAAAGCTCTTTTTGGTGAGGAAAAAGACACCTACATAAAGCCCAATAAAAAATAAGGGCACCAAAAACGTGGTCAATAGAAAGGATTTCTTCTTAACCCGACTTAAATATTCCCTTTGGATAATTAATATTATTTTGTTCATAATCAGTCGTGTAATTAATTATTAAGGGTTACTTTGTCTATAAAGATATCGTGCATGGAAGGGATGATTTCAAAAATCTGATGCACCTGTACCTGTGGTATAAGAAACAACAATACATCGTTTAAGCTTTTGCCTTCTTGGATACGAATGGTTAAATTTTGTTCAACGCCCTGTTCATGTTTAATGATTTCATACAGCTCTTCCTGCTGCGGAATAGGGTCGCCAGCCTGCAAAGGATCGTACGAAATGGTATAGGTTTGGTTTCTATAGGCCTCTTTGATGTCGCGAACGGATCCGTCTAATATTTTGCGCGACTTATGGATAAGTGCAATATTATCACATAAAGCTTCCACCGATTCCATGCGGTGGGTGGAATAGATAATGGTTGCGCCCTTTTTATTGAGTGCTAGAATTTCTTCTTGAATAATCTGCGCATTTACCGGGTCGAAGCCCGAAAAAGGCTCATCCAGAATAATTAAATCAGGTTCATGCAATACCGTAGCTACAAATTGCACTTTCTGCTGCATCCCTTTACTCAGGTCTTCTACCTTCTTGTCCCACCAGGATTCAATCTGCAAGCGCTCAAACCAATACTTTAGGCGTTGTTTAGACTCTTCCTTGGAAAGGCCCTTCAACTGCGCTAGGTATATCATCTGTTCGCCAATCTGCATTTTCTTATACAAGCCGCGTTCCTCCGGTAAGTAGCCGATGCGCTCGACATGCTTCGGCGATAAGGGCTCGCCATCAAAAAAGATGGACCCGGAATCGGGAGCTGTAATTTGGTTAATAATTCGTATGAGTGATGTTTTTCCGGCACCATTGGGCCCCAGCAGACCAAAGATCTTCCCCTTGGGAATAAACATCGACACATCATCTAAAGCCCTATGGTCAGCATATTGCTTCACGATGTTTCGTATATCTAGCATAAAATTGATTTTTGTCGTTAAAATAAGAAAAAAGCATGAATGTGATGCATTTTCTTAAAAATTGAGTTTATAAGGCAAAAGTTTATAGAAATTGTACCTTTGTAGCATGATCGTAAAAGAGGCAGAATTTATATGCAGTAATACCGAGGTAGCCAAGTTACCGCCGGCAAACTTGCCCGAGTATGCGTTTATTGGGAGATCCAACGTTGGAAAATCATCGCTGATCAATGCGATGACCGGTAGAAAGGGTTTGGCAAAAACCTCCCAAAAACCTGGAAAAACACAATTGATCAACCACTTCCTTATTAATAAGGTATGGTATCTGGTGGATTTACCGGGTTATGGCTTCGCGCAAACCTCAAAGAAAAATAGAGCTTCCTGGGAGAAATTCATTCGTGACTACCTCATCAATCGCGAGAACTTACAATGCGTATTCGTGCTGATTGACAGTCGGTTGGAGCCCCAAAAAATAGATCTTGACTTCGTCTATTGGCTAGGGGAGCAGGGTATTCCTTTTCAACTGATATTTACCAAAGCCGATAAGCAGTCGATCGTTAAGTCGGATCAGAATATTGCTAAATTCCGTCGCGCCTTGAAAAAATGGTTTGAAGAATTGCCACCCTTCTTTCTGACATCTTCAGAAACCAAATTGGGATGTGAAAACATCTTGGTAAACATTGATTCCATCAACCAGCAATTTGTGTCGCCGATCGAATAGTCATGAAGAAATACATGTCTTTGGTGCTGTTTGCACATAGTATATTTGCATTGCCCTTTGCTATTATCGGTTTTTTCTTGGCCATTAAAACAACAGATTATCATTTTGAATGGTCTTTGTTTGCCCTGATGCTTGTATGTATGGTGACGGCCAGAAATGCGGCAATGGCTTTTAATCGGTACTTAGATCGTGATATTGATGCCTTGAATCCGCGAACGGCTGTTCGTGATATTCCGGCAGGGCGTATTTCGGCCAAGCAGGCGCTGACTTTTACCATTATTAATTGTGTGATATTTACGCTGGCCTGTTATTTTATCAATGTCATGTGTTTGGTATTGGCGCCGGTAGCCCTATTTGTGGTTTTATTCTATTCCTATATGAAACGAATATCGCCATTGTGCCATTTGGTATTGGGCCTAGGCTTAGGCTTGGCACCTGTTGGGGCATACCTAGCGGTAACAGGAGCGTTTAACCTCATCCCGATTTGTTACGGTTTGGCCGTTTTAACCTGGGTTAGTGGTTTCGATATTATCTATGCTTTACAAGACGAAGAATTCGACCGGGAACAAGGCCTACAGTCTATTCCGGCGAACTACGGCGCCGTGAAAGCCCTGCGTATTTCCGAGGGCCTGCACGTATTGTCGTTTATCTTTGTTAGTTTGCCTGTGTTCTTAATGCCTACAGGTTGGTTCTATTATATAGGCCTGTTATTTTATGGTAGTTTATTGATCTACCAACACCGCATTGTGAGCCCAACAGATTTGAGCAAGGTCGACCGTGCATTTATGACCACCAATGGTATTGCCTCTGTGGTTTTTATGGTCTTCTACCTGTTGGACATCAGCTTTATTTAAGCCGTGAAATTGCTCACTTTTTTAGGAAAGCAATAAAAAATTAATTTGCTTTCCGTTTTGAAATCATTTTCTTTGCATGAAATCTATTTAAAATAAATGGCGAAAAATCTATTGATAGTCGAGTCTCCGGCAAAAGCGAAAACAATTGAGGGGTATTTAGGGAAGGATTTTTTGGTGAAATCCAGCTACGGTCACATCAGAGATCTGGTGAAGACTGATGATGCAATTGATACGGAAAACAACTTTAAGCAGAAGTATGAAGTACCTGCTGATAAGAAGGCGATTGTCAGCGAACTGAAGAAATTAGCAAAAGCTGCAGAAACAGTATGGCTCGCATCCGATGAGGACCGCGAGGGAGAAGCTATTTCTTGGCATTTATATGAAACCCTGGGCTTGAAAGATGAAAACACCAAACGCATTGTCTTTCATGAAATCACAAAACCAGCTATCCTAAAGGCGATTGAAGCCCCTCGGAAAATAGATTTTAACTTAGTAAATGCGCAACAAGCACGCCGCGTATTAGATAGATTGGTAGGTTTCGAGCTTTCCCCAGTATTATGGCGTAAAGTGAAGCCTTCCTTATCGGCAGGTCGGGTGCAGTCGGTCGCGGTTCGCTTAATTGTGGAGCGCGAGCGCGATATTAATCGCTTCGAACCGGAAGCTACCTTTAAAGTAGTGGCCATTTTCTTAACCGGAAAAGGCCGTGAACAGTTTAAAGCAGAGCTACCACAACGCTTTAACACCTCGGAAGAAGCTGCCCAATTCCTAAAAGATTGTATAAATGCTGGTTTTGAAGTTTCAAGTTTAGAAACAAAGCCTTCAAAAAGAACACCGGCAGCGCCTTTTACGACCTCAACCCTGCAACAAGAGGCCAGTAGAAAGCTGGGCTTCTCTGTAGCGCGTACCATGCAGGTGGCACAACGCTTATACGAGGCCGGACGCATTACCTATATGCGTACTGACTCGGTAAACCTTTCTGACACGGCATTACAAGCCGCAAGAGCAGAGATTATTTCTGCCTACGGCGACAAGTATCACAAACAAAGACAATATCGTACGAAGAGCGCAGGTGCCCAAGAGGCGCACGAGGCTATTCGTCCTACATACTTTAATGAACATAGCATTGAAGGCGATAATTCCGAAAGACGGCTATACGAACTCATCTGGAAGCGTGCCATCGCATCGCAGATGTCGGAGGCTGAATTCGAGAAAACTAGTGCTAAAATCGATGTTTCTACCCGAAAAGAAGACTTCCTAGCTACAGGTGAGGTGTTGAAATTCGACGGCTTCCTGAAAGTGTACATGGAGTCTACGGACGATGAAAACGAGGGCTTCGAAGATAACGACTCGGAAAATAAATTATTACCTCCATTAGCGGTGGGTCAAGCTTTACAGCTGAAAAACATGCAGGCCACAGAACGCTACTCGCGTCCGCCGGCTCGTTTTACAGAGGCTTCTCTGGTGAAAAAACTGGAAGAGCTCGGTATCGGCCGACCTTCTACTTATGCACCTACCATCTCTACCATTCAGAATAGAGGCTATGTGGTGAAAGAAGATCGTGATGGTAAAGAGCGTGTTTACGAGGTTATCACTTTAGAAAACGGAGCGGTTTCTAACATGATGAAGTCTGAAATTACAGGTGCTGAGCGTAGTAAATTATTCCCGACTGATATTGGTGTGTTAGTAAACGACTTCTTAGTACAACACTTTAACGGGATTGTAGATTACAACTTTACAGCTACCGTAGAGAAGGAATTTGATGAGATTGCCCAAGGTTACAAAGAATGGACAGATATGCTGTCTAACTTCTACGGACCTTTCCATAATGAAGTACAAGATACCTTAGATAATGCCGATCGTGCTACCCATGAGCGTGAGCTTGGGGTTGATCCGGAATCCGGAAAACCAATCTCCGTACGTGTGGGCCGTTTCGGACCCTTGGTTCAAATTGGTACAGCTGATGATGAGGAGAAACCTCGCTTTGCCTCCTTACGCAAAGGGCAAATGATCGAGACCATCACGCTGGAAGAAGCTTTGGACTTATTCAAACTGCCGAAAAAAGTAGGGGAGTTTGAAGAAAAAGAAATGACGGTGGCTATCGGTCGCTTCGGACCATACATCCGCCACAACAGCAGCTTCTATTCTTTACCGAAAGGTTTAGATCCGTTAGATGTATCGCAAGATCAAGCTATAGAGATTATCCAAGAGAAACGTCAGAAGGATAAAGATAAGATTATCAAGATTTTCGACGAGAATCCTGAAGCAAAGATTGAGAACGGCCGTTGGGGTCCATTCGTTCGCTTCGGAAAACAAAACCTGAAAATCCCGAAAGGAACGGAGGTTGAAAGCATCACCTATGCCGACGTAATGAAATGGGCAGAAGAGGATAGCAAATCGGGGGGAGCGAAGAAAACTACGAAAACAAGCCGCGCCAAAAAGAAATAAGGACATGAAAAAAGATCTGCCTTTAAACTTGGTAGAAGATATTGCCATTGCTGTAGTCTTGGAGTCGGAATCACCAACAGCCAAGGTTTGGAATGTATACCTCGTAAACGAGAAAGATATCCCCTTAAAGAATGTATTGGTTTCTTCCAAAGGATATGGGGAGAAAGACGGCCGTAAGGTCGTGACAACCACATTACGCCATTTTATTGGTGATGTAGCAGGCAGCTCGGCTCAGAAGATCGAAGCAATCGATGTTCAGGTTTTCGGCCTCACCAATGAATACTGGTTAAGCTATTATATCGACGGCACCATATACGATAAAAAGTATATTTTCTTGCCTGATAGCATTGTGGATGAGAATTTAATTAAAATTCCTATTGTGAACAAAGCAGGCGTAATGATAGGAGGCACCAACGCATGAAAGCAGGAAATTTTGTAATTGCTATCGATGGCTTTTCTTCTTGCGGAAAAAGCACCGTCGCAAAAGCCTTAGCGAAGCAGTTAAACTTCGTTTTTGTGGACTCTGGAGCCATGTATCGCGCAGTGACGCTCTACTTCATTCGCCATCAAATTGATATCCAAAATCCGGAAGCTGTAGATCAAGCAATCGAGAATATCCATATAGATTTAGTTCCTTTGCCAGAGAAAACACAGGTATTGCTAAACGGCGAAGACATCTCTGATGCAATCCGTACCATGGAGATTTCCGAATATGTTAGTGAAGTGAGTGCCATAAAGGCTGTTCGCCATGCCATGGTGAAACAACAGCAGGCCCTAGGAGCCAAACGCAACATCGTTATGGATGGTCGCGATATCGGAACAACAGTGTTCCCGAATGCCCACCTTAAGATTTTCATGACAGCCAGCCCTCAGGTACGTGCCGAACGTCGTTATGCAGAGTTAACCGCAAAAGGAGAGGTTTTAACCATGGAAGATGTAAAGGAAAACCTAGCGCATCGCGATCATATCGATAGCACAAGAGAAGAAAGCCCTTTACGACAGGCTGAAGATGCCATCGTATTAGATAACAGTGAAATGAATCAGGAAGAGCAATTGGAATTTGTGGTGAAGCTGGTTCAGGATAGACTGATAAAGCCATAAAAAAAGCGATCCTCGGATCGCTTTTTTCTTATTTCATATTGTCAATTTCGCTTTGCTCGCGAAGCTTGTCAATATTGTTCTTTTCACCGAAGTCATCGGTTTTATCCTGGAATGCTTCCAAGATTTCCCGAATGGCTTCAGAGTTATCAGCAGTACGCTGATAAATTTCTGGAATCTTCGTTTCAATAGTCTTGTCGCCTAATTCGATATTATCGATTTCAACTTTCGCGATTTTCTCTAATACCGCTTGCTGACTGTTTCTAATGTCCTCCAATTCCCTGGATATTTTCTCCATTAAATCAAATTTCTTCAGTTTATCCATAAATTCTTATTCATTAGTTTCTACTTATAAAACGCTCATATTAAGAAATTGTTTTATTTATTGGCTTTTTAACAGTTTTTAAGGAATTAAGGCATCTTACAATTTAATAGGAAGAATAAATAAAACAGCCCTGATATTAACAGCAATCCTGTTTTTTGCATGGGTTATTTCATATGCAATAAAAAAGCACCGAAACCATTTTCGGTGCTTCAATATATTTAGAGTAAAACTTAGAGAACTATAAAAGAAACCAGAAAGTCCCTACAATAATTCTCAAATCTCACATCTCAAATCTCACATCTCAAATCTCAAATCTCAAATCTCACATCTCAAATCTCAAATCTAAACTATTTTCTTCCTGGATAAACAGCCAACGCTTCTTTCAAACACAGTAACGCTTTCTTAAGGTCATCCTGGTTCAATACATAAGCTAAGCGAACTTCATTTTGTCCGGCTCCCGGAGTCGAGTAGAAGCCCGTAGCAGGGGCCATCATCACGGTTTCGTTGTTATAGCTAAACTCTTCCAACATCCATTGGCAGAACTTATCGGCATTATCAATAGGTAATTTTGCCACCACATAGAAAGCTCCTCCAGGATTAGGACAGAATACCCCGTCAATAGCATTTAAGCCTTCTACTAAGGTATCTCTGCGTGCTGTATATTCCTTGGAAACAGCTTCGAAATAGCTATCTGGAGTATCTACTGCGGCCTCTCCAGCAATCTGACCCTCCAAAGAAGGACTCAAGCGTGCCTGCGCAAACTTTAAGCAGGTTTGATACAATTCCTTATTCTTGGTGATGATACAGCCAATACGTGCACCACAAGCAGAATAGCGCTTAGATACCGTATCAAATACCACCACATTGTTTTCTAATCCTTCCAAGTGCATTGGCGATAGGAACTCACGACCATCGTAGCAGAACTCACGGTAAGCCTCATCCGAGAATAGGTAAAGGTCATACTTCAAGCAAAGCTCGCGAAGGGCTTCCATTTCCTCTCTTGAATAAAGGTATCCCGTAGGATTATTAGGATTACAGATCGCGATAGCTCTTGTCTTATCTGTAATTACCTTTTCAAACTCAGCGATAGAAGGCAAGGCGAATCCATTATCGATGTACGACATAATAGGCTTCACAACAATATCCGCAGAGCACGCAAAGCCATTGTAATTGGCATAGAAAGGTTCTGGAATAATAACTTCTTCCCCTGGATTCAAACAAGATTGCATCGCGATGGTAATTGCCTCAGACCCACCGTTGGTTACCAGGATATCACTTGGCGTGATGTTATAATTCAATTTATTATAATATTCAGCAAGCTTCGTACGATAAGAAAGGGTTCCTTCCGATGGGGTATAGGCCCATACTTTAAAGTCGATGTTTTTTAAAGCATTCAACATCACTTCGGGGGTCTCAATATCCGGTTGTCCGATATTTAAGTGGTAGATCTTTTTACCTTCTTTCTTAGCCTGATCGGCAAAGGGGGTTAATTTTCTGATCGGTGAAGCAGGCATATTGATGCCCTTTTTAGAAATTGCTGGCATTATAATTAATTTTCGTTTTTGTTTCCCTCAAAATTACGAATAATCTTCGAAGGAATGCATAGAAATAAGAAAAGCCATACCTGTTCGGTATGGCCTTTCAAAATGATGTATTTTTGCCCCTGCTTATTCCACTATACCTTTGATGGTTAATGTTTTAACAGGAGTTTTAGTGTTTGATTTTACGATAAACGATTTGGTAAACGGACCTGTAGTTTCTGCATTGTAAGTCACTTTAATCGTTCCAGCCTCGCCAGGTTTCACAGGAGTTTTAGTAAACTCGGCTACCGAGCATCCGCAAGTTGGCTGCACATCCGTAATAATAATCGGCTGATCACCAGCATTGCTAAATTTGTACTCGTACGATACTGGTTTATTTGCCGGAATCTTCCCGAAATCATGAGATTCTTTTTCAAATTTAAACTCCGCAGCTAATAAAGTCATTGCTGTTAAACTGATAAAGGCAATTAGCACCGCACCTATACTTGTTAATTTTTTCATTGCTATCATTTCTTTTTTTATCTCTTATGTGATCTACTCAAATCTAAGACCAATTTTATAATTATTCGACTGTTCAAACCCTTAATTGTTTAAACCAACAATAATATTACAAAAAAAAGCTAAATAATTCCTTCTTTCAGAATATCCTGAATATGGATGATTCCTGCGTATTTACCCTCGTTTGTAACCACCAATTGCGAAATACTAAACTGACGCATGCTGTGTAAAGCATTTACGGCCAGCTCATTCCGATCGATGGTTTTAGGGCCAACACTCATGATATCACGAGCCGTCAATTGACTGATATCTTCGTGTTTTTCCAGCATCCGACGGATATCACCATCGGTAATAATGCCTAAAATAGTTTCATTTTCCAGCACCACAGTCGCACCCAAGCGGAAGGTCGTAATGGATATAATAACCGAACGAATGCCTTCTTCCGGCGACACTACAGGCAAGCCATTGTTATCCGACAAGTCGCCAACTCTTAAGTAAAGTTGCTTACCCAATGCCCCTCCGGGATGGTATTTAGCAAAGTCACGATCCGTAAACTGACGTTTTGTTTGCAAGGCCACTGCCAGGGCATCGCCCATGGCCAATTGCACCGTCGTACTGGTGGTAGGCGCCAAGTTATTTGGGCAGGCTTCCCGCGTAATGGTCGTGTCCAGAATATAATCCGCTTGTTCGGCCAGGTACGAATCCCGATTCCCAACAATGGCCACTAAGGTATTATGAGTCTGCTTCAGAAAAGGAACCAAGACCTTAATCTCCGGGGTATTGCCACTTTTCGAAATGGCAATAATTAAATCTGCTTGTTGAATGATGCCTAAATCGCCATGAATGGCATCCGCTGCATGCATAAAAATAGCCGGCGTTCCGGTTGAATTCAAGGTCGCTACAATCTTTTGCGCAATGATGGCGCTTTTTCCGATACCGGTGATAATCACGCGGCCTTGCAAGTCTAGTATCGTCTCTACAACCTTAACGAAATCATCGTCAATTCTTTCGGATAGGGCAAGTACATTTTTCGCTTCCAATTCAAAGGTGTCTATCGCAACCTTTTTAATATCTAAGTTGTTTTTCACGTAATATTTACCTAATTTTATTCTTCAATTTACATCACAAAAATACATTATTTAAGGCGTAATCCTTAATGTACTGTGAAGTCATCTATTTTATTATTGCTAGGTGAATGGATATAGAAAAATCACTATTTGATAATTTACAGGATTTTTTTGGTTTTGACACCTTCAAAGGAGATCAGGAAGCCATTATCACTAATGTGCTAAACAAGAAAGACACCTTTGTTATCATGCCAACCGGTGGCGGAAAGTCCATCTGTTATCAGCTACCTGCGTTAATGAGTGAAGGCACGGCCATCGTGATCTCGCCACTTATTGCGCTGATGAAAAACCAAGTGGATCAACTCCGAGCCTTTGGAGGAAGAGACAGCATTGCGCACTTCTTAAACTCTTCTTTAACCAAAAATGAGATCTTACGCGTAAAGCAGGATGTGACCGACGGCAAGACCAAGCTCTTGTATGTTGCACCCGAGTCTTTAGCCAAGGAAGACAACGTAAGCTTTTTAAAAAGCATTACCGTATCCTTTGTGGCTGTTGACGAGGCACACTGTATCTCCGAATGGGGACACGACTTCCGGCCTGAATACCGTAAAATCCGACAGGTCATCAATGAAGTAGGGGATAACATCCCTATTATCGCCTTAACGGCAACTGCAACACCAAAAGTACAGTCTGATATCCGCAAGAACTTGCAGATGACGGAAGCCACCTTGTTTAAGTCTTCCTTCAACCGCACAAACCTCTATTATGAAGTTCGGCCTAAGGTAGATGTCATCAAAGAGATCGTCCGCTTTATCAAAAGTAATAGCGGTAAGGCTGGAATTGTGTATTGTTTAAGCCGCAAAAAGGTGGAAGAGATTGCCGAAGTACTGAACATCAACGGTATTAAAGCTCTGCCATACCACGCTGGATTGGATGCTAAAACCCGTGCCGAAACACAAGATAAGTTCTTGATGGAGGATATTGAGGTTATTGTAGCCACCATCGCCTTTGGTATGGGTATCGATAAACCGGATGTACGCTACGTGATCCACCACGATATTCCGAAATCCATGGAAGGCTATTACCAGGAAACCGGACGTGCAGGTCGTGATGGTGGCGAAGGCTTTTGCTTGGCTTTCTACTCGGAAAAAGACGTAGAAAAGCTCACCAAATTCATGAAAGACAAGCCTGTTTCGGAGAAGGAAATAGGGACACAAATATTGAAAGAAGTCATCGACTACTCCGAATCTGCGGTTTGCCGTAGAAAGCAAATCTTGCATTATTTCGGCGAGAAGTTCGATGAAACAGGTTGTAACAGCATGTGCGATAACTGTCGATCGCCGAAAACCTATTTCGAAGCAGAGGATAACCTATTGAAGGTACTCAACTTTATTAAAGAAGAAGGTGATAAGTTCGACGATCAGCACATCATCAACGTGATGATTGGCCAGAACAACCAACCCATCTCTGCTTATAAGCACGATACGCATGCTTTATTTGGCAGTGGTAAGGACTTAGGATCCAATTACTGGAACTCCCTGATCCGTCAAGCCGAGCTGTCCGATTTCATCAAGAAGGATATCGACCATTATGGGCTTCTTAAGCTTACCGATGCTGGTAAAAAATACATTGCCAATCCATATGCCATCAAGTTTATCTTGAACCGCCCGATGGAGAAAGCCAGCAGCGAAGGATCCGAAGATGCCCATGGGCAATCGGGTGCTTTAGACGCGGAATTGCTGAAAATGCTGAAGGACTTACGCAAGAAGATCGCTAAGCAAAAATCATTGCCTCCTTTTGTAATCTTCCAAGACCCGTCTCTCGATGAAATGTGTACACATTATCCGGTTTCTACGGAAGAGTTGAAAAAGATTCAAGGGGTAGGCTCAGGTAAAGCCATGAAGTTCGGGGCGCCATTTGTCGAGTTGATCAAGAAATACGTCGAGGAGAATGAAATCGACCGTCCGCAAGATCTTGTCATCAAAAGTACCGCCAATAAATCGGCCTTAAAGGTATCTATTATACAGAATATCGACCGGAAAATCAGCCTGGAGGATATTGCCTCCTCCAAAGGCATCAGCTACGAAAACATGCTGAAGGAGGTAGAATCTATCGTCAATTCAGGCACGAAGTTGAACATCGGTTATTTTGTGGATGAGATGATTGACCCCGACCGGCAGGACGAGGTGTATGATTACTTTAAAACGGCAGAAAACGACAGTATCGAAGGTGCTTTAAATGAATTGGGTGAGGAAGATTATTCTTTCGAAGACATCCAATTGATGCGCATCAAATTTATTTCAGAACTAGGAAATTAATACAGAATTTATGATCAATACCTACTTGCCGACGATAAAGAATGGCGATTCAACCGCTTTTTTCCTTATGGCCGGCCCCTGTGCTATCGAGGGTGAAGACATTGCCCTTCACATTGCAGAACGCATTGTGCGCATCACAGATAAATACAGTATCCCTTTTATTTTTAAAGGATCATACCGCAAGGCCAACCGCTCGCGTGTAGATTCCTTTACCGGAATCGGCGACGAAAAAGCCCTTAAAATCTTAGAAAAAGTAGGTAAAACCTTCGGTGTACCTACAGTTACCGATATCCACGAAAGCCATGAAGCCGCAATGGCTGCAGCTTATGTGGATGTATTGCAAATCCCGGCCTTCCTTTGCCGCCAAACCGAATTACTGGTTGCCGCAGCAGAAACCGGAAAAGTCGTAAACATTAAAAAAGGACAGTTTCTTTCTGCCGAATCGATGCAGTTTGCCGTAGACAAGGTAAAAGATGCCGGAAACCAAAAAGTAATCTTAACCGATCGTGGAAATACCTTCGGCTACCAAGACTTAATCGTCGACTTCCGGGGAATTCCAGCAATGCGCAACTTTGCTGTGCCAACGGTGATGGATTGTACCCACTCCTTACAACAGCCGAATCAAACCTCGGGTGTAACAGGAGGGAAGCCTCAATTAATTGAAACCATTGCCAAAGCGGCCATTGCCGTAGGTGCCGATGGCCTGTTTATTGAAACTCACCCCGACCCGGCCAATGCCAAATCTGATGGTGCCAATATGTTGCACTTGGATTTATTGGAAGGATTAATGGAAAAATTAATCCGCGTAAGGGAAGCGATCTTATAACATTAAAAAAGCCGGAGAGTCTCCGGCTTTTTTTTATTCGAAATATTCCTTAATCCGTTCAAAGAACGATTTCTCACTCTTTCCCGGTTGAGGCTTAAAGTTGGCCGAGCCTTTCAATTTCTCTAACAACTCTTTCTCTTCTTTTGATACTGTTTTTGGTGTCCACACATTCACGTACACCAACTGATCGCCTTTATGGTAGGAATTCACTTCCGGCAATCCTTTTCCTTTTAAACGCAAGATTTTGCCACCTTGGGTTCCTGGATCGATTTTGATTTTAGCTTTACCGTCGATGGTCGGGATCTCAACGCTGGTACCTAAAGCTGCATCGGCAAAGTTGATGTATAAATCATAAATCACATTGATGCCATCGCGCTTCAAGCTTTCATGCGGCACTTCTTCCACCAGAATAATTAAGTCGCCAGGGATACCTCCACGTGGGGCGGCATTACCCTTACCACTCATCGACAATTGCATGCCTTCACTTACACCCGCAGGAATATTGATCGAGATGGTCTCTTCGCCACGTTCTAAACCGTCGCCCTTACAAGTCGTACATTTCGCTGTAATTTCTACCCCTTCGCCATTACAGGTAGGGCAGGTGCTTGTGGTTTGCATCTGGCCCAAAATGGTATTGGTAACCCGACGAACAGAACCGCTACCACCACAGGTATTACAAGTATGGTAAGAGCTCTTATCTTTCGCACCCGTACCACTACAGGTATGACAAACAACTTGCTTGTTTACTTTTACTTTCTTCTCAACGCCTTTGGCAATTTCTTCCAGCGTTAATTTTACTTTGATGCGCAGGTTGGTACCACGTTGCACCCGACGGCCGCCACTGCGACCACCGCCGCCACCAAAGAAGCTCTCAAAGGGGTTTCCACCACCAAAGATATCACCAAATTGGCTGAAGATATCATCCATATTCATGCCGCCACCGCCGTAGCCCGATGCCGAGTTGCCGGCATGGCCAAACTGATCGTAACGCGCACGCTTCTCGCTGTTGCTTAATATTTCATAAGCCTCAGCAGCTTCCTTAAACTTATCTTCCGCCTCCTTATCACCCGGATTCTTATCTGGGTGGAATTTAATGGCTAATTTACGATAGGCCGTTTTAATCTCCGTCACTTCAGCCGTGCGGGATACGCCTAGTACATCGTAATAATCTCTTTTTGACATTTTAATAATCTTATTGGCCTACAACAACTTTCGCAAAACGTAATACGCTATCATTCAAGAAATAGCCTTTCTCAATCACATCGATTACCTTGTTCTTTAATTCGTCGTTAGGTGCAGGAATGGAGGTAATAGCTTCCTGGTATTCCGGATCAAAAGGCTGGCCGATAACGTCCATCTCTTTTAAACCCAATTGTTCCATCGTTTTACGGAATTTCGTGTTCACCAAGTCTACACCTTGCTTCACGCTATCCTCATCCGGAACATCTTTCATAAAGGTCATTGCACGATCAAAATCATCCAATACCGGCAATAATTTAACCAATACATCTTTTCCTGCCGATTGCATTAGCTCTAGCTTCTCTTTAGATGTACGTTTCTTATAGTTGTCAAATTCCGCAACCAAACGCGCGTATTTATCATTCGCATCGTTCAATTTATCCGTCAAAACGGCAACTTCATTGCCTTCTTGATTGTCCACTTGATCCGTGGCTTGCGGATCTGCTGCATTTACGTTCTCGTCTTGAATATTTTCGTTTTCGTTCATCATCACCGTTTTATTCTATTCTTAAATCTGATTTCATCAATTTTTTTGCCAATAAAAAAAATCCGACATCCTGTCAGTGTTTCCGGAAGGGACACTTGCAAAATGTCGGAATTCAGATAAATGTCAGCTTTTAAATGTTGACATTGTCATGCAGGCCTCCATCCGAAGTACGGAGAATACGTGCAGGCATATTTTTAATAATCTGATAATCGTGTGTCGCCATCAATACCGCCGTTCCCGAGCTGGCAATATCCCGAAGCAATAAGACAATCTCTTCAGAAGTCGCCGGGTCTAAGTTACCGGTCGGCTCATCGGCCAATATAATCTCTGGGTTGTTCAATAAGGCACGAGCAATAACTACACGTTGCTGCTCGCCACCGGAAAGCTCATGCGGCATTTTCTTTAATTTCGAGCGAAGCCCTACTTTTTCTAAAACGTCCAACATGCGGTTTTCAATCAATCCTTTTTCTTTCCATCCTGTCGCACGTAAGGCAAACTCTAAGTTTTTCTCAATCGTTCTATCGTTCAATAAATGGAAATCTTGAAACACGATCCCTAATTTCCTACGCAAAAAGGGCACGTCGTTTTCATGTAATTTCTTGAGGTCAAATCCGGCTACCATTCCCTCACCATTGGCAATATAAAGGTCGCCATAGATAATCTTCAGCAAACTACTCTTTCCGGAACCCGATTGCCCTATTAGGTAAAGAAACTCACCCTGGGCAATATCCAAATTCACATTGGAAAGCACCAAATGCTTCTGTTGGTATATATCGACGTTTTTCAGTTTAATAACCGTATTTTCTCTCATATCGTTCTATAAGTCAATTTTTTTTATTTGGCCAAAGGGCAATTCCCGAACTATATTCATAATATGTTCCAATTTATCTCCAAGGCCGATTTTATCAAGGGATTTATCAGGTCGATCAACCCGAAAGTATGCCAAAAGGGTAAATGCATCATCACGTAATTGCACATAATCCGGAATCTTCGCTACACCCTTAACTTTTATAACATACATAGATTAACAAAATTAAAACTTTTTATGAATTCACCATGATATTAACGCCACAATTTAGCATTTATTGGTTGTTCCGAAGAAAATCTAAGGTATTCACCCGGTCGGCATAATCATCTAATGCGGGTGCCTGACTGGCGCCAAAAGGAAATAACGGAACCTGAATGGCTAAAGGCAGCTGCGAGGTGACGCATTGAATCTCGGCTTCTTGGGCATCCAATTGCTGCTCAACCGCTTTTAAGTCGGTATAGCGCTCAAAATGAACCACAGCAAGGGGAGAGGCCAGGCTTGCATCTTCCTTCAGCAATAAAAAGCCATTATCAAAATGCGCATTCTTATTAATCAGGTAAATAGATTTATTAAAATCGTAATTGTTGTTGTATTTTAAATGATCCTTAATCCAGCTAAACGATTCCAAAGCTTCAAAGAAAGGATGAATATCATAATCTGCCGGAATATATACTTTGGAAACCGAACGGCAGCCTAAACCAAAATAATCGAAGATATCATGGCCCAGCTGGGTTAATTCCTCCTGGCTTTCCTGACCGGAAATCACAGCCACCGAATTTCTATTCTTGCGGATAATATGAGGTTTCTTCCCGAAGTAATGTTCAAAGTACCTCGCTGAATTATTGCTTCCCGTGGCAATCACTAAATCATAATCGCTTAATTTATCCACCAAATCAATCTGTTTGGCAAAGTCAGGTTCAATTTCAATCAGCTTATGCAACACAAAGGAAGTTAATCCGGCATCGTCTGAAGAAGTTTTTATTTGTGCCTTAAAGCCTGTAATTAACACGCATAAGATATCATGGAAACCCACCAAAGGGAGGTTACCGGCCAATACCAATCCTACTTTCTTATCGCTTTCCCCTTCCGGATAATCTTTTAACCAAGCCGTTAACTTCTCCACCTGCAAGCTGCTTGCTAAAGCCTCAAATTGCTGCTGTACAAACTGTGGGGTATACCATGCATTTTTAACGCTTACACTTGCTAATAATGCCTGAATAGTTGCATCATCGGATGCTAGAAATTTGCCTAATTCATGGAAGGCTTGGATGCGCTTTTCTTTTACCAAAACTTATAATTTAGAATAATTCTCACCTAATTTTCCCTTATATTTGCCACATCAAAGTAAATAGCTATTAAATTAGTATACTTTTTTTTACTGTATGTTTTTTTAATATTAACTTTGATTGTGCAAAATTAGTTTAATATTTTATTGTAAGGACATAAATGGCAATTAAAATTACTGACGAATGTATCAATTGTGGGGCCTGCGAACCAGAATGCCCAAACAACGCAATTTATGATGCTGGCGTTACATGGAAATTTTCAGATGGTACTGCCTTAGATGGGATTATCGATTTTGGTGAAGGGGTAACCTTAGATGCCAATGAATCACAAGAGGCGATTTCGAACGAAGTATATTATATCGTATCCGATAAGTGTACGGAATGTGTAGGCTTCCATGATGAGCCGCAGTGCGCTGCAGTTTGCCCAGTAGACTGTTGTATCGAAGACGAAGATATCCGCGAAAGCGAAGAAGAATTACTTGCTAAAAAAGCATGGTTACACGCTGAATAAGCAAGCTTAAAAAATATGGAAAGCCCGGAATTCGTTCCGGGCTTTTTTTATGCCCAACCCGCATCTGGCAAACCCTTCAACTCCTTTTGCCCACGCATGCTAACACTTACTATTCATCCAACCTTAAAAAACTCCTTCATTCTCTTTTTTCACTTCCCTTTCAGAGCCCAATGGGCATTGAGTTGATTGGGCTTTGAAAGGGGAGTGAAAGGGGAGTGAAATGGGTCTGAGTGAAAAAAGGTATATAAATGGCGCGGCTTTTTTGGAAGTTTGAAGGGGATTTTTGGGGATGATATTTTTGTGGGATTAAATCTATTCGCCCTGGGAAGCGGATAGATGGCATAGGCATGAGGCAGTTTTGCAAGGTAGAGAATCAATTAAATGTTTGTGAAGCACAGCTATTTTTTTATTTTTGTCAGTCATTACATGAATTATCAGAATAATAAACCCTAAATTAATTACATGTCGAAAAAAACTACGGGATACATATTACTTATCACTGTTGCCTTAGCATCAATTATCACGCTTCTTTACGAATTTAATATCGTTGCCGTCCCTGCCTCCGTTATGGTCGCTGTACGTTGGGTCACGGCCGCGGTGTTGTTGATGAATGCCTTGGTGCGGAGAAATTTAACCACCTGGATTTTGACCTGTATGATATGGGGTATTTTCGTAGGCTTAGATTTTCCAAATGCCGCCCGAGCCTTGCAGCCTTTAAGTCAAGGATTTATTAAGTTGGTAAAAACCATCGTTGGCCCTATCTTATTCTCGACTTTGGTGTTCGGTATTGCCGGGCATTCCGATTTAAAGCAAGTGGGACGTATGGCTTGGAAATCGATGTTATACTTCTTCTGTGCTACCACCTGTGCCATTTTTATTGGATTGGGTGCTATCAATTTAACCCGCGCCGGTGTAGGAATTGATATTGAGCATATGCCTCATGAGGAATTGCCACAAACATCGGCACTATCTGACGCTGATAAGGTAGCTTTAGAGCATATTGACGAAAGTGCACATTGGTTATTTAAATTCTCTACGTTCTTCCGCGATACTTTCCCGGAAAATATCGTGAAATCAATTTACGAAAACAAGGTATTACAGATTGTTGTATTCGCCGTTATTTTCGGTATAGGTTTGGCGATGGTGGAGGAGAAAAAGCGAAAGCCGCTGGTCGATTTTACGGAGAGCTTATCGGAAGCCATGTTTAAATTCACCAACCTGGTGATGCTGTTTGCGCCTATTGGTGTGGGGGCAGCCATGGCCTATACGGTTGGGCATTTGGGGGTCGATATCCTCAAGAATCTCTTTATGTTGCTGGCCACGCTATACCTCGCCTTAATCTGCTTTTTACTCCTGGTATTATTACCAGTAGCCTTATACTTAAAAATTCCGGTGAAGCAATTTGTGAACGCCATTAAGGAACCTGTTTCCATTGCTTTTGCCACCACCAGTTCGGATGCGGCATTGCCAAAAGCCATGTCGGCCATGGAGAAATTCGGGGTTCCACGCCGAATTGTATCCTTTGTTATCCCGACGGGTTATAGCTTTAACCTAGATGGTACCTCCCTATATTTATCTTTAGCCTCTATTTTTGTGGCCCAGGCAGCGGGTATTCACCTGTCGTTCGGACAACAATTAATGATTGCTTTCACCTTGATGATTACCTCGAAAGGCGTAGCAGCGGTGCCGCGTGCCTCCTTAATTGTGCTTATCGCGACGGCCGATCAATTTGGATTACCGGTATTTGTGATTGCTGCGATTCTGGGTATTGACGAGCTTATGGATATGGCGCGTACGTCGGTGAACGTTATTGGTAACTGTTTAGCTACCGTGGTGGTCGCGAAATGGGAGGGTGATTTTGATGAGGCCGCCCCATTCCGGGTAGATACGGATGAAGACGGCATTAAAGAAATTGCCGAGGTGATTGAAGAAGGACCGGAAAACGAAACAAGATCTTAAAAAAGCGGGGCTGTGAATACATCACAGCCCCTTTTTTGAAATATATGGGTATTAATTGCGCAAGTTAAGAGATGTATCCTTTTACATATTGTTTAGTAATTTCATTCTGCGGATTCAGCAATACATCTTCGGTTCTTCCAAATTCGGCAATCTCGCCGTTATATAAGAAGAGGATATAATCAGATACCCGGCGCGCCTGCCGCAAAATATGCGTCACCAGCACAATGGTGTAATCTTCTTTCAATTCTATTAAGAGGTTTTCAATGGTCTGTGTGGATATCGGATCAAGGGCGGAAGTAGACTCGTCGCCAAGGATGATTTCCGGGGCTACAGCCAATCCTCGGGCTAAGCATAGCCTTTGTTGCTGCCCGATAGACAAACGCGTTGCTGAGGCATCTAAACGATCTTTTACTTCCTCCCAAAGCCCTACATTGATGAGCTGCTGCTCAACGATCTGTTTTAAGGCTTTCTTATCGCGTATGCCGTGAATTTTTGGGCCGTAAGCAATGTTGTCGAAGATAGACATCGGTAGCGGAAAGGGTTTCTGGGATAATAAACCCATCTTCTTTCGTATATGTGTTACTTCGGCTCCTGGGGCATAAATATCTTCATTATTCACCAATACTGAGCCCGATACTTCCACTTCCTTCTGATCGTCTAATAGTCGATTTAAGGTTTTTAACAGCGTCGTTTTACCACAGCCCGATGGGCCAATAATGGATGTAATGCTATTATTGGGAATATCTAAACTGATGTTTTTTAAGATCTGTTTACCTTCTACCTGCACATTCAAATTCTTAATTTGAATTTTGGGCAAGATAATCGGGCTTAGATCTTGTGCTTTTTCTGTTTCGAGGCTAGGATATGGGAACATAAAACGATGACTAAAATTAAAAATGTGAGGAGTAAAGCAGACGCATAGGCGCGGCCCTGCACTTCGGGAATAGGACTGCTTAGTTGAAAAAATATAGCGAGGGGAAGTGTAGCGGTAGGTTCATCTATGTATTTTGGTAGGTTATCACTAAAACCCGTCGTTAACAGCACGCCAGCAACATCGCCAATGGCGCGGCCAAAAGCCAATAATATAGCGGTAAACAAACCCGGTTTAATGTATTTCAGCATCACTTTCGCTGTTTCCCAACGGGTGGCACCCAGCGAGGAGGTTACATGCCTTAAATCGGTAGGAATGGTGTCTATCAGCTCATCTAAGGTACGTACAATGATGGGAATCGTGAGTAAGGTTATCGTGATAATACCGCCTAATAAGGAGGCACGAATACCCAGATAGACCATCAGGCTAAATGCAATGGCACCATATACTATGGAAGGGATGCCGAAAAGCACGTCGAAAAGTAATTTAGCCGATCGTGCGAGCAGAGAGCCCTTTTTTACATATACATTCAGGTATAAAACGATGGGAATACCGATTAGGGTAGCCAGAAAGGTCGAGGCACTGGCCAAATACAAAGAACCCAAAATTGCATTTAAAATACCGCCTTCTTTTCCCATGTAAAAGCCACCCTGTGGGGTTTGGCTAATCATTTCCCAGGATAAATAAGGCAAGCCTTTATACAATATGGTGCCAACGATAAAGAATAAGGAACCGGTAATGATGATGCCGGATAGCTGCATAAAGCCTTTCGCTATTTTCTCCTCTATTAATCTAGCTTTTATGTTTCTCATGAATGTTGGCCCTCCAAACGGTTTAGAATAAGTCTTGAAATCAGGTTGAAGCCAAAAATGATTAGGAAAAGCAATAAGGCGGCGAACATGAGTGCGGAATCATATAAGGGTATCGACATCATTTCACCAAAGTTATTGGCTATGAGGGCAGGAATTGGATAACCGGCATCGAAAATGGACTTCGGTAGGTGCGGAATATTACCACATACCATCAATACGGCAATGGTTTCACCGAATGCACGCGAAATGGCTAATACTACGGCTGCCAACAAGCCTGGCTTGGCCTTCTTCAGGATGACATGCTTGATGGTTTCCCAACGCGTAGCCCCTAAACTTAGGGAAACAGCCCGGAGCTCATACGGAATGGTTTGCAATACCTCCACCATTATGCTCACCATGATGGGAAAGATCATGACCGCCAATACTATCCCACCGGCAAATACCGAATATCCTGAACTACTGATTCCAAACACTGGTGCTACATAAGTACCCAATAGCGGCACAACAAATAAAACGCCCCAAACGCCATACAACACCGGCGGAATAGCCGCCAACACATTCACCAAGGGCAATACCATGTTCCGTAACCTATCGGACGCATATTCGACTAAATACACCGATGCAGCTATGCATAAGGGCACGGCAAGAAGTAAAGAAAGTGCTGTAACCCATAGGGTGCCCATAATAAAGGGTAGAAATCCAAATTTCCCCTTTAACGGCGCCCATACACTTTCACTCAGCAATTGGCCGAGGGAATATTCCTGCAATACAGGTTGTGCTTTCCAGAGCAAGCCTAGAAACACGAGTAAAATAAGGAGGCTACTCAGCCCCAGGAGCAGGGCCGAGCTATTTTTGGCGATTTTATCTTTTGCTAATCTACTAATCACGGGCTTTCAATTTTTGTAATGCTTCCGGAAGATATTCTCGTTGAATAGGCACATAGCCATTTTCTAACAGGTAGGCTTGTTCTTTTTCTTGCCACACGAAGGCAATAAATGCTTCTAATAGTTTCGTTTGCTTATCCTTGCGGATGACAAACATCAATTCCCGTGCTGGCGGTGCGGGGTATCGTTTTTCGGCAATAGCCTGTGTGAGCAGATCGATGCTATCGTAAAAATCTTCATCCGGGCTTAGTTTCCCGTCAGCATTTAAATCGATGGGCAAGGCACTAATGCCTTCAGAATAATGCTTGCTTTTTAAATCATATACGTAGTTCACATTATTGAAACCAATAGCGAGAGCTTGGTCTTTTATGGCTTGCGCCAGGCCGGGATCTCCGAAAATTCCGATGCCTTTGAGGTCTTCTTGACTCGCGTGGAAAAATTTTGCCCAAGTTTCGGCAGCGCCAGCCGCATCCGACCGTACATACACTTGAATAGGCTCTTCGACAAAGCGGGAATCGATATCCGACCATTTTTTATAGGCCTGTGTCAGGAAAATCCCTTTCAATTCTTCTTGTGATAAGCCCCGTTCCATCAAAAGGCTGTAATTCGGATGTGCTGTATTAATAGTTGCCAGAACAGCATCATGTGCAACCACTAAAGGATAGGCTCCTTTTTCCAATTCTTGATCATGCAGGTCGCGGGAAACTAAACCGATATCAACCATATTACTCAACACATCGGCTATGCCTTTGCCTGCCCCACCTGCAGAAATATTAAAGCGCACATGCGGGTTTTCTTTCTTAAAATCTTCGGCCCAAAGTACCGCCAAAGGGTAGAGTGCGAAGGCTCCGGAGATCGAAATATTACCAACATATCCTTTCTCCGAATCATAGCCCTCGGCAACCTTAGGTGCACAAGAAGCTAAAATTAGAAATGTTAATACGCTGATTGATAATATGTTATATTTCTTCACAGGAGCGTCGTTTTGAGGTTTTTAAAATTATTTTTACAAATATATACTAAATCACTAGATATTATATATTATTTTTACAGAAAATTTATACATTTGTCCACTGAACCTTAACAATCAACTAACAAAAGGTTAAAACAATTGAATTATTCACAATAATAATAGAAGGCTGCTATGCAAAGTTTCCGTACAGAATTAGAGAATCCATTGGTTGAGCAAGAGATTATTGAGCTAGAAAGGAAGATTAGAAGTTTTAGAAATGGGGAGATTCCTGAAGAGAAATTCCGTTCCTTACGCTTGGCAAGAGGCGTGTATGGACAAAGGCAAGCTGGCGTACAAATGGTGCGCATTAAGTTACCCTTTGGCAAAGTTACTTTTCAGCAATTACTGAAAATTGCAGCCATCTCTGACGAGTATGCCAGCAAGAATTTGCATTTAACCACGCGTCAGGATATTCAAATCCACTTTGTTAGTTTAGATAAAACGCCGGAATTATGGGCGAAATTGGCCGAGGATGACATGACTTTGCGGGAAGCCTGCGGGAACACCGTTAGAAACGTGACGGCTTCAGCTACTGCCGGCATTGATCCTTTGGAACCTTTCGACGTTTCGCCATACGCGCAGGCCACCTTTGCCTACTTCTTACGGAATCCGATATGTGCGGAAATGGGGCGTAAGTTCAAGATGTCCTTTTCGGCAAGCGAGCAGGATACCGCCTTTTCTTATATCCATGATTTTGGTTTTATTCCAAAGTTGAAACTCATTGATGGACAGGAACAACGTGGCTTTAAAGTAATGTTAGGAGGGGGGCTTGGTGCCCAACCTATCTTAGCCTATGAGATTGCAGATTTCTTGCATGAAGATGACTTTATACCTTATGTAGAGGCAACTTTACGGGTATTTGACCGCCATGGCGAACGCAATAACCGCAATAAAGCGCGCTTCAAATACCTAATCCAAAAGCTGGGCTTAGAAACGGTATTGGCATTAATTGAAGAGGAAAAACTAGCGATAAAAAACAAAACCTGGGTGGTGGATCGGGAAAGCATTCAACAACCTGAGGCGCCAAATGCCTTGGTGGAGGCGATTGATCCGGTAGATCTACTGGGTTTTGAGACCTGGAAACAGACAAACACCTTTACACAAAAGCAAGATGGCTATTTTGGAGTATATGCTTCCATTCAAACGGGGGATATTTCTACGGATAAAGCAAGAGCACTCGTAGCGGGGCTACAAGGTCATGTTGCTGATGATATCCGTATTACTCAAGATCAAAACTTGCTGTTTAAATACGTTCGGGAAGAATCTCTTCCCCATATTTACAACCTCTTGGCAAGCTTGGGCTTTGCCAAAGCAGGTTACAACAGTACCGCGGACATTACAACCTGTCCCGGAACGGATACCTGTAATCTGGGGATTTCAAATTCGACAGAAATGGCCCGGGTATTGGAAAACTACATCCATGAATTTCATGCAGATTATATCTATGAGCAGTCGCTAAAAATCAAGATCTCCGGCTGTATGAACTCCTGCGGACAGCATGGCTTGGCACATATCGGCTTTCATGGCAGTTCGGTAAAGTCTGGTGGAAATGTGATTCCCGCAGCCCAGGTGATGTTGGCCGGAGGAACGATTGGCGATGGCAAAGGTCGTGTTGCAGAACGGGTTATAAAAGTGCCTACAAAGCGCGTGCTACAGGTGGTCGATTTGATATTGCAGGATTTCAAAGCCTCAAAAAGTGCAGACCAGAATTTCCATAGCTATTATGATCAGCAAGGGAAGGACTATTTCTATAGACTATTAAAGCCTTTGGCCGATTTAACCAACCTCACTCCGGATGAGCATATCGATTGGGGACATGAAGGCTCGTTTAGCACCGCGATTGGCGTGGGTGAATGTGCCGGCGTAATAATCGACTTGGTTGCCACGCTTTTACTAGAAGCGGAAGAGAAATTAGATCTCGCTCAACTCGCAATCGACAAGCAACAATATGCCGATGCGATATATCATGCCTACAGCTCATTTGTATGGACAGCAAAAGCTTTATTGCTAGATAAAGGGGTAAACGCCTCCACACAATCCGCAGTGATCCAAGAGTTTGATAACCATTATGTAAATGAAGGCTTATTTCAATTCCCGACAAGTTTTAGCGATCGGGTGTTGCAAATCAATAAATTCGAACCTTCCAGAGAATTCGCGGAAGCCTTCTTGCTGCAAGCCACAGCTTTCAGTTTGGAAGCGGCTGCACGTCGGGAAGAATTAAAAACAGTAAATCAATAAGAGGAGGAACCGATATGAAAGACATTCAAGCAAAAGTAACCTTAGTCGGCGCAGGCCCCGGAGATCCCGATTTAATCTCTTTAAAAGGCATTAAAGCCATAGAGCAGGCCGATGTCATCTTATATGATGCTTTGGTAAACGAGAGTTTATTAAATTATGCACCGGCACATTGCACAAAGATATATGTTGGAAAACGTGCGGAGCGCTTATCGACTTCCCAAGATAGCATTAACCAATTGTTGGTGGATTATGCCTTAACCCATGGCCATGTTGTACGCTTAAAGGGGGGAGATCCTTTTGTGTTCGGCCGCGGTGGCGAAGAAATTGATTATGTGCGTCAGTATAATATCCCGACGGCTGTTATTCCTGGTATCTCATCTTCCGTAGGATTAACAGGGCTACAGCAGATTCCCTTAACCTATCGTGGTATTTCCGAATCTTTCTGGGTCATTACCGGATCTACCAGTGATGGCCGTTTATCAAACGACCTTTACCAAGCGGTACAAACCCAAGCAACGGTAGTTGTACTGATGGGCTTCGGTAAATTAAGAGAAATCGTAGACCTTTATCAGAATTATGGAAAAGGAGATTTACCGATTGCCATCATCCAGAATGGGTCATTAGCTAACGAGCGCGTAGTACTAGGAAGAATAGATTCTATTCTTCAAGAAGCAGAACGCAGCTTAGTAGGCGTACCGGCGATCATTGTATTAGGGGAAGTGGTGGCCAAACATGAGCAATTTGAAGCCTTAACTGCTGAATTAGCAACTTTATCTAAATCTTAAGCCTAATGAATACCTTATTTCCTATTTACGTAAAATTGGATCAGATCCAGACTTTACTGGTTGGCGCAGGTCCGGTAGGTTTAGAAAAATTACAGGCCATCCTACAGAATTCACCACAAGCAAAGGTTCAAGTGGTTGCTAGCGAAGTTTCATCGGAATTCCGAATGGCTATCGCTGGAAATCCAAACATCAGCTTAGCAGAACGCAGTTTTGAACCTGCCGATATGGATGCTAAGGATTTGATTATCATGGCGACGAATAACCCCGCGTTTAATCAGGAAGTACAGCAATTAGCAAAAGCAAGGAATATCTTGTTGAATATTGCGGATAAACCGGACCTGTGCGACTTCTACCTTGGTTCTGTCGTACAAAAGGGAAACCTAAAAATTGGCATTTCAACCAATGGGAAGTCGCCAACCATCGCTAAGCGTCTGAAAGAACTCCTAAACGACTTGCTGCCTGAGGAAATCGATGAGACTTTAAACCTGATGGCGCATTATAGAAACAGCATTAAGGGAGATTTAAAGGAAAAAATCAAGCGCCTGAATAGCCATACCGCACAATTAGTACAAGGAGGTAGCCAATGATAGCACAACTAAAAGAAGATATAAAGGATTTGGACGCCCTGGAGATATTAACGCTTCTCGATGCCACATTTACTAAGCAGGCGGTTTTTTCTACTTCCTTTGGAATCGAAGATCAGGTGATTACCCATATGCTAGCACAGATCAAAGCAAGTACGGCTATTTTCACCCTAGATACCGGTCGCTTATTCCCTGAAACCTATTATGTATGGAGCAGAACCATTGAAAGTTATAAATTAAACATCAAGGCCTATTTCCCAAATACAGAAGCTGTTGAGCAGCTTATTTCCAGCAAGGGACCGGCAAGTTTTTACGAGTCGGTGGAGAATCGGAAAGAGTGCTGTTACATCCGGAAAATAGAGCCTTTAAAGCGAGCGATTAAAGGTTATCAAGTTTGGATTACGGGCATACGTGCGGAGCAGTCGGAAAACCGAGACCATATGGAAGCTGTAGAATGGGATGAAGGGAACCAACTAATCAAAGTCCATCCCTTATTTAATTGGACCTTAGCCGAAGTGGAAGAATACCTAAAAGCTCACTTTGTTCCCTACAACCCTTTACACGATAAAGGTTATCCTAGCATAGGTTGTCAGCCATGTACGCGGGCTATTGCAACGGGGGAGGATTTTAGAGCCGGTCGTTGGTGGTGGGAGGATAAAAGCAAGAAGGAGTGTGGATTACATGTTACAAGTAAATAATTAATGGTTATGGATTACTTAGATCATTTAGAGGCGGAAGCCATATATATATTACGAGAGGTGGCTGGACAGTTTGAAAAACCTGCCTTATTATTCTCCGGCGGAAAAGATTCAATTACGCTGGTACATTTGGCGAAAAAAGCCTTTCGCCCCGGCAAATTTCCATTTCCATTAGTGCATATTGATACGGGACATAACTTCCCGGAAACCATTGCCTTTCGGGATTGGTTAGTTGAACAAACCGGTGAAAAATTAATCGTTGGCTATGTTCAAGATAGTATTGATGCCGGAAAAGTCATCGAACAAAAGGGAAAACATGCGAGCCGTAATGCGCTCCAAACCGTGACCTTGCTCGATACCATTGAGCAAAACGGCTTTGATGCCTGTATCGGAGGTGCCCGCCGGGACGAGGAAAAAGCAAGAGCCAAGGAACGGATCTTCTCAGTACGCGATGAGTTTGGCCAATGGGATCCAAAACGGCAGCGTCCTGAACTCTGGAATATCTTCAATGGAAAGATTCAGCGTGGCGAGAATGTTCGGGTATTCCCCATATCCAATTGGACGGAATTAGACGTTTGGAATTACATCAAACGCGAAGAAATTGCTTTGCCATCAATCTATTTCAGTCATTATCGTGACGTGGTATTTCGCAATGGACAATGGATGGCCGCAGATCCAGTTTTGCAGATCGACGCGAGTGATACCGTTGCGCATAAGTCAGTAAGGTTTAGAACAGTAGGAGATATGACCTGTACGGCCGCTGTAGACTCTGAAGCAACAGATTTAGACGATATCATTGCAGAAATCAAGGCCTCTACAGTCAGCGAACGCGGAGCTCGCTTGGACGATAAGGTATCTGAAGCCGCGATGGAAGATCGTAAGAAACAAGGGTATTTTTAAGCATTAAAAGAAGAGCAACAACATGAACATCATAAAATTTATTACCGCAGGATCGGTAGACGACGGCAAAAGCACCTTAATCGGTCGATTACTCTATGATACCAATTCCATCTTGGACGATCAATTAGAAGCCATTCAAAAGGCAAATCGTAAAAACGATGATGGTACTGTCGATTTAGCCATCCTCACCGACGGATTAAAAGCTGAGCGCGAACAAGGAATCACCATCGATGTGGCATACAAATACTTTCAAACTGAAAAGCGTAAGTTTATCATTGCCGATGCGCCTGGCCATATTCAATACACAAGAAACATGGTCACAGGGGCAAGTAATTCCGATTTAATCATCATATTAATCGATGCCCGGAAAGGTGTCATTGAACAAACAAAAAGGCACTCTTTTTTAGCCAAATTACTAGGCCTCAAAAAGGTATTGGTTTGCATCAATAAAATGGATATGATGGATTACGAACTTGCTGTTTATGAAAACATTAAGAACGACTACCTAAAGCTTGCAGAGAAGTTAAATTTAAGTAATATAGACTTCATTCCTGTATCTGCTTTAAAAGGTGATAATATCGTACATAAATCAGAAAGAATTCCTTGGTATACAGGACCTTCCTTATTAAGTTACCTAGAAGAAGTCAACCTGGATACCGATGAAATCAACAAAGGCTGGCGCTTTCCTGTACAATGGGTAATTCGCCCACAAAGTGCTGATTTACATGATTATAGAGGTTACGCAGGCCGCGTGCTAGGAGAGGGGCTTAAAGTAGGAGAAGAGGTCCTTGTTTTGCCTGCAGGAACACGTTCTACCGTAAAAGCAATCGAATTTAATGAAGAGCAATTACAAGAAGCGAAGAACGGCGCATCTGTAATAATTCACTTAAATGATGATGTAGATATCTCTAGAGGCGATTTTATTGTTAGTGCAGCACATCCAGGAGCAACAGATCGCTTTTTAGAAGCTAATATTTCTTGGTTTGAAAACAAGGAGCTGGATCAGAATCAGGTTTATCTGTTGCAAACGCATAGTAAGCTTGTAAAGATTAAAATTCCTGAAATTCTTTTCAAGTATGATGTGCATACGCAAGAACCAATCTATGGCGAAGCGATTTGTTTAAATGATATTGCTCGAGTACAGATTAAAGCAGCCGAAGATATTGTTTATGATAAGCAAGCAGATTTCCCAGAAAATGCTCGCGCAATTATTATTGATCCCAGAACCAATATTACTGTGGCCGCAGTAATGATCCAAAGTGCTTAATAATGTAATAGATTCCCTTGAGGGGGAGTCTGTGTTTACATCTATTTAACATAATATAAATTATAGTAACAATATACTAATGCAAGAGGATAGGTTATTTAAAGAATAATTCATACATAAATTTACTAAATATCCTTAATAAAATAGCTGAGAATGAGTTCCAAGCCTTATTAAATGAATCTCCTTGAATGGAACATCTTCTTGATCCCAAATCAATAATAAATCAGGAAGTACATGACATTCCCATAATCCTTTATAATTACCCAAGAGTTTATGTGCTTTAAATTTATCAGGTATTGCTTGAGCACCGCCATCAGTAAGCAATCCTAAAATATCCATAAGCGCGCTGACTTCTTTTGGATTATATTGATGCTTTTTAAAATCCTTTTTAAATTTACTGGAGAAGGTCAATTTATACTTACCCATCAATCCTTATTTAGATCTTTTAATAAGCTTTCAGGGTCATCATATCGCTTTAAAAGCTTTCTTTCTTCTCGAGCCTCCTTTATAGCATCTTTTGTTTCTTTATTGGGTTCATAATCAGAAATTGCATGGAACAAAACAGTTTCTATGAAGTTGTTAACACTTATATTCTCCAACTTCGCTAACTTTTCAATTTTCAAATACAACTCTTTATCCAAACTTAATGAAGTTGATTTTTTTAATTTTCCTGAATCCATCATGACATCTTCTTTTATAACAAAAATAATCATATAATCCCAACAAAAACAAAAGCGCTACAACATCCTAAAATGCTATAGCGCCTGATTTATATAAACAATGCTAATTCAAGCGTCTTAATAAAGTTCTGATATTAGGAATTATCCCAATTGATCTATAAGTTCCATCCTTTTGGAGCAGTTTTCTTTGGATCTGATTTTGATGTCCTTTAATCAATAAAACATATGTACTTCCAGGATCTGCTGGTATTATTTGCATTTTATGCATGTGGTCCGGATTCTTTGCATCCGTTAGGCCCAAAAGTATATTTCCATGAGATTTAGAAGCGCCTGTTGTATCAATTTCAATATAATCTGTAACATCTCTATAATTTAATACTTCAGGGAAATTTTCTTTCTTTACCTTTCCTTCAACATCATTTCTAATTATTCGAACTCCTCCTAAATCTGGGCTTAAATGAATGACCCGAAGCCGCACCTTCCCTTCTGTCACTTTTATATCTTCCGGAAAGCTCAAGACATTGAAAGCCCCGTCATTATTTGGGTCATCCAATAAATAAACCGCATAATATTGCTTTGGATCAAATTTTAAGGTTGTATCTTTTGCAAATACCTTTTCATCTGTGCTGAATATAAATTTATATTCACCTTGCTGCATGGGAAACCAATATACATTATGGTATAAGTTCGAATTGGCATTATGCACATTTATCCTTATGTTAGGGTGCATATAACCACTGCCCGGAAAAGTTCTCCCATGTGGGTCATTTCTGTCCATTCTCCTAAACTTGGGGAATCCATTACGGAAATTATCCGAAGGTACACTGTCATTGATATAGATATAATTGTCTCTGCCAATAGCATTGAAGACTTCAGAGGCATCAAAGAAATTTATACGTGCGATTTCATTAGCATTTGAAATTGGGATTACTTCTTTTTTACATCCCATTAAAGTTTGTAATAAGATACAAATGAGTATAATTTCAAGGAGGTGAAAATATTTTGTCTTTGCTTCCATTATTTTATAATTTCAGTTTTTACCAATCTTCTTTTTTCATCGGATGTGGCATAGAACATCCCGTCCTCATCATAATTTAAAATTCTATCCTCGCTGGACCAAATTAAGTGATTCCCAAAATCTGTTTTTCCCGGAGAATACCGGTTTATTTTTTTCGTTTTAAAATTCATTATGCCAAAGACCGGAAAGTCTTCGTAGTTTTTACCATTTTTATTCTGGTAAAAAACTCCCAAAAGCCTTCTTCCCGGAAGAGGTGTTTCTACCGAAAAATCTCCGAAAAAGCTATTAAAATCAACCGTATAAAAGGATTCAAAACTTACATTAGTAACCGGTTTTTTATCTCTTTTGTATTCTTTTGATTCAAACGATTGAATCATATATTTATTCTTAACATCCCATAAGGAGGTTACCCCGTTGTAGGAGTTGTAAAAAATATGTTCATCGGGTGCAATTGCAAATGGATTAAAACTATTAGGATTCATGAAAACACCAGGTAACATACCTATCATTACATAGTCAGGAACTTCTTGGTCAGTTTTTGAATCCCATGCATTAAAACCTTTCATTTTAAAGACGTACCTATAATCCCTATTTGGGTTCATTTTAGTAATATAATATCCGCTTCTAAAAAAATATACTGTACCATCATCCATTACTTTAATTTTGTCGAAGGAGTTTATAATTTTTACATCCTTTATTTTTCCCTCAAAGGGTAGCACTAAATCCATAGTCAGAAACCTATAATATGATGGACTATAAGAACGATTCAGGACTTCACATTTTCTATTCGTTAAATCACACTGCACTAATCGCCAAACTTTCCCACTAGGATTCGGGTTAACAATATTATCTTTTGTACTAGCAATAAAATATAGGGTTTGCTCTTTTGAATCAATTCCACCTGCATATACAAAATCAATTTTGAATTCTCCATTTTCATCGCTTAGGGAACTTTCTTCTATAATTTTGATTTCCGTATCATCTTTAAGCATTTTAAAAAGCCCCTTATTTTCATGATCCCAATAAAATATAGTACCAGTACCACTTAAACACTCCATCATGCTTAACCTAGTCGCTGGCTTCGCTCTTCTTGTTAGTTTTAGTTTATGGGGAATCAGACCTACATTTTGATCAGGAAGGATATCGATTGGCTTTAGGTTAATTTTTTGCCCTAAAGATTCTACGCTAACAGGAACACCAGGTCCTGAGCCCATTTCTCGGGTTACAACAACCTTTACCCGATCCAATAGTCTATTACCAAAAAGAGCACCAGCGCCTTGGGTTTCTACAGCAGCTATTTTTGCTGCTACATCACCGATATTTATTTTCAAGTCCGCTGGATTTAACCTACCTACAAATTTGATGGTATCCCCTACATTATAGGAATAGGTGCCTAATTCTTGAACTTCGGGAGTCCCTTTTTGGAATTCATAAAACTGATCTGCCGATTCGCAAGAAGACATCCCTCCTATTACTACGATAAGTAAACTTAGCTGTCTCCAGTTTTTTAATGCGTGTATCATAATTTTTTCATTTTTAAAGTGAATAGGAAAATGTGAGTATAAAATGCCGACCCGGATTAAAGGAAGATGCAATATTATCCCCTCCTTTGGTAATATTTGTCATTGGATCCGGATCTGTAATTTCATATTGAGGTTCATATTTCCAGGTGTAATTATTATCTATGGCCATTTCTATGGGTTGATTTAAGAGGTTTTGAACCGATAATTTCAATTGCATATGTTGGAATACACGTTGGGTATAAGCAAAATCTAAACTCTTCCGTGGTAATTCCATTAAACTCCCTCGGAATTCAGTCGTGGCTAAAAGTTTATTATATTTTTCATAGGTGCCCGCAGCATAAATCCGAAGGCCAATGATATTGTAGTTGAGTGAGACCTTGCTGCCAAACCCAGGATTATCATAATTTAAACCTACATTATAGATATAAGGAGCTTGTCCCTGAAGGGGTCGTTTAACGGTGGTCAGCCGAAGGTTTCTTCCAAATTCCTCTAACTCCTGCTTTAAGTCCAAACTATCCTTTATGGCCTCACTACGAATAAAGGATGCATTTCCAATTAGGGATAATTCCCTGAAAAATTTCCCTGGTAGGAAATCCATTTTTTTCTGCAATTCCAATTCAATTCCTTTGATTGTTGCTCGGCCGGCATTTTGGAAGGTTATCATGGGTAAAATATCAAGGACTCTATTGTTAATGTGTATCCGTTCAATAGGGTTTGTCAGGTCTTTATAAAAGGCGCCCACACTAATTAATTCACCACGGGCATTTGCTGCGGGATAGAATTCTAAGCGGAGGTCGTAATTCTCAACAGAGGCTGTTTTTAAATTTTGATTCCCTCGAATAACCTGATAGTTCTGGTAGTCTGTTTCTTCATAAGGTGATGCTTCTCTGAATTCATAGCGGTTCAAGGTTCGACCATAGCCCGCACGGAATACCCAACTGTTTGATGGTCGAAAACTCATGTTTATAGACGGTAGATAATGAAGGGTTGGATTATCAATGAATATGGGATAGTTCACTGAAAAAGGACTATTTTTGGGAATAGAAGCCGCAATTTTTTGGCGATTATACTCCACACGTAAGCCTCCCGTAACCTCAATCTTTCTATCCAAAGGAGTCAAAGCTAACATCGCATAACCGCTGTTATTTTGTTCGGTGCCTATATAAGCATCTGCTCCTGAAGTTCGGTCAAATACTTTTAAACCTGTTTCATCCGGACGGAAATAATAAGAACTCCATACCCTATCTAAGGAATTTTCTTTAAAACTAACTAAATTCGGGTTTACATACTTTCCATAATATCCTGCAGGAGTACTCACGTCTGAGGCAGCCCCTCCTTTAAAATCGCCTTCATGAATGGTGTATATACGTCGGTAGATTTTCCGTTGTTTAAATTGATGAAAAGTACCGGTCTGAAATTTCAACCAAGGGCGTAGATTATAATGATAGTCTGCAGAAACATTATAAACCCCCTCCTGCATGCGACTCCAAAACCTTGACATAATACCGTTGGTTACTGAGGTCTGATCCGTTTCGTCTTTATCCCCTTGACGTATTCGTGCCGTCCAATGCATAGAAGCATCACCCATTTCCATCCAAGGAACCGGTGCTTGCAATCTGATGACCCGCTCATCTGGTGTAGCTTGTTGACTAAAGGTGTAGCCTAGATTCCATAGGAACTTATGCTTTGCTTGCTGGTAATAATGTTGGCCACCTAAATTACCAGCATATAGAAACCTGGAAAAATAGGTAAGAATATTGTTTTTATCAATCGTTTCTAATTGGCGGCTATCATCAAAAGCATAAGGTCTACTAATCCTTACAATAGTGCTAGACTGCCCTTGGTTTAATATGAAATTCTTAAACTGCACATTGCTACTGTCACGAAGGCGATAAGTAAAATTCTGCAATAGATTGAGTTGCGCATTATCACGACTGCTGGTTTCAAAATTCACATTATCCATATAGGTTATACCATCTTGGCGGGTAAAATGAGCGTACTGCCTATCATTTTTGTAATTCAAGGAAGTAAGCATAGAAAGTTGTCGGCCGAGCAAAGGAAAGCTATCGTAATAATTGGCGGTAATCTGTAAATTGGGTAAAGCGGTTTTTTGGCCATAGGTCAGAATAGGTGAAAACGCATTTAAATAAGTTTCCTGACTTACATCCACCTGGTCGAAATTCCCAAAACCCGGAATGGAACCGGGTAGCTTGCGCGTGCCATCATCGAAGCCTAAGAAGTCAAATCGCCCACCCTCATACGTTAAAAACCCATCCTTGAAGGTGGTGCCGGTTTCCCAGCCACCCTGAACTTCAATATCAAAATGCTTCACCATTCGGGCATCCTTTGTGAATATTTTTATGACCCCACCCGTTGCATCAGCCTGATTTTCCGGTGATGGGGATTTATACACAAATACTTTATCGATAATTCGGCTAGGAATCAGATCCAGTGCGAATGCTCGGCTAAACATCTCTGTACTTGGCGCCACATTATCATTCAAGTACGTTAGGTTATAGCGTTCATTTAACCCACGGACCACAACAAATTGATCATCAACGGTCGTCACGCCAGCCACGCGCTGCATCACATCCGCAGCATTCCGATCCGCAGACCGACTAATCTGCTCGGAAGATATTGCCGACATCACCAAGGAGGCCGATCTTACCTCGTCCAAAACCTGGCGCTCGGAGGAGTGGGAAACAGGACGTCGCGTTCGAGCTATCACGCGAACTTCCTCCAAGGAAGTATCATCAGATTGCAGTCGGATATCATAACTTGCTTCTCGTCCTGCGCGTACGGTTACATGCAGGGTTTCAGATTTGTAAGCCACATAGCTCACTAGCAAGGTATAGCGACCTGCAGGAACATCCACAAACTCATAAAATCCTGCTGCATTAGATTTTACGGTCCTTTTCAATTCCACAAGCTGCAAGGTAGCATTTGCCAATGGACTGGAGGTTTCAAACTCGACAACCCGCCCTTTGAGCATGGCTAGTTCTTGTTTTTCGCTGCTATTTACGGCTCGCTTCGCAATCACGATGCTGTTGTTAATAAGTTGATAATCTTGTCCTGTACCTTCCAATACCTGCTTCAACACCTGGTCTAAGGAAGTGCCAGAAAATTCAGCATTGATTCGCTTGGCATGGATAAATTGATTCTTGTCATAGGAAATAGGCATATGCGCTAGTCCCTCCAATTGTTCAAAAACATCAATCAAGCTTGCATTATGAAAGCTTAATTCAACGGGGATAGGTTTTAATTGTTGTGCTTGCAATGGTCCAATTCCAAACATACAACAGTAAAAAATAAACGTAATGACTACGGAATAGGGATTCCGAAATGGGGTAATCTTTTTTTTCATATCTATGTGTTTAGTTTAGTAGCTTTCATTCGCGATAAAATCTAATTTTATCGTTTTCTTTCTTGGCCTGGCAATTGGCAATCCGAGTTAGCATCGCTAGGATATCCTGCAAATCGTCGGTCTGCCGATATTGTGTCGAGAAGCTCACTTTGCGAATCTCTGCATCTTCACAAATCAGCGTTATCCCATGCGTGCGGTGCAGCTGCAGTGCCAGTTCATCAAAGCTGACACCCGCTAAGCGAATAATGCCTTTTCGCCATGCAGAGGCCTGTTCGGCTGGTTTATCTTGCAATAAAACCTGTTGATTGCTTTTGCTATACCTGAGGCTCCTGTTTGGCAGAAGCTTAGCTAGTGCTTTTGTATCTTTCAATACCTCCACTTTCCCTGTTGCGACGGTAATTTCCACCTGCTCAGCCGTCGGATATGCTTGCACATTAAAGGATGTTCCCAGTACCCGGGTCGATAAATAATCGGTATGTACTATAAATGGCTTTCCCTCCTGCTTGGCGATTTCAAAGAAGGCCTCCCCTTCCAGCGACACTATCCGTTTATCATCAAAGGCGCTGGGGTAATGCAGGGTACTACCTCCACGCAACCAAACGATACTGCCATCCATTAGGGCCACTTTCATCAATTTCCCGGGTGCACATGTGTAAACTTGCCATCTGGAGGAAGGTTGCTGGGTCAGCTGCGAAAAGTAGAAATTAACCTCACGGTGCTTCAGAAAAAATAAACAACCTAGGGTCAACAAGAAAACTGCAGCAATCCAATATTTAGGCTTGCTATAACGCCATAAAAGATGCCGTGGATTTACTTTCTGCCGCGCAATGCCCGCCATAATCTTGGCTAGTAAGGCATTTTTAACGGCCTCTTCCGAACTGCTATCCAGAAAAACAGCGCTGTTGCCTACCTGGTCAAAATGAGCATACCAGATAGCTAAATCTGCACGTTCCACAGGACCTAGTTCTTCCTTAGCTTCTAAGTAAAGTAGTTCCCATAGCCTCAGTTGATTAATTTGTGTCATCAACTAAATAACCAATCGAAAAGGATGGATGTACTAAGCTTGTAAAAAACTTAATATTAAGAGAAGATGGAGTTAATATCGCTCCGCTAAAAGCAAAGCTATGGTCAACAAGTTGTTAAATAAAGGTTGTGGAATTTCATCTTGGGTATAGCGATTCACCGCCTGGCGAATACGTTTGAGCGCCATGGAAATTTGATTCCGGACAGTCTGATCCGACAGCCCCAATTGAGCGGCAATTTCAGCACTAGACAATAGTTCAAACCGGCTCAACAAGAAAATAGTCTTCATACGCTCGGGTAAGCGCTCAATTTCTTCCATAATCAATAGCTCTAGCTCTTGGCTTGCTAATGTAGACGATTCATTCGCGATCAAATAATCGGCCTGCCAGCCTAAAAACTCTTGGTAGGATTGAAAAATTAGTTTCCGACGGTAATAATTAATGATTCTACTTTTTAGCCGTTGGTGCAAAAAAGAACGCACCGATTCTTCCTGGCTTAAGTCTATGTTTTTATTAAATAATGATATAAAAATATCTTGCAAAATATCTTCGCAATCTTGTACCACAGGAATGCGCCGATGCGCAACCAGATAAAGCTCCTTCCAAAACTTCTCATACAATTGCTTTATCGCTTTTTTACGTGTATTGAACATGGTAATTCTCCATAAAACATTGGAAAACTAACAATAAAATACTTAATACGATAATTTATTACATTAACATTATATTATTTACCCAATATATAGATGTATTTATTGGGGTTTATAGGCGGCAATCATCATGTGCGGGCTCAAGGTAAGCAATTGTTCATCATTCTCGGTCAGCAAACTTATCGCATCCAAGTTTTTTCTTTTCTGCTTATTCAACATACTTTCAAAGTACGACTTATCCAACCAGGTCATCCCTTCCACGGCATACAATTTATCGACTTCTAAGCCACAGGCCTCAAACTCAGCCTTCAATTGTGCCGGCTTATGGTAATAGGCTTCTGCCATCATCCCCGGTAAATCGGCTGGCGCCTGATGCATACCTGTGGATAATTCTTCCTGGCACATGGCTAAAAATGAAGGAACGTGAATCAGTCCATTCATTAAACCCACGATCGTCGATGCGGAATAATTGATGGCAAAACCAAGGATCACACCGCCAGGTTTAAGGACACGTTTCGCTTCTTGAATGGCCTTTAGTCGCGCTCCCTCCTGCTGTAAATGATACAAAGGACCATGCAATATTACGACATCGGCTTTCTCGCTGGGGAAATCCAAGGCTTGGGCCTCCCCTTTTATCACTTTAAAACGCGCTTTAAATTTTGTAGCTCGTTTTTCGGCTAATTTTAGGTGTTTATCTAAGGGTTCAATCAAATAAACGGTATGGCCAAGCTGTGCCAACCACTCCGCATATTTCCCTGTGCCCCCGCCTACATCAACAAGCAGCGAATCTTTGCTTAAGAACCTGCTTATTAATGCTTTAATACGCTCAAACTCAAACATCCCTAAACCCGAATTTAGGCGATCTTCTTCTGAGGCCTTATTGTAAAAATCTTCAATTTCTCGACTCACCAGTCCTTGCTTCGCCATCGCAATACTTAGCCATTAATTTTGATATCACCGAGGTTTGGTACCTCTTTTAAATCATATGGAGTTTCCTGATAAACGTAATAGTTTAACCAGTTATTAAACAGGAGATTAGCATGTCCTGACCAACGTACTACAGGACCTAATTCCGGCTTATCATCCTGATAATAATTTGCGGGCACCTCAATTTCTAATCCTTTCTCCATATCACGCATATATTCCTCATGTAAGGTTAATGGTGCATATTCAGAATGGCCTGTCAGGTACAATTCACGACCACCACGAGTCGCTAAAATAGCCATTCCTGCCTCCTTTGATTCCGAAAGCACGGAAATCTCCGGCTTGGCTTTTACATCCTCTGGTAACAAGGTCGTATGCCGGCTGTGGGGAATATAGAATTCATCGTCGAATCCACGGAACAACGGATCTTTTTTATCGGATGCCGTATGCTTAAATACACCGAATAGTTTCGAACCTAAAGGCTGCTTCTCCACGCCATAGAAATGATAAAGTGCCGCTTGAGAGGCCCAACAAATGTATAATGTAGAAAAAACATGCTGGCGAGCCCAATCGAAAATCATCGTCACCTCCGGCCAATAACTAACCTGCTCAAATGGCAGCATCTCTACAGGAGCCCCTGTGATAATCATGCCATCGTAGGTGTTAGCTTTCACCTCTTCAAAGCTTTTGTAAAACATCTCCAAATGCTCTTCAGGTGTGTTTTTAGGGTTATGGGTTGCCAACCGTAAAAAATCCATCTCCACCTGCAAGGGGTTGTTAGACAGCAAACGGATAAAATCTGTTTCTGTAGAAATCTTTAAAGGCATCAGGTTTAGCACGAGTAATTTCATCGGTCGAATATCTTGCGTATTCGCGCGAAGATCGCTCATGACAAAGATGTTTTCCTTTTTTAAAAGTTCTATTGCAGGTAAATTATCTGGTATCTTAACTGGCATATGCTATTCCCTCCTTTTCATTTTTAAGTTGACAAATGTACAAATTGAAAGTTGTTTTCTATAACCAAGCTGGTAAATTGACGTTTAAATTAAACCCTATTCTCCATTTATCAGTTAAAGCTACATGTTAAAACAAATTTTGTATAAAATTGGCATTTATTATTAATTTTCGCTAATATTGCTGGAAATACTATAAAATATCTCTAATAAATGTCCTTAAACCTTAAGAATTTTATCAAAAACGTAGAACTTCGCAATCCCAACGAGCCTGAATTTCTACAGGCCGTTACGGAGGTGATTGAAGATTTAATCCCTTATATTAACGAGCATCGTCCTGATTTTGCGGATCTGAAAATCCTGGAACGCATGGTTGAGCCCGAGCGTGTCCTTTCTTTCCGGGTAAGCTGGTTAGATGATCAGAATCAAATCCAAATTAACCGTGGCTACCGTGTGCAGATGAATTCAGCCATTGGCCCCTATAAAGGTGGATTACGTTTTGCCCCGGATGTCAATTTAAGCATCTTAAAATTCTTAGCCTTTGAACAAGTCTTTAAAAACAGCTTAACCAGCCTTCCTATTGGTGGTGGTAAGGGCGGTTCAGACTTCGACCCTAAAGGAAAATCAGACAACGAAATTATGCGTTTTTGCCAAAGCTTTATGACCGAGCTTTACCGTCATATCGGTGCTGAAACCGATGTTCCTGCCGGCGATATCGGTGTAGGAACGCGAGAAATCGGCTACCTCTTTGGGCAATACAAGCGCATTCAAAATAATTTCACCGGTGTATTAACCGGCAAGGGTCCGCAGTGGGGCGGTTCTTATATCCGTCCGGAAGCCACAGGTTATGGCCTACTCTACTTTGTACAATGCGTGTTAGACTACAATAACGAGTCTATGGAAGGCAAAGTAATCAGCATCTCTGGTGCCGGCAATGTAGCCTATTATGCGGCAGAGAAAGGGATTCAAATGGGCGCTAAAGTCATTACTCTTTCTAATAGTCAAGGCACTATTTATGATAAGGAAGGTTTTACCTTAGAAAAACTGAACTATATCGCTAGCCTCGGTCGCGACTTGGCGAAATACGCGAAAAAATATCCTTCAGCAAGCTATCATGCCAAAGAAAACCCTTGGCAGTTCAAGTGTGATATCGCTTTACCATGCGCCACACAGAATGAAATCAATGAAGCTGATGCTAAAAAATTAGTGAAAAATGGCTGTAAAATAGTGGCCGAAGGTGCGAATATGCCTTCTACTGCTGGAGCCATTAAAGTATATGACCAGGCAAAAATCCATTTTGGCCCCGGCAAAGCAGCCAACGCTGGCGGTGTTGCAGTCTCGGGATTAGAGATGTCTCAAAATGCAATTGGACAACAATGGAGCCCGGAAAAAGTAGATCACCGGTTGAAATTAATTATGGAGAACATCCATAAAACCTGTGTTCGTTATGGCAAAGAGCCTAACGGCTATGTCAATTACCTCAAGGGTGCAAACATCGGTGGCTTCATCAAAGTAGCCGAAGCCATGAAAGCCCAAGGCGTCGTATAATCTTAATTTATATCTATATTTGTAGGGTTCCGACTTCGGTCGGGACTTTTTTTTATGCATTTTTTCTAAAGCATTCCTATTATGAGAGTATTAGCAGAATTACCACATCCCGATTGTAAGATTACCCTGTTCGGCATGAACCAAAAGTATATTATCAAGTTTGAACAAGGCAGCTTAGAGCAATCCTATAAACTGGCCGAAGCCGATGTGGTAGGTGGCATCAATGGCGTTTTTGAGATGCTAGACGAAGCATTTATTAACGAGGTATTAGCGCTATTTGCCCACATGCGAAAGGCAATCATTAGCACCTATAATAAATATCAATAAAATCTTTATATATAGCATGTAATTAGCTGTATATCTGTTTAATAAAAAATCATTCGCCCCGAAACAAAATAATATTTTGTTTCGGGGCGCTTTTTTCACCTCTACTTAAGCATTAATATAAACTGTAAATAAAGGTAAATATCATAATACATTGATTATATATGACTTATATATGGTAACAAAATATTATTTGCTTAGTATTTCTGCCAAATAATCGATAGCTTTCGTTGCTGAATGCGGTATTTTAATCACATTGGCCGGAATGGCCAATTGCTTGGCATTGGGGTCGACAATTATGATTTGACAGCCCGGCTTACAGTGATACAGTAAATTCGCCGCCGGGTATACTTGCAGCGATGTACCCGCCACAATAAACACATCGGCCTCCTCCACAAGCTTTGCCGCAGGAACCATATTGGGCACAGCCTCACCAAACCAAACCACATGCGGCCGCAAGGGAGATCCCAACTCGCAAACACTATCCATTTTAATTTCATCTCCCGCAATCGGATACACCAAGCCTGCATCTTTCGATGATTGGGCCTTCCGTATTTCCCCATGCAAATGCAGCACGCTGGAACTTCCTGCCCGTTCGTGCAAATCATCAATATTCTGCGTAATCACATGCACATCATAATCCTGTTCCAATTCCGCAAAATAACGATGCGCCGCATTGGGTATCACCCGCATGCAGTCTTTGCGCCGCTGGTTATAAAAACGCTGCACCAATTCCGGGTTTCGTTGCCAGGCTTCCGGTGTAGCGACCTCCTCAATGCGATGGCCTTCCCATAGCCCATCTGTTCCCCGAAAAGTCGGAAGCCCGCTTTCAACCGATACGCCGGCCCCCGTGAATATCACGATCTTTTTCATGCTCTTTTTTTTATCAATTTACAATAAACTACAGCTGGAGCTCCAATTTTCAGAAAAAAAAAGAGGCTATAATCTACTTTCATAGATTTAGCCTCTTTTCTATAAGAATCATCGTTTATTTCACAAAATACCGATGTTCAATAACTGTTGCCTCCGGCTCTTTGGGTTCAATGGACTCCTTCACCGGACAATATCCGGTTACACCACGGTAAATCAATGCGCCTCCCAAGGTTACCCCGGAAAAAGCGCGCATGGGACGTTTTACAATGGACTTTAAGCCCATCCCTAAAATAAATCCGCCAGCAATGACCGATAAAATGCGTTCCGAAGTACCCACATTGCCTTCATGACAGGAAGCATCGAGCTTAGTTTTTAGCTTATCAAAGGCATAATTTACGATTCCACTCATATGATTCATTTTTATTTTCTATGGATAGAACGATTAAAAAGGGAATTTGTTTCCGATTAGGTACAAATTTTGATATCTCCCTATATAATTTCGTACATTCAACACTAAAATACAGTTTATATGCTAGTTAAAAAATACTCAGGCGATTTAGTTCCCTTCGATGAATCGAGTTTAAGAAGGTCACTAATGCGCTCTGGAGCTTCCGAGCTGGAGGTACAAACCGTTTATGCTACAATAAAAGATTGCTTATATGATGGTATCAGCACCAAAGAGCTTTACGAGCTGGCTTTCAAAGCTTTAAAATCCAAGAAAAATTCCTATGCTGCCCGTTATAGCCTAAAAAGGGCCTTGCGACAATTAGGACCCGAAGGGTTTTACTTTGAAAAATGGGTGGCTCGTCTATTTCAGGAAGATGGCTATCAAGCCATCACTGGCCAAACGGTACAAGGGCATGCTGTAACCCACGAAATCGATGTGGTTGCCCTCAAAGGTGATGAAATGCTGGCCATGGAGTGTAAATTCCGCAATGATGAAGATGCGAAAATATCGGTTACCACGCCGATGTATTTTAAATCGCGCGTTACGGATATTATGGGCATATCCTATCCATTTTTCAACCAAAACAAGCAATTTACCGATGGCTGGCTGGTAACCAATGCTTATTTAACGAGCGATTCTATCAAATTCGGCGAATATTACAACATGAACCTGCTGTCTTGGGATTACCCCAACGGCACAAGCATAAAAACCCGTGTAGATAATACCGGAGAATACCCTATTACTTGTTTAACTACCTTAAGCACACAAGATAAGGCCATGTTGTTAAAGTATCAGTGCATCTGCGTGAAAGACCTGTTAAAAGAACCAAAAGTACTCGATCGCTTACAAATCAAAGCCGATAAAAAGAATCAGGTCCTCACCGAAGCCGAAGAATTAATTAATAGTCCTTTATCCCATGAGTAACAAATTTGTCAGAGAAGAGATCAGCTTCTTAAAAGGAGCGCGTGGTCGCTGGAATGAATTAAAATATGCCATAGGCGTCATCTTTCAATTTATGAAAGGCTTCCGTACGCTGCACTTTGTAGGGCCCTGTGTCACGGTATTTGGGTCAGCACGCTTTGCTGAAGATCATCCCTATTATATCCAAGCCCGCAGTATCTCGGCAAGCTTGGCCAAGCAGGGATTCACCATCATGACAGGTGGCGGCCCGGGCATTATGGAAGCCGCGAATCGCGGCGCAAAAGATGTAAACGGTCTTTCTGTTGGCTGTAATATTGTATTACCCCATGAACAGAAGCACAATCCTTATATGGACAAGTTTGTCAATATCGATTACTTCTTCGTGCGCAAGGAATTATTACGGAAGTACTCCTTTGCCTTTGTAATTATGCCGGGAGGATTCGGCACCTTAGATGAGTTTTTTGAAACCCTGACTTTAATCCAAACCAAGAAAGTTTCGCAATTCCCAATTGTCGTGATGGGCTTGGATTATCATCAAGGCATAATCGAACATGTAGACAAAATGATTGCCGCTAAAACCATCTCTCCGGAAGATCAGGACCTTTTGCTGTTCACGGATGATATCCAGGAAGCAGCCGATCACATCATCAAATATGCCGACAAGAATAGAATCATCAGCTTAGATGAACCAAAACCAAGTTGGATTTTAGGCGAGAAAAAAGCAGTATAAATCAAAACAGGCACCTATCCGGCGCCTGTTTTGCTGTTTCTTAAAGTGCTGTAGGCCAAAATAACTGCCCTAATTCTTCCATTTCCTTCAAGGCATCCACTTCCTCGAATATAGCGAAGACGGCAGAACCAGAGCCCGTCATGGACGAGTACAATGCGCCTGCTTCATAAAAACGTCGTTTTATTTCTGCAATCTGCGGATAGCGGTCAAAAAGGCCAATCTCAAAATCATTTTTAATATGCAGTTTCCATTCCTGAATAGGTAATTGAACGGCCTCCCTAAGGTCAATTTGTGGTGTTAATGGGCTTACGTTCTTATAGGCTTCTGCGGTAGAAATATGCAGATCGGGTTTTAAAATCACAATCTTATAGGCTGAAAGATCCAGCTGAATAGGACTTAATTTCGTTCCGATATCTTCCGCATACATGGGTTTATTTTGAATAAAAAATGGACAATCAGCCCCCAATTTCGCAGCATAGGCTTCTAATGCTAGCGTAGATAGCCCTAAATTGAACTGCTCGTTCAATAAGAGTAAGGTGACGGCCGCATCAGCAGAACCACCCCCTAAACCGGCACCCATCGGAATATGCTTTAATAAATGCAGCGCTACTGGCGGCAAGTTAAAATCAGCAGCCAATAAACGATATGCCCTTAAGCATAGGTTTTGCTCATCAACAGCTAAACTTGCCAGATGAATATGAAGCGACAGCTCGTTGGCTGGCAACAGCTCGACAACATCATACAATTGAACCGGATAAAAGATGGTTTCCAAGTTATGAAAGCCATCAGCACGCCGTTCCGTAACATGCAGGCCAATGTTTATTTTCGCATTTGCAAATTTTAGCATACACAAAGATAAAAAATAGACATTATATCGGTAAATGCTATATTTGTTTTATCAATACTGTTGTATTCTTGAGGTTAATCTACATAGTCATCGTTTTTCTGTTTGGAATTTTCCATGCCCATGGACAAAATATACCAAGGGTAGGCACGCCCTATGTCCAACAATACAACAAATCTACCTACCATGCCGGCAATCAAAACTGGGGAATAGCAGTAAGTACAGAAGGGTTTATCTATGTCGCCAATACCGATGGCCTCTTGAGTTACGATGGGCAGGAATGGAAACTCCATCAAACCAAAAATCAAAAAAGCCTCCGAAGTGTGCATGTCGACCGTGATAACCGTATTTTTGTAGGTGGCGCAGGTGAATTCGGCTTTTGGAAAAGAGGACGTTTTGGGAAAATGGAATACAGCAACCTGTCGGCCTTGGTGAAAGACCAAAACGCCCTAAAAAACGATGAAATATGGCGTATAACCCGTGTGGGCGATCAAATCTTCTTCCATGCCTTCTCCAAATGCTATATCTATCAGCACAACGAAATAAAAACCTTAACAGCAAACGGCGAACCTTTCCTCTTTAACTTTAATGTGGAAGGGCGGATGTTCTTTGAACAATTACCATCCGGCTTGTTTGAACTCGTCCAAGGAAAGTTGGCGAAAGTAAAAGATGCCGATCTGCTGCGTGGTAAAAACATCCTAGGGATGCTTCCTTTTAAAGAGGAGCAGATTCTGATCGCTACGGCAAAACATGGATTATTCCTCATGGATAAACTAGGCAACATTAAACCCTGGGAAACGCAAGTTCAACAACAACTTAGTCGCTATCAAATAAACAATGCCTTAAGCCTATTCGGCGATCAATATGCCTTTGGAACCATTCAAAACGGGGTGTATATTATCAATGGAGAGGGTGAATTGGTGCAACAAATCAACAAAAACAACGGCCTGCAAAACAACACCGTCTTAAGTATGGCGCTGGATAAGCAAGCCAACCTCTGGGTCGGTCTTGATAATGGAGTCGACCGCATTGACATTAACAGCCCACTCTATTATTACGCCGATCTTACCGGTAAAATCGGCACAGTTTATACGGCCATTATCTTTAATAAAAAGGTATACTTGGGCAGCAATCAAGGTTTATTCGTCAGCGATTGGAATGGTATAGACCATTTCAAAGCCCTAGATTTTACGATTATTCCAAATTCTCAAGGACAGGTCTGGCAATTGGTCAACATGAATGGGCAGCTGGTTTGTGGTCATAACAATGGTACATTTTTAGTAAACGGCCATAGCTTGGAACAAATTTCCTGGACTACAGGCGCTTGGAGTTTCCTGCACTTCCAACAGGCAGGCTATTGGTTACAAGGAAATTATACCGGCATCGGCTTGATGGAAGAGCAACCCAAGGCTCGCTTTCTTAAACAATTTGAGCAAATCAAGGTGCCTATCCGTTCCATGCTGCAGCGTAATGCCCAAGAGTTTTGGTTAACCAATAGCCAAAACGTTTATATCATGCGCCTGGGTGATGATTTACAGCAGGTGCAGCAGATCGATCCCGTACAAACCGGCCTGCCGCAAAACACAAATATACATGGGGTGTTCAACCTGGCCAATAACATTGTTTTTGCGACAGATTCTGGCTTCTATCAGTACGATAATATCGTCAATAGCTTTAAGCCCTATCAAGAGCTAAACAAGCAGCTTAAAAGCTTCCAAAACGCCAATAAAATAATCCCCCTATCCAATAAAGAATACTGGTTTATTAAGAAATCGCATATTGCCAAAGTGGAACTACTGAACGAAGGCAAGGTGAAAATTGACTCTTCCTCCTGGAATTCCTTACGTGGTAAAATGATGAACCATTATGAGTATATCTTTAATGTAGACGAAAAGATAAGCCTGATAGGCATGGATAATGGATTCGCTCTTTACTTTAATCAACATGGGCAAAATAGCAGTATACCAAAACCTTATATAAGTCAAGTTTGGAACACCACGAAAGATCCTATCGCTATTTACGAGGAGCTACAGCTCCCTTATCGGGAAAATAATATACGGATTGCCTATGCCAGCCCCTGGTTTGCTTCCTCCAATATCCGGTATCAATATTGGTTGGAGGGCTATACCGATAGCTGGTCAAATTGGGAAGAGGTTGCCTTTAAGGATTTCACGAATCTTCCCTACGGCGATTACACCTTCCATGTTCGGGCCCTGGGACCCAATGGGCAACAATCAGAAATCAGTTCGCTGCCCATGCTTATCCATCCGCCCTGGTACCTGCATTGGATCGCCATCCTCGGCTACCTCCTCATCCTGGGCGCATTGTTCTACTTAGGTAAACGTCTTTATGACAAACGCTTGGAAGAACAACAAATCGTACTGCGCAAAAAGATGCTTGCCGATCAGGAAGCCCGCCTGGCCAAAGAAGCCGAGATGAACGAGCGAAAACTCATGGCATTAAAAAATGATCAATTGGAACAGGAATTAGCCATTAAAAACCGAGAACTGGCCAATGCTGCTATGAATATTGTGTATAAAAATGAAATGCTCAATAACCTGCACCACGAATTAACCAATTTAAACGATGCACAAGGCAATAAACTGAGCCATGAACAATTGCGTCGGGTAAATAAACTAATCGATGAAGCTCACTCCGATGACCGGGATTGGGATCTATTTGAAAAAAGTTTCAATGAAGCCCATGAAAACTTCTTCAAGAAATTAAAACTCGATTATCCGAGCCTGGTGCCTAATGACCTTAAACTCTGTGCTTATCTACGCTTGAATATGTCGAGCAAGGAGATTGCATCCCTCCTCAATATCAGTACCCGTGGCGTAGAAATCAGACGCTATCGCCTGCGTAAAAAACTGAACCTACCAACGGAGAAAAACCTGACGGAGTTTCTATTGGAACTTTAAGTAAAGCCTGAAGGTATAGAAAACCCCAAAATAAACTACATCATTACCTCACATCCTACTAAGTGTATTTTATACACATTCATTTATTTTTGCTGTAGTCCATCCCCTTACTAAAGCGCACAAAAACAAGAAGATACCTTCCCTTATTAACCCATCTGAGCAGTCTATTTCAGCCTGTAGTAGTTATGTATAATGTAATTATTTCCTTTTCAAACTTATACATCACATCTTTGTTAAAGGAAAGAAATAACCACGCATTAATTAAGCTAATAAATCCACCTATTGATATACAGCATGAAGATACATTCGCTCCTTTCAGTTACCCTCCTAATCAGCAGTTTCAGTATGCAATCTTGCCAGGTTAAAAAAGACCAGCAAGCCGAGCAACGTGTGCTTCGCGATGATGCCTTGCTGCAGGAGAATGATAGCCTATTAACGAAAATCCAAAAACAAACCTTTCAATACTTCTGGGAAGGTGCCGAACCGATCACCGGATTGGCACGCGAAAGAATACATATGGATGATGTGTATCCGCAGGACGATAAAAACGTGATTACAACCGGCGGCAGTGGCTTTGGGTTAATGAGTATGGTGGTTGGTATGGAACGTGGCTTTATCGGCAAAGGCGAAGGGGAAGAACGCTTACACCGGGTGCTGGATTACCTGACCCGCATTCCTCGATTTGAAGGCGCTTGGGCCCATTGGTATCATGGAAATGTGGGTGAGGTGAAAGCCTTTAGTGAAAAAGACAATGGTGGCGATATTGTAGAAACTGCCTTCTTAGCACAAGGACTACTTGTTGTGCGTGAATATTTTAAAAATGGAAACGATTCCCAACGCGAAATTGCTCGCAAAGCCGACAGTTTATGGCGTGGTATCAATTGGAAGCATTATACCAATGGTCAGAACGTTTTGTTTTGGCATTGGAGCCCTGTCCATCAATTTGGAATGAACCATGCTATCCAAGGTTATGATGAATGCCTAATTACCTATGTATTGGCAGCCTCTTCTCCTACGCATGCTATCGATACAGCCGTTTACAACCAGGGCTGGGCTAGAAACGGAAAAATAAAAACTTCCATCCAAAAATACGGCATCCCTACGGAAGTAAAGCATAATGCCGCCGAAGGTGCTGTAGGCCCCCTGTTCTGGGCGCATTACTCCTTTCTGGGCTTAGACCCGCGCGGATTAAAAGACCGTTATGTATCCTATGAAGACGCCGTTGTTAATCATGCCCGCATTCATGTAGCCTATAGCCAAGAGAATCCGCAAGGATTTAAAGGCTACGGTCCTGATAAAGGTTGGGGCTGGACCGCCAGTTATTCCATCAATGGTTATGATGCGCACCATCCGGACAATGATAAATCTGTCATTAGCCCCACTGCTGCGTTATCATCCATTGCTTATACCCCGAAAGAAAGCATCCAATTTGCCAAATATCTGTTTCAAGGACTAGGCGATAAAGTTTGGGGGAAATATGGCTTTTACGATGCCTATAGCGAAACTGCAGACTGGTATCCACAACGTTATTTAGCCATCGATCAAGGCCCTATTGTGGTGATGATCGAAAATTACCGCACCGCATTGATCTGGGATCTATTTATGGGCGCACCAGAAATTAGATTAGGGCTGAAAAAACTAGGCTTTCAAAGCCCGCACTTAAAATAAAATCAGGGTCGCCGCATGGCGATCGCTGACTTATTGATTTATTAAACCCCCTTTGTCATGAAATTATTCAAGCATATCCTGTGCTCGAGCCTCCTCCTTATGGGCTTTGGTAGCCAGGCACAACAGGCATCCATGGATGGATTTATTACCGAGCTGCTCGGCAAAATGACCCTGGAAGAAAAAATAGGCCAATTGAACCTGGTTACAGGTGGTGAAGCTACCACCGGTTCGGTGGTTTCGACGGATGTAGAAGCCAAAATTAAAGCCGGCCAGATCGGCGGAATCTTTTCCATGAGTTCCCCGGCTAAAATTCGGAAAGCACAGGAACTCGCTGTTCAACATTCCCGTTTAAAAATCCCGATTATCTTTGGCATGGACGTTATCCATGGTTATAAAACGGTATTCCCCATTCCCTTAGGCTTGGCCGCCACTTGGGACATGCCCTTGATTCAACAAACCGCACGCGTCTCCGCTATTGAAGCGAGTGCCGATGGCATCAATTGGACTTTCTCGCCCATGGTTGATATCTCCAGAGATCCACGTTGGGGTCGAATTTCGGAAGGAAGTGGCGAAGACACCTACCTAACCTCCCGCATTGCCCAAGAAATGGTATGGGGCTACCAAGGAAAAGACCTCAGCCAACCCAATACCCTCTTGGCCTGTGTCAAGCATTTTGCCCTGTATGGCGCAGGGGAAGCCGGTCGCGACTATAACAGCACCGATATGAGCTTGCACCGCATGTATAACGAATACCTGCCGCCCTATAAAGCGGCATTAGACGCTGGTGCCTTATCGGTGATGACCTCCTTTAACGATATCAACGGCGTACCGGCCACTGCCAACCGCTGGCTATTAACCGATTTGCTGCGTCAAGATTGGGGATTTAATGGACTGGTTGTCACCGATTATACCGCTGTCAATGAATTGATAGACCATGGATTAGGCGATCTGCAACAGGTTTCCGCCCTTTCCTTAAATGCTGGTGTAGATATGGATATGGTGGGTGAAGGCTTCTTGACCACACTAAAACAATCCTTAGAGCAGGGCAAGGTCAATATGGAAGCGATAGATCGGGCCTGCCGCTATGTGCTGGAGGCAAAATACCGCTTAGGTCTATTTGCCGATCCATACCGCTATTGCAATGAGGAACGTGCAAAAAAAGAGATTTTCACGCCGGAACATCGCGCATTAGCCCGAAAAGCCGCCGCCAAATCTTTTGTTCTCTTAAAAAATGAAAGCCAAACCCTGCCCTTGAAAAAGCAAGGCACGGTCGCTGTCATCGGCCCCTTAGCCAATACCGGTGCAAATATGCCGGGAACTTGGTCTGTCAGTGCCGACCATGCAAATACCCAAACTCTAGTTGAAGGGATGAAAGAAGTATTGGGCAAGCAAGTGAACATTACGAGCCATCTGGGTGCAAACCTCAGCGATGATGCGGCCCTGCAAGAACGTTCCACCATGTTTGGCAGAACTATTCCACGCGATGATCGCGATCCGCAGCTCCTAATCGAGGAAGCCTTACAGCTGGCGCAATCTGCCGATGTAATTGTGGCAGCCTTAGGAGAAAGCTCTGAAATGTCGGGGGAAAGCTCCAGCCGCACAGACTTAAATATCCCGGCAAGCCAACGTCGCTTATTGGAGGCCTTATTGAAAACCGGCAAACCGGTGGTATTGGTATTGTTTACGGGTCGCCCCTTAACGCTAAGCTGGGAAGATCAGCATGTACCCGCCATATTAAATGTTTGGTTTGGCGGAACAGAAACTGGCAAAGCCGTAGCCGATGTATTATTTGGCGATGTGAACCCAAGTGGAAAGCTCCCTGCCACCTTCCCACAGAACGTAGGACAAATTCCTTTATACTATGCGCATAAAAACACAGGCCGCCCCTTAGCCGAGGGAACCTGGTTCCAAAAGTTCCGGTCTAACTACTTGGATGTAAGCAATGAGCCCCTCTACCCCTTCGGATTCGGCTTAAGCTACAGCAAATTTGACTATAGCGGGCTGAAGCTTAGCCATCCCGAATTGAACAGTGAGGGAAGCCTGGAAGTTCAAGTGGATGTAACAAACAGCGGAAATTACGATGGCGAGGAAGTGGTGCAACTCTATATCCGAGATATGGTCGGCTCTGTCACCCGCCCGGTAAAAGAACTTAAAAACTTCCAAAAGGTCTTTTTGAAAAAAGGAGAAAGCAAGAGAGTGAAATTTAACATCACCGTTGAAGACCTTAAATTCTATGATCAACAGCTGAAGCATATCGCTGAACCCGGAGATTTTAAAGTCTTCATCGGCGGAAATTCGAGAGATGTATTAAGCGGAGACTTTAAGCTTATTAATTAGCTTCGAAAAAGCCTCTGTTATTAATTTTAGCAGAGGCTTTTTTTAAGCTTTTCATTGCCTATTACAAGCCCATTGCAAAGGGGTGTGAAAGGGGTTTGAAAGGGAAGTGAAAAGGGAGAGAAAAGGGAGAGAGTTAGACAAGTGCTTTCATCGTGATCTGCCATTGTTTTGTCATGGTGCTGTCATGGTGAGCGGAGTCGAACCACGAACCATGAACGACTGGTACGTCAGTGCAATCTTTCATCTTTAACATGCTTATCAACAACATATTATTTTAATATAGCATTGCAAGTTTTTATGATGAACGGCTTTGTTATTAACTGTTTGTTGCGCTGTTATATTTGTTAAAGTAATGAATTATATTTTTTTTATTAATAGATTGTTAATCAGTAAATGTATGTGTGTATCACCTGTACTGACGTACCAGTCGTTCGACTCCGCTCACGATGACAGCACCATGACAAAACGTACCGAAGGGTAAATCACCTCCCTCCATCAAAATCACTTCCCCCCGCCTTTTCACATTCAAAATTATTCTATATTTATATTATGATAAAAATGGTCTATTTCGCTGCATTTTGGATGTGCCAGATTGGTTCAACCATTATCTTTAAATACGGGGGTATTTACCCGAAGCATCAATGGAAAGCACTTGTTGCGGGGAATATTATTATTCTGTCAGCGAGTTGGTTTTTGGTTCAGCTGTTTAAAACGGTGCCACAGCCGGTGGTGATTGCCTTGGGCTCGGGGGGCACGTTTTTGTCAGTGCAAATTGCCATGGCCTTATGGTTCCGACAGCCCCTCAGCTGGATGCAGATTCTTGGCTCCTTGGTATTGATCCTAGGCATGGTGATGGTGACCTTCGGCGGAAAAGAATCGATAAATTCTTAAAAAGAAACCTATGGAAAATTTGGAAGTATGGATGCGTGGCCCTGTTCCGGAGGTGCCCGACTTATTACAGCCGGTAGCCCATGTCTTGCTGCAAATTCTGGAAGACCTGGATCGGCAATTAACGGCTGAAGATGATACCTTGCTGTGGGTAAAACCATTTGGGATGGCCTCGGTAGGCTTTCACCTCTTACATATGCGAGGGGTCATTGACCGCATGTTTACCTATGGACGGGAGGAATCGCTTACTGAAAATCAATTTGAGTACCTGGAACAAGAAACCATGAAACATGAGGAACTTGGGGTCGATGAATTGCTAGAAGCCCTTTCCTACCAGGTGGAGCAAGCGATTGAGCAATTAAAGCATAGCTCAGCAGCAGCATTGACAGCTACGCGGTACTTGGGGAGAAAGCGTATTCCGACGACCTTAATGGGTTTACTTTTTCATGCCGCCGAGCATGCGCAGCGCCATTATGGGCAGTTATTAGTAACGATTCATTGTGTTCGCGCCTTACAGCAGCAACGGTCGATACATTAATTCCCCTATGCGGGAAGCTCTAGGATACTTTGATCGACAACGGCGAAGATTCGTGCCTCTTGATGTGCCGGAAGGATATGGAGACCGGTATATTTACCGAAAGCGGGCAAGGTAAGCAGTTGTTTCTGCAAATGGAAACAGGGCAAACGAAAAGTTTGTCGGCCAGCCGTTTGAATGACACAGCCGGGATGTACATGCCCCACAATATTGATTAAATGCCCATCTAGCCCGACTATAGGCTCATGTGAAAGTAGGATACCTTCGGGTAATAGGATGTGATCTGTAAGTTTTAATCCGGCCCGATGCCAGTCTTCATCGTTCAAAATATCATGATTGCCAACCGTCAGGCTAAAGCTGATCCCTGTTTTACCTTGCAGGTATTGACAGAAAAGATGCCAATCGGAATTGAGTTTGGAATGAAAGAGGTCGCCAAGAAAAACAACCTGTTTCACAGGTATTTCATTCAAAATCGCATCTAAGCGCGCGAGTTCTTCTTGAATGGCCGGTGCCGGCACAAAAAGACCTTCGGCGCGGAAATGCTTCAACTTTCCTAAATGCCAGTCGGAAACCAGCAGCATCTGATATTTAGCAATATAGAAAGCACGTTGCGGCAATAAATAACATTCCAACCCATTTAGCTCCAGTCGCTTAGCCATCTAATAATTGCAGTTTTAATTTTTCTAATCTACTTTGCCAGTCTTCATTGCTATACCGCTCCCGGAAAGATTCGGAAAAGATAGGGAATGAAAAAGGTGTCAAGCGATCCAATTGTCGGAAAATGATCTTATGGTTGGCAATGCGTTCAAAAGCTTTTATTAACCTCCCCTCCTCCAATTGAAAATCAAACACCTCATCATAGGCTTCCCGCAAAAGTAAGTTGTTCGGTTCATATTCAGAAAAGACAGAAAAGAAAAGTCCGGCATTTGCTTGCAGATGCTTGCTTTTCATCTGCTTGCCGGGGAACCCTTGAAACACCAAGCCTGCAATGCCGGCGATATCGCGAAAGCGCCGGCGCGCCATTTCCTGCACATTGATGCCCGAATTAATATCCTGATGTAAGTTTTTAGGGGAAAATAGCGTTTTAAGAAGCTTTTCATCCAAAACATAGGCGGTATCACTGAGCAATTCAATGCCATATTCATTGCTGGCAATGCTAAAGCTTGCAGGTTTAATTTCACCCAAGCGGTAAGCAATCACCTGCGCCATGCCTTCATGAATCAGCTTGCCATCAAAGGGGTATATAAAAAGGTGATGGCCATATTTGGTTTCAATATATTCTACCAAGAGTTCATCCTCCTTGGGCAGGCCTGAAATTCGCGCTTGTTCTTGAAACAAAGGCTGTAGAAATCGTATTTCAGGACTTGTCGACCGGGTTTGCTGAATACTTTTAAAACTATGGCGAATGGCGATTCCTAAATCGGGAGATATGGCAAAACGCCCCCCCATCCAGGAAGGCACCACGCCTTTCTTCTTTTGGCTAGGGCGTACGATAGCATCATTCCCCAACACCTGCAATAACTCCAGTTGTCGGCCTGAAAACCAGAATACATCCCCAACATTCAATTTGGAAATAAAAGATTCCTCAATAGAACCCAGGTATTTGCCGGAGAGAAACTTGACCCGCATCATCAGATCGGAAACGATGGCCCCAATGGATAAGCGATGGCGCATGGCTAATTTACGAGAGGTGACCTTATACAGGCCATCGATCAATTCCAGGCGATGGAAATCATCATAGGCCTGCAAGCTTGAGCCGCCATGTAGCAATAAGGCCATGCAATCATCAAACTCCGCCCGGCTCATGGATTCAAAACAATGCGTCGTCAGGACTTCCTGAAAGATTTGGTTGGGTTCAAAACCATCGCCAACCGCCAAGGTCATCAGGTATTGCACCAACACATCAAAAGATCGGATATAAGGGATCCGCTGTTCCACAATCCCCTCTTTTACGGCATACTTCAAGGAATCGCCTTCTATAATCTCCAAGGAGTTGGTGGGTACATAATAGATGACCGAGGTTTCGTTGGGGCGATGTCCGGAGCGCCCTGCGCGTTGCAAAAAGCGGGCGACACCCTTTGGCGACCCGATCTGGATGACGCAGTCTACCGGCCTGAAATCGACGCCTAAGTCGAGGCTGCTGGTACATACCACAGCTTTTAGTCGGGCTTCATGCAGGGCTTCTTCCACCCAGAGGCGTACCTCATCGCTTAAGGAGCCATGGTGTATGGCTAGCAGGCCCGCAAATTCGGGGTATTGGCTGATGAGCTGCTGGTACCAAATTTCAGCTTGCGAGCGTGTATTAGTGAAAATAAGCGTGGTTTGGTATTGATTGATGATATCCACCACCTTATCCAGCAGGCGGATTCCGAGGTGCCCTGCCCAGGGGAATTTCTCCAGGGTATCTGGCAGCACGGTTTTGATATCGATTTTTTTATGAATATCCGCTTTGATGAGCACCCCATCATTATGTATTCCCAATAAGATCGTTTTGGCCGCGGCCAGGTTTCCGATCGTTGCCGAAATACCCCATATCTTTAATTCGGGATTAATAGCTTTTAAGCGACTTAGCGCCAATTCGATTAATACCCCGCGTTTCGAGCCTAACAGTTCATGCCATTCATCCACAACAATAAATTCCAATTGCTTGAAGTAGGCCTGCCCCTCTTTAGTGGCCAAGAGGAGGTGTACACTCTCGGGCGTTGTAATTAAAGCCTGCGGTGGGTTTTTGCGTTGTTTTTGTCGATTGGCGGTGCTGGTATCCCCAGTGCGGAGTTCGATGTGGTAATCGAGTTCTAAATCATTAGAAACACCCTCGGTTACCCGATGTATTTCTTTGGAGAGCGCCCGCAGCGGCGTAATCCATAAGGCGTGGAGCCCTTTTTTACGCTGTTTGGCGAGTTTTTCTTGATAGGCTGCCGTATAATACTGTTGGATAAGGCCAAACCAGATGGCGAAAGTTTTTCCATAACCAGTAGGTGCATTGAGAATACCCGATTGCCCTTTGGCGATGGCTTGCCAACAGGCCTCCTGGAAAGGATGCGGTTGCCAACCCTGATTAAAAAACCATACCGATGCTAACTCGTTTTTCATAGACGCTATATGCATTCAAAATAAAGAGAATATTACCGAATCCCTAACAATTGGGGGATTTATTTGTTGTTTGTTAAAACAAATAGATTATGGAAAAGATTAAAGTGGGCCTGTTGGTCGGTAGTTTAAGAAAAGAATCCTTCAATCGGAAAACAGCGAAATATTTAATGGAAATTGCGCCGGAGGGCTATAGCTTGGAGTTGGTAGAAATAGGGCAACTCCCCTTTTATAACGAAGATAGCGAAGGCGATGCCTTGCCCGCCAGTTATGCAGACTTCCGCAAACAAATTGAAGGGTTTGACGCCTTTATTTTTGTGACCCCGGAATACAACAGATCACTGCCGGCGGTTCTTAAGAATGCAATAGATGTGGCCTCGCGGCCCTATGGCAAATCGAAATGGGGCGGCAAACCCGGCGCCGTCATCAGCGTATCCATCGGTGCTATCGGTGGCTTTGGTGCCAACCATCATTTACGGCAATCCTTGGTATTTGTGGATGTGCCGACGATGGCACAACCGGAGGCCTATATTGGCAACGCAGCAAAGCTTTTTGATGAACAAGGGAAGCTTATAAATGAAGACACCCAGAAATTCCTGAAAGGATTTATGGGTGCTTTTGAAAAATGGGTGGCCCGATTTGTGAAAAAATAGGCTATTTGAATTCGATTTGTCCGAAGAATGCCGGTTGATGGAAATTCGGGGTCGGCGAATCAATGGCGTTCCAAGCAATGAAATGCGGCTGCGGTAAGCCGTCGCCACATTTATAGAAATTCGCATAGGCAGTTGTTCCTTCAAGTTCCGAAGCTTGTTTTTGAAACAAGGCTATAGGGATTTGCAGGACTTGCTGCCATTGTTTTTTACCTTGAATGGTTTGTACGGCGCTAAAGGTTTGTATGCGGAGGATATCGGCCGCTGGTAGCCTATTGCGATCCGCTTTAACCGATCTTCCATAGCCGATTAGCCCTACCCCCAATACATTGAACTCGATGTTATAATAGGTTTCTCGATTATCGAAAGACACAAAAAATTCAACACAGCTGTCTTCCCATACGTTTTCGTTAGGACGGATATACTGTCCTTTCACATATTCTTCCTGCACCTCAAAATGCAGCAGGATATCGTCTTGCGTATAGGCAATTTGAAACTTTACCGTTGGCACATAGGGATATTCTTGTTGCCAAGGAGCAACGGCAATAGCCTGCCAGTTTAAACCTGCTAAGGCTTTTGCCCATTCGGCATAGGTCAATAGGTGGTCCTGCTGGGGTAATTTTTCAATGGCTAGGGTTTTCATGCTATTCTTTTGTTTTTAAATTCTCAGCTAAGATATCCAATAATTGCTGATGATGCGTTTCTAACTCCTGCACTAATTTCAATTGGGCCTTCGTGCGCACCAAGTTATGCAAAGGATAGGCAATTTTATAGTAGGTATCCCCATCGATATAGTCCGTTAAGAAGCGTACAGCCTGCATATAGGGCAATAAATGTACCCCGTAAATCAAGGATTCAATTTCATTATCGGTCAAGAATTCCTTGGCCTCGGCCAGGTAGCCTGCGGTAAAGGCTTCAAATAAAGGGATGTTCAATACGATTTTAGACACATCGGCTTCATCTTCTGCCGCCGAATTGATGATCGTGCGTATAGCATCGCCAAAGTCATAGGCTACATAGCCCGGCATCACGGTATCTAAATCGATTACACATTGTACCTTATCGTCCTTATCTAATAAGACATTGTTGAATTTGGTGTCGTTATGAGTGATACGTAAAGGCAATTGGTTGGCGCGGCCCATTTCGAGGATACGACGCATTTTTTCTTCGCGTTCAAAGATGTAATCCAACAGGTCCTGCACTTCTGCCACGCGATTTACGGCGTTCTTGGCGATGGCATTCCGCAGGTTCGTCATGCGGAATTCGATGTTATGAAAATTCGGCAAGACCTCCACGATGCTGCTTGGGTCTAAATCGCTGAGCTGCTTTTGGAATTCGCCAAAGGCAAGTCCACCGGAATAAGCCTGATCGGTGGTTTCCAGGATATCGTAGCTGCGGGTATCGGGAATGAGGATAAAAATCCGCCAGTAATCACCTTGGGGATCCTGGTAGTAATTTTTACCATCGAGGGTTGGAATCAGGGTCATGGTGCGTTTGCTGACTTCCTGTTCTCCCAAATGCGCGAGTTTATTTTTTAGATGGCGGCAGACCTTATCGATATTGTCCATCAGCCCGTCGACATTGCGAAAGACATGATGGTTGATGCGTTGTAATAAATATAGATGGCCATGCGCACCATCGGTTACAATTTTAAAAGTATCGTTGATATGTCCGGAACCAAAAGGTACCGAGGATACAATGGTTCCGTCGATTTGAAATTGCTGGGCTGAGGAAATGCTGTTTGTTATTTTATGCTCTGACATGAGATTAAAATCATTCATAATTCTAAGTACGTTAATGCAATATCTACTTATTCAGCCAATAAATAAAATAATATTTTCAATCAAACGGTTGCACAAAACATAGATACTCACTTATATTTTGTATTTTAGGACAGCTAAAGCGAATTTTACCATCTATGGTCACGGAAATACTTATCATTCTTATCCTCATTATCCTTAACGGAATTCTTTCCGCCTCAGAAATTGCCATCGTATCCAGTAGAAAAGCCCGCCTGCAAGCGGCCAGCGAAAAAAACGCCGGCGCAAAGACGGCCCTGGAACTGAAAGATAACCCCAACAATTTTTTGTCAACCGTCCAAATTGGGATTACCCTCATTGGTATTTTGACGGGATTTTTCTCGGGGGGCTCCATTTCTACCTTTCTTGCCGAACAAATGCTACAGGTGGAATTCCTGGCACCCTACGCCAACCAACTATCGGTTATTTTAGTGGTTTTAACCATTACCTACCTTTCCTTGGTTATTGGTGAACTTGTTCCGAAACGGATTGGTATGGCCATTCCGGAGAAATACGCCTCCCTTATTGCGGTTCCCATGAACTTGTTGAGCAAGATTGTGAAACCTTTCGTCTGGTTGCTCAGCGTCTCTACTGACTTTATCGTGAAACTCTTTAATATTAAATCTTCCCAAAATGCAGTTACCGAAGAAGAAATCAAAGCTTTGGTGGATGAAGGCGTTGATAGTGGCGCTATTGAAGGGATTGAGCATGATATGGTGGACCGGGTATTAAGCCTTGGCGATAAACGGGCTATCAACCTGATGATTCACCGCGGAAAGGTGACTTACCTGGATATTCAAAAAACGTTTGAAGAGAATAAAAGCTTTATCTTGGATCGTGAGCATACGGAATACCCGGTATGTAATGGTAATTTCGACCATGTGATTGGTTTGGTGCATGTAAAAACCTTATTTAAGGAATACCTAAATAATGAGGAGCCTGATTTAACTAAACTCCTCCATCCTATTCCCTTTGTGAATGAGAATACCTACGCCTATAACGTGATGCAGAGCCTGAAGAATTCGCAGGTGATGCAGGCGGTGGTTGTGGATGAATACGGAAGCCCTCAAGGTATTATTACCATGGCTGATATTGTTGCTTCCTTGGTTGGTGGATTTAATTCGGCGGAGGATGACGAGAAGAAAACCATACGTAAGCGTGAAGATGGTTCTTTTGTTATTGATGGCAGCTACCAGCTGGATGACTTTATGGAGCTCTTTAACATTAACCTATCGGAAGAGGATGAAGATGAAATCGGGAATTTAACAACGGTCGCCGGTTTGGTATTTCTCTTGTTAGACCATATTCCGCAAGAAGGGGATCGCGTAGTCTATAAGAACCTGGATTTCGAGGTGTTGGATATGGATGGACACCGCATTGATAAGCTGATTGTGAAAATATTGGATGAGACGAATGACGAAACATCCAATATTGACTAAAATAGCTTAAGAAAGGTGTGAGTTGATCAATCGGATGAGCTCATGCTTTTGCTGCAAGCCGCTTTGTCGCCATACCTGATTACCATCTTTATACAAAATTAAGGTTGGCACTCCCTGTACCTGAAACTTGCTGGCTAGGGCTTGATTTTTATCGACATCGATTTTAATGATGTTCAATTTTTCGCCAAGCTCTTCTTTTACCTCTTTAAGAATTGGGGCCAACATTTGACAAGGGCCACACCAGCCTGCCGAGAAATCGACCAATACTACTTTATTTCCTTGGATTAATTCGTTGAATGAAGCCATGTTTTTCTAGATTTAACACGCCTGTGTAGCGTATGATTTATATACAAATATAGGGAATATCTGAGGATTAAATTGTCATTAAAGTGCTATACAAAGCGCTTCCAAGTCTTCGATGTCGCCACTGAACATATTGAGATCTACAGGACCTTTGATGCCGCGGACAGTGCCCTTTTCCGAAAACTGCCAGAAGTTCCAATGTTTCTTGGGTTTCTCGATCCAAAAGTTATAATTCGCAATCCATAGGGTATAATCGGCGAATTCCTTTTCCAGGAAATCTGCAAAATATTTGTCGCCTGAGTATAGGATGGGTTTCACCTCATAATGCTCCTCAACCAACAACAGCCAGCGTTTTAAGCCGACTTTCAGGCTATCCATCGACTGGTTTCGGGGCATCTCCTCAATATCTAATACCGGGGGTAGATCGCCGGCTTCCAATTTCACTGTTTTGATAAAGTTGCGGGCTTGCTTGGCGGAGTTTTCATTCGGCCGAAAATAGTGATAAGCCCCGCGCAACTTATTCTTTTCTTTAATGGCTTTCCAGTTTTTGTGGTACTTGGTATCCTTGGCCTTCTCGCCCATGGTGGCCCGAACAAAGATATAGTCGATTGGAAATTCCTCCTGAATGGTCAGCACCTCATCCCAAGATATTTCCCCTTGGTATTGGGAAACGTCAATGCCGTAGATTTTATCGTCATGACGCCGCATCAGCTCTTTATTGCGGATATCGTATTTACTGAGGTCCTCGCGTTCGACCTTATCCTTTTCAAACCATTTAACAAAGAGATAGGATATGCCGGCACGATGCTGCCAAGCAAAAATAAACAGCACCAGCAGCGCAGGAATGGCAATACTCCAGAGCAATAAATTCTTTTGAATTTGTTTGTCTGTTTGTACTTTTTTCTTGCCAGGTTTGCTGCTTTTTGCCATAATGGGTTTTATCATGACTTAGTCATGGTGCTTAGTCATTAGTTTTTTTTATGACTTTGTCATCGTCTTGTCATGGTGCTGTCATGGTGAGCGGAGACGAACCACGAACGACTGGTACGTCAGTACAATCATCCATACCTGATAGTTAAATATAAAATTATTGCTATAACACGCTGCTAATCAATATTATAATGTTTATCACCTATACTGACGTACCAGTCGTTCGACTCCGCTCACCATGACAGCACTAGGACAAAGTCATACGTTACTCTCCCTTCTAAACCACAATATTAATAATCTTACCCTTCACAAAGATGATTTTCTTCACTGCTTTGCCTTCCAAGTACTTCTGCACGTCGGCATTTTCTTTGACGATGGCTTCTACGGCGGAGGCATCGAGGTCTAGGGCTAATGGAAGGTTCATCTTCATTTTACCGTTGATGGATACAGGGTAAGCAAATTCACTTTCTACCAAGTATTGCGGGTTAAATGTTGGGTATTGGGCGTAGGAAATACTTCCGGCTTCATGACCCAATTGGCTCCAAAGCTCTTCGGTGATATGCGGTGCATAAGGTGCTAACACAATTAATAAATCTTGGAGGATCTGCCGTTTGTTGCATTTCAGATCGGTCAATTCATTCACACAGATCATAAAGGCGGATACCGACGTATTGAAGGAGAATCGTTCAATATCTTCTTCTACCTTTTTGATGATTTTATGCAGAGCTTTGAATTCTGCTTTGCTTGGTTCCTCATCGGAAACATTAAAGTTACCTTCGCTATCGTGGAAGAGGCGCCATACCTTACGTAAGAATTTATATACGCCTTCGATACCATTTGTATTCCAAGGTTTTGCCTGTTCCAAAGGACCCAAGAACATTTCGTATAAACGTAACGTATCCGCTCCGTATTGGCTGATAATATCATCCGGATTTACCACGTTGAACTTAGACTTTGACATCTTCTCCACCTCAGTGCCACAGATGTACTTTCCGTTTTCTAATACAAATTCCGCATTGGCATAATCAGGACGGAAGGTTTTAAATTTCTCTAAATCTAATACATCATTATGCACGATATTTACATCCACATGCAAAGGAATCGTATTGTACTGCTCTTTCAAGCCTAGCGAAACGAAGGTATTGGTACCACGACCTTCTGCATCTAATACGCGATATACAAAGTTCGATCGCCCTTGGATCATCCCTTGGTTGATTAGCTTTTTGAAAGGCTCTTCTTCATTATGATAACCCAAGTCTTTTAAGAACTTATTCCAGAAGCGTGAGTATAGTAAGTGACCTGTAGCATGCTCAGAACCACCGATGTATAAATCTACCGCTTTCCAATAATCTACGGCTTCAGGGGATGCGAATTTCTGTTCATTCTTAGGATCCATATAGCGGAACCAGTACCAAGAAGAACCTGCCCATCCCGGCATGGTGCTTAATTCATATTCATAAGCATCTTGGTATTTCCAGTTTTCAGCACGGCCTAATGGTGGCTCGCCACTTTCTGTCGGCAAGTATTTATCGACTTCCGGAAGAAGCAAAGGCAATTCTTCCTCCTTAATTAAATATGGAAGGTTGTTTTTGAAATAAACAGGCACCGGTTCGCCCCAGTAGCGCTGGCGACCAAAGATAGCATCGCGCATACGGAAGTTTACCTTCGCCTTCCCTAGCTTCAGGCTTTCTAAGCGCTCGATTAAAGCGGGTACAGCTTCCTGGTAGTTCATCCCATTGATAAAGTCGGAGTTGATGTATTTTCCATCTTTGTTAGGGTCGGCAGCTTCTTCGATTTGTTGCGAATCTGAAATCGGGATAATCGGCAAGTTAAAGTGCTTAGCGAATAAGTAATCGCGTTGATCACCGGAAGGTACAGCCATTACAGCGCCTGTTCCGTAGCTTGCCAATACATAGTCGGCAATCCAGATCTGCACATCTTCACCTGTTAAAGGATGCTTTGCAAAGGAACCTGTGAAAGCACCGGAAACAGTTTTTGCATCCGCCATCCGGTCTAATTCTGATTTCTTCGCTGTTTTCTCAATATAAGCCTCTACTTCTGCACGTTGCGCATCGGTAGTTAAAGCGGCAACAAACTCGTGTTCTGGTGCCAACACGACGAAACTTACGCCGTAGATGGTATCTACACGGGTTGTGAATACTTCAATATGATCGTTTAGTTGTGGTACAGGGAATTTAACGCTAGCACCGACTGACTTACCAATCCAGTTGCGTTGCATCTCTACCAAAGGCTCGGGCCAGTCGATATGTTCCAAGCCGCGTAAAAGACGGTCGGCATAGGCGGTAATGCGCATTGACCATTGCATCATCTTCTTCTGCTCGACAGGGAAACCTCCACGTTCGGAAACACCATTGATCACCTCATCGTTGGCCAATACAGTCCCTAGTGCCGGGCACCAGTTTACAGTACTTTCACGTAGATAGGCTAAACGGTATTTTAATAATTCTTCTTGCTGTTGTTCTTCCGAGAAAGCTTTCCATTCGTCTGCCGTAAAGCTTAACACTTCTTCATCTGACTCGGCTTGAACACCTTGAGATCCAGTCTTTTCAAAGTGTGCAATTAAACTAGCGATAGGTTCTGCTTTATCGCTGGCTTTATTATACCAGGCATCGAAGGATTTCATGAAAATCCACTGTGTCCATTTATAATAATCGGCATTGGAGGTTCGGACTTCCCGCGACCAATCGAAGGAAAAGCCGATGTTATCTAACTGCTCTCTATAGCGTTGAATATTGGTTTCCGTGGTAATGGCAGGGTGTTGTCCGGTTTGGATGGCATACTGCTCGGCCGGCAATCCAAAGGAATCATAACCCATCGGGTGCAGCACATTAAAGCCTTTCAGGCGCTTGTATCGGGAAAAAATATCGGAAGCTATGTAGCCTAGTGGGTGGCCCACATGCAAACCTGCCCCTGAAGGGTAAGGAAACATGTCTAACACATAGTATTTCGGTTTTGCTGTAGACTCCTCAGTTTTAAAGGTTTGATGGTCTGCCCAATACTTTTGCCACTTTTGCTCAATAGATTGATGATTATACTCCATGATTGTCTGTAAGAAATATATAAGAGATGCGAAAATAGCGATTTTAGGCCAATAAAGCACAAAAGTTTTTTATTCTATACAATAATTTCGGATATTCGTTGTTAGAAATTTAGAGGAAGGAAATATTTCAATATCCGGTAGGTTTTAGCGTAGTTTATTACATTAAATCTTCTGAGAATCATCTGAAATATGTACTTTCGCATCAAGTAAATAAAAATACTATATGTCAGTGATCGAACAGGGTTCACCAAGAAAAAAAACAAAATCGGTTTATATTTCTACAGTTATCAGTATTGCACTGGTATTATTGATGACTGGTCTATTAGGGCTTATTCTAGTCCACGCCAAGAACCTTTCCCGCTATGTTAAAGAGAATATCGTGCTGAATGTTATTGTCAATGACAATGTGAATGAAGGCGATGTGCTTACCTTACAGAAGGATTTAGAGAAAGATCCGTATGTATTGCGCTCTGAATATGTGAGCAAGGAGCTTGCGGCTAAAAACCTGAAAGAAGACCTAGGCGAAGACTTCGTGGAGTACTTAGGGCATAACCCACTCCTACCGTCGATCGATATCTATATGAAGGAACAATACGCGAACAGCGATAGCATCCAGACGTTTATTGATAAAATCGGAAAGAATAGCCGTATTAAAGAAGTGGTTTACCAGGAGTCTTTAATTGATATGGTAAATAAGAACATCCGGGTAATTGGGATTGTTATTTTAGCTTTCACGGTTATCTTATTGATTATCGCTGTAGCCTTAATCAATAATACGATCCGATTAGCCATTTATTCGCAGCGTTTCTTGATAAAAAGTATGCAACTTATTGGTGCGACTAAGAACTTTATCCGTCGACCATACATCATGTACGGTATAGCCCATGGGTTGATTGGCTCTTTGATTGCCATTCTGCTCCTAATTACGACCTTACATTTTGCGCAGAAGCAAGTTCCTGAATTGGTATTCCTTCGCGACTGGTTCGAGTTCGCCATGATCTTTATTTTTGTGATTGCCCTGGGTATTATTATTGCCGGCGCAAGCACCTATTTTGCCGTGACCAAATATCTACGTGCTAAATCAGCAAGTTTATATAGATAATCAATTGTTAATCTACAGCTAATGAGCCAAACAGTTAAAAAGAAAACAAATACCGAACTGGCAAAAGGCCACTTTGTCTTCCAAAAGATAAATTATCAATTATTCATCCTCAGCATGGTTATTGTTGCTATTGGATTTATATTAATGATGGGTACTGAAGACATTTACAGCTTCAGCAAAATTACCCTAGCGCCGCTAGTGGTTGTGGCAGGTTTCGCCCTTGGATTTGTAGCCATTTTATATAAACCTAAAAAGAACAAAACAAACCAGGGCTAATGAATTATTTTGAAGCTATTATTATTGCGATCGTTGAGGGATTAACGGAATACCTCCCTATTTCATCAACGGCTCATATGGGCTTTACGGCCGCCCTGATGGGGATGGAAGAAAGCGAATACCTTAAGATGTTTCAGGTTTCCATTCAATTCGGTGCTATCCTATCTATCGTTGTGCTCTACTGGCGTAAATTTTTCGATCTTAAGAACCTCAGCTTATACCTAAAGCTTGCTATCGCTGTAATTCCAGCCTTAGTATTAGGGAAGCTATTTGACGATAAGATTGAAGCCGTATTGGGCAATCAAGTAGCTATTTCGGCCGTATTGGTATTGGGTGGTGTTATCTTGTTGTTTGTAGACAAATGGTTTAAGAATCCTACCATTACCGACGAGAAGGATATTCCGATTAAAAAGGCTTTAATTATTGGTTTTTGGCAATGTTTAGCCATGATGCCGGGAACATCGCGTTCTGCAGCCTCTATTATTGGCGGATTGACGCAAGGCTTAAGCCGCAAAGCCGCAGCTGAGTTTTCGTTTTTCTTAGCCGTGCCTACCATGCTTGCCGTGACGGTTTACTCCATTTTCGTAAAAACATGGGGTGAAGGAACGCCGCAAGCACAAAAAGGTTATGAGATGATTATGGCCAGCCAAGAGAATATCATGGTATTTATTATCGGAAATATTGTGGCTTTTATTGTGGCCATGATTGCTGTGAAGACTTTCATCAGCGTATTAACCAAATACGGATTTAAATTCTGGGGTTGGTACCGCATTATCATAGGGATTGTTTTATTGTTCTATTTCTGGAACCAATAAGATTATACAACGTATTTTATAAATAGGACAGCCAGGCTGTTCTATTTTTTTTGCCCACGGCCTTTGCTCCTCTTTTGCTGGCCATAAAATTTCCATAAGAACGTAAATACTAGACAGTATATTCGAGGAAGCCCAATAATATTCTTATTTTTGCAGGAAATTTGAGGCAAACCAACAGATTCCAGCAAATCTGGTTGCTGCTAAAAACACAATTGAATGAAGCAAGTGCGTAACTTACACGAAGATACAGACTTTAACTTTGCCACTGGCGAAGTATTATTGATCGATAAACCCCTAACCTGGACCAGCTTCGATGTAGTCGGAAAACTTAGAAATACCTTAAAACCCTTGAAATTAAAAGTTGGCCATGCCGGGACATTGGATCCTTTGGCAACAGGCTTGCTGATTGTTTGTACCGGTAAAATGACCAAGCAAATCGACCTGTTTCAAGCGGAAGATAAAGAATATACTGGAACCATAACCATTGGTGCTACTACCCCATCCTACGACTTGGAGACCGTGATTGAACAAATTAAGGATTACAGTCACATTACAGAAGCGCAGGTGCATGCGGTGGCCGCTAGTTTCCTAGGCGATCAAGACCAATACCCACCAGCGCATTCTGCCATTAAAATAGATGGAGAACGCGTGTATGAGAAAGCCCGTCGCGGTGAGGAAGTAGCTCTAAAATCGCGTCGCGTACATATTACCACCTGTGCCATAGAAAAGATTGAATTTCCAGTGTTGCACTTCCGTATCCAATGTAGTAAAGGAACCTATATCCGTTCTATTGCGCATGACTTTGGTGCTAAGCTTGGCGTAGGTGCTCATTTATCCAGCTTACGTAGAACAAAAAGCGGCGACTTTGATGTTGAGAAGGCTTGGAATCTTCCGGAACTTATCGAGTTGATAAAAGAAAAAAAGGACCTAAACCTCCTGAAATAAACAGCATATACCACACATGAAAATATATAGAAATCTGGACGAATTTGAACCATTGGATTATGCCATCGTAACGATAGGTACATTTGATGGCGTGCATGTTGGCCACCAGAAGATTTTAAATAAGATCACCGAATTGGCGAAGCATAATACCGGAGAGTCGGTATTATTGACCTTCTTCCCTCACCCGCGCTTGATTATCAATCCGGATGATGATAGCCTTCGTCTTATCAATGATATTGAAGAGAAGGTGGAACGCTTGGCCCTTGCCGGCATTGATCATTTAATTATTACACCCTTTACCCGCGACTTCTCGAACCAGAGCCCGGAGGAATATATTTCCAACGTGTTGGTGAATAAGATTGGCTGTAAGAAGATTGTTATTGGCTATGACCATCACTTTGGTAAAGACCGTAAAGGCACCATTAAGGAGCTTATCCATAATGCGAGTATCTTCGATTATACCGTAGAGGAAATTCCGGAACAGGATATTGAGGATGTGGCTGTCTCTTCGACACGTATTCGTGAATCCTTGATCAAAGGTGATATTGACACGGCGAACAAATACTTAGGCTATCCTTTTGAACTGACTGGCACCGTTATTCGGGGCGATCAAATCGGTCGGGAGATTGGATTTCCTACCGCAAATCTGCATGTGCATGAAAGCCATAAATTGATTCCGGCCTACGGTATCTATGCGGTGGAGGTTGAAATATACCCGCGTGCCTGTGATATTGAAACCGGAGAATACTTCCAACCGGAACCGGAACGCATCGCCAAAGGCATGTGTTACATCGGTACCCGCCCTACCGTAGATGGCATGACCAGAAAGATTGAGGTCAACCTTTTAGATTTCAACGATGACTTATATAGCAAGACTATCCGGGTAAAATTCCTCTCCTTCATCCGGCACGATCAATGGTTTGAAAGCTTAGACCTGATGAAAGAACAGATTAAAAAGGACGAATTAATGATTCGGGATTTCTTCCAGAATGCGTAAGTAAGTCTGGATTACGCAAAGAATAAGACAAGGGAAATACACAAGATATTAAAAAAGCATCGTTTATTAAACGATGCTTTTTTAATGTTTTATAGGATAGCTTACCATCTACCACGGACATCATCATAATGTCTTGATTTTTTACCTTTTTTCTTTTGTTGCCCTGGGGCAAATTGTTTAGCCGATTTCTTTCCGTAAATCTTCTTAGCTTGTCCTGGTGGCATCTTTTTGCCTGAGTGATGATGATGCGAATAACAGGATACTGCTGTTAAAGCCATCATTACTACCATAATTAATCCAATAATACGTTTCATAAGTTCATTCTTTATTCTACTATACGTTTAACCAAATATCAGGCCATTATTGATAATAGACTTAAAACGTTAGCGAAGGATTAATTATCAGATAATTGATAAAGGGCATGTAGCTTCGCATGCGGCAGGATAAAAAAGCCATGCAATTGAAGTCCGTTTGTTGTTCTAGCACGACCTTCCAGGCGTATTTTCTCCCAACGATCAAAGAATGGCAGCCATCCTAAATGTTTGATAACTGAAGCATTTTTCTGATAAGTCAGGTTAAACACTGTTTTAGCCTTTTCGAAGGTAGCTGTCTGCCCTGCAACTGAATCTGTAGACAGACTGATGATATCACCTTCGGATTTCCGGTTGAATTTATAAAACAACTTTTCAGGAAGGTAGCCCAGTAAATGCGGCGAAGCTTTTAAACGAACCAGTAGATTCGGTGCATCCACTTCCTGCTCCTGCTTCACTTCCTTCATTTCAAAGTTATCGTCGTATTCGTAGGAAATAATAGTTTCCATCTGTTTGACATCCTTTGGCATCCATTGCAAGTCAATATAGCCACCATAATATTTGTACAGGCTATCTACAGGCACCTTTAAGTCTTTCCATAAACTATCCTTTGCTTTCAACCAGGCACTTAGGTCGGCATCGAGGTAAGCATGCAATACAGGGTTTCCGGAAACTGCCAAAGCTTGCGGGGCATCCGGGAATCGCCATTGCTCGGAGCTAAAGAAAGCATCGGCATGGATGCTGCCATTCTGAAAGTCCATACTGATCCAATCTTTGTTGCTGCTGGTCCATAAGAGGTCATTGCCATGTTGATCGGCATGCTTGCTGGTCCAACTATGTGCCGGAATCCAATCTTGTTGGGTACTGTTCAGGAGCTCCAACATGCTGGCCGAGCGATCTGTACTATCCTTCCCTATTGCAAATATTACCTGCGATTCATTGTATAGAAACGCTAGTTTCTTTTGCTGGTAATAGGTAAATCCGCCGTCTAGTGGCCTTGCAATGGAATCCAGGTCTTTGGCTACGTAAGTTTGGATAAAGCGTTTGAAGCGGTCTATATTACCGATATTCTGGATGGTATAATAGGTTTCTGCATTCGAGCTATCGGCAAACAGGTAAAGCATGGCCGGAATCTTCATTCCTGTGCGCCACAGCTTTTCACGTTTCCTGTCAGCAGAATCCTTTTCAGCGAAAAAGTAAGTATTCGGGTTGCTGATGGCATTTCCCATTAATTCCATGAACAGACCATCTACATTTACCTGTAAAAGGGCCGTTGTATGCTTTGGTATAAGGATATCCTTCGCCTTGGAGGCGCGAATTTCTTTATAAATAAAAAGACCTATAGCTATGCCAGCTATAAGTCCTATCAGGGTATAACAAATCTTTTTAAGCAATCTCATGCTGTTAATCTTCTAATTCCATAGTCCAATTATTGATCAAATCTACTAAGAAAGATAATGCATTTCCTTTTTTATGTGGAAATTCTATCGACAGCTCCCCTTTCATGCTGTTTCCTTTAATTTTATCTGTGATCATGTGTATATTGCCATACTCCGTCATGTTATCGATGGTTTTTCCCATCGCTCCAGAAATAGGAAGATCCATCGGTTCTAGGATTTCTGGCAATTTCTTGGAATTGAACACAAAAGCAACAGGTTTGTTTTTAACCAGTTTTAAGAATTCCTTGTTCGCCGTTCCTTTGTAACTGTTGTCTTTAATAGCCTGTAGCTTCTCGAGATTATTGCCTAAATAGACAATACCTTTATGGATCAATAAATAAGGGGTAATTCCATCACTTTTCCGGGTATCGACTTCATATATGCCACCATTATCGATCATCCCTTTCTCCCGAACAGCAACTTTAATTAATCTTTCGAAAATACGGGTATCCTCAGAAGAGAACATCCAAAGGAACTCAGGAATACTCTCCATTTTTGTTTTTTCTACTTCTTTATAGTTATAGTCGGCATCATACTCGTAATCGGTATAGGTAATTTCCTTCTGCGTTACGCCATTAATAACGATCAGGTTATCTCCTTTAAATACTTTGGCGATGGCCTTTTCATCCAACATCACGTCGAAGATATTGCTGAATAGATCGATGATCTCGGTATATCTATTATCGGTATCACCCCCATAAACACGGGCAACAAGATTCGGCAAGTGATTCAAGTAAGCTTCTGTATTAAAGTTGACGGTCAGAAAGCCTAAAGCATTTTCATCAAGGAACTTATAAAATGAAGGATTCATTTTAATCTTATACATATCCTTGTAGATTTTCGACATTTCTTTATCCAATTCTACATCTGCTATAAACTTTAATTTATAACCCTCTACCACGGCTGCACCGCTTACGCCTTCATAGCCGTAATCAAAAGTCGGGCGCATTCCGAAAGCACTATACAAGACGTCGGTTGGGTAATAATATTTGTAAAGGTCTTTTATTTTATCAATATGGAAACGCATAAGTTCATTATCCTTGATATTGCGAATTGATTTCGATTTATAAGACCCTAATTTCCCGGCAATTAAATCGTTCAACTTCTGATCGACCCATTGCGATACCAGTACATTTTTTATGGAATCATTATGTAGTTGTACTTTGCGGTATTCCAGGTAATAGTCGTCTTGATATTCGTCTTGTTCAAGCACAGAGTCTATATACGTAAATTCATCTGTTTGCGGTTCAATTCCTATGGTACGTGGCGCCGGAATGGTATCAATTTCTACCATGGTTTCCGCTTCTTCTGCCGCTTCGGTGGCAGCTTCTGCGGCTTCAACCACTTCTTCCGCTATTTCAGTTTCTTCCGGATCCCATTCTTCCCAAGTGGTAGATACGGTATCTGCCGGTTCGGCAATGTCAATATCCTCTAAGTCATAAGCTTGATCTACTTCATCCTGTAGTCCAAATCGCTTCTTAACATCTTCTTGCCTAAAGAAAGGATCCATGGCTAGACCGCCTAAGATGTAGAGTGTTTTATCGTCCCAGCTCACTCTTGCCGTACGGTCACTTGAATAAATGGTCGACAAGCCGTTCACTTGTTCAATTTTCTTCCCTTTGGGCAAAATAGACTCAAACTGGCTTCTGTTGTTCAACGGAAACAAGGCACCAATATACTGCACAGAATCGGTACTGATGGAGTTGATGTAGGCATTCGATTTGATGTCTATTCCCATCTCTTCGATATGATTGGCTTGGACAGGATTGTTCTTCCCGATGAGGTTTTTAAAAAATCCTAATCGGCTTAAAATGGTATTTACTTCTTGAGCATCGGCATGTTTAAAGAAGGCTTTGCCGTTGAGGGCGAAAACCATATTCGATTCTGCGGGCACTTTATTAATTAAGTCCTGGGCAAAGGATGGACTCGCCATTCCAATTGCGCTGGCTATCAGGGCTAATTTTAATGTATTCATGGTTATATATTTATCAGATCTACGTTTATGTTTAAAAATATAGGCTGTTTGCCAGGCTAACCTTACCGTTAATCAGGTTTGGAATGCTGGCCTTTAGCATCACCGCTTGCTTATTAGGTGATAATTTCCCGGCAGTATTGGTTTGTTTCTGTACCGGTTTCTGAAATCGGTAAATACTGGTGTAAAAAGCCTGATCGAATGACTTTTGATTCTCAGGCTTCAATTTATTGAACTCTTTCTTTGCATCAGGACTTAAGCGATAAGAACGAACAAAAGATTTCTTTGAGGCATCATATGCATAGGAAGAATAGTCGTTAAACTTAGATTTAAAGTGTAATGCTAAGGTTTTGGTATATGCATTTAAGGCTTGTACATCTTGGAAGTCGCAAGAAACACTAGCAATGTAATTATCAAAGTCTAATCGATGGTTGACATTTGAAATACCCTTGGTATTTTTCAGCAAGGCCACCACAGTATTGATTTCTTTTCTAATTTCGGCCTCCGAAGGGATTTTGAAGCCATCAATTTTATCAAGCTTCATTAAGGATGCGGCCTTTGTTTTACTTTTACTGAGGTTTAAGGTCCCTTTTATAGATCCGGAACCGTTGGCTTTCATATCAATTTCTTCAACGATATCGAAGCAGGAACTTAAACTAAAAGTCGTTAATAGCAAGATTATTAAATAAATCAGTTTCTTCATTTTATAAATATCTAGCGAAAATAATAAGTTTTACGCAATACCCACATCACTGGTTTCAGTGATTTTTTTAAACTTAGGATTTTCCACCTAAAAAACACATGTTATTCCTACGAGAATTATATAATATAGCAAGACAGCTACCCCTAAAACCTTATTTTTGCGCAAAATAAAAGGGTAGACTTCGGCCTACCCTTTTATTAAATGATTAAAATATATTAATATTCGTACTTCTCTATCGATTTGATTTGATTATTACCTTCCGTAAAAACTAAGGTTGGCTGATAGGTATCTGCCTCCTCCGGACTTAATTGCACGAAGGAAAGAATATGCACCGTATCGCCTAATTTTGCATGCAGCGCCGCACCACCATTCATACATACCTCACCACTCCCCCGTTTTCCTGGCAACACATAGGTCATAATCCGACTGCCATTTACGGCATTATTAATATAAACCTGTTCGTATTTTTTAATGCCGGCGGCGTCTAATAAATCAGCATCGATGGTGATAGAGCCATTATAGGCAACATTGGCCTCAGTTACTTTTACGGTATGAATTTTAGCTTTTAAAATTGTTAATTCCATGTACTTATTCGTATTTAATTATATTGATTGTTTAATCTGTTGATAGTTTAATTTATTGGATAAAAAAGGGATATCCTTTCCTTGCTGATGCAGGATATGTTGCTGATGATGTACCTTATAGGTGAATTGATAAGGCGCTTGTTCATCAAAGCTATCCGCTGTTGATCCAGCTACGCGGTAATCCAGTTCTCCTAGTGCGTTATAGCGATGTATGTAATATGCATCCGGTTCTGGGACTAGTGCATACCAACAACCCTCGCCTAAACCACCTAACCATTGAGCCTGCGTTGGAATATGCTTAGGGCGTTCAGGTTCTTGAATATAGCCTAAATGAGTATCCGGAGGAAGCTGCTTGGCTCGACTTGCGGAGAAGTTATCGGTAAGCTGTTGCACTTGAAATTTTAAAGATTCCCAGCGAGTCCAGGTTAAGCTGTGTAAGGTTTTCTGTTCATAACAATATAACGCTCCTTTCCCATTCGCATTGGCCACATTACTGATCGGGCTTGCTTTCAAGGATTCCGGATATAATATTTTAGAGATTCGAGGGTCATTTTGCATCATCCCTTCACACATAATTTGCGCCACATACCTCGAGCAACTGTTATTCCCTGCAGCCAGCGCACCATACAATACCGGCCCTTGATCCACAAGTGCTGCAGCAAATTTCTCCGCCTTTTGAAAGCTGATACTTTCAGCAACCGAGCAATACAAGGGGCCTGCCCCATGCGTAGCCATAGCCATGGATTCCAGCTCTTCGAGGATAGCTTCCAGATTCGTCAGCTTTTGATCGGTTTGAAACTGTGCTATCGTTTTTATGGTTAAGCGAGGATCCGAGGAAGCGGATCTTGCTCTGCCATATCCTCTAGGACAGATATATCGTCCAAAGTCGAAATACAAGACTTGACCGGAGTGGCGTTCGATCAGTAGAATAGCTGCATGGCCTATTTTAAAATTAAGGTTCTTGACTAAGCCTATGCGTTTTAAAAATGCAAACCAAGCTTCATCGCCCCGAGCCGTTTGATCGGGCCAGGCGATAGGAATAGCGATATCAAAGTAGGTATGCATCAAAGCGAATTATAGATTTTTGAGGATTGGGACTTCTTCTCTTTGTATAATTTTTGAATGTACCGATCACCATGATCTGGAAAGAACAAGATCAATTGGTCCTCCTCTTTTAAATTCATTTCTTCTTTATATTTTTCTAAGCAGGCCAACACAGCAGCACTAGAATAGCCAATAAGCTGATTTGTTTGTGCGTAATACTGCTTAGCGATGTCTTTACTTTCTTCCGCATCCACCTGGAAAATACGATCGACGACTTGGGGATCAAAAGCTCCAGGAATAAAAGTGCGTCCTATGCCTTCGATGGCATCGTGCAATTCCTGAAACTCAGGAACCATACCTGTTTCCACAAATCCCTGGTAAACGGATCGTACCGGTTCTACGCCCCAAATCTTAATCTGTCGGTTTTGCTCTTTTAAAAACCTACCAATACCAGAAATAGATCCCCCCGTACCTACGCCAATCAGCATATGCGTCACGGCCTGTTCACTTTGTTGCCAAAGCTCGGGTCCTGTGGTTTTATAGTGGGCTTTAATATTTGCTGAATTATAGTATTGGTTGGTGAAGTAGGCATTTTCTGTATTGGCAGCATAGGCTTGGGCTAGGTATTGGGTGGAGTTGAATATATGCATGCCTCTTGAATTGTCGCAGAGTTCGACTTCTGCGCCATAGCTTTCCAATATTCGGAGTTTCTCTTGCGAACAGGTTTTGGACACGAAGATCTTCGCCCGATATCCCATTTTCCGCGCCAAGATGGCGATGCTTATGCCTGTATTTCCGCTGCTAGCTTCCACAAACGTACCACCCGGCTTAATCTTCTCATTCCGAATGGCATCCTCCATCATAAACCATGCTGCCCTATCCTTGGAAGATTTTCCAGGATTATGGCTTTCATCTTTAATATATATTTGGCTATTATAACTGGCCGATAAGAAGTTACACTTTCTTAATGGCGTATTTCCAATTGCTGTATTTATCAAATCCCTTCCCCTAACATTTATTGTTCTATAATAAAAACGTATTGTTTAAAAGTATATTTTGGAGTTTTGTATCATTTTTATGATAAACCCCAAATAGTTTATAACGGTAATTAATATACACAAAATCAACGCCAGTTTATCATTTTTTTCCTATTCATGCATTTTTTTATAGATTTGTTAACTATAGAAACGTATGAAACCAAAAACAATTAGTATAGCTATCGTACTTGCCTTATTAGCAATTATCTTGTTTAACAATAAAGAAGAAGCCAGTTTTTGGCTATTTGGCGACATTAGAACCTCCAAACTGCTCATACTCGCTGTGTTCTTTCTATTGGGCGTATTGGTTGGGGCGGTTCTATTTCGCAGAAGACGAAAACACCCGAAAGAATACGGCGTAACGAATCCGAATACGCCGATTTCAGAAGATGATGAATATTTAGGCAATAATGACGAGGGGTTGTCGGATGCAGACCGCGAATATATACGAAGAGATTAAAAGCAAAAAGCGATCAAGATTCCTCCTGATCGCTTTCTTTTTTATTTCGTGGACTTGTCTTTTTTAGGCGCCCCGCTTTATGGAGACTTTGATGAATAAGGTACTCTATCTGACCATTCACACTCCGAAACTCATCATGGGCCCATTTTTCTAACTGCTTGTAGAGTTCTTCGTCCACCCTAATCACAAAACTTTTCTTCATTCTTTCTCCTTTAGTTTGAAGATTACGAATCTTGTATTAATTATACAAGGTTCCTGTATTTACAATAGGTTGCGCGGCTTTCTCGCCACATAGCACCACCATCAGATTACTTACCATGGCTGCTTTCTTCTCATCATCAAGCTCCACAATATTCTCTTCAGATAGCTTGGTTAATGCCATATCAACCATTCCTACAGCACCTTCTACAATTTTAGCGCGTGCAGCAACAATAGCTGTCGCTTGCTGACGTTGTAACATGGCACCCGCAATCTCCGGCGCATAAGCCAAATGGCTAATCCGCGCTTCTTCCACTTGGATACCCGCCTTCGCCAAACGCTCGGTTAATTCATTTTCCAGAATACCATTCACAGCATCACCACCCTCACGCAGGGTAATCTCAGCATGTTGATCCTCGAAATTATCGTACGCAAAACTGACCGCCAAATGTCGGATGGCTGCCTCGCTCTGCACCCGCACGTAATCACTGTAGCTTTGTACATCATAGGCCGCTTTAAAGGTATCCCCTACCTTCCAAACGACAACGGCGCCAATCTCAATCGGATTACCCATCTTATCATTCACCTTTAAGGTATGTCCCTGCAAGTTTTCCGAACGTAAGCTAATGCGTTGCGCGGTATAAAATGGATTGATAAAGAATAAGCCATTGGCCTTAATCGTGCCCTGGTACTTGCCAAAAAGATTTAAGACCCGAGAGTGATTTGGATTGACAATGATTAAGCCTTTTACAATAACGATAAACGTCAGAAAACATAAAAATATAAGGATGGTGTACAACAGCTTATTGTCCGAAGTAACCATTCCATAAAAGCTGAATACTCCCCCTATAATCACTAAAAGAAGAATAAATAACGCTAAATAGCCCGAAGTTGGTTTTATAATCTTTTCCATAATCTAGTTTATTATGATATTAAATTGATATCATAAATATATCAATAAATTATTAATACTATGGCAAGAGAAAAGGAAAATATTTTTAATACGGTTTATATGGTTTTGGAGTAGCTAATAAATGAGGGTAAAATTTATTCCTTTTAGAATGAGGATGTTCGGGTTTTTTAATCAAAAAAATGTATTTAATATTTGCAATTAAAGGCAAAAAGCCTACCTTTGCATCACTTCAAACAACGAAGGGTACTGAAAGAAATTAAAAGTACAAGATTCCGTAGCTCAGCTGGTAGAGCAATACACTTTTAATGTATGGGTCCTGGGTTCGAATCCCAGCGGGATCACCTCTTGGGACAAGTCTAAAAAAGAAAGACTTGTCCCATTTTTTTTGCCTTGTAACTTGCTGTTATTCTGATAGATAAGTGCAATCGCAGAATTTAGCCTCGGAGTTCGATGTTGTGTTCCGTCAAATTCCAAAAAATCGGGGAACATCGAACTCACTATAAGCCTTTTTTCCTCAATATCGCCGTTTTCATAGCGTCTATCAATGTTTGCGACCTTTTTTAAGGTGGATGCTACCAAGTCTTTTATCTCCGTTCCGACTACTGCCAAGTCGTTTAATCTCCGTTCCAAAGCCTCAATCTTTCCTTTGGTCAATTTCTTTACTTCTTGGAAATCGTCATCTGCCATTTCTCCATCGGCATTCTTTAAAAGAGCATTTTGATAGCGTTTGTTCAACGCATCAATCTCACCTATGATATTTGCCCGTTCGGTATTTTGGGCTTTGGTCTTGTTATTGAAGTCTTTTATAAAGGCTTCGATAAAAACATCGACCATACCCTCTTTTGGTGATAGATGCCGTAACTGTTTTAAGAAAGCCTCATTGGCGGTTTCGGCTTTGAAACGTACTCCGCAGGAGGAAGTGCAATGATAATAGTAATAGTAATTGCCCATCTTGCCCTTTGAGGCACTTCCTGTGAGCATCCTATTACAATTAGGATTAGGGCATTTAATAAACCCTCTAAGCGGTAGATTGTCCATAGCCACGATTTTAGGCTTTACAGCCCTCTTTCTCCCATCGAGAATATCCTGTACATCCGCAAACGTCTTTTCGCTGATTAATGGCTCATGCTGTCCTTTGACAAAATATCCCTTTTCCTCTTTGTAGGGAGGAATGAATATTTTGCCACAGTACAAGGGGTTTCGGACGGCTACCCAAAAGTTATTTTTGCTGAACCGACCTTTTCCATCGGCTTTCTCCCGAACCATTTTCCATATCTGTTCCGTATTGAAGTTATTGGAAACGATTTGCTCAAACGCCCATTTTAATATGGGTGCTTCAAAGTCATGCGGTGCTATGAATTTCTTTTTGCCCTCTGTTATCTTATTGACATATCCCAATGGAGCAGTACCCATATACCGCCCCTCTTTTTTCGCCCTGCGCATTCCGTGAAAAACATTTAATGCACGCCTGTCGTTCTCAACTTCGGGTGAAGCAAGATAGAACGCAAGCATGATTTTGTTTTCGGGAATGGTAAGGTCTAAGGGCTGTTCTATTGCAACAGGCTCAACGCCATGTGTCCGTAACTGGTTAATCATTTGATACGCATCTCCTGCGTTCCTACTGAACCTATCCCATTTGGTAAATAATATTATTGACCCCGCTTTGTTGTTCTTTGTTTTGCGTAGGTTGGATAAATATTTCTGCCACTCTGGACGTTTGAATGACTTTGCCGAATGGTCTTCTATGTAAACATCCCTTACCGGAATGCCTTTTATCTCACAATATCTTCTTAGACGGTCTTCTTGGTCACGTTGTGAATATCCCTTGTCCGCTTGCTCGTCTGTCGATACACGTATGTATAAATCTGCCTTTCTCATCACAACAGTTTTCCTTTTTCATTGGGTTAAAGTTTTCCTCTTAAGTACTGGTTAACTGCAATGTGAGCTATCTTCTTGACAAACTCCAAAATAGCTTGCGCTTCCTCTAAATCGACTTCCGTTCCTTTCTTTTTCAAGATTTGCACAACTCTTTCGGGTGTTAAATCGTTCGCTTTTTCTTTCTCCATCTTCAACTCATTTTTACCTGTTAACCACACGGATTAATCCGCACAGACAAACTTATTGCACTGATGGAGTGGATATTGGATTGTGTCTTTGGGTTGAATTACTTGGCATAGTCTGCCTGTTTAGAACCATTTCGGCAATGCTATCCTCATTACTTCCACGTTTGGTTATGCCTAAAAAGCGAGTATGCCTATTGTTCACGTTTCATGGAGCAAAGGTATGTCCGTGTTCTTAACGTAGGCAAAAGGTCATGCAAGTTTGGGAAAAAAATCTCCAGCCCGTTGGGTGTATTTTTTTCCCAAAACCTTGTGCCTACTAAACACTAACCTTTGATGCTCCCGAAACGAAACACAGCATACTCCGACTCTTTACACGAATAAAAAAAATGTCAGGCATGAGGGATATAAGCATTGGAAATGGTATTGAAACAAAACAACATCACCACCTCTCATTGCCGAATAAATCACAAAAATTAATTCAAAACAGTAAAGAAATGACACATCAAATAATCACATCGGAAGCAAGAGTATATGTTGGCACATACGCAAAATATAATGACGGTTCAATCTTCGGGGAATGGCTAACGCTATCGAACTATGCGGACAAAGACGAATTTTACGATGCTTGCAGGGAGTTGCACGATGACGAGGAAGACCCCGAATTTATGTTCCAAGACTACGAAAATATCCCGAACGGCTTAATCGGCGAAAGTTGGATAAGCGATAGCATAATTGAGGTTTTGGAGGCTTTGGAAGATATGAACGAAACCCGAAAAGAAGCATTTCTAATATGGTGCGACAATGGACACCGTAAGCTGTCCGAGGGGGATATTGACGACCTAATAAGCGACTTTGACGATGACTATATAGGGGAATACAAGGACGAGGAAGATTTTGCCTATGAACAGGTTGAGCAAATGGACTTGCCCGAATTTGCAAAAAGGTACTTCGATTATGAGGCTTATGCCCGTGACCTGTTTAGCGGTGACTATTGGAGCGATAGTGGTCATGTATTCTACAACTCATAGATTTTAGGGAACGGTGCACCGTTCCCATTTATGTTAAAATTCGGTCGGGCAAAAAGACAGATCCTTCCCAGGTCGGAACAGTCTTTTTGCGGAAAGCGGAACAACCCCTTTGTAAAATGCCTCCGCCTCATCATTCCTTACATCTGCATTTTCCAAATAGGTTGTATTCGGATTAGACTACTTTCTTTCGTGAGTTGAGACGAAAAAGAAAGTAGCAAAGAAACCTAAGATTATAATGGATTAGTTTGTTTTGAGGGTATATAGGATGTTTTATTTTATTAAGTTTGTACTAAACCTTAGAAACTTAGTATACTGTATGGCAAAGAAAATTTTCAGCCCGATTGATGGAGGCACATTAGAGGGGATTGCAAAAATTTTGGGGCATAAGGAATATGGATTAACAGGAACTGAACTTTCAAGATTTATACCGGAAGCAGGTTTAAATGATATTGACCCAACAAATACGAAGTGGAAACGTTTATTTAATAGTTTTGTCGATTTTCAAAACAGAAGCCGTAACTCAAACACTATTCTAAAATTTGTAAATATAACGATGAAACCCTCTCGTTTTATTGGACGGAACGACCAATTTGAATTTATGAGAGGTGAATTAAATAAACGTCTTTCTTTTATCGGTTTAACTCTTAATGACGCTGGAGTTTTTAACCCAATAGATACATCGAGAACTATTCGAGAAGCTGAACTAAGGGTAAATCGGTTTAAATCAAAACTCGAAAATAGAAACATCCATAGTAAGATTTACGAGTACTGTAACACCGAACTTATTTCTGAAAATTACTTTCATTCCGTTTTCGAAGCTGTAAAGAGTGTTTTTGAAGAAATTAGAAGAAAATCCAATCTCACCCTTGATGGAGGAGAATTGATAGATAAAGCCTTTTCAATAAAAAATCCGATTTTGAAAATCAACGCTTTACAAACAGAAACGGAAATCAGCGAACAGAAAGGTTTTGCTAATTTCCTCAAAGGTATATTCGGGATGTTTAGAAATACGACGGCTCATGCACCTAAGATTGTTTGGAATATTGGTGAAGACGAAGCTCTGGACATTATGACAACAGTTTCGTTAATTCATAAAAAATTAGAAAATACCTGTCTCTAAAACTTGGCAAATATATTATTTAACCATTATACGCTATTAAATTGGAAAGTTCGTTAGAAAACATAAAAACATTCATATTTTGCGATGAAACAAAGTTCTATAAAAACAACGGCGATATTGAAGACGAAATATATTATTTTGGAATTTCCTGTAAAACAGAATTGGTTTCAGTAATTCATAAATCTTTAAACAATCTATACTCCAATTACCGTCTACAAACTAAGGTTTTTCATGCTACTACAGTATTTAAAGAGAAATATCCAAGAAAAGCGTTAATGAACGACTTAACAAACTTAATACTACACCATAAGTTGGACTGCTTTTGTTTTAAATACATCAAAAACAAACTTTTTGACAAAACCAAAATCTTAAATAAGTTCAATAATCCAATTTTAGATTTTAATCGGGTTGAATTTCAAGCCCTATTCTATTTTGTTACATCACTAAATGTCTATCTAAAGCAACAAAATACACAACTTCTCAAAAAGGAAATCGGGATGTTTTTTGACAGAAATGTATATGGAGTAAAAGACACGGAAGCATTCAACTTTCCAAAGCCTGATTATGAATTTAATCAAATGACGTTTACGGAAAAATCAAATATAAGTTTACTTGCGTTGCCGGACTTTTTCGGATATATATTTAGAAAATCAAAGATTTTTACCAATAAAGTTGATGCCGGAGATAAATCACTTGAAGCATCAGAGTTGACAAAAAACTGTTTCGCAAGTTTGAAAAGTATCAATGAAGCTGGTCTTTTCCACTTTATTAATTCGGATGAGCAAATACTTATCGAAGCAATAAAGTCTATTGCCCAAATAAAATAGCCGTAATTATAATTATAATAATATTCTTGCGATAAGGCGCATACATCCTTAGCCAGTTACCATCCCGTCAATTGCTTTTTTTATATCCTCGCCAATCAGTACATATTTTGAAAAGCCAAGCCCAAAAAGTTGTTTTAGGATTTTTTCGTCGTCCATATCACTGTGGGCAATTAGCTTCAATGTAGGGTACTGACTTTTTAATTTCCGCAGTTGCTTTATGATACCTTTATCAGAAAAATCGAGGTCGATGATACAAATATCGGGGAGCGTTTTTAATACTGATATCTGGCTAAGTCCATCCATAATGTTTTCAGAGCGAAACACAATCTGCCTCCCCGAAGTGATAAGATTATCACATAAAATATCTATAATCGGACTTCTATCATTGATAAATGCAGTAGTAATTCGGTTTATGTTCTTAGTCTCCATATTGACGTAGTTTTTATTTTGTATGGAGTGCTTGCAACAAAAAAAGCGCAGGCAACTACACTCACCGACATTAAGGCACTGGTACGCCTGACCACCGAATAAGCGAGCGCCCACGCCTATAGCATGAGCGTTCTTACTTATTGCCTCGGGGTCTAAAAATTACCAGTTTTTAATGTCGAGACTTAAAGCAAAAACACTTTAAGATTTTTATATTTTCTAATAGCAAAGATAACAATGTAGATTTTGCTACACAATATCAGAACATTGATTTTAGGAGTTTACAAACTAAAAAAAGCCATACAAACTGTAAAATACCAATAAGCCTGACTTTTCAGTCATCATATCGGACTATTCTTTTTTACCTCATGTCTGCAAATTTCTCTAAGGCTATCAAGTTCTATTGCCAAGGGATTTAAATGTTTTGTCCTTTTATCAAGGTCTAAGGTCGGTTTGAGCTTGATGATTACTTTTTCTTCTTCCTCTTTTAATTGGGTACTGGTTAGCGGATTTGGAGAAGACCAGTAACCAATTTTCAAGTTTTCAAACATCCAAATTGTTAGTTCTGCCTCACCCTGTTCATCAAATTTGTATTTGTCGGCACGAAGCCTTTTAGGACTTATGTCTCTTTTTTGTGCTGACAGCTTTAATTTCGTTTTCAAAATAGCTCCTAATGAACGTCTCAATGATGAAAACCCTGTTTGTCCGGTTTTGAAATGAGTTTCAATATCTCGGCTTCTTAAACTCTTCTTAGCTATCCCCACATATATTAGTTGTTCGGTTCTTCCAAAAACACCTAAATCACCTGTTTTATCAATAAAAATGGCGTAGATACCCTTTTCATCGGGTAAGTCTTTTAGTTCTCTAATAGGCGTTATAGTCTCAATTATGGATTTTATTATGTCATCTGTCATTATTTTTGTTCATGTTCTATAGTACAAGTATCTACCATTCCCGATAAAGGATTTTAAAGTGTTTTAAAGCTTTATCTTTGTTTCTTTCCACGAAATCAAAAAATTGTCTGTCCGAATTTATTATTTCAGAACCAATTTGGCGTAGGTTATCATCAATCATAGGAACTCTGATTGGATAATTTCTTTGAAAACCGTTCTCCGCTTTGTCGCTCGGTCCCAGACCACAAACGGGTTTGTATGCAGAATAAATCAATTGTTGTGTGTAGAAATCTATTGTTCCTCCGTCTTTTGGGATTTTCCCTGAATAGTCCCAGTATGGGAAAAGCCTGTCTGCATAAGTCATATATCTTTCGACCATACCTTGCTTCCACTTATTATAATATTCAGTTTCTAATTCTTTCAGACTAACAAGTCGAATATTAGTATTCTTTACAGCGTCGTAACTTCCAGATTGAAAGCCATTTTTTGACACTATAAAACCCGTGTTCGCACCAAAATCATTGACTATAGTTCTAAATGAATGAATAGTTTCTTGGTTAACTGGTTTATTCCAAAATTTACATTCGACCAGTATATGTGGCTTATATTCACTTTTTATATCTTGAGTAAAGACATCAATTTCTTTTTTTCCTCTTACAAGTTGTACAACCTTTGAAATTTCTGTTGGAAAGCCACATTCTCTGAAAATTTGTCCAACAAAATTTTGTAGTTCCTTCCAGTTATTAGGTTCTGTGTCAAAAATCATCTTATTATTTTAATTACAATTTAGGTTTATGAAGTCAATAAAAACCTTATCTCGGGTTCTGTATCTCCGTATTTTGGGATGCCTTGTCTTTATCCTTTTTCTGCCTTGAATAACTCCACAGAAAAAGCACACCAAAGATAATTAAAGCATAAGCTATCCATTTGCCCACACGTTCCATAAACTTAATGGCAACCGACTTTTCATAACTTGAAAATCCCTCTGCTCCGGTTGGGCTACGCCTGTAAAACTTCCTACGGTTAATCCAGTAACGCAGACCTAATCCCAAAACCAATGCTATTATGCCTAAAACCAATGATGCACCCATAACGATAGCTATTATAATTCAACACTTTGAATTTACGAAAAAGCAACGAATAGCAGGCTTAAAAACAGAAAATCCCATCACTTTGGACGGGATTTTCTGTTTTTAATCACGGCTGTTAAACTGGAAACTTATTTGCTTTTCGTTCCCGAAGTTGTCCGAAATCCAAATATCAAATGACTGTGATACGGTGGATTGCGAGGTGTAATATAGCCTAAATTGTGTCTGTGGCAATAGGCACAGGTCATTGGGCATATACGGCGGTTCGCTGTAATAGCGCAATGCTCCCTGTCCGTCAAACTGGAAATAGCGGATGTAGTAATTTGCATCACTGAAATTTCCGCTTCGCTGTATCGTTACCCTTATTTCTACGGTTTGACCATTTGACACATCCTTTGGAACGGGCATTACCTGTACCTCAAAAGGGTAATTTTGCTGTATATCGAGGTCGTCTTTTTCGCACGAGGTCAGCACCACGGCGCAGACCAACATCGCCAAGAGCATGAACATTGCCTGCAAATGTAGCCCGTACTTTCTGATTAATATTTTCATCGTAAATCAATTTTAAAAGTTAAACCTTAGTCCAATCCCTGCCGATGGACGGAACTGTTTCAAATCCGTACCCCATAATACTTTTGTCCGCCCTTGCAAGAGCAGGACAAAACGGTCGGACAGGTACGTTTCGAGCGTGAGCCGTCCGCCTGTGCCGTAAACAAAATTGTCTTTGTCGAGGATGGTCGAGCCGTCCGGTAGCATTGCTTCACTCCGGTTGATGGTTTCGTAACCTGCCACGGCTGTAAGCCCTGCATTGAGCGTAACGGTCTTTCTTGCATCACCCAATAGCTGAAGACTGTAACCCACCTCGCCCGTGTAGGTTTCGAGCGGTATCTGTACATCCCTGTAACCGGAAAACTGATGGGTGTACTCCGCACCCCATATCCAGTAATTGCCGTTCTTTCCGTTCACGGTCAAGGTCAAATTCAGATAGTAATTGTCGCTTATTTCTTCGGACAACATACCTGCGTTTATTTCCAATCCCTTTTGTTTGGGGAGCATACGCTGTGCTTGTACTACCGTCATGCTTAGCATGGCAAGCACCACGGCAAAAATGTATCTTATCATTGTTCGTTCCTTTTGGGTTAATTAATCTTTAGGTGCATATCACTTATCAGCTTGGCGTGTACCAAATCAGAATTTTCCACCTGCAATACCTGTTGTCTGCCCCCGTTCTTTTCAAAGATTTCAATCACGAGTACCTTGTCATCCGTGATGGTAAACTGGTCAAGCAAGAACACGTTTTGGTCGGTGGTATTGCCCGTTATTTCGCCGAGCGTTTTGTACATACGCAATGGGTTCATTGCCTTTTCCTGCACCACGGTACGCTTGGCGACTTTCTTGTCCACGACCTTGAAATTCACAAAGTCGATGTTAAACGGAACATTGCTTTTGTTGCGCAGTTCCGTATGGAAATAGAATTTTCCGTTATGGACGTAGATACCTTTCAGCAGGAATTGTATGCCGTAGCTTTTTGCTCCGATATGCTTTACAATCCTTTTGTTCTTTTTGTAAATCGTTTCCATGAGCAAGCCTGCCAGTGACGGCGAATTGCCCCCCAATTCCTCAAACAGAACATCGTTGCCGTTTTCCCTATCCGATGCCTTTTGCATCGTCAGCAGGTCATAATTCAGCGTTGAGGGATAAGGGCTATAAAAGACATTGAAATTGTAAAACCGACCATCGTCCGTGATGACCGAAAAATTGGTTTCCTCGTCAAAATCCCTTACGCTTGCCTTGATGCGCAGTACGTTTTCCGCATCCTCGGCTTTGCCTGCGATAAGGTACTCACTGCCCAAATCCACATAGCGGATAGCGGACGGGAATATGATGTGCGAGGTTTTGCTGTACGTCACCTGCATTTCGTAAGGGTCAACCTTGCCCATGCTCAATTTTGTTGTACTGGATGCCACTTGCTGTGCATTCGCACCTGTGATAAAGACCGTTAAACAGACCATTGCCATGAGGCTTTTAAATATTGCTTTCATTTTCTTTCTGATTTTAGTTAAACATTAATTTTTTGAAACGAGGAATAGCTGATGACCGGCTTTGACGGTTACTTTCGGTGTCCTCACTTTCTTGGAGAAGTAACCCGATACACCCTGTACCACGCCACGGGAAAGGTCGCCTGCCATCTGTTGCCCTGCCGAGCGTGTCATCATAATGGATGTGCCGGAGGTTTGGCTCATGTTGGAGGCAATCTCTGACAGGGCATTCATTTCGGGAGAGTAAGGCACATATAGTCCTTGCTGTCCGTCCACGTCATACACGGTTATATCGACCGGAATAATGTTGCCCTCAAATTCGATGGATGTTACCTTTAACTGCAACCTGCCACTTTGAAACTTGGCGTTAGCTGTCAGTACCGTTCCTGCCGGAATGGAGCGGACGGGAGTTTGTGCCGTTTCCAACAAACGCAACCGTACACCGCTTTCACCCGTCACGGTCTGTGTTTCCTGCACCACAGCCCTAATGCTGTTTTTCGGTTGTATGACCTGTTCCGAAACGCCTGCCGTATAAAAGCCACGGTTTCGGGTTTCGTTCCAGTTTGCCAAAAAAGCACTGTCGGTCGGTTCACGGTACAATGCGGAAACCGTATTTTTCCTTACGGGGGTGAATGCCACGAAATGCTCTTTTTGTGAGGTACTCTTTGCCGAAGCTGTTGTGTCCGCATTTCCCGTCTGTGCCGGATTTGAGGGCAGGTAACGGGATGCCATTTCGTATGACTTTTCCATCAAAGCCAGTTGGTCTTCCACGGTCGTTACAGGCGGTACGTCTTTTTCTGCCAGTTGCTCTTTCAGTTCCTCAACCTGTCTGCGGAGTTCCTGCGTTTCGTAGTCGCTGTTGTCGTAGAACGAGGTCAGCGTACTTTGCGCACTTCGGTAACTATTCAATGCAGGGTTGCTGTTCCTGCGTGTACCACCGCCGTAAGAGAAGCCGTCTTCGTAGTCCTCATCCGGTTGCTCCGCTTCCGGATCGGCGGTACTGTCCTCGCTCCAATAGTCGGACAGTGACAGGAGCGCATTGCGCTTTTCCTGCATCTTCTGTTCGAGCATTTCCTGTTCATAAGCCTTTTGCTTATCGGATTGAAGCCCTGCATCGGTCGCCTGTGGTACGGCATCGTTCAGACCAATATCCTCAACCGCTTTCTTGTCGGAGGACGGTTTGAAGATTAGGTACATACAACCGAAGAATACCACGCCCATGAGGGCAAAAATGATGGGCTTCTTTAGCTTTTCGGCTTTGCTCTGCGCACCGTCCTGCGGTGCATCCATTCCGTTTTTTGGGTCGTCATCTTCGACCAAAAAACTTACCCTTTTGTTTTCACTGTCTTTCATACATTTTACGTTTTAAGATTTTGTTAATACTATCCTGCGGAGAAACCGAGGATTTGTTTTGCCCGTTAATCGGGTTTTCGATATGCTCTATCGTCATGGTATTATCGGATTGTGCTACATCGTAGCACACTTTCAACAGTACGGCAACGGACAATAGCGCATAGCCCAAAAAGAGCAGTAGCGTATAGCGGTGCTGTTTTTTAACAGGCATCGCTCGCCACTGTCCATCGAGCCTGTCAAACCAATTATTGATTTTTGTTCTTAGATTTTTCATGCCTTGACCATGTTTAGTGCTTGAAACGCCTGTTTTGGGAAGTAGCCTTTTGTGCAGGTGCATCGCTGACCATTGCGATTGCTTCCTTTGCTTTGGGAGCGGTCACGACCGACAGGTCGGTCAGTTCCGATTGTTTCAGTAATTGCCCGTAACGGTCTTTTTTCGCAACTTCCATGCTGTTAAGGAAGAATTTGCCGTTTAGGTACTTCACCCTCATAAGGCATTCTACCCTGGGCAGGTCTTCGCCTGCCCATTGCAGAAAGCACGACAGCAACAACTCCTGTTTAGCTACACCTTTGGGGCAACCTGCGAGATATTCGCTGATACTTGCTTTCAGTTTTCCGGCGTACGCACCCTGCGTATGGAAATAGCCGTCATATCCTTTTGCGGTAAGGATTTTGGCGAAAGTGTTCAAATCTGATATTGCTTCCATAATCTTGGCTTTAGCGGTCTACGACTTCTATGTCTCTGTTTTCCAACACGGCAAACTTTTCGATATTGAAGCCCTGTGGGTTGTTGTCAGACTTGACCGAGTTTAACAATAGGCATGAAGTGACCAAATTCCGTTTAGTCACATTGCTTGGACGGATGATATACTGTTTGGCATACGTCCTTACGGCATAGGGATAAGTGTCGAAGTTGCAGACCACGCTGTCCACCTCGATACGCTGTTGCACATTGCCCGAAATGATACGGTTGTAGTACCCTTTTTCCGAAAGGTCTTTGTAATAGTCAAAGGCACTTTTGTCGGCAAGGTTAAAAGCCCTTTTCATGTTGCTTTCGATGGCATTTTTATCCGGTGCGAGCGTAAAGAACAGTTCATGGAAACGCTTAACGTGTTCCCTTGCCTCAACAGGTCTGTTGATGCTTGCATCCTGTGAAAGTGCCAACATCAAGGATTTGCCTTTGTCCAGTACATATATTTTTTGGCGTTGTGCCTCGGCAAACTGGTAGGACTGCCATACGGCATAACCTACCACAGCAACGCAGAGTACCGCAAATACAATGGCGTACAGCCGTATTTGCCTAAAGCTGTTTTCGATATTTCTTAGTGTCTTAAATTCCATTGCTTTCTGATTTTTATTTGTTCATTAACCTGCCACCGATATTGCCTGCAACAGCCCCCGTTCCGGCTCCGGCGATGTTTCCTGTCTTCGATGCCGTAGAGTTTACGTTGCGCATGAAGTTTCCTGCGCCCCCTGCCTGTATTACCCAACCTGCCACCGTTGGAACGGTGAAGTACCCCACGATGCCAATTATCATGAAGATGATGTACACGGTGTTGGATGTGTCGGGGATGTAGGTCGGGTCGGCAAGCATATCAATATCCCGTTCGATGATAAGGGATTGTATCTTGGCGAGCATGGAGCTGAACATATCGGCGATGGGCAACCACAGGTACACGCTGATATATCGGGTCAGCCATTGCGTAAGTGTGGATTGAAAACCATCCCATACACTTATCGCAAAGGCTATCGGCCCGAGAATGGACAGCACGATAAGAAAGAATGTCCGTATGGTGTCTATGACCAAAGCGGATGCTTGGAAAAGGACTTCCAGTAGTTCCCGAAACCAGTCACGGATGCTTTTCTTTAAATCGTACATTCCACGCTCCATGTACATACCGGATATGGCAACCAAATCGGACGGCGACCATCCCAATTCGTCCAGTTTCTTATCAAATTCCTCATCGCTTACGAGGTAAGCGGTTTCGGGATTGCGGAGCATCGCTTCTCTCTCCAACAGGTCTTTTTGTTGCTGTAACTGGTTGAGGTCAAGTACTTGGTTTTCGAGCATGGCGTTTGTGCCTTTTACCACCGGAGACATCACCGCATTGATAGTTCCCAATACGATGGTCGGGAAGAACATAATGCAAAGCCCGATGGCGAACGGTCGCAGGAGCGGAAACACGTCTATCGGTTCTGCACGGCTCAATGCCTGCCACACTTTCAGTGCCACGTAGAACAGTGCGCCCAATCCGGCGATGCCCTTAGCCACTGTCGCCATATCGGCGGACAGTGGGAGCATCTCATCATACAGCGAGCGCAGGAGTTCGTGAAGATTATTCCATTCCATAACTTACCAGTATTTTTGTTCAGCAGTTCCGTACAGTTCAAGCACCCTTTTGGTGTTGTTCTGTTTCTTAGCCCTCAAAATGCTTACGGAGATATTCTTGTTGGTGAAATAGCGGACAAGGCTATGGTAGTCCTTGACCTCTTTGTAAACCCTGTCGATGATGTCCATACGCTCTTTGTCGTTCAGCGAAAGCGAGGAAGAAGTGACAATCTGTTTCAGTTCTTTCAGCAACTCGGTGCTTTCGTTGAGCAGAGCAGAATAACCGTTGGCAATTGCCGTGAGTTCCTGCGGAGAGAAATTGGGGTCGTTCAACATCTTGCCGAAATTGTTCACGTACATTTCGGACACATCGCCCACGAGTAGCACCGTTTGCTGAACTTTACGGGCATCTTTCACCAAGTTGTTTACGGCTTGCAGTTTGTCGTAATATTCCTTGCCCTGTTCATACACTTTTTTTACCTCGTTGAAATTCTTAACCACGTTGGACACGGTGGATGAGGTCTGCACGATTTCATTGGCGGAGTTGATGATACCCGATGCCAAATTTGAGGGGTCAACTACCACCCATTGTGCTTTTGCGGACGGTGCAACGGCAATCATAAATGCCGTACACACCAGTAACATTGCTTTTCTCATTTTGATAATTGTTTTTTAATGGCAATGAGGCTTGTACCGTTGTACGGTACAGGTTTCATTGTCTCTGATTTTTTTAAATGATTAATAATTATTTGCGTTCTCACGCCTTTGTTGGGCAATGCGTTTTATCGCCAGTTCCACATTGCCGTCCAGTTCGGATGCCAGTTGCATGACTTCCATTTTTTCGGTTTCCTCGGTGGTGTATGCCAAATATTCTTCGAGCGAAACCTCTGTGGCATACACGGCGGAGTGCGTACCGCCAAGCCCAATCCATACCTCTTTGTAAAGCCTTGACGGGTCATTGTTCTGATTGATGGAAAGGATTTGGGATTTTTCCTTTTCTGTAAGCCCCAACATTTCCTGTATCGCATCGAATTTGTTCATGTACTTGCGTTGGTCAAGCAGGATTTTACAGTCGGAATTGTTGATGATACTTTCCTTGACCACGGGTGACTGGATGATGTCGTCCACTTCCTGCGTGACCACGATAGCCTCACCAAAAAATTTGCGGACGGTCTTAAACAGGTACTTGATGTACTCCGCCATTCCCTCTTTGGCGATGGCTTTCCACGCTTCCTCAATCAGTATCATTTTGCGCACACCTTTGAGCCTGCGCATCTTATTGATGAATACTTCCATAATGATGATGGTCACTATGGGAAAGAGGATTTTGTGGTCTTTAATCGCATCAATTTCAAACACGATAAAGCGTTTGGAAAGCAGGTCGAGTTGCTTGTCGAAGTTCAGCAGATAGTCGTACTCTCCGCCCTTGTAATAGGGTTCAAGCACATTCAGAAAATTTGCAAGGTCAAAGTCTTTTTCCCTTACCTGTTTGTCTTCCAGTACCTTTTTATAGTCGCCCCGTACATACTCGTAAAATCCATTGAAAGAGGGATATTCATCGCTTTGCTTGATACGGTCGATATAACCGCTCACGGCATTGGACAATGCCACTTCCTCTGAACGGGTCGGCGGTTCATCGTCACGCTTCCAAAGCGTAAGGATGAGCGTTTTGATACTTTCCCTTTTCTCAATGTCGAATACGCCGTCATCCGTATAAAATGGATTGAATGCTATCGGGTTGTCTTCGGTGTAGGTAAAATACACACCGTCTTTTCCTTTCGTCTTCCCCTTAATCAGTTCGCACAGCCCTTGATAAGAGTTGCCCGTATCGACCAATAGTACATGAGAGCCTTGCTCATAATACTGCCTCACCATGTGATTGGTGAAGAATGATTTTCCACTTCCAGTTTGGAGGGTTGGCGGGCTACTCAATTAAGAATAGCCCGCCAACCCCCAGATGGGCCTAACACGAAGCGGTTGCGATTTGTGATAATGCCCCGCTTCATAGGCAAATCTGATATGTCCAAATGGATGGGCTTTCCGGTCAATCGGTCTGCCATCTTGATGCCGAAAGGCGATGGCGAATTTTGGTAGTTGGTTTCTTCGGTGAAGAAACATAGCGCAGGTTCGATGAACGTGTAGAAACTTTCCTCTGCCGGAAAGTCGCCTGCATTGCCTGCCATGCCTGCCCAATACAGTGTCGCAACATCCACCGTGTTGTGCCTCGGCTTGCATTCCATCAAAGCGAGCGCACTGCCCGTGTCGTTTTTTAGCTGTTTGAGTTCGTTCGGGTCATCCGACCACGCCATCACATTGAAGTGCGCACGGATGGAGGATAGCCCGAAGCTGTGCGCTTCGTTCAGATACCTTTCAATCCACTCTTTGTTAATCTGATTGGCACGGCTGTACCTTGCCAATGAGTGCATATTACGGGCTGACTTTTCAAACTTGCGCAGGTTCTCATCGCTGTTATCCAAAAACAGGTATTGGTTGTAGATATGGTTACAGCTAAGGAGCAGGCCCACGGGTGAGGCAAAGGACAACAGGCAATCGCTCCTGTCCGTGGACAGCTTTTCATACCTCGTATTTGCCGATACCGTATTGGGTAAATCGTCCGTATCGGACAGGGTGTGCAGGCACAGCCTTTTGTTGCCGATACGCACGTCCTCGCTTCCCAAAGCTATATCCTGCATGGGCGTTCCGGCTTCCCTCGACAGGGTAAGGTACTGTTCGAGCAATCCCTGTTTTTCGCCAGTGCCGATGATGTCATCCTCGGTCAAGCGTTCCAGTTTTACAAAACCGCTATCGTTGACAATGCGCTCAAACTGTGCCACCGCTTCCATGAACTTTCGGACGGTTTCTTTATCCCTTATTTCTTTCGGGATAAGGACACCTTTGCAAAGCGAACTAAAGTTGCTCTGCATCCGCATCCGCTCTTTGGTCGTCTTGGTCAAAAAGAGATAGCAGTAATGGTTTAAAAAAGGACGTTCGTTGAAATGCTGTTGATAGGACTTTGCAAGGAAACTCAACCCGTCCTGTGCAATATCCGGCGCATAACTTTCCTTGATGTACCAGTCCTGTTTATGGACAATGGTATAGTCCGGCAAAGTCTTGATAGCCTTGTGCCACGCCGAGTGTATGGCATCGTACTCCGCCGAAGCTACGGTAAACAGTTCCGGCAGGTGTACCCGAAAGCAAGCCGTGATGTCTGCATCCTTTGAAATGATGCAGTTGTGTTCCACCGCCAGTAATGGAAACTTGCTTTCCAACGTTGTGGTTTTTCCTGTATTTCTCATAAACGATTGGATTTAGAAGTGAATTTTAAATAGCGGTGTACGGCTCTGCGACAGATGATGTATTTCGGATGCCTTTTCTTTGCCCCGACTTTCATCAATCCGTGTTCGCCATATTTGCCGTTCAATGCGAATGTTTGCCAAACGATGAGCGATGCACCGCCTGCCCCGATGAACAGGCACACGTAGGAGTTTACGCCTGCCATGTACATAACCATGACAAGGACAAGCACGCCGAGCAGACCACCTGCGAAGATGAACAGGTACTGTGCTTTCAGTCCTTTGAACTCGACCGTCCTGCCGATACCTTTATTGATATTGTAATTGCTCATAATACGCCAGCTTAAAGGAAGAATGAGCGGAGAATGGTCGCCGCTACGATTAGGAAGATACAAGCCCCAAACCACGATGCCGCAGTCTTGCTTGTATCGGGGTCACCGCTACTAAATTTGTTGTACACCTTTACGCCACCGATTAGCCCGACCACTGCCCCAATCGCATAGATGAGTTGGGTTGCAGGGTCGAAATAAGATGTCACCATCTGCGTGGCTTCAGTGATACCTGCCGAGCCGTTGCCCTGTGCGAACACACCGAATGCCGACAGGAACGCAACGCCTGTCAGCAACACTTTTTTGCTTTGTTTTTCCATGATTTAACTGAATTAAATTGTTACTAATTCCCACCTCGTGTGGGCTTTCGCAACAAAAGTCTTATGGAAATCGAAGCGTTATGGGAAACTGGAAATCAGCGGAATTAATTGGCAGTGAGTGGCGGAGTTATAACAAGACAGTATGATAAATTACCATTATAAAGACAGACTTTTCTACCTAAGTTGAATCTCAATCAAATGTATATGTATGTCAAAATGTCGTTACTAAGGTTGTTTTTACGCCTGTTTGACATGAGGCTGAATTAATGACAAGCCCCCCCAAAAAAAAATAGCGATGGCAACGATTTTGATAGTGATAAATTGGACTAACTGTGTGTTATAAATCAGTTGTTTACATTATATTTTGTTAGGGTGTTTAGACCTTATGTTGTTAGAACCGTAGATTATGAATCCTGTCTAATACTAAACTCTTCTCCCACATTTTATACTGCTATTACGTCCTATTTAATTTTAAGAATGAAATTCAAGGGTTACCCCGATTAATGCTCGCGGTCGGTTGTAACTTGATTTAGTGCGAGCCAAAATTATATATATTGCGTATGATAGAACAATTACAAATTGATTTTCTGCCAGTAGACAGTGGCGAAAAAAGTGGAGATGCTATCGCATTCCGGTACGGGGATTTTTCAGAACGTTCCCGTTATCAGGTTGTGGTCATCGATGGCGGAACTAAGGATTCCGGTAACAGGCTCGTTGAGCATATTCAGAAACTCTACGATACTAATCACGTAGACCTTGTCGTATGTACACATCCTGATGCAGACCATGCTTCGGGTCTTCGACAAATTATGAATCAGTGTTCGGTAGGAGAACTATGGATACACAAACCTTGGGAACATTCACCTCATATTTGTGACCTCTTTCATGATGGCCGGATTACAGACAATAGTCTAAGTGAGAGGCTACAGAAAGCGTACACTTATGCTTATGAACTTGTACAGCTTGCGGAGGAAAAAGGTATTGATGTGCGTGAGCCATTTGCAGGAAGAACGAGTGAAGATGGTGTAATTACAGTTTTAGGCCCCAGTATAGACTACTACAGGGAGCTTATTCCTGACTTTGCAAGGAGTCCTCAACCAAAAGGAATTCTTGAGAAAGCCTTTAGCTCATTCGAAAAAGCAATCACATGGGTACAGGAGGCACTTGATATCGAAACGTTAAGTGAAGATGGTGAAACATCTGCGGAGAATCGTTCAAGTGCAGTTTTACTTGTTCGCTTTGCAAACAAAAAATTTCTGTTCACCGGAGACTCTGGGATAGAGTCTCTTAAAAATGTGATAGATTTCGCAAACGAACAGTATATAGATATTTCCCATGTCGACTTTTTTCAGATTCCTCATCATGGAAGTAAGAGAAATATTTCGCCGTCAATACTTAATAGCATTCGTTGTACTACTGCATATGCTTCAGCTTCTAAGGACGCTCCTAAGCATCCAGCGAGAAAAGTAACTAATGCGTTGTTAAGACGAAATGCTAAAGTTTATAAGACGAATGGCAACATTCTTGTTCATCAGCACAATTCATCAAGACAAGGTTGGGGGCCTGCAGAAGCTGTACCATTTTATAACGAAGTTGAAGAATAATATATGGATAGATACAGTTTAACTGCGAGGGTTTATCCCATGATACTTTTCTACTTGCCCTTAAGCGTAATGTTAGTGGTTACTGTATGGGATTTCCAACAGTATTACCACTATGGCATACCTGTAGGGCTTATTGGGGTACTTGCTTACTTAACATCACATCTTGGTCGGGATGCCGGAAAAAAAAAGGAAGCAGATATTTGGCGTGATTGGGGTGGTGCGCCTACTACACAGTTGTTTCGTTGGCGTGATGCACACTTGGATAGACATACCAAAACGAGAAACCATTTAAAGATGGAACAATTGTGTCCTACAGGACACAGTGTTGATGAACAGTTTGAAAGACTGAATCCTGATGATGCAGATGAAGTTTACCGTGCTTGGACAAAATTTGTTATCGGGAACACTCGTGATATAAACAAGTATGCACTCATTTTTAGAGAAAATATGGGATACGGATTTCGTAGAAACTTATTAGGACTTAAGCCTTATGCCATAGCTTTAATAATATCACTGATTTTAGCTACTTACGGTTTTTTTGTGTATACCAGTGGAGTATGGACAGTGGGTCAATTTCCCGAGATATTCTTTATCGCTGAAATATTCTTAATTGTTATCCTAATATTTTGGATAATAAGGGTTACGAAACAATGGGTCAAGCTAACTGCATTCGCCTATGCTGAACGTCTACATGAGGCTATAGAAACTTTATAAGATAAAGCACTTCAGGATGAATTGAATCCTGAAGTGCTTTTTAAAAAACAAAGGGAAGCTGTCTTTTCAGACAAACTCCCCAATGTCGAAATCCTCTAAATCACTTTTCCGCAAATCGGGAGAACTGAAATCCGTTCCGGCGGAGAGGCTCTTGTCCAACAACTCTGCAATCTTCCGTGAAGCCCCATCCATTGAGTTTTCGAGCAGACTTAACAATTCCGTTCCCTGTAATCGCTGAACTATATCCACCGCTTTCTGTTGCTGGGCAGGTTCAAGTGTATCTTGCTCCAACCATGCCCCCACGGTCGTCAGTTCATCAAAGGTAACCCCTGTGGCAAACTCATTGTCGCTGTCCTCAAACCCGTACTCATCCCATTCGTCTTCCTCATTTTCAAAATCGGACATACTCCCGAAAACTTCATCCGGCTCTCCCTCAATCTGCGGATTTTCCAATCCAAAACCTATCCCGTAGGTTTCTGTTCCAAAATTATCAGCTATCCCGTCACGTTCGCCCGATTGTCTCTTTGTGGCATCCAGTGGCAAGGTGTGGCGTTCCACAGGCTTGGGAAGCCCCATAATATCCGGCAGGTCTGGGCTTTTCTTTTTCGGCTTTACCTCCCTGCGGACGGTCTTATGGATGACCACCTTATCTTTCAGCAAAAGGATGATGACGATGATAAGGCATATTACAATCAATGCTTCCATAGCTATAAGATTGGCTTTTGCTTGTCGGCGTAGATAATCTTTATTTCGTCTCCGAACTCCTCAAAGTGGTGTTTCAATACACTGTGCAGGTAATCGGCAAGTGTGATTTTTCCCTCTCCGAGCAGAAAGACGATACGGGATAGTTTCTTATGGAAATCGGGGCTTATGTAGACCGATTTTCCGCACCTTGCCACAACCCCTGTCGGTCTTAAAAATGACGTTTGATAATGGGCTTTGCGCAGTATCTTTTCCTGTTGTTTTTGCTGTGTCTTTTTCATAATCGAATATTTTAAAAAATGGGTTTAAACTTATTGTTGAAATCATCGGTGATGGCTTTCTCGAATTGTTCAAAATGATGTTCGAGAATATTGTCCAAATAGGCATATAGGGGTATCTTGTCTTTCCCGATAACCTGCACGATACGGGAAAGCCGTTCGTGGTATTCCTGCCGGATGTAGATGCTCTTATCACCACGGCGTGTCATGGTGTGGCTGTTGAGAAAACGCTCGCCATAGCCCGTATCGGAAGCCCTCTTTTGTCGGGTGCGCTCTTTGTCTACGGGCTTTTCCGTTGGCGTTTCCTTTGTCGGCTCTGCGCTCGGCTCTTGCGGTGCTACCGCCTGTTGGGGCTTCTTTGTTTCGCCTGCCATAATGGACATGAGATATGCCTCGTCA
>NZ_WSQA01000009.1 GCF_009768885.1 Sphingobacterium humi
CCATCAGAAAAAAACAATGAAATCCAAAAACAAAAACAAAGACAACCCTATTTAGTATAAAAAATAAGGCGTAAACCTAATTTAGTAATCAGTTCGCTTTTTGTAAACCTATTTCAGTATAAGACACTCATATCTCCTGTCTAACACACACCCCTTCCTCTCCCCTTTCTCACCCCTTTCTCACCCGTATCAATCCCCTTTGCAAAGGGCTAGGATACGCTTGAGCAAAAGGCTAAAACCAACTCACCTAAGCTCTTCTCCACTGCCATTTCTTCAGCAAACATTTTCCGGCTCGGCCTGTTGTTTCTATATTGATTTAAAATAAAAACAGCAGTATGAAGTATATATTCTCCCTTCTTATGGGGATTTTACTATTGGCAGGATGTCAAAACAATCAGCAGCAACAGCAGGATAACAGCGCAGATAGCAGTACTGATACCCTTTCGGCAGATTCCGTCGTTCTCAATCCAGCGCCGCTGGATACCATGCAATCTATCCGCGATAATTACAACCGCATTCAGGCGATTCCAAGCTGGGGGAAAGTAGACTCGGTGGATTTCCCGGGGGAATCTACCGAAGGTGGCATTGTCTATTTTTACTTTATGAATAATATCCTGGAGAAAATGGATATTAACTACTATGGCGAGGGTGGCTATACCAAGGTTCATTATTTCTTTAAAGATCAGCAGGTATCTTTTGTTCATGAAGAACTATACCATTACAATGCACATATGTATATGCCGGAATTTGATTATTCAAAAACGAAAAAGGGGGAAGACTTCCGATTTTATTATGTTGATGGAAAATTTATCAAAGGGCTGCCTGAGCAGGCCGATCCCGACTGGCAGAAAGAAATGGCCGACCGCGCGCAGGTTATGCTAACGCAAAAAGATAAAGCCTTAAAATTAAAAGGATTATAAGATGAAACCCTCAATTTAGACAGCTGTTGATTTGGAGGTGAAAAACTTTCGCTATAATCGAGCGGTTTGCTTATTTTTGCAAGCAAGATGTCAGATTTAAAATACAACCAACGAGGTGTATCCGCTGGAAAAGAGGATGTACACAACGCCATTAAAAACATTGATAAAGGCTTATTCCCGAAAGCTTTCTGTAAAATCATCCCGGATATTTTAGGCGCGGATGAAAACTGGTGCAACATTATGCATGCCGATGGGGCCGGAACGAAATCCTCCCTAGCATATGTTTACTGGAAAGAAACCGGCGATGCTTCGGTATGGCGCGGTATTGCGCAGGATGCCATTATCATGAATTTAGATGATTTACTTTGCGTTGGTGCAATCGACAACATCTTATTATCGTCCACCATTGGACGTAATAAAAACGTAATCCCGGGCGAAGTTATCGCTGAAATTATCAACGGAACAGAAGACATCCTGAAGGAATTACGCGAATTAGGCATCGGCATCTATTCCACAGGTGGAGAAACCGCAGATGTGGGCGACTTAGTGCGCACCATCATTGTAGACAGTACGGTAACCTGTCGGATGAAACGCGAGGATGTGATTTCAAACCACCGTATTCAAGCTGGAAACGTGATTGTAGGCCTTGCCTCAAACGGCCAAGCAAGCTATGAAAAAGAATACAACGGTGGTATGGGTTCCAATGGCTTAACATCGGCGCGCCATGATGTGTTCAGCAAATATATCGCGGAGAAATACCCGGAAAGCTTTGACCCTGCAGTTCCTTACGACTTGGTATTCGCTGGTGGAAAAGCCCTAACCGATAAAATTAAAGTAGAAACAGGTGAAGAAGTAACGGCAGGTAAATTGGTATTATCGGCAACACGCACTTATGCGCCTGTTATTAAACAAATATTAGACAAATACCGCAAGCAGATTGACGGTATGGTACATTGTTCAGGTGGGGCACAAACGAAAGTATTGCACTTCGTAGATGATGTGCATGTGATTAAGGATAACTTATTCCCTGTTCCGCCGCTTTTTGAGTTGATTCAAAAAGAATCGAATACCGATTGGCAGGAAATGTACAAGGTGTTCAACATGGGCCATCGCATGGAATTATACGTTCCTGAAGCCATTGCTGCCGACATCATCCAGATTTCGGAATCCTTCGGTATTCCAGCGCAAATCATCGGACGCGTGGAAGCTGCAGATCGTAAGAAAGTGACCATTCGCTCTCCTTTCGGAGAATTTATTTACGAATAAATTTGAGGTGGACGGCAAAAGAATTATAGGCAGAACAGAAGTCGTAGACCTTCCGGAGCTGGGACTATACGATATCGAAGCAAAAATTGATACCGGCGCAGAAACTTCTGTTTTGCACTGCGAACAGATGGAGGTGGTAAATAAAAAAGGACACCTCTATGTTATAGGTCACATCCGTCCGAATATGGACAGTGATAAAGTATTAAAATTAACCTTTCCCGTACATCGGGAAAGGACCATTAAAAGCTCCTTCGGACAGTCTGAAATTCGGTATATCTTCCTTACCAAGGTACGCATGTACAACGAGCTGTTCGATATTAAGCTTTCCTTCCGCGACCGTACGGCCATGTCCTACCCAATGTTATTAGGGCGCAACTTTATTACCAGGAAGTTTTTAGTGGATGTTTCCAAGAAAAATTTAGCATCCAACATCATATAAAACATAATTGCCCGTTTATCTGTTAAACAAGAAAACAACGTGAAAATAGCCGTATTATCGACGAATAGATCGATTTATTCTACAAAAAGATTGGTGGAGGCCGCCATTGCTCGTGGACATGAATGTTCCGTGATGGACCATAGCAAATGCTATGTAGGCATTCAACAAGGGAAACCTTCCATACATTATAAGGGTCAGGATATAGGTGAAATTGATGCCGTTATTCCGCGCATCGGCTCTTCAGTGACGTTCTATGGCTCGGCCATCGTACGCCAATTTGAAGTGATGGGCGTTATCTCGGCCAACCCGAGTCAGGCCATCACCCGTTCGCGCGACAAACTGCGTTGCATGCAAATCCTGTCAGGTGCAGGCTTAGGCCTCCCTATTACCGGTTTTGCACGGACAACATCCGACGTAGACGACTTGATAAACATGGTGGGTGGTGCCCCGCTCGTGATTAAATTGCTGGAAGGAACACAAGGGATCGGTGTGGTATTGGCAGAAACCAAAAAAGCAGCCTCCTCGGTAATCGAAGCGTTCTATGGCCTCGGCAATAACATCTTGATTCAAGAGTATATTAAAGAAGCCAAAGGAACTGATATTCGTGCTTTTGTAGTAGATGGCAAAGTTGTTGGCGCCATGAAAAGAACCGCCAAAGAGGGCGAATTCCGCTCGAACCTTCACCGTGGCGGAACCGCCGAAGTTATTAAGCTTACCCGTAAAGAAAAAGAAACCGCTATTGCTGCTGCCCGCGCCATGGGACTAACCGTAGCCGGCGTAGATATGCTCCCTTCATCCAGAGGACCATTGATCCTGGAAGTAAACTCTTCTCCTGGACTAGAAGGCATCGAGCAAGCAACCGGAAAAGATATCGCCGCAGAAATTATTAAGTATCTGGAACGCCAGTATGAAGCAAAACAGCTGGCAAAACCTGCAACGACAAGAACGAAAATCAAGAAGCAGAGTAATTTGTAGGTCAAATAGCGTGGGACTTTGTTTTACGCTTTGGCGCGTGCTGTCGTCGTTTTGTTATCGTGCTGTCATCGTTTTGTTATCGTGCTGTCATCGTTTTGTTATCGTGCTGTCATCGTGAGGGAGTAAAATGTTTGCAAAATTTATAGGAAGGTGATGACATGAAGTGGCATGACTTGTTAAACTTTGCTAGCAAACTACGGCACGCTTTGTTTATCGTTGCGGCACGCTTTGTTTATCGTTGCGGCAAGTATTGTCATCGTGAGCGGAGTCGAACGACTGGTACGTCAGTACAAACCACTTGTAACTAACTCTCCAATAGCATCTTATAACATCAATGACATGCTTTCACAAAACGTTATTAATTAGTGCGTTAGATATTATTGATTGCACTGACGTACCAATCGTTCGACTCCGCTCACGATGACAGCGCGGGCCAAAACGATGACAGAAAGATGTCAGCACGAACTTGAAAGTTAATCTCCCCCCCTACTGTCCTTCCTCCTCCACAATTTCCTCCATTACTTCCGCTTGATACCTATACCGAAAAGGAACAACAAAAGTGCCCTTCACGCGTTTCGAAGTATACAAGTAATAACATATTCCGCCATAAACAACCAATAGCACAATCATACGTTGCACAAAAAAGCGTTGGAGATCACTGCCTTCCTGCACATAAAGTGTTAATATATAATCAATTACCACAAAGACAAAAGCGAATACAATAACAGTTAACAACGTTTGCGGGAAGAGGTCTCTTTTCTGTAATAACAACACAAAGGAGTATATCAGGCCAGCCCATATCAGGGTAGAGCATAGCAGCTCGAAACCAAGCAACAAATAATAGGTATTTCTGGTGCTTCCTTGTAGATAAGATATTGCATGCCAAGTATCTGCTAATAAATAGGAGGAAAAGCTTACAAAATTGGCGCCGAAGGCAACGATGAGCCATATAAGGACAACAGGCAGTACAAATAAAAGACCACCTAAATCCTTATGAACAGGCTCTTCGCCGGGGGTAATAATAGCGGAAGGACTGCGCCAATGATAGAACTTTTTAAGGACAAAGAATGCCAAGGCAAGGGTCATCAATACAGCGATAACCGCTATCCATTGCAGTTGAAAAGGATTTTTTCCCATCGCCAAGTTGCCATCTTTGTCTACAAAAATGGCCATACTAAGGAAATCATCGCGCTTTGCAAAATCATCCCGAAACTGTGGGATGTTTTCTGAAGGGATGAAACTATTGTGGGTTCCAAATTTATAGGTGATTCTCAAGGAATCCTTACTATTGCGCATCACCCATCCAAATCGATAATCCGGACGATCAACAAACATCGTTTCATAGATATTTTTCGCGTTTTTCTTGTTCGGGTTAATCAGTACTAGCTCATAAGTTAGATCAATGGGATACCTCAAATAAACGGGTGAAACCTGCGTTGCGGATACGTTGGGCAAGTACTCGGAAATACCGTTAGCTACGAAAGGAATGAAGCGCTTGCCGGTATTTTCATCCAACTGGCTTAATTTTCTGATTTTATAGCTTTCATAGACCACAAACTTGTTGTTCTTGAGGTCATCTTCATAGCGTAAATTGCCATTGGAGGTTACTTCCCCATAAACTCGTTTATAATAATCGAAATAGTTTTTTTTAATTTGGTTCTTCGCTGTTTGTTTAATGGAATTCCGAATCACATCTGCATCACCACCCCAATAGCTGGTCTTTACGGTTAAGGTAGCTTCATCATTCGCTTCTAACTGCAAGGTTTCTAAGATCTCGGTGCGGCAGTTTTGCGGACGTTCTGAACGGGTTAAGTAGGCATTCGGCTTAATACGCAGGATATCGCCGTAATAGGGCGTGTACCGTGCCATCCCCTGCCCCCCTTGATTACTGAGGGTGGGGTCAATATCCATAGTGCCATCCGGTGTTTCTACAGAAACAATCATATGGTTAAAGGTAAAAGGACTGGCTAAGCGCTGTTCATTGATGATACTGCCATTGCTATTGACCAAGACTAAACACACTGGAATACCTTTGTTAGCCAACATAGTTGCCAGTAATACCGATTTATCTTTACAATCGCCATACCGTTGCGCCAGTACTTTCTCGGGCTTATTGGCCCGATGGGAATACTCGCCGGTTTCTATTCCCATATAGCGGATATCATTCTGCACAAAATTAGTCGCCAGATCAAGGTAGCGCGTCGGCACGTGTTCGGCTTGCTCCCATAGCTTTTCAACCAGCGCGGCTAAGGGGGATCCGGGGGCAATATCATCGATCGGGTTGACCGCATGCGCCCAATGAGCAACCATGGTCCAATTTTTAAATTCAGAACATTCCACCCATTGTGCAGCGATGTACCAAGCAGGTTCCGACATTTCATAGTCGACCGTTGTGGTACTTGCCATTTCCCAATAATAATTCTTATAATTATCTATCTTCTCGGCCTTGACCAGAGGAGCATGGTTATGCGACATAAACTTCAGCTTCCGATTGGAAGGCACCTGGTAGTTCACATGGATTAACCCAATCGGTTCCGAGCCTTGCAAGGAAAAGGAATCGGCAAATCCACCGCCGAAGACGGGATTAAAGCCTTGCAGGGAGTAAGAGACTTCCAGCTTATCGCCATTCCTAAGGTCGTCGATAACCAAATATGCTGATTTTGAACCATTGTAGATATAGCGGGAAAGTTCTGTTTCAACGGCCAGAACTTTCAGATTCGACATCTTTAATTTATCGATCACCTTACCATCGCGAAGGATATTAACCTGGTGAAAAACCAACTGCTGATAGGAAGGGTCGAAAAGAACCGATACCTGCCCGGCGCCTTCAACTCCGGCTTGATCAAAAATATGTTTAATGGTTTTATTGTATTCGGTTTGTGTGCCTAAGTTCACTTGATACTCGATGAGCTCAAAATAATAACCATCGGATATATCATCCAGATTTGGCGTTACAGGTTTTCCGGTTAAGGGACGGAGCCAGTTGGGTGTAGGGCCTTTACTTATTTTTTCTTGCGCAGAAACAGGAAGAAGGAGGAGTAGGCAGAGCATACCCCAGAGCATGGAAGCGATTAATTTCATTGGTTAAAAATTTCACACGAATATAACCATTATTGCTGCAATTAAACGATACCGCTTACAAATAAAAAATGCCGTATTATACGGCATTTTTAATCTAAACATTCATTTTATTTCTTATTGAATCGCTTGACTCACTTCAATAGGCAAGTCGGATTCTAATATGGAAGCACCATCTGCAAAAACTGCCCTAAACTTTTCTGCCCGTGCTTCTTTTGTAAGAAGTTTATCGTAGGTAGGCGCGCTGGAAATCATACACATCACCCCCTTTTCATGGAAGAATTTGTACATGGCTTGGTTAGCCGCTTTGATCTCCGGGCCGATATACACAATCATGCGGTTATAAGGCAAGCCAGACTCCATAAACTTGGTTAAATCTTCTTGCGTTTTAATATGCATAGAGAGGTATTGCTGCGGATTTTGCGCGAGGTAAAAACGGGCTTGTTCCACGTTATGCACCGTCACCCATACCCAAGCATAGGCATTATGCTTACGGATAATGGCCGCCGTCATCTCCATCGGTAAATCCTTTTTATCTAGGTTAAGAATGGTTTTGCCTTTCGCCCATTTAATCATCTCGTCCAGGGTATTGATGCGATAGTTGGTCTCCTGCCCTTGCTTATCCTTTAAGCGTAATTTTTTCAATTCCTTCCAGGTATAGTCAATCACTTTCCCTTTTCCCGTGGTTGTTCTTTCCAAGGTCGCGTCATGCACCATCACCGGGATGCTGTCTTTGCTTAAACGGGGGTCGATTTCAAAAATAGCCGGACTATGTTTTAAGACTTCCTTCATCGCCGGGATGGAATTTTCAGGCAAATGCTGCTCGATGGTTCCGCGGTGTCCGCTGATAATTTTCTTTTCCGGTGCATACTGAAAATAAGCATACATCTCCTCCACGGTTTTAAAGTTGAGGCTATGCAGTTTTTGAGCAGCAAGTGGATAAGTTAAGAAGAGCATCGCTCCGACAAATAAGATCTTTTTCATAGGATAATTTGAATGGTAAAATTAGGCATTTAGCTTTAACAAATTAAAACCTTTATGTTTATCTAATGTAATCAAGGTGAGGGCGGAATTCTCTTGCACCAACTTACGGTAATTTTTCAACGGCATGCCCAATTGCTGCGACATAAATAATCGGTTGACACCATTATGGCCAACCACTAAAATGGTCTGTCCATCGTATCGATCCAATAATTCCTGGTAAAAGCTATTCAGGCGCTCGGTCACTTGCTTAGCAGTTTCGCCCGTGCGACCGGCAGCATGGCTTTCCGGATCGGATAGCCAATTGTCCCACGATTCAGGATCGGCAGCAATAAAGTCTTCCGAACGCTGTCCTTCCCAGTTTCCAAAATCAACTTCAATTAAGCGCTCGTCGGTTTGTACGCGTGCAGCATCACCAGAGGCGATAGCTGCTGTATTTTTCGCGCGTTGCAGCGGGGAAGAAAATACCTGATCGAATTGGAAGTCCTGTAGCAATGTGTTCATGCGGTTTGCCTGTTGGATTCCTTTTTCAGTTAGGGGAATATCAGTACGACCACAGTAACGGTTTCCATCGGCATTAAATGCCGTTTCACCATGGCGTAATAAACAGATCGTAATCATTTAAATATAGTTTAAGTCGCTCAATTTTTGTTTAAATGCTTGGTATTGTACTTCGTAAGCTTCCACCAAACTATTGTCTGGAAGCACTTCCTTTTCGATTTGTGTCATGGCCGAGGCCGCCTCAATCAGCGAGCCATAATAAGTATTGGAGGCTGCCATAATCGCTGCGCCAAAGGCGCCGGATGCTTCCTTACATTTGTACATCGGCACATTCAATACCGAAGCGCGGATTTGCAACCAGACATCGGAATTACTTCCGCCACCAGCAGCATATACCGCCTCTACCTTTTCGCCGGAAAGCTCTTCTATGATTTCATAGGCCAAGCGTTCGATAAAGGCTACCCCTTCTAATCCTGCTGTAAAGAGCTCTTCCCGACTGGCATCCTCCGGGTAGAACCCTTTGGCTTGTGCTGCCATAATCGGATAGCGCTCGCCTTCTTGCTTTAAAGGCCAAGCTAGTTTTCCCGTGGGAATTAATTGCGCTGCCGCCTCATTGAGGGCTTGCAGATTCTCCGCAAAGTCTAAGGAAATCCAATCGGCACCTGTATTCGAGGCGCCGCCCGGCATCCAATAACCTTCCGGATGGCGATGGCTATATAAGCGGCCTAAGGGATCGACTACATTGGATTTGGTGACTCCCTTAATCACTAAGGTGGTGCCAATGGTGGTGTTCCAGGTTCCGGGTTTTACAGCGCCGGAAGCCATTTGGGTAGCACAACCATCGGTCATACCTACCACCACGGCAATGCGCGGGATGCCCCAGGCAGTAGCCAGCTCTTGGTTTAATGCACCAACAACGGTACCCGAGGGTACTACTTGCTGCAACCAGGATGCCTGCATGCCCAGTTCGTTGGTCACGAAGGCTGGCCAGGTTAGTTTTTCTAAATCATAAGCTGACTTCAGCACATTGGTATAATCCGTAACGCCATAGTTGCCAGAAAACTTACCTACGATGAAATCAGATGCATGCACCCACAGGTGCAAATCTGCAACTTTCTCCGGATAGGTTTCAACGAACCACAGCATCTTAGAGATGCCCGAAGAAGCATTGAAACCGGTATAACCATGTTGCACATAGGTACTGGCTACGGTTTTACAACGCTTGCCCTGCTCTGCAGATCGCGGATCGCTATACATAATTGCATCATGAATAGGCTGCATGTCTGCATTGAGAGGGATTACCGTTCCGGACGTGGAGGTCACGGATAAGGCTTGAATTGCTTGTTTATCGATATAGGATGGCAGGTTTTGAATGAGATTACCCATCATTTCCTGGCAATCTTTCCACCATAGTTCTGGAGATTGTTCCTCCCGAAAGCGGTCGTCAAGATCAAATTTACGGGCATCTGAGGCAATCAGCTCCCCACGTTGGTTGACCAATACAATACGTGCTCCCTGCGTCCCTACATCAACTCCAAAAAAATATGTATCCATTTATGCTTCGACTTGTTTAAAGGTTCTACGTGCGTTTTTCCACTCTTGATAGAGTTTTTCAAACTCTTCATGATCCTGTGGGTGAACTTCTTCCAATAACTCCGGGCTCACGTTAGGAACCTGTAAGGCATCGTTGCAGACAAATACCCCACCCAGCACGGAGGCTTGGCGGAAGGTGTCGCGAATTTTGATGCTCTTGCCGAAGAGATTGGCGATAAACTGACGTAATTTACGGCTCTCCACACCTCCCCCACAAGCCCAGATATAGGACTCCTGGTGCGGCGAAACAGCACATAAGAATTTATAATTTTCATAGATACTGCATGCAATATCCCAGAGAATGGCAAATACAAAACTACCTCGCGTAAGCTGATGAGATACCGGCGCATTGAAGATGAAACCACCTTTGGTTAAAGGCTCTTCTTCATCGGCAATCAAAGATCCTAAAGAGGCGACACATTGCGAATAGCTAGCATCTTCCAGTTCTTTTTCAATAACATCATAACCTTCGTTCGGATAGAAGATTTCCTTCAAACGTTGGTAATTTAAGCCAGTAACCCCTGCATTGGCTTCCAGAATAAAATTAGAAGCATCGATATGCCGGCTGGTCCAGGTGCGTTGATCCTCGTCCTTTTCATAGCTATCGACGATCTTAATGATAGGTGTGGTGGTACCCGAAACGATAACAACGTCATTCGCCGATGGTTCCATACTGCGAATAGCCAATTGGGTATCTCCGCCTCCCACCACAACAGCAGCCGCTGGATTAATGCCTAATTGCGCAGCAAGCGCTGGTAAGATGTTCCCTAATATGCTGGTTGCATCCTTTAATTCCGGAAGAATAGCCGCCGGCAGTTGGAAAAGATCCAATAGGGTTTGGCTCCATTGCTTATTCGCGACATCGTATAACAAGGTTTCAGAGGCCTGCGAATGCTCGTAACAGGTTACTCCGGAGAATTTATATTGAATCCAATCCGAGATACTCATCACACAGGCAATCTGTGCATACAGTTCAGGATAAACCTCACGTACACCTACTAATTTAAACGCAGAGAATAAGGAAGTGGGATAGCGTCCCGAAAGCTCGTAAACTGTATCCTTATCCAAGAGATCCTTTTCCCATTTACGTCCGCGGTGGTCGATATTTGGCATCCCTAATAAGGAATTACCTGCCGCATCAATCACGACAATACCTTCCCGTTGACTGGTCGCTGTAATGGCATTGATCTGCACATCACCGGCTTCCTTTAAGGCCGCCGTCGCCAGGCGCAATATCTGATCCCAAAGTTCATTGGGATTGAAGAAAATAGACTCTTCGTAGTTTGTATCCGTCTCGTAATGTACATTCTCCCGTTTAATGCTTAGGATTTCTCCGGAAGTGGTCGCTACGCCAACACGGGCGTTGCCTGTACCGATATCGACGATGAGGTAGGCTGCTTTTTGTGCCATAATTATCCGATAGTTGTCTTATCTAAAACTGCTTTGTTCACCAATTGTTTAATGGATTTATTTCCATTATGGAAAAACTCACGCAGGTTATTATTCATAATGAAAGCGTGGTGATCTTCTACCTCATGTGTAGCACCTGCGATATGTGGCGTGGCAACAACATTCTTGTTCAAGATCATTTTATAATCGATTTCATCAGGTGGTTCATTGTAGAATACATCCAGTACAGCACCTCTGATCTTACCGTTCTCAATGATATCCAATAGATCTTCACGATTTACTACCGTTGCTCTGGCTGTATTCACGAAAATCGCATCTTGCTTCATTAAGGATAAATAGCGCATATCGATCATGCCTTTGGTTTCATTGGTCACCGGAAGGTGAATTCCAACAACATCACAAACGGAGAATAACTCGTCTAATTCTACCTTTTTAAAATCGCTGTTTTCATCGGTATAGTAAGGATCGAAGTAATAAATCTCGCAAGGGAAGTTGACCAACATGCGGGCAATATGCTGCCCAACAGCGCCAAAACCAACCATCCCTACTTTCTTACCTGCCAATTCATTTCCTTTGAATTCTAAGTAAGAGGTATGTGCTCCTTCGCCCCAGTTTTTACCTTCCAACCAATTGATGGCAGGTACAGTGTTGCGCATTAAGGTGATCACATTAGCAATAAACATTTCTGCTACCGCCTGTGCATTTCTGGCCGGGGTATTGAATACCGGAATGCCTAATTCCGTAGCCACTGCTAAATCAATATTTGATGGGGTACCGCGGCAAATGCCTACAAACTGTAAGTCTGGATTGGCGCGCAATACCTCGCCTGTAATTTCATCATGCTCGGAAATTAAGGCCTCCGCCCCGGTCTCCTTGATCAAAGCATCTAACTCCGATGGATTATATGCACGCCCATGGGGTTTCCACGAACGGTAAACAATTTCATCAAAAAGGCCTTCCAACTCTTTCAAAGCTTTATCGTTCTCGTAAGGCGCTGTAAGTAATACTTTCATAAATTTTAAACTAATTTTTATGCTAATTATATCTTGTTAATTGTGTGATTTCGCTGTTGCAGGAATCGTAATAAATTTGGTTAATACCGCACTGATCAGATACAGTCCGGCCAGCACCCAGATTACCCCGGCACTGCCAATGGTACTGATTAATAAACCCACCAATGCCGGGCCTACAAATACCGGCAAACCAGCACCCAGGTTTAAGATGGCCATAGCCGCGCCCTTATCCTCTTTTACCAAAGATGGAACCAAGGCCGACAACGGTACATAACCGGCTAATAAGGCGCCCCAGGCAATACCTGCCGCCATAACTGCCCAATAACTACCGCCAAACCAAATAGGCGAATAGTAGAATAATACGGTGGTAATGGCACAGCCTACGCCGCCAAACCACATGATGGTATTTTGCCAACCCAAGCGGTCGCCAACAAAGCCGAAGATCAGGTTGAAGATGATATTACTGGTGAAAATAGTCCCCCAGATCTGTAACCAGGCTTTGGTATCGAAGCCATGCTCGGCCATATAAAGCGGTAGAAATACCGGAAATGCAAACTGTGCCGTCGTATTGATAACGCGGACAATACCGCCCATTAATACTTTCGGTTCTTTTTTAACAATGGTTAATCCATTCAGCAATTCTTGCTTCTTGGAACCATGAGAGGCCTTGGTTTCAAACTTATCGCGATTGAGTAGCAGCGCAAAGAAAGCTCCCACCAATACCCATAGAATGGAACTCCATAAGGTGTTTTCATACCCAATTTTATCCAATGCCCAGCTGGAGTAATAAGCGCCCAGCACGTTCAATCCGCCCGTAAAGACAAACCAAAACCAGCCTACTGCCCGTCCTAATATATGTTGCGGAGCACGGTAGGTAATCCAAACCATAAACGAATAGGCAAATAAGGGATAGCCAAATCCGCGGATGGCATAGAAAAACAACATAGACGTATAGTCTAGTTTGGCCATACCCATCCCCACAAAGCCTATGGTGCCAATAATATACAGCAGTAAGCCCATGGCCATCGCTTTTCGCGGACCATAGCTTTCCGCTAGGACACCGGAAAACCAGGAAGAAATAGCAATGGTAATCCCATATACAGTAAATAGGGTAGCCGATTGTTGAATACTCATGCCATGCTCAATGAGGTATGGACTTAACCAGCCCTGCTCTACCCCATCCCCCATCATAAAAATGAGTATACCCAGGTATCCCCATTTCAAATTGCTAGGAATCCCTAGCCTGTTCATTAAATTGTCTTGGCTCATTCGGTTTATAAGTTATTTGGTTATTTGTTGATGAATCTAAAGTAAATAAAAATTAACAAAAAATAATATTATAAAAGCAAAACAACCCTAAAAAAGGAAAAGTGACTTCCTATTCGCTTTTCCTGCGGTACTCTTGCTAATTTTTAAACTAAATTAAACAACCTAAATTGTTTGATTGTAATACCGACTCATCGCAAATTGACCATTATTAGGATGAACCTAGGTATAGGATATATCTGCCGATAAGAAATAATGATCACTCGGCAATACTCCCTTATATGTGTCCTTGATAATGTGGGAAGCAGATGCTGTCATCGGCCCTTTCACAAAAATAAAGTCAATCTTTTTCGCTCCTGCATTGCGCTCGGCATTATCCGGCTGAAAGGCATTCGTGGTACCTTCCGGCTTGGCATCGCCATGGCTTAGGACGTAGGTATCTTTCCAACCCGCTTTAATAATTTCCGGATACAAGCCTAAGCCATAGCCTGTATTGAAATCGCCCGTTAGGATCTGCGGGAAATCTTCCTGATATTGCGCTGCCTCTTCCAGAACCAACTTAATTTGACCGAGCTTCGCTTCATTGCTCACATGATCCAGGTGCAGATTAACCAATCGGATCTCCTTATTGGTCTTTTTATCCAATAAACGAACCCAGCTGCAGTTCCGCGCTCTGGCCGAACCCCAGGATAGGCTTCCTGCAATCAGTGGTGTTTCAGATAACCAATAGCCGCCTGCTGTCAACAATTCAAAGCGCTTCTTCGAGAATAGGATCGGGTTTTTCGCAATGCCATGATAGCCGGTTTTGAACTTATCCATCTCCGGTCCATCAAAACCAAAGGCATAATAATCACGTAATTCGTTTTTCAGATCCAAGAACTGTCCTTTCAAAACTTCCTGAAAACCGATAAGATCGGCTTTCTGCTTTCTGATAACTTGAATGCAAGCTTCTTTACGGTGCTTCCAGCCTAGGCCTTTCGCCTCATCTTCCGGCAAATCGACACGGATATTGCAAGTCAATACACGTAAAGATGCCGAGGTAGGCTTTTGCGCATCGGCTAACACCGCAGACCAATCAAAAAGAGGCAAGCTTGCTAACAAGCCTGCCTTTTTAATAAAATTTCTGCGTGAGGAAGGGTTTAAGTTACTCATCGAGATTTTCTTTATACGGCGCTTACGGTTTCTTCACCTAAGTAAGCTCCGGATTTAATTAATTCTGCACGTAATTCTTCTACATTTACAGCATCAGGACTAACACCATGACGAACCGCTAATTTTGCAGCACGACCTGCAGCCTCGCCCATCGCCATACATGGCGCCATCACACGGATAGCCGACATCGCCTCATGCGTCGTAGAAATCGAACGTCCGGCTACTAAAAGATTCTTCACCTTTTTAGGCACCAAAGAACGGTATGGAATATCGTAGCTATCGCCACACCAAGTCAAAGTACAGCCTCCGCCTTCCGGGTGGTGGATATCCAATGGATAGCTCGCTACCGCAACAGCGTCTTCAAAACGACGACATCCTAAGATATCATCTGCCGTCATCACGTAGTTTCCTACAATACGACGGGTTTCACGAATCCCTAAGAAAGGAGCCATTTTCGTAAAATGGGAATTCTCGAATCCAGGGACATATTCTACTAAATATCGTTGGATCTCTTCCACTTGCTTACGGCCTTCAATCTCACCATACGTTAAGCTCTCCGGATTCGTACCATCAACACCGTTGATACGTGACATATTTACCCAAACTTCGCCCTCACGTAATCCGGTAATTAGAATCGTACGCTCTACAGGTAAATGATAGCCAGCCTGACGAGCTTTTTCCATCACACTACGTAATCCAACTACGATAAACTGATGGTTCTGACCGAAATACTCAGCCGGAATAAAGTCTGTTAAATAGGTTCTAGGCTCTTCCGCAATAGACATCCGCAATTTATCGGTATCTACACCGGCCATACAGAACATCAAGGTCGGTGGTTGTGCTCCACCTACTTCATTGCCTTGTTCACATTCAACACCTGCTTTATAAGCAACGTCAGCATCTCCTGTACAGTCGATTACAGTCTTCGCAAGAATCACCTCACGCCCTGATTTACTTTCAATGATAACACCTTTCAGCTCATCACCTTCCATAACCACACCGGCAGAAAACACATACAGCAACACTTTCACGCCAGCTTCTTCCAACACCTTTAAGCCTACGTTTTTCACAGCCTCAGGCTCTACTAAGGTTAAGCTCATGTGCAAAGGACAAGGGCGGTGCTCCGACGCGGCATCCACCTCTTTCAAGCGGTCGATAAACTGCTGCGGCAAGCCTTTGATAATTTGATTACCTTTTTGCCCTAAGAACCCTAAGATAGGTAGTCCGATGGTCATGTTTCCACCCACAAAACTACGATTATCAATCAAGGCTACTTTTAAACCATCAGATGCGGCAGCTTGCGCAGCAATAATTCCCGCAGGACCAGCACCTACCACCAACACATCAACATCCATGCGTACTGGTGTCTCTCTTGCTGGTTCTAGAATTGTCTTAACTTCTCCCATTTTGTATGCTAAATAATCTTGTAAAATCTTGTTATTAAATTTGTTCAACAGCCGGAACTTCCTTTGGACGTTCCTTTTTCACCATCGTCCATAAAATCAATACGGCAATGGGATGCATAAAGGCCATGGCGATAAAAATCGTACCTGCACCTAGCGACCCCATCATTTGTCCAACGAAATAATTGAACAATACGGCACCTAAGGCTCCAAATCCACCGGCAATACCTAATACCGAGGCGACGTTTTTCACCGGGAAAGCCTCCGCAATCACCACCGATATAGTAAATAACCAACTTAAACAGGCCACTGCTACTAAAGCAAAGATCAGGATGGTTAAGTATGGACTCGTTACATAAGTCGTTAAACAACATAGAGGGGCTAATACCGCGATGCTGCTCAACATAATCTTTCTTGCCTTTAAAGGCTCCAGGCCTTTACGCACCATTTTATCCGACCAGGCTGAAGTTCCGATAGCGCCTAAATCGGCCACCAAGAATGGAATCCATCCGAACATTCCGATCTGCGCTAAGGTTAATCCGCTTTCCTCTTGCAGGTAACCCGGCAACCAGAATAAACAGAAATACCACACCGGGTCACTTACGAAACGAATCAGTAAGATTCCCCATAGCGATTTACGGCTCCATAGCTGTCCCCAAGTAAAGGCTTTTTCTTCTTTCTGATCTGAAGTGCTATCTGCAGCCGCTTCTCTAATCTCACGAGGAGGCTCTGTATATATTAAAAACCACAATAAGGCAATAATAAAGCCCACTACCGCGGCAACTATAAATACCGTATGGAAATCGTACTTCATGGCTAACCAGGCCACCAATGGCGGCGCAATAATAGCCCCGATGGAACTTCCTGCCACACAAAGGCTATTTGCCGTAGCGCGCAACTTCCCGGAAAACCAAACTGTCACCACCTTTAACTGCGCCGGAAAGTTTGTAGGCTCAGCTGCTCCGAGCATTCCACGGAAGAACAGAAAGGATCCGAAGGTACGGGATAGACCGCCACCCAAGCAAGCCATCGACCAGCCTAGAATACCGACCAACATCACCTTACGCTCGCCAAAGCGATCGACCAACCAACCCGACACCGGATACATTAAAGCATAGAACACCGTAAAGACATTCAACACCAAAGCATAACCATCATCCCCCAAATCATACTCATCCTTTAACATCGGCTTTAAGATGGATACGATCTGACGATCATAATAATTAAAGACAATGGCAAGAAAAATAACGAATATGATAATCCAACGGCGCTTTTCAGCTGGAATCGGCAGGGTATATTTTGACATAAGGTATGTTTGGTTATTACTGAATCTATAGTCTCTACAATTCAAATGTAGAAAAAAAGATTATAAAAAAAACATTTTTAAATAAAAAAAAAGAATGAAAACATACGGAAAAGTCATTTATATTTGTTAAACTATTAACTGACATGATGAATTATGAGAAATATCACAGATAGGCATGAATTCATTCTAAAGAGCTTAAAAGAAAAAGGAAAGATCAGTATTGATTGGCTCTGCGAAACAATGAAGGTTTCCAGTGTCACCATCCGCAAGGATTTAAAGCTCTTGGAAGAAAAAAATTTACTTTTCCGTATAAAAGGAGGTGCATCCAGCAGCAATCCTTATGCTATTGACCGTCCTATTTTAGTAAAAGAAACTATTAATAGCGATGAGAAACAAAAAATAGCACAAGCGGCTTTAAAATTAATTAAGAACAACGACTCCATCATGATTGGTTCCGGCACCACCGTTTTTGCGTTGGCCAAAAACCTGGAGTCAAGCCAAGGGCTAACTGTCATTACCCCAGCCCTTAAGGTAGGTTTGGAACTGAGTGGCAAACCCAATATTGAGGTTCTTCAGCTCGGCGGCTTGATCCGCTCCAACTCCTCCTCCGTAGCCGGCCATTATGCCACACGTATATTAGAAGATATCAGTTGCGGCATTTTATTCTTGGGTGCTGATGGTATCGACTTGGAATTTGGGATCTCCATTTCCAACCTTCCGGAAGCCACTTTAAATCAAAAAATGTTACAAACCTCGCAAAAGGTAGCCATCTTAGCCGACAGTAGTAAGTTCGGTAAGCGAGGGTTGGGCAAGATCTGCGAACTTATCGACGTAGACTACATTATTACCGATAGCAAAGTATCGCCAGATACCGTCAAAGCTATTGAAGAATTAGGCATCAAAATGATCTTAGCCTAAGCATCTACCACAACACTTCTTATCTCCCAATAAAAAAAAGATTTTTAAACATTTGAGTTTAAAAATCTTTTTTTTAATTTCGAAACGCTAAGTGAAAAACAATAACCAATGTTATTTTTAAACAAAAAAATGTTTTTTTGTTAATTATGACCATTTATTAATAGGAATAAAACACGGAGTTAACACTATGTTAATACGATAAACCTAGTTTCGAAACAAAATTTAAGAAATAAAAAACGATCACCTGTAGAAACATGCTACACATTACATTTTAACCGACAATCATTAACAAACATCTAAATGAAAAAACAAGTACAACTCATTTTTATGCTGTTATTAATGCCAATTGGGATGCTTTTGGCGCAACAGCAAGTACAGATAATGGGGAAAGTGACCAATGCGGAGGGCCAACCGGTTGCGGGGGTATCCATCAGCATTAAAGGTCGTTTAAACGCCATTACTGCGACGGATGAAGCTGGGAAATACCAGGTTTCAGCCAGCAACGGCGATGTCTTAATCTTTAAAGGATTAGGATTCAAGAATGCGGAGAGAACCGTTTCCGGCCAATCAGCAGTCGATGTTACCTTAGCTACGGATTTAACCAACTTAGATGAGGTGGTTGTGGTAGGTTATGGAACACAAAAGAAAACGAATTTAACAGGAGCAGTAGCTACCATCAGCGGTGAGGAATTAGACAATCGCCCTGCAGTATCGGTATCGGCGGCATTACAAGGTTTAGCACCGGGTGTTACGGTTACATCCCAAACAGGTGCTCCAGGTGGTGACCAAGGGTCGATCAGCATTCGCGGTATCAACTCCTTCTCGACTGCCAGCGCACCTTTAGTGATTATTGATGGTGTGGCAGGTGATCTAAACTCGATCGATGCAAACTCCATTGAATCCTTCTCGATCCTAAAAGACGCGGCTTCCGCTGCCATCTACGGTTCTCGTGCAGCCAACGGGGTAATTTTAGTAACCACCAAACGTGCTAAAGGCGCTTTCAACGTTGTTTACAAAGGCTATACCGGCTGGCAAGATGCTACCTTTATTCCCGAGGTAACCGACGGCCGTACATTTATGCGCGTATTCAATGAGGCTAGTAAAAACGACGGTGGATCAGAAGTGTATTCCCAACAGAACTTTGATGAATTCGACCAGCTATACGCGGAGAATCCAGACAATTACGATTGGCAAAAAGCCATCTTAAGCGGTGATGGATTTACCCACAATCATTATGTATCCCTTTCAACGGGTACCGAAAAAATCCGTGTAAACCCTTCTTTAAGCTATGTAAAACAAAACGGCTTAATTAAAAACACGAACTTCCAGCGTTACAACTTCCGTAACAACATGGACATCAATCCAAACGATAAATTAAACATCAAATTAGACTTCTCCGCGAACAACAGAGATCGTCTGCAGATTGCTAACGAAGGAACCATCTGGAATTACCTAGGTCGTATGCCTACGAATATTCCAATCCGTTACGGCGATAACTGGTCTGATGGCTGGGTAAAAAACAACCCGGTAGGCTTTATTGAGGATGGTGGAAACAGAAAAATCAACAACATTGAGTTGATCGGTAACATCTCCTTAACCTACAAACCTGTAGACTGGTTATCGGTTACTGCTTTAGCAGCACCTCGCTACCGCACCAGAAATACACATAACTTCGTGAAGGCCTTAATGACCTATTATATCGATGGTTCAGAAGCAGGTTCAGCACACCCCTCAACAGAATTAACAGAAACAGCCTACCGCGAGTTCTTCGGTAACTACCAGTTCCACGCCACGGCCAGTAAAACCTTCAACGACCATAGCTTAAGCTTAATGGTAGGTACTTCCCGCGAGTCGTACGACGAGAAATACTTAATGGGATACCGCCGCGACTACACCTACGATACCTATGAAGTATTAGGTGCCGGTGCAGATACCGAAACCAAACAAAACGATGGTACACAAACACAGTGGTTATTAGTTTCCGGCTTTAGCCGTTTCAACTACGCCTTCAAAGACCGCTACTTATTCGAAGCCAACTTACGCTACGATGGTAGTTCCCGTTTTATCGGTCAAAACCGCTGGTCTACATTCCCATCCTTCTCTGCTGGCTGGCGTATTGAGCAAGAACCATTCATGGCCAACTTGCGCAACAAAATCAACCAATTGAAACTAAGAGGTTCTTGGGGTATCTTAGGTAACCAAAACATCGGTACCAACCAGCCTTTCTCGGAAAACTTAGCCATGGGCGGTATTTCGATGGGCGGCATCATTAACCAACTCGTAACACAAAATACCTTAGCCAACCCGACCTTACGTTGGGAGGAAACCACGGTAGCGGGTGTAGGTTTAGATGCAACCTTATTTAACAAGTTTAGCTTTAACTTCGATTGGTATACCAAAGAAACAGATGGTATCTTACTGGTATTACCGATTTCGAACTTACACGGTTTAAACCCGCCTTACCAAAATGCGGCGAAAGTGCAGAACAAAGGCTGGGAATTAGGCGCACGTTACGATAACAAATGGAACGACTTCAAATTCGGATTAGGCTTTAACTTCTCGGATGTAAAGAATACCATTCTTGATATGCGTGGCACCCAAATCGGATCCTTACTGCGTCAACAAGAAGGCTCTTCCCTAAACTCCATCTACGGTTATGTAGCTGAAGGTCTTTACCAAACACAAGAAGAGATCGACAACGGACCGAAACAATTCGGTACTTTACAACCGGGTGATATCCGCTATAAAGATATCGCTGGTGCTTTCGATGCCGATGGAAATGCCATCCCTGATGGTAAAATCAGCGAGGCCGATAAAACCATTATCGGTAGCACCATTCCACGTTATACCTATGGTATTAACTTAGACTTTGGCTACAAAGGCTTTAAATTTGGCGCCTTCTTGCAAGGTGTGGCGAAAGTGGACGGCTATTTGAATACACACTACGTGATTCCTGCAGCGAACTCCTCGGCCATCAAACCTTGGCAATTGGATTACTGGACACCGGAAAACACGGGCGCTGCCTTGCCACGTTTATCTATCAGTTCTTCAAACAACACGCAAAACTCTACGTTCTGGATGAAACCTGCTTCCTACTTACGTCTTAAAAACCTACACTTAGGCTATCAATTGCCAACAGCATGGTTCCAAAGCGCTAAAATCGGCGGCATTTACATCTACGCAAACGGACAGAACCTATTCACCAAAACAAACTTCTACGAAGGATACGACCCAGAAATCAACTTCGATGCGTCTGCTGATCAGAACGTAACATTGGGTGGGGGTAACTTCTATCCACAAGTTAAAGTATACACTTTTGGTTTAGACATTAAATTTTAAGACGACATGATCAAGCATACGAAACGAATTTTAGGAATCAGCATGTTATGTACCGCCTTATTGGCGTCATGCGATCTGGACCGCATGAACTTAAACGGTCCCAACACAGAGAACTTCCCGGCTGATGCCAAGGAAGCAGAATTAGGGGTATTAGGCGCCTACAAAGCTTTAACGCTATTAGACGCTGCTAGCACACCGCTTTGGCACGTGATGGACAACATTACAGACATCGGTTTTGCTCGCCCAGGAAACAACTATACCTCCTCTATCACCAGTTCTTTAACCATTGATAACGCTTTGGCCACCAAACCTTGGTCGGCACATTATAAAACCATTGCACGTGTACACTTGGTATTAGACAATTTGGATAAACTAAAAGTGCAGATGAGCGATGAGGCCTACAATAAAATTGATGCCGAGCTTCGTTTTATCCGTGCCTACTGCTACTCGCAATTAACCGAATTATACGGAGATGCAGCCTTGGTGACCAAAACTTTGCGCTTAACCGATGAATTACCGGGCAGAACAGAGAAGGCCAAGGTAGTAGACTTTATCCTAACCGAGCTTACCGCTATTGCCGATAAGCTCCCTGTTTCTCAAAAAACGACAGGAAATGTTCGCGCATCTAGCGTAGCAGCCTACATGTTGAAAGCGCGTGTTGCCTTAAACAACGCACGTTTCGAAGAAGCGGCAACCGCTTCCAAGAAAGCCATAGAATTAGCAAACGGCGTGCATGAGCTTACGCCATTCGATGCTTCCATTGATTTTGTAAACAAAGGACACGCCGATGGTGAGCCACAAAACGCGAATATCTTCGGACACGCAGGCTATAAAGACAGTAAAGAGTGGATTTGGGTAGCCGAATACAACAAAGCCATCAGTGGCAATGTGCATAACCAAACTTATTACATGGCTTCACGCTTAGGCAAAGGCGTTTGTTATTGGGGACCAACCCAAAACTTCATCGATTCATTCCAGGCTTTAGACGGTAAATTCATCACCGAATCGCCATTGTACGATGAAACCAAGCCTTTCGAAAACCGTGACCCACGTTTAGATATGTACTGTGCACGTCCGGGCGCACGTTACTTCGGTTTCCAGTTCGAGCCAAACTCGAAGTTCTCCAAAGTGAACAACTACTGGCCAGTAATCAATGGCACTGGAACAAAACCAAGCTCGCAAACAAACACAGATGCTACCAATGCCTACCGTTCCTTCTCCGGATATTTATGGAGAAAACATGCGGATCTTACGGAATATGCAACAACATCCGTATCAGGAGAGTCTGACCTAAATGTAGGGATCTTCCGTTACGCAGAATTGTTATTGATCTATGCCGAAGCGAAGATTGAAAGCAACAGCATCGACCAGTCGGTATACGATGCCATCAACCAAATCCGTAACCGCGCAAAGATGCCTAACCTGCCACAAGGCTTATCACAGGCACAATTGCGTCAGGCCTTACGTTATGAACGTAAAGTGGAGCTGGCAGATGATGGCTTCCGTTGGCACGATATCCGCCGCTGGGGCATCGCAAAAGATGTAATGAATGGTTATATCTATTTAAACAGATCGGCCAACAGCTGGACGAAAAACGCTATCCAACGCTTTGATGAAAGTGCTAACCCAGTATACAACCACAGCGTAGCGGTGAAGTCTTTCGGAACACAAGAAGTGAAATTCCAAGAAAACAAAGATGAATACTGGCCAATTTCAAAAGACGATCTGGACACGAATCCTAATATGACGCAAAACCCAGGTTATTAAAATCGGATTTAATTAATCACAATAGTATGTAAATGTTGCAAGCGTGACCCCCTCCAGGTCACGTTTGCTGTTTTATAGAGGTGCTGTCATCATTTTGTTTTACGTGCTGTCATCGTGCTGTCATCGTGCTGTCATCGTGCTGTCATCGTGAGCGGAGTCGAACGACTGGTACGTCAATACATTCTTTCCACTTTGTTGTTAATGATATTGACATATAAATCACTGAAGTTAAAGCTTATACACATCTTTGATTGCATTGACGTACCAGTCGTTCGACTCCGCTCACGATGACAGCACGATGACAGCACGTGAAACAATAACAGCACGTAAAACATAGCAATAAAAAATGCCACTCTCTCGAGTGGCATTTTTAATATCTAACAAATTGATAGCGGTTTAAAACTCTATTTTACTGCGTCTACAACTGCTTTGAAAGCGTCAGGGTTGTTTAAAGCTAAGTCAGCTAATACCTTACGGTTAAGGCCGATGTTTTTAGCGTTTAATTTACCGATCAACTGCGAATATGAAATTCCGTGTTGACGAGCTCCAGCGTTGATACGTTGGATCCATAAAGCTCTGAACTCGCGTTTTTTGGTTTTACGGTCGCGGTAAGCGTACTGTAAACCTTTTTCTACTGTGTTTTTAGCAATAGTATAAACTTTGCTGCGTGATCCGTAATAGCCTTTGGCTAATTTAAGGATTCTTTTTCTTCTTCTTCTAGAAGCTACTGCGTTAACCGAACGTGGCATAATGAATTAAATTTAGTTTGGTATGAGGTGTTGCGTTTTGCAGCAAGCTTACAACCTAATACCCGGTTAAAAATATTGTAATTAAAAAAAAATGAAAAACTTATTTACCTAAAACAAGCATGCGTTTCACGTTGCCCATATCGGCATCAGAAACATAACTTGTCGTGGTTAAATTACGTTTTTGTTTTGTCGTTTTCTTAGTCAAGATGTGGCTTTTGTAAGCGTTTTTTCTTGCTATTTTACCTGTTCCAGTCAATTTAAAGCGTTTTTTCGCGCTGGAATTGGTTTTAACTTTTGGCATAATACTATAATTTTTATATCAATCTGTTAGATGCTACTTATGTTATTTCTTCGCAGAAACTTTTGGTGCCAAGGTTAGGAACATGCGTTTCCCCTCCAATTTAGGCAACAATTCAACCTTACCGTAGTCTTCTAAAGCTTGCGCAAAACGCAATAACAAGATTTCACCTTGTTCTTTAAAGACAATAGCACGTCCTTTGAAGTGAACGTAGGCACGTACCTTTTCGCCACTTTCTAAGAAACGCATCGCATGTTTCAATTTAAATTCGAAATCATGCTCTGAGGTATTCGGTCCAAAACGAATCTCCTTAATTACGGTTTGCTTCGCGTTGGCTTTAATTTCCTTTTGCTTTTTCTTTTGTTCGTAAATGAATTTACTGTAATCGATAATTTTACAAACAGGAGGCGTTGCGTTGGGAGAGATCTCTACTAAATCTAACTCCAATTCATCAGCAAGTTGCAAAGCTTGTCTTGTTGAAAAAACTCCTTGTTCTACGTTGTCCCCAACTAAGCGAACTTCCGGAACACGAATATGTTCATTGATACGGTGCTCTGGTTCTTTCTTTCTGATAGGGCCTCTATTGCCGAAATTGTTACTTTTTGCCAAATGTTTTTTAAATTAAACAGTTATTTCTTTTATTAATAAATCTTTAAATGCTTCCGCGGTCATCGACCCTAAGTCGACGCCACCATGTTTACGAACGGAGATTGACCCACTTTCCATCTCTTTCTCTCCTACAATCAACATATAAGGCATTTTTTTCACCTCAGCGTCGCGGATTTTCCGTCCTACCTTCTCGTCACGTAAGTCAATCAGACCGCGAATATCGGAATTATTTAGCGATTCCAAAAGTTTTTGCGCATAATCTTCATATTTTTCTGACACAGGCAAGACGATAAATTGCTCAGGAGCAAGCCATAACGGGAACTGACCGCCGCAGTGCTCGATTAAAACCGCAACAAAACGTTCGATCGATCCGAAAGGTGCACGGTGGATCATTACCGGACGGTGTTTCATGTTATCCGAACCTGTATATTCCAGCTCAAAGCGCTCCGGTAAGTTATAGTCAACCTGGATGGTTCCCAATTGCCATTTTCTACCCAACGCATCCTTCACCATGAAGTCTAGTTTCGGACCATAGAAGGCCGCTTCGCCATACTCAATAACGGTTGGTAGGCCTTTTTCTTCCGCCGATTCTATAATCGCTGATTCTGCTAATGCCCAGTTTTCATCCGAACCAATGTACTTGGTTTTATTCTCCGGGTCGCGAAGCGATACCTGCGCAGTGAAGTCGTCGAAGCCTAAGGCCCCGAACACATACAACACCAGGTCGATTACTTTCTTAAACTCATCTTTCACCTGGTCGGGGCGGCAGAATAAGTGGGCATCATCTTGTGTAAACCCACGAACGCGTGTTAAGCCGTGTAGTTCTCCCGATTGTTCGTAACGGTAAACCGTTCCAAATTCTGCAAAACGAACAGGCAGCTCTTTGTACGAGCGGGGTTTTGTTTTATAAATCTCACAGTGGTGCGGACAGTTCATTGGTTTTAACAAGAACTCCTCCCCTTCCACTGGGGTTTTAATTGGCTGGAATGAATCCGCGCCATATTTTTCGTAGTGACCCGAAGTGATGTACAATTGCTTGTGTCCGATATGCGGCGTCACTACCGGCTCGTAGCCTGCAGCAATCTGTGCACGTTGCAAGAAATCTTGCAATTTCTGACGCAAGGCTGTACCTTTTGGCAACCATAATGGTAAGCCCATGCCTACTTTCTCCGAGAAAGCAAACAATTCCAATTCACGTCCCAATTTGCGGTGGTCACGTTTCTTGGCTTCCTCAATAAAACGGAGATATTCCGTTAATTCCGAAGCTTTCGGGAATGTAACACCGTAAATACGGGTTAGTTGCTTGCGTGTTTCATCACCACGCCAATAAGCACCAGCAACGTTGGTAAGCTTAATCGCTTTGATAAAACCCGTATTCGGGATATGCGGACCACGACATAGATCGGTAAAATTTCCTTGCGAGTAGAAGGTAATTTTGCCATCTTCCAGGTCTTTAATCAAATCTAATTTGTACTCATCACCTTTTTCAGTGAAATAAGCTAAGGCATCAGCTTTAGAAACCGCCTTACGGTCGAAGGTTTCCTTTTGCTTGGCCAGCTCCAGCATCTTGTCTTCAATCTGCTTGAAATCATCGGATGAAAACTCCCGATCGCCGAAATCTACATCGTAGTAAAAACCGGTTTCAATGGCCGGACCGATACCGAATTTAATACCCGGGTAAAGGGCTTCTAAGGCTTCGGCCAACAAGTGCGCGGAAGAGTGCCAGAAGGTATTTTTTCCTTTGTCATCATTCCAGGTCAGCAATTTCACCTTCGCATCGTCCTCAATAGCACGGGAAGCATCCCATACTTCACCATTCACCTCTGCTGCTAACACATTTCTAGCAAGACCCTCGGAAATAGACTGGGCAACCTGCATGGCAGTTGTCCCTTTTTCATACTGACGAACAGAACCGTCAGGTAGTGTAATGTTAATCATTTACAACTATGATTGTTTAATTTGTGTATAAATATGCGACTCCCGCAAGGTCTACAATTACCCCGCTAAGGAGGAGTCACCTTAATTAATCGAGGTACAAAAATACGGATAATTTCGGGTTAATAAAAATGAGGAAAGCCCTTAAAAAAAGAAGATAGCCAGCTTTTTAAAGAATGTGGAGAAAATGAGCTGTAATTTCTAGGAGGATGGTTGGGGAACTTGTTACAATTAGGTAGTGGGGAGAGGTTGGGAGAGTTTTGGGAGAGAAGGGTCTATAAATTAATTACTAATGATGAAACTGCGTTATGGGAGTAATCGTTCGTGGTAGGCCGGCAGATGATACTATTGGTAAAAAAAAATCATTTAAGACATTGCTTACAAGTATGTTATGCATTGATGATTGCATTGACGTACCAGTCGTTAGTGGTTCGTGGTTCGTGGTTCGACTCCGCTCACCATGACAAAATGATGACAATTCGAAAACAACACTCTCACATCGCACCACACACATCTAAATACTAAATACTCAATACTAAATACTCAATACTAACTACTACAACAACCCTTTTCAAATCCCTTTCTCTCCCCTTTCTCACCCGTATCAATCCCCTTTGGAAAGGGTAAGGAAAGGGAGCAGCAAGAAGGCTAAAGCGCGGCAAGATGGTTTCAACTCGGGTGAATTCTCGTTACTTTTTCCTACTTTTGCACTTCTAGTTCAACAGTACTATGTCAAATCAAGTCCCGGAAGACGGCAGCATGCTTCCTTTAATGGAAGAATTTTACACCATACAAGGCGAAGGTTACCATACAGGCAAAGCGGCCTATTTCATCCGTTTAGGCGGTTGTGATGTGGGTTGCCATTGGTGTGATGTGAAAGAAAGCTGGGATGCGGCGCTCCATCCTTTGACCTCCGTAGAGCAGATTGTGGAAAATGCCCAGGCCCACCCGGCGAAAACCGTGGTGATTACGGGTGGCGAACCCCTGCTGTATAACCTGACATACCTGACGCAAAAACTGAAAGAAGCCGGTATTCAGATTTTCCTGGAAACATCAGGTGCTTATCCATTGAGCGGCTATTGGGATTGGATCTGCCTTTCACCCAAGAAATTCAAAGCGCCACGCCAGGATGTGATGAGTGCTGCCGGCGAATTGAAAGTGATTGTATTTAACAAAAGTGATTTCCAATGGGCGGAAGACCATGCTAAATTTGTGGGTGCAAACTGCAAACTTTACCTGCAACCGGAATGGTCGAAAGCAGCAGAGATGACCCCTTTGATTATCGACTATGTAAAAGATCATCCGAAATGGGAGATCTCCCTGCAGACGCATAAATACTTGAACATCCCTTAATATTTTACAGATTATTCCTTAGTTTAGGGTTACATGCAACGGATAAAATGGACCCTGCTACTTGTTGTTTTCCTAACGAATTGTTGGGTGCAACCAGCTTTTGCACAACAGCCCTCTAGCGTTAAAAAAGCGCAGCAGGCCTATGTAGAAGCAGGAAAATCCATCGCCCTGAAGCAATGGCCAAAGGCCATTACAGCCTTGCAAAAAGCCATAGAAGCCGACCCTACTTTCGCGACCGCTTACCAACAGTTAGGCGATATCTACCGCCGTACAGAACAGTATGAAGAAGCCGTTGTTTGTTACGAAAAAGTGCTGGAAATAGCACCGGGTTTAACCGCGTTAACCCATTTCGGATTGGGCGAATCCTTACTCTTTACCGGCAAGTATCAACAGGCTCAGCAACAGCTGGAACAGTATAAAAAAATAAACCCGCAAGCCGTAAGCACAAATAAGCTGTTGGATAAATATTTGGTTGACTGCCATTTTGCCCTAACCCAACCGCTGCCAGGCCCTTCCCTACTGCAACGCTTAAACAGCCACATAAACACCGAAAAAGACGAATACTACCCCAAGCTTACTGCCGACAATGCCCATATTATTTTCACCCGCAAGGAGAATAACCAGGAGAACTTTTACGAAAGCCAATGGTCTGAAGCAGGTTGGGGCGCAGCACGCAAGCTGCCCGAACCCGTAAATACCGAAAAGTATAACGAAGGGGCGCATTGCATTTCGCCTGATGGCAAGTATCTGTTCTTCACCGGTTGCAACCGACCCGACGGCTTGGGCAGTTGCGACTTGTATGTTTCCAAGCTGGAAAACGGGCAATGGAGCCAGCCTTTTAACCTGGGGCCGGGGATAAACACCAAGGGTTGGGAATCGCAACCCGCGATCTCTGCCGATGGTAAAACCCTGTATTTCGTAAGCAACCGACCGGGAGGACAAGGGGGCTATGATATTTGGAAAAGCGACCTGCAGGCTGCAGGGCAATGGAGCAAACCCCAAAACCTAGGGCCGCGCATCAATTCGCCTTTTGACGAGGGTGCCCCCTACCTGCATGCCGATAACAAAACCCTTTATTTCTCTTCCAATGGCTGGCCGGGATTTGGGAAAAATGATATTTTTAAAAGCACCCTAAACGATAAGGGCCAATGGAGCGAGCCGGAGAATATGGGTGCCGGCATCAACAATTACCTCGATCAGCGCTCCTTCCACATCAGTTTAGATGGAAGCATTGCGCACTTGGCCTCGCAAGACAGCCTGCGGCAATGGGATATATTCAGCATCGAACTGCCAACCGAAAAACGCCCTCCGGCCGTGGCCTATATCGCCGGAACAGTATTTGACAAAAACAGCAAGCAACCTATACAGGCGCAGGTTAGCGTTACGAATACGCAGACAAAAAAACTGGTTTTTGAAAAGAACAGCGACTTACACGATGGGCAGTTTATTGCCGTCCTTCCGGTAGGATCGAATTATGCGGTGCACATCCAAAAACAAGGCTATTTATTCGATAGCAAGCAATATGCGATGGATCAGCCCGATTTTGCCAACAAGCGGTATACCGATAGCATTTATTTGGAGCCTATACAAAGAGGCGCCATCAGCACCCTGCGAAACATCTATTTCGACAGCGATAAGTATGACCTGCTACCAAACTCGGAAAGTGAATTGCTGCTGTTGTACAGCTTCTTAAAAAGCAACCCAAGCCTACGGATTGAGCTAGCGGGACACACCGACAACACCGGGAACAAAGAAGCGAACATGCAATTATCGGAAAACCGCGCAAAAGCCGTGGCCGACTATTTAAAAAGCAAAGGAATTGCAGCGAATAGGTTGTTGATTAAAGGTTATGGCGATACGCAACCTGTAGCTACAAACGACACAGAAGAAGGAAAACAGCTAAACCGGAGGACGACCTTTAGCATCCTATCTTTTTAATAAAAATAATCAGTAGAAAAGCGTATTTAACTTTCATAAACAGCATAAAAAAATAGGGCTGACGCGTAGTCAGCCCTATTCATATCTCCTATCTCAAATCTCCAGTCTCCAATCTAATTACAACTTGACTGTCTCTCCGGATTTCACCGAATCGTCACAAGCCATCGCAATTTGCAAGCTACTTACGGCATCTTGCATCGATTGAGAAAGGTCTAGATCTTGTTGAATGGCTTCCAAGAAGAAACGCTGTTCGCGGTTACACAGCTCTTGATGGTCGGGCTCGTCCGTTAAGTCTACCCATTCATCAGCGCGTGTAAATTCATTCTGCGCATCGATATCGGCATAATGCACCTTTAAAGACTCCGCTTTGGAATGCGCTTCGATTGAGTCCGATTTCCCCGATTTACTGGCTTCCTTGGCCACGATGGATACACAGCCTTTCGGGCCGATTACATCTTTCACAAAGAAAGCTGTTTCGCTAATCATTGGTCCCCATCCCGCCTCATACCAGCCTACACTACCATCGTCAAAGCGAATTTGCAGCTGCCCGTAGTTATAATTTCCTGCCGGAATATCCTCGGTCATGCGTGCGCCAATGGCCGAAACCGAAACAGGCTTCGCGCCGGTCATCTGGCACATCACATCGATATAATGTACGCCACAGTCGACAATAGGACTCAGGCTTTTCATTAAGTTACGATGTACATCCCACATATAACCATGGCTCTGCTGGTTTAGGTTCATCCGCATCACCAAAGGATTGCCCATGGTTTTTGCGATCTCGATAAACTTAATCCAAGAAGGGTGATGGCGCAGGATATAGCCCACCACTAACTTTTTATTGGCCTTCTTGGCTGCATCAACCACCCGTTGCGCCCCAGCAACCGTATCGGCTAGGGGTTTTTCAATAAACACATGCGCGCCGGCTTCTAATGCGCGGATAGCGTACTCTTCATGCGTATCGGGGTAGGTTGAAATACAAACCGCATCGGGTTTGCTGGCAGCAAGTGCCTCTTCATAGGTTTCGTATAAAGGATAGTCTGCCTTTAACGATTCATTCAATTTCTTTTTACTATCGCCACGTGAAACTAAGCCGACGATCTCAAATCCATCCATTTCATGGTAGGCCAAGGCATGAGATGCACCCATGTTACCACAGCCTACAACTAAAATTCTAACTTTATTACCCATTAAAACTGTCTTCTTATCCGTTATGTCCTGGCCTTGGAATCAAGGCTTTATCAATTTCCATTTCCCAACTGTAACCATCGGATTTTGGCCCATAGGTTTTTGTAGAATTAATAATTTCATCCATGCTGATTACCTTGCCGGTGTAGGCTGCTTCGCGCGCCCAAATAGCCAATAAGGTAGAATCGGCCATGAAATCGCCGTTATTGATGATCTCTTTATTGCGGATGGCTGCAAAGAGCTCGTCGTGCTGCGTTTGGTACATATTGTTCGGTCTGCCTTCAAATTTCCAAGGGTTCTGGCCATTGATGGCATAGCTGCTCAGGATACTCACCTGCATATCGCCTTTGGTACCTTTTGCTTCTACTGAATTTCGCGGTTGGGTACCGTTCTGCTGGCGGCCAAAATGGAAACCTTTAACGCCATCGCCATAGTCTAACTCCACGGCAAAGTGGTCGAATACATTCCCAAATTTATCCCAAGGTTTACTTTGACGGCCTCCTGTACCGGACACTTTCGTCGGTAGGCGATCGCCTAACATCCAGGACATAAAGTCTAAGCTGTGTACCGTTTGTTCCACGATAATATCACCGGAGTAACGTTGGTAAAAGAACCAGTTACGAAGTTGGTATTCCAAATCGCTCCAGTTGGGCTGGCGCACCTTCTCGGTGAGTTCACCACCCAAGCGGAAGGTACTGAGGGCATAGATATCGCCAATATCGCCGGCATGAATACGCTTAGCAAGCTCCCGATTCGGCGTGGCATAACGGAAGCAGAAGCCTGCCACCAGATTAAGCTTTTTATCTTTGGCAATCTTCACACTTTCGCGTACAGAATGTACGCCAGGGATATCAACTGCCATCGGTTTCTCACAGAAAATATGCCTTCCCTTTTTTACGGCTTCCGCCAAATGGTCCGGACGGAAACATGGCGGCGATGCCAATAGCACCACATCAACGTCGCTATTGATTAATTTTTTATACGCATCAAAACCTACATATTTACGGTTTTCTGCGACATTAACCTTCTCTTTATGGCCTTCTTTTAAGGCGGAAAGTGCGGTTTCAATTTGATCAGGGAAAATATCGGCTAGGGCAACAAGCTCCACATCGGGATCAGCTTGTAAGGCCTGAAAGGCAGCGCCGGTTCCTCGGCCACCGCATCCGACAAGTCCTACTTTTATTTTTTTCTTTTTTTCAAAACTTGGGGTTGGAAGGTCCAAGGTAGAGGTTCCAAGTAGCACACCGCTACTCTTAAGAAAATTTCTACGGTCCATTATGATAAATTTAAGTCGAAGTTGATTAGTGAATCAATTTTTAGATTTTTTGAATAAATACTGTAATAAATATCTAATTTCACAGCAAAGTAACAATTATTACAAATTTATGCAAATTTCTACCCCTGATGTAACACCATTGATATCGAACACTACCGTAGTACTCGGCTTGCTGATGTTGATATTAGGATTGGTATTCTACACCTCTAGTCTTTCCAATAAATACGTGAAAGGCTTTTACAATATTATCCCCCCTTTATTGCTCTGCTATTTCTTGCCGGGCTTGCTCAATTCCTTCCATATTATTGATGGTGAAAACTCGCCCCTTACTTCGGTAGGTAGCCGATACCTGCTGCCGGCCTGTTTGATCTTGTTCATTGTAAACTTGGATTTAAAGGAAATGTGGGCCTTGCGCAAAAGAGCGGGATTAATGTTTATCACCGGAACAATAGGGATCATTCTAGGTGGCCCTATCGCCGTTTACCTCACGTCCATGGTAGCCCCTGACGTGGTGGGTGGCGCTGGCCCCGATGAAGTTTGGCGTGGACTGGGTGCCTTGGCCGGATCATGGATCGGCGGATCGGCCAACCAGGTGGCCTTAAAGGAGATTCTGCAACCTTCCCCAAACCTATTTTCCTCCATCATTGCTGTTGACGTATTTGTGGCCTACATCTGGATGGCCTTCCTATTATATGGCGCTAGCAAAGCGGATGCCTTTAACAAGTTTTTTAAAGCCGATGCCAGTGATGTGGAACATTTGAAGGCCAAGATGGACGAAAAAGTAAAATTGAACAGCCGAATTCCGGAAACCAAGGATTTAATGCTGATGCTGGCCATAGCTTTCGGCGGAACCGGCTTGGCAACCTTAATTGCCGAACCCCTTGCGGCCTTTATGAAACAGAACTACCCGCATTTGGAGACCTTCTCCCTAACCAGCGACTTCTTCTGGATCGTTTTGATATCCACCATTATCGGCATTTGCCTATCCTTTAGCCCGGCTAAAAAATTAGAATATGCCGGTGCCTCAAAAGTGGGAACCGTATTATTATATGTATTAATTACTACCATCGGGATGCAGATGAACATTCTGGCTATTTTAGGAAACCCAGGGCTGTTTATTGTAGGTATTTTATGGATTTCTTTCCATGCCCTCCTGCTCCTTATTGTGGGGAAAATATTCAAAGTGCCTTTCTTCTACTTCGGAGTGGGCAGTATGGCCAATGTGGGCGGGGTAGCTTCGGCTTCGGTTACTGCAGCCGCCTTCCACCCTTCCTTAATATCGGTAGGGGTTATTTTATCGGTATTTAGTTACGCCATCGGCACCTATGCCGGCTGGCTGACGGCCATCTTAATGAAACTCGCATCACCCTTATAAGCAGTGCAATAAAGATTTTGTAAAGGACAGTTCGATGAATTGTCCTTTTTTTTGTTTATAATCATTCTAAACTGTTACAATTGAAATATTTTTTCTAGTAACTTAAGTATATTAAGTACACTAGTCTACTATTTTCCTGAGCTTTCCAAGCTATATTATCAATTTATAGCGTAACAGAAACAAAAAGGCAGTTTTTAATAATTCAACCTAATCACAAGCCTTAGTTAAGATATATTTTTAACTATCAAAATACTCAATTTACAATTGTAAACTATACCTCATAGAGAAACTTGATTTTTTAAACAAACATTAATACAATAGATTTGTATGCTATTATTTAAACTAACAATTACACTTTAAAATTAAAACACATCAAACTGAACCATGATTAAACTAAGGAGTAAACTATGGCTAAAACTAGGTATACAAAAGGAGGAATTGCACAGAAAATGAAATACCAGTCACCACTCATCACAGTGATCACCATTGAAATGGAAGCTTGTATTGCAGCCACGTCGACTTTTATCAGCTCTGAGGCATCCCCTTCAGAGGCCCCATTAGTAACAGATTGGGAGGAAGAACAGGGCTCAACCTTAAAAATGGATTTCTAAAAAGCCCAAGGACAGCATTAAGGAGGACAAAAATTATGTTTACATCAATTCCATTCAAGGGAAGAACCGGGCTATACCTGTGTTTTTCCCTCCTACTTTCTATACAATCTTGTACAAAAACACCCAAAGTAGAAGAAATAAGCGAACCTGAAAACCTCACCTTCACCGTAGGTGGTTTTTCTGATACAGAAGAATACAGCGATATTAACCAAGGTAAATCGGAAAAAGCGACGATAAAGCCATCGGGATTGCAAAGTCAAACCCAAAACAGGCCACAACAGTTCACTTCAAATATCATAAAATGGAATGGACTGGATATGCAGATGCAATTAACCGAAGAAACTATGGGTGTAGAACCCGCTAATCATAGGGTTAAACAACGCATTGGAAAGCCAGGAATAGCCACTAAAAAAGCCGCCAACATCCCCATGGAACCCGGAAAAACCTACCGTCTGGTTATTTTTGACACTGACGCAGGAGGAAATCCCACCACGCTCGTTAACCAAGGCTTGGGAACCATTGGCAGCACGCTAAAGGTTCCTGTCTATCGTAATAAACAATACCGAGGGGTGGCCTATTCCTATAACCGAAGCGCAAGCATCGCGGCGGTTACTGGCAATAACCCTACCATTCCGACCACAGATAATGGGGTTAATGGCGCTCAAGACTTGCTATATGCGACAGGATTGGTGCAGACATCCGATGAAGTGGATGCGGCCAATCCAATTGCCGTCCTCTTTACCCGGAAAACAGCCCTCATCAGGATGGAGGTAAACGCGAGGGGAACATTCGCAGAGATAGATCAGGTAAGTGCAACGGTAAAATCGACAGCAGCGGGATTGAAACGTGGCGTATTATCCTTGAAAACAGGAAACTACACACAAATCTTGAATGCCTCTGCCCTAAATTTACCCGATTGGAATAACGTTATCAGCGATACTATTCCCCTCAAATGGGTAAAATACCATGATTTCCATACCGCTACATCCGGAAACCAAACCACAACACTTAATATCTCCCTCGATTTATTGAAATTAATATCACAACGCATCAATGATGCAGCACCGAATACCAGCTCTCCTCAGTCCCGGGATTTACCTGCGGTAGAATTTACTTTCCCGACCTTCCAAGCAAATCCCGGAAAGAAGTATACAGCAAGTTTACAATTAGTGGAGCACGCAGTACAACGGGGATCAGCCGAATGGGCCCGCGGTAACCTCTATTACGAACCTTCTATTGATCGAAACCAATACCGTTTTAGATATGACAGCCCCCATATTCGTAATATAAATGGAGGCATCAGCAACTTCCTAAGTACTGATTATTGGTATGGTGGAAATACACCGAATGCTACCTATAACGCCAGTGCTGATCCTTGCAAACTCGTTTTCCCAACTAATACATGGCGACTGCCTACAGTTAGTGAAGTTACTGCTTTAATTGACTCATCTAATCCAACTGTCATCCGCAGAAATCAAACGGCGAATGAAGGTTGGTATATAACTTGGGATAACGCTTCACAAGTCGGAATGCCTCAATATCGAAATAGACACTTAATATTTACCGTACTAGGCTATAGAAATGCTTCTGGAGCATTATTATACTTTAATTATGAAGGCGGAAATACAGTATTTGGCACGCAAGCTCAACTAGGTGATCGAGGCTTTTATAGAACCAATACGAACAATCGGTATTTTAGCTTACGATTTAGAACTTCTAATTGGTCCACTACTTTAACTCTTACCGCCGCAAACGCATCAGGTAATACTGCTGCTCCAATTCGTTGTGTCCGTAATAATTAAAATTGATGGAGACTGATACTTTTCCTATTTTTAGGAAAAACAGGAAAATATATGATGGAAAGTAACGTGTTTTACGAAGGACAAGTGTTGTGGTCTCAAATTGATGCGAATATGCATGTTCGGCATTCAGCCTATGCTGACTTCTGTGCGCAGGCACGCAGTAATATGCTCAATCAAATGGGGCTATCCCTAAAAGAATTTTCCAAAAAGAAAATCGGACCGATACTATTCCGGGAAGAACTGAGCTATTTTAAGGAAATCGGATTGGACGAGCGTGTCAAAGTCACTGTAGAAATCAGTAAGTACAACAAGAAAAACGCTCGCTTTTCCTTCCGACATGAAATATTTAAGGAAAACGGCGTCCGTGCCGCACTCGTTGTAGTTGATGGCGCATGGATGGACATTGTGGCTCGAAAACTTACCCATGTCCCAGAAGAATGGCTACCCATTCTGGAAAAGATCCCCCGCACCGCGGATTATGAAGAAGTGGCAGAATAACATCCTGCCACTCATAAACATTTTCTGCAGCCCCTTTTTCTCCCGCATTATTCCTTATCTTTGACCTATGTTATATATAGTCCCTACACCCATTGGAAACTTGGAAGATATGACTTTCAGGGCTATCAATACGTTAAAACAGGTCGATATCATTCTCGCCGAGGACACCCGCACCAGTGCCCCTTTGCTAAAGCACTTTGGCATCGAGAAAAAGGTGTTTGCACATCATCAACATAACGAACATAAAGCCGTTGCAGAGATTATCCGATTCATGAAGGAAGGCCAACAGATTGCCTTGATATCGGATGCCGGCACACCGGCTATCTCCGACCCCGGCTTCCTTTTAGTGCGGGAAACCATCAAAGAAGGCTTGGAAGTGCAATGTCTTCCGGGCGCTACGGCCTTTGTTCCCGCTTTGGTAAACTCCGGACTGCCCAACGATCGCTTTTGCTTCGAAGGATTCCTTCCTGTAAAAAAGGGACGCCAAACCCGATTAAAAAGCCTAGCCGACGAAAAACGCACCATGATTTTCTACGAATCACCGCATCGCATCTTAAAAACCATCGACGAGTTTATCCTGGTCTTTGGCGAAGAACGTCAGGCTTCCTTTTCCCGGGAAATCAGCAAACTCTATGAAGAAACCGTAAGAGGCAGCTTAGCCGAGGTAAAACAGCATTTCGAACAAAACCCGATCAAGGGCGAGTTTGTTTGCTGTGTAGCAGGTGCCGAATAAAGAAACATCGAATTCAGAATACATTAAATATGGAATCCATGGAAAATTATCAATTAGACAAGTATATCCAGGACGGACAGGACGCCAAGGTTGTAGAAAAGATCCACGCGAAGATCTTAGACATGCTGACTCCCGGCGAGTCCATCAATTATATCGCTTTGCAGAAGAAGCCAGCCGTAACCTTATTACCCGATAGTATTACCGTAAGTAACAAAAGGTTATTTCTTTGCGAGTTCACCAAATTAGGACTGGCCACGAACTTCGAGATCTTCGCCTGGCAGGATATCAAGGATATCGCCTTCAAAGAAGAGATCTTCGGGTCAAAAGTGACGGTAATCCCGTTCACTGGGGAGAACTTAACCATAGATTACATCCCGAAAACACAGGCTCGTAAGTTATACCAGCTTATTAAAGCAGCGCTTGATAACTTGCAAACACAAAAGCCTGAAGCCAAGGAAAGCAAGATCATAATTGAGAACAAACCTGTCTATACGCCTCCAGCACCGGTAGAAAGAGCCCCGGAGCCGAAGCCTTTTGTGCCGCCAGCACCTGTGGAAGTGCCAAAAGAAGAACGCCCTCAGCCTACTCCTACCATCAACGAAAGCTTTCAACGGCCGCAGACCAATCACTTCACCCAGCCTACTCCGCCGGCTCCAAAGCCTGTAGAAGAGGAAGCCGAAGACGAAATTACCGCGAAGTTGAAAAAGCTAAAAAGCCTATACGACAAACAATTGATTACGCAAGCCGAATACGAAACAAAGAAAGCGGAGATCTTAAGCAAACTGTAATTTCATGAAATCAAACTACCTGTTAGCCATCCTCAGTGCGTTTCTACTGTGGCTAGCCTGGCCACCTATACCCTATTCTGCCATCCTATTGCTGGTAGCCTTTGTGCCTTTCTTGGTTGCTGTAGAGCAAACCCTCCGCGGTAATTATAAGAATAAAGGTCGCAAGGTATTTGCCTTAGCCTTCTTAACGGGGGTCATCTGGAATACGGCATCCATCTATTGGGTATACAATGCCATGAATGCCTTTTTAGACGCCCTACCATCGTTCCTAATTTCCCTGATTCCTTATACACTCGCACCGCTATTGATGGCCTGTGCCTTCCGCTTGTATTACCAAATGCGGAAGAAGAACAACATTCTCATTAGCTTCATGGGACTAGCCTCCTTCTGGATAGCCTACGAGTATCTGCACCAAAGCTGGGATCTATCCTTTCCATGGATGACCTTAGGAAACGGTTTTGCAAACTCGCATCAGCTAGTGCAATGGTATAGCATCACCGGAGTATACGGTGGAACCCTTTGGATCTGGCTCTGCAATATTTGCTTTTTCCTGCTATACTGGCAAATGAAAAACAAGGTTGCCGCCTATGATAACCGGATATTAATGGGTACTGCTGCCGCGTTAGTCTTGATACCAAGCCTGGGATCCATCATCTGGTATAGCCAGTATGAAGAGCATGTGAATCCTTCGGAAATCGTGACTGTGCAGCCCAATATCGATCCTTTTGGTAAGTGGGGATCCATTACACCCGAGGAGCAGCTCAACATCCTCACGACCCTCTCGCAGAAGGTAGCCAAATTAAACACCGAATTCTTTATCTGGCCCGAAACAGCCATCTCCGATAGCCGCGGCATCAATGAGGAAGAATTCCGCGAGTATCCGCAGTACAAGAAAGTATTGGAGTTCCTGGAACCCTATCACAACGGTAATGTGCTTTCCGGAATTGAAAGCTATACGATCTACTCCGATCAGCGCACGCCTACTGCCAAGCCCTTGGGCAATATGTTTTATGATAGCTTTAATGCCGGGGTATTAGTCGATGGCAGCAGCAAGCTGCAGTTCTATCATAAGTCCAAACTGGTACCTGGAGCGGAGCTTATGCCCTTTGGATCAGCACTGGCGGTCTTAAAACCCTTCTTTGCACACTTTGGTGGCACCACGGGAGGCTATGGCAGCCAGGAAAAACCGTCTGTATTTTATTCGGCTAGCGGTATTGGCGCAGCCCCGGTAATCTGCTACGAATCTATCTGGGGAAATTACGTTGCAGAGTATGTAAAAATGGGGGCACAGTTTATTGCCGTCATCACCAACGATGGCTGGTGGGGAGATACCTCCGGGAAAGACCAGCATCTCTTGTATGCCAAGCTACGGGCCATTGAGAACCGAAGATGGGTCGTACGCTCTGCGAATACAGGCATATCCGCCTTTATCAATCAGCGGGGGGATATCGTCCAGAAATCATCCTGGTGGGTTCCGACAGCCTTATCGCAAGAAATTAACTTGAACGAAGAGCTTACAGTTTATACCCGTTATGGCGACATCCTGGTGTACCTCAGCTTCGTCACGGGTCTGATATCCATTGCTTTACTGATTGTCAGAAAACGCAATTAATCCAACGTTTTTCATCCTGATTGATTAAATTTGCCGCCATGCAAGTATATTTTGATAATGCCGCAACCACAGCTTTAGACAAAGCCGTTATCGAGGTTATGGTACAAGCCATGAACGATACCTTTGGGAACCCCTCTTCCATCCATGCGCATGGGCGAGAGACCAAAACCATCGTGGAAAAGGCTAGAAGAACAGTCGCCAAATTATTGAACGCCTCTCCTGCCGAGATCTTTTTCACTTCAGGCGGAACGGAAGCGGATAATATGGCCATTGTACGCGCCATTGAGGCTTATGGCATTAGCCATGCCATCTCTACGCCTATTGAGCACCATGCCGTATTGCATACGCTCGAGGAATTGGAGAAAAATGGGCAGATAAAACTTGATTTCCTACGCTTAGACAGCAAAGGTAATGTAGACTTAGCACACCTAGAAACTTTATTACAGCAGAACCCGCGCAGCTTTGTATCGGTGATGCATGCCAATAACGAGTTAGGAAATATTACCGACATCAAGCGTATTGGCGAGCTTTGCGAACAATATAATGCGATATTCCATTCGGATACCGTGCAAACCATGGGGCACTATGTACACGATTTAACCCAATTAAAAATAGATTTCATTACGGCTGCCGCCCATAAATTCCACGGTCCGAAAGGCGTTGGTTTCTTATACATCAACAGCCGAAACAAAATCAAACCTTTAATTTATGGGGGAGCACAGGAACGCAATATGCGTGGTGGAACCGAAAATGTTTACGGCATTGTAGGCCTTGCGAAAGCCATGGAGCTTGCCTATGCCGAAATGGAGGAACACCAGCAGTATATACAGTCGTTAAAAGATTATATGAAAGAACAATTGCTGATCCATATCCCGGAAGTAAGTTTTAATGGCGAGACGGAAGCCAGCAAGTCCTTATACACCGTATTGAACGTATCTTTACCTTGCACAGATATGGGCGATATGCTGTTATTCAACCTGGATATCAAAGGCGTTTCAGCCTCCGGCGGTTCGGCTTGTAGCTCAGGCTCTGATATCGGATCTCATGTATTACGTGGCATCGGTGCCGATCCGAAAAGACCGTCCGTACGGTTCTCCTTTTCCAAATACAACACGAAAGAAGAGATCGACTACGTCGTTCAAGTACTGAAAGAAATTTGCAGTAAATAACAAAAGGGCGTGAAATTCACGCCCTTTTACAATCTATCCTTTTCCTATTATTTTATCTTCATCAGCGTATATTTCTCCGCCAGTTCTCCTTTAATTTCTTTGCCCGAGAGATCTAGCTGATTCAGCTGATTATCCATAATCTTATAATTATAATCGACGTTTTCCAAGGTTAAAATCCCTTTGTTTACCGACCAATTTCCCCGGCGTTCAAACACCTCCTCACTCTTTCCCACATAAATATAACGCAGGTGGTATTGTTTATTTTTATCGAGGCTTAGCAATGTACTAATCATACTACAATCTGCGCAAGGCAGGTTTCCTTCGTAGGTTCCGAGCAGGCCAATTCCCTTTAAGGCATTATCTTCCGTCGCAAGCAATTGGTTGACATTCTTTTTGTTGTTTATACAACTAAAAGCGAATATCACTCCAATGAGAACAACCAATATGTAAGATAACTTTTGCATAAATCTTAGCCTTACCTACAAAAGACAAAAAAAGTACCACAATTGGAAATTTAGAAAAATTTAACATTATTCATCGTCCTCATCAAAACCATTGGCGGCCATCAAGGCTCCCCGCAGTTCACCTAGAGCATGGAAATTACGTTTTTGCTGCGCCATCGCGATTCCTTTTTCATAGACGGCAATAGCCTGTTCGGTTTCCTGTTTGCTTTCCAAAAACTTCCCGAAATGGTAGTAGGTACCCACATAATCAGCATGCTGCCCCAGCAGATCTTCAAAACCGGCACGCGCCAAGGCATCATTCCCCAATTTGAGGTGCTCCATGGTTACCGCGTATTTCAAAAAAGGGTCCTGCGGATTCTCCGCTAAAAATGCTTCCAGTTGAGCCAATCGATTTTCCATACGCAAAAATACAAATATTCCCTATTCCTCTTCCGATTGTAAAAAATCAATAATTTACTATGCTAGCATAGAATTGACATTTCGATGACAATTGAAAATTAAAGCCAAACCACTGCCATTCTCTTAATTTTCTTAGGAAATAGCTGGATAAAACTATACAATTATCAAATTAAGCCATACATTTTTGCAAATTTCACAGAATAACCTATCTTGATATACCCACCCATTTACGGGAAACTGGCTTTGAAACGATAGATAAAAAATGTAGGTTTGTGTAAAACGCTAGAGTTATGAAGATATTAGTATGTATAAGTAATGTCCCTGATACGACATCGAAAATAACCTTTACCAATGATAACACGGTATTTAACACCGCCGGTATCCAATATATAATCAACCCTTACGATGAGATTGCCTTAGCGAAAGCTGTAGAACTGGCGGAAGGCGGCAAAGGCACCGTAACGGTGATCAACGTTGGCGATGCAGCCACCGAGCCTACCATCCGTAAGGCCTTGGCTATTGGTGCTGACGATGCTGTACGTGTAAATGCCCAACCTCGTGATGCTTGGTTTGTGGCCAATCAGATTGCCAATTACGCAAAAGGACAAGGCTTCGACCTGATTTTAACCGGTCGTGAGTCTATCGATTATAACGGTGCACAAGTAGCAGCCTTATTGGGCGAGTTGCTGGATCTTCCTTCGGTATCCATTGCCAAGAAATTGGTTATTGAAGGCAATGAAGCCAACATCGACCGCGAGATTGAAGGCGGTAAAGAAGTACTTTCCGTATCCTTACCTGTGGTTGTAGGAACTGCCGAAGGTGTGGCAGAACCTAAGATCCCGAACATGCGTGGCATCATGGGTGCCCGTTCTAAACCTTTGCAGGTCGTGGAACCTATTGAGGTGCCGGTATTAGCGAGCATTGCACGCTATGAAAGCCCAGCAGCCCGCGGCGCCGTAAAATTGGTAGACGATGTAGATCAATTGGTGCAGTTACTACACGGCGAAGCAAAAGTTATCTAATCATTTTAAGCTTAAGAAAACATGGCAATTTTAGTATATATAGAAAATACAGATGGCGGTTTAAAGAAATCAGCATTCGAAGCTGCGGCTTATGCCAAAGCCATTGCTGATCAAAAAGGAGATACCCTGGTAGCCCTTTCCATTGGCGATGTAGCCGATGCAGAGCTTCAGAAGCTGGGTAAATACGGAGTAACGAAGGTATTAAACGCCAGTCAAGCAAACTTAAAGCAGTTTGTTAATAAAGCCTATGCAGCTATTATTGCTGCAGCAGCCAAACAAGAGCAAGCTTCCGTGGTGGTGCTTTCCAATTCCTTCAGCGGAAAAGGCCTGGCTCCACGTGTAGCCGCAAAATTAGATGCCGGCCTAGCCGATGGCGCAATCAGCCTACCAAGCTGGAATGGCAACGATATGGAGGTGAAAAAGACAGCCTTCTCCAACAAAGCATTTGCAACGGAAATTATCAGTTCCCCAGTGAAAGTAATTTCCTTGAGCCCGAATGCCTATGAATTGAAAGAATCTCCTGCAAGCGCTGAGATTGTTCCATTTACAGCCGATGTAAATGCCAACGACCTCTCTGTTGTGTTGAAGGAAATTGTGCGTGCCACAGATAAAATCTCCCTTCCGGAGGCTGAAATCGTTGTTTCTGCCGGACGTGGATTAAAAGGACCAGAAAACTGGGCCATGGTAGAAGAGCTTGCAGACGTGCTTGGCGCTGCTACTGCCTGCTCGAAACCAGTTTCTGACGCGGGTTGGCGTCCGCACTCGGAGCACGTAGGACAAACTGGAATTGTCGTGAGCCCGAACTTGTATATCGCCATTGGCATTTCTGGTGCCATTCAACATTTGGCAGGGGTAAGTTCTTCCAAAACCATTGTGGTGATCAACAAAGATCCGGAAGCACCATTCTTTAAAGTAGCCGATTACGGAATCGTAGGCGATGCTTTCGAAGTGGTACCGAAGCTTACCGAAGCCATCAGAAACTTAAAAAACAACTAGACTAAACTAAACAATGAACGGGTGGCCTTGGTTAAAATTAACAAGGTCACTTTTTTTTTGGGTTGAATATTAGCATCTTTGTATTTCCATTAACGAGTTGTAGATGAAGAAAATCAAGTTAGATATCGTAGGCCTATCCTATAGCCAAACGCAATCAGGAGCCTATGCATTAGTGCTGGGAGAGGTAGCAGGCAACCGACGGTTACCCGTTATTATTGGAGGATTCGAAGCCCAATCTATTGCGGTGGAGATTGAAAAAATGACCCCTAGTAGGCCATTAACCCATGATTTGTTCAAAGCATTTGCCGATACGTTTACCATAAAATTGGAAGAAGTATTGATCTATAACCTGGTTGACGGCATTTTCTTCGCCAAGCTTATCTGCAACGATGGCACGAAAACCGTGGAAATTGACGCCCGTACTTCCGACGCCGTTGCCCTGGCCGTGCGCTTTGAAAGCCCCATCTATACCTACGACTTTATCATGAATACCGCCGGTATCGTGATTGAGGGTAACGATTTCGCCTTTTTGGAAAACATCGAAAATGTGGGCGCTTACAAACAGACCGAAACCCCGGCTGCTGAAAAAGAAACCCCGGCCGAGAAAAAAGAACCCCAAAAGAATAAACCATCCCCATATGCTTCCCTAACCATGGAGCAATTAGAGAAAACCCTGGAAAAAGCCATAGAAAACGAACAATACGAAACGGCGGCCAAAATCAGGGATGAAATTGAGAAAAGAAAATCCTAAGTCAAGCTTTTTACCAAATCTCATCTATACGCATGTCTATCAAACTTCGGTTAACTATGATGAACTTCCTGCAGTTTTTTGTCTGGGGAGCATGGTTAATCACCATTGCCAACTATTGGTTCGGCACTAAACAATGGGATGGAACACAATTTGGCGCAATCTTCTCTACCATGGGAATCGCCTCTTTATTTATGCCTACCCTCATGGGAATTATTGCCGACCGCTGGGTCAATGCCGAAAAACTATACGTCGGCTTGCATTTCCTCTACGCCATCTGCATGATTTACCTGGCCCAGGTGCAAGACCCGGGTAGCTTCTTCACCGTCATTCTGTTGGCCATGTGCTGTTACATGCCTACCCTGGCCCTGTCGAACTCCATCGCTTATTCCGCACTGACACAAGGCAACTACGACCTGATAAAGGCCTTCCCTCCCATTCGGGTATGGGGCACAGTAGGTTTTATTGCCGCCATGTGGATCACGAACCTCAGTGGCAGCAAAGCCACCGAAGGGCAGTTTTATATTGCCGCCGCCGGATCGATCCTCTTAGGTATTTATTCCATCTTCAACCTCCCGAAATGCCCACCGCAACACCATACGAAAGAAAATGCAAGCCTCGCACAACTCTTAGGCCTGGAAGCCTTTAAGTTGTTTGCCAACTATAAAATGGCCTTGTTCTTTATCTTTTCCATGTTTTTGGGGGCGGCTCTTCAGTTGACGAATGCCTACGGCGATGTCTTTTTAGATGAGTTTAAATTCTTCCCGAAATATGCCGACTCGATTGTGGTGAAATACTCGACCATTATTATGTCAATTTCCCAGATCTCGGAAACCCTCTTTATCCTGGCGATCCCCTTCTTCCTGAAACGCTTCGGCATTAAGCAGGTGATGCTGATTGCCATGGTGGCTTGGGTGCTGCGCTTCGGGCTTTTCGCCTATGGCGACCCTTCCTCCGGCTTATGGATGATTATCCTTTCCTGTATTGTTTACGGGATGGCCTTCGACTTTTTCAACATCTCAGGTTCCCTTTTTGTGGAAACCACCACCAACAACCAGATCCGCTCATCGGCGCAGGGTCTATTTATGATGATGACCAATGGATTTGGTGCGGTTTTAGGCTCCCGCGTTTCGGGATGGGTAATCGATAAGTATTATACCCTTTCTTTTACCGATAGCAGCAGCTTAGCCAGCTTCTTGGATACCAGCAGTGATAACAGCTCCTTGTTAAACTTTATCGCCTCCAGAGGCGTGCAAGTAAGCAATGGCCTCTTCGATCAAGCCATCCATTTAAAAGATTGGCGCCACATCTGGATTGCCTTCGCTATTTATACGCTGATTATTGCGGTGCTGTTCGCCATCTTATTCCGTCATAAACACGAAACCACTACCAAGGTAGAGCATCCTTAGGGTTTAACTTCCTCCTTATACCAGCGCCCGGCATAGCAACCTATGCCGGGCGCTTTTGGTAAATACCGATGAATCTGCGCAGGATATGACAGCTTGTTCCCGCTATGCACACCTTTTTCTATGCCCTATGAAACCTTATTGCAAAGGGGATTGATACGGGTGTGAAAGGGGAGTGAAAGGGATCTGAAAAGGGGCTATAAAAGCGGAAGTAGGTAGAAGGTCGGAAGGAATAGGGAGCTATCCTTTGCAGAACTCGTAAAAAGAAGGCTAGGCTATAAGCACAAAAAAGCCCCCAATTTGGGGGCCTTCCTATGTACTATGGTTAATATGTTTAACGCTTTTTTGCTTAGAATTTGTAAGCTGTCCAGCTGAATGCAGCGGTGTTAGCACCTTTTAAGCCAGCTTGTGCTTTAATGCCTTCTGCACCGTTTAATTTCACAGGCGCTTTATCTAAACCGTTAGCAGCATCTACTGTGTAAGCAATGGTTGTAGCAGCATCGCCAGTATCTTCTGGTTTGCTTCCGCTTAAGTCGATCAATGAATTCGGAAGGCTTGTTCCTTCACCGAATTTGAAGTAAGCGTTGGTGATGGTTCCTTTTGCTTTTCTTCTGATTTTAACAACTTCAGTCATCATCGATCTTGAACCTACAGCAGCCGCATTGTTGATGATGGTTAAGCCATCGATGGTGAAGTGAGACTGTAGTTTAAAGCTTGGGTTTTTACCGTCCATGTTTCCATCAGCTTCAATTCCACGTGGATCATCGGTAGCATCTGAGTAGCCTTTTTCACGGATACCGTAAGCATTGGTGATTTTACCGGTGTAACCTTGAGTAAAGTCGAACATATCATCAGAACAGTTTACCACTAAGATGTTGTCTACATTTACCGTTCCACCGAAAAATTCGATCGCGTCATCAGCACCGTAAGTTAAATAGATGTTGCTGATTTTGGTACCATTTCCAACAGCATTTAACGTTAAGCCGTTATGCTCTTTGCTACCATCGATACGAGCACCAGTGTAAGCGATTTTCACGAAGTTTAAGATACCAGAGTTATCGCTAGGTTTATCACCACCGTATAATACGGATGTGTTAATTTCTGTTCCCCAAGTCAGGGTTTTTTCGTCACTAGAGATTGGCGCATAACCGTTGATAATGATACCACCCCAATCACCTTCTTTAGGTGCTGCTGCACTTGAAGTAAATACGATAGGTTTGTCAGCTGTACCTTGTGCATCAATTTTTGCACCTTGTTCCACCAATAAATAAACCGATGTACCGCCATCTTTTGCTTTAATCGTTGTTCCAGCAGGAATCTTTAAGGTAGCACCCTTTTCTACAATTACCGTACCTGTCATTGTGTACTCTACATTAGCATCTAAGACCATGTCTTTGGAGATCTTACCAATTAATTCTTTTTCTCCTTTTTGGATTGGACCTACAGTCGGATCATCTGTTGAACATGCGCTAAGGGCAAACACGCCAGCTGCTAAAATTGAGAATAACTTTGTCTTCATAATCATTTAATTTTCAACAAAGAAAACGTTTACTAATGTACTCTTTGTTAGGTGTTTATTAATTTTTTGTTAAAACTTATAGGATAAACCCAGGCTAAAATCAACCCCACGTTTGTAACTCTCCAAAAGGAAATCGGGCTGCCCATTACTGAATTCACGTAATAATTTACGCTCTGGATTTAAGATGTTTTCGGCCTTTACATTGATACCAATCTTCTTTTTAAGGGTACTCTGCAAGACGAAATCTAAGCTTGGTATGCCCTTTTCAATAATGTTCTGATAACCGGCAGTACCGATGGAATACACGCGATCGGCAAAGTAATTGAACACTACCGACGGTTGCAGATCCAGGTTGCGCATGTGCATTTTATAGGATAAATCGGCGTTCACCAATACGGGTGATGCCCCTTCCAGCTTGTCTTTATCGTTAGAGAATCCTCCTTTTTCGCGAATCAGGTTTTGCACCGAATGTAGATAAGCCACATTCAAACCTCCTGATAGCACATTGGTACCATACGTATTCTCAGACTTGATTAGGTCTTTCTTCACTTCCAATTCAACCCCATACACCTGGGCATCTTTACCTACGTTTAAGAAGGTCAGGGTATTCCCTGCCGAAGGTACTTCCACGCGGGAAATAGGATCGTTAATTTTCTTGAAGAAGGCTGTAACAGCGACTAACTCGCCATTTTCTGGATACATTTCCCACTTCACATCCGCATTATAGGTCGTCGACGGAATCAACTCCGGATTACCCTGAGTGAAGTTATTATTTCCGCGATAACGCATCGGCGCTAGCTCGATAAACTGTGGCAGGGTGTAAGTTTTGCTACCTGACGCACGCACAATCATCTTTTCGTTCAGGTTGTATTTCAAGTTTAAGCTTGGCAAGAAAAAGCCCTTATTCAACTTTGTGAAGTTGTTGGTTGAAAAATCGGGGGTATTGCTCAGGAAGCTGATGGTTTGATTGACCTGATCGTAACGGAAGCCTAAGATGGCGGTAAATGCTTCGCTAAACTGGTATGTTCCGCTGGCCAAGGCACTGTTTACTTGTTTTTTACCACGATAGAAAAAGGGTTTCATTTTCTCGGCCACGGTACTTCCGCCCATATCGGTGCTTAAGTCGAAGTACTTGCCGGCACCCTCTTGGTTTAAGATGGCGTCTACATTATCCATATCGATGGTTGGGAATTCGGCTGCTAGCATCTTATGGTTAAGCTCCCAGAAATCGAAATCACGTTGGGTATGGTTTCCATTATAACCCACTTCAATTTTGCGGTCTAGTCCACCTTCATTGGCTATTTTATAGGCAACAATGGCTTTGGATACCAACCCGGTTTCCGTCATATTCGAGAAATAACGTTGGTTTTCACCGGAACTGTTATAACTGAAGCCTAAGTTGTTGTTTTTAAAGATGAAAGTATTCAACCGACGGTCTGGTTCATTCCCGATGGCGTAGTTAAGGCCTGCGCCTAAATCGGCACTCCAGGTATCATTGAAATTCAATTTACCATGCAATTGGTTGACGAAGATATGGTTGTCATTCACCTGTTGACGACGTCTGTAAACAATATCATTATCCCCATCGCCGGTACCTACGTCGCGACCGTTAAAGTCACGCAGGTCTTGCGTCTGATCGTGGATATACAAGGAGTTAAAGCTTAAAGCATTGTTATCCCATCCGTAGCGTAGGTTTAACATGGCACTCTGGGCTACCTTATATTCATTGGTTACAAACTTCTGGCTCATCAATTCCGACCCGGCATCTGAACTTTGTTGGATAAGGCCATCGTATTTCTTGTACTTCGAATCCATGCTTCCGACGAAGAATAGGCTTAATGGATTATTACCCAGCATAAAACGACGATTTCCTAGGATACGGAAGCTGGAGTTAAACAGGTTGTTCTGCGCACTAGGGTTCCATTTGTTTTTGAAACTGTATTGCGAGAAATCGGTAATATTAGGTTTTGATCCGCCTGGCAGGCTACCGAACCAATTGGTGCCATCAATTCTTCTGAAATTATCAGCGCCTACGGTTTGGGAGTTGCCTCCGCCGGAAATCGCAATTTCTAAGCTGTTGCCTGTAGCTTCTTTGGTAAAGATATCGACGTTCGCACCGGCAACATCCCCTCCTATTTGCGAATTGAAGGTTTTGTTTACATTGATGCTCTGGATTACATCGGAGCTAAAGAAATCTAAGGAGATATTTTTATATAAAGGGTCTTCCGATGGCAAAGGCAATCCGTTTAAGGATGAAGAGTTGTATCTGTCGCCTAATCCACGCACAAATACGTTCTTCGCACCTTCTTGTCTAGATACACCGGCCATTTTTGTTAAGGCTGCACGCGCATCACTAACCCCTTTTCTGGAAAGTTCTTGGGTACCGATCGATTCGACCATTAAGTTGGACTTGCGTCTTTCCTCCAAAAGTGCAAGTTCACTGGCCTTTTCACGACGGCGGGTTACCACCACTTCCTCAATTACGGCATCTTTATTCTTTAAGGCAAAGGATACAAATTCCGTATCGGTATTGCCTAAGGTGAATTTCACCTCTTGCGCATCATAGCCCATGATGCTGGCACGAATTAAATATTCCGAAGCCTTATCTGAAGGTAGTGGAATAAAGAATTCGCCTTTTTCATTGGTGGTCGTTCCTAATGGTGAGTTCGCAATGGTAATCGTTGCGCCCTTTAAAGGTGTGTAGTTTTCGACATCTACAACCACCCCTTTTACGCCATATGCCGCTTGTTGTGCATATGCAACTACCGTTGCAACACAAAGGAGCATGATGGAAACAAATGTTTTAATACAATTCATAGTATGTTAATATTATGTTGCAAAACTATAAGCTAGTTGTTAGGTGAATATTAAGCATCGATTATCTTAATATGAGCCATTTATTAAGTTATTGTTAACGACACTTGTAGGGGAAGATTCCTAGTTAATATTGGGAGAAGCGGAGGAATTGTAGTAAATTGCAACAAAGTAACATTATGGGTGAAATTGTCTTAAGTACTGAAAATCTAGCTTATCAGTACCCGAAAGGGAGCAAGCTGCACTTCGAGGACCTTCGTATTATGCAGCAACAACATACCTTAATATTAGGGGAGTCCGGATCGGGGAAATCAACCTTACTGAACCTGATTGCTGGTTTTTCGAAACCCAGCACGGGAAGAGTAACCATCCTACAGCAGGATCTCTATCAACTTCAGGAAAGCAAATTGGATAAATTCCGGGCGCAACACCTGGGCTTTATATTCCAGGAAGCACATTTGCTGAAAAACCTTACGGTAAGTGAAAACATTAAATTAGCCCAATCTTTGGCTGGCTTGCCGGTGCAGGAAGAGGCGATTATGCACGTGCTGGGCAAGCTGCAACTGGAAGGTCTGGCCCATCGGAAGCCCAATGAGCTGAGCCGTGGTCAGGTGCAACGCGTCGCTATTGCCAGGTCTTTAATCAATAAACCCGCTTTATTGATTGCCGATGAACCGACAGCTTCCCTGGACGATAAAAACACCTTCCTGGTGATTGAATTGATTAAAGCGCTGGCCGATGAACAGGGCAGCACCTTGATTATCTCGACGCATGACAAGCGCTTAAAAGACGAATTCAGTACTAATTATCAACTTTCTGCTTTATAATATGAATATTTTACAATTGGTATGGAAAAACATATCCCAGCAATGGGGTGCCACTTTGCTGAGCATTATTCTTACCGCCTTTGGGGTGGCCATTCTGCTTAGTATTTATATTACCAGCGATAGTTTTGAAAAACAGCTACAGAACAACAGCAAACAGGTAGACCTGGTGGTGGGTGCCAAAGGCAGCCCCCTGCAACTGATTCTGAGCAGCCTTTACCATATTGATAACCCCACGGGGAATATTAAACTGGCCGAAGCCCAGCAATTGGAGAGCAACCCTTTTATAGAGAAGGCGGTGCCGATTTCCTTGGGCGATAACTTTAAAGGACATCGCATTGTGGGCACTGACACCAGCTTTATGGGCCTTTATGCCCTAAACCTTGGCGAAGGGAAATTATGGGCGAAAAGCTTTGAAGTGGTTTTAGGTAGTGAAACTGCCCGTAAACATCAGTTGAAACTAGGCGACCAGATTCATAGTGCGCACGGCTTGGCTGAGAATGCGCATATTCACGATGAACACCCCTTTACCGTGGTGGGGATTTTAAAACCTTCCGGCTCGGTGGTTGACAACCTGATTCTTTGCGACCTGCAGAGTGTGTGGGATGTGCATGGCATTCATCATGATGAGCATGACCATGAGCACGAGCATGATCACGACCATGCCCATGAAGGCGAACATGAGCATAACCATGCCCCTGCAACAAGCGAAGCTGCAAAAACAGAAACAGCCCATGTACATGAGGATCATGAGCACGACCATGATCATGAGCATGGACATGACCATGAGCACGAGCACGCCCATGAGTCTCCTGCCGCTTCTGCGCAAGAAAATGCAGCTAATGCTGATTCGGCAGTTTCCGCAGCTGCTCCAGTTCAGGAAGACAGCATCGTTGCGGAGCGACCGCGCGATAATGCTTTTATAAAAAGTATCGCCGAGGATGTTAAACTCGATGATGGCCTAGAAATTACAGCGCTCTTGGTGAAATACAGCTCGCCGGCAGCAATTGGCGTGATCCCGAAGATGATCAATCAATCGACCAGCATGCAGGCCGCATCTCCGGCCTTAGAAACCGCACGCCTATTCTCCTTATTGGGGGTAGGGATAGATTCCTTGGAAATTCTGGCCTATATTATTATGATTATTGCTGGCTTAAGTGTGTTTATTAGTTTATACAATGCTTTGAAAGACCGGAAATATGACCTGGCGATTATGCGGGCATTAGGCGCTTCCAAGATTAAACTATTTTCGCTACTTATTGTCGAAGGATTGGTAATTACCTGCATTGGGGGCTTGTTAGGCTTGGTATTTGGCCATTTAGGACTGTACTTTATCAGTACGCAAACCAGCCAAAGTGCGGATATTATTCAAGCTTTTAGTATTTACAAAGAGGAATGGTTAATTTTGTTGACGGCTTGCTTAATTGGGGTGTGTGCTTCCATTATTCCAGCCATTAAAGCATATAATACAACGATATCTACCATATTAGGTAATAAATAACATGAAGAAAATCATATTTACCCTTTTACTGTTTACCCTAGGCACCGGCCTCAGTATGGCTCAAATCGGGAATTATGGCGAGCCGCAAGTGCCTGACCATACGCCCATGATGAATAACACCTGGGAAGCCATCGATAAGATGATGTATAAGGTTTCGACAGTAAACAATAAGAAGGTGTACACGCCTTCCTACCCACCGGCCTTAAAGAAGCTGGAAAACACGGTAGTAGAGCTTCCTGGCTATATTGTGCCCCTGGTAAGCGGCCGTAACCACAGTACCTTTATGCTTTCGGTATTGCCGATTACACAATGTCAGTTCTGTGGAACCAATGGGATTCCGCCAATGGTGGAAATCTTTATGAAAAAGGGAACCGTGAAATACTCGGATGAGCCGATCAAAATTAAAGGAAAGATGAAATTCAATCCGGAGCCTTTGAAAGGAAATGCAGAGATTCAGATTTTTGAAGCCGTGTTGATCGATTAACGATTCAACAAGGCAATTTCAAGACAGGCATACAGCGCTGCAGTCTCCGTACGTAGACGCGCCGCACCTAAAGATATAGGATGGAATCCAGCAGCTAGGGCTTGCTGGATTTCTTTTTGGGAGAAATCGCCCTCCGGACCAATCAGGATTAGGTAAGATTTCCCCGCCTGAAATACCTCATTTAAGTACTTTTTCTCCTCATCTACACAATGGGCAATCGCCTTCAAGGCGCTAGAGTCTTGCTGTGCTTCCAGAAAGCGATCAAAGCTAACAGCCTCGTTAATTTGTGGCATATATGCTTTTAAGGATTGCTTCATAGCGGATACCACCACCTTATTCAAGCGATCAACTTTCACGTCCTTACGTTCGGAATGCTCGCTGATGATGGGGGTAATTTCCTGGATCCCGATTTCCGTTGCCTTCTCCAAGAACCATTCAATGCGATCGATGTTTTTGGTTGGAGCCACCGCAATATGCAGGTGGTAAGCAGGCTGTTGGAAGTTTAATTCTACAGAAAGGATGTTGAGCACACAGCGTTTGGGATGATCATCGACAATAGCCGCACGGTATAAGCCACCACGGCCATCGATTAAGGAGATTTCATCGCCTGTAACCAAGCGCAGTACACGGATGGCATGTTTGCTTTCCTCCTCGCTTAATTGATAGCTGGAGGCTGTATTTTCAATATCTGGGGTATAAAATAACTGCACGCTTACCTCTTAATCTTCTTGATCGTCATGAGCGGTTTCAATCAGATCTAACTTCACGTATTCGATATTCTGCTGGGTTTTCTTCATGATGGTGAAGCAATAGCCTAACTCCTCTTTGCTGTCACCGACATCAGGGATACGTTCGAACACATGGCTTACTAATCCGGCAATGGTGTCGTAATCGGAGCTCTCCGGCAATTCCAACGGAAGGTAGCCATTGGCATCATGCACACTTGCACCCGCATCTACCATAAACTCGGTTTCGGAGATTTGCTCTACTACTGGAGTTTCCTCATCATACTCATCTTGGATTTCACCAACAAGCTCTTCTACGATATCTTCTAAGGTCACCATACCAGCGGTTCCTCCGAACTCATCCAGCACGAAGGCGATCTGAATACGCTTCTGTTGGAATTCGGTCATCAAGTCGTTAATCTTCTTGGACTCCGGAATAAAGTAAGGTTTCCGCATAATATTGCGCAGCACCACCTCTTTTCCTTTAACCAAGAGTGGCAAAATATCTTTGGTATGCACCACACCGACAATCTGATCTATATTATCATCGTAAATCGGAATACGGGAGTAGCCCTCTTCCGTTACGGTTTCTATAAATTCCTCGGCACTCTCACTCTGCTCGATGGCGACAATCTTCGTCCGCGGAACCATGATGTTTTTCACCATACGCTCGTTGAAATCGAAGACATTCTTGATCAACTCGTGTTCTGAATTGTTCAAGGCTCCACTCTCCTTCCCTTTCTCCAACAGGTATTGTAATTCTTCTGAGGAATGGCTTGCTTCGTGCGCACTTACCTGAATACCGATCAAGCGCAACAGGAAGTTGGCGAATCCATTCAAACACCAGATAATGGGTCTGAAAATATAATAGAAGAATTGCAAAGGCAGGGCAATACGCATGGTAGTAGCCACTGGCTTCTGGATAGCGATGGATTTAGGTGCTAATTCACCGAATACAATATGTAAAAAGGTAATGATACTGAAGGCCAGCACATGCCCTAGATTAGTTGCTAATTTACCGCTGAGTTCCACGTTGAACCAGCCAAAGATCTGATGCACAATTTGCGTCATCACGGCCTCACCCACCCATCCTAAGGCTAGGGAAGCGAGGGTAATTCCTAATTGGGTAGCTGCAAGGTAGCCATCCAGATGCTCGGTAATATTCTTAGCGATCTGCGCCACTTTACTACCCGATTTGGCTTGTAATTCAATTTGCGAAGCCCGAACTTTTACAATAGCAAATTCAGCTGCAACAAAAAAACCATTAGCCAGCACTAAAAATATAGTCCAAAAAATATCAATTGCCATTAGATAGGTCTTTATTTCCGAATTGTTTTTTGTTTAGTTCAAAACACACTAATATAGCATTTTGAGCGAGAGAAAATTCATAATTATTTTCACTTTTTTTAGAAAGAACTGCCGATAAGGAGAGTTCATCTACGCGAAAAGCCGTAAAAAGCATATTATTAAAGAAAGACACCTTAGGTTTCAAAAAGTTTTTATGAAAGGTATCCATTAGGTTATTTCCTGAGGAAAGCTCCTCCGGCTGCGGAATAGGATAGCCTGAAAGGCCGATATTCCTACATAATGAGGTTGGATAAGCCTCGGCAATATCGCCTGGCTTATCTAACTTCATGATGCTGTTCGAACGATGAATAAGCTCTTCGCAGAGCGGATTCCTAAGAAGATTCGCTGGTGCGAAATCAACAGGATTCAAATGCGTTACTACTAAAGATTCCGTGTTTAGGGCATGCTGCTGAGCGGTTTCACTATTGTTGCGAACTGCTGGCAACCATGCCATGGTTCGGGGCCTATCGTCGTCCATTGCTATTTATTTAGTTCTGATTTCTTTGTTGTATAACTCAACACTCTCCATAATTACATTTTGAGCATAAGAACGGCCATACAAATTCTCGATGGTTACATTTTTACCTTCTAGGGTTTTGTAATCCTGGAAGAAACGTACAATCTCTTTCATGGTGTGTGGAGGAAGTTCCGATAAGTCGTTTAAGTAGTTAACAGACATATCGTGCTTTGCCACGGCAATAATTTTATCATCTTGCTCGCCATTGTCAATCATGTGCATCACACCGATTACTTTCGCTTCGATTAAGCTCATCGGATAGACATCCACAGAACAAAGAACAAGAATATCCAACGGATCCTTATCGTCGCAATAGGTTTGCGGAATAAATCCGTAATTGGCAGGATACATTACTGAAGAAAATAGGACACGGTCCAACTTGATTAATCCACTATCTTTGTCGATTTCATATTTCGCTTTAGAACCTTTAGGAATTTCGATAATAGCATTCACGGAATTAGGCAAGTCATCTCCAGGAGAAACTTGGTGCCAAGGATGTTGTGTACTCATTAAAAATTACTGTTTGTTTATTTCGTCTTTTTTTAGTTTTCTATTTGTCAACCATTTCTTAAGTAAAGCAATTGCAATCGGCAAGAATGCTATCACAATCAATGCTACGATAATGTACTCTACATAGTTAATGATACTTGGAAATTTAATCCCCAAATAATAGCCGGTTAAGGTCAATAAGGACACCCATAAAAAGGCGCCGAATATGTTATAAAATACAAACTTACGAAAGTTAAGTTGCACTACGCCAGCAAATATGGGGGCAAAGGTACGAATAATAGGGACAAATCGACCAATAATTAAAGCTGTTCCGCCATATTTTTGAAAAAACTCCTCCGCCATGATTACATACTTCCGCTTAAAGAGGAAGGAATCCTTTCGTTTAAAAAGCATGGGCCCCGTTCGATAGCCAAACCAATAGCCGGCAAAATTCCCGAGAATCCCGGCAGCGAGTATCCCAAAATAAAGCGTAACGATATCAACGTCGATTTTATCAGCAGCACAGAATAGCCCTGCTAAGAAAAGTAAATAATCACCTGGTAAAAAGAATCCGAAGAAGAGACCCGTTTCTGCGAAAACTATTAAGCAAACGATGTAAAATCCACCGTGACTCAATAGGTATTCCGCGTCTAGCAATTGTTGAAAAGACAACAAGTATTCTTGCATAATAATATTTCAATATTTCCGAAGGCTTGGAAGGGTAAAACAACATGCCTGTTTTCTGCACATTGCTATGCCCGCAGGCCCAGCCTTTTATGATGGATTCGTAATGGAGGAAATTGCTTCGCGAATATTATCTGCGATAGCCGTCATCACTTCACTATCCAATTTTAATTTTGGTCGATCAAAACTCATATCCGACACTTGATTCAACGGAATCAAATGAATATGGGCGTGTGCCACTTCTAAACCTACAACGGCGACACCTACCTTCTTACACGGATATGCTTTCTTAATCCCTTGCGACACGATTTTTGCGAAGACCCACATTCCCATATAGGCTTCATCTTCGATATCGAAGATGTAATCTGTTTCTTTCTTGGGAATGACTAATACGTGGCCTTCTGTTAGTGGATTTACATCTAAAAATGCTAAATAATCATTGCTCTCGGCTACTTTGTAGGCTGGCACCTCTCCAGCAACTATCTTAGAAAATATGGTAGACATAAACTACTTGTATTTTTCGTGAGAAACAAAGATAATAAAATTCTCCACATTTGCATCTTTGAATAATGTCTAAAAGTGGTCATAATTACCGGAAGTAACGCATAAAAAAAGCCCCAAAAAAGGGGCTATATAAGGTAAGGAGTGCGGTTATGGCATACCGCACATAACCTACAATCGATTATCTTGAAATTTCAAGAACTTCCAATTCCATTTGGCCTGCCGGCACTGCAACCGAAGCTACATCACCAACTTGTAAGCCCAATAGCCCCTGTGCGATAGGCGACTTCACCGAAATTCGACCTGCTTTCAGGTCGGCTTCCGTTTCAGACACCAACTGATAGGTCATCACGGCACCGGTCTTTTTGTTCTTGATTTTTACGAAGGATAACGCAAGCACTTTCGATGTGTCTAGATTAGACTCATCAATTACACGTGCTGATGCTAACACTTCTTCTAGTTTTGCGATTTTAGCCTCATGCAAGCCTTGCGCCTCTTTCGCGGCATCATACTCTGCATTCTCGGATAAATCACCTTTATCGCGTGCCTCGGCAATTGCTTTTGCAATATTGGCACGGCCTTCCGTCTTTAGGTATTGAAGTTCTTCCTTCAATTTTACTAATCCTTCTTCGGTGTAATATGTTACTTCTGCCATAATATTAACCTTTACGCTGTTACTATAATTTTAAATTTATAAACAAAAAAAAAGACAAGACCACACTATCCGCAGGGACAACATGGTCTTGTACTTCTTACGAAGTTAAAAAAATTATTTTAATAAAACAAATTTCTTATGATGCGCTTTCTTCCTCTTCCTCACTGATAAAACGATAGCCTAAGCCACGCACAGTTTGCAGGTAATAAGGCTTATCCGGATTGGTTTCTATCTTTTTACGTAGGCGCACAACGTGCATATCTAAGGTACGCGTATTGACATTGGAGCTATAGCCCCACACCACTTCCATCAGCTCTTCACGGGTGATATCTTTCCCTTTATTTTGGAGGAAATGCAAGAGGATTCTATTTTCCAGAATGGTCAATTCGATTTTCTTGCCATCGCGAATCAAGGAGTGCACATTCGGATGATGTTCTGTGTTTCCGAAGTAATACACTTCATTCTGTATCTTCGGCACGAAGAAGCGTACTTTGTTTTCGATCATGGCCACCAGCACGTCCATATTGAAAGGCTTGGTGATGTAATCGGTGACCCCATAGCTGTACGCATCGATTTTATCGATATCCTGCGACTTGGCGGTCATCATGATAATGATATTCTCGAAACCCGACTTTCGGATCGACTCACACACATCGATTCCTTCCTTGCCCGGCAGCATCCAATCTAATAAAACAATATCTGGAGATTGTTCCAATATAATCTTCTCGGCTTCTACGCCGTCACTACATTGGATCACGTTATAATTTTCGGTTTGAAGCCTATGACTTACCAAAAAACGCAAATTATCGTCGTCTTCAACAACTGCAATCGTTATATCTTTATTCATAGTTAAATCCTAAGGGTTATCTTGGAAAGATTAAGGTAAATACGGTTCCTTCACCTTCGTTACTACTTACTTTAATCTCGCCGCCCATAAACTCCGTAATTTCTTTACAAAAGGCCAATCCTAATCCCACACTCCCACTTTGATTGAATTGGTTTTTTACTCTATAAAACTTTTTAAAAATATTCTTTAATTCTGCCTTATTTATTCCGATTCCTTGGTCAGCGAATTGGATCACAAAGCTTTTTTTATTTTGCTCAACACTAATATCAATAAATTTTCTCGAAACTTCGGAATATTTATACGCATTGTCTATCAAATTTTGAAATACCGAATTTAACAAAATTGGATCGGTATACATACTGCTTTCCACCGCAATACGTGAAGTCAGCTTTAAGTCTGGATATTTAATACGTGTTGCATCAAATATTTCTTCACAAAAACTGTTCAAATCCACGTATTCGCCTTTGTATTTTAATGATTTATTTTCTATCTGCGTGAAAGACAGCAATTTATTCATTAAATTATTTAGCTTATCGGCTTCCTGATCCAGAATGCGGCCATACATATGGCGTTCCTGATCGGAAATCTTCTCTGCAGATTTAATATTATTCCCCGCAATTTTAATCACGCTCACAGGTGTTTTAAATTCGTGGGTCAGGTTATTGATAAAATCATACTGCAATTGAAATAACCTGCTGTTAATCGCGATATTCCGGTATATCAGGTATACGATGCACAAAAGAATCGCATACAGCAAAGACAAACCCAACACCACCGGAAAGAACCGTCTATTAATCTCTCCTTGCAAGAACTGTTCCGATGAATCAAATTGCAGCTTATATTCCGATAATGCCCCCGGCAAAGGCATCTCGGTATGAATGTCGCCCTCCTCTTCCATCACGTTCGGATCGGCCACCGCCAAGATCCGGATATTCTCGAACAAACGCGGCTGTACGTTCTCAATCTTGATTTTCAAGGGGTTAATCTTATAGACAAACAAATCCTGATCATATGCAACCGGCAATAAATCCGGATCTTCCATCAGCGCTTTGTAGGCTTTCAAGGTATTAATCCGCGGAATATTCAAATACGTAATCTTCCCCGGCACTGTATTATAAAATATACGATAGATGTCGTTTTCTGTTAAAGAAGTCGAATCATCCAACACATCCAGGAAGTTCACCATCTTAATGGCCATGTTATTGAAGTCGTCCGATGTTGGTCGGGTTTCATTGGCATCAATACGGCTCCGGTGCAGCTTATTGCTATTATCCAGGCTAAAGGCATAGATCGTTTGCGGAAAGATCAGCAGGTTCTGAAAGCGAACCCCGCGCACCGCACTGCTTTGGTTGGTAAACAGCACATCGTAAAACACCACTTCTTCCACAAAAGGATTCTTCCGCAAAATCTTCTCTGCATAGTTTAAGGCATGCACGGAATCCAGATACCCTTGGTAACTGGAAACCTCCGAGATACTATTGTTAAAGAAGTTATTAAAAGGCTTTAGGGTTGCATCGAACACATCCACCTTGCGGTTATTGAATTCCGACTGCACATAATTGGTCATCATTACCCGGCCCAAAAACACCGCAATAATATAGAGAATGGTCAAAAAGGCCACAAAGGCAATCAACAGCCCAATATTCTTCCGATATTTACTCGCCTTTTTCACCATCAAGGGTCTATTTCAAATACTCGGCCAAAAACTGCTCTATTTCTTGGTAATATTCCACGACGTTTTCTTCATTTCTAAAGCGTTTTCCTTCATCTTTTTTGAAGATATAACGTACTGGGATTTGGTTATTTTTTAATTTACCGACGAATTGATTGGCGTCGGTTACTGATGTAAACTTATCTTTTCCACCCTGGAAATACAAAACCGGAATGCGGACCTTATCGGCATGGAAGATCGGCGATATCGCTTGGAACAACTCCGACTCCTTCGCCGGGTTCCCAATAATGCGGTAATACAGCTGCACATAATGCTTTAAGTGCGGTGGAATCTCCCGGAAATAGGTAAACATATTGCTATAACCCGAAGAGGAAATGGCGCAGCGGTATAGCGTTGAATTGAAGGCCGCCGCATACAAGGCCGAATACCCCCCGAAACCGGCACCCATAATCGCAATCCTATCCTTATCGGCAATCCCTTGATGAATCAGCCAGGCCACCCCATCGGTAATGTCCGATTGAATCTTTCCGCCCCATTCTTTAAATCCTGCCGTCCAGAAATCCTTACCATAGCCTACTGAGCCGCGGTAGTTCACCTGAAATACCGTATAGCCCCGATTGGCCAGGAATTGCACCTCCGGATCAAAACCCCATTCCGTACGTCTGTTAGGCCCATCGTGCACCAGGACCACCACCGGACTGTTCTTCCGCTGTTTACTTGGGTAGGTCACATAAGCATGTATGGTTCGGTTATCACGAGAAAGGTAACTCACCTCCTCCATCGGATACATCGCCAAGTCTTTCAACTTCGGATTATCCGCAATCAAAGGTTTCAGCTCCTTGCTGTTTTTGTTGTAATAATAATATTCACCCGGATGCACATCGCTGTAGGCCCGGATGATAAAACCATTCAGGTTGATATCGTTATCCAAAAAGGTGATTTCCATATCCGGAAACTTCTTTTTCAAAACGGCATATACCTCCTTGAGGGTCGGGTTCAATACATTCTTCTGGTTTCTATTGACGAAGGAAGAGGTGTATAACACTTCCTGACGAATGCTGGAATAGCCTTCGAAATTCAAGTCGCCCAATTTATCCTCGTAAATATTCCGTACTTCCTTTCCATTTGCCGCATCGTATTCTACCAAAGAAAGCTTATCGCGGTTATCGTTAGAAAGCGCATAGATATTGGTGTTCGATCCTTTGACAAATCCCATCGGGATAAAGGCCGTTTCAAAATCATTGCGCATCACCTCCTTAAAAGGCGCAGCTTCCGAAGCCCGGTACAGGATAGACTCCTGCACGCTATCGCTGGTTAGTGCCAGGCGTATTTCCCCATCGGGCGATGCAAACCAATTCACCACATTTCCCGGGTTCTTATAAATCATTTGTGTAGGCCTGCCGTCCATATACACGCGGTAGAGGTCAAACAAAGAAGAGTCACGTTTATTCATCCCCAGCACCAAGCTCCCGTTCTGACTGCGCAGCGGTGCTACCCAACGCAACCTCACCTTGGCCGGATCTACTAGTGGATGACGTTCCTCTGTGCCCACATGAATGCGGAACAGCCTCAAGCTATCTGCCGGCGATTGCGTGTTAGAAAACACCAATTGCTCGTCATCAGCCCAAAAGAACCATTGTACGTTATAGTTAGATTGATAGGTTAATTGTTTGGAAGAATCGGGCCTGGCCAAATCCAGGATAAAAATATTCTTACAATGATCGTGAATCCCTAAATACGCAATTTTTGAACCATCGGGCGATAGCTTAAACTGGCTCTTATCGGGCTTCACAAAAAAGTCTTCAATAGGTATAATTTTCTCATGCCCCCCCTGCTGTTTACAGCTCCCTGCAAACACCAAAAGGCCAATAAGAAAAATAAACATTTTTAAATTCATATGAAAACCAACCACTTCATCAAATATTAAAAAAAAATATCGGAAACTACGGTTTGCAACCTTATTTTTACAGCAGTAAATTAATGTTAAGGTTATGTATTTATACAATATTTCTGTTATTATCGAAGATTCCGTTCATGAACCCGTGTTAAGTTGGTTAAAACAACAACTATTAACTAACGCAAACCAAGATTTAAAATTGTTGAAAATGCTTTATTCACCCCATGAAGGTCAAACCTATTGCATACAAGTTGTCGTGGAAGATGAAGCTGCTATCGAGACCATCCGTACGGCCGTTGTGATGCCCCTTCAGGAACATATTGCTCAGCATTTTCAAGAAAAAGCGTTCTTGTTCGATAGTATCATGCAGTATATTTCACATTCCTAAGGGAGGGGCCAAATTAGCCTTCCCTTTTGCGTGAACAACCTACTCCTTCCCCTCTTTGGCGAGCGGAAAAGTAGCAACCGGCTCTTGCTGACGGAATTTCTTATACCATAGGACACCTACGCCCGCGGCAATTAAAAAAGGCATAGCCAGCAAAAATAAAATACCATCGTTTAAGCCCTTACCCTGCGTGTTACCATCCTTTGTGCTGTTTTCTGCATTTAAGGAACACATGGCACATTGAGCCGTGGCGCTCGGCAGGCTACTGCTGTTAAGCAGCAGAAACACAGCCAAAACCATCATTAGAAAGGAATGCTTACGAATCATAAGGCAAAGTTAAGGATTTATATTAATAATCTTAGACCTGATCGTGCAGCAGCACATTGAATTTCTCCCAAAAACCATCCACCGGAAGCGGTGCTTTTATCAGCATATCCTCTTCTTTCACGGGATGCACAAAGGCCAGGGAACGCGAGTGCAGGCAAATGGTACGCTTTAAACTCCCTCGCGGATAGCCATATTTATTATCCCCAACAAGGGGGCAGCCCATATAGGCCAATTGACAACGGATTTGATGCGTACGCCCGGTTACCGGCATCACCTTCAGCAAGTAATAGCCTTCTAAGGTACCTACCACCTCATAATCCAATTCGGCAAAAGAGCCGTTTTTCACTTCCCGATCATAAGCCTTGGTCACCATCTTCTTCCGATCGCGCAACAACCAGTTCTGTAGCTTCCCTTTCATTTGCGCCGGTTTCTCGCGCACCAAAGCCAGGTACGTTTTTTTCACCTTCCGATCGTGAAATAAGCGGTTCATCCGGTCCAATCCCTTACTGGTTTTGGCAAATAGGATCATGCCGGAAACCGGACGATCTAAACGATGGATAACCCCCACAAAGGCAGCATTCGGTTTATTATATTTCTGGGCCAAATACACACTCAACATCTCTTCCATCGATTTGTCGCCTGTATTATCCACCTGCACAATATCCCCACCGCGCTTGTTGATTGCTATATAATGGTTGTCTTCGAAAAGAACATCCTGATCTGTAAACTTCTCCATTTCCTATGCTAAAAATCTTAAATAAAAAAAGCGACCTCAAGGTCACTCTTTTTAAATTGTTTGTGGTCTGCCCTTAGTTGGCTAAGGAATCTTGCGCCTTGGCAGCTTCTTCTTTTGCTTTCTTCTTAAAGAATCCGCGCAGCAAGAAGTTGCTCTGTAAGGCTTCCATATTTTCATCCAGCTTCTCGGTACTCATGTTTAAGTTCCTCAAAATCTGTTTTATCTCATTCGCTGCGTCTGGGTCGTTTGTCAACACCCCGATGGCGTTATTTTTATCGTTCAAACGCGCAGTGGTTTCATTTAAGTTGGTCATTAAGGCCGATGCGGTTTGGGTTACTCCTTGCAGTTGCGCTGCCGACTCGCGTAAGCTAGCAAACACCTGCGTATCGGTAGAAAGGTCGTGAATCAACCCTTGGTCGCTGTTCAACTTCTTCGTTAAAGTCACCAAGTTATTAACCGCAATATTCGCATCGCTCATGGTCGAGTTTAAGGAATTGACAGATTGACGAAGGTTTTTGGCAATGGCCTCATCGGTCATCAAAGCACCCACCGCTCCTTTTCCTTCTACCATCTGTTTAGAAAGGGTAGCAAAGTTCTTGGTAATTTCCAAGAGGTTTTCATTATTCACCTGTAAGGTCGATAGCATAGCTTCCATTCCTCCGGCTAAGCCCGATTTGATCACATCCCCATCTTTTACTGCCGGCAGGCTTTCAGAACCGCCCACCAAACTGATGATGGCATTCCCGATTAAACCGTCTGAACTTAAGGTTGCAATCACATCCTGGCGAATAAACTGACTCGATTTCTCCTCCACGCTCATCACCACACGTACATTTTCTACGCTTTCAAACTTAATTTCTTTGATGATACCCACCTTCACACCGGAAAACCAAACGTTATTCCCCACCTTCAAGCCTTTCACATCCTTAAAGAAGGTGGTCAAGGCCAGGTTCTTGCTAAATTTATTCTGCTGCGTCCCTAACACCAATATCCCCCCAACTAAAATAATCAATCCTATTAAGGTAAATAACCCTACAATAATCGATCGTTTTCTATCTGCTGTTGTTGCCATAAATTGTATTATACAATAAAATTATAATCATAGAAAGGTTTCACCCTTTCATCATCTGTATTAAAAATCTCCGAAAACTTACCGACGCGCTCAAAACGGCCGTCCAATAACATCGCCACGCGGTCGCCTACCATTTTAGCACACGCTAAATCGTGCGTAATAATAATGGAGGAAGTTTTATAGCGCTCCTGAACTTCATTGATCAAGGAGTTGATATCTAAACAGGTAATGGGGTCTAACCCTGCGGTAGGCTCATCATACATCATGATATCTGGCCGCAAAATTAAGGTTCGCGCAATACCGATCCGTTTCCGTTGTCCACCCGAAAGCTCCGATGGCATCTGGTTAATGGCCCGCAAAAGACCTACACCGTCCAACACATCTTCCACTTCCCGGTTAATTTCCGCTCGGGTCAAATTCCGCTTGTTCCGCACTAAAGGAAATTCCAGATTTTCCCGAACCGTCATACTATCATACAAGGCCGAGTTTTGAAAGGAAAAACCAATGCGCAAGCGCAACTTCCGTAATTCTTTCTCGCTAAGCTCGTTCACCACCTCGCCCAACACATGGATATTGCCTGCATCGGGTTTCAATAATCCCGAAATCAATTTAATCAATACGGATTTCCCGGTACCCGAACGCCCTAACACCACCAGGTTTTCCCCGTTGTATAGTTTTAAATCCACATTACGTAAAACATGCAGGTCACCAAATGATTTACTCACCTGATCTACGTGAATCACTACATCTTCGTAATTTATGGGTGCTGCTTTCTTCTGTTCCATAAGGCTTATCCTACTAATGCTAAAATTTGAACAATAAGCAATTCCTCAATAAACACGATAAACATGGAGGCAACTACGGCTGCGTTGGCCGCCTTACCTACACCTTCGGTGCCCTTCGACGAATTATAGCCAACATAGGTACTCACAAAACCAATGGTAAAACCGAACACAATGGCCCGAAACACCATGGCAAAAATATCTTTAGGCGCAATGGCCTCAAACACTTGCGAGATATAACTCAATACGCTAAGCTGATCTTTGGAAATAATACTTAAATAACCCCCTGCCAATCCAATACCGGCAACATAAAAACACAGCACCGGAATCATAAAAGTGGTAGCTAGGATACGGCTGACAATTAAGAATTTAAAAGGATTGGTCCCCGATACTTCCATCGCATCAATCTGCTCGGTCACGTTCATGGAGCTCAACTCGGCACCAATCTGCGAACCTACTTTTCCCGAAGCAATCAATGCTGTTACTAAAGGTGCCAAGGCACGTACAATGGCAATGGAAATTAACGCCGGCAGCCAAGAGGCCGCACCAAATTCTTCAAGAGAAGGTCTGGATTGTTTGGTAAATACGAAACCGACAATAAAACCTGTTAAGCTGATCAATGGAAATGATTTCCAGCCTACTTCATAACACTGTCGAATGATCTCTTTAAACTCATAGGGTGGACTTACTACTTCACGAAAAAAACGCATCAAGAATCGATGCATCTTCGCAAATTCCAGCAGTAAAGATTCAATTTTCCTCGCCATTAAAACGTATTGTTAAAAAACTAAGATGCCGTCTTTCCATAGGCAAATTACCTGCCAAAGGTACAAACTTTTATTTTATACTGTAATTTATCCTGCAATTAATACCTCCAACACAATTTTCAGGGAAAAAGTTTTACAAAAAAATTATACAGTTAAACCTTTGGCAAAAAAATAGCGTCATAAAGAGAAATTGGTTGTAAACATTAAGGTTTAAGGATATGAAAAACATACGGACATACAGCTTACTTACATCGATCTTAGTTATACTATTCGGTGTATTCCAGGCCAAGCAAGCCTCCGCTCAAGGATACGATGATGTCACCTTCGACGACTTCTATGATGAGTTGGAGCCTTATGGCGATTGGGATGATGACCCAGAATATGGAAATGTGTGGTACCCGCAAGCGGAAAGAGATTTCAGACCTTACGGATCCAACGGCTATTGGTCGATGACCGAATATGGCAATACCTGGGTATCAAACTACGATTGGGGATGGGCACCATTCCACTACGGACGTTGGTTTTACCATAAACACCGTGGATGGGGATGGATACCAGGTTACGAATGGGGACCCGCATGGGTAGACTGGCGCTCGGGTGGCGGCTACTACGGTTGGGCACCAATGTCGCCAGGGATATCTGTAAATGTATCCTTTAACTTGCCGATAGACCTGTGGGTATTTATTCCTACCGCACGTATCTACGACCATTATATGCCTCGTTACTGGTCTCATGGTTCTAGATACCGCAACATCTATCACAATACCACCGTTATAAACAATACCTATATCGTGAACAACAACCATTACTATGGTGGTCCCTCACGTCGGGATATTGAGCGCCATACTGGCCGCCGCGTGGAAGTACGCAACATGCGCTTCTCGGATAACCGCGGTTCCGGACGCGCTGACCGTCGCTCGGTATCGGTATTTCGCCCTACCCGTAGCAATATGGAAAAGGTAAGAAACGAACGTGTAAACCGTGGCGACCGTGGCAATAGCAGCAGAAATGCACGTGTAGATAATAACAGAAACGGACGCATCGAAAACCGTAACGACCGTAGTTCACAAGGACGCGTATCCCGCAACAGCGAGCGTAACAGCCGTTCCAATGGCGATTATACCATTCGTCGAAACGCTCAAGGACAACGCGAAATGCATATCGGTGGATCCAATGGCCGTAATAACGACCGTGGAACCGTAAATAGCGATCGTAGCAACCGTAATGATCGTACGCCGGGCAACATCCGCACCGAAAATAGAAACAACCGCAGCTCGCAGGTACAACGCGAAAGACCAACACGGGAAATTAACCGTAGCGAATCACGCACCCCACGCTCTTCAGAGCAGGGTCGTACCGCATGGGATCGTGGTAACTCCTCGCGCACTACGCGCCAATCGGCACCTAGTCAACGCGTGGAACGTAGCCAACCTCAACGCATGGAGCGTAGCCAGCCGCAACGCATGGAACGCAGCCAGCCGCAACGCATGGAGCGTAGCCAACCCCAACGGATGGAACGTCAGCGTCCTAGCCAATCGGCACCGAGAACGCAACAACGCGCTCCTCGCATGGAACAGCAGTCACGTTCACAGAATCGTGTGTTCCAGGCCAGCAACAGCGGCCGCAGTGTAGAGCGTCAATCCAGACCTTCTGTTCAACGCAGTTCCGGACAGGTTAGTCGCCAGTCCTCGGCAAGAGCAGAACGCGGTTCTGGACGCGGGCACAGAGATTAAAATCTATCACTTTGAAATAAATTTGTTTAAGCGGGCTGAATTTTTTCAGCCCGCTTTTGTTGTGTTTGGCATAAAACCTGCACCTTTGTGTTTATAAATTGTTAAATTAACTGCTACACGAAGATTCAGATGCTATGGCAAAACTCATTTCCATACTTGATAACGACTTTTATAAGTTCACCATGCAATATGCCGTGGTCAAATTATTTCCCAAAGCCAAAGCCCGCTATCGCTTTATCAACCGGGGGAAACACCAGTTTCCCGAAGGTTTTGCCGAGCAGTTGCGGGAAGCCATTAACAACATGGCGCAACTGAAATTAACCAAAGCCGAAAAAAGCTTCTTTGCCAAAACTTGCCCCTATATCGACCCGACGTATTTTGATTTCCTTCAAGGCTATCAATACGATCCGGAAGAGGTACACATCAGCCAACAGGGCGGCGAGCTAGAAGTGCATATCGAAGGCTATTGGTATCGCACCATCCTCTGGGAAGTACCTGTCATGGCGCTGATTTGTGAACTGTATTACGAACTTAGTGCTGAAAAACGTGTGGACGATCTGGAAGTAGCCCGTATCGTGGACGATAAAATGGACAAATACGATAAACTCCACATCACCATTGCCGATTTTGGAACCCGCAGACGCCACTCCTACGCGGTGCACGACTTAGTGATTAAAGCGCTGAGCGAGCATCCTTCCAACACCTTTATCGGTACCAGCAATGTGCATTTTGCCATGAAGTATAAAACCAAACCGATTGGCACCCATGCCCACGAATGGTTTATGTTTCATGCCGCCAAGTATGGCTATAAAATGGCGAACCTCCTGGGCTTAGAACATTGGTCGGATGTATACCGTGGCGACTTAGGTATCGCCCTGTCGGATACCTATACTACCGAAGCCTTCTTCCAGCAGTTTGATAAAAAGCTGACGAAATTATTCGATGGGGTGCGTCATGATAGTGGCGACCCGATAGAATTTGCCAAAAAGACCATTAAACATTACGAAAGCAAAGGCATCAACCCCTTAAATAAAACCATCATCTTCTCGGATGGACTCGACTACGAGAAGGTGGAGAAAATCGTTAGCTTCTGTAAAGATAAAATCGGCTTCTCCTTCGGTATAGGAACAGACTTCACCAACGATGTAGGCCTGAAACGCATGAACATCGTTTTAAAAATGACGGAGGCCTATCCGGATGAAGGACAATGGACCCCAGTTATCAAACTATCTGACGAGCCGCTGAAACATACCGGCGATCCGGAAGAAATTAAAATGGCCATGCGCATCTTACATATTCCTGCCCATGCATAGAGATGTTTATGGTGCCGCACTCTTTGATTTTCAAGAAAAAGGCGAACTCGACGAACCCCTATTATTACACAGTAGTTATGGTGATATCGAAGAAATGCCGGTAGAGGTATTCTACCGCGAAGAAGAAGATATCCCCGAATTGGAATACATCGCCCTGCAGCTTTGCGATGGCAAGGTGCTGGACGTTGGCGCCGGAACCGGCGTACATGCCCTATTCCTGCAAGAAAAAGGATTTCAGGTAGATGCCCTGGAGATATCGGAAATCGCCTGCAATATCATGCGTACGCGTGGGGTGCAGCAGGTAATCTGTGCCGATTTCTTTACGTTCCATGAGAAACCTTACGATACCTTGCTGTTCCTGATGAACGGCATCGGCATTGCCGGCACGCTAGAGGGGTTTAAAAACCTCCTGCGCCATGCCAAAACCCTGCTGAGCGATCGCGGACAACTGCTGTTCGATAGCTCGGATATTTCGTACCTCTATGAAGAATACCGCATCCAACGCCCCGAACATTACTTCGGCGAAATAAACTTCCAATACGAATATAAAAAGCAAAAAGGAGAACCCTTTAAATGGCTTTATATCGACCAAAACACCCTGATAAAAATTGCCCACGAAGAAGGTTGGGTCGTGCAAGTGCTCTTTGAGGATGAAAACGACCAGTACCTCGTGCGGATGGAACCCCGCAAAGGGTAAGACTTTCTTCTGATTTCTGTTTTTTGCAAGCTTTTGCAGAGGCTTTGTATAACCCTTTGTAAAGCCTTTGCAAAGGGGTTTGAAAGGGGTGAGAAAGGGGTGAGAAAGGGGTGAGGCTGGTAGGTGGTAGTTGGAAGGTTGTTGGTATAGCAAGTGTTGTCATCGTGCTGTCATCGTGAGCGGAGTCGAACGACTGGTACGTCAATGCAATTAAAAATGCTTAACAAGATTATTAACAATGTGTTACAAAAAAAACATATCATTTGTAGTTGTCATCGGGAGAAGGTAAATGTTTGCAAAATTTATTGGAAGGTGATGACATGAAGTGGCATTGCTTGTTAAGCTTTGCTAGTTAACTGCGGCACGATATGCTAGTAAACTACGGCACGCTTTGTACCGCGTTGTGGCCAGAGTTGTCATGGTAACGGAGTTGAACCATTGATACGTCATTACGGATAAGCAACAAAAAAGATAAAGTAAGTTGTTGATAAACAACGCAATTAGCATTGTTGATTACATTGACGTACCAGTCGTTCGACTCCGCTCACGATGACAGCACGATGACAGCACTTGCCAAAGCGATGTCAAAGTGTTAATAAAAAATCACCAAAAAAACTAGTCTATATACTCAAAACCTACATAAGGCACTAGCACCTCTGGAATTTTAATTCCCTTTTCGGTTTGGTTATTTTCTAATATGGTCGCTACGATACGTGGTAGGGCAAGTGCCGATCCATTTAAGGTATGCGCCAATTGGGTTTTACCGTCTTCGTTTTTGAAGCGTACTTTCAAGCGGTTTGCTTGGTAGGTTTCAAAGTTGGATACGGAAGAAACTTCTAACCATCTTTTTTGTGCGGCACTGTAGGTTTCCATATCATAGGTCATGGCGGATGTAAAGCTCATATCGCCACCACATAAACGCAGTACGCGGTATGGAAGTCCTAATTGCTGCAATAGAGATTGCACATAGCTGCTCATTTCTTCCAACGTAGCATAAGACTGGTCAGGACGAACAATCTGTACCAGCTCTACCTTATCAAATTGGTGCAAGCGGTTTAAGCCACGTACGTGCGCACCATAAGATCCTGCTTCGCGACGGAAACATGGGGTATAACCGCAATGCTTAATCGGGAAATCTTCGGCCTTCACGATGGTATCGCGGTAGATATTGGTAATCGGCACCTCCGCTGTTGGGATAAGGTACATATCGTCGTTCTGCACATGGTACATCTGCCCTTCTTTATCAGGCAACTGGCCGGTAGCATAAGCAGATGCTTCGTTTACCATAATAGGCACCTGCACTTCGCGGTAGCCTCTTTCTGTCGCTTGATCTAAGAAGAAGTTGATCAGTCCGCGTTGCAAACGAGCGCCTTTTCCTTTGTATACCGGGAAACCGGCACCTGTTACTTTGGTTCCTAATTCAAAGTCGATGATATCATATTTTGCGGCAAGCTCCCAATGTGGCAAGGCATTTTCCGCTAAGCTCGGCATAGTGCCATGCTCCAATACCACTTCATTTTCCTCGGGCGTGCTGCCTTTTGGAACTTGGTGGTAAGGTAAGTTTGGCAATTGAACCAGCTTTTGATTTAAATCTTGCTCTACGCGATCTAATTCGTCGGTAAATTCTTTTAACTGCTCTTTATATGATGCCGATTTCGATTTGATAGCTTCAGCTTCTTCCTTCTTCCCTTGGCGCATAAGGTCACCAATTTGCTTTGCAGACGCGTTGGCCTCCGCAGCAATAGAGTCGGACAGATTCTGGATTTTACGACGTTGTTCATCTAATGCGATGATTTGATCGACCAAATCAACATCGTTGAAATTCTTTACTGCAAGCCTTTCAACTACCTGATCCCTGTTTTCACGGATGTAATTTAATTGCAACATATAACTTTGCTTTTGTTAAAATAAAGCACAAAGATAAGGATACCCCGCAAATTAACGAAGGTGAAATTGCCCCTATTCGTTTTTTCAATGCAGGCAATTTTGTATCATTGCAGCATGAAAAACCTGTTTACCTTGATCCTGATCTTAGGCTTAAGTCAACTTCTGCCCCTGCCAAGCTTGGCACAGCAGGCTGCAATTGTTGATTTTGATGTGAAAGAGAACCTTTCGCAGAACGGGAAACTGGCGATTATTGCAGTAGATACGGCTGCAAAAACCAACAATAACATCCAGGGAAGCTATGCTTTCACCATCAATGGCTTTAAACAAGATCTACAGTTTACTGATGGTGTTGCGGTAACCGCTAACCCCATTGAATCCTCAACCTTTGTTTTCTTCAAACATGTGGAGGGCACGAAGGAAATTGGAAAATTGTACTTTCTGCGTGTTACAGACAAAGGAATCAGCCCCTATAAAATCTCTGGCTTTTTATTGATTATTATTCCCCTATTGATCTTATATATTGCCTATAAATTCAAGCGCTTCCTTATTACCCTGTTGGTATTGGCCTTGGTATACCTCTACCTGAACTACAGCAAGGGCCTTGATGTGAAACAATTGATTGAGAGCAGTATTTTGGGCTTAAAAGAATTGATTTAGAAAGGCATACCCACCCCGAAGTTGTATTGGATAAAGTTGTAGCGATCGGGTTTATGCGCATCGTAATAGATTTGCTTAAACTCCTTGGCATTGAAGAGGCGTCGGATCACCCATTGTTCCTTGCCTTTGAACTGCGGATCTTTCACCTTTAAGCCCGCATCTAAACGGATGATAAAATAATCCATATCTACCCGAAGGCCAAAGCCAGTACCGATAGCAATTTGCGACAGGAATTTATTGAATTTGAATTCACCATCCAAGTTGATGTTGTTTTCCTTGAGGTTCCAGATGTTTCCGGCATCCACGAAGGTCGCTCCATTTAATTTGGCCCCAAAGAAGTTATTCAACAGGCGGAAGCGATATTCGGCATTGGTTTCTATTTTTATTTCTCCCAATTGATCGAGGTTCCGCAGGTTGACACGCAGTTCCTCCCGAACCACCTCCCGGTTATAGCCTCCCGGCCCCAAGGTACGGGCTTGCCAGGCACGGATGCCATTCATACCGCCCGCAAAAAAGCTCTTCTCGAAAATCATCAACCTGGAGTTGTTCCCATACGGCAGGGCCAGTCCGGAGTTAAAGCGAAGCACAAATTGCTTATTGCCTCCCAAGAACTTATACCAGCGGTAATCGACCTCCCCCTTCACATATTGCAGGAAGGGCACCCCAAACAAGAGTTTCTCGCCATTGTCATTCTCCTTAAAGTTCACCATATTGCTGATGAGCCCTAAGATGTTCCCCGACATATCGATACCGCCACGGAAATAATTGAAGGTTTCTTTGCGCGTTAAACGCGGTGCATTATAGGTGAACGCATATTGTGCCCCCAAGCCAAAATACTGGCGGTGGTTACTCTCTACATAAAGCTGATAGCCTTCTTCCAATAGCTTCTGCCGGAAATCCTCATTTAAGCGACCATCGCGATACTCAATAACCACCGGCGTTAAGCTGTGCAGCATATTGCTAGACTGGTACCACATGTAGTTGAGGCTATTGATAAAATAGCGGTTGGCGTAGGTTTGATCTTGAAAGAATAATTGCAGGCTGGAGGAAAAAGTGGTACGTGGAATGCCGTAGCGGCCCACACTGCGCACACGGAATGGCGTCAGAATGCGCGGAAAAGACACATTGACCCCAAACTGTAAATCGTTGTTAAAGATTTTATCGGCTAAGCTTCCCGGTAAGCGGGTATCAAACAAGACCCCGTAGCGCAACTTCACCTCAATGGTTTCCGAGCCACCAAAGACATTGCGATGGGAGAAAGTGTTCCCGATATTAAAACCACTCATCCCCGAGGAGAAGGTGTACTCTCCTTCAATCTGGTTACTCATGGCTGCCCGCGGAATCAGGTTATAGTACACATCCAGCTTGGCAGAGTCTTTCTTTTCGTAATTGATCTTCACCGAACGAAAGCCATTGGTTTCGTATAATCTATCGTAAGAAAGTTCTTCGTTCTTGCTGTTATAGAGTTGTCCGGAGCGTAAATAGGCATAGCGCGCCAATGGACGAAGCTTAAACCGCAGCGTTTCATCGGTATATTGCATCTTGAACAGGCTATCGTAGCTTGCTGTTTCATTGCGCTTCAAACCGGGCTCGGCAGCTTCGATGCGGAAGTATACATCATCGATGGTATAGACCTGATGCTTGGCGGAGTCGTCGGGATTGGAAACTTGTAACTTAAGATCGGCTAACTGGGCTTTCCCCAAGGTATCAAGGCCTACCCGCATGTATTGACGCAGGTAATCGTAATAGCCGTTTTCGCGCATTTCATTGTATAGGTTCTCCCGCTCGGCATACAGGTCGGCAGCATCGTATTGCTTGCCTGTGCGCAAGCTGGATTTCGGGACTACCTTATCGTTATAAATGGCTGTAACTTTTGGATCCGCTACCTGCCTGGAGATATCACCAATAACATAGGGTTCCCCTAGGATAGCATCGAAATCGATCTGCGCCTTTTTCTTGCGGATTTCTATACTGGGTTGTACCTTGGCATTGAAATAGCCCTTGGTTTGTAAATAGCGTTGAATCTGATTGGCCGAAAGCTCGACCATGGCCGAGTCTAGGATATGCGGGGCCTCTCCTACGTTCTTGATGCGCTCGGTTTTATAGCGCCCGTCGCGGGTATTGAAGAGGTTGTAAATGGTGAGGTATAGGGGTGAATTGGGCCTGATTTCATTGGCCACATACAGCTGGGTGCTCTCTTTTAACTCCGGTGTCAGCCCATGGATATCGATATCAGTAACTAAAGCCTGATGGTCTTCCAAATACTTTGCTGAACGACAAGAAGCAAAAAATAGCAACAAAAACGTTATACTTGCAAAAAATAAAATACTTCTTTGTTTAGTCATTCATCCTATGTTGTCAAAAGCGCAAATCAGTCTCATAGCATCCTTACAGCATAAAAAATTCCGGAATCAGCATAGTTTGTTTGTGGTGGAAGGTATCAAATCCGTCATGGAGTTTGTTCATTCGACTTACAAGATACAAAAAATCTATGCTACTGCAGATGCCGCTACAAAATTGGGGAAAATACCGCAGAATATAAAACTCGAGGAACTCAACGAGGTTGAATTGGGAAAAATTAGCCAATTGAAGAATCCACAAGGGGCTTTGGCTTTGGTGGAATTGCCAATTACGGGCACTTTTAACCCGGTCGAGCTGAGTGGAAAGCACAGCTTGGTATTGGACGATGTGCAAGATCCGGGAAACCTGGGCACCATCATTCGTACGGCAGAATGGTTCGGCATTACGCATATCATCTGCTCGATTGGAACGGTAGACTGCTACAATCCGAAAGTGGTGCAAGCCACCATGGGTTCTCTATCACGGGTACAAATTCATTACTTGGATATCGAAGGCTTTTTAGCCCAGCAGAAGCTACCGGTATTTGGTGCTTTGCTGAACGGCAACTCCATCTATGAAACCGACTTTCAACAAGAGGGCTTGATTTTGATGGGCAACGAAGGGAACGGCATTCGGGAAAGCCTATTGCCACGTATTGATGCAGCGGTGACTATTCCGCGTATCGGAAAAGCAGAATCATTGAATGTAGCCATTGCAACCACCCTGTTCTGTTCAGAACTGGCGCGGCAGCAATTGCGGAAAGATTAATATGGAAGAACCTAGCGAACAAAAACTCTATACCCTACAATTTGGCTTACTCTGCCTGAGCTCCCTGCTGTTTTCGGCAAGCTTCAACATGATAATTCCGGAACTGCCCAACTACCTTTCCTCCTTGGGTGGAGCCGAACATAAGGGATTGATAATTTCGCTTTTTACCTTAACCGCAGGAATCTCCCGGCCTTTTTCGGGAAGGCTGACTGACAAATGGGGCCGCGTGCCGGTGATGGCCATCGGCTCAATTGTCTGCGTGCTCTGTGGCTTCCTATATCCTATTTTAACCAGTATTTCCGGTTTCTTTCTCCTTCGGCTGGTGCACGGTTTCTCCACAGGTTTTAAACCGACAGCCACCTCGGCCTATATTGCCGATATTATTCCTTCCTCGCGTTGGGGCGAAGCCCTGGGCATGCATGGCCTCTGCTTTAGTATCGGCGGTGCGATAGGTCCGGCAATTGGGAGTTATATCGCCATGCATTACGATTTGAACAGCATGTTCTACAGCTCCTCGGCCTTTGCCTTCTTCTCGATTATTATTGTGATGAACATGAAGGAAACCCTGGCGAATAAGCAACGCTTTACACCGAAGATGCTGCGGATTTCCAGAAGCGATATCATTGAGGTGCGGGTTATTCCGGCAGCTATCGTAACCTTGTTATCCTACTCGGCTTACGGTATTATCTTAACCTTAATTCCCGATTGGAGTGAGTACCTGGGCATTGCCAACAAAGGGATGTTCTTCCTGGCCTATACCCTAGCCTCCATTGCCATCCGCTTTGTGTCGGGCAAAGTAGCCGATCGTTATGGCCGTATTGCGGTAATGAAGGTAGGGCTGATTTTGATTACCATCTCGATATTTTATATCGGATATAGCGATAGTATTCTTAATTTAGTTATCGGTGCCTGTATCTACGGTATCGGTACGGGGATCTTTTCACCGGCGGTGAATGCTTGGACCATCGACCTCTCTCTGCCTCAATACCGCGGGAAAGCCATGGCCACCATGTATATCGCCCTGGAAGTAGGGATCGGGGCTGGCGCATTATTTGCAGGATATATTTTCCATGATCAGATTATGCGCATCCCTTATATTATGTACGGTGATGCAATCGTCGTCTTTATGGCATTCCTATACGTGTTGTATTGGGATAAAAAACGAAAAACCACGATTAACAACAAATAAAACCTATGGAAAATAGCCCATCAAAAAGACCTTATTCCTTTGAACTTGCATCCAGCCTATTGGCTACCGTGCTGATTATTGCACTGATGTATTTTACACAAAGTGTCCTACTTCCTTTACTTTTTTCCATTTTAATATCCATTTCTTTATTCCCTTTAGCCCGCTTCTTTGACCGCCTACACCTGGGGAAAGCATTTTCTTCCATCATGGCTGTGATCGTGGCGATTGCCATTATATCGGGATTGATGTGGTTTATTGTGCATGAAAGTATCATCATCGGCAAGGATGCCTCTTCCATTACGGATAAAGTGCTGTCGGTATTGGAACGTGGACAGGCCTGGATTGAGGATCAGTTCGGCATCCAACGTACCGAAGTGATGGAGCAGCTGCGCGATCAGGGTAACAAAGCCCTGGAGAATGCCGGCGGCGTCATTACAGCAACCTTCGGCTCCATCGGGAATATGATTGCCAGCGCTATTCTGGTGCCTTTATTTAGCTTTTTCTTATTGTATTATCGCGACTTCTTCCGGGAGTTTTTCTTCAAGGCTTTCCGCAATTCCCCGCAGCATAAAGTGAATGAGGTCTTAAATAAAATCTACGAGGTGGTGCAGAGCTACCTAGTTGGCTTAATTACCGTAATGGGTATTGTGGCCGTATTAAATACCGTTGGCCTCATGCTGATGGGCATTGAATACGCCTGGTTCTTCGGATCCCTAGCCTCCCTGCTGATGCTCTTGCCTTATATCGGTATTGCCATCGGCTCTATTCTGCCGGCTTTATTTGCCTTGGCCACAAAAGATAGCGCCTGGTATGCGGTAGGTGTTGTCGCCTGGTTCCAGGTGGTACAGTTTCTGGAAGGAAACATCATTACCCCGAACATCGTGGGCAGTAAAGTCAGCATTAACCCCTTGATGGCCATGATTGGTATCTTATTGGGTGGTATGCTATTTGGTTTGGCAGGCTTAATTCTGGCCCTACCTTTTATTGCGACGCTGAAAGTAATATTCGATGCCAGCCCAGGCATGTCGGCCATCGGATTCCTGATCGGCGAACCGGAGAAAGAACACCTCAAGCGCAATTCCACCCAAGAACTGCTCATGAAATGGGGCATCGTTCGAACCCCTAAAAACAAAAAGAAAATCAAAGTAGAAGTGAAAGTAACAACCGACCCTCCAAAAGGAGAACCCACCACCGAGGTATCTTATAAGGAGGTGAATGATAAATCTTCCTAGAAGAGAGATGTGAGATATGAGATGTGAGATATGAGAGCTGGGTGCATAGGTATGGTATGCTAAAGTTAACTACGAAGCTTCATCAAGCTACTGTATATATGTGACTTGGGAATATCCTAATATTTACAACAAAGCTTCATCCGTCTGCTGTATATATGTGTAACGTTGGAGTATATTAATATTTACAACAAAGCTTCATCAATCTGCTGTATATATGTGTAACGTTGGAGTATACTAATATTTACAACAAAGCTTCATCACGCCTACTCTCATATCTCAAATCTCATATCTCATATCTAATCATTTCCCCTCCCAAACACATAGCCTAGCTTTCGCATACTCAATACCTCCACGCTATACACGTCAAACTCTTCCATAACGCGGCCATGCAGCTCGTAGAAGCCATTGCCGAGAAAAGGATACTGCTTCATGACGGGTGGAAAATGGACGGTATCCAACCAGTCGCCATCGGCATCGAGGAAGGTGCCGAAGCACATGCGTTCCTTCTTGATGGTTCGGGTTTCTTTCAGCGTGACTAGGCGGCCGACGATCTTAATCTGCTGGCCCAGCAGCTGAGGCAGCTCACGCACATAATGGGTGCCATGCAGGTGCTGCGGATCGAGGAGCTCATAATAATCCCCGACAACAAAGCCCAGTAGGTCCATTTCATCTTTCAGGTCCTCCAGTCTGTCGACATCAAACTTAGGTAGGCTGAATTGCACTTCCTCCGATGCGAAGAGATGCGCCGGTTCTTCTACCTCGACGCGCTTGGCGCGGAAGTTAGCTTCCCAGAGTAGGGTCTTCTTATCGAGGCCGGTAAAGCGCAGGGCGCCGATACGAATCAGCAGGTTCAGCTGTTCGGGCTGAGGCTGCAGGCGATGCAACACATCCGATAGGTCTTGGTACGGGCCATGCTGCTGCCGTTCCTCGACGATGCGTTGGCCAAAGCTCTCCTCCAGGCCTTGCAGGTGGATAAAGCCTACATACACCTGGCTGCCCTCGATATTCGTGAGGTAATCGCTGTGGTTCAGGCAGGGCAGCTGCACCTCGCCCCCATTGCGCCGCAGCTCATGAAAGTAAAATTCCGTACGGTAGAAGCCTCCAAAGTTATTGATGACGGCCACATAAAACTCCTGCGGATAGTAGGTTTTCAGGAATAAACTCTGATAGCTCTCCACCGCAAAGGAAGCCGAGTGGCCCTTCGCAAAGGAATAGCCGCCGAAACTTTCCATTTGGCGCCATACCTCTGCGGTGACACTTTCTGCATAACCCTGCGCCTGGCAGTTGGCAAAGAACTTGGCCCGCATCAGTTCAAACTTATTTTCTGAGCGGTATTTACCACTCATGGCACGCCGTAAAATATCGGCTTCCTCCAAGGAGATACCACCAAAATGATGCGCCACCTTAATCACATCCTCCTGATAGACCATCACCCCGAAGGTCTCTTCCAGCAGCTCCTTCATCTTGGGGTGTAAGTATTCGACCTTATTCCGATCGTGATACCGCTCGATATACTGCTTCATCATCCCCGACTGCGCCACCCCCGGTCGGATAATGGAACTGGCCGCCACCAAGGTCAGGTAATCTGAACATTTAAGCTTGCCCAGGAGCTGCCGCATCGCGGGGCTCTCGATATAGAAGCAACCGATGGTATCGGCCTTTCTGATACGCTCGGCCAAGACAGGGTCGCGCAGAAACTGCTTCACCTGATGGATATCGATGGACTTGCCGCGGTTCTTCTCGACCAAAAGCAGGGCATCCTTGATATGTCCCAGACCACGCTGGCTCAGGATATCAAACTTAAAGAGCCCGACCCGATCGGCCTCGAACATATCCATATGCAGGGTATTGAATCCCTTGGGTGGCATCTCTACAACACCGTATTCATGCAGGGGCTTCTCCGAGATCAACACCCCACCGGCATGCACGCTGATGTGGTTGGGAAAGTCGACCAGCATGGCGCCATACTTCTGTATCCAACGCTGGATACCGTCTTCGGGATTCCACTCCCTTTGGTTCGCCAGCACGTCGATCTCCGCCTTCGGCAGCCCGAATACCTTGCCCAGCTCCCGAACAATAGCGCGCCGTTGAAAGGTATTGTACATCCCCAACAGCGACACATGCTGCCGTCCGTAGCGCAGAATCATATACTCGAAGATAAAATCTCGATCTTTCCAGCTGAAGTCGATATCAAAGTCTGGAGGGGAAGTACGGTTCGGATTTAGAAAGCGTTCAAAGTAAAGATCCAATTCCATGGGATCCACATCGGTAATCCGCAGGCAATAGGCCACGACCGAGTTGGCTCCACTCCCCCGCCCTACATGGTAAAATCCCTGCTCATTAGCATAGCGAAGGACATCCCAAACAATCAGAAAGTAAGCGTTGAAGCCAGACTGATTGATGATCTTCAGCTCCTTTTCCACGCGCTCCATGGCCTGTTTGTTCTTGGGGCCATAGCGTTGTCTACAGCCTTCTACTGCCAGCTTCGCCAGCAGTTCCTGATCGCCTTCCACGGAAGCGGTAAAGAATTTCTTATTCTTATCGACATGGAATTCCATATCGATGCTGCATTGCTGCATCACCTGCATGGTTTTACTGATGACCGATGGGAAACGGGCGAAAGCACCGACTAACACCGACTCTTCCAGAAAGGTTTCATTGGGGCCGGCAATATCTTCCTTATTCAATTTAGAGAGCAAGGTATTGTTGGCAATAGCCCTTAAGATGCGATGAAGATTGAAGTTCGCTTTATTCTGATAAGTCACTGGATGCAGAATCACCCAGCAATCGGCATCCAGCTGATCCTGCCAGTCCAGCTTTTGGGTATCCCCAACATCGAGTCCGATCAATTCTTGGCTTCGCAGGTCGGCAATTGGCGGATGCGCGGCATAAGGATAAATCACCCATACCCGATCCAAAGGGAAGTCAGGACGTTCCGGGAAGTCTATTTTTCGTTGCTTAAAATACGATAGAAAGCGGTGGATGGCGTGCAGCCCGGCATTATCTTTCGCCAGCAAGACATAGCATAAACGGTTTCCATTGCGCACTTCCGTCCCGATGATGGGCTTAATCTGGGCCTCCCGACATTTCAACACGAAGTCCCAACAATCGGCGGTAGAGTTAATATTGGTCAGGGCCAGGGTTTTGATACCTAGCAACTCAGCATGCTCTACCAGCGCCTTAGTAGCATACGTGCCATAATGAAAACTGAACCATGTCTTGCAATTCAAAAACATAGTACAAGATTAGTAAAAAGCTTTGATATTTTACTAAAAATATTAGCATTTACTCGAAATAAAGAGAGGCTAAAAGTGGGGGCTACACATAGACTTTCTGCAACTCAGGGAGTTCAAGCTGCTGCGTCACAGCAGCGAGCTGGCCATGCCATTCCCATTCAAACTGCATGGATACCGCCAGATGATCGGATAGCGCCTGATCCATCGCGTTGTTGAACAGCTGCCGCTCGACCTGATAATCGACCGGCTTAAACTTGAGTAACTCACTATCGCGAAAAAAGATCTTGTCCAGGCTCTCTGTATCATTCGTAAGGGAGAGCATGTGCTGGGCTACGAACTTAGGGATTACTTCCGGATAGCTATCCTTGCGGTAGTAATTGATCCAACCATCGGTCAATCCGGTGGCTTCCATAAACTCATAGAGGTTATCGCGTTTGTAGGCATAATGGGCATTAAAGTCGCCCATCACGATCAGGGGTTTCCCTTCCGAATGCGTTTGGATATAGTGCGCCAGCTGTCGGAAGTTCTCCCGTCGGGCGCGGGTGGCTCTCGCCACATCGCTAGAATTGGCATGCACGTTATAGACATCAATCACGATGCCCGGTGCCAATTGGATCTGGGTAAAGCTAAAGCCTTTCACGGTCCAGCAATCCGGGCCGCTGCAATGCCGCCAGGGAATGCGGTGATAGGCTAAAATAGGGTAATGCGACAAGGTATTGAGGCCGTCGCCCACTGGAATCTTCCCTTTATGATTTGTTCTAAAGGGATGTTCATTGCGGGAATAGAAGGCCTGATTATAGTTAAAGTCTTCCTGCACATTAACAATATGAAAGGGTTTTACTTTCTCCCCAATTTCCGCGATACTGTCTTTTCTAGGGGTTTTAGCGGCAGAGATGCCCTGGGGCAGTCCGGCGATATTGTAGGTCAAAACACGCAGCTCACCATGCAAAAGCAGGTTTTCCTCCTCCGTTTGTTGGTTTGGAAAATCAACGGAGATCAACTTATTCTTGAGGTTCTTAAAGAGGAACAACAAGACGATAATTAAAACAACAACAATAAATAGAATCGTCATCAATCAAGGGGTTTAAACAATTTACAATCCGATTGCCCTGTCCTGCCGACTAGTTTATAGCTGGGCTGGCTGCCTCGCGCAGTTGCCAGTCAAAGGCCATAGAAATAGCACAATGGTCGGAAAGAGCGGCTCCATGTTCATCTTGGAAGCGTTCCTTTTCCACTTTATAATCTTTCGGCACAAAGCTTAGTTTATCACTGTTACGGAAATAGATCTTATCGATGCTTTCGCAGTTTTCATGAACCTGCAAGGCATGGCGTGCTTTAAAGTCAGGCTGAAAGGCTGGCAACAGGCCCTGGTTGTTCAGGATAACCCAGGCATCGAGCATACCGCTATGTTGATGAAAGCTGCGGACATGGTCCTCGGCGAAGGCATAATGGGCATTAAAATCACCCATAATCAGCACGGCCTGGCAGGCAGACTGTTCCTGCAGGAAGCTGGCGAACTGTTGCAAGTTCTGCTTGCGCGCTTCTACTGCGGAAGGATTATCCTGCGCCGTAGCATGGATATTATACACATCGATGAAGGCGTCTTTTGCGAGTTGGATACGGGTATAGCTGAACCCTTTGGGAGTGAGGCAATCGGAGCCGCTGCAATGCGTCCAAGCGACGCGCTTCATCTCTACAATCGGGAAGCGAGATAAGGTGCTGAGGCCATCGCCGAACGGCACCCCGCCCATGCTTTCACTGCGATAAGGGTGGTTATTGAGCTGATAGAGTTCGTCGTTGTAATTAAAATCTTCCTGCACATTGACGATATCGAAGGCATCGATGCTTTGACCGATCTGCCGGATACTACGTGCTCGCGGGGTCTTGGCGCTGGAAATAAGCTGCGGCAGCCCGGCCACATTATAGGTTAGCACCTTAAACTCGCCGGATCGGGCGGCACTCAGGGGCGCTGCTTGCAGGTCGCGACTGGGTCGGGAGGCCCGACTTTGCTTGGCGCTAAAGAACAAACTCAGCAGGGCTAAGAGGGCGAGGAGGGTGAAGAACCGGAAGTTCCAGGATTTACTTTTAGGCGGGTAAGGAAGATTAATCAACATATGTATTTCAACGTTGCTCTATTACAAAAGTAGATGTACACTATAACCTGTATTTTGGTAAATCATTAAACATTTGTTTCGAAAAAAAAACCTATTTATTAAGTCGTTACAGTTCCTAAACAGCCCCTTCACCATTCCTTAACAATATCTTATCACCCACTAAATATGAGGGCTTTACCTTTACCCGAGTTGATAAAATCCTACTGTATGAAAAAAGTTGCCTTTTTCTCCGAAATCATGATTGAAGATTTTGATGGTGCCGCTCGAACGATGTTTCAACTGATTAACCGCATAGACAAAAACACCCACACTTATTTCTTTATATACGGCCGCGGGCCATCACAATTCCGAAACTTTCAAAGCCTTCGGGTGCCCACTTTACGCATGCCGATCAATGAGGATTACTGCTTTGCTATTCCACAATTGGCGAAGAGCAAGCTGGATCAGGCCTTGGATGCCTTTGCGCCGGATGTGATCCATATTGCCACGCCCTCCCTGTTGGGATTCTACGCATTAAACTACGCCAAGCGCAAGAAAATACCGGTGATCAGTATTTACCACACGCATTTCATTGCTTATATCGCTTATTATTTACGTCATTTCAACCCCCTGATCAAGCCCACCCAAAACTGGATGCAGGGAGCTATGCAACGCTTTTACAACCAATGCCAGCAGGTATTGGTACCTACGCAGGGAATTATGAAGGAGCTGCAGCAGTTGGGCATTGAAGGCGACCGGTTAGCCTTGTGGCAGCGTGGTATAGACAGCAGACTCTTCCACCCCGACAAGCGAAACCCGGACTATATTCGGGGCATCAGCCAAAACGACAAGCCCAATATCCTGTTTGCCAGCCGCTTGGTTTGGGAGAAAAACATCAGCACCCTAATCGCTATCTATAAACTGCTGGAGCATGAAGGCATGCCCTACAACCTGATTATTGCGGGCGATGGTGCCGCCAAGGGCGATGCGATGCAACAGATGCCGCAGGCTATTTTCATGGGCAAGTTGAACCACCAGGAACTGGCCAGCCTTTATGCATCGGCGGATGCCTTTGTCTTCACCTCCACCTCCGAAACATACGGCAATGTGGTTATCGAAGCCATGGCCTCCGGTCTTCCCTGCGTTATTGCCAATGGCGGTGGCAGCGCCTGTTTGGTCGAGCATGGCCAAACCGGATTTAAATGCACGCCCAATAATGCCAAGGAATACCTACATTTCCTCAAGAAGGTCTTAAGCCAGGCCTCCTTACGTGAGGAGCTGATTAGTGCCGGCCTAGCCTATGTTAAACCCCTGGATTGGGGTCGACTGGCGCAGACCTATTTTGCACAAGTCGATAGCCTTAGCGAAGCGAGCCAGCCAGCATTTGTATGGGCGGCAAGCTAGTTTCGCGACGATCCCTATTGAAGTGGATCCTCTTAAGCATCATCCTGATTTTCATTGGCCTCTTTATTGCCAACACCGATTTCACGGCCACCTGGCAGGCCTTGCGCGGCATTGGCTTTCAATTTCTATACCTCATGGCCATCAGTTATGTGGCCTACTTCTTCGGCACCTGGTCCTGGCATGTGTGCTTAGGCGAGGGTCGGTCGAAGATTAGCCTACTGCAACTCTTCTGCGTGCGCCAGGTTGGGGAAACCGTGGGACAATACAACCCGACCAGCATTATCGGCGGCGACTTGCTGAAAGCCGAGTTGCTGCAGCCCTATCACATTCCACAGCGGCAGGCCCTGCATAGCGTTGCCCTCTCGCGCATCACGACGGTACTTTCTCAAGTATGCTTATTGCTGTTGGCCAGCCTCTGGCTCTTGTTCCAGGCTAGCCATAGCCCCAGCTTAAGCAGCCTTATTCCCTATCTATCCTGCTTTATTGGGCTTTTGATTTTATTTCATATCCTATTCTTTTACTGGTTATTGCGGAAAGCTCCTGCGGTTGCAGGCGGCGCAGCAAGCCAGTCGCAGTCCTTTTGGCGGCGCTGGATGAAACGCCTGCAATTGCTGCTGCAAGACATCCGAAACAGCTACCAAACCAATCCCAAGCTGTTTTGGCAGTCTTACCTGTTGGCGACCATCCATTGGTTAATCGGCAGCTTGGAGTTCTACCTGATCCTCCATTTACTGGGCTACCCCATTCAACTCATGGAAGGTTTACTGCTTGATATGAGTGTTATTGCGTTCAAAAGCTTGGGTGCTTTTATTCCCGGGCAGCTGGGGGTAGAAGAATTAGGCAACAAGCTCTTATTGGGGATGCTTGGCATTGGCTCCGGCACGGTATGGATTACGGTTTCCATACTTCGGCGGGCGCGTCAGCTAGCTTGGATAGGCCTTGGTTTTATCCTTTATTTTTTCCTAAAAAAAGACCTCAAACATGTCCACAACGAAGCCTGAAATTCTCTTTGTCAGCCATAAATATCCCCCGGCTACCGGCGGTATGGAAAAGCAGAGCTACGAGCTTATCCAAGGTGTCTCTGTCTTAAGCAAGGTGCATTACCTGGTCTATAAAAAAGGGAAAGGCAGTCTTTTACGGTTCTTTTGGAGCTTAAACAAGCAGATCCTACAGCTGCTGAAGGCACATCCGGGCATTCAGCTTATCCATTTCAACGATGGGCTGTTGGCTGCTGTGGCACTCTTCCACCGGGGTTATGCCCATATCAAACGGGCTGTCACCATCCACGGATTGGATGTGGTCTTTCCGCTGCCCTATTTTCAACAACATATCCTTCCCAAGTTCAACCGTTACGATCTTATTATTGCGGTTAGCGAGGCCACGGCGCAGGCGGCTATTGCCCGGGGCATACAGCCGGAGAAAGTGCAAGTCATCAACAATGGTGTCGACCGGCAGCTGGCACAGCAGGGCTTATCTCGGGAGCTGCTTGCCCAGCGCTATCCTGTGCTGCAGACCGGCAAGCCCTATATGCTTACGCTGGGACGCCCGGTAAAGCGCAAGGGCTTCTCCTGGTTGCTAGACAAGGTGTGGCGCGATATGCCCGGCGATGTGCTGCTCTTGATGGTTGGCCCCTTTCAGCAAAGGGCGCCATTGTCAGAAAAACTGCTCCAGCTGCTCCCGCGCAGCTGGCGACACCTGCTCAGCTTATTCCTAGGCTATCCTTCCGATGCGCGGGCCATCCGGAAGCTGCTCCGCGATCCGCAGCTTGCCCCAAGGCTGCAGCATTTGGGCAAGGTGCCCTTAGCCGAGCTACAAGCCCTACTGGCACATGCCTCGGCCTTCCTGATGCCCAATATTGAAGTACCCGGCGATATGGAAGGCTTTGGTTTAGTGTGCCTGGAGGCTTCTTTGGCGGGCAGTTTAGTGCTTGCCGCCCGAACGGAGGGCATTTGCGATGCCATTCGCCATCAGCAAAACGGCTTGCTATTGCCCAGTGGCGATGCGCAGGCCTGGAAAGCACAGCTACAGCAGGTATTTGCTGCCCCCGCCTATTATAACCAGCAGCGCCAAGCCTTCCAAGCCTATTCGGCGGCGCATTATAGTTGGGAGGAGATGGCCCAGGCCTACTTGGTGGCCTTCCAAGGCTGTTGCCAGCCCTCCTTGTCTGCTTCCGGCGCAGCAGCACGGCAAGCCATTTAAGAGCCGACGCGTTTCTTCAGCTCGCCCTTGGGCAGGGAGATGGCCCTTTTCACGGCTTCCTCGCCATAGCGCGCGCGCATGGCATCCATGGCTTGGTACAGGCGCACGGCCTCTTCGGTATCTTCGAAGAGGTTAATCTGCTGCGAGCCCTGCACCAGGTGGCTAAAGCGCACCCCAATCAGGCGCACCAGGATCCGTTTTTCATAGAGTTTCAGAAACAGTTCTTTTGTTTTTTTCAGCAGCACCGCATCCGAGGCTGTATAGGGAATCACCATTTGTTTGCTGACGGTATCAAAGTTTGCATAGCGCAATTTCACGGTCACACAGCCCGTTAGGCGCTGTTGTTTCCGCAGCTGAAAGGTTAGCTTTTCCGTCATGCGAATCAGCTCGCTCTGCAAAAACACCATATCGATGGTATCCTGCATAAAGGTTTCTTCGGAACCGATACTTTTTTGTTCGGAATAGGGAATAATAGGCGAAGGGTCGATACCATTGGCCTTGCGGGAGAGTTCTACGCCGTTTTTGCCGAGGAGGTTTTGCATCATGGGCACGGGAATCTCGCTCAGCAGCTTAATGGTGCGCACGCCCATCTGCTGCAAGAGGGTACTGGTTTTCTCGCCAATGCCGGGCATGCGCTGAATGCGCAGGGGTGCCAGGTAAGACTTTTCCAGGCCATGGGCAATTTCCCGCATCCCATCGGGTTTGGCATCATCGGTCGCCACCTTACTGATCAGTTTATTGGAGGCCAGGGCATAGCTGATGGGCAGGCCGCTTTCTTTTTTGATTTTATTTTTAAGCTCCACCATAAATTTGCTGCAGCCAAAAAAGCGATCCACGCCGGTCAGATCCACATAAAACTCATCTACACTGGCTTTCTCCATCAGGGGCACCGTATCGCGCACCACATCGGTCACCAGGCGCGAGTAATAGCTGTAGCTGTCCATATCGCCACGCAGCACAATGGCATGCGGACAAAGGCGCAAGGCCAGCTTCATGGGCATGGCACTATGCACGCCAAAGCGCCTCGTTTCATAGCTGCAGGCCGATACCACGGCCCTATCGCTCATGCCCCCCACAATCAAAGGTCTGCCCTCCAATTCGCTATTCTTTAAACGCTCGACACTTACAAAAAAGGTATCCAGGTCTAAATGGGCAACATACCGCTTATTATCAAGCATTTCCATCCCGTTCCTCCGAAAAAATCCATTCAAAAATACTAATATTTTTAGCAAAACAACGATAAAAAGAAAATATAAACCCCTTCGTTGCTTTCGGTACAGGATGAAATGCAGCGGGCAGCCATACATTCGGGCAGCAAGCGCCAATTGATAGCCTAAAATAAAATGATTTTTGTATTTTTACAGGGTTTGCCAATAAAGGGCAAACCTTTCTAATTTTTACGGAACAGTAAATGAGTGACGAAATCAACAACACAGACGAAGAACAAGAATCCACACAGAACCAAGATGCCCAAAGCAGTACCATTGCTTTATCGGGATTATATGAAAACTGGTTTTTAGATTATGCATCGTATGTTATTTTAGATCGTGCCGTACCGCACATCAACGATGGGTTTAAGCCTGTACAACGCCGCATCCTGCACTCCTTGAAGGAGATGGACGACGGTCGTTACAATAAGGCCGCCAACGTCATCGGTAACACCATGAAGTACCACCCCCACGGGGATGCTTCCATTGGCGATGCGATGGTACAGATTGGGCAGAAAGATCTGCTCATCGATTGCCAGGGAAACTGGGGCGATCCGATTACCGGCGACTCGGCTGCCGCCCCCCGTTATATCGAGGGTCGTCTTTCCAAGTTTGCCAATGAGGTTGTTTTCAACCCCGACACGACGGAATGGCAACTGAGCTACGACGGCCGGAACAAGGAACCTGTTACCCTGCCGGTAAAATTCCCATTGCTATTGGCGCAGGGTGCCGAAGGTATTGCCGTAGGTTTGGCCACCAAGATTATGCCGCACAACTTCAACGAATTGATCGAAGGTTCTATCCAGGTGTTACGTGGCGAGCGCCCATCGATTTATCCGGACTTCCCGACCGGCGGTTTAGCCGACGTATCGGGTTATAATGAAGGGATGCGCGGAGGCAAGATTCGCGTACGTGCGAAAATTGAAGAACGCGATAAAAAAACCTTAGCCATTACGGAGATTCCTTTTGGAACCACCACGGGCAGTTTGATCGATAGTATTGTATCGGCGAACGAAAAAGGGAAAATCAAAATCAAGAAGATTGAAGATAATACGGCCAAGGACGTAGAAATTATGGTGCATTTAGCACCGGGTATTTCTCCCGACGTAACCATTGATGCCTTGTATGCCTTTACGGGTTGTGAAACTTCCATTTCACCGAACACCTGTGTCATCAAGAACAACAAGCCTTACTTCATGAGTGTGAACGATATATTGATCGAGAACACCAAGCAGACAAAGAACCTGCTGAAAATGGAGTTGGAAATTCGCTTGAATGAATTGCAGGAGCGGATTTTCTTCAGTTCCTTGTTGAAGATCTTCATCCAAGAAGGGATGTACAAACACCCGGACTATGAGAATGCGGGCGATTTTGACACCGTTGTTGAAGTGTTGAACCGTTTATTCGAGCCTTTCTTCGATCAGTTCTACCGTCCTATCCTTCCGGAAGACTACAAACGCCTGATCGACAAACCGATGAGTAGCATTACGCGCTTTGACGTGAAGAAGGCCGATGAAATGATGAAGGCCCTGGAAGAAGAGATTAAAGAGGTACGCAAAAACTTGCGTAACCTCACAGAATATGCTATTAAATGGTTCGAATATATCCGCAGCAAATACGGCAAAGACCGCGAGCGCAAGACGGAATTACGGATCTTCGATAAGGTGGAAGCCACACAGGTGGCCTTGGCCAATGCCAAGCTCTATGTGAACCGTGAGGAAGGCTTTATCGGTACCAACATGAAGAAAGACGAGTTGGTAAGCGATTGTTCCGACATCGATGATATTATTGTGTTCCGTGCCGATGGCAAGTATTCTGTCGTAAAAGTGCAGGATAAGGTGTTCGTAGGCAAGGACATTATCCATGTGGCGGTCTTTAAGAAAGGTGACGAGCGCACGGTATACAATGTGATTTATAAAGACGGCGGCACCGGCAACAGCTATATCAAACGTTTCTCAGTGACGGGGGTTACCCGCGACAAGGACTACGATATGGGCAAGGCCAGCAAGGGTTCTAAAATCCTATATTTCACAGCTAATGCCAATGGTGAGGCCGAAGTGGTGAACATCCAATTGAAGCCACACAGCAAGCTGCGGAAGCTAACTTTTGATATGGACTTTGCAGAAATTGCCATCAAGGGTCGTGCTTCACAAGGAAACCTCGTGAGTAAGTTCCCTGTGAAAAAGATCAGTTTCAAGAGTGCCGGCGTTTCTACCCTAGCGGGACGTAAGATTTGGTATGATGAGGTATTGAAGCGCTTAAATGCCGATGAGCGAGGTCGCTTCTTAGGCGAGTTTGATGGCGATGATAAGATCTTATTGGTGATGAACGATGGTAGCTATGAGCTATCGAACTTCGACCTGAACAACCACTTCGACGAGAAGATGATCCGCATGGAGAAATTCTATCCCGAGCAAGTGTATACCGCCATCCACCAAGACGGAAAAACAGGAACCTATTACGTGAAACGCTTTAACTTCGACGATCTGCCGGTGGGCAAGCGCACGAAGTTTATTGGGGAAGAAAGTAAGCTGATTACCCTTACGAATAACGAAGCACCAGTAGTTGCCCTGAATATCCTGAAAGGGAAATCGCAAACCAAAGAGTCTTTCGAGCAGTTACTGACCGAGATTGTGGATGTCAAAGGCATGAAAGCCCAAGGCAATCGTTTATCCTTCCATACCGTGCAAAAGATTAAGCTCTTAACGGAAGAGGTGGATCTATCGCAGAAACAGGAGATAGAGGTTGCGGAAGAAGCTGGAGAAGCTGTAGTTGATAGCGAGGTTGCGTCTACTGATGCGACAGATATCCCTTTGGAAATCACCAATCCTGATGATATTAAATTGGATGACAACGGTCAGATGGGGCTTTTCTAGTTTAGATGTGAGATATGAGATGTGAGATATGAGAGTAGGGCTGTTAGAAAACTGCGGCACGCTTTGTACCGCGTTGTGGCCAAAGTTGTCATGGTGAGCGGAGTCGAACCATTGGTACGTCAATACAATCAGCAACACTAATCAATGATAACTGAAGTGCACTATTGGTAGATTACTACAACAAACGCTTAATAATATTGCGGCCCGTTTTGCATAACAAAACGGGCCGCTTTCTTTATGGTCGTGCCACCCCCTTTTTATTACACAAAACACTATTTATAAACAAATTACACATAATTGATTGCACTGACGTACCAGTCGTTCGTGGTTCGACTCCGCTCACCATGACAACCCCATGACAAACCTATGACAACACTAACTACTAACTACTAACTACTACTGCATCCCCCCCTTACTCCCCCCTTTCTCTCCCCTTTCTCACCCGTATCAAACCCCTTTCAAGAGGGCTAATCAAGGGCAGTGAAAAAGGAAAGAAAAAGCCAAAATAAGCCAGCGTACAAAAGAAAAGACCTGCTCGGTTAGAAGCAGGTCTTTACATACCTTATTTGAGGTCTTTTTATTTTGTTTCTTCGGCTTGGTAGTGGAATTTTCCTTTTTCGATGAGGTCTTGTTTTTCGGCGTGGCATACGGCGAAGGTAAAACCATCTTGCAGGGCATAGGAGCCATACTCGCCTTGTTTGTTTAAGGCTAGGAATCCGACTTGAATATTCTTGGCGATGTCAGGTTTTTTCTTCACGATCCGCATCACGGCTTCTTTACAGGCTTCTTCGGGTGAATAGCCTTGGCGCATCAGTTCAACGACGAGGAAGCTGCCCACGGTACGGATCACCTCTTCGCCCACACCGGTTGATGTAGCGCCACCAACCTCATTGTCTACATACAGGCCGGCGCCTATGATGGGGCTATCTCCTACGCGGCCACGCATCTTAAAGGCCATTCCGCTAGTGGTACAAGCACCAGACAGGTTGCCCTGTTCATCGAGTGCCAACATGCCGATGGTATCGTGGTTATATTCATTGCCGGGCAATTTCTCGGCGGCAAAGGCTTTATTTTCGATGTTCATGACAGGGGAATAGTTTTTCTCTTTTAACCATTCTTTCCATGCTTTTTCGGAGGAAGGAATCAATAGGTTTTCCTTCTGAAAGCCATTCTCCAGGGCGAATTGCAAGGCCCCTTCACCAACCAACATGACGTGTGGTGTTTTCTCCATCACCAAGCGGGCTACCGAAATGGGGTGTGCGATATGCTCTAAGGCGGCTACGGATCCACAATTTCCGGCTTCATCCATGATGCAGGCATCCAGGCTGACATGTCCATCGCGGTCGGGATATCCCCCTTTTCCGACGGTAGGGTTCGAGAGGTCGGCTTCGGCCACTTGCACACCTTTTTCGACGGCATCCAACGCGCGCCCTTGCTTACCCAGGATTTCCCAGGCTGCTTTATTTGCAGCGACACCAAAGTCCCATGTCGAGATCACAATAGGCTTTTTCGGGTTTGCGGCCGATTTATTTTTAGGGTCGCAAGCGACGGCTGCGACCAGCGTTCCGATGGAGGCTGCGCCCAATACGGACTGTTTAATGAAGTTTCTTCTTGAATGCATAAGATACAATATTAAACAATGGCGTAAGTTTTGGCAAATTATTCCAGCATTTGCTAGAACGTTCTAGCTATTATGAAAATGGTAAGAATGACAACGTTTTTTCGTTAAAATGGCATAATAATGCATATTTCCATCAAACTGTGGATAAAATCACGTAAAAAAATGCTTGTTTGACCGGATAAATTCGCATATTTATGCATATTTACCAAAAACAATTTATCAAAATTCTTGAGCAATGCAGAGAAAATTTTTTCATATCGTTTGCTTTTCCTTGTGTGCCATGCAATTTGCGCAGGCACAAACGGATTCAACGGTATACAAACGTGTGCTGGAGCTTGTAAATGAAGCAAAAAAAGAATACGCACCGGATAAACGGACCAAAATTGTGGCCCTCACCCAGGCAGATGCCAAAACCAATCAGTATTATATTGAATCTACTGTTCCGCAGGCCAATGCTTTTATTGAAAGCCAAGCTAAGGGACTTTCCGCCAACCTTCACTTTAATAATCTTCCGGATAGTACCGTTGGCGAAAAAATATACGGTGTTGTCAACCTTTCGGTAGCCAATTTCCGCACACAACCGGGGAATGCTTCCGAAATGGCTACGCAAGCTATCTTAGGAACACAGGTTGATATTTTACAGAAGCTGCAAGGCGATTTACGCGTAAGAACACCTGAAGGCTATATTTCCTATGTGCCGGCTTCCTCTGTAGTTGCAATGGATAAGGCTGCCCTGAACGCTTGGAAAGCCAAGAAAAAAGTAATCTATACGCAAGAATTTGGCAAGTCTTACTCCAAAGCCGACCAAAGCAGTCAGCGGGTTTCCGACTTGGTATACGGAAATATTCTAGCCTTGGAATCGGAAGGGAAATCGTACTACAAAGTTTCCTATCCGGACAAGCGCATTGCCTACCTTCCGAAAACAGAAGCGGTAAGTTTTGAGCAATGGTTAAAAACGCGCAGTTTAAATTCCGATAATGTATTGGCCAGTGCACGCAGCATGATGGGCTTGCCTTATTTATGGGGTGGCACCTCGGTAAAAGGTGTAGATTGTAGTGGTTTCACCAAAACCGCCTTTTACATGAATGGCTACGTCATTCCGCGGGATGCTTCACAGCAGGTGTTGGCGGGAGAAGCTGTGGATATTTTAGGTGCTGACGGGCATTTTGATGCACAAAAAGCCTTAAAAAACTTGAAGCCTGCCGATTTATTATTCTTCGCTGCCGGCAAGAACAACAACCCGAATGCGCGTGTGACGCATGTGGCCATGTATATTGGCAATGGGGAGTTTATCCATGCTGCCGGTACGGTTCGCATCAATTCCATGTTGAAGGATGCCAGCAATTACGATGATTTCCAAACCCGCACGGTTGTTGCCGCCAAGCGCTACATTGGTGCTCAGGACGCGCAGATTCAGAAAATTCAAGAAAACCCTTATTACAAACCATAACGATGAATGCAACTTGGGAAACTAAAAAAATGGGGAAATTTACGCTTCGGTTCCGCCCTTATACGCTGGAACTAAGGCATGTGTTTACCGTAGCCTCTTTTAGCCGTTCGACCACACCCGTGGTATTGACTGAGTTGGAGTATGAAGGCGTGGTAGGCTATGGGGAAGCCAGTATGCCGCCTTATTTGGGCGAATCGCAAGACAGCGTTTGCGACTTTCTACGCAAGGTAGACCTGTCGGGTTTTGATTCTCCCTTTCAAACGGCCGAGATTTTACATACGGTCGATTTAATCGCCGCAAAGAATACCGCAGCAAAAGCTGCGCTTGATATTGCCTTGCACGATTTACTGGGGAAATTGATGCAGCAGCCTTTTTATAAAATCTGGGGTTTAAACCCGGATCTTATTCCGCCGACTTCCTACACCATCGGTATAGATACCGAAGAGATGATTCGGAAGAAGGTTGCCGAGGCTTCCCAATTCAAGATCCTCAAGGTAAAGTTAGGCTTGGATACCGATAAAATGATTATTGATACCATCCGTTCGGTGACCGACGTGCCTTTATGTGCGGACGTGAACCAAGGTTGGAAAAATAAGGAAGAGGCCGTGGAAATGGCACATTGGCTTCATGAGCGCAATGTGGTATTCCTGGAGCAACCCATGCCTAAAGAAATGATGGACGAGAATGCCTATTTAACGGAGCACTCGCCCATTCCAACCATTGCCGATGAGGCTTGCCAACGCTTAGCTGATGTGACGAAGTTACAGGGGGTGTATACGGGAATTAACATCAAGCTGATGAAGTGTACGGGGATGCGCGAAGCCAAGCAAATGGCCGAGCTTGCACGAGCCTTAGACATGAAAGTGATGCTCGGTTGTATGACGGAAACATCCTGTGCTATATCTGCGGCAGCACAATTAGCTCCTTTAGTAGATTGGGCAGATTTGGATGGCGCCTTATTAATTGGCAACGACATTTTCGATGGCATGTATGTAGAAGATGGTCTTTGCAAGCTACCGAATCGCCCGGGGATTGGAATTTTGAAAAATTAAGTACCTTTAAACAAACATAAATTACCTAAGAAAAACAAAAACAACGGCTCGTTTATAGCAACACAATACCTACGAAAAACAAACCCCTGCTTTCACAAGGGCAGGGTATACCTATTGAAATAACAAAAAAACCAAATTATGAAACATCATTTACTCACATCTTTGTGCGTAATGGCTTGCAGCAGCCTGCAAGTAGTTAACGCGCAACAAATTGCGGTAGCTGGTAAAGTTTCAGACCAGAATGGCGTCCCATTATCCGGGGTTACCATTACGGTAAAAGGAACCTCCATCAGCACCTCCAGCAATGACAATGGCTTATTCAGCTTAAATGCGGATCATAAAGCGACCTTAGTGCTTTCTGCTGTGGGCTATCAATCGCAGGAGATCCCCTTGGCTGGTCGAAAAACCCTGAACATTGCCTTAGTTTCCGATGAGGAAAAACTAGACGAGGTCATCGTGGTGGCCTATGGTACTTCGAAGAAAAGCTCGTTCACGGGCTCCGCCAGCCAGATTAACTTTGACAAAGAGGGCGGTGATGTGCCGGTTAACTCCTTCGAACAAGCTTTAACGGGCAAGATTCCGGGGGTGCAGATCAATACGACCACTGGGCAGGCCGGTGCTACTTCCACCATCCGGGTTCGCGGTATTGGTTCGATGAACGCCAGTAATGAACCCTTGTATGTGATTGATGGGGTGCCTTCGCAAAGTGGAAATGCCGGACAGATGCTCTCCGCACTTGCCGGAACTTCAAACAATATTATGGCAACCATCAACCCGAACGATATTGAAAGTATTACGGTGTTGAAGGATGCGGCCGCTTCGTCGCTTTATGGTTCTCGTGCGGCCAATGGGGTGGTATTGATTACTACCAAAAGCGGTAAGGCGGGCAAACCAAAGGTTGACTTCCGAAGCTCCTTAGCAACCACACCTGAATGGGCGGTAGACAACTATAAACCAGGCGATGTTCAGGAGCAGATTCAGTATTTCTATCAGATTTTCCACGATTACCGTACATCCAACGGCTATACTGAAGCCCAGGCGAACCAGTATGCCTTAACCCGGATGAATACGCGCTTCGGCCCGCATGGCTATGAATTCAGCTCGGAAGGGACCGGCTTATACGATAAGATTATTATCAAAGGAAGAACAGACGGCGTCGAAAACCGGGATGGTAAATACTTTGATTGGAACGATGCCTTGTTCCGCACAGGTCGACATCAAACGAATGATTTAAGTTTTAGCGGTGCCAACGATAAAACAAGGTACTATTCGAATTTGAATTATACCAAGGAACTCGGCCGTGCTTACACCAACGAATTTGAGCGTTTTGGTGGTCGCTTAAACCTGACGCAGCAGCTTCATGAGATAGTGGATTTTGGGGCAAACATCAACGTGACCCATACAGGCAAAGAAGGCTATAACGATACCCGGAACACCGGTACCAACTACTTCTATTTAGCGAATAACTTATTGTTTCCATTCTATTGGCCTACAGACTATAAAACAGGAAAGGAATACTCCACCCGCTATAATTCATTAGGCTATAACCCACTTTATTACGATAAACAATGGGAGAACAATTCCAAAACCTTACGGATTATTGCAACTCCTTCCCTAACGGTACGTTTCTTACCGGAATTGACCGGAAAAACCATTTTCTCGTATGATAATGCGGAGGTAAAAGATCATTTATACTTTAGTCCGTTACACTATAACACGACTTATGGTATTACGGCCAATGGTACGGTGATGGAATACAGCACCAACTACCTGACTTTAATGTCTTCCTCGACCTTAACCTATGATAAATCATTTGATGCACACCATTTAAATGTATTGGTAGGTTTTGAAGCTCAGAAAGATAAAACAGATTATCAATATGCCAGCGGTTCCAACTTACCGAACTCGGCCTTACACACGGTGGCAACGGCAGGTATTAAAGATGCCAACGCCTATTCTTGGGGGCATAATATGATGTCTGCCTTCTCGCGTGTGGAATATAACTTCCAAGACACTTACTTCCTATCGGGCTCCTTACGTCGTGATGGTTCCTCGCGTGTAGGTCCGAAGCATCGTTGGAGTAATTTCTGGTCGATTTCCGGAGCGGTTAATCTTAAGAATACCGCCTTCTTACAAGAGGTGCAAGAAGTGGATTTATTGAAACTTAAAGCTTCCTATGGTACCAACGGTACGCTTTCCAGTTCGAACTTTGCTTGGCGTTCTTTGGCCGGATTTGGCATGAACTATATGGGCCAACCGGGCGGTGTGATCAATACTATTGCTGACCCGAACCTTTTGTGGGAGCAAAGCTTTAACTTTAATATTGGTACCGACTTTGGCCTCTTCAACAATAGATTGACGGGTACCATTGAATACTTCAACCGCGATTCCAAAGACTTAATCCAGAATGTAAACATCTCGATGATTACGGGCTTTGGTGGTACGATTCGCAACATTGGGAAAATCAATAACAGTGGGGTAGAAATTTCCTTAGCGGGTGACATCCTTCGCAAGGAAGATTTCCGTTGGTCCGCTAATTTCAACACCTCCTTCCTCTCCTCTAAGGTGAAAGAACTATACGGAGGTCAAGATCAAATCTGGTCAGATCCTACCGGTAGCGATGCCCGTGTATCATTCATCTACCGTGAAAATTCACCAGTTTACTCGTATTACTTGCGGGAATGGGCTGGGGTTGATAAAACCAATGGTAAACCGGTATGGTATGTAAATGATCCGAGCAATCCGGATGGCGACTTTTTATACAACGGTCGTGGTGCCTCTAACTCGGTAGCAAAAGCGAAACAGATTTTAATCGGTTCCCCAATTCCTAAGGCTTATGGTGGCTTCGGTACCGAGGCGGAGTACAAAGGCGTTTCCTTAGGCTTAAGCTTTAACTATAAAATTGGTGGCGATTTATATGATGCAGGTTCCAAAGATGTGGCTGAAGATGGGTACTACTGGGAGCGGATCCGTTCTGCCCATGGTATCCAACAAGTGTGGCGTCCTGACTTTACCGAAGGGGTATTGCCAAAGGTTAGCGGAAATGACCCGGAAGATGGGATCAGCAACTCGACACGACACCTATACGATGCTAGTTTCTTGCGTTTAAAACAAGTAACGCTAGCTTACCGTCTTCCTGAAGCTTTAACGCATCGTGCGAAGATCAGCAATGCGCGTATCTTTTTCAACGGTACGAACCTATTAACTTTCTCGAAATTTAAGTTAGCCGATCCGGAGGTGAATCAGTATGGTTCCCGCGGTTGGGAAACCCCATTTGGGAAAACTTATACCTTCGGTTTAGAGTTTAGTTTATAACCTATCAATTATTTGAAATCATGAAAAAGATCACTTTATTCACTATAGCCCTTGCGAGCATCTCGTTATTTTCTTGTAAGGGATTTCTAGACGTTAAGCCCACCAACTCCATTCCATCCGGAGAAACCATCACGACCTTGGCCGATGCCAAAGTGATGATCAATGGCTTATTACGTTCCATGGCTAGCTCTGGCTATTATGGCCGTAACTTTATGATTTACGCTGATGCCAAAGGTGGAGATGCGACCATTGTATCGCAAGGTCGTGGCTTGGATGCCCTTTATGTATTCAACCATAGCATCACCAGCAATAGCTATGCATCTTTCTGGGCCGAAGGCTACAACTCCTTGTTGCAGGCCAATAACATCATTGAATCGATCGATGAATTAATTGCCAATGGCAGCACCTTAGACTTTTCGAACTATAAGGGGCAGGCCTTAACGCTACGTGCTTTAATTCACTTCGATTTGGTTCGTTTATACGGAAAAACCTATACCGATAATCCGAGCACCTATGGCGTGCCCATTGTGACGAAACGCTTAGGCTACGATGCGCAGGTGTTACGGAGCTCGGTGGCTGATGTGTATAAACAAATCATTGCTGACTTAACGGCTGCAGCACCTTTACTACCTAAAGCAAAAGCCAACGGCTATATCAACTATTACGGACTTAAAGCCTTAGAATCTCGCATCTACCTAACGATGGGTGATTTTGACAAGGCATTTGCCGCAGCTGAGGAAGTTATTGGTAGCAATGCCTATTCGCTATACAAAAATACAGAATGGGTAGGTTCATGGGCGACTTCCTTTGGTAAGGAATCGATTTTTGAAATTGCCTTAGCCAAAGATCAGGGCGACTTGGGATCGAGCTCCTTAGGTTATTATTATTTACGGAGCAAGGATAACAATGCGTTAGGCAATTTTACAGCCTCTGACTATTACCTGAATCGTTTGGGTGAAGATCCTACGGATGTGCGTTGGGGCGTGATGACTACAGATGAGCTGAAACGTAATGCAGCCTGTTATAAATATGTTGGTGGCGTAGATAAAAAGTTGGAAGGCAAAGATGGTTTTACAGCGGTAAACATCAAGGTGATTCGTTTATCGGAGGTGTACCTGATTGCAGCAGAGGCAGCCTTGAAAAAACCCGCAGCCGATAAAGCAAAAGCTGCCACCTACTTGAATTTAATACGTCAGCGTGCGCCAGCCTTGGCTCCTGCCACAGCAGCAACCGTGACAGAGGATATGATTTTGGACGAGAAAAGTAAAGAATTATATGGCGAAGGTCAGCGTTTTTGGGACATGATTCGTACCAATAAAACCATTACGTTTAATGACGAGCATGTGGGTGTAACTATGCAACACCGTACAAAAAGCATCAACCGTTCCTTCAACAAAACGATCTTACCTATTCCTCAAGGCGAGATTGATGCCAATCCGGAAATCGGTAAACAACAGAACCCTGGTTATTAATCGGGATTCAGCGATAAAAAAGGCTCCTGTTCGACATGAACAGGAGCCTTTTTTATGCTTTTTTAGCTGGAATGTATTTTACAAGATTCGGTTTTTCAATAAGCCGACCTCCGCTAGTGGTTTTGAAAGATCGATTAAGTAGCCGTTTAAAATAGCGTATTTTAAGGTTCCATTTGCATCGGCCAGGTAGAAGTTTGCTGTTCCGCCTAAGTCAACAAATGGGGTTGGTGCAAAGTTCGGGTTGGCATACACCTGAATCGGCAATTGATGCAACATGCCTTGCTGCTCAGGCAGCAGGTTTTGCACCTGTACGCCGATAAATCCTTTCTTCAACAAATCATAGGCTACTTCAGGTGTCAATGCGGCTAAGTTCGGCAGCGCTTGTGGGGCCAGTTTTCCTTCTTGGAAGTGAAGACCTTCGGCCTGCACTTCATCATAGCCGAAAGACTCCGGCAAATCGCCGATGTCTTCCACCCTTCCGCGAACAAAATAATCGCCAACCACGGTCTGTTCTCCTCTGCGCAGGGCAATATCGCTCTTTAAAGGGATAGAATCGGAGCCAAAAGATAGGCCACGGATCATCACATCGTGCATTTGGCTGGCATTAAATGGAATGGCTTCATAGCCTTTGGCATCATAGTTTTCATAACTACCTTCGGCAATTTCAATCAAGGCATTCAGGATGATGATAAAATTGAGCTTCCGGATTTGTTGCTTCTCCGGATCACCCTTTAAGCCGCCAGACTCGATCAACACCGTACTGGCTCCCCAAGATTGGAAATTATCGCCAAAGCCTCTTGGGGTATAGGTATCATCGTATTTAGCGACTGCATTGGGCACATACTGTTGCAAGATCTCGTTCATACCGACGATGATCTGCATGGCGCCTTCCCGAACCTCATTGATTTCGCGGGGCTCGTTGAAGGCGGGTGCCAATAGGGAAATGGTGACTGGGTTTTGTGTTCCCGGCACATTATAATAGATATTTTGATCGTGCAGGTTGAAGCCATAGCGAGGTTGGAACTCTTTTGCCCGTTTCTTCAATAAGGCACCTTCTACGGTTTGGTTTGCGCGAGCATCACGGTTTAAATCGATACTCTGGGCATTACGTCGCAAGAAGCGTTCGGCACCATCGGGGTTTAACATGGGAATAAAATGCAGGGTTAGGTTTTCCTGCAAAAGCTGCCGGATCGAATCGAAACCATCGCCTTTTCCTTCCAGAAAGTTAAATAGATCGAATAAGGCCATGGTGGCTGTTGGTTCATCGCCATGCATCTGCGACCATAACATGACTTTCTTGTTTCCTTGGCCATAAGCAAGTTCATAGATGGCGCGGCCTTCTACCGATTTACCAATCTGATCGACCTGCAAGCTGCCTCTCTTTTTATGCAGCTGTATGAGGGAGTCGATATCTTTATGCTTGAATCGACGGTGGAATAGGGCTTGCTCTTTAGATTGGGCATACATGCTATTCCATTGGCTGGTATCGACCTGCATGGCTTCCAGTTTTCCGGTTGTAGAACCGCCGGAGAATGGATTGCTACAGGCTGTGATGGCCAAAAGGCCTAAGGAAACTAAGACTAACTTCATATTAAATCAACGCTTTTTCTAGGATTTCTATTGTTCCTTTATTGGCATCTATCCTTGCCTTTACCCCTACCGGTAAGAGGAACTGATCGTCAATATGTCCAATTACTGCGCCAGAATAGGATGGAATATTCAGGGGTTTGATGTAATCGCGGAGGATTTGATCAAGATTTAAAGAGCCATACCCCGCGGATGGGGAACAGCCGGTACATTTCCCGAAGACAAAGCCTTTGATTTGCGCGAGGATGCCGGCGTTCATTAATTGGCAGAACATACGGTCTACCTTTTCCGGCGATTCGTTTATTTCTTCTAAGAAGAGGATACTGTCTTTAAAGTCGGGTAAGTAAGGGGATCCACATAAGCCCGAGATGAGGGTCAGGTTACCACCTAGGAGCTTGCCTTCGGCAATGCCAGGGTTGATGGTGCTAATGCGGTCTTTATATTGAACGATATTATCGCCTTTTTTATCTGGGTTTGCAAAGGTCACTAACTTATTGTCCATAAACTGGTCGGTAAAAGTTTTAGCGACAAAATTGCTCCAGTTTGAGGTCCCTACAGGGCCATGGAAAGTCACCAAGCCTATTTTGGCCTGAAAGGCCATGATGAGGGCGGTGATGTCGCTATAGCCTAGCAAGGGTTTTGGATTATTGGCAATTAGCTTATAGTCTATTTTGGAGAGTAAACGAGAAGCGCCACTGCCCCCACGGATACACAGGACGCCATGTACCTCTTTATCGGCGAACATGGCGTGGAGGTCTTCCAAGCGCTGCGCATCGGTTCCTGCTAAGTTACCATAGCGCTCGCGGATGTATTTCCCCTCCTTTACGTTTAATCCGAAATAGGTCAATACTTCTTTGGTAAGGGTGATGGCATCTTCATCCCCTAAGGCGCTAGCCGGCGTAATGATACCTACCGTATCGCCTGGTTTTAAAACCTTTCCTTTCAAAAGGGGTTTTACGGTAGCTGCCATATGCATCGCTTCCGAAGTGCCCACGAAAGGGACACTTGCTAATCCTAAACCCAGGGATTTTAAGAAAGAACGTTTATTCATTATTATCTGTTAAAAAGTAAACGATGTCCTGATCCGACCTCTATTAGTTTTCCTTGGCTAAAGGCTAGGTTGCCGGATACCAAGGTATGCTCGATGCTGGCCGAGAAGGTATGATTTTCAAATGGAGACCAGCCACATTTGGAAAGGATATTGGATTTATCGACGGTATAAGGTTTATTCAAATCCACTAAGACCAGGTCGGCCCAGTAGCCTTCACGAATATAACCACGCTGTTCAATTTGGAATAAGGTAGAGGTGTTATGTGCTGTTTTTTGCACCAACTGTTCTAAGGTAAGTTTACCTTGTTTCACCAGGTCTAACAAGGCTTGCAGGGCATGCTGCACCAGCGGGCCGCCCGATGGCGCCTGCAGGTAAGCTTGTTCCTTTTCCTCGATGGTATGCGGGGCATGGTCTGTTGCAATGACATCGATATGCCCATCAAGAACGGCTTGCAGAATAGCATCGCGGTCGTTGGCTGTTTTCACTGCCGGGTTCCATTTGATGTAATTTCCTTTGGTTTTATAATCGGCATCGGAGAACCAAAGGTGATGGATGCAGGCTTCGGCGGTAATGCGTTTTTGTTCCAGAGGAATATGATTCTCAAACAGGGCGGTTTCTTTCGCCGTGGAGATATGCAAGATATGTAAGCGGGTATTATTCTTTTTGGCGAGTGCTACGGCTTTGGAAGAAGAAAGGTAACAAGCCTCGGCCGAGCGAATCAAGGGGTGCATTTCTATGCTGACCTGATCGCCATATTTGTCTTTAAAAGCGGCTAAGTTGGCCTGAATAGTGGCTTCATCTTCACAGTGGGTGGCGATTAAGGTTGGCGCTTGGCTAAAGATAGCTTCCAAAGCTTTTTCATTATCGACCAACATGTTTCCCGTGGAAGAACCCATGAAAACTTTGATGCCACAAACGTCGCGTGGGTTGGTTTTCAGCACTTCTTCCAGGTTATCGTTAGCTGCGCCCATGAAGAAGGAATAATTGGCAAGGGATGAGTCTTGCGCAATATCGTATTTATCTTGTAATAAGCGTTGGGTCAAGGTATTGGGCACGGTATTGGGCATTTCCATAAAGGAGGTGGTACCGCCGGCTACAGCTGCTCTGCTTTCGGTATAGATATTGGCCTTGTGGGTCAGTCCGGGTTCCCGAAAGTGCACCTGGTCATCAATCAAGCCTGGCAGCAGGTGTAAGCCTTCAGCATCGATGACCTGATCAGCAGTTTTGTCTATTGTTGCGGCTATTTTTTCTATTCGCCCATCTTTAATCCATAGATCTTGCGCCTTTATCTCCCCTTCGTTTACTACCTGCGCATTTTTGATAAGTATAGTTGACATGTAATTTTATATTAGGATAAAACAAATATAACAAAACCAAGCGCCTAAACCCATGATTTGCCTATTAATGTCCTATTTTAAGGGATATCAACAGGTCATGGTCTACCTACTTAATCGTAATCAAAAGGGTACAGGAATTGGAGCTATGAATTACTTAGTCTGCCGTAGCTGCATTGCGGGTATCTACGCTTCGTTCCAACACAATAATCTGTTCCTTTTTAGGTTGGGTATTTCCATAGGGGTAGAATAAAACGGCATAGGCGTTCTCCTGACGTGCAACGACTTCAAAAATAATTAACTCCTGCATTTCCATCTCGAAGACCTCGCCTGTAATCAGGTTTTTATAGCCATTTACTCCTTTGGAATAATAGAATTCCACCAGCTCGCGCCCGACCATGGTAAACCAGCCGTTTCCAAATTCATTATTAAACTTAACGACATAGGTATCCGGTCCGACAAGCACGGCCGGCCAGGTATTGTAGAAAGGATCTTGGATATCAAAGAGGAATTGATCTTCGGTGACTCCTTCCGGCGACACAATCTGCATAAAGAGCATACCCTCATTGATTTGCAAGATATGTGATTCCTTTTCGAAAGAAAGACATAGCACCTGTGCAAAAAAACGTTGTGTCGGGTTTATCCATCGCTCGCGGAGGATATTTCCCTTTTCATCGATGCTTCGATGCAGCCATTTCTCTCCTTCTAAGGCCAATAGATGGATCTGCTCGTCTTGAATACGGATTGAATTATTCGTAGGCAAGGGAATTTTCACCTGATTTCTCTTCTTGATGTTCCCATTTTTAAATTCAATCGCCAGCATTTTATCGGGTTTATGGCGATCCCAGGGGTTTACATCATAGAGGATGGCAAAGGTTTTGAAATTGCCGACAAAATCGCCTAGAAATGGACGGCTTCCTTTGCTGGGGCGCTCCACTTCTTCCCTGTTGAACAAGGGGATAGCGATTTCCATATCCTTGTCGGGATCGTACGGTTCGATCGACATAAAGGCCTCCCCTTCCGGGCTTAAAAAAAAGCTAGGCATAATGCCATCTGTTTCTAAGTAAGCATGGTTCGCTCCTTCGGTATCCATGTGTACAAATACGGTAGAAAAGGGATGTTTTTTGTCTTTGATATCGGTTGCAAACAGCACTCCTTCGCGGTAGCCGACCGCAGCTTTTAGGGTTTGTCCAAGCTCCGTGGAAAACGTGGTCACCCGACCAAAGGAGGAATTGACAACCGATATTTTAAAAGGATTTACTGTTCTTAGACTTTCCATAAAACTTGTATTTCTTTCTTTTAAAACCTATTGTTTATGCTTATAAGACAAAACATAAACGTTATCGAAATAATAAAATACAAGAATCATGCTAAAAGTATAAAAGCTCCAAAATCGTTGCCTGAATATTAATGCACGCCTTCGTAATAAGGGCCTCCTCCGGAAGGTTGCTTTGGATCGAAAATTCCTAATTCTTTAAATAGATTAATCGCCATTTCCTTATGTCCCAACCCGTTAGGATGCAAAGGGTCATTCAAAAGCTGCTTGCTCCATTGGTCTTTATATTTGGCTTTTAACTCGGTATTCCAATAGTGCCATTGGTTTACGAAAATAACGCTTCTCTTTTTTGTTATTTCTTCCATTTTGACTACATATTGCTTCAAGTTTTTGCGTTCAACGGCCTCTTCTTCCAAAATTGGGGTAGGCGATAAAAATACGGGAATGGCGCCTAAGGCACGAATCTGATCGACAAATTTCTCGAGGTTTTTTCCGTATTGCTCCACGGAGATATTTCTTTTTTCCGAGGCATCGTTGGTGCCTATCATTAAAAAGACAACCTGTGGCTTGAGGTGGGAAACCCGCCAATCGAAATCTTTTAAAATATCGACTGTTGCATTTCCGGAGACTGCTGTATTGATGATGATGTCGCGCGGTCTTCCCATTTCATAGCGCACGCGCTCAAAGAATATTTCGGAGTAAGTGCGATAGCCATGGGTATGCTTGGCACCCTGGGTAATGCTGTTTCCGGTAAATAGCCAGGTAATGGGAGTTTTGGTTTTTAATAAGTCGGCGATTGCTTGTTTATCGATTTGGACGCTATCGGTTTTTGCGTAAGCTGAAACATGTTCTGGGATAAGCGGTTCATTCGCGAAAGTTGTTGCTGAGCAGCTTAATAAGCTAAATAGTAAAAGGGTTTTAAGGTTCATAGGTTGATTGTTTAGGGCTAAATATACGAAATAAGGGCAGAAAATTAAGGATAAGCCCCAGCTATTGACCCTCAGGTTTAGCAATGACATACTGATCGGCAAAGGCAATATATTGCTGCCAATCGTAAAGGAGGATATTATGTTTTCCGGTTCTTCGGTGGTAATGAACCACATGACCGACAGGTGTATCGGGTGCCGGGAAGCTTACGCCCTGCAAGCCCCTAAGCCCATAACTGTTGTAAATTGGTTCTGTAAGCTGTGCGCTGAGGAACTCGCCTAATGGATCTGCCCATAAATCTTCCGTCGCACTGGCCACATACAAGGGTCTCGGTGCTACTAATGCTAACAGCATATGCTGATCAAAGGGCAACAGATAGGGTCTATTATTGTAAAACTTATACTTTTCAACAAACCAATGTGGAAAGGATGTATTGATTCGATGGATGGTTTCGCCGAACCAACGTCGGGAAAGTGCGGCTCCCCCTTCGCCGGAATTATTGGATATAACCGCTGCAATTCGGGTATCATTGGCGCCAGCCCAAATCGCCGCTTTGCCGAGTCGGGAATGCCCCGTAACCAGAATGCGGGAAGCATCTATCCGATCCTCGGTTTCTAAATAATCAACGATACGGCTGAGCCCCCAAGCCCACACAGAAAGCGCTGCCCAGTCTTGCGGCTTCAGGCCTAGCTCTTTGGAAATTTTACTCCGCAAGCTTTGCTTCCAGCCTTCGGCATGGTCTAGTTCTAGATCGCCATAGTAAGCTGTTGCCACAGCGTATCCTTTGGCCATTGCATGTTCCAACTCCCAACGCTCTGCCTGCGTTCCACGTAGATTCGGGTCTGTTTTTCCATTATCCTTATTGAGGAGCAAAAGATCCTTATTGCGTTTGGATATGATAATATCAGGATCATTATGTATGGTATGATTCCCTTTGAAATTCAAGCCCATAAATACAGGTGCAGGTTGTGCCAGGTGGTTCGGAATATAGATAATCACATCCATATAAACGGAACTATCGGCCTTGGAAAAATAACAGCGAACTTGCTTGGAAGTTGCTTTACCTTGCAAAGCCTGTGGATTGCTATGTTGCAGTTCGATGCGCATGGTTTTAGGTTTTCGCGGGAACTGCCCATACATGTTATCCTTAAATAATTTTAAGAGATAAGCTCTTCGTTTTTTCTCCCAAGTATTGCGCATTTCTTCCTTGTTGGCGGGTTCCTTTTTAAAGAGTGTGGGTAATTCGTAAGGACCTACATTAAATTCAAGTTCATTGTATACGGGCTTCTGCGCAAAGGAAGGAATGCAACAGCTAAGGAGGAAAAGGATAACAAGGCTATTTCTCATGGTTAGGTTAATGGGTTTAAGGTAAAGGTTTCTAAATCCACTACGATACAACAAGTTAGCTATTTTATAGTTTTATTGAAAGGAATACCTGCCTGATTTTAACAACAAAAGCCCCGGCATTGACTGTATCAATACCCGGGCTTTCTTTATTCCCTTGCTTAAATCGGACTTAGCCTAAGAAAATTTTTTCTAAATCTAAAGGTGCAATGTATTTTCCATCTTGGTAAACACGCATATTACCGCCTGAAATCTCGTCGATCAACATGATCTCGCCAGTAGCTTTATCGCGTCCAAATTCTAATTTAATATCGTATAATTCTAAATTCTTGCTGGCTAACTCCACTTTAATGGCGTTGCAGATCGTTTTTGTTAATTCCTTAATGGTTTGATAGTCTTGATTATTAAGGATACCCAACATGACTAAAGCATCTTCAGAAATCGTTGGGTCGCCACGTTCGTCATCTTTAATAGTAATCTCTACAAAGGAATCCAAAGGCTGGCCTTCTTCACAATAAGCGCCATAACGACGTAGAAAACTTCCTACCGCACGGTAGCGGCAGATTACTTCTAATCCTTTCCCGAAGGTTTCGGCTTCTTTTACAACCATACTTACCTCTTCGATATCAGCGGAAACATAATGCGAGTTCACGCCTTGGCTCTTCAACAGCTCAAAAAAGTGCTTGGTCATTTTAAGGCCTGATTTACCGGCACCATCAATGGTTAAGCCTACTGTATTCGCACCTGGATCAAATACCCCATCGGTACCAGTCACATCATCTTTAAACTTTAATAAAACCTGATTATGGTCTAGGCTGTAAACATCTTTTGTTTTACCTTGATAGATTAATTTCATAAGAGTGTATGTTATTGTTTATGCTGAGCACAAAACTACTAGAAATATGCTATAAACGGGAATATCCTCGAAAAGAACAGTAGAAAAATTGTAGGTGCCCTAAAATTCTTCATAAAAACTACCCGCAAAGGGTTAATGTTGTAACTTTCAATTCTTATCCCTAATTTAGAATCTGACCGTTTTTTACCAATGCAGTATGCTTAACCATTTATTACTGAAATCTAAACCTGTTGCTTATTGCTTTATTGGTATTTTATGCGGTTTACTTTCTCTTGGCGAGCTTCAGGCTCAACAAGATTCGATAAACCAGCCCGCTGAGTATCAAACACGCATCAAACTTCCGCAGTTCTTCAGTCTGGAAATTCGTCCGGCCTATAATATTCAAACCGCCCCTTTTTATGTCAGTGGTGAGCATATTAAAATCACCCCTGATTATGGTGTATCAGGACACTTGAAGTATGGCTTTGCGATGCCAACCGGTTCTTTGGGTAGCCAGATATTCTCCAAAACACAGCAAGGCATTGGGCTGGCCTATTATAATTTCGGCAATAAAGAAGAATTGGGAAATCCGACCGTAGCCTACCTCTTCCAAAATGCTGAAATTACCAAACTCTTTCCCGGTGTAGCCTTGGGCTATGAATGGAATTTCGGACTCTCTAGTGGTTGGAAAGTGTACGATCCTGCATTGAACCCTAGGAATGTGATTGTGGGTTCTAAGGTAAATGCCTATATCAACTTAGGGCTATACTTAAAATGGCGTCTTTCTGCACGATTGGGTCTGTTGAGTGGCATAGACCTGACGCATTTTTCCAATGGTAATACCGAGTACCCAAATGCTGGCGTCAATACAGCGGGGCTTAAGTTTGGCTTGCAATACGCTGTAAATAACCCCTTACCGGCGATTAAAACCTTTGAACCGACTTATACAGTTCCTGCATTCAAAAAACATATAAGCTATGAATCGGTGCTCTTTGCATCCTGGCGTCGGAAAGGCGTTGAATTCCTTGGGCATCAGGTGGCCTCGCCACATAAATACCCCGTATTTGGCTTTTACTTTGCTCCCATGTATAATTTCAGCTACCGCTTCCGCACGGGGATATCGCTGGATGGCATCTATGATGGCAGTGCGAATGTGTATACCGAAGACTATATTTCAGGAACAGAGCAGCAATTTTTCAAACCCGAGTGGAAAAGACAAGTTGCTCTTGGGCTTTCCGCTCGGGCTGATTATGTGATGCCTATCTTTACGATTAGCTTCGGATTGGGAGCCAATTTGTTGCATGAAGGTGGAGACCTGAATGGTACTTACCAGAGTTTCGCGCTAAAAATTATGGCTACCCGCAGCTCCTTCCTTCATATAGGCTACAATTTAAAAGACTTTAAAGAGCCTAACTACCTGATGTTGGGTATTGGCTATCGATTCAACAATAAAGTACCATCCTTACTATCTAAGTAGTCTTTTATTTGGCATTTACGGGGTTCTTGCGCACGTCCTTAGCTCCTGGTAGTTTAACCTGATAGCTGGTTCCGTAAGGATTCGGAAGCTTCATAAAGTCTGTCGAAATAACCTGTGCTCCACTGCTAAAGGCAGCCTTCGCACGGGAATAATCGGTTACCTTGGCTTCATAGGTTTCAATATCCGATCGCGTCCGCACAAGAAATCCGTCCCTTACCAATTGCTTAATTTCCTCTTGCCGCAGTATTGCATTATCCATTAAAATGAAAGCGCCGAAGCTATCGGTGCTGGATGCGTTGGCAAACATGGCCTTTCCTTCCAGGTTAGAGGCATCCTTGACATATTGCCCACCGTAGGTACCTAATCCTGCCGTGATTGGTAATAACAAAAACACAAACTTACCCCTGGCATCAGCAAGCTTTGGCCAATTGCCATTACGCACCGCCTCATTTAAGGTAGCATAGCCCCCACGGATATCATCTGGAATAATCAGGTTTTCCCGTCCAATGATGTCAAATACATCTTGATCCAATTGATCAAAGGCCGACTGATCGAATGGCAAAATGGAAGTAGCATGCGGTAGAAATGGAATGCCACTGTCCTTAGTCTCTACCATGATAAAAAGAGGGACATGCTTAGGGTTCTGTGCTGACCAAGCCTTCAAGGTGCTCAAAGCCTCCCTAAAGGTGGGATGGTAGGTTCTGAAGTCAATATCAGCCATATGCAGCACCTTAAAACCGGGTTCTTCTAAACCTCTAGTTTCCATATAATCCAAATTCACCTTTCCTTTTTCGCGTAATAAGCGATATCCTGCAGGGTGGAGGAACTTTCCACCTTGTGGATCATGATAAACATCCAGTTCCAAGCTTCGCATCCCAGAATCTAATTGTTCGGTCAATGGGGGATGATTATAATTCAACATCTCCTCAAAACTTACCGTATTGGGATGAAACTCTTTAAAGCGTTCGAGTTGTTCCTTAGACATTTGCTTCGCTAAATTGCTGTATATATTGGTTGCCAAAGGGGAAACTAAGGCAAGTAATTCCTTATCAACGGGCCTAGCATAGCTATTATGAGTGCCAAGAACTTGAATTTGGTTAATCTTTAAACTATCGATTGGAAGCTCTTGCGCTTGAGCCAGTAAAGTTGAAGCAGCGCCAAGTATAGCCAAAAGAGCTGTAGTAATAATCCGTTGTAATTTCATGCTTTATAACGATTATATGGCCTTACTTAATTTGAAAACTAACCCCTAACTGTCCACGAAAGGAAACATAAGAAATGGTCTCCATGCGTTCGCGCATGCCGTGGTAAAAACGATTCGGTTCATTGGTAATATTATTTAACTCCATAAACAGACGAGCCTTCGGTGTGACAGCATAGGAAGCTGAAAAATCCAAGGTGAAGTTCTTATCGAACCATTGGTAATGATCTGCTCCGGCCTGGCTACGGATGACATTTAAATAGTTTCCTTTATAGTTTCCGGCAATACGAGCCATTACCTTTCCATCCTCGTAAAAGAGTATGCTATTAAAAATATGCTTTGCTTGCTTTGGAAGCGTAGTCGTTAAGACCGATACTTGCTTTCCTTTTTCAAACTGAGGCAGGTCAATTTTAGAATCTACGAAGGAATAGTTCAACTCAACACCTAGCTTTGATAAAAAGGAAGGAAGCTCGGTAAATCGCTTGCTTAATCCCAATTCAAAACCAAGTAAGCTTGCTTTATCCAAATTCTCTGGCGTATTTTTAACATAGGTTTTATTGTTCAAGTTCACGATAGACTGGTTATCGTAGATGATATTGCTTAATTGCTTATAGAAGGTTCCGGCAGAAATCAACCCTACATCGCTTAAATAATATTCAAACATCAAATCTGCATTATTGGACAGTGTTGGCTTTAAGGCAGTATTTCCTTCGGTAATCGTGTTGGTTAATTCATTGATTATTATCCCCGGATTCAAGCTGTTAAAGTCTGCTCGGGCAAAGGAGCGAGTTAAACTCCCCCGTAATACGGCCTGCTCATTGATATTCCATTTTGCATGCAACATGGGAAGTGGCACATGGTAGCGATGAACGCTTTCCACATCTTCTTGACTTACCTTGTCTTTTTCTGTCACCGCCTTTTTTCCCTGAAAACGAACATGGTTGTATTCATTTCGAACCCCTGCTAATACTAAAAAAGCATCGGACACTTGCCAATTAGCCATGATATAGCCGGCATATACATTTTCCTTACCCAGGTAAATTCCAGCGATATTGGAGGCGGCATTGGCACCCTGTACCTGTTGTAATTGGTAATTCTTGATACCTTCTTCGGTGTAAAAAGCATCAATTTGGGTGTTTTTTACTTGGTCTATCAGCACATTGGCATAGGGGTTTCCCAATTCCGATAGAAAACCGCCATTGGCCGGAAAAGGTTCTGTTTGCAAGGACTGCAATAAGGTAGTTTTGGAATCTGCAACGCCAAGACTTGATTTTGGCATCCAAACCAATACACCTGCACGCACGTCTTTTTCTTTATTCAGCCCTTTAAAACCCGCCTTTAATTGCAGTTTATCAGATACCTTATACCCTAAGTCAAACTTAGCGGCATAATCCACTTCGCTATTTCTATTTTGAACTAAGATGATTTGGTTCAGGCGTAATTTTGAAGGATCAACTTTGCTGGCAGGGTGAGGAAGAATTGTTTCATTCGACAAATCACCCTCTGGCCAGTCAACCTTTTGATAGCGTTTTCCATCTGGAGCCAAATGGCTATATTCCATGGGTTGCATAAAGTTGATAATCGGATATCCACGGTCATCTTTCTTGATGTTTTTAGGTGAATTATAGTTAAAGGAAGAGCGTGCAGTATGCAAGGACCAATCTAAGTTCCATTGCTGCCCCAATTTTGAATGGCCTAGCACTTGCAGGTTATACATATCTGTTAAGTAATCCGCATGTCTAGCTTGCAGGCTTACATTCTTCTGCTTGAAAGAGAAATAACTCTCGCGAACGGTCTGTTGATCTAAGTACTGGCTATATAAACCTTTCACAGCAATTGTATTCGATTCATTGATTTTATACTCCATGGCGCCCGTATAGCCCATAGTTCTCCGCCTAGCGACGTAGTCGCGCAGCTGGAATTGATCCATTGCGAAGGATTGTTTGCGATCGGGATTATTGAAATCGAAAATCGTCACATAATTATCTGCCGCCGAAGACCGATCCCACAATACACCTGTAGCCATAAAGCTTAATTTATCTGACAATTTATTCCCATAAACAAAGGAACCATTATAGGATAACTTCTGTGACTGATCGACATAACCTCCGGACACTGTTGCCGAAAAGGTTTCGCGTGCTGTAGCCGCTCGGGTGATAAAATCTATGCTTCCTCCAATGGCATCACCATCCATATCCGGTGTCAAAGCTTTTGCCATTTTCACAAATTGGATAATCTCAGATGGAAAGATGTCCATTTGAAGACCACGGTTTACATTATCAGCACTCGCACTTGGAAGCCTATTTCCATTTAAGGTAGAAGAACTCCATTGGATCGGAGTTCCCCGAACCGACACAGAACGTCCTTCACCCAGATCTCGTTCAATAGAGACCCCTTGAATACGTTGCACCGCTTCCGCGGCATTTCTATCGGGTAATTTACCAATAGCATCTGCAGCTAATGTTTCAACCAGATTTGCTGAGCTTTTTTTCATTTGCAATGCCCTTACCTGCGAAGGCCGGTAGGCTCCAGTCACCAACACTCCTTCTAATTGCTGTCCTGTGCTTGCTGTCAACTTAAGCACCCCAAGGTTTAAAGTCCCCTTTTCTGCTAATTCAAGAGGCAATAGGAGCTCTTGAAATCCTAAATAGTGAATAGTTAATTGATGTTTTCCTTTTAAATCCAACGCCATGGAAAACTGCCCATCATACCCCGTGGTACCTACATAGGACGTTCCTATAATCTTAATCGTGGCACCTTGCAAAGGACCGGTGTTATCTTCCACCCTTCCTGTAATTCTTGTTTGGGCTTGTAGTTGCCAAGCTGCCAATAAAATCAGCAGTATACTACATGAAACTTTGTACATCATTTTTTTCATAACAGATTAATTTTTTCTAAGTCCGGCTAAACTAGAAAGCCCGTTAAAAAACTTTGTCCATCTAAATTAAGCTGTACAAATTCCAGGAAAAACAACGCACAAAACACTGATTAATAATAATTTACAAACATTAAACTTTCGTTACGAACATTTAAAGCAATTATAAACTGCTAAGGCAGGGCACATTTTATCTGTTCTTTAAATTCGGAAGGTGTTACGCCTAATTTGCTTTTGAAATATTTATAGAAAGTCGTTCTGGATTTAAAACCTACCTGAAAGGATAGATCGGAAACATTGCAGCTTGGATTTTCTTGCAATTTCTTTATAAACAGCTCCAATCTGTACGTATTGATAAGCTCGTAGAAGGAGGTTTGCATATGATCCGTGATAACCTGGCTGATCTGATGTTTGGGAGTTTGGATCTGTTCTGCCAGATTAAGTAGTCCATAGTCTTCGGAGGTATAATCTTGCGTTTGATCGAGAAATCCTCGGATGGAGGCTGCTATTTCTTGCATCGTCGCAGGCGTCAGGTTCGAATGCTTATACTTATCTATGGTTTCAGCAACCACAGGCGGATTGGAATGTTCTTTTGCATTTTTTATCCGCAGCACTAAATTTATCAATAAGCCGAATTGAATAAAGAACAGGTAATTGTATACATGACGAATCTTATCGATATCAACGCCTGCCTTATAACTGACATAATAAGCCGTAACACTGACTGCTAGATAGGTGAGAAAGATGTAGTAATGGCGGAAGAAAGGTAATTCTCGATTGGCAAATCGGCATAATTGTAATATTGCAAGAAGGATAAATCCTAACCAATAATAGAAATATCCTTTAAAAATATAATCATAGCCTTGAAGTAACATGGGTTGCACTTCTTTAAACCTGATTAATTGCCAAAAGGCAATAATATTGAGTATAAAAACCACGAAAAATGGAAACAGCAATAGTCGAACGGTTTGCTTCGAAAGGGATTTGCCAATAAAATTCATGCTAATCATAAATAAGATCGGGCCTTTCAAAAAGCGAAAACTACTGGGCAATACATCCAAATAAAGGGTGCTGCCTGAGAAATGATTATACATGAACAACTCATATATAAAATCAAAACAGATGACTAAACAGTAAAGATGAAAAAGGTAAAGCTCATTCTTTCGACGATTATAGATGAGCAAAGTGGAAAGGGTACTTTGGATAATAATAGCTATGTAAACACTCGTCATACGCGAAGCTGCATGGTTTATTGTTCCAATCAGCAAACAAAGTTAAAAAGCAGCTATGAAGAAATGGTTTAGATAGAATTAACTAATATTTAACTTACATTACATCTTTTTAATTTTATTCTTTTCTTTCACTGCTTTTAACTTTTCCTTTAACACAAGATTATAGCTGGGCGAAGATTGCAATGCAACGGTATACATCGCTAAATCATCTAAAACGGCATGATACTTCTCCATAGAATAATTTATTTTAAATGTTTCAATACTCGCAGTAGGAATCAATTTAGCAATTTCATTACCCACTAAAGCACCACCAATCATGGCACCACTAAGTAAAAGTTGCTCGCCAAACGGAGCGGCTTCCTCTTCTAAAACCCGGGTATTTCCTTGCATATCCGTACTTGTTTTTGTGCTGCTGGTTAAATAGGTAGGATCAAACATCATTTCTACAGCTGTTTCCCCCATTTTATCGAAAAAGGGAACTTCCATTTTTTTATCGAACTTAATCTTTAAGGATTTAATGATTTGGGGATGAATTCTTTTTAATCCCTTTGGGGTTAAAATTGCCACTTCCTCAGCCGTTGTATGCTGAAGAATTCCTTTTATTCTACCTTCTGATGTTTTAGCCTGAACTTGATAACAAAAAATTTCACGACGATTTGAGAGTCGGGAATCTTGGCCGAAGGTAAATTGCAGTAAAAAAAAATTTAGTAAGAATAGCAGAATGTATTTTCTCATTTTGCAAAATTATGAAAATTTAATCATTAAGAATAATTATTAACTAAAATTAATTATATGCCATTCCCCTTTACTTGCACTCTTTGAAACTATCTTATTATCTATAAAACTGATACTATTTTTCAGTTTTTATCGATTCTTATTGGAAACACTAGGCATTTCTAGTAAATTAGGATAACCATTTATATCTATTATGAAAGCAATAGAGTATAGACTACCAAAGGAATTCGACAAATCATTTATTGTATTTAATGAAAAAGGCACCCATTTCCCTTGTCCTTGGCACTACCATCCCGAATTTGAATTTGTATTAGTAAACCGCAGTACCGGAAAAAGAATGGTGGGTGACCATATTGGTTATTTTGGAGAGGGAGATCTCGTGCTAATGGGTCCTGAGTTGCCCCACGTATGGGTCAATGATAATTCCTATTTAGAAAAGAAAAGAATGGAGGCAGCCGATGCAACTGTTATCCATTTCTCACCGGATTTTATCGGTCAGGATATCTTTAATATCCCTGAATTCTCCTCCTTAATTGAAATCCTAACCCTATCTTCCAGAGGCATTCACATCAAAGGAAAAGAAAGCACGACAATCGCCGATATCATGAATAACATGTTATTTGAAAGTGGCCTGAAAAGATTAGCATCAATTTTTGAAATCTTTGATATTATCTGTTCTATGAAGGATTATGACCTTTTGGCCAGTCCGAATTTCAACTCCAACAAAAACAGTATTACAAGCAGACATAGTAAAATCAATGATTTCATTCTTCGCAATTATCATAAGCCCATTACCTTAAAAGAAGTTGCCGATGAAGCCAATATGGCCACCACCACCTTTTGCAATTTCTTTAAAGAGCAATACCGAATGACCTTTGTAGAATATGTCACTCAAATCCGGATAGGCCATTTCTGCAAACTGATTTCTGAAGATGACAAATCAATCTTGGAGGCCGCATATACCTGTGGTTTCAACAGCATTGCCAACTTCAACAGGCAGTTTAAAAAGATTAAAGGGATGTCACCTTCAGAGTTTAAAAGAACTGTAGATATCAATTAACCCATACGATTAGGCATTTAAGCCTCCATCCATCAGGATATTCTCACCATTTATATAGGCACCAGCTTGAGAGGCAAGCAGTACAATCAAGCCTTTGATATCATCAGTATTTGCCATACGTCCAAGCGGTACTTTTTCACAATAATTGGTAAGAAATTGCTCCGCCTGATGATTAAATAACCCTCCCGGGGAAATACAATTAAAACGAAGTTGTTTTCCTGCATATTTTTTACACATAAACCTATTGAGGTTAATTAAACCTGCATTATGGAAGAAATAATCCGGAGGAAGATCTCCCATGGACGTACCTTTATAATTTGAATAATCTGGCCCCTTCATGCCCATCATCGAAGCGATATTGATTACCGAACCACCACCTGTATCCGACATCCAAGCAGAAAGCTCACGTAAGAGGTAAAACATTCCGGTTGCATTGACTTCCATAGATTGCCGGAATTGATCGATATCCCCGTGAAATCCCTTCATAGGTCTGGATACTGCATTATTTACAAAAACATCCACTTTGGCATAACGCTGTTTTAATTCCTGCATGAAGGTATCGATACTACTTATCGATTCCTGATCCAGCTCCAAAACCGTTAAAGAATAACCTGGCTGCAGATATTCTGCTAGATCCTGCTTCGCTTGATCCACCCGTCTACTTGTAACCACGACGGTAGCTCCAGCTTCTATTAAGCCTTCTACAATGCATTTCCCATAATTCCCTGCCCCACCGGTCACCAGGGCAACTTTTCCTGATAAATCAAATAATTTAGATACATGCATACCTTAAAGCGTAATTTTAATATTGCCCTGTCTTTTGCTTTCCAAAGCAGCAGCTATTATTTTAATAACTTGAGCAGTTTTATCGAAGTCTAAACTAGGTTTCCCCTGATCAACAGACTTTATAAACTCCAATATATTTTCTTTAAACATGGAATAGGAATTTTTGATATCAATAAGCATCCAATCTTGCACTCCGAATGCTGTCAGCTGAAAGGTTGGAGATATATCTGCAATTAAATGAATACTAGCATAACAATCCGGACTTATTTCTAGCTGAACACTATCGAAATTGTCCTTGCCTATATATTGCACACTCAGTGGCTTTGGATCATCCAACAAACTCATACAAGCTTCTACCATATGCACTCCATACTTTTTCCAATCTTTCTTTCCAACCACCGAAAGGAAATGAACCTTTCCAATTTTAGCCAGATTGGATTTTGCAGCGCGTAATTCTGTTGAATAACGCATCGATGAACAAGACATTAAAAAGGCCCCTTGTTGCCTATAGCTTTCATAAATGCTAAGTTCATCCAGATCAATCGCTAAAGGTTTATCGATGAAAATCGGCACCTTAGCCTCCAAAAAGGGTCGAGCCATCGCCAAATGATTTTCCGGATCATCACGCCCCAATATCACCGCATCTACCTGCCCTATTAAATCTTCCAGACGCGCCACAACATGTGGGATCTCCCCCGACTTCGCAATACTCCTAGCCCGTTCGATATCATCACAGAAAATATGGCTAACCTGCGCGCCTACAATGCCTAAGGTGTCTTGATTCGCAGCCAGATAAGCTGATACCGCCGGAAACCCAACTTGATCGATTTCTTCCTGACTATATTTCCCATTAATTATGGCCGACCAAGAATAGGGATGGGCATTCCCTGCACTCATTCCAATCATTCCAATTTTTATCATAACCAACCGTTTTTATCCCATTGGGCTAAATTTAAAAAGGACTGATCCGGATAGCTCATCGATTTCGCCATTTTTAAATCATTCGCATTTAAATAATCCCCATTAAATATGCTTAAAGCTTCCTGTACAAATTCAACCTTATCAAAACCCACTAATACGGAAGAAACCTCTGGAATAGAGGCCGCAAACTTCATAGCGAGTGAAGCAAGTGTCTGCGAATCATCAGTATACAACTTTCTATAGGTATGCAAGTGTGCTTGAACATCCTTCAAGGCAGGGTGCAACTGAAAAGACTTATCGGTCAATAAGCCCCGCATCAACACCGAACGCACTACAAGGCCTACACCCTGAGCTGAAGCTTGATGAAAATGCTCCCCTTGCTTTTGATCCATTAAATTAAATGGCAATTGGATCACCTTCCAAAAGTCTTTATCTAAGGCCTTTTTTGTTTCCTCAGGTTCATAAACGGAAACCCCTGGATATCGAATCAATCCTTCTTGTTGAAATATTGAAAACAGCTCATAAACCTCCTCCAATTCAAGAATTTCCAAATCCCCATAATGAAGCATATAAACATCAATACAATCGGTCCGCAACTCGCGCAAACTTTCATGCAAAGAGTCTGTCATTATTTTCTTGAGGTCTGAAGCAGCAGGTAAACTCCCATCAGGCAATCGAAAATGCTTACACTTGGACGTTAAGATCACGTCCTGACGCATGCCCGCAAAGGCTTCACCCATAATCGTTTCCGATTCCCCATATAAGCGAGCAGTATCGAAAAAGTTTATCCCACGATCCAATGCATAATGCAATAATTTTATCGCATCATCTTTCTGCATTTTATGGCTTGCCTGCGACATATTCAGTCCATAAGGCATTCCAATTTCCACCCCGCCAAAGGCTACTTCAGAAACTTTTAAACCCGTATTTCCTAAAGATTTATAGTGCATTATTATTTCTCTAAATAGGATTTTGTCTGTTCTTTCTCGGAATCGCCAAATGCAGCAGTAATCGTTTGGCAATAATTCTTCAAGGCAATCACATCCGCACCAATACTTACAAAATGATAACCCATTGCATACAGTTCTTGCAAGTTATCAACCGTTCCTACCGTTGCTGCATATTTACCATACTTGTTGGCAACCTCTGCAATCCGCTTCCTAGTTTCAATGAGTAAAGGGTTGCTGAAATCGCCCGGTGTTCCAATCCCTTGACTAAAGTCGCCAGGACCAAAAAACAACATATCATATCCCTCCAATTGTGCAATCTCCTCCAGTTCTGCTAACGGTTCCGGGTCTTCAATTTGCAATACCACAAAACGCTGCTCATTCGCCTCCGTGATATATTGATTAAAATCCTCTAAGGTATATCCCCCATCGGCATTCCCACCATCAATTGGTCTGCGTCCAATCGGATGAAAGCGCGTCATATGCACAACATCTTTAGCATCTTGCAAACTCATAATATGTGGCACCAATATACCGGTTGCATCAAGCTCTAGCGCACGGATGTATTCACTGTAGCCCCCTCGCGGAACCCGAACCATCAAATCCACATCTTGTGATTTCGAAGCCCATACATGGGCTGATAATACAGACCAATCTTGCCCGATATGTTCTTGATCAACCCATATACAGTCGAAGCCACATTTAGCAGCAATCTCAGTTACTTGGGCATCCTTTAAATTAACCTTAAAACAGCTTGGTTTTTCTCCTTTTCGGAGCTTTTCCAACACCTTACTTCTTCTCATATATTCAAACTTTAGGATTATTTCGAGGGACTAAACTAAATAGGGCAACAGCACAAACGATCATGGTTAAGGCCGCCACCTGAAAAACAGTGCTCAGGTCAATTTGAGCATCCCGCAATGCACCAGCGGCATATATACCAATACCTCCAATGATGCAACTGCAAAAATTTAAGATGCCATAGCCGGTGGCTAGATAACGTTTGTCGATAATACGTTCTAGAATAGGCATCATATTCGCATCGATAAATGGTCGTGTAAAAGCATATAACACAAAGCCAATAACTGTAACCCAAATCAAATCAGTATAACTCGCAATTACAACGCCGGGCACTGCAATCAAAAAACCAATTGCAGGCAATAGAATCCGGGCATTCTTATTTCTTTTAGACCATAAATCGGCCAAAGCCCCACCTAATATCACGCCCAATAACATGGCTGTAAAAAAATAAACCGTAGAATATACGCCTGCTTCTGTTTGGGTGAGGTTAAACTTTTCTTTATAATAGGTCGGCAACCAACCATTGACCATCCAAGACACCGCACCAGCTAGTCCCCAGATGAATAAAACCATATTAAAAGCATAGTTTTTAAAAAGGGATTTGAAAGCATCCCATATATTGACCGTTGATTTAGCAGCGTTATTTTCTCCAGCAGAAACAAGTGTTACTGGCTTATCCTTTAAAAGAAATATTAAGATAATCGCATAAACTACACCGATGATACCAAAGATATGAAAGGCATAATGCCAGCTATGGGTTTCTGCAATCCAACCACCAATAAAGCCTAAACTTTGCCCGATGTATACTCCGCCAATATGTAGTCCTGTCGCAGTCGATTTGGTATTCCCGGGGTGATAATCTACGATGAGCGCTAAGGCTGCAGGAATATAACAGGCTTCACTAATGCCCATCAACGCCCGTGCTAATAACAGTTCTTCAAAATTAGAAGCCTGGGAGGTTAACCAAGTGACTAAAGACCAAATGAATAAGCTTCCAATAATCACCTTACTGCGATTAAATTTATCTGCTAAATAACCGGCGAATGGACTCGCAAATCCATAAATCCATAAAAAAACAGAGGTTAATAGACCGAACTGCGCCTCCGACATGGGAATCTCGGCAATAATGCTGGAACGCATCGTGGTAATCATCATCCTATCCAGGTAATTCAAACAGCCTACTACACATAGCATCGCCACTAATAACCAAGGATAGAAAGACTTTTTATGGATCATCATTTACATTAATTTAGGTTCACTGCTTTTCGTTTTTAAGTTACTCAAATTTATAGCGAGCCGCTAAAATTAAAGCATAAAAATTACCCAAATCCTGATACAATCTTTCAGAATTTGGGTACTTCAGGAAGAACGAATCCTTATTGCAGGAAATTTAGGTAAGCGTAAGCCGCAGTAGCTAGGTGATCTACCTGATAATCTGCACGCGAAGAATCCGCGATCATCTTATAATAGGTGGCTATGAGTTCCGCATTTTCAGCATGCTGCTTATGGGAAAGAGCAAGTATGGCTGTAGGATAATAATTCGCAATCGATTCTAATTTCAACAAGTTTAATTTAGCCGTTGCATATTGATTTGCATCCAAGTCAACATTGCTAAGCAAGGTTGCTAAAAATTGCAATTGAACAGGCTCAGGAAACGCTTGATAATTTATTGCAAGTAGCTGTTCTTCTTCACTTGGAGAAAGTGCTAAAAATCGAAATACATAGGACAGCAAAATCTTATGGACATCCTGTTCCTGTTCATCCTTCAGGATAGAAAGTAGCCTATTAAAAAGATCCACGCGGGGAACCTGTGGATTATAAAACTGATTCCATAACCCATAGATGACCGTTGAGTTTACCTCCTTGTTCTTTAACAGCATCGTATCAAGACTACTATGGTCTACTCGAATAGGCTCTTTTAGTTTAGCAAGTGTTTCCAAAGCATGTAATTGATCAGGCCCTTGTTGGTAGGCATTATGAATCTTTTCAATATACCGCTTTCTTTCTTCCTGATCCGTAGCTGCTTGTGCTAATACCCGCCAAATACCTACGCGGTATTGAGGCACCGTATCATACAGCTTAGCCTCCTTCAAAAACACCTCCCGAACATAAGCCGAATCCTGTTGTTGCCAAATTAGAAACTCCGCCGCATGAACTTTCACCCATTTATCTTGGGTATCTAAAATATGCCTTAAGACATCGACGTATTCAACACCTTTATCTTCAACCGAATCAACGTGTTTATTAGTACATGAGCTCATTAAAATAGTTATTAAAAGCAAAGAAAATATTTTCATGAAACTGAGTTAAAACTTTAATCTGACCAAGGGTTCAGGTTTCGAATAGCTTATATTCACTTTGGATTGTTTTGGAGCATGCGTTTTTATTACTCTTACTGCGCTTTGATTCCCTTCTTCATAATAGGTTATTAATAAGGAATTATCACCTAATTCAACTGTAGAAGCATAAGCTCCCCAAAATTTATCGATTAAATAAGGTCCTTGCCAAGTTTTTCCCTCGTCATAAGAAATCCTTAATCCGGTATAGCCAGAGGATGCTGAAGAATCATCTGTAAATGCCCGATAGGTCAACACAATTGCGCCACTTTTTAAACGGATAAAATGAGGACAGTGCCCTTGAAATCCCGAATCAACTACTTTTCCCCACGATTGCCCTTGGTCTTTGCTTATGGAGAAATGAAGCTTATCATCTCTTTTAATATCTCCACGAAGGGCCGCCAAAATATCACCATTCTTTAAAGTAATGATATCCGTTTCCGCTGGAAGATATTTCACCTCTCCTTTTCCTATATATTTCCCCTCTGACCATTCCCTCCCTTTATTCGTTGAAATATATACAACGCCAAACGCTTCCTCATTACGCTGATGATAGGCTGGATAAATCCAGTTACCATTCCTTAACTGCCGCATAGGAGCAGAACATGCATTTGAATATTCTCCAGTTTGAATCGTATTGATTGCGGACCAAGTCTCCCCATTATCAATCGAGGTAATATAATGGATTCCCCCATTTTTAGTTACCCTTCGCTGCCCTTGATAATGCGCTAAGCTTTTTGTCGTATCGATTTTTGTTTTTTCTATAATTTCACCAAACAAGGTGTTAAAAAAAGTAACAATCACTGTACCGTCATTCATTTGACTTATATGCGGATCCCGATTATCCGCATGATCATCATAAATGGTAATGGGTCTTGACCAACTTTTCCCTTCATCAGTCGACCGAACCATACAAATTCTTCCAGCCTTTGGATATGATTCACTTGGATAAGTTACATGAGATTCTCCAGCATAAAAAACGGCTAATAAATCGCCATTTTTTAATTGAACAACATCAGTAAAAGCTTGATATTCGCCTGCTGTTCCCCCTTTCGAAATGACCTTACTCAGCTCTTTATGATCCTGAGAAAAAGCTAAAAAGGGGATATAAAATCCTGTAAACAGAATCAATAAACGGGTTAATTTCATCATTTAGTTTATTAGTAATTTTTGTTCTTCTAAAATACGAACCCATAGCTCGTATCCAGCGACTGTTAGATGCACTCCATCCCAGGTGTATGCTTTGGGCAATTCATCTTGGTCACCAACAAATGCAGCATAGAGATCTAAATAGTCATGTTGATTTGAAGTGGCCAACGATTTCAAGGCCGCGTTTAATATTGGAATTTTCGCTTTCGCGCCATAATGATTATTTAGTTTACCGAAGGTAGAATTAACAGGCAGTACACTTTGGATAACCAACTTTGTATGAGGACTCGAGCCTCGAACCCTTTGACTTATCCTCTCCACATTCTTTAGAATCACTGCCTCCGGAATTCCCTGAGCCAGATCATTTATGCCTATTAACAAAAAGATTTTTCGTGGTTTACCTTTTAAAATTTGATCCAAGCGTTCCAAAACCCCAAAAGTATTGTCGCCGGGAATACCACGATTCTTTACATTCTTATATTTTGGCAATAATTCCGGCCAATTAGCCCAAAATGTTATACTATTCCCAAGAAATACAATATCTCGACTTGACTGTGAAAATTTGGCATGCATGGCTACCATTTCCGGATAGATTTCTGGACGCTTTAATGAATCAATTTCCTGCGCTTTGACCAGATAAATCTGTAAAAACAAGAATACCAATAAATGTCCAAATCTCATTTTCAAGTCTTATTTTTGAAGTTCTAAAATACTACCTGCAATATGGCGTGTTCCATTATTTAGGTTATAATAATAGCTGACTAAAATCTGATTTTTACCCAGCATAACTGCCCAAGGATAACCTATATCACCACTTCCGCCATCTTCACGAATTACAATTTCCTCGGCAGTCGCAAAATCCGTACATTCCGCATTTAAAATACGTGCTCGGATACCATAGGGCTGATGTCTATAGCCATAGCACACAAACACGCGGTTATCAGGCAATCTCAAGGCTTGCAAGGGATGCCCCTTAAAACCCATACTTTCCCATTTAAAGGTCTTTCCGCCATCTGTAGAGCGGGCTATACAAGCCTGATCGTCAAAATTTGCCGTCCTTAAAAATGCAACTAAATCTCCTTTTGGAGTTTCATAAATAGAGGTCTCGTTAAATGATATTTTAGGATCTTCAGCCACAACGGAAAGATAATGCCAACTTAAGCCTTTATCATCAGAATACATTAAATAATTAGAAGTCTTTTTAATTGCTGAATTATCTGTCGCGGCAACAACCCAAAATATACGTCCTGATTTTGACTCAAACATCGCTCCTCGATTATACACAGGCACTTTTTTACCATACATATCAAAATTAACTTCTTGATCGATGGAAGGTGGATATATCGGTTCACTCCATGATTTTCCATTGTCTGTAGAACGAACAATATAGCCTCCTAAAAATGTTCCATCACCTGCTTGAAAATAAGGCTTTTTTAATTTCTTTAACCCATCATCTCTTAAAAAAGACCAACCGTAACTTGCGCATAAAATGGTTCCATCTTTTAAGGCCAGCAAACAAGGATCCTGAGATCCGCCAAATGGATGTGAATAAATCAACTCAGGGGTGTGTGTCCAATTTTGTCCATCTTTAGATTCCACTTGAACCAAGTAGCTATTTGGATCAACGTGCGTCGTGTGTTTTTCACCGAAAACCCTTCGTTCTGGTGCCCGTCTAAAAGCCAACATATACTTGTTATTCTTCATTTTAATGATAGAGGGGAATGATGAATAAAAAATACTGTCCTGGTAAATAATTAAATCCTTTACTTTCCTAACGCTTGGAGATTGAGCGAATACTGTTGGCAGAGCACACAGTAACATAAGAACTATTCCGAAGATTCTATTTTGTATCATAATTTTCTATATTTTAATAACCACTTGTTTGTTTTACTAAAGGTTCCAAACTAAGTACTTGTTCAGAAATTGGGAAAAATTCTAAATGTTTCAGACTTGATTTACCTTCCAATGTCGGCACCAATTCAAAGGCTTTACCGAATCGAACCAAATCCCACCAACGCTTTCCTTCAAACATTAATTCTAATAAACGCTCTTGCAGAATAGCTGCATCATTTGCTACTTTCGATCCATTTACAAACTTATTTGCCTCATAGTTCGACCCATAGGCGCGCTGGCGTACTTGATTCATTTCCGCAGAAGGATCCTGACCGAGTCCATTTTTTGCTTCGGCCTTCATTAACAAAACGTCTGCATACCGATAAATAACGAAATCACTGGTGAAATAGCGAACCCCTGAAATAACCGTTCCACGACCTTTTAGAATTAAAGTAGGGTAAAATCCAGGAGCAGCCAAGTCAAGAACAGATGCCGCTTTTCTAAGGTCGCCTACCTTGAATTGGTTTTTAGCTAAATCCGTCACTGTCCATACCATACCTCCTGCTGTTTGACCAATAATTTCATTCGTACTTGGATCTACCTCATTAGGTAAACGAGCAGAATACAGATTATAAAAGTAATTGTTCCCCGATTCCAACTCCCGATTTCCAATCGCCATAATCACTTCCTTATTGTTTTTATTGCCATATTTAAACAGATCAGCATAATTTGCCAATAAAGAAACGTCTGCTTTTGCAACTTCATCACAGGCTCCTAAAGCTGTTTGAAAATCGGCAGTACCACCATTCAATCGTTTTGCCGTCCATAAAAACACATCAGCTTTTAAGGCTTGAGCCCCTGCTTTAGACCAATAGTTCCTGCTTTTGATAAACCCATAACTCGCATATAGACTAATCGCTTTTTCAATATCTTCTTTGATCAATTTAAAAACCTCTGTTTGTGGCGACCTTTCTTTCTGGATAACTGAGGGCTCGGCTCCTTCGACAGGCTCTGTCCGAATAGGCACATCGCCCCAGGTACGAACCAAAATGTAGTTTAAAAATGCACGTGAAACATAGGTCTGCGCCAGCAAATTATTTTTATCCGATTCATTTGCAAAGGAAATAGTAGGAACATATTTTAAGATCAAATTCGCATCGTTTATGGCAGAATAGATCGCCTGCCACGATGGACCAGCAGAAACACTACTCAATGTATTTAAGTAATACCGATCATAGTCTAATGTACCACTTACTTTCCCCCATTCCATCACCTCACTACGCGCTTCGCCCCATATAAATAAATTGAGGCTCGCTAGACTACGTTGTTTAACATATAAACTAGTTAACCCCCCTTTGGCATCATCTTCTGTTTTCCAAAAGGAGGCATTTGTGATTACACTTGTTGGATCTAAATCTAAGGATGTATTACATGCAGATTGAACAGTTAAAAATGCTGCAAGTATTCCCATTTTTATAATTGATTTTTTCATTGCTTTTTCTTTTTACAGTCTTACTTAAAATGAAGCCTTAATACCAACAGCAAAATTGCGTGGAATAGGGTAGCGACCTTGATCTAACCCACCGTCCTCTGGATTCATGCCGGTATATTTAGTGAAATAATACAAGTTACTACCTGTCACATTCACTCGGATGTTTTTTAATTTAATACGCTCTGTCCAGGCTGAAGGAAACTGATAAGCCAAGGTAACTTCTCGTAAGGTTAAATAATCCCCTTTCTCATAAAACGCAGAGTTCGTGGAAGAAAGGTGGTAAGCACTTCCTCGCCAATAACTGTAATTGGCTGTTCCAGGAACATATTGGGCGCGTTCGGCAATATCCCCATCTTGTTTCCATCCTTTATCAATCATTTCTTGTGGAATATTTAGGTTTGGAGCCCACATACCGCTTAAAAAGATCTTCGCATAATTGTAAATGGTATGCCCTTTTGTATAATCCATACGTGCATATAGAGAGAATCCTTTATAGTTAACCGAAGTAGAAATACCGCCAGTTAAAGTTGGGAACGGATTTCCTTGATAAGTTAAATCGCGAGTATCTAAGGTATCATTACGGTCTAGGTCGGCATAATTTACATCACCGCCATATTTGGTTTTATTAGCAAATGGCATCGTAAGATCGACCGCTGCATTTGCAGCTTCTGCGTCTGACTTATAAATACCATCTTGTTGCCAAGCATAAAAATCGCCAATACGTCCACCTTCTTGCAGACCTCCCATCCAACGATAGTCAGAAGAAGCATTGTCCCAAACATAAACACCACCAACACGATTATTCAACACCCCATTCTCCGGTAACTTTAAGATTTTTGTTTTAGTAGTAGAAACATTGAAGCCCACATTCCATTGCAATTCGGAAGATCGAGGCATGATGTCCGCATTTAACTCCAATTCAATTCCTTTATTCTGTAAGCTTCCCAAATTGGTGGAAATGCTAGAAAAACCAGTAGAAGGCGGTAAAGTCAAATTAGTAATTAAATCATCTGTACGTCGGTTATAATAATCGAATAAAATATTAAAACGGTTATCCATGAAACCCAAATCTACCCCGAAATCCAACGTTTTAGATTGCTCCCATTTCAAATTCGGATTCGCTAATACAGTATTTTCAACTGCTGATTCCCCTAGATAACGATTTCCAACGGAATAAGATCCTTGCGCGTGAAAATCAGATAACCCGGAAATATTTCCATTCACACCATAACTTGCCCGTAGCTTTAAGGTCGAAAAATAAGGTTTTACATTTTCAAAAAATGGCTCCTTATGCACGTTCCAACCAGCAGAAATACCTGGAAAGAAACCCCAACGATAGTTCGTACCTAAGTTCGATGCACCATCATATCTTGCCGTTATTGAAAGCAGATATTTCTCTAGGTAATTATAATTTAAACGAGAAAAATAGCCTACCAACGCAAATAAGCTTTCATTGCCTCCAACAGCAACAGGGGTAGAAGAAGCATTTAAGGTAGGAATTAAATCCGTAGCAGCACCTTGGCCAGAAGCTGAAATACCAAAAACATAGCGTCTAAAATAGGAGAATCCTACCATAGCATCCAAGGCATGGTTTCCAAAGCTCTTTGTGTAATTAGCCGTTAAATCGGCTTGGGTCTGCATGGTTTTACTATAACCAGCAGAAGCTGGTCTGGTTGTATTCACATTTCCCACACCATTTAGATAGGAATGAATAAATGCATAATTATCGCCCGCAACCTTATATAGTGAAACCTGCGGAGATATTGTTAACCCCTCAATTGGTGTCCAATCTCCAGATAAAGCTAATGTCAAATTCTCATTCGCATTTTTATTGTCTCTCCGATTTAAATAGTAAACAGGGTTTCCCGTGTTTCTTCCTTGGCCAGGAGCTAATGTACCATCCTCAAAAGTATATTTTGCTGTTGGTGCTAAACCTGCTGCTCTAAAAAACAATTCCGTATCACTATACACCGCATTATTAGTAGAATAGGAATACATAACCTTTCCATTAACCGATAATTGATCATTAACTTTTAAATCGGAATTTAAATTAGCCGAGATTCGATCATAAAATGTAGTGATTGCAATTCCGTTATTCTTCATATAGCCTAAACTCGCATTCACTGTTGCACGGTCATTCCCCCCAGATACCGCTAAATGATGATCATTGGTTACACTGTTTTGAAATAAAACATCTTGCCAATTCGTTTCTTGAAAGATAATGGTTTTCGTAGGATCCAATGGATCAGGCATAGACTCCCATCCTTCATTTAGTTTATGTTTATTTGCCTCTGATAAATATTGGGTGGTAAAGCCGGTATTATTTGTTAAATCATTCCCAGTACCGTAGCCTATTGGTTGTGTTAAAGCATTTTTAGAACCTGGAACCTTACGCTCAGCAACCATCGCACCAACGCGTGTATAGTAAATATAATCACGTGCAGAAGCCATATCATATAACTGACCTACTTTCGATGATCCCAAATTATAGGAATATTCAACCTTTGTTCGGTTAGAGTCTCCAGATTTTGTTGTAATAATAACAACACCATTAGATCCGCGTGCTCCGTAAATGGAAGTTGATGCCGCATCCTTTAACACCTGCATAGAAGCAATATCATCTGCATTAATATCGTTCATATTACCCCGAATAACCCCATCAATTATATATAAAGGGCTTGCACCGTTCGGATTGTTAATCGAAGTTCCACCACGAATAATAACACGTGGAGCCGCACCTGGTTGCCCCGATGTACTTTGAACCCGAACCCCCGAAACAGTTCCTTGTAAAGCACTAGCAGGATTGGCAAATGAAACGTTCTCCAACACCTTATCATCCAATTTAGAAATGGAAGTGGTTAAGGTTTCACGCGATTGCTTACCATATCCAACAACTAAAACCTCATCAATATTTTTATCTTCACTATCAAGAGTGATTTCTTGAAGACCTGAACTTGAGGCTTTTAGCTCTATTGTTTTCTTTCCAACCGAACTTAAAACTAAAATACTTTCTGCAGACTTCACCGTAATTCTAAAACGACCATCTTGGTCTGTAGAGGTGCCATTTTGTGTTCCTTTCTCTGTTATTGTAGCTCCAACAATAGGATTACTTTCTTGATCTACAATTTTTCCTGTAATAGCAACCTGCGCAAAGGAGGCAATACTAAAACATAAAAAAACAAGCAATAAAGCCAATCTACGGCATTTATTACTGCAATAACGCGTGTTCTCGAAAACATGGGCGCTATTAAATTTCAATTGGTTATATATTTTCATAGAGGTTAGAAATTATTAACTACACAATAATTCAATTCAAAAATAAACTTAAAGCAAAGCCCTATCTACTACTTTTTTGTAGATAACAGATACAATATTTCAAAAGACTTTTTCTTAATACCGGGCTGCAATTTCCCAGGTACTGCGAATGCCCTCCTCCGCCACAACCCGATAAAACGGATACATAGCCACCGTAGGACAAATATGATATGGAATCACATAAACTTCCGTTCCCACAGCCAAGTTTTCCCATTCCGCTGCCGGCACTTCCAGCACCAAATGTTCTTCACTTTGCATAATAGGTCGCCAGTTTTCATGTTTGGGAATATGAAAACGTTGGGCAATAGGATTCTCCGAAGCAACAGCTTTATAACCCAAATCAAGACAGACATGATTTAAGCTAGGCTTAGAAATAATACGGGTAAACAATACCGCAGCAAAACCAAAATTCTGCTCCGGCAAACTGATATGGTAGCCCCAATCCCACAACATAAAAGTGCCGGGACTACATTCCACAAAGGGATATTGGCTATAGATGGGGAAGGTATTCGACCCACCGAAGACACAAGTTAATTTACGATGAGCTTGTTCTTCAATGCGTTTTAGAACCGCTAAAAACCGGTCAAACACAGCTTTTACAACCTTTGTACGTTCGCCCAGATCGATTTCACGAATATGCCCATCATAGCCGTGGAATCCTATAATTTCAAGATGATCGAAGGCCTTTACCTCCTCATAAAATTCTTCCAATTGATCAATGGCTACACCTGTTCTGCCCATTCCCAGATTTACATCGATAAAAACTGAAACCGACAGGCCATATTGTGCCGCCTTTTCATGAAGTAAACTGGCGGTAGCCACATCATCAATTAAACATTGCAGCTTCGCCTGCGGATGCTTCACCAACAACTGAATAAACTGGTCGAGCTGATAGCCCACCACAGGATAAGCTAACAAAATATCCAACTCTTCCCATTCCAACAATAGCGAAGCTTCTTTTAAGGTGGCACATTTAAACTTCCGAACACCGGCATCGATCAAAAGCTGAATTAACGGTTTCGATTTAATGGTTTTTATATGTGGACGAAGTTTATCCAACTTAACCTTGGTAAGAATTTTAGCTATATTGGCTTGAACAACTTCTGGAAAAACCAACAAACTTGGGCTTGCTAGTTGATCTGTATTTTTAATAACATAAGGGCTCTGCATCATCATATCCATTTAATTGCTTTTTCGGATCATTTCCATTAAACAATCCCTCACTTTTTCTTCTGAATTTTCAGCTAAAAAACTACTGCGGCAGCGCCAGGTTTCGTAGCCTCCATTTTCAAACTCCTCCTTTGGCGGCACATAACCCACATAATCATTGGCCATGCAAATGGTAAAATAAGAATCGGATGCTGCTTTCAGCGCTTTACCACTGGCACTAAAAAACTCCCCGCCGAGGCCACCGATACGAATGCTGCCAATTCGAAAACATTGCACCGGAAACTGAATCTCTTCCGGAACATCCGTTAATAAAACCTGCTCACGCGCATACACCTTATCGTATAAATCGGCATCGGTATACGATACAGCTTCATAATCCGTAAGGCCGACCAGCTTTACAGCCTCCGCTAATAAGCTTGGAGAAATTGCTCTTTTGTTTAAGCTGAGCTCTTCATAAGCTAGCCCCAGGCTGGCATCTTCATCCCATACCAGGCTAGCCAAATTTTCAAAGACAGCCATCGCCAGGTCTTCGCCTATTAATTCACTTTTAGCATGATACTCTTTCGGATAACGATCACCTTCAATAAAATCCCAAATATTAACCTCGCCACTCGTGCCGTTGCTCATCATACAAACCATATCGGGCGCAGCAATTAAGCCAGTTATCTTCCTCGCGAAATAGCCGAAATAATCCGCAGTAATGGTTCCGCGTTCACAATCGCCCACATAATGCAGGTTATAATTTGCCAATAGCCCTACCCAGCGGTTATCCAAATCTTTGAAGCCAACAAAGCATACTTCAGGATCAGGCACTGTTGTCCGTTGCAGAATATGTTCTTCCGCCCCAAAAGGGTTCGTCTTAATCGCATCTACTGTTTTTAATACTGGATTTTGCGGTTGATAGGTATCATCCATCTTATACCGCCTACAGGTGAGGTGCTCCGGTTTTGACACTTTACCAAAAGCCACTTTCAGGGCATGCTCTTGTTGAACCACCTGTTTGGCCAATTCCAGCAGTTGTTTTTCCAAAAAATGCCGATACGCCACATCCACATGACCCATCAATAAATCAGCCACACTTCCGGTCGAATGGGCGTGCGTACTCGCAATTAACTGCTGCGCTGGCGCAATTCCGGTCAGTTGATGGATCTGCTTTTTTATAGGATCTAAAAAATCACGTTTCATCACACAGATATCCACCATGATAAGCAACATCGCTGTGTTCCGATCGTTTAAATAAATTGCCTTCGCAAATAAGCGATCGGCAATTTTACGGGCATACCTGCTGGTAAACTCCCCATTAATGAGGGTTCCCAAGGTCGGCGTAATATCTATTTGAGCTGAATTTCCGAATAACATACAATTACTTCCAATTTTTCCGTAAAAAGCGTAGCCAGTTGCCATGAAAAACGGCATCAATATCGGCATCAGAATAGCCTTTCTTTTTCAATATAGCATCAAATTTTTGCAAATCAGCAATAGTATCTAAGTCCCAGGGTGATTGTTCCGTTCCGAATATCCCGTCCAAATCACTGCCGATGCCGATATGCTTGGCATTCCCTGCTAATTGACAGATATGATCCCAATGATCTACTAGCATTTCCAATTTAATATCCAGTTGCCAAGGATCAGAAACCGTATCGATAAACCGCACATCCATAGCCCAGCAGTCTAGCATACCGCCAATAACGGCATCCCTTTCTATTAAACGCTTTATTTGTGCATCTGTTAATTGCCTTTGGTTGGGCACTATTTTTCGAACATTATGATGGCTAGCCCAAATAGGCCCATCATAAAAATCCAAGGCCTCATCAAAGCCTTCATCGGTCAAATGAGTCACATCCAATATCATGTTCAGCTGACTCATCTCCCGCATCAAATCATAGGCTTTCGCGTCTAGCGGGCCTGTTTTTTTGGTTCCCGGAGCATAGCGTCCCGGCCCAAAATGCGATAAGCCTAGCGCGCGTAAGCCATAGGAATAGGCCTCCTGCAAATAGTCCACATCCACTAAAGAATCGGCGCCTTCCAAACTCAGGATATAGCCAATTGGAAGATCGTTGGTATCCTCTGCTTCTTCCCAAAGTTTCAGGTGGGCTTCTAAACCTGCGAGGTTATGAATCAAACGCAGTTCTCCTTGTTTTTCCATTTCCTGGTACCACACGCGTTGCGCTTGGGTCATGGCCCAAGCCTGTTGCGGCGAATGCCAACCCGGCAAACCACTGCCTAGGGGTGCCACCCGCGAAAGTTGCGTAGCCACCACCAGGCCTATATTGCCTTTGCGCAGCTCCGGAAGACAAACTGTGCCGTTTCCACGATCTGGCTTGTCTGGCTTAAACAGCTCCCTTTGTCTAATTTCATCAATAGGTCTGCTTAAATCCCGGTTCCACTCGATGGCGTTCATCGCCAAATCTAAATGTGCATCGATGATAAGACGATTATTCATAAGTTAATCTTCGTTCGTAATGTTGAATATTCTTCCGGATTAATGCATCAATATCAGCAGAAAAATCGGCAATCACAGCTTCCCATTTTTCCAGGTCACCTTCCGCATAAGCATAAAGCCCACCTTTGGTTTTCATCCCCCACTTGCCCGCCTTCACCTTATCGATAAACCATTGTGGCAATTCTTTACAATTGGCCAATTCCGGGTTCAAATCCTTCATCACCAAGGCATAGGCCATGGTCCCCATTAAATCCATATACAAAAAGTTCCCCGTAAAAGGTAGGTAATAACCGGCATCATTGCGGCAGGCCCGATCGATGCTTTCGATATTTGCATAGCCGTTATCCACCAGGTAAAAGGCCTCTCGCGTCATCGCAGCAATCATATAAGCACGGGCACTGAGGCCATGGTTCACCACATAAGGATCCTTTTTCAACGTATGTTCACCAAAAGATTTAAGCTGCTTTATTTGAGCATCATCGTTCTGCTCGGTTCTAATAATTTCCATGAATGGGGAATGCTGATCTGGAAAATTCAGGTTCATCCCTAATACATCTTGGCGGGTGTTTTTCTGAACATCCGCAAGCTGTATACCATCTAGGTTGATGGTCAATATCCCGCCCTCCTTTAATGCCGGGAGTAGCGGCTGAATGAGTTTTATTTTTTCTTCCAACTGATCGGAAGTAAAGGCAAAAATATAATCTGCTTTAAGATCGGTCGACAAGCCTGAAGGCTCTTGAATATGCTGCACGTTTATAGACTGCGTGTTGAGATACTGCGTCAATGCGGTAGCAATTCGGGAATGACCAGCAATAAGAAAAGTCGTGTCGGCTATAGTTTTCATGAATTCAGGCAATACTAATTTACAATTTTGAAAGGACAATATCCGCAGCACGAAGTGCTTTTTCTACATCTTCCATCCGCGTTGCCGCACTGATGTACCATAAACCTCTACCGATTACGCGAATACCCTCATCGTGCAGTTGACTTATAAACGCATTCAATTTCGCTTTATCGGCCTGTAGCACCTCCCGGTATTCGGTCACATCGGCTAAATCGGTAAAAGAGGTATTTATCATCGGTCCCGGCCCTTGCACCAAGAGGTTCTGCTGATGCTTTTTCGCCAAGGCTTGCAAACCTTCTTTTAACGTATTGCCAAGGCTAAAAAGCCTGTTATAAACCTCTTTATCGGCTTCCAATTCCTGAATCGTAGCTAAGGATGCCGCAACTGTAGGGTTGCTCGCATTCATCGTGCCCGCATGAATCACACGGCCGGAAGAAAGTTCCTCCATCCAATCGCGTAAACCCACAATGGCACTGATCGGATAGCCCGAACCCATGGCCTTTGCAAAGATGGAAAGGTCGGGGGTAATGTTAAAATAACCCTGGGCGCCAGCCAATCCCATTCGAAATCCGGTAATTACCTCGTCAAAAATAAGGGCAATCTGATGCTCGCTGCATAAAGCGCGCATTTTCGATAAAAAGCCATCCTTTGGCAGAATACAACCGTTATTGCACATAATAGGCTCGGTAATCACGGCCGCCAGCTGGTCTTTATGTTTTAAAATCGTTTCTTCCAATAAAGCGGCATCATTCCAAGGAATCAGGATAAATTCATCCGCGCTTTCTTGCGCCAAACCGGCAGACCAAGGACTGCGGTTCGGGTTTTCACGACTTCCAAATCCTTCCGCAGGCACAGAAATACCATAGGCCACATTATCGAGCCAACCGTGATAATGCCCTTCAAACCTTAAAAATAAATTCTTCTTGGTCTTCGACCGGGCCACGCGCAAAGCGGTTTGTACCGCTTCAGAACCATCTAAACAAAAACGCATCAATTCCGCCGATGGAATCAGCTCCTGCATTTTCTCGGCAAGTTCAATTTCCTGCACATGTTGGCCCGCAAATAACTGCCCCTGCCGGGAATAAGCATCCACAGCATCCAACACCCCTTGGTTGGAGTGGCCTAAAATTAACGGGCCTTGACTTAGGGTAAAGTCAACGTATTCATTGCCGTCCACATCGCGAATCATACTCCCCTTCGCATAATCATAAAAAAGGGCGTGTGGATGGTTATATTTCCGAAATTCTGAAGAAACGCCCGAAGCCAATACCTTGCTCGCACGCGCTAATAAAATTTTGGATTGTTGATATCTCTTATTTTCCATTGGTTTCGGTTAGGTTTAACTCTTTTAGCTTTGCGCGATAGCGATCGGCAAGCAGGTATATTTCTTCATTAAAGGCTGCAAAATTATTTTCTAAACTGCTGGCCGATTGCTCGTCATGCGGGTAAAGGCCAATAAGGTTATGGATGCCTCTTCCATTTTCTTTAATAATGGAATCCATAATGGGTGGAACCACATCGGATTGCGTCAGCTTCGGGAAAATTTGTTCAAAAGTGTGCAGGTAATGGTGCAAACCAATATAATCCATGCGTTTAAAAATACCCATGATGGTTATCCAGGATCCGATATCGTATTGAAAACACTTATCCAGCCCCGCCATATCCACAGTATTATTATTAATCAATTCAAAACCCTGTCTATACACGGCATACATCAATCGATTGGTAATAAAGCCGCGTATATCTTTGTATAAGAGGGTTGGTTCTTTCTCCCAGCCTAGGGCCGCCTCTTGCACCATTTCGGCAAGGCGCACCTCAGTTAGTTCGCCACAGGTTATTTCTAAAAATCGGGTCGCATAAGCAGGCTCTGCCCAATGAATTCCCATAAAACGATTGGGACGCTCTAGATAGCGTTGCAGAATATTGATCGGGATAGCCGATGTATTGCTGGCGATGATGCAGTCCGCCGCAACCTCCAGCTCGATCTTATGGTATACTTCCCTTTTAATCGCCTCAACTTCAATAATACACTCAATCACCAACTGACAAGGCTTCAGGTCTTGAAAATCCTTGGAAACCTGTAGCCTTTGCCTATACGAGGGAACATCCTCCGTCAACAATTTCATGCCTGCTGCAAGCTGCAGCTGTTCAATAATTCTATTTTTCCCTTCTTCAAATTCTTCAACTAAAGGAGTTACCGCCACAACTTCGCATCCTGCTTTAAGCAAAGCCACAATGATGCTGCTTCCCATTAAGCCAAGCCCCACCACCCCTATTTTATGTAGCTGTTCCGACATAGGGTATTAGCTTAATTTAGCAATGCAATCAATTTCTACTTTAATACCTTCTGCCAATACCGATTGAACGGTGGTTCGTGCTGGCCTAATGCCAGTGAAATACCCCCCATACACCGCATTAAAAGGATCAAAATCATGTATATCGGAAAGGTGAACCGTACATTTTACCACATCATCCATCCCGGCACCTGCTTCCTTCAAAATAGCGCTAATATTATCCAAGGTGCGTTTAGTTTCTTCTTCGATGCTGCCTAGTACAAAGGCAGAGGTTTGAAAATCAACAGCAGCCTGACCACTTACAAAAATAAAATCTCCAACGATCACCGCATCCGAATAAGCACCCGTCACAAAATTGGGGTCACGATCTGGATGAACTACTTTTTTCTTTTCCATAATACAAATCATTTAATATTCAAAACTAAAGCTTGCCCCAGCCATTCGCCTATGTATTTATCCTAATTCCTAATACTATTTTTCATTCTTTCCCACTAGAGATAGCTAATTGTATATACAACCTGCTCATTCCCCTTTTACCTCCTCATTTTCTATCCTTTTTCTCAAGCCTCTTTCATCCCTTTGCAAAGGGGCTTGAAAGGGAAGTGAAAGGGGTGAGAAAGGGGAGTGAAAGGGAAGTGTCATAAATTTGGGCTTCGTATTTAGTATGGAGTATTTATTAGTTTGACCTAGCGACAACAGTAAACTGCAACAATCCCTTTAAAACTTAAATAACCACCTATCCTACAGAATTTTGCGGACTATCCTACTAATTAATTAGAACTATTCTAAATAAAGCTATTTGTTTGCGAAATTCATTCCTGTGCTGACTAATTCGTAATTTTGTAGCTGGATAATTATATATTAAAACAAGATGAAGAAAAGCTCGATCATTTTAATGGTTATTATTGCGATTGCAATTGCCATGATTCTGGTGATCTATACCGACTCTAGTACCTACTCTACCTTTTCGGAGGCACGAGAAAAAAACACAGAGCTGTATGTGGTGGGAGTTTTAAACAAAGAAAAAGCCTTACACTACGATCCAGTGAAGGATGCCAATCATTTCTCTTTCTACATGTACGATAATGATAGCACCGAATGTCAGGTGGTATTTAAGGGTTCGAAGCCGCAGGATATCGAACGCTCTGAACAGATTGTGCTTACAGGAAAAATGGAAGGACAAGTTTTCCATGCCAGCAAAATCTTAATGAAATGTCCTTCGAAATATAACCAGGACCAAATGGAGGTTATCGAAACTTCCTCAGCATCCCTTAATTAATCTTTTAAACACCTTATGGACGTCAATTTCGTAGGCGAGAGCCTTCTTCCAGGACAAATAGGCCAGTTTTTCGTGGTCCTTTCCTTTGGAGCGGCTTTATTTTCTTGTATTTCTTATTTCTTTGCCAGTAAAAATCCGGAGGAAACATCTTGGAAAACAATGGCACGCGTGGGCTTCTGGCTAAATGCCTTATCCATCGTGGTAATCGGTTCCACCCTCTTTTATATTATCTACAATCACTTATTCGAGTATCACTACGCCTACGCGCACTCCTCGACCAAACTCCCTACCCACTACATTATTTCTGCCTTCTGGGAAGGACAGGAAGGTAGTTTTTGGCTATGGATGTTCTGGCAGATGGTGCTCGGAATCGTCCTATTATTCACCGCCAAAAGCTGGGAAAGCCCGGTTATGACCTTCGTCATGCTGTGTCAGGTATTCTTGGCCTCCATGCTACTGGGCGTTGAAGTATTTGGTTCACGCATCGGAAGTTCACCCTTTATTCTCTTAAGAGAAGCCCTGAACTTTCCGTTTCTTAAAAATGCAAATTACCTCTCCATGATTCCTGACGGGCGTGGCTTAAACCCCTTGCTGCAGAATTACTGGATGGTGATTCACCCACCTACCCTATTCTTAGGCTTTGCCTCCATGATTGTTCCATTCGCCTATGCGGGTTCTGCCTTATGGTTAAAACGCTATAAAGATTGGATCAACCCCGGATTGCCATGGGCTTTATTTGCCGTGATGATCTTAGGAGCCGGTATTATTATGGGTTCATTCTGGGCATATGAAGCACTGAACTTCGGTGGGTTCTGGGCTTGGGATCCGGTGGAAAACGTATCGATTATCCCTTGGCTAACCTTAATTGCCGCTGTGCACGTGATGGTAGCCTATAAAAATACAGGACATGCCTATTTTACGGCTGCCTTCCTATGCTTGATCAGTTTTGTATTGGTGATTTACGCCTCTTACCTTACCCGTTCGGGTATTCTTGGCGAAACATCTGTACACTCCTTCACCAGTTTAGGAATGTCGGGCCAGCTTATCTTGTTTAACCTGACTTTCCTCGCCATTATGGTGGTCTTATTGGTGGCTCGCAAAAAAGAAATGCCGAGCAGCCAAAAAGAAGAAGATATTTATTCCCGCGAATTCTGGTTGTTTATCGGCGCCTTAGTGCTTACCGTAGCCTGTGTGCAAATGATTGCCACCACCTCCATTCCGGTGTTCAACGCTCTATTTGGCACCAAAGTAGCGCCTCCAATCGACCCGATCCCTCATTACAACAAATGGCAAGGAGCCTTCGCCGTTGTAGTGATGATATTAACGGCCTTTACTCAATTTTTGAAATACAAACGCTCGGAGCCTAAGAAATTCTGGGCAGGTACGTTGGCCTCCTTTATATTCGCTTTAGTTATTGCTGCAGCCATTGTATACTTTACCAAAGTGTATGGTAACATCATGTACATCTTGATTACCTTCAGCTCGGTATTCTGTATCTTGGCCAATCTGCAAATATTAGCCGATTCATTTAAAGGAAAATGGCGCCTCGCGGGTTCTGCCGTATCACACATCGGGTTCGGTTTGCTATTGATTGGGGCTCTTATTGCGGCGGCTACCAACGAAGTTATTTCAGTAAACAGCAGTAACTACATCGCTGTGGCTGGATTTGACCAAGTGGAAAAACCTGGGGAAAACCTGTTTTTAACAGAGAATGAACCCGTGCAAATGGGCGAATATAAAATCACCTATATCGGTGATTCTGTAGCGGCACCAAACGTGTTCTACAAAATAAAATACGAACGCATTGACGAGGAAACCGGACAAACCAAAGAGTCCTTTATCTTGTCGCCATTTGCGCAAAACAACCCACAAATGGGTGGTCTAATCGGTACACCGGGAACAAAACACTTCCTGACACACGATATCTATACCTTGATTACCGCTGCAGCCTCGGATTCGCAAGCTAATGTGAACAAAGACGAACAAGCTTCGGAACGTTCCAGTTTTGAGGAATACGAAGAACCGGCAACCTATCAAGTGAATATCGGCGATACCCTACGCTACAGAAACGGATACTATATTATTGAGAACATCAATAAGGAAGCGAAGCTGGAAAACATGCCGAAAGCAGAAGGCGACTTCATGGTGGGCTTACAGATTCGCGTAGTAGCCGCAGATGGTAAAGAATATAAAGCTGAACCGGTCTTCTTGATTAAAGGTGGAAACACCTTCGATTTCCATAAAGATGTGCCAGAACAAGGCTTGCGTTTCCGCTTCTCGAATATTCACCCGGATAAAAATAAATTGGAATTGATGGCTTACCAGAAACCATTGCCGGAGAAGAAATGGGTGGTATTTAAAGCGATTAAATTCCCGTACATCAATTTCTTCTGGTGTGGTACCATCGTGATGACCATCGGTTTCTGCCTGGCCATTTACAGAAGGGTTAAAGATGCACGCATCAGTAAAGTAAAGCCTAACTAATGCAAATTGTAATCCTTGGCAGCGGAAATATAGCAACCCAATGGGGAAAAGCTTTTCTGGCAGCCGGACATCATATTACACAAGTATACAGTAGAACCTTAGCCAATGCAGCAGCATTGGCTAAACTGCTTTCTAGCCAGGCCATCGACAACCTGGCCGACCTCCATCAAGATGCTGATCTCTATGTGCTGGCCCTTGCTGACGCGGCCATTCCAACCCTACTGCCCAGCCTCCCAAAAGTAAAGGGATTAGTGATCCATTGCTCGGGTGCTACAGACATGGCGCTGTTACAGGATTTTGAAAATTACGGCGTGGCCTATCCGGTGCAAAGTTTCTCCAAAGAAGTCGATATTTCCTTTACACAAATCCCTTTTGGCATCGAAGCCAATAGTAAACAAAATGAAACCCTGCTGTTTGATTTATTTGCTAGCCTTTCCAACAAAACCTTCGCCTGTAATTCCGAGCAGCGCTTAGCCATACATGTGGCGGCCGTCTTTGCAAACAACTTCAGTAATGCGCTTTTCCAAGTGGCTAACGAGCTTTTAAGCCAACATAACTTGCCCTTTAACCTCATCCGTCCCATCATCTTGGAGACCGCCGCAAAGGTGCAAAATAAGCTCCCAAAAGACGTGCAAACCGGCCCTGCCAGCAGAAATGACGAAATTACGATAAGAAAGCATTTGCAGTTTATTAGTGACAATAACGAATGGCAACTTATTTACCAACAAATAACTAACCTTATTAAAAAAAGAGGATGAAAGCTGAATAAAATTTAGCAAATCAGCAAATTTTCAGCTAAAAGTCCTTTTCCTTCTTTATCATCGCCGAACTTACTAATTTTGCATTTTAAATAACCAATCCTTCGGACCGCAAAATAAATGGCACATTTATAGCGGAACTAGATGTTGGTCATATAAAGCTAATAGAATATCGATTAAAAGAGCTATCATGCAGGTTAGAAAACTAATTTTAGGGACCATCATCCTAATCAACCTAATCATCATCTCATTTGGCCTCATTTTTACGCCAAAATGGTTCTGGTTGTTGTTAATCCCTTTCCCCCTATTGATTATTGCTTTATACCATAGCTTCCAAACAAGCCATGCTATTTTACGCAATTACCCTATTGTAGGGTACTTTAGGTATTTCTTTGAATCTATCCGTCCGGAATTACGTCAGTATTTCTGGGAATCGGATACCGACGGCCGTCCATTCAACCGTCGCCAGCGTTCCATCGTGTATCAACGCGCGAAAAACCAACGCGAAACCGTGGCCTTCGGGATGCAAACCGACCCACAAACCATTGGTAACGAATGGGCAGCACACAGTATCTTCCCTGTTCACATCGAAGATCATAACTTACGCACCTTGGTGGGGAATGTTCAATGTAAGCAACCCTATAGCTTAAGTGTGTTCAATATTTCAGCAATGAGTTACGGTGCCTTAAGCCGTACCGCCATCACCGCCCTAAATAAAGGAGCCGCCTTACAAAACTTTGCACACAACACCGGTGAAGGTGGTATTTCGCAATACCATATCTCAGGTGGCGATTTAATTTGGCAGGTGGGTACCGGTTATTTCGGTTGTCGCGATGAAAACGGTTACTTCTCGGGTGAATTATTCCGCGAGAAAGCCACCCGTCCATACGTAAAAATGATTGAACTGAAATTATCGCAGGGTGCAAAACCGGGCCATGGGGGTATCCTTCCGGCGGCGAAAAACACGCCTGAAGTTGCGGCCATTCGTCACGTGGTACCTGGAACGGATGTGATGTCGCCACCGGCGCACAGTTCCTTCCGCACACCGATAGAAATGATGGAATTCATCCAGAAACTCCGCGACCTATCCGATGGTAAACCGGTTGGCTTTAAGCTATGTGTGGGCGATAAAAATGAGTTTATCGACATCTGTCAGGCCATGCAGGAAACCCAGATCTTCCCAGACTTTATTTCGGTAGACGGATCGGAAGGTGGAACGGGTGCTGCACCTCTTGAATTCACCGATAACTTAGGGATGCCTTTATACGATGCCTTGGCATTTGTAACTACCACGTTAATTAATTTCGGTTTAAAGAAACACATCAAAATCATTGTTTCTAGCCGTATTGTAACAGGATTTGACATCTTGAAGGTAATTGCCTTAGGAGCCGACGCCTGCTACAGCGCACGTGGAATGATGTTCGCTTTAGGCTGTATTCAAGCTTTAAAATGTAATGAAGACGTATGTCCGGTAGGTGTGGCAACACAGCAACCGCACCTTTACAAAGGACTGGACGTAAATGATAAATATGTGCGCGTAGCACAGTTCCATAGAAACACTTTACGTGCAACCGTAGAAATTATGGAAGCCTGTGGCTTTAAAACCCTCGAAGATGTATCCGCAGATAAATTCTTCCGCAAGGTAGACAGCCAAAATACATTAAGCTTCCACGACATCTACTTTAAAAATACCGGAAAATTAGTGAATAACCGTAGCGATTTTGCGCCGGAAGTATTCGATTAATAGGTAGAATAAACTTATTTTAAGTTATTAAAAACTATCTCTAGCAGTGCCTGTGCCTGACGCATGGATTCCGTATCCACCCCAGACATAGCCTCGGAGATAGTTTTTTCTGCTTGTGCCATACACTTGTCCTTGATGCGATGGCCCTGCGCCGTTAAATAAATCTGATTCATGCGACGGTCCCCCGATCCATTCACACGAACCAACAGCTTCTGCTTCTCTAGGTTAGAGATCAACCGCGAAATACTCGGTTTATCCCGAAAAGTTAAGCGTGCAAGCTCCTGCTGACTGATTCCCTCGGCATTCCATAAGAAGTATAAAACACTCCATTGCTCGGCGGTGATATTCAGTCCGATGAGCTTGAAATTCCGTTGCAGCCGCCTCCCAATGGCTGTGGAAACCCGCCCGGTTAGGAACGAGTAAAACTCGTCATGATACATTTCTGAAACATCCATAATAATGATTTGGTTAATAAGGCTAAAAGTTGTTGATGCAATTAAAAGATAAAAAAACAGAAAAACAAATATAAATTGTTAAAGCTTAATTGATAAAAAAATTTAATTAACTTTATAGATATGGATATGCTAATTACAGTGCTGCTTATTGTCGGTGGAATTTTTTATAAAATTTATGATAATTACCAAAAGGAAATGGAAAGTTCCAAACGCCGCATGGATCAGGTAAGAAGACAAATGCAAGGTCAACAACCGACGCCAAGCCCTGAACATGAGGCTCGCAGACCTGCCGTTGTTCAAAAAGAAAGCAGAAAAGTGCAGATGGAGCCAGCTAGCTACCAGCGGGAAGCCCTGCCGGAAGAAGTACGTCAATTGCAACAGAAAAAACTGGAACGGCAAAAGCTTCAGCAGAAATTAGAGCGCCAAGCAGCCCTGCAAGACCATACTAAAGTGGAGCATCCCGAATTTGATCTTCGCAAAGCTGTTATCCAACAGGCCATTTTGGAAAGACCTTATCAGTACTAAAAGGGAATTAAAGGATTTGAAACTGATCCTGATCGTCTAGAAATGGAAAGCGCGATCGGTTCTCTTCCAGGTCCTTCGGATAGAGAGTAAACGTGTAAAGATCCTCATCCTCGGGCTTATAATACACCACATCGCCATTCGGATTAATACACATCGATCCGCCGGAATAATACACCTCATTACCATCGTGACCTACGCGGTTCACCCCGATAACAAAAGCTTGGTTCTCAATAGCACGTGCTGGGATTAATGCGCGCCAATGTTGCGAGCGTTTATCCGGCCAGCTTGCCGTATAGACCAACAGGTCGTAGGCGGCATTCTGGTTTCTCGACCAGGTCGGGAAGCGAAGATCGTAGCAGATCATCGGGCAGATTTTCCAGCCTTTTAACGGCAAGATAATCCGGGAACTACCAGCCGTAAATACCTGGTCTTCTTGCGCCATACTAAACAGGTGTCGTTTATCGTAATGCGAGAAGGTGCCGTCGGGCGACATCCAGATAAAACGGTTAAAATATTTACCGCCTTCTTCAATAATCAAAGAACCGGCAACTACACAGTCAAACTTCTTCGAGGTTTCGTATAACCAATGCATGGTTTTACCCGACATGGTTTCTGCACATTTCTCCACATTGGTGGTGAAACCGGTATTAAACATCTCAGGCAATATGATCAGATCTGTTTTCTCACGTAAAGAAGATAATCGCAGTCCTAAATTCTGCAAATTCTTATCTACGTTTTCCCAGAATAGATAGGCTTGAAATATGGTAATTTTTAAAGGCTCCATGCGCTAAAATTCGCTTTGACTATATATAGTTAATTTACCCAAAATAGGAAAATCTAGACAAATATCATAATTTACTTAGCGCGGTTCATTAGCATATCGGCTAGGGCAAAAAGCTCGGCCTTGTTCTGCTCGGCCACATCGATGCTGCTTAATTTATTGTAGGCCAATTGCATATATTGCTCCTTTAGCTGGGTACTGTACTCGTCAACGGCCAAAAGACCATATAATTTTTTCATTTCTGCCACCTTCACTTCGTCACTAAGCGCAACAGTGCCTATTAAATTTTCAAAAGATTCGCGTAATGCTCCCGTAGCTAATTCTTCAGTTTTTATGCGTAGGATCGTCTTTTTATCGCAGAGGATATCCCCGCCTACCTGTTTTCCGAAGCTCGAAGGATCACCATACACATCTAAGAAATCATCCTGCAGCTGGAAGGCAATGCCCAAATTCACGCCGAAGTCGTAAATCAGCTGCTGCTGCTCCTCGGATGCATTGGCTAGGATAGCCCCCATCTTCAAAGCGCCGCCCAGTAAAACAGAGGTCTTTAACTTAATCATGTTTAAATAGGCCGCTTCAGAAACCGCATCTTGGTTCTCGAAATCCATATCCATTTGCTGCCCTTCGCATACCTCCAAGGCCACCTGATTGAATACACGCAATAGCGAAGGGATTTTGCCTGCCGGGCTATTGGCCAGTTCCTCATAAGCTTTCACCAACAGGGCATCGCCGGAAAGGATGGCCACATTGTCGTTCCATTGCATGTGTACCGTTGGCTGCCCACGACGAAGCGGCGCCTTGTCCATAATATCATCGTGCAATAAGCTGAAATTGTGGAAATACTCGATAGCACAGCTCGCCGGCAATACATCGTTTAGATCTTCCTTGCCAAATAAACGCGCCGACATCAACACCAACATCGGCCGAATGCGCTTCCCTCCTAGGGAAAGGATGTAGCGGATAGGGTCGTATAAATAAGCCGGTGTAGAGGGGAAGCTGCGTTCCTGTAGGTATTGACTAACTAAAATGCTGTAAGGATGCTTTTCAAACATAATCTTTAAATTACTGCGAAGATAAGGATTTTGTCAGGAATAGGCTGAGCGCAATTTGATATTAAACATACTCTACGTAACTTGCGTAAATTCATAAACGTTCTATGCGGATACTCATCATTCATAATCAATATCAACATATCGGAGGGGAAGATTTTGTGATGCGCCAAGAGATGGACATCCTGTTGAAAAAGCATGAAGTTGAGCTGTATTCCGTAAAAAACGTGAAGGGACTAAAGGGCTACCTGCAATATTTAAGCTACCCTTGGAATGGACAGGAAGCCAAGAAAATCCTCAAGAAAGTGGAGGCCTTTAAGCCGGATCTTATCCATATCCATAACATGCATTATGCCTTGGGGCCACTCTTTATCCTGCACCTTAAAAAGCTGCAGATTCCCATGTTGATGACCCTGCATAATTTCCGCTTGATTTGCCCCTCAGCAACCTTATTCCACGATGGCAATATTTACCTGGAATCGTTAAAAGCAGACTTCCCTTGGGATGCTGTTAAAAAGAAGGTGCTGGAAAATTCGTACCTCAAAACCTTTTGGACGGCACTAACGTACTATATCCATCGAAAACGTGGAACCTTCGACTTGCTGGACAAGGTTATTGTGTTATCCGACTTTGCCAAATCGATCTTCCTGAAATCCAAGGTCGGCATACCGGCAGATAAGTTTATCGTAAAGCCTAATTTTGTGGCGCAAATTACCCCGGAGGAGCTGATTAATGACCAATCCTTCGTATATATTGGCCGCTTATCGGAGGAAAAAGGTATAATTCCTTTGTTGCATGCCTGGAAGGCGACCAACCATCCTTTGAAAATCTTTGGCACAGGGCCTTTACAGCAGGAAGTGGAACAGCTGGCGCAGCATTCGCCTAATATCCAATACATGGGCTTTCAGTCCCGCGAAACCATCAGTAAACACCTGGCTGGTGCCACCGCCTTGGTTGTGCCATCGGTTTGTTATGAATCCATGCCCCTATCGGTGCTAGAAGCATATTCCCTCGGTATCCCGGTGTTGGCTAGCAATATTGGTATTTTAAGCGAAATGGTCGTACCTTTGTATACAGGCTTGCGCTTTGACCCTAATCATCATAGCGATATCATCAAAACCTTGACCGATTGGTTGAACATAAGCCCGGAAAAGAAAAAAGAAATACAAGAAAATTGTCGCCAAGAGTACCTGCATAAATACGAACGCACTTTAGTGATGGAGCAGCTGGAACAGATTTATACCGATACCCTGGCAAAAACGAAAGGAAATTAACATGAATATTATTATAATGGATAGATTGGGTTTGGCGACCCAAATCCAAGAGGCCCTAGCAACAGTCTACGACCCGGAATTAAAACCCGCCAACATCATGGACCTGGGATTGGTTTATGAGATTATTACCAAAGAAAATAAACAGGCGAAAATCGTGATGACCCTAACGGCACCGGGATGCCCTGTGGCTGGAGAAATCATGAGTGAGGTACAACAGAAAGTGGCCGCCATTGAAGGAATCGAGGAAGCCCTAGTAGAATTGACCTTCGACCCGCCTTGGACCAAAGATATGATGACCGAGGAAGCTAAGTTAGAGCTAGGCTTACTTTAAGACCTCCTCACCGGAAAAATAATGTCGAAGTGCTTGCACCTGTTTTAGGTTGAGCACTTTTTTTAGGTCTTCATCTGAAGCTTCCTTGATTTTTTTAACCGATTTAAAGGTTTTCAACAGGTTCTCCACCGATACTTTGCCGATTCCGGGAATATTCTCCAACTCGGAAACAAATGTCTTCCGACTGCGTTGATTCCGGTGAAAGGTAATCCCAAAGCGGTGCGCCTCATCCCGAAGGTGCTGGATGATCTTAAGGGTTTCTGATTTCTTATCCAAATACAAGGGATACTGATCACCGGGATAGTATAACTCTTCCAAACGCTTGGCTATACCAATCACCGTCACTTGCTTTTCAATGCCTAGCAAACGCAAGCTTTTTAAAGCGGCGCCTAACTGCCCTTTACCCCCATCAATCACGATGAGCTGCGGCATCGGCTGATCTTCATCCAGAACACGCTTATAGCGTCGGTATACCGCCTCTTCCATCGTTGCGAAGTCATTCGGCCCCTCCACCGTCTTCACATTGAAATGTCTATAGTCTTTTTTCGATGGTTTTGCATCTTTAAAGACGACGATAGCCGATACCGGGAAATTACCTTGGATGTTCGAGTTATCAAAACATTCGATATGCTTGGGCAGTACGGGAAGACGCAAGTCTTTCTGCATTTGCTTCAGAATACGATCGGTCTTCACTTCAGGATTCAGCTTTTCATATTGCAATAAGCGCTCTTTCTTAAAGTAGGCTACATTCTTCAAGGAGAGGTCCAGTAGCTTTCGTTTTTCACCCAGTTTGGGCACCACGAAGCGCATATCTTCATTGCCCTCGATATCGAGTTCAAAAGGCACGATAATCTCTCGGGAATGGCTTCTAAATCGAGTCCTGATTTCGGGGATAGCAATGGCGAGCAGTTCCGCATCCGTTTCATCCAACCGCTTTTTCATCTCCAAAGTCTGTGTCTGGATAATTACCCCATTCACAACCTTTAGGAAGTTGACAAAAGCGTAATTGTCTTCGGAAGCAATGCTGAACACATCCACATTCGTAATGGAGGAGTTCACCACCGTAGACTTGCTCTGATAATTGGCGAGCTTATCTAACTTCATCTTAAACTTCTGCGCCAATTCAAAATCCATCTGTTGGGCAGCATCCTGCATCTGCTCTTTCAAGCGGTTCGTAACTACCCCTATTTTTCCATTCAGGATATCTTTGATATCGCTGAGGTTCTGGTTGTAATCTTCCTCAGTTTGATAACCCTCGCAAGGGCCTTTGCAATTCCCGATTTGATATTCTAAACAAACCTTGAACTTCCCCTTGGCAATGTTTTCCGGCGTTAAGCTCAGGTTACAGGTACGCAAGGGAAACAGCTCCCGAATCATATCCAAGACGATGTGCATCATCCCTACAGAGGCATAGGGCCCGTAATACCGGGATCCATCCTTGATGTATTTGCGGGTCCAGAAGATACGGGGAAAGCGCTCATGCTTGATGACAATCCAGGGGTAGGTCTTATCATCTTTCAGCATCACATTATAGCGCGGTTGATGCTTTTTAATCAGGTTGTTTTCCAACAACCAAGCGTCGATTTCCGTATCGACAATGGTAAAAGCAATGCGGTTGATTTTCCGAACCAAAACCCGAGTTTTGCTGTTCAATTGATCCGGATTGACAAAGTAAGAACCTACCCTATTTTTAAGATCCTTGGCCTTGCCTACATAAATCAGCGTGCCTTCCTTATCAAAATACTGGTAAACTCCCGGTTTATGGGGAAGCTTGGTCAATTCTTTTCGGTAGTCAAATTCCATCATTGCATAAAAAAACCAGACCTTAATTTACGAAAATTCTCGGTCTGGTAGAGTAACGTTTATTGTAAACGACTAGAATCCTAATCGATCATCTTCTGTAAGTGGGGTTTCGGTTTTACTCGGATCATTACCATAAAACTGCGAGAAGTTTGAACAGTTCATCTCAAAACGGGTAATCCCGCCCGGAGGTAATGGGAAATCATCCTGCGTATAGTGAAGCTCTTTGTCGGCATACACATTCTTCATGTACAAGCCGAAAACTGGCATCGCTGCGGCAGCACCCTGACCGTATTGCATGCTACTGAAGCTGATACCACGATCCTCAGCACCCGTCCAAACACCGGTAACCAGATCTGGCGTAATCCCGATAAACCAAGCATCCGAGTTATCATTCGTCGTACCTGTTTTACCACCAATAGGATTCTTCAGGCCTCCAAAATTCGTATCCCAACGCAAGCGATTACCCGTACCGCCATCCACTACACCTTTCAACATATCCACCATGGCATAGGCCGTTTCGCTGTTCAGCGCTTTCGATACCTTCGGCGCTTTCTCATAAATAGGAGAACCATTTTTATCCTCGATGCGTAAGATCATGGTTGGCTCTACCCATGTACCATGGTTTACAAATGCTGAATAAGCACCCACCATATCAAATAAGGAAGCATCATAAGATCCTAAGGCGATAGAGGACTCATTCGGAATGGTAGTCGTAATACCCATACGCTTAGTCAGCTCCGCAACATTGGCAGCCCCAACTTCATTGATTAGGTATGCTGATGCAAAGTTCTGTGAGTATTTAATAGCATTCTTTAAGGTAATAGGGTCACCACCTTGGGTAGTACCACGTGGTGTCCAATTGCCGTAGGTACGCATATGGTTCGGAACAGAAACACATGGGCCATAGCCATTATCGATCGCATAAGCATACACGAATGGTTTTGCTGTCGATCCAACCTGACGAGTTCCTAACCGCACTTGATCGTATTTGAAATGCTCGAAATTGATACCCCCAACCCAGGCTTTAATATAACCTGTTTTAGGCTCCATGGACATCATTGCATTTCTCAAAAACAACTTGTTGTATTTGATGGAATCCATTGGCGTCATCACGGTATCCACATTACCTTTCCAGGTAAATAAGGTCATCGGAACTTTCTTATCAAATTCCTTCCGGATTTGATCTTCGGATAATCCCTCTTCTTTTAAAACTCTATAGCGATCAGAACGGCGCATCCCTGTTACCAGGAGATTCGCATTCTTACCGGTGAAAGCATTTCTTCGTTTCCATTGCTTATCAAACTCCCGTTGCAAGCGCGTCATCCATTCTTTCTGCGCCGCTTCGGCATGCTGTTGCATTTTATAGTTGATTGGGGTATATACTTTCAGTCCATCACGATCTAAGTCGTAAGGTGTACCGTCAGGCTTGGTAATGGCTAAGCGTTGGAATTCCTTTTTGATTTCCTCTTTTAATACCGCACGGAAATAAGGCGCTAAGCCTTCCCCGTAATTAGAGATGGTTAATTTTAATCCCAATGGCTTTTCCGACGCTTTATCACATTCCTCAGCGGTAATGAAGTTCTGATTACGCATATTCGCTAACACCAGATTTCTACGCTGTAAAGCACGTTCTGCACGACGCACCGGTGAATACTCACCCGGTCCTTTTAACATCCCAACCAATAAAGCTGCCTGCTCGGCAGTTAGCTTATCCGGAGTCGTGTTAAAGTAGGTACGTGCCGCTGATTTGATACCGAATGTATTGTAAGCACCGAAATCTACGGTATTAAAATACATCATGATAATCTCTTCCTTGGTATAGTTTCTTTCCAAACGAACAGCGGTAATCCATTCCTGGAACTTTTGCATAATCCGTTTTAAGGAGTTTCGTGCTCTTTGCTCGCCAAAAAGGTTTAAAGCTAATTGCTGGGTAATTGTACTTCCCCCCTGCTTATTCCCGCTAAGGGTTAATAATACGGTAGAAATTGTTCTGGAATAATCGATCCCTGAGTGTTCATAAAAACGCTTATCCTCGGTAGAGATTAAGGCATGAACTAAGTATGGGGATAGTTCTGAATATTTAACATTGGAACGGTTATGAACGTAATAGGTTCCTAATACACGATTATCATCGGTTATAATTTCAGATGCTAGGTTACTTTTTGGATTTTCAAGGTCCTTAAAGGTGGGTAATTTCCCAAATATCCCTACGCGCACCATCAATAAAAATAGGGCTCCAATCACCACCAGCCCGATCAATATTTTCCAAAAATTACGTGTATACCTTTTTACGTCTTCTTCGGTAAGATTACTACTTTTTGCTTCTCTCTTCATTTGATCATTAATGAAACCACGAAAGCCTCACCTTCTGGGTGATAGTTTCGATTTCCTATACCAACAGTAAGTGTGCCAATTGTGCAAATTCAAGTACAAAAGTACCATATTTTTCCGGACCTTCCAGTATATCGGAAAAATGAACAAAAAAAATATTGTTCTCTTTTTGTTTTGGTTAGAATATTTAACTTCGCAACATATGCTGTCAAAAATCAACACTAAATCCGGTTTATTCTTTATTTTCCTTACGGTAGTTCTTGATTCTATCGGCCTAGGAATTATCATACCGGTGATGCCAGCATTGATTAAAGAACTCATTCACGGCGATTTAAGTCAGGCCTCCTCCTATGGTGGCTGGCTCACGTTTTGCTATGCATTCATGCAGTTCTTTTTTGCGGCCGTATTGGGCAATTTAAGCGATCGTTATGGCCGTCGGCCGGTTCTATTATGCTCCCTATTTGGCTTTGCGATCAACTACATCCTGATCGGTTTTGCACCCAGTATCTTCTGGTTATTTGTCGGACGTATTGTAGCCGGAATAACCGGTGCCAGCCATACCGTGGCGGCCGCCTATATTGCCGATGTCAGTACCCCGCAGAATAAGGCGCAGAACTTCGGATTATTAGGTGCAGCCTTCGGATTAGGCTTTATTATCGGCCCTGTTGTGGGTGGTATTCTTGGTCATTATGGCCCCAGAATTCCATTCTTTGCCGCTGCCGGACTTACCTTTTTAAACTTTCTATACGGCTACTTTATAGTTCCAGAAAGCTTAAAACCCGAAAACAGAAGGCCCTTCAACTGGAAGAATGCCAACCCGATTGGCAGCTTTAAGCATATCGGCCGGTATCCGCAGATCCAACCGCTGGTTATCTGTATCTTTCTGATCAATGTGGCCGCCCATGCGGTGCAGAGTACCTGGTCCTATTATACCATGGAAAGATTTGGCTGGAACGAACGCATGGTAGGCTATTCCCTCGGCTTTATCGGGGTATTATTAACTATTGTGCAAGCCGGCTTAATCCGTATTATTATCCCGAAACTGGGCATTCCCAAGAGTATTATTTTCGGATTGCTCCTGAATAGCGTATCGTTTTTGCTGATGGGCTTCGCCGGATCCACAGCCATGCTGTATGTGGCCAGTGTGTTCTATGTCTTCGCTGGTATTGGAGGCCCGGCCATTCAGAGTTCCATTTCCAATCAAACACCAGCCAATGAGCAAGGACAGATTCAGGGTGGATTAACCTGTATCATCAGCCTAACGGCTATTATAGGCCCGCTATTGATGACCAGTTTATTTAGCTTTTTTACCAAAAAAAACACTACGCTTTATATGCCTAGTGCTCCTTTTTACCTGGGTAGCGGGCTAGCCTTATTGGCCTGCCTCATTGCCCTACAATATTTCCGAAATCGGAGTTCCGATTAATTTTCCTTTTGTATTAAACATACCGCATAAGCCACCACACCTTCCTGACGGCCAATAAAGCCCATGGTTTCATTGGTGGTTGCTTTGATAGAAATATCATCTACCTCGATACCTGCTGCCTTGGCGATATTGATTTTCATCTGCGGGATATACGGTTTAATCTTCGGTGCTTCTAAACATAGCATCGCGTCGATATTTCCCAGGCTATAGCCTTTATCCTGAATCAATGTTACACATTGGCTCAATAAGTCTAAACTGTTTGCGCCTTTCCACCGGTCGTCTGTATTCGGGAAGTGATAACCGATATCCTCCAGGTTAGCGGCTCCTAAAATAGCATCACAAATGGCATGAGCCAATACATCGGCGTCGGAATGTCCGAAAGCACCGGCATGATGATCTAACTTTTCTCCACCCAAAATAAAGGGATGTCCCTCCTTAATTTGGTGCACATCGAATCCAAAACCTACTTTTATTTTCATATTGTTACGAAGATACGGCAATCTAGGCTGTTAAAAAAATGAAAGCAAAGCGTTTTAAACCCAAAAAATTAAGATATTTTTCGACAAATAAGGAAAAAACCTCGTGTACACTATTGTAAACTAGTTTGGGTTAACTTTTATTTATTACTTTTGGATTTTAAATCCTCATAATCTATGACGTATTCGAAAAAAATATTAATGTCTACCCTATGCTTGGCCTTTGGAATATTAATATTTAGCTCGTGTAGTAAAAGCAACAGAAGTAATTTCTCGTCCAAAACTGGCGTTAAGTACAACGATCCATATAATGGCGGGTTGCAAATCAACCGGAAGGTAAAGGAAGCACCGGGCCCCGGACTTGTGGGCATTGAAGGTGGAACCTTTGTAATGGGTGGAAGTTTAAATGAAGACCTCAGCTATTCCCATGACAACCTGAAACGCCGTGTAACTGTTGCCTCCTTTTACATTGATGAAACAGAAGTATCCAATGCCGATTGGTTAGAATACCTACATTGGATTGCCCAGAACTTCCCTGAAGATGGCAAGATGTATTACGATGCCCTTCCAGACTCTTTAGTATGGCGCCATCCGCTATCCTACAACGAGCCTTATGTAAACTTATATTTAAGACACCCTTCTTTCCAAGATTACCCTGTGGTAGGTGTTAGCTGGGAACAAGCCAATGCATATTGCCAATGGCGTACAGACCGTGTCAACGAGCATATCTTAAGACAGTCTGGCGTATTGGTAGATTATAAGACCTTACACGGCCAGCAGGCTAAACCAGATGCTGCCTTCAATACCGAATTATACTTAAACGGACAGATCCGCGGTGCGAATGTAGACGGCAAAAACATGCCGAAAGACAATAGCATCGGTGCAAACAAAGATGCGCGTCGTCCGGTACGCATGGAAGATGGGGTTTTGAAACAACCATACCGCCTTCCTACGGAGGCAGAATGGGAATACGCCGCATTAGGCTTAATCGGCAACTCCTTTAAAGGAAATATCCAATCCTCCAGAACCTATCCATGGGATGGCTTAGGCGTTCGTAGTGCGCGTCATAAATCCCAAGGCAAGATGATGGCTAACTTCAAAATTACCTCCGGTAATAATATGGGTGTAGCCGGCGACTTAAATGATGGTGGTGATATCACCGTTCCGGTGCGCAGCTATATGCCGAACGACTTTGGATTGTATAACATGTCGGGCAACGTGAATGAATGGGTAAGCGATGTTTACCGTCAATTATCATTCGAAGACTTCGAAGATTTCAATCCATACCGTGGACACGTGTTCATGGACAATAAATACGAGGATGCACAAACCCGTACCTTGGCCAAAGACGAATATGGACGTCCGATTAAGGTGCCTGCAAAAGCTGCCCGCAAACAAACCTGGGAAGAATTGCAACAAGCTAAAACCATCGATTCTATTAACATGGGTGCTGCCAACGCTTACGACTACGATGTACGTGGTTATTTAGATGAAGAGCAGAAAGCCCTATTTGGTAAAGTGACTTTAGTAAACGACAAGTCACGTGTTTTCAAAGGAGGATCTTGGAACGATAGAGCTTACTGGTTAAACCCAGCGACTCGTCGCTTTGCACAGCAAGATCAATCCAGCGCCATGATTGGGTTCCGTTGCGCCATGACCATGGTTGGAAACATCTATGGCCCGGCCGCCAATCCGCGCCGCTAATACGCATAATAAAAACCTTTCTATAAAAAAATAGGGCTTTGCAATTGCAAAGCCCTATTTTTTTATGATAGAATTCCGGTTTAAGCGGATACTTCTTCGTTTACAAACTCGTCGTATAACTCGCCGAAGGCATCATAATCTTCGTCTGAACTTGGGGCAAACACGCGGATGTTGTTTTCCTCAACATAGGCCATAATCTCTGGATGGATGTTCTTGTCCGATTTAACCACGACATCCGTAAAAGATAAGGCACCTTTTGTTAAGTCCACAAAACTTCCTGATCCGTAAGCCGCCAACTTGGCCGCTTCGATATCTGTTTGCGCCGCGATCTCCGCGTACTTCGTACCCAAAGATGCATTCTCAAAATCCTCCTCATACAAAGAGTAGAATACTTTCGCATCTTTAAAGGTAGGGTCGTTTTGATACACGGTTTTCAAATACGCTGGAACCATCGCGGTAAACCAACCATGGCAGTGTACTACGTCTGGTGACCAACCGAGTTTCTTCACGGTCTCTAACGCTCCTTTACAGAAAAACAAAGATCGCTCGTTGTTGTCCTCAAAGAATTTGCCGTGCTCATCACGAAACACTTTCTTCCGCTGAAAATACTCCTCATTGTCTAAGAAGTACACCTGCATTCTTGCCGCAGGCAAGGAAGCTACTTTAATAATTAGCGGATTATCATTATTGTCCACCACAATGTTCATTCCCGACAACCTTATCACTTCATGAAGACGATTTCTGCGCTCATTAATATTACCAAAACGCGGCATTAGAATCCGAATTTCGAATCCTTTTTCTTGCATCGCATGAGGTAACTGGCGTGTTATTTCAGAAATTTTACTTAATTCAAGGAAAGGCGACATTTCATGGGTTATAAACAATATCTTCGTTTTTGCCATCTCCAACTGTTTTTTTTATTATTATTGAATAGTAAAATCGGTCTACAAAGGTACTAATAATAAATGAATTTTACAATTCATTAAAAATCATCGTTTTATAATTGAAAGAATTTGCTCACTTTTGTACCTTATTTTTCAAAAGAGCATCGTGCAGATAATTCGTAGTAAAAATGAGCTTAAGACAGCCCTGGCTGAATTAAGAAGCGAGCAGCAACGGGTCACCCTGGTACCCACCATGGGCGCCTTGCATGCCGGGCATATTTCCTTAATCGAGTATGCCAAACCACGTACCGACATCGTGGTCTGTAGCATTTTTGTTAACCCCACACAGTTTAATGATCCTAAGGATTTAGAAAAATACCCAAGGCCTATTGCAGATGATATTGCCTTGCTGGAAGCCGCCGCTTGCGACATCCTTTTTCTTCCCAGCGTGGAAGAAATGTATCCGGAAAACGAAGCGCCTTGGCATATTGACCTAGGCGATTTAGATCGTATTTGGGAAGGAGAACATCGCCCCGGCCATTTCCAGGGTGTAACACAGATTGTCTATAAGTTATTCAATTTAGTGGAACCCGATCAAGCCTGCTTTGGGCAGAAAGATTTTCAACAAGTGATGGTGATTCAGCGTATGATCGAAATCAAGCAATTACCCATAACCTTGTTGATCTGTCCGATTATCCGTGATGCACATGGCCTGGCCCTAAGTTCGCGAAATGCACGCCTATCGGATGCTGGTCGCGTTCAAGCCCTAGTCCTATCGAAAGCATTAGCCCATATCCAAAGTCACTTCCTAACGGAACCCGTTGACAAGTTGTTAGCCGAGGCACGCGCTATCTTAGCCAGCGAGGAAGCGATTGAATTGGAATACCTGGCTATTTGTGAAACCAGCAGCTTAAAAGCCATCAGCGAGCCTGAGCATGGCAAATCCTATGTAGCTATTTTAGCAGCTTGGTTAGCCGGTGTTCGTTTAATTGATAACATGCTGATGCCCGTTAAAGCGTAAGTCAAGCACATCTACCCTATTAAAAAAATAAAAAAGCATAACTTTGTATTATGATGATTGAAGTAATGAAGTCGAAAATTCACCGCGTGCGTGTAACGCAAGCGGAATTGAATTATGTGGGAAGCATCACCATAGATGAGGATTTAATGGATGCTGCCAATATTATTGCGAACGAGAAAGTTCAGATTGTAAACAATAACAATGGTGCCCGTTTAGAAACCTATGTCATCCCCGGACAGCGTGGATCAGGCATTATCTGTTTGAATGGAGCTGCGGCACGTTTGGTGCAGGTAGGCGATATCGTTATTATTATCTCCTATGCACTCATGGATATGGAAAGCGCTAAAAAACACCAACCAAGCACTATTTTTCCCGACGATCACAACAAATTAATTTAGAATATATCCAAATTAGGTTGTAAATAATCTGTATTTTTACAACCTAATTTAATAGCATAAATGACACATTCGCTAACATATCGCACTTGGATTGCCCGCTTCCTGCTGGTTTGGATGTGCGTTATTGTTATTAGTGGTGTTGTCTTTATGCACAAAGAGGTGACCTCCACCGGCGAGATTGTCACCCACATTCACCCCTACAACCTCGGCGAAAAAAAACATCACCATCACCATTCGGATGCGGAGATTCGCTATTTGGATATTGTATTCCAAGGGAGCTACCTCGATTGGGAACCCCTGGTATATAGCCTGCCCATCCCTACGGTTTTAAGTGAAATTCCATACGCCGAACTGCTTGAACAAACCCGGCAACAAGACCTCGTATGCCACCTTGGCCGTGGCCCACCCTCCTTTTTAGCATAATCCGTTTATTTTATTAGGTATCCATTTTTATGCGATGCCCCATGCTTGTTGTAGGCCTAGGCCAGCAAGCTATTGTTAGATTATTAGCTAAAACCCAATGACATTTTTGTACAAACAGTATACACTATGCCTATTCTTTTTAGTAATAGGCTTACCATCGCTTTTTGCCCAGATTAAAGGGCAAATTGTCAACGACAAACAACAACCCATCCCGAACGCTTCCGTACGTATTGAAGGAAGTGGAAGAGGCGTATCCACAGATACCTTGGGGCGTTTTGAGCTTGAATACAAAGGCCAATCTAAGGCCAATCTAAATATTAGTGCCGTGGGTTATCAATCGGCGAAGAAATCGCTGCAAAGCCAACAGCTAGACCAATTTCAAGTGATATCCTTACACGAGGATAATTTGAACTTGCACGAAGTGGTGGTTTCCGCCTCCCGATATGGGATGGAGCGCAAAAAAGCACCCGTTATCGTGAATGTATTGAGCCCCAAACTGTTCAATGCCACCCAATCGGTAGCCATGTCAGAAACCCTAAACTACCAACCAGGGGTACGGGTTGAAAACAACTGCCAAAACTGTGGCTTCTCGCAGGTACGCCTAAATGGTATGGAGGGTGCCTATTCCCAAATCCTGATCAATAGCCGCTCCGTTTTCAGTGCGCTGAATTCCGTATATGGATTAGACCAAATCCCGACCAGTATGATCGACCGTATTGAAGTGGTGCGCAGTGGTGGTTCCGCACTTTTTGGTGCCAATGCCATCGCCGGAACCATCAATATTATCACCAAAGATCCGGTAGAGAACGATTGGCAGGTTAAATCGACCAACTCCCTTATCAACGGTAAATCTTGGGATAACACCATCGATTTCAACACTTCTTATGTAGATAACGACCTGAAGGCCGGCGCTACCTTTTATGGAATGCACCGCAACCGGGAAGCCTACGATGCCAATGGCGATGGATTCTCTGAAATGACGAAGTTGAAAAACCTGACCTTCGGTACCAAGGCTTTCTTCAAACCCAGCGAATACAATAAGATTACCCTAGATTTAAGTGTACTCAATGAGTTTCGTCGTGGCGGCGACCGCTTGGATGTTTCCCCGCACTTTACCGATGTAACCGAACAATTGCATACCAACTCCTTGATCGGCGGTTTAACCTTCGATCAGTATTCGAAGGATTTTAAACATAAAATATCCCTGTATGCATCGGCGCAAAAAACAGCCCGCGATAGTTATTACGGTGGTTTAGGCGGTAATCGCGAGCATCAGGACTCTTTGTTGGCGGCCAATTCTTACGGTACTACCGACGACTTTGCCATGGTAGCCGGAACCCAGTATACTTATACCTTCGAGCGCGATGTGGTGACAGCTGGGGTAGAATACTCAGGCAATAAAACGGAAGACCAGATTCCGGGCTATAAACGTACCATCGATCAGAAAACACATGGCGTAGGAGCCTACTTCCAATACGAATGGAATATCCTTTCGAACTTGAAGTCCTTACTCGGTGCCCGTTACGATTATACCTATGTGGATGGCAAATACAGCTTAGCCGATTTTACACGGAATTCCTCGGAAAGCTTCGGCACGTTTAGCCCACGCGTAACCTTGTTATACGATATCACCGACTACCTGCAATTCCGCGGAGGCTATGCACGTGGTTTTAGAGCACCACAAGCCTTTAACGAAGATATGCACGTATCTTCTGTAGGTGGCGAGCAGATGTTCGTTCTAATTGGCGAAAACTTAGATACCGAATATTCCAACGCCTACACCGGATCCTTAAACTTCACGAAGAATTTCGGATCTACCCAAACCAGCTTATTGGTTGAAGGCTTTTATACCGATCTTAAAAATCCGTTTACCACGGTTAGAACATCGGAAGGTGATAACCTGATTATCGAGGAAATGCGCAACGGTACGGGTGCCAAAGTGTACGGAACGAATATCGAACTGAATATTGCACCTTCATCCAGCTTTAGCGTGCAGGCCGGCGGAACTATTCAGCGTTCTACCTTCAAAGATGCTCAGTTGCTATTTGAAGGCGCAACAGAAAGCGAGAACATCAGCTCCAAACGCTTTGTGCGCACGCCAAATGCTTACGGTTATCTGAACACCAACTACAAACCGATCAGTGCCCTAAGCCTTGATATTACCGGTGTATACACAGGCAGCATGTTAGTGCCGCATACCATTGGCGATGATTTCTTATTGAAAGATACACGCGACTTTATGGAGTTAAATGCACGTGTGGGCTATACCCTACCTTTAAAAGAAACTTTTAGCATCGAATTATTTGCCGGCGTGCAAAACATGTTCAATGCCTTCCAAAAAGACTTCGATAAAGGAGCAACGCGCGACTCCCAATATATCTACGGTCCGTCTAGACCACGTACCGTTAACTTTGGTATTAAAATAGGACACTTCCATTAATGAAAAAATTCCAACTTATCCTTTGGAATCTCCTATTGACGATTTCCCTTTCACAGGCTCAAGAGCCTGTGAAACAGGAAATAAATTGGATTAGTTTCGAAGAACTCAACCAAGCCTTGGAAGTAGACCCCAAGCCTGTCTTGCTGTTCTTCCATACCGAATGGTGCGGCTATTGTAAAAAGATGCTACGGGAAACTTTTAACGAGCCCCGGGTTATCGAGAAGGTCAATGCCGATTACTATGCCGTTCAGTTTGATGCAGAGTCTGTGGAAGCCGTAAATTTCGACGGCTTAACCTTTCATAATCACAGCAAACAAAAAAGAACCGGAAAATATCATGAGTTGGCCAAATTACTTTTAGGACAACCGAAAAGCTATGTTTTCCCCACCCTACTGCTCTTCAACCAAGATTTTAAGCTAAAAAATAGGCAAGCCAAATGCCTAAGTATTAAGGAAATATTAAATATTTTATAATTTTTTTTACTTTTGTGTAGCAGGTTGCAATAAGTAACCGTTTACCTTAACATTGTTAAGACATTAAAACACATTATGAAAACATTTAAAACTATTCTTATTGCTTTATTAGCCGTGGTGAGTGTGAGTTCTTGTATGAAAGACGACAATACCTACGATGATTCTTATGAAAAAGAAATTGCACGTAGAGATTCTGTCTTTAAAGCTCAAAAAGATGATTTAGAAGCGTATGCTGCAGAACACTTCGGAGAAAATAAAAAATTCGATGAGAAAACTGGGATTTGGTATGAAATTTTAGCGCCAGCTACTGAACCAGCTGATTTTGAATATACTATTCGCGCAAATTCTTTTGTTCCTGTTACTGCTACGGTAAAGTACAAAGGAACTTTAATGGATGGAACGCCATTTGATGAAAAATTAACTGATCCAGTTTCAATGGATATTTACAGCACAAATACGTCTTCTATTTTCGCTTGTTGGATTTATGCTTTCTACCCTAAAACCACCGATGCAAACATGCAATTCTCCGGTTTAATAGAAAAAGGCTTAAGAGCAGGTAATAAAATCAGATTTATCTCTTCTTCCATTTGGGCACAAGACAATAAAGGAAATGAAAAACTTCCAGCAAACGTTCCAGTTGTTTTCGAAATTACGGTAAACAAGGTAGCAAACGCAATGTAACGCTCTCTATTGAAACAAACATATTTACAAGAAAGCAGCCTTCCTATGAAGGCTGCTTTTTTATGCGCTTTATAGAAGCAATAGCTTCTTCCGGGTTTGGTATTGTCAATGCATTTTCTCTTCCATTTTTGAGCCTTTGTATAAGCCTTTGCAAAGGGGATTGATACGGGTGAGAAAGGGGAGTGAAAGGGAAGTAAAAGGGGTGATTGTGGAAGGTGGAGTTGGAAAGGGCGTGTGGTGGGGGGGGGACGTGTGTGGTGTGGTGTTTGGGTGCTGTCATCGTGAGCTGTCATCGTTTTGTCATCGTGAGCGGAGTCGAACGACTGGTACGTCAGTACAATTAATAAACATAAAGCTTATGATAACCCATCAATTACAAAAGCAATCCAATGGGTAGTAAGCACATTAGCCATTGATGATTGCATTGACGTACCAGTCGTTCGTCCTTCGACTCCGCTCAGGATGACATCTCAAATCTCAAATCTCAAATCTCATATCTCAAATCTAATATCTCACATCTAACCTCACCCCTTAAACTTCGAATCACTTAGCAGTTCTTGCGCGTTATTATGTTCAAAGAGTTCTTTCAAGCCAAGGTCAGGGTGTTTTTCCATGAATTTACGCACGATTTGCCAGCCGATAAAACTTCCTAGCTTGGGTGCTGATTCGTTGTTTTCGCCTAGCTCAGGGCTGAATGGTGCTTCGGTAAAATATTTTTGGGTGCGTAGGTAGTCGGTATTGTAGAGCAGGTCTTCATCGAGGAACCATTTCCATACATCCTTTTGGTAATGCTGTGCCCATTCCATCTGTTTGCCGGTATAGCCAATTTTCAAACTATCAGGGGCATCCAGTATAAGATCCATGGCATAGAGCACCTTGCCGTGATAAACCATCTGTTGCAGGGTATTTACATCGGCATCTTTCTCCGGGAAGAGTTCTTCCCGAATAACAGCTTCTACGACGCGTGGGGTAATGTTTTCTGGGGTAAATCGTCGGGAAATATACAGGGGAATGGAATTGATTAGTGCCGGATAAAAAGGGGATTCTTGGCCGAGAAACATATCCAGGCCGATTCCAATATAATCTTCGCCTAGGGGTACTTGCACTTCAAAGCCCGAGAAAAAGCTAATCAACCTGGGGATTTTATAATCAGGAAAATAATAATGGATATAGCGAAAAGCCTGGGTCAGCTCCTGTTCCTGTTTTTTTAAATCGGGGAATTTCTTCTGCACAGCTGCTGCCAGGTCGATAAAGTCCTTTTTTTGAACCACCTTACTCAGGATGTCTTGCAGGTAAATGGAATCTTGGGGATCGCCTACCTTTAGCATATAGCGCATATAATCGGTATAGAACAAACCATACTCGGCTTGCCATTGTTTATTTTTATTGAGGATAGCAGCAGGTTTCAGCTGGGCGATTTCTTGATCAAAGCGTTCGATCTTCATGTGGACAGGGCTATCGGAAACATCGGGTTTCTGTTTGTCGGATTGACAGCTTTGAAAGATAAAAAGGGCAATAAGAAATGGAAATAGCTTGATAAATATATGTCTCATGAAGGTATCCTCTGGTGATAGACAAAATTAATTATTAATTTTACAATAAAAGTCAGGCACATGAAAATTGCGTTATCACAACTAAACTATCATATCGGTAACTTCGAGGAAAACACAGCAAAAATAATCCAAAGCATAGCAGAGGCCAAGGCGGCCGGTGCAGATTTGGTGGTTTTTGCTGAATTGGCCATTGGTGGCTACCCAGCCAAAGATCTGTTGCGCAATGCCGCTTTTTTAAATGCTTGCGAGCAGTCGCTAGCAGAGATTGCAAGCCAGTGTAAAGGTATTGCTTGTATCATCGGGGCGCCGGTTCGCAACCAAGATCCCGAAGGTAAAGCCCTGTATAATGCGGCTTTGTTATTGGCTGAAGGGCAAGTGCAGCAGCTGGTGAAGAAAAGCCTATTGCCTGATTACGATGTTTTTGATGAGTATCGCTATTTCGAGCCGAATAAGCAGGTAAATTGCATCCCCTTTCAAGGAAAAACCATCGCCTTAACGGTGTGTGAAGACCTGTGGGATGATGATGGCCCGAACTCTTATGTTGGCGATATTATGCAGGAGTTGGCGAAGGAAAACCCCGATATCATTATCAATATTGCGGCCTCTCCTTTTTCCTACACGCATTTTGAGAGCCGTAAAAATGTGCTGAGCAGAAATGTGATCAAAGCCAATGCGCCTTTGATTTATGTAAACCAGGTGGGTGCACATGCCGATATTATTTTCGATGGCCGATCTTTAGCCCTAAACAAAAAAGGCGACATTATTGCGGAACTACACTCCTTTGCGGAGGACTTGCAATACGTGGAATTGCAAAAAGACCTGGGCAGTGCGCAAGCTGTAGCGGTTAAAAACAGCAGCGAAATGGCCTTGATTCACGATGCTTTAATCTTAGGCTTACGCGATTATTTTCGGAAATCGGGCTTTAAGAAAGCGATTCTTGGTCTTTCCGGCGGTCTAGATTCGGCTGTAGTGGCGGCCCTAGCCTGCGAGGCACTGGGCGCAGAAAATGTGTTGGCGGTATTAATGCCGTCGATTTATTCTTCTGATCATTCCCTGAAAGACGCGTTAGATTTGGTTGAAAACACAGGCTGCGCGCATCATATTGTACCGATTAAGGATATTGCACAGGCTTTTGAAACCGGCTTAGCGCCGGCATTCGAGGGGAAAGCCGCGGATACCACTGAAGAGAATATTCAAGCGCGAACCCGGGGTACGATTTTAATGGCGATATCCAACAAGCATGGCCATATTTTGCTGAACACCTCTAATAAGAGCGAGGCTGCCGTAGGTTATGGCACCTTATATGGCGACATGGCCGGTTCCATCTCCGTTATTGGCGATGTCTATAAAACCCAGGCTTATCAATTAGCGAACTACATCAACCGCGACCGGGAAATTATCCCGGTGAATACAATTGTTAAACCGCCATCCGCCGAGCTTCGCCCCGACCAAAAGGACTCCGATTCACTACCGCCATACGATGTATTAGATTCGATTTTGTTTCAGCTGATCGAAAAGGAAAAATCGGGCAGCGAGTTGGTGAAATTAGGTTTTGAAGAAGTCTTAGTTCAACGGATCAGTAGATTAGTAAACAACGCAGAATTTAAACGCTTTCAGTCGCCGCCGATTTTACGGGTCAGTCCGAAAGCTTTTGGACCAGGGCGCACGATGCCTTTGGTTGCAAAATATCCTTTTTAACAATTGGGCATTAAACCTTTAGAAAGAAACCTTGTCAAACACTAAAATATTGCAAATATGAAATCGCTTTGGTTATATCTTATGCTTGGAATCGGACTTTTGTTCGCTTCCTGTTCATCCTATAAGTACAATACAACTAGGGTGCAAAATTTAGATTTCTCTCAATATAAAACCTACGGCTGGTTGCAGCCGGTAGATTCCTTATCGAAGAATTATTTCACGAATGATATTTCCAGAAGTAACATCCTCGCGGCAGCAAACAAAGAGTTGGAAGCACGCGGACTACGTTATTCGAAGGAAAATCCGGATATCTTGTTCCGTTATGTCGCCATTGTGAATAACAAAAGCCGCATGGTCTACAGCAGCCCCTATGGTTGGGGTGGCTATTACCGTCCGTGGGGCTGGGGATATGGCTGGTACGGAGGTGGTCCATCTTACCCCGTGGGTAAAGAGAAATACCGCTATGCCCATTTAATCATTGAAGCGGTAGATCGTAAATCGAATTCGGTGGTGTGGCAAGCACGCGGCTCTGGAGAAATTAGAACGCCGGAAAAAGCCATCAATAACCTCCCGAAAGTGGTGAACGGTATTTTTAAAGAATACCCACTTAAATAAGCATAATTTTTAGGTTTAGAATATAATTATTAAGACAGTTAAATGAGAAAGGTTGCCCCAGGGCAACCTTTTCTTGTTGCTAATGTTTGGAAAGTGGGGATGTTATTTCCGTAATCACTTCTATAAATTGCTCCCGTTTTGGTTGTTTTTTCTCCCATTTTGGGTATCTAGCAGCCCGAGGATTATTCTATTTTTACGTCGTTTAAGTTTATTTAGTTTCCTTCTAAATAAACAAGTTGCACACGACATAATATTAATATGAATAGAACTGTACTTTTCCCCAGCCAATGTAGAAGGCATATTTTCCCCTTTTGCTTTTGTTTCCTCCTACTTGTTTTTAGCGGCTGCCGACGTGAATTAAATCAACATCCGGATTTCAAGCGGCAGGAACTTACGCCCATCCTGAGTAATAATGACCTATTATTTAACAAGATCTTTCAGTTTAGCAACGATAATACCCACCTGTGGTTTGACCTTAGGAATGAAATTGCGAATTTTTCGCGGCCCCAGCTTGAACTTAGGTATGCTAAATATTTGGAAAACCAACCTCAAAACCAAGTTACCAAACTGGCAATTATAGATTTACGAGGCTACCAGTATCAATACGATAAGGAAAAGGAGGAATTGACAATATTGGATTTTCCATTGGACTGGATTAGCCTCCAAGAAAGCCCGGCAGATTTAGTCTTTAGTTTTTCTCAAAAACCTATAGGGGGATGTGCGGCAATTCCTGATCCAAAGCAAAAGAACCGATGTGAGCGCACCTATACCCTACGTTTAAAACAAATTGACTTCAAAAAAGAAAAACTCCAATTAGAAACGGATATTCCTGCTATTCATCAGGCCGTATCTTATCAATTACAAGAATTCAGCACAGAACTATTATTAACGAACTAATACGATGACCAATAGACTCCTCTTTTTTTTACTCTTTGCCCTACCTACTTGCTTTTCACAGCAACTTTTTGGTCAACAAAAAGATACCCTCACACAAAAAATAGATACCAGTAAAACCCAACAACTGAGAGAAGTTGAAATAATAAGACAACGCAATAGAACGGTAGGAAGCAGTTTGATTGGACAAAAGCAGTTGGCCAAGGAAATGACATCTGATATGCGGGATTTAATTCGATATACACCGGGTGTAGGTATTTCCTATTCAGGAGGCCGTGCAGGCAATCGGGGCTTTGCTATCCGTGGTGTAGAAGCGAATCGCGTTGCCATTAGTGTTGATGGTATCCAGCAGCCCGAAATACACGAAAATCTAGTATTCAGTGCCTATGGGCTATCGAACGCCTCTCGAATTGAATTTGACCCCTATTTTGTTTCCAGTATTGTTATTCAAAAAGGCGCAAGCTCCTTTTCTGCAGGTTCAGGCGCATTAGGTGGCGCAGTAAACTATCAAAGTAAACAGGCTAGCGATTTAATTGCTGAAGGCCGTAACTATGGCGCACAAGCCCAAGTAAACTATAATGGAAAAGATAATCTGCGGATGTATTTGGCGGGCATAGCGCTAAAAAAAGGCAATTGGGAAGGCTTGTTCATGTTTGCAGACCGAAAAGCTAATGAGCTTAAAAACTTTAGTTATGGTTCCCTCAATCGAAATGTCACTTCTACGCAAATTGATCCAATGACCCATAAACAGCAAAGTTTGTTGGGAAAACTGGCTTTTCAAGCGCACAAGGATCATCGTATTGACTTATCCTATTACCTATTGAATAAGCGGGTAAATGCGGAAATATGGTCACAAGAGCCTATGGATATCTTTACGGCAGCAAACAGACCTTATTATTATGCTAATGATCAGAGCCTAAGTCATTCCTATTCCCTTTCCTATCAATTCCAATCAGCAACGCATTGGATCCAAGAAGCGTCATTACGCGCCAACCTACAAGATAGCTACCTTGATGCCAGCACCTGGTCGGCTTATTTTCAGCCCAATTTCGATGGGAAAGGTGATTACGAACTTTTCTATGAGGGACGACGCGATAAGTTTCGTGGACAGGAAATTAAAGATAAATCGCTACAGGGGAGCATCAATTTTAGCCCAATAAACGCGGCGTTTTGGGGGATGCACCATCTCTCGTTAACGGCTTATGCTCAAGAAAAAGGGAACGACAGCCGAAATGTAGATATGGAAAACCCGGTAGCTGCCAACATAAAAGATGGCTATACCGTTCGTTTTGGCAAACGGTATGCCCTTGGTGAGTCCATTGGAAAAATAACCCATGCCTACGCTTTCCAACGCCCTATTTACCGCAGGAACTACGGTGCCAGCCTGTTGGACATGATACAGCTTGATGCCCACTTAAGCCTTCAACTCGGCCTTCGATACGATCGCTTTCAAACCCAAGATCGCCAGACTCAGGCCTATACCGACGGCTATTACCTGGATTATTTGATGCGAGGGATGCAAAACATTTCTTTATCAAATACAGCGATTCGAGATAACGACCAGGGTCTATCCTATTTGGTAAGTGCAGCTTATCGGTTTCGCGATGACTTAAATCTCAGCTATAAGTTTTCTACGGGCTATCGTGTTCCCACAACGGAGGAGCGCTATTTTCAATATTTCAATTACTGGCCCTCCTTTTTGGTACTTTCTAACCGAGAATTAAAACCAGAAACTTCCCACAACCATGAAGTAGAATTGGCGGGCAGTGGAAATTTCGGTACCTATGTTGTGAATTTCTATCGTTCCGATTATAAAAACTTTATTGAAGTGGAACGGGGAACCATGGCCGTGCAAAGTAGCATAGACCATAGCAATAAAAACATTGCCTATGTTAAACATGTGAACAGGAGCGCGGCTAAGTTGATGGGCATGGATGTAAAAATGCATTTGCAGCTGGATGTCTTCCACCATTATGCGGAAGGATTTGAGCTAAACATGGCAGCAAGCTATGCTAAAGGAGAAACTGACTATGGTACCAGCCTTTTGGCAGCACAGCCGCTAACAGGCTTCGCCGGGATAGAATACCTATCCTTAGATCAAAAATGGCAAGCTAATTTTGTGGGGAATTATTTCAAAGCGAAGAACAAAGCGCAGACTCGTTTTGTAGAAAACACAGCGCAACAGGAAGTACAAAGGCAATTCCCAGGCCTATTCTTTGAAGATGCTTATAGCTTTGATCTTTTCGGTTCTTACCAGCTTAATCGGCATGCACTTATTCGAGCCGGCGTTTACAATCTTTTCAACCAAAAATATTGGCGTTGGGACGATTTACGACAACTGACCAACCCAGCTTTACTGCCGCACATTGACAGTTTCTTCCGAGAAGGAAATAAAACTATTTCCCGCTTCTCCCAACCCAATCGCTATTTCAGCATCAATTTAACTTATAACCTCTAATGCTTGCCCGAACTTCCTTAGTCATGAGAAAAATAAACAGCTATTTGCTAATCCTAAGTACGCTTAGCATCCTTAACATTGTAGGCTGCAGTACGAAACTGCAATTGGACGACGATGTTCGTATTCAATTAGCAAAACAGGAAAAAATAAAAAAACTAAATGAATTGTTTGAGCTTGCTTTTGTAGATGCTCCCCAAGCAGCGCAGGCTTATGACCAATACGTTAAAGAAGCGTTATTTACCCCCAATCAGAACTTCATGGTAGATAATGATATTCGGATGCACGCTACTTTTACAGATTTGGCCATCCGCTTGCAGCAGAACTTTGAGCGTGTTAAGTCAACAGTTTCTAGCACTTCCCTATTCGATATCTATAAAGAAAAATATGAAAACAATTTATTTAACAGAAGCCTGTTAGGTGAAATTCCGCAACAGCTGCGAAAAGGAGAGAAACTTTTGAAATTTGAAAGCCGCGCAGCCAGCTTTGCGGCATTTTTCGACGATAAGGTTGCTAGTTTTCGGAAGGCACATTCCCCAGTTTCAGAAGCTTTAGGAAAAGAATGGGCTGCTGAGCAGGTAGTCTACACGCCTGATTTTAGCTATGCCGCAGTGGTGAAATATGACTTTCAATTTGAGGCGCAAGGTCAATTAGCCATCAATGAATTTTTCCCTATTCCTGTATTCACCATGAAAGGCCTTTCAAAGGTGGAAGAACCTACTGAATTTAAAGAAAAGCTAAAAGCATTGCTTCGTGAGCCAGTTTCGTATACCTTTTATGGGGACAAGCTTTTATGCTGGATGAGTCTTGCTCAGGATCCTACACCCGGCGTTAACAAGTTCAACCGAGAGTATTGTTATGAATTTACTTATAGCTTGAAAGAAGGATCTTTAGTCTTATCCAATCCGCATATTATGCTCTATATGCACCCTTTACTGTATATAACAGGCTATGGAGAACCCGATTACGAGTTGAATTACTTCGAATCCTTACGGGAACCCTTTTACTTAATGGCAAAATAAATTAAATCCGAGTATTCAAATCCTAAAAACGCATGAAATTTACTATCCTATCGCTATTCTTCCTGGTGTTTTGTTTGCTTACAGGCTGCAAAAAAGAGAAGATTACGCTCTATAATATCCTCAATAGCCCCAATTTAACGAATCCTATTATCCAAAAAATATCAAATCAAGTTTGGTACAAGGACAATGAAGGTTTTTCAGAGACTTGGAGCACACAGAACAATATATTTAAACCTTCTGATTACGTGTCTTCGATGCTTTATCAAGCAGCCTGGACTAGCTTAACCCTTTATCGTGATGGCACCTCGAATATGCTTTTTATGCCGCCTTACCAACAAGGTGCTGCCATTCATTGCAAAGGCAATTGGTCTGTGGCAACTGATGAGGAGAACACCCTCATCTTGAGCACAAAAACACCCGTATCCAGTGTTACGGGCAAGATTAAAATCTTAAATATGGAAAACAAGGGAAACGTGAATACCTTAAAGCTAGCGATAGATTTTGGCGATCGCGTATTAGAAACTCAGTTTTCTAACCGCAACCCAAATACCTACAGCATGGAAAGTGCAGCCTATGTTGCAGCCATAGATAATAACTGGTTTGCGAGCCAGCCTATACAAACATCGGCATTGAAAGCAGAAGAATTTATTGGAGCCTGGGTTTCGCCTCATAGCTTCAGCAACAACGGACAGTCTATCAGCAGCCCTGATTTTCCTTTAGAAGGGGTCATGCGAATTACTTACATCGAAGATTTACTGATGAATACGCCTGCATTTTTTAATGGCGTACTCTTTAATTTACAGGATGGTGGCAAGGCGCAAATTGCCTATCCGTTTCTGTTTTCAAGCTTTTACAAGAGCTTTCTAAACAATTCAAAAGATATTGTTTCAAATGCCCGTTGGACAACAAAAGGAAATAAATTGTTGATAGAAACCGATGAGGATTTATTCCTTTCTTTGGGTGAGGGACTCTTTGGACTAAAGCCTCATGCTGGTGAACAGATCTATATTGGCGAACGTGCCGACAGCCAGCTTTATACCAATGCTCAAGCGATTCGCATTCTTCCAAAACAGATCTACATTATCGAATTAATTCGTAAAACAGATAAAGGCTTTTGGGCACGAATAAGCACTAAAAATGCCATATTCTATGCGTTCCTTTCGAAAACCACCTTTGATAGCTCAAATACTATTAATATTCGCGAATCGCATCGATAACTAGCGTAGACCATTCCATCTAACACTTCCCATCATGAAAAAAACAACAGCCATTTTAGTTTTAACGGGCTTACTCGCCTTCGCTGGCTGCAGCAAAGAATCCTTGGTATCCATCAATGAACCATTGGAAATTGACGAAAATTCCCGACAATACCAAGAATATTTGGCCGAACGAGCCATCAACTATATACAATTATTCCGTTTCGATAAACTGGGGAATCTGATAACCCGCATAAAAGACCCTGCCATTAAAGCCCAAGTTCAGGTGCTTTATTCCACCTATCGGTTGCAGGCAGAAAATCAAGCCTTATTTTATGTGACCCCAGCGAACGACAGTTTATTTTTCCTACCATCGGCAAACAAGGAAGATAGCGATATTCGTATCAATTTCGAGCCTTCCGCTTCGGATGTGGATAATCAGGGTAATATTATCAATGCTGAAGGCACCTTACAAGGCTTTAAGAATTTTCCGAATGTTGAATCCTTATACGGCACAAATAGCTTAGCAACAGGATTAAAAGATCTGGAAAAGATGCCTCTCCTGCGTTCATTTACCTGGACCATAGATCCTGCATGGATGCAGCAAAAACATCCAAACAAAATATTAGCACCCCTAAAATTAGCCGCAGATTTCGGGAACAACCCTCAACTACAGCAAATTGACCTTGAATACATTGATCTGCAAAACATTAAACACCCTAAGCATGTGCTAAAGGAATTCAACCTTAAGTTTGGTAGTTTTAACAGTAATGAGAATCTGGATCAACTGGCAGCCAATAAGGTATCTATCCATGGTACCGCGGCTAGACCTCAAATGCTGATTAAGGCTCAACAAATAGACAGCCTGAATATCCGAAACCTGGAAGCCTTAGATGTGAGCCCTTCTAAATTACTTAGTTTGCATACGCAAGAGGTGAAACGATTAATACTTAATCAGGGGCTTCAGAAATTGAATTTGAATGCCTGTTTATTATCGGAGCCTGTCGCCTTCCCCACTTCGTTAACCGAATTGGTATTAGATGCCTACGTTCTTCCTGGAAGCGACCTAAGCAGCCATCAACGCTTGCAGTATCTTTCTTTAAATGCTGGAGGCGGATTAAATAAGGTTAATCTGGATTCCTGGAAGTTTCCAGCGAATCTTAATAGGCTTCACCTCACGGGTGCCTTTAGTGGTTCTTTTGATTTTACAGGTTTTGCACAATTAACCAACATTAACTTATATCAATTAAACGATGTTAATGGCGCACTACATGCGAACATCCGTCTGCCAGCCAGTACTCGAAAACTAGCAATCTCCGGTCAGTTTACTGGTATTATCGATTTTTCTCTTTTAACACAGTTAGAAACATTCAGTTTCAATGAAAACATGGGAGATTGGGGAGCCTTAGAACTACGCTTACCCGATAATTTAACAGAAGCACAAGTGTTGCAAATGAATTATGGTGGAGCTATCCTACATGTACGTTCTACAACCAAACTTATCAATGCTCCAGAATGGTTAAATAAATACATTATCCGCTACCCATAATTTGCAGGTTATGAAAATTTATAAATCTTGTTATATTTTATTTCTGCTTTTATTATTCCTAGCTCTTTTTGGCTGTAAAAAGGACAAGTCTAATCCAGTTGATTCTATTATTAATCCACCTCTGCTAAAAGGGATCGCTCTTGAAGGCACTTACGCTACTCTAAAAGGGGAAGCGGAATCAGGAGCAGAAGTAACTATTCAATATGAGGGCGAACAAGGTATAATCATCAAAAAGCTGCAAGTAGATAATAACGGTCAATTTAGCGTAGATATAGATCGTCTGGTGGATTATGAACAGTTGCTAACTGCATTTTGCAGTAAAAACAATCAACATTCGGAACGGGTATCCTTTGGGAAAATTATGGCGAAAGCTCCTTTTGCAGCAGGCTGGAAAATAGCAAAGGAATTGATTAGTGCGCATCCCTGGAAGTCTGATCAAAGTCGATCTCGTGTGATAATTAAGCAGTCTGCCGGAGCTCCTCCTTATGACATGTTTGCTACTGTTGCGCAGAAGTATTTCCGTTTCCAGTGGGATGGCAGTTTGCAATTCCGCATCACCAATCCGGTTGCTTTTGAACATTTAACTGGTAATTGGCAGATGAACGACACTGGTGCTTTGACCATCAACACGGCTATACCCTTAGGCCCACTACATTTAAAAAACGTCAAAATTCAACATGCAAATGCCAGCCGTCTGGAGCTTTTAGCTCAATTTGCAGACGGCTTATTCCTGTTAAGTTTTCAAGCCCATGAATAGCCTATTTTATTTCTTTCGTTTGTCCATGTTGGTCGGAATAGGTTAAACTAAACCGACTATTGCTTGAAGCAGGTCGATAATAAAATCGGAAAGGATGTAGTCCTGCTTTCAAACGAATCTCTTCTTGAATAGCCTCTCCTTTATACGCATAATCGGCATCGATTACTAAGATATCATGCAGTTTGAACACGGCCTTCCCATTGCTTTGGAAGTTGAATACATAGGTACCGTCGGCAGGCACATCAATATAACCTTTCACCACATAGCTGGCATGCAAAGCATAGGGCAAAGAAGCCGAATTTAAGCTTTTGATACGTTTTGTTTTCAATGCTTTTAAGCCATTTCCACTGGATACCCAGGATTCATCGGTATGATATAATTTACTTTCCAAGCGCCCTTTTTTACGCCCTGTTACGGCTTCGGCAGCCACATATACACTATCATAGGGTCTGGGCGCATCCTTATCTGGTCTACGCATTTGGGTCACCTTCCGCTGCATCTGCTCTTGCAATGCTTTATATGCCGGATTACTGGCCAGGTTAGTGCGCTGCTGCGGATCGAGAACCACATTATAAATTTCAAAAGGATCGCTAGGCGATTGAATATCATAGCGTACGCCCATATGATCGCCTATGCGCACAGACTGCATTTGCTGACGCAGTCTGTTTCTGCGGGCCGGTTCGAAGTCGGCATAATCTGGTGTGCGTTGGTTTTGGGCATATTCTACATACACCTTGGAGGTTTCCTTCTTTCCTGTTCCGGTTAATACCGGCATTAAGGAAGTTCCGTCGACATGGGCAGGAATGGTATATCCTGCAGCTTCTAAAAAGGTAGCCAACCAATCCGAAGCCATCATTGGGTCGTTGATAACGGTGCCCGGCTTAATGCGATTGGGCCATTGCACGAGAAATGGAGCCCGCACGCCACCTTCCCATAAATCTCTTTTTATGCCATCGAAAGCCCCATAGCCCCGAAAAAATTCTGGGGAATACTCTTCTTTTAAATAAGACTCTTTACTGGGGCCATTATCGGAGGTAAAAATAAGTAGGGTATTATCTGCGATGCCCAAATCCTTTAAGAGTTGCAGGATATCGCCTACCTGATCATCAATACGTTTGACACTGGTGGCATAGCGTTTATATACATTAGGCCAGGGCTGTTCAGCAGTGGACGGATTATTATCATGATCCCAAGTCGCTTGGGCATATTCCGGCGCTATCCAGGAATCTATTTCTCCGGAAGCGGTATTGATCATTTCACCGGGTTTGCCGAGCCATTGCAAGCCACCTTTTAATCCGGCACCCGCAGGATAGGCCTGGGTTGGCAGCTCTGTAACCGCATGTGGCGTATCATAGGCCAAATACATAAAGAAAGGTTTATCTGTCGGGTTGGCTTGGCTGTACGCTATAATCCATTGCTTGGCGCGGGCAGTCCATAAATCGCCGGTATAGCATTTATCTAAACCCGGCGTTACGTTGGTAAAGTTATCATAGACTTCCTTGCTGCCTCTGTATTTTCCTTCTTTGGGATAATGTTCATGCCCATCGCTATGGCGTATATAACCATAATAATAATCGAAGCCTATCTTCCTTGGATGTGCCGGCCATACGTTGCCCTTGCCCTGCAATCCCCATTTGCCGATGGCCGCAGTGGTATATCCGGCTTCTTTTAAGGTATTGGCCAGATTATAATTGCTATCCAGGGCTTTGTCAAATTGATTATCACGCACCTTGGTTTGGCCCTGGCTCGCCCCTAACAATAAAGAGGCTCTGGAAGCCACACACACCGGGGCATTGACATAGCCCTGGTTTAATTGAGCTCCGGATACAGCCAAGCCATCGATGTTGGGCGTTTGCATATAGGGGTGATTCCGATTCTGCTCGGCCTTTCGCCTATTTTGATAGTAAACCCCTAAATCACCTATCCCTAAATCATCCATGAGGATATAGATGATATTGGGTTTTTGGGGTTTATGTTGCTGGGCAAGTGCTCCAGTGCAATTCCCCAAGAGGAGGCCAAGCATGGTAAGGTAATATACATAGGTAGATCGGGTCATCTGCAGCGAGTTTAGGTTAGTTCTTTTTATCTTCATCTTGTTTCAATCGGACATAATAGTCTCTTACGGCCATCTTCAAATCGGCAGTTAATGCTTTATTATCCTTTAGGCTGTGCATCTGCTCGGCAAAAGCCTCCGGATGTTGTAGGTATAACAGGTAGTTAATGGCCATCAGGGCGAGGTAATGGTTTTCGTTCGCCAGTTCTGTTTTCAGGATTTCGGCAGCTTGCCGATCCTCATTTAAATCAAATAAAACCGCAGCAATGCTAATCCGCACAGGTGCATAAGGATCTTTTAAGGCGGCTTTCAAACGCTGCTTATGAGCTTTTAACTGCGTTGCGTTCTGCGACCGCAGTCCCACGGCGGCCCAATACCTAACGATATTGTTCTTGGAAGAAAGCAGCTTAATCTGTTGGTTTGTAACTTCCTTGGAACGAAAACCGGACAGCTTTGCTGCGGCATAAATTTCCTCCAGCGGATACTGCTGCGGATTTAAGCGGTATTCGTACGCTGTTCCAGTCTTTGCTATTTCATTCAGTTCATATTCGGGAAGAAACATGATATCCCTAGCCTGCATGATGGTTTGATCCAATTGCTGTCGCATCAGGCTTAACTGTTGTTGATATGCAGGCTGTTCGACGAGGTTTTTGAGCTCCCAGGTATCCATTTCGGTATCGAAGAGGAACTCGGCGGGTCTATCTTCAAACAGCGTCTGCTGCTCTTTATTTAAATGTCCTGCAATCCAATCCTTTCGCATTTGTTGTTTGATTTCTGCAATTTCCATATAGTTGATGAAGCGCGCCTGCGGCATAAAGGGCATGTAATTTCTACTATAGATATACCGCCCATCGGTAATGCTTCGCACCATATCGATACCATTATCGGAGCGATCGGAGGATAAAGCTAAATAAGATACGGGCTTAGATCTTTCCTCCCCTAGTAGCGTTCGGCCTTTCATATGTGTCGGCACCTGTCCTTCCGCCAACTGGATAAGCGTGGGTGCGAGGTCTTCAAAGTTGACCAACTCATCACTCACAACGCCTGTTCCCCAAGGGGATAAATGTTGATACATGGGGGGAAACCAAACCACAAAGGGTACTCGATAGCCTAAATTGATGCCGTTGGTTTTCGCTTTAGGAATACCTTCCCCATGATCGCCAAAAAAGAAGATGATGGTACTATCAGATAAGTTGTCCTGCTCTAGCTTCTGGAGGAGTTTCGCAATTTTATTATCAGTTAGTTTTAAAGCATTGTAGACCCGCGCAAACTGCTTCCGCATTTCCGGGCTATCCCTAAAAAATGGCGGCATCTGGAAGGCTGATTCGCTAATCTGATCTTCTTCAGGAAGTTCATCCAACACCGTCTGCACATATTTATCGTAGGGATCGGTCATGGTTCTTGACTGATGACTATCCATGTAATTGAACACGGCAAAGAAAGGCTGTCCAGATTTGCGGTTCCACCATCCGGCTTTATCGCTGCTCTCGTTCCAGGCGGCCTTTATATATTCCTTATCATTCTGAATATTGTAATCGGTTTTAGCATTGTTGCAGGTGTAATAACCAGCCTCTTGCATATAGTGTGGGAAGCCTTGCATAAATGCCGGCAACGGAAATTTACTGCGATGATGCCCTGTTCCGTTTTCATAGGTTCGTACGCCTGTGATGAGGGTAGTTCGGCTAGGCGAACAGACTGTATTGGTAGAAAAGGCATTGGTAAATCGGACGCCCTCCTTGGCCAAGCGATCGATGGTTGGCGTTCGGGCATCTGGATTGCCGTAGCAGCCCACGAATTGTGGGGAGGTATCTTCGATGGTAATCCATAAGATATTAGGTCGCGATTGAGCGTTTAATTGCGCAATGGTAATGAGGAGGGTGAGGAGAATGAGGAGGTAATACCACACACTTATTCTGCCATTTCCAGTACGAATTCCGATCATTTCTATTGGTTTATAATGAAATAAGATACGAAAATTATGCGTAGTAAAGCTTTTAAAGCGATGCTATTATTCAGGATCTTTGGTTAAATTATCGTTTTGCTGTATAGCAACCAAAGGAATAGACCATAGGTAATACTGAATTGCATTAAAGTTCCGTTTGCCAACAATAATCTTTTTCGCATTATCCAAATCACCATCTTTTACATTCGCATTCGCATTTCTGCCATCACCCAAAGGAATGCCATACACATTGCCATCTTTAAACAGCTGTTCGCCTAAATGGTGTCTTCGAATATCGAAAAAGCGTTGCGGTCCTTCTAAAGCAAATTCAGACCTTCTTTCCTGTAATATGATTTCCAAAGCCTTTTCCTTGCTATTGACGGCACCATAGCTTGTAACTACATTTGGCATTCCGACGCGCGCCCGCACCTCGTTCACCAAGGCCATCGCCTTATTGATATCGGCATCTTTCCCTAAAATAGCTTCAGCGTAAAGCAATATCACCTCGGCATAGCGAATGAAATGATAGTGAATATCTGTCTTCACAGGTGTGATGAAATCAAAATCCATGTATTTCTTAAAGCCATATCCGGTTCTATTGATTTCGTTTTTATTTACATCATCGGTGGTCACAGAGCCTATAATTTTTCCATTTTCTAATGTAACCGTTGGATTTTTCTTCGGATGGGCATCGAATACATAAAGATCGCTCTTGCCATCACCTCCTTTGGCAGGAATCATATCACCAGCTTTTAATATCGTGGCAGCTAATCGAGGGTCTCTTCCTTCCCAAGGTTTTGCCGGGTCATAACCAGAAGCAGGATTGCTAACGGCAAGGCCATTAGCTTTCATCTGATAAGACTCTACTAAAGCATTTGTTGCTCCGATATAATTACTGTTATTCGATCGGCTACCGGAAAAAGCCCCTTTAGGAAGGATAACCACCTGATAACCATGACTTTTAAAGTCTCGATTATAAAATAAAGTCAGGATTGCTTCATTACTAGCCCCATTGGCACTGGCACGCGTGAACAACTTTTGATAGCCAGCTTCTCCAGCATCCAAACTATAAACTCTGCTTTTATATACTGAACCAGCAGCTTCTGCCGCTTTACTATACAAGGATTGTTTATCGGGATACCAATCGATTCCATTTAAAAGATGCCTCGCTTGTATAGCTAATGCAGCTCCTTTTGTAATTCGTCCGACATCATTAGCGTTATTGTATTTTTCAGGTAGATCTTTAGCAATGGCTGCGAGTTCATCGCTTACAAAATCAAATACCTTTTCCCGAGTGGCTCTTCTAGGAAAAAAATCAGGTTCAGTAGGTTCAGTAAGTAAAGGCACAGCACCGAATAAAAAGTTGAGACGAGCATAATTCAAAGCGCGCATAAATCGTGCTTCGGCAAGATAGCGTTTATAGAGTTGCGGATCGGCAAAACTTCCTTCAGCCTGCGGTGCCCGGGCTAGAAATTCATTGATATTCCGGATTATGGCATACCTCGATTCCCAATCCTGTGCCAATTTGTTTTTACTGCTGCTAAAGTCTAAATCTGAGGATTGTGCTGCACCTCGGCGGTCGTATGCATCATCTGTAAAGGTCGCATACACATATTCACTAAATTGTGGATAACCATCAGGATTAAAGCCACGTATTTCCCGGTACAATCCATTTAGAGCTAGCCGAATATCATGCTCAGTTTGATATAAGGTGGCAACTGAATATTCATTTAAAGGTTCCTTATCTAAAAAAGAATCACAGGCAGTACAAGTCAATAAACTAGCAAGTCCGAATAATAATGAAGATTTTATGTTTGAAAATATCATGTCCGTAAGATTAAAAGGTAATGTTTAAACCTAGTGCAAATGTGCGTGCCATCGGATAGTCCACCTGTCCTATTCCCAATTCTGGATCCCAGCCATAGGAACTAGCAAAAAAGTTGTCCCAAATGATAAATGGGTTTTCAACAGAGGCAAATATGGAGGCTTTATTTAGCACCCCGAGTTTTTGCATCCACTTATCATTGACTCGATAACTCAGGTTTATGTTTCGAACACGAAGGTAACTTGCCGAGCGCATCCAATAGCTAGACCGATCATAGTTAATTAATCCTGAACGAACTAAGGGATAAGTTGCATTTTTATTGGGTTGATCTGGGTCAAAACTCTCCATATGGACAGCAAAGGCATTGCCTACACCACCTGAAAACTGCATTTCAGACTGTCCGCCGACAGCGTAAATATTCCGATCAAAAACCCCACTTAGCGTACTTGTTAAGTTAAAATCCTTATAACCAACACTCAATTGACCGCCAACGATAAAATCCCCGCGCTTATGATTGATAATATCTCGATCATAGGTTGCATCAATTCTCCCGTCAGGAACGCCATCAGGGCCACTGATATCTTTTAATTTAGGTGCTCCAATATATAATAAAGAGGTATTCGGCCCTGCAAAAGTATGATTGGATTTATAGGCGTCGAGCTCTGATTGATTACTGATTAATCCATCGGCAATATAACCATATTGCATATCTACAGGGTAGCCCTCCTTCCGCAGAAAATCAGTGTAGTTCGCTGCTTCCCCACCTAAGGAGAGCCATTTCGATCGGATATTACTCGCATTTAAAGAAACCCGATAATGAAAATCGCCTACTTTATGCTGATGATTAAGGGTTAATTCCCAGCCTTTATATTCCTGCGATCGACGATTAACGCTCGGTGCTGCCAGGCCAAATTCTTGAGCCACTTGTGCCTCCGCGAGAATATTATACCGTCGGTTTCTAAATACATCGGCAGTCATGCTAAATTGACCATCAAATAAGGAGAAATCTAAACCTATATTTAGCTTGCGATGAGTTTCCCACGTTAATTTTGGACTTGCATAATTGTTAATCACCAGCCCTGATTCAAGTCCTGCTGTCCAAGGGTAACCAAAGTTTTGAGAAACCCGTTGGATAAAGGCCAAAGGTGAAACATTATCAAGACCTACCTCTCCCCAAGAGCCTCGAAGTTTAAGTAAGTTAAGCCAGGTTTTATCTACAAGAAAAGCCTCTTCCTTCATATTCCATCCCAAAGAAAGGGAAGGAAAGAAACCACTTCTGTAGCCTTTCGCAAAATTGGAAGACCAATCATTACGGAAAGAAACTTCTGCTAAATACCGGCCTCCATAGTCATAGCTTACCCGGCCTAAGGCTGATAAATTACTGGATTCAAAAGCATTCGAGCCATTAGTCAATCCGGCCTCAACTCCACCAAGGTTTAAACTAAGCACGGCATCATTTAAGAAGTTTTGACGTTGCGTATTGAACCCTTCAGCTTTTTGCATTTCTGTTTGCCAACCTAGCACCGAATTAATATGATGTTCATTACTCCCCCATTCATAGCGTAACAAGGATTGTGTTGTAATAACTTGTAGCCGGTTTGTATTGTATAACAAGGATCGTGATGCGGATTGCGCAATCACATTTGGGTTCGCCGTATAGGTTCCGGTTTCACCATCAAATTCAAGGGAAGCATGATCGATTACGTTGTTCCAATCTTTTCCGTTGAAGTTTAAAATTCTAACGCCTACATTTTCTTCAAACTGAAGCCCTTTAACTAATTTGACTTTGCCGTTTAATTGTAATTCCAGTACATCCCTTAAATCTTTAGCGAAGGAACCATCGTTAGAAGTTAACACCGGATTTTGAGAAGTTCCACCATCCCCAACGGCATATAAGCCTGTTCCTAAATGATCATTTACCGGATAAAAAGGAACAGCTCGTAAGGCACGTCCATTTTCAACTGGCACAGCCACCTGGCTGGAATGTGTATAAGCTGTATTTGCACCTAAGCTAAGCCAATTGGTGACATCGGTTTCTAACTTAGCCCGTAGATTATACCGCTTAAAGCCATCTAAATCGGAAATATTGACCCCTTTTTGATCGATATAACCTAAAGCTAGGGAATAGATTGATTTCTCACTTCCTCCTGTTAAGCCTAGGTTTTGGGTCATCTGCCTGGCGCGTTGACCATATAGAATCGAAGACCAATCGGTGTCAAAAAACTCGCCGGCTTTAGCGCGTTGAATTACATCCTGACTAAAATCAGCAAAAGGATCTGCGGTTGCTAAATCTTGTCCATTAATATATACTTGCTCATTTAAATCGGCTTTGTTGCGCAGTTCCATATACTCAACTGTATTGGCCATCTTAGGTATTTTGGTATAGCCTTGCAAACTGGCCTGTGCTCCATAGGTGAATTCAATTGGTTTGTTTTTCCGACCACTCTTCGTCGTGATGAGAATTACACCATTTGCGGCCTGTAAGCCATATATGGCCGCCGATGCCGCATCTTTCAATACGGAAATCTCAGCAACCTGACTAGGATCAACATCTGCTAACGAGGACACAAATCCATCGACCAATACAATCGGTGATCCATTGCCTCGAATACTTAATCCTTGAAATACGCCAGGACGACCATTAGTTTGCGTTATATTCAAGCCAGGTGTCATTCCGGAAAGGCCTTGTTGAACAGACACGATAGGCCTGGATTCTAAAGCCTCCTTCGGATTGATGGTCGCTACGGCACTGGTCACACTCCGCTTCTTCTGCGTACCATAGCCTACCGCAATTACCTCATCAAGAGCGTTCGTTGTTGGTATTAAGGTTATATTCAGGGAAGCTAATTGTCCTAGAGAGAAGGTTTGCTTCTCAAAACCCAGCATGGTAAAGGATAGTTCCTTAGTTGCGGCGGAGATTGCAATCTGATATCGGCCTTCATCATCAGTCACCGTGGCAACAGTCTCCCCGACCGCTGACACAGTCACTCCTTTTAATGGATTCCCAGACTCGTCAACAACTTTCCCTGTAATAATGCGTTGCTGTGTCATGCTGAACTGATCGACTACTTTTTTAGGCTTCTCCGTTACAGTAATAATACCATCTTCCAAGGTCCATGACAAGCCATATTCATCAAGAATCATGCGCATGGCATCATTATAGCCTACTTGTTTCATTTGTACAGCGATATGCTTTTCTGCAATATGATCTCCTCGAAATAAGAATGAATATCCCTGTTGTTTCTGGATAATCTTCATTACCTCGCGTAAGGTTGTATTTTTCGTCTGGGCAGAAATTGTCTGCGCATTTCCTGCCGCCATAAGCTGATTAGTAAGCAAAAAGCTGCATAGTAGTACGATTTTCGCACGGAACAATAAGCGAATAAGATTCATCTTGTTCACTATTTTTGGTTTTCCCATGAATACATTCATTATTAATTGGTTATAGATATAAGTTAGTTTTACAAGAAATTTAAAGTGTTGTATTCTGATTCTTAATGTTCAGAAACAATAAGTTGATTTCTACCTTTGATTTGATTCAACTCAAAGTGCAACCCACTCTTTTCCAAAGCATTCAACACAGCACTTAGGGGTTTATTCCTTTCGATGTAGGCGTAAATATTAATGTTTGAAAGTTTTCCTTTATATTGTACGTCCAGGTCATACCATCGGGCTAATTCCTCTACTGCAGCCTTGGTTGAAGCACGATCAAAATAGAAATACCCATCCTTCCATGCTGTAAATAATTCCGTATCTACTTTGTTTTTGACCAAACCGTTTTGATTGGATATCCCTTGCTCACCTGGTTGCAGAGTTAATTGCTTTGTTTGGGAGGACAAACGCACTTTGCCTTTTACTAAGGTTGTTTTAATCTGAGGCTGCGTTGGATATGCAGCAATATTAAATTGAGTTCCTAATACTTCTACGATCTGGCCTTTTGTGATAACTCGGAATGGAATTCGGCCAGACTGCTGTATACTTTGATTTGCATCTTGTCGCTTTAATCCTACCACATCAAAATATGCCTCGCCTGTCAATTCGACAACACGTTCTTCCGTATCAAATCGGGAAGGATATTTCAATGTTGTTTCGGCATTTAGCCAGACTTTACTACCGTCAGGCAGGGTGACCTGGTAAGTTCCTCCTTTAGGTGTGCTTAGGGTAAGCATTTCTATATTAGCAGTTTGATCCAAAACGGCACTTCCATCCATATAGGTAATTTGGTCTGCAATGACTATTCCTTTATGAGATTCGCTTAAATCAATAGATCTACCGTCGGCTAAGGTCAACTTAGCACGATTTGTTCCTGGGGCAACATCCTCATCTAATTGTGTGATTTGTTCTATGAGATGCGTTGATTTATCTTTCTGGAATATCCAGAAGAAGGAAACGGTTAAGCCAGCAATAAGAATTGCGGCAGCGTAAGGTATAAATTTTTTGAGATTAAGAACCTTTTTACGCTCGAGTTCAGGAAGCTGACTTTTTAGTTTCCTCTCAACAGCAGCATAATCAGGCTCAGGAAGATGAGTATCATCCATAGCATCAACAACCTGTATATACCAAGCTTCCACTTGGCGGCGCTCTTTATCGCTACATTGACCTGTTCGATAGCGATCAAGTAATTCCTTGGCTGGCTGATTAATCATAACTTAAGCATTTTATAATAAAGACGCTCGAGGAAGACAAAAGTGGAAGAAAATAAAAAAGAAAGTAGAGATTATTAATGAAAATGGCGATACCAATAGCTAAGGATGTTCCAGCAAATGAGTAGCATGGAGATGTGGAGCTTTGATCGCAAGAGTTTCATGGCATTATACAATTGTTTTTTCACATTACCTTCCGAAGTTCCAATAGTATGCGCAATTTCTTTATAGGACTGCTCTGCTTCTTGACGCATCAAAAAGATACGTTGCATCTTTTTAGGTAGTTTAGCGACTTCTTCCTCTATACGTCGAGCAAGTTCTGCTGCCAGCACCTGATCCTCGGTTACTGCTTGACTATGCTGAAGAAAGTTGGCTAAGGAATCTAAATATCTTTTTTCTAAGCGATGTCGATCTATCCGGTCGATGACACGATTACGAGTCGCACTGTACAGGTAGCCAGCAAGGTTTCCAGATAATTTAATGGCATCCGCTTTCTCCCATAACTTGGCAAAAATATCTTGCACCACATCTGTAGCCTCATCATCATCTTGGAGCATGCGGCGCGCATGCCGAAATAAAACAGGCCAGAAGCGATTGTAAATCTCTGTATATGCACGTTGATCTCGCACCTGTAGAAGGTCAATTAAATGAGAATCATCAAAATGTGCGTAATTGGTCATAAGTATCTAGGTATCCAAATTAGAAAATATTGCTAAAAGTCCAAAGTAAGGATAGCAATGAAATTTCCAATCCAAAAGCATCAAACGGTATGGCTGCTATGGATCATTTAGACATTTTTATTCTATCAATGATGACTAGAAGCAAGCATTCCTAAATTATAGCAGCCCCCCATACATGCCTACTAATGGTTTTACACTTCATCAAAAACTTGATTAAGGTTAAACTTTACATCAATTAACAGGGGAAATGTAACAGCAATAGTAACAAATTGTTACCTGCTTAGGGTTTAGCTTTTTTCGATTGACTAATAGGTTTGTTATTTCCATTTATCAGTGAGGGCATTGGTGCATTTGTTTTTTTTATCCATAGCAGCAATTCATCCAACAGTTCATTACGCTTTTTAGGATTAGCTAAGGCTAAGTTATTCCGTTCGCCCATATCATTGGCTAGGTTGTATAGTTCAACGGCATTGCTACTGTCAATTGATTTATAACCGCCTTGCATTAACCACTCTTCATGATACAAGTGCAATTTCCAATCGCCTTTTCGGATGACGGATACAGGCCTAGAGCGAAAAATAGTATCCCGACCCCGAATAACAGGATTGTTTAAGTAGCCAGGGAAATGCCAAAAAATAGCTTTACGATCGGTTGTATCAGCATGGCCACTCAATAATGGCCATAGATTCTCGCCATCAAGATCCTTCTTTTCTCCATGGGCCAAAGCCAAAAAGGTAGGATAAAGATCGATGTTAATAATAGGTGTATTATTTACCGTGCCTGCTTCCACCTGGCCTGGCCAGTATGCAATGAATGGCTCTCGAATACCCCCTTCATAGTAAGATCCTTTATTTCCCCGCAAGGGTTCCTGTGGCGACTGATTGGTAGCACCGTTGTCACTCGTAAAGATCAATAAGGTGTTTTTATCCAAACCCGATGTCTTCAAATAGGATAACAGCATGCCTACAGTTTCATCAAAATCGGACGTACAGGCCGCATACAAGGCTTGATCTTTGGGAAGACCCCTATCCAAGTATCTTTGCAAAGTGGCAGGTCTAGCTTCCAAACTAGAGTGTATAGCGTGATGCGCAAAATAGACAAAGAATGGTTTTTTATCGGTTTTATGCGCTTCAAGATAGTGTAATGCTTCCTGAGTCAGGCTGAACATGCCTTTGGGATCTTCAGGAATATTCCATTTTTTATTCGGGTTGTCCTTTCTAGCATCTACATAGACGTCGAATCCTTGCGCTAAAGGACTTGTTTCCTCCTCTTTTCCTAGGTGCCATTTTCCAAAGATGGCCGTTTGATAGCCTTCATTTTTCAATGCTTCCGCTACGGTGACAAAATGAGGATCCAAGTAATCTGTATTTTCCACAGGAATAAGTTTCATTTCATCCTTTGGCCCTCTGGAAGTGCTTCCCACGGCAAAGACCCCATGTCTTGGGCTGTACTTTCCAGAAATTAATGAAGCTCTACTTGGTGCACAATTCCCTGCGGCAGCATATGCATTGTTAAAAATCATTCCCTTTTTCGCCAACTTATCAATGTGCGGTGTTTCAATAAAGGAACTTCCTGTATATCCGCAGTCCTTGTAGCCTAGATCATCGGCAAAGATTAAAATGATATTCGGTTGCTGCGTTTGGGCTATAGCAGTTCCAAACAATGCTATGCCTAGCAGAAGCCCCTTCCATAAAGTCATCATAGTGGTTAATTTAAGAATGAATCTCTCTTTAAAACAATGACGATTAAGGTAGTAAAAAGTGGAAGATTTATTTTAAAATAGGGAGAAAAGACTTTATCATCTCGTTATATTTCCCCATTCGCCATCAGGAGTACCAACAACTTAGAGAACAGCATATTGTACCGAATCTGCAATACATCGCTTTCAGCGGCAAGCAGATTTGCACGCGAGTTATTGAGGTCGTAAATACTTATTTTTCCGGCATCGAAGCTTTTTTGACTGATATCAAAGGCCAGCCTGCTCGTTTCTAGGGCTTCTTGGGTCAGCACAAGTTGCTTTTTATAATTCTGGTAATCCACAAGATAGCGTTCCAACTCTTGTTGGAATTGCTGTTTGGCTAATCCCAACTGTTCTATATTTTGAAGGAGCTGATTATTATTTTTCTGGATACCATGCTTCACCGATCTCTTATTGTAAATTGGGATATTCATGGAAAGGGTAATCTGTTGGGAAAAATTACCTTGCATTTGTTGCATAAATGGAAGCTTACCAAATCCGGAAGTCAGGTTATTGAAATAGAAACTCCCAACATTGAGCCCTAAATCTATACTGGGATATAAGCCCGTTTTTACCATTTTATTATCAGCAAGAATAGCTTCATTTAAGTAATTATACTTTCTGAGCAAAGGATGGTTATCAAAAACATGATGCAGCAGTTGTTGCGTCTCGGCATCATGGAAGGATAACTGTTCGATATTGCTTAAGTTATCATCGAGAATAATTGTTACAGAATCGTTTAAATTCAGCAAATGTGTCAACCCCAAGAAGGCTTTTTCCACTTCCTGCTGCGCGGCAGCAAGTTTCTGCACATCACGACTATGGTTGGCCTTCGCTTCATATAAGACAGACAGTGCCGAATACCCTAGGTCTGTAGATTTTTGCACTTTCTGTACTTGTAGCTCGGAGAAATAGCTACTCGAATCGATTAAGCGTGCCATTTCCTGCTGTAACAATACTTGCAAATAAGCTTGTGCTACCTGAATGCGCACCTGCCGTTTCTGCAACTCGACCTCTTCTTTCGATGCATTGACTAGTAGTGCTGATTTTAGGATCTGCTGCTTATGTCGACCAAAGTTTACTAAGGAAACAGCAGAACTAAGGCCTATTGTCGAGTTGAAGTTATCATTTCGCGCATTATTTCCAAAGATATCCTGCGACTGCCCGAAATTGCTAGCGACGTTACTAAAGCCATTCAGGCTAGGTAAGCGTTCATTTTTAGCCATATTCACATCGATCATCTTACTCGCGACATCCAACTTGCTTAAAGCGATACTCTTATTCTTTTCTAAAGCCACTTCAATGCATTTCTGCAAATCCCAGCGTTCTTGTGCCTGGAGATTCCAGTTGCCAATAAGCATGCAAAAATAAGCAGCTATCATCCAGATTAATCTCCTCATGGCTATCCGTTTTGCTGGTATTTCAACATACTCCGCAACTGATTTAAGATACGCTCGGCCAAGGTGAGTTCCTCTGTAACGATATCAGCGTTTCCCGTAAGCTCTTGGTTAAAGTCGATCTTTTTATGATAAGATGTTTCCAAGCCTTTTGGAAGGGCGACTTCCACATAATATTTACCATCCTTATCAGGTGTCAATGACAAGGATTTGACTTCACCTGTCACGATTCCAAATTCCTGGTATTTGAAATTATCCAGTTTGATGAGTACTCGTTGCTTTGCCTGAATTTTCCCTTGATTCTGCGCTGCAATATGCATCTGTCCTACAATAACATCCCGATGTTCCGGAAGGATACTCAGCAAGGCTGTCCCCGCTTTCACAAACTGATTGGTTCCCAGAAATTGCAGAAAGCTGACTTTCCCTGCTATAGAAGCACGGATTAAGAAACTCCGCTCCCATTGCAGGATGGCCTTCCGTAACTTCTCTAACATCAGCAGACTTCCGGTGCTATAGTTTGATTGATCTTTGGATTTATTGATTTGTACAGCAGTTTGTACTTTCTTGAAATTAAGGATACTTTCTTCAAGCTGTGCCAGTGATAGCTGCGTGTTTTTAAAACTCTTCCTTTGCTCCAGCAGGCGAAGCTTCTCATTTTCCAAATCGAGGGCCGAGATAACCCCTTGCTGCTGTAACTGTTCTGACCGTCGGTAATTCTTCTCCGTCAATTGCATCTTCGACTCTTCCAAAGCATATTGTTGCTTCATGTTCTCAATCCTTCGCTCATAATCATTAATATTCTTCCCGGCAGTCAGCCCTTCAGCATCGTAGGGTTTCAATTTGGCAAAGAGGATTTCCTCTTGCACGGCCTTAGCAAAAGCGGTGTAATCTTCTTGGATTTCTCCTAGTCGGAATCCAGAGGTCTGCTGAACAGGAAACTGTTGAATAGTTAAGGGCTGCATACTATCCAGAAGTTGCTTCAACTGCAAGACATCTTCGTAGTTTGCATTAGATTGCAGAACCAAAATGGCCTGCCCTGCTTTGACTTCCTGCTGATCATTAATAAAGATTTTCTCAATCCGAGAATTAACTGTCGTTTCGATCTTTTCCGGCGGATTTTGAGAACTGATTACAATGCTTCCCGGAATAAACTCGGGATACTTTATTATACAAGCTAAGGTGAAAAACAACACAATTAAAAGACAAAGTACGGTACTTCCCCATCGGATTAACCAATGTGGTGGATTTTCCAGCACCTCGTTTACCTGCTCTGAGCGAAGCTGAATCTGATCTAATGTATCTCTGTTAGTTTCCAAGTTCCAATTGATTTTTCACCAAACGGTAGTACTCTCCTTTTCGGGCTACCAATTCGGCATGGTTGCCTTCTTCCACAATCTTTCCCTTATCGAGCACCACAATCTTATCTGCCTGCTTCACCGTCGATAAACGATGGGCTATAATAATAGCTGTCTTACCTTTTAGGAATTGATTGAGATTATCGGTTATTATCTTTTCTGTATTGGCATCCAGCGCACTGGTTGCTTCGTCGAAAAAAACATACTTTGGTTCTTTGTAAACAGAACGGGCAATCAGCATACGCTGGGTCTGTCCGCCACTTAGCCCCAAGCCCTCATAGCCAATCCGGGTATTATAGCTTAGGGGCAAAGACTCAATAAAGTCTTTGATATTAGCGATTTCAACGGCCTTCGCCAGTTTCACTTTATTGACCGTATCATCGCCTAAAGCGATATTATTGGCTACACTTTCATTAAAAATATAGCCATCTTGCATCACAATACCGCAGCTGTCTCGCCAACTATTGACCGAAATATTCCGTATGTCTGTATGTCCAATCTTGATGGTGCCCTGATTGACATCATAGAATTTTGCCAACAGTTTCATCAGGGTAGTTTTACCGCTTCCACTGGCACCTACAATGGCTGTAGTCTGCTGATATGGGATCCTAAGGTTCAAGTTCTCAAAGACGGGAACTTCAGATCCTGTATAGCGGAAGGAGACATCCTGTAGTTCAATATCTGCTGCAGGAATATCGCTGATGGTAGATCCATCCAATGGCTCTTCATCGTCTTTTTCATGAATTTCATTTAACCGTTCCAAGGCAATCTTGGCGTCTTGAAATTGCCGAATAAAGCTTACCAATTGAATGAGTGGTGAATTCAACTGTCCTATAATATATTGTACGGAAAGCATCATCCCTAAGGTCAGTTTGCCCTCTACCACCAAACTAGCGGCAATAAAACTGATCAGGATATCTTTAAGCTGGCTAATAATATTTCCACCAATGGTCTGCACCTGTTCCAGTTTTAGCGCCTTAATCTTTATCCGGAACACCTTAATCTGAATCCCCTCCCATTGCCATCGCTTATAGTTCTCAGCATTGTTCATCTTTATCTCTTGCATCCCATTAATCAGCTCCATCACCTGCCCCTGTTCTTCCGAAAGCTGCGAAAATTGCTTATAATCTAATTCGCGTCGTTTTTTCAGGAAAAAGGTAATCCAGCCGATATAGGCCATGGCCCCAAATAGAAAAACCAAGAATAACTTGTAATTATAGATAAGCAGCACCAGGCCGAAAATAACAAAGTTTATCAGGGAGAATAAGGTTTGCAAAGAGGTGTTGGTCAGCAATTGTTCAATGCGTGAATGGTCGGATATCCGCTGCATAATATCCGCTGTAACGCGGGTATCAAAAAAACGGATGGGCAAGCGCATCAGTTTAATAAAAAAGTCGGAAACAATGGAGATGTTGATGCGGGAAGAGAGATGCAGTAAAATCCAAGAACGGATAACCTCTATACTCATCTGTCCGAGGTATAACATAATCTGGGCAAAGAGGATCAGGTAAATGAAATTGAGATCTTGATTCTGAATTCCAATATCGACAATACTTTGGGTAAGAAAAGGAAAAACCAAGGCCAATAAACTGCCTCCGATTAATCCAACTGCCAATTGCAAGATAAACTTCCGGTACTTGGACAGGTAGTGTTTCAGGTATTTATAGATGGAGAATTTCTTATCCGCTTCTTCTTCAAAGTCATCAAATCGAGGCGTGGTCTCCAATACCAAAACAATTCCCTCCTCCGTATGCTCAGATGCCCCTTTGCCTATCCAGGCATCCAGAAACTCTTGCTGATCATAGCTGATTAAGCCATAACTTGGATCCGAGATGTGAAACTTATAAGTTTGCCCTTTCTTTTCAATTTTATAAACAACCACAAAATGCTGCTTGCGCCAGAACAGAATACATGGCAGAGGCACATCCTCAATCAGCACATTCAAGTCGATCTTTACAGCCAGGGTTTTAAAACCTATAGCCTCTGCCGCACGGCTTAATCCCATCAGGCTCGATCCTTCCCTTGTGGTTTCCGACAAATCGCGTAGCAACTGCAAGGACATAGTTTTGCCATAGAATTTGCTGATGATACGCAAACAGGTCGGACCGCAGTCCTTCATATCGGGTTGCTTATAGAAAGGAAATTTAGCCATGCTATTGCGATGCTATTAAACTTTCCATTTGATAGTAGGAAATGGCCTGCTGCTTTAATGGATTTGTCGACCAATCTGCCCATTGATTCGCATATGGATCATAACCACATTTTAAAGGTTTCGAGAAGTCTTGCCCTTCTGCATTGATATGCGTACGTTCTGTATAGGCCCGGCAATCGGTACAAACGTATCGGAATTCACAGTCTTTACAGACTTCGATGCGATCCTTATTAATGGCCCAAGGCTGTTTAAAAGCAGGGGTTTCCAATATATCCTGCAGTTTACTGCTGTTAATATGGCCATAGCTGTTGGCCATGGAAGGACAATTCTTGATATAACCATCCTTATCTACAGACAACTTACGGTTTAAACAAGTATTGTACAATTGGCTTTCCGAGAAAAGCTCAATACTGCTGCTAAAATAACTCGGTTGAATAATGCCACACTGTAAGCAGGAATCCAAGGGCTTCTTGCCGAAGAAAATATGAGCCGTATCGCGTAGTAATTTGATGTGTTTATCTTGAGGAGCCGAGTGGATAATCATCGTGTTGATTCGTAGATCACTCTCCAACAAGGCTTTAAGGTTTTTCTCTTGGCAATAACTATCCCAATGCAATACAAGCTTTATGGAAATGACTGTGCTAAATTTAAATTTGTCAAGAACCACCTTTAGCTTTTCAAAAGGTATTTTTTCATAGCTCCTAATTTCTACCGCAGAGAGATTTAAGGTTAATAGCTCCTCCATAAATGGCACTTCGAAATCAGTACCTGGGGAGATTTCCAAAATAATATTCGTGATTTCCGAGAAGGCATCCCAGGTTAGGGAGAGTGGTATCAATTCCTCCATGATGTGGGTATCCAAAAAACCCATATCATGTTTTAGAATAAAATTGATGTAAGTCTGGATGGTGCTTTTATTTTCATGGCCATAGGCTTCCACACATTCTTCAAGGGAATGATCGGCCAGGTATTCTAATACTTCAAGCATATCGTTGGGAATTTGATAATATTTCCTAAGCTGCAAGTCGCAGATTAAAGACATGCTTGCCCCTTTCACCAATCGACAATTTGCAAAAATATGAAGGTAATTCATGCTTATAATTTAGAGATGGGTTTATAGTAATTGATGACCCGATAACCTTTGGAGTTCAGCAGCTTGGCTTCTTCAATTTTCAAAGGTGTTTTATCCAGATCCATGCTATCGCGTTCCAAAAAATAAATCGAAAGCGGAAGTCCTTCCAGCTTTTTCAACTTCTTGATAAACCTATGCTTCATTTGATATCTTATGCTTAAAGGTAAGCGCCATTTCGCGCTCTAAATAGTAATTACAAGGATGTGACACCATACCAAATTGACCCTCCGGATTGATTTCCAGAAAAACATACTCCCCTTGTGGTGTCAATATCAAGTCGATAGAACCTGTGTTAAAACCTAATGCCTGCATCAGGGCCTCGAGCTTTGTGCTAATAGTAATTGGCAATTGATACGGAACGGTTCTATTGGGCCGTTTATGGTCGTAATTGCGGAAGTCATTTTTGGTATTTTTATTATTCTGGGAATAGATGGCCATAGCGTAAAACTTGCCATAGAGATAGAATACCCGGATTTCCATTTTCTTGGCTACGGCTTCCTGAATTAGGGAAGGAAAGAACCGCTCTGGCACATATTTCAAGCCTTTTGCATCCAACAGTTTGCTGAGCATATTATAATGCATGTCCTTGCTATCTTCCAGAAATATAACTTCACTCAAGGGTTTGATAATTGCTTGAGGGTATTGCGATATGAAGTCTGCAACAGCCTTTTTCGTGGTAAGCACCTCGGTTTTCGGAATCGCCAATCCTTTATCTTCCGCCAGCTGCAAAACAAATAGCTTATTGAGCCTCATCGACATGGCGGGGTCATTCACCCATTTTTGAGGCGCAATTTTTTCAAGAATATAATTAAATAGGGTTCTAAATTCCGCATTAAAGAAATCGCCCAATGTCCGTTTATTCTCAAAATGGGCTTCCTTTAACTCATACTGAAGACCGGGAAAGGCATGAATTCGCCTCCTATACCAGGCGATGCCCACCTCTTCGTTCTGCGGCAGTTCCGACAAGCTCTCCAGTTCGAAAAGATCCTCACCATTCAAGCGAACATAAGGCATCTTGAAATACCGCATCCATTTACACAGGTAGTCTGTGGAAATTTCTAAAGTGGCCTGACTCAATACTAATACTTTACTCATCCTAACGGTACTAAATCGATACATATTGAAGGGTTTGCTTTCTTTTTAAAGCAGTTCCTTCACTTGTGAAAATAGAATATTAGGCAGTCAAAAATGGATAGTTTAAATATGCGTGCAGGACATCAACAATATTCGCTGGCTTTTGAAAGATATTCGATGCCGCCGATAAGAAATAAAAAAGCGTGCAAGAATATTCTTACACGCTCTTCCGTCTCAACGAATTGATGGGAATTTCTTAATCTGGAGTATGGTCACATGTATAGTGCTCTGCTAAACGACCTTTTGTAGGTCTATGTTCTGTTGTAGGAACAGAGCTATCTCCTCCGTTATCAAAAGAGAAGTCAACGAAAATACCTGCACCACCTTTTACATTTTCGGTGTTTTCAATTTTGCTTGCGTTTAATTTTTCTAACTTTTTCATGTGCTTATAATTTATAAATGTTTAAAATATTTTTCTTTCCAAGGTTTTTTTAAGGTCTGGTGCAACCATCTGTAACATGGTCTGGCATCGTTGAATCCCCTAACAATTCGTTTGAGCTACTATGCGTAGGCATTACGCCATTGTCAATACCAAGAGAAGGCGTACGGTTTCCTAAAAGTCCACCTTTTACCAGTTTAGTGTTGTTCAACTTGTTTTGTTTTAATTTTTCTAACTTCTTCATGGGTCTATTTATTTAGTCTTGTGTGCAATTTGAGTTTTCGAAAACCACAGCATATTTCTTTCATCAGCTAGCGGTCTTTCGCTTTTCATAATTTAAAGGTCTATGATTTATGGAAAGTATTTTTGTCAAATTCAGATTTCACAAGGGGGCAATCAATAAGCGTTGCGTTCTGAAAAATATTCGCAAAAAATAAGGTAAGCTGTCTGCTAAATATGAAATATTGTATTGCATATCTATAAAAAAGTAGTAGTGATGGTTAATAGCAGTCAATATCTTTGATTAGGTGAACAATCAGTTCAACGCCGATTTCAATATTTTAACCGTGCATGCACATTCCAAATCCAAGTACATGAAATTATCACTTCTCAAAATCTTACCCATAGTTTTATTAACCGCTTGCGGAACCAACAAAGCTTTTACAAACCTCACAGATTCTCAAATAGATTGGAATAAAAAGCCACTCCATGAAGGGATTAAGGCTTATGATAAATCGGAATTTATATACAGCAAAGAAGGTAAAAAGCTTTTCAGAATCCAGTTTTCAGAACCTGTTGTTGTGGCTGTGGCTGATAGACCCTATAAATGGGGATATTTCCAATTTCCAAGTTTTTACCAAACCGATGAGGGACATATTGTTGCTCGTTGGAATCTATCTTCCGATCATGCCGAAAGTTATGGCAAAGGAAGCTCTGGACAGGCCATATCTAAAGATAAAGGGAACACCTGGCAGGAGGTTGCGAAAGCTCCTTTAGGTGGTGGTTTTAAGGTTGCAGACCATGAATACATCAAAGTACACACGCCTGTTGCTGTTCCTATAACATCCTTAAACCTATCGAGCCCCATAGCTAAAGCAAAAGAAGCCTATGGTCGAACCTTCCAATTCTGGAAAGCTGAGGACCTTCCTGATCAGCTAAAGGATGTTCACATATTCCGCAGAACGGCAGATAAACCTGAGTGGCAATTGGAGTCAGCCAAGCTGATCGAACAAAATCTAGTTAGGTATGCAGACGATAAACTTTTCCCGGTGGTTTGGTGGGGGGATATGAAACAATTAAAAGACGGCACCCTAGTGACCGGTACCTACCCTGGGTTTACACTAAAAAATGGTAAAGTGCCACCCTCGGATGTACCCTTCTATACCTCAAACGATAAAGGGAAAACTTGGACATTAATCGGCAGAATACCTTATCGCTACGATGCTACCTTAGATCCTAAAGGCAACCAACGCCATGCCTTAGGATTTACAGAACCCACCTTTGAAATTCTGAAAAACGGCCATTACCTAGCCGTTCTTCGGACTACAGATGGCCTAGGGAATAGCCCCATGTATTATGCACAATCTTATGATCAGGGTAAAAGTTGGACAGAAGCTGCTGCCTTTACAAAAAATGGGGTACTTCCCAAACTACAACAGTTGCAGAATGGTGCCATTATGTTGGCCTCCGGAAGACCCGGTATGCAAATACGGGTAGCCCTGAATCAGGAAGGCACCAGCTGGTCCGATCCTTTTGAAATGCTGCCTTATCAGCTGAATGGCAAAAACACCGAGGTATCATGCAGCTATCCAGACCTCCTGCAACTGAATAAAAATACCTTCTTATTAATCTATAGCGACTTCAAATTCAAAAATGAAAAAGGAGAAACACGAAAAGCGATAAAAGTTAGAAAGATTCAAATTGACCTGTTATGATTTAGGCCATTGCACTTTGTATTTGCAAATCCAACTGATCCTGAAGAATTGACTAACAATGAAATAATCATCATATAATTAATAAGCCAAAATAGCCATAAATAGAAATCGTTGATTATATTATCGTTATCAAGTTCTTTATCAACAGAGGTAACCGAATAAATCACTTTTAATCTGCTCTGTTTTGTAGGACTTTGTATTCTCTTGACAGAACCTTTTCCAATCAGTCAATATACTTTGTTGCTATAATGGTATGAAAGTTATCCGATAATAACAATCTTATTTGCAGTTAGATTTGGTCGCCAAATCAATTCCGTAAATGCCCAAAGCGAGAACAGCTATGGCCTGGAGCGGTGGGGTTTTGCAAGCTACTAATGAGCGAGGGGAAATGTCGCTATCGCCTAAACATCTTATGTACCGCTGTTTTCAAAAATCTCGTGCAGTTTCTGTTGCAGTAGCTTTTTGTCGGGCAATTGTGTTTGGTATTCAGCAATCATAGTAGGCGAAAGTGAACGGCTCAGCGCAAATTCTACAACTTCATGTTCTTTGCCCTTACAGAGTAAAATACCGATACTTGGGTTTTCATGGCTCTTCTTTGCTTTACGGTCAAGTGCTTCCAAATAAAAATTCAGTTGTCCCAAATGTTCGGGCTGAAATTCATCAGCTTTGAGTTCAAAAGCTACCAAACATTGTAAATCACGATGATAAAACAGCAAATCAATGTAGAAATCCCTATTGCCTACCTGCACTTTATATTCTTCATCAATAAAAATAAAGTCTCTACCTAATTCAAGGATAAAATTTTTCATCTGCTCGATTAAGCCTTTTTGTAAATCGCTTTCACTGTGAGGTTCGGATAGGTTCAGAAACTCAAATACATAATTGTCTTTGAAAGGACTTGCTATATCGATGGTTAATTCTCTCGGCATTGTTGAGAGTTTTGCATTTCCTATCATAACACGCTCAAAAAGACTTGCAGAAATTTGTCGGTCTAGTTCTCGTTTGGTATATTTTTCTTTGATTGTGATACGCAAGTAAAATTCCCGTTCTTCTTCTGTTTTACAACGGGAAAAGATGGTAAGATGATGCGTCCAACTCAATTCAGCTAAAAGCGTATTTTTGATGTCTTGGAATTGAAATTGTCGCAGCGATGGTGAGACAGTTTTATCTATCTGATTTTTATCTATTTGTATTTGTCGCACCGTTGGTGCGACAAATTTGGTATCAGCATAAGTTTCATAAAACTGTATCATTCTGTAAAGCCCTGAACGGCTGAACCCTTTTAATTCAGGATTGTGTCGTTGAATGAAATCCGCCAATTCAACTACCGTTTTATCGCCCCACTCGGCAATGGATAACTTTTGTTTCACATAAGCTCCTACATTCCAATAGAGGTTTATGAGTTCGGTATTAACTGCCTTTATTGCATTGTTTCTGGATTGCTGTATAAGCTGTATGAGGTCGGTAAATCTCTTATCCATTGATCAAATGTTAAAGTGGATCATACCGAAAGTTTGGGGGGTAATAATTTTTAAGCATACAATTTCATCACCCGATATAAGAAAAAGGTAGTATCTCTAACTCCTCGAAATACACTTCTAAAAGCCTTAAGTTTTGCATTGAAA